>JACKAO010000001.1 GCA_020635035.1 Calditrichia bacterium
CTTTTTATCATAGATTTAACTTTTCTGCTCATCTCGTTTTTCCTTGTAAATTATTATAAACGCAGCTCTTTTGCTTTAAATCCCGATTATGAGCAGCTCTTAATGCTTGTCGGAGCTGTCTGGCTGATTGCTTCTGTTACAACACACAAATTTGACCGTTCTTTCTATAAAAACATCTGGTACTCCATTGCGCCTTATCTTAAAGCCGTTTTTATCATGACGTCACTAGGTGCGGTGTTATTATTTGCCTTGCGTATGTTCGAGTTCTCCCGACTGCAGTTTTTTGGAACCGTTGCTGTCCTGTTCCTGCTGGAAACGCTTATTCTTGGACCCTTCTTTTTAAGAAGAGTTAACCGCAGGCAATCGGGTGATATTGAACAGGTGGATGATGTAAAAGCCATAATCCGCCGGGAAGAACTGCCTGATGAATCGGAACATTTTCTCCACGATCACAGGAAAGACTTTATTTCGGCACGCTCTAAACTTCATGATGTTTTCCTGAAGAACGATCCCAAATTATTTGACATGCTGGACAGGCATCTTCAGCTTAACGAACATGCCGAAGATCAAACACGCGTGCTGAATACACATACCATGTATAATGTGGAAGTTCTGGATGATCATAAGCAAAGTCTTATCATTAATCTGCACAAGGTAAACGACTTTCGCTGGCTCAACCGTTATTTTCTGCAGGTGCATAAAAAAATATATAACGGCGGCTATTTTGTAGGTAAAATTCATACCAATACAACCCATAAAAATTATATTTTCAATAAGTATCCCGGTCTTATTGCACGTTTTGTTTATAATACAGATTTTGTATGGCGGCGGATTTTCCCTAAGATTCCAATGCTGCAGCAATTTTATTTTGCTGTTTCCAGGGGTAAAAACCGTGCTTTGTCCAAGGCAGAAGTATTGGGGCGTTTATCCTTTTGCGGTTTTAAAATTGTAGCTGTTGAAGAATTCAATGACAGCGTCTTCTTTATCGTTAAAAGACAAAAGATGCCGTCAATGGATAAGAATCCGTCATATGGCCCAACAATTAAGCTTAACCGCATAGGCCTGGATGGTAAAATTATCCGGATTTATAAATTAAGAACCATGCATCCCTATTCTGAGTATCTCCAGGATTATATCTTCGAACAACACAATCTCTCCGAAACCGGCAAATTTGCCAATGATTTTCGCCTGACAGAATGGGGTAAACTTTTCAGGAAGTTATGGCTTGATGAATTACCCCAGTTAAAAAATTATCTGCGGGGAGAAGTGAACCTTGTCGGCGTACGTGCACTAAGCAAACACTATTTCAGTTTGTATCCTGAAGATCTGCAAAAGCTGCGTATACAGTTTAAACCTGGGCTGGTGCCGCCTTACTATGCGGACATGCCAAAAAGTTTTGATGAAATTGTTGCTTCAGAACGCAGATACCTGCTTGCTAAACAAAATAATCCGCTCTTAACCGATATCCGCTATTTTTTTAAAGCGATGCATAATATCTTTTTTAAAAAAGCCCGCAGCGGCTGAGAAGTATTTGTCCGAAATACTTTTAATACCTTTCCCATTACATTTGTATAATAAACTGTAGCCATTTGTTATGCTGAGACGTTTAAAATATTTATTCATTTTTATTACTATTCAGTTTGTTAATTATGCTTCTGTTTATGGACAGCAACCTGTTTATACAATCGATCTGTATAATCGTTACCTGGACTACAGGATAACTTCCGGAGAGTTAAATCCTGATTTCATCCTTTCGCAGCCTTATGAATTAAAGCCATCTTATACGCTTGATTATTTTTCACAATATTCAAAAACCATTCAGGATAGTCTGGATGTAAAGCTTTGGACAGGATTGCAGCTAAGGGATGAACAGTATGTTAACAGTAAAACTAACAATAACCGTTTTCGTCTGGATGGCACACTTTACTACAAAGCACCACATATAGTTTTAAAAAACCGCACAACCGTTGACCGTGATTACAGGCGCGATCCTTTCTTTGCCGGTGATCTCTCCGAATCAAAAAACTGGCTTTACGGCAGAGTTAATGAAGCCTATGTTAATTTAGATTTCAACGGTTTTTCTGCATTCTTTGGGCGAACATCCAGGAATTGGGGCGCTCCGGCTGAGTACAGTTTAATTTTATCTGATTGGCCTTATACCTATGATCATCTTCTGCTCAGTTATACTTATAAAAAATTAAGGTTGTCCGTAATTTTTGCCAGGCTGGAACAGCTTTCGGCACTTGATGATACTAAGCCAGGTGAAATAATAAACAACGCTAATAAATTTCTGACCGGGCATCGCCTTGACCTGGCTTTTAGCAAATCTTTTCAGATTGCATTGACGGAAATGGCTGTTTACGGAGGTGCAGAAAGAGATTTTGAACCGTCTTTTCTAAACCCGTTTACTTTCTACTATCCCTTACAGCGTAATGACAGATTAGCTATGAATGGCTCCTGGGCATTGGATATTTTCTATAAACCATCCACTGGATTTACATTCTACAACCAGTTTTTAATTGATGATATTATTGTGAATAATGAACCGGGAGTGGATGACCGGTCACGCTACCCCGACAGGTTTGCTTTACTGTCTTCAGTACGTCATGCAGATCTCATAAAAGGGGCGTATATTACATTAACTTATGCCCGAATCTGGAATCGTGTTTATCAGTCCCGGAGAACCTATGAAAATTATCATTACCGTGGCTTAGGACTTGGATATCCTGCTGCTTCTCTTGAAGAAATCAAACTTAAGACAGAGTATTGGAATCTATTTCCTTTTTGGCTATCTAATACATTGGTATATGGAAGATACGGGGCAGTAAGCCTGACGGACTTGTTTCCGGTGCAGCATGAATCCTTTCCGGTTAAACCTGTGAAATTTAATCTTTTAAATGATTTTGAATTACAATATTCTTTTAATAGCAGCATAAGTACATACCTGAACATCAGATATTTACATAGTCCCGGGCACTATCTAAGCAGGATACAGAATTCAAAAGGCTGGTCTGCAAGAATTGGTGCTGTTCTGAATTTAGATGCAGATTTTGGTTATCTGCTTAAATAAAGGTTAGATAAAACAATGGATAACTTTAAAAATTTTGCTTTAATAGGTGCAGCAGGTTACATCGCGCCCCGTCATATGCAGGCGATAAAAGAAACAGGAAATAACCTGGTTTGTGCCATAGATAGAAGTGATTCAGTTGGTATTTTGGATCGTTATTTTAGAAATGTGGATTTTTTTACAGAGTTTGAAAGATTTGACAGACACATTGAGATGAAACTTTTAAAAAATGAACCAGACCGTATACAATATGTATCTATTTGTTCACCAAACTACTTACATGATGCGCATATCCGTTTTGCTTTAAGGGTAAATGCCCATGCAATATGTGAAAAACCTTTGGTCTTAAATCCCTGGAATCTGGATGCACTGTCTGCTCTGGAAGAAAGATCTGAAACAAAAATATATAATATACTGCAACTGCGTGAACATGAATCTATAAAAAACCTAAGGGAAAAGTTAAAACATGAAAAAAAGGACACGAAACATAGTGTAGTACTTACCTATGTTACTACCCGTGGAAAATGGTATGATTACTCGTGGAAGGGCAGTGTCGAAAAGTCGGGTGGTGTGGCTACAAATATAGGCATACATTTTTTTGATATGCTGCTATGGCTTTTTGGTGATGTTCAATACCAGGAAGTACACATTACTGAAAAAAGAAAAATCGCCGGATTTCTCGAATTAGAGCAGGCAAATGTTACCTGGTACTTATCACTTGATGAACATGACTTACCTGCTGATGTTCTTCAAAAGGGCCAAAATACCTATCGGTCAATAACTATTGACAATAATGAAATTGAGTTTTCAGGCGGATTTTCAGATCTGCATACAATTTCATACTCAAATATATTGCTCGAAAAAGGTTTTGGAATAGCAGATGCAAGAGCTTCTATTGAATTAGTTCATAAAATCAGATCATCGAAAATAAAAGATAACTCATCTTTGGCAAAACATCCTTTTCTGGCTTAAAACACCATGCATAATATTTTAGGTTTCCGGCAATACTTGAAATCAGAGAATTCTTACAAAGACCTGGAGAAAATTATCACTGAACGTGATAGCTTTTTTCCAACCCGGGATGGTTTTGTAACAATTGTTGCTATGTGTGGCGATGATCCGTCCGCTTTTATTAAGCAAAAAAAACTGGATGAAAAGGTGGTCATTTATCCCTTTGCAGCGTGGGAAGAGAATGCACAAAAAGTAGCCGGGGTTTATAAAAAAAGTAAAAAGGAGCTGCAAAAGGTTCAGCTTATCCATTATTCTAATAACCCCGAAGGATTAACTTATCCGCTTGAGCTTCTGGTAGAGATTGCAAAACTGTTGGATTTTAAAAACCTGGCTGTCAGTGATTCTGATTTTCAGATGCCGTATAAAGAATTACGTCGTGCCTATGATTTTCATATAGCAATAAGTGATAGTGCGGATGAAGCGCTGATAACCTATCCCAGGCGTAAAATAAGGGCTTTGGATTTTGATAAATACCCGATCAACCGTCTGGCAATGGAAGACCTGGAAAATATGTATATTTATATGCTTTCCGACCTTAACACCATCGCTCAAAAGGCAGACTTTCAATCGGGACTGAGTATAACAAACAGTGCAGCACATTACCATCTTGATTTTACAAACGTTGGTAGTTGGATTGGTAATTTGCATATGGCAATTCAGGTAATTCACAACAAAGGGCGTCTGGAGAATAATTTCATTGTTGAGACAAATGTCCAGAATGAATCAACGATTAACTTTGATGTACAATGCGCCAAAATCGATCAACTATATAAGTATTATCTTATTCCTTTGTCAAATATCTGCCTGCTTGCATCCGATCATCCTGAACGTTATTTAATGCCTGACTGGACTGCTGATAAAACAAAAGACGAAATAAAAAACACTATCGATCAGATTCTGGAAATGTATTTAAACAGAAAGAAGGCTTAGTTAAAAAACAGCATTTGGCTTTTTGCAAAAACAAAAGATCCTTACAGGATAACCCATCAGAACTATAAAAATTTGCTGTAAGCAAAAACGCAAACAGACGTTCGAGTCATTAACCGATATAGTTTAAGTTAAAACAAATAATTTACATTGTTGGATGAGTTGTTTGAGTTTCTGTTTGCAAGACGAGTTTTGGTTCTTTTGCTCTCTTCAAAAGAACAGTATAGTAAAATGTCTGTCCTTTTATCTTGATACAAAAGGACCAAAAGATCAAGACGAAATTTAAGTCGCACTATGCGAAATTGTATTGTAATGAATCGTTCGTTAAATTCACAGGCTTCAACAGAAATTTCTTGTCGATTTATATTTGCACGCAGGTAAAAGAGCTTTCAAATACATGTTTGAGTCGTCTGGCAATGAAATGAATTCGGTATAATCTAAACAGTATATAAAAATTTTATAACCACAACAAATAATCACACTTTGCGAAATCTGTCCGAGTTTGTATTTGCAAAGGACTTTTTGTGTTACTTTTTGGTCAGTCAAAAAGTAACTTTTATAAAACTTAGATCCCGGATCAAGTCCGGGATGACAAGCGAGGGATTGATAGTTTTAGATTCCTGCCCTTTGTAAGGGAAGGTGACTGTCGTGAGACGGACGGAAGGGTAAGGAAGAGCAACTAATTACTAAAAACTAAAAGTGAAAAAACCAAAATGAATAGAATAGTATGTTAAAAGTACTCAATGTTGTTGGGGCTCGTCCCAATTTTATGAAGATTGCACCGTTGCAAAGAGCAATGCAAAATCAAAAAGACATCTTTGATGCAAAAATAATTCATACCGGCCAGCATTATGATGAACGGATGAGTAAATTCTTCTTTGATGATCTGCAATTGCCTAAACCGGATGTTTTTCTTGGAATAGGTTCCGGGAGCCATGCTGTGCAGACCGCTAAAATTATGATTGAATTTGAGAAAGTCTGCCTTGAACAAAAACCCGATATTGTTGTTGTTGTTGGCGATGTAAATTCTACTGCAGCATGCAGTATGGTAGCCAGTAAACTCTGGATTCCTGTTGTTCATATAGAAGCAGGTTTACGCAGTTTTGATCGCCAAATGCCTGAAGAAATCAACCGTATGGTAACGGATGCCATTTCTGATATGTTGTTTGTTACAGAAAAAAGCGGGCTGGAAAACCTGCAGCGCGAAGGAGTTGACCCGGCAAAAATACATCTTGTGGGGAATGTGATGATTGATTCGCTTGTGTATTTTTTGGAAAAGGCTAAACAATCAGCTATTCTTAAGGAAATGGACCTTTCACAGCAAAGCTATGCTTTATGTACTCTGCACCGTCCTAGCAACGTGGATGATCCGAAAAATTTTGTAAATATTTTGAATGCACTGGAAGAAATACAAAAAGAGTTAAAAGTAATATTCCCGATACATCCGCGTACAGAAAAAAATATTAAAGATCTTGGTCTGCAGGATAAAGTAAAAGCTATGAAAAACCTGGTATTGCTGCCGCCTACAGGCTATCTGGATTTTTTAAATTTGCAGGCAAATTGTAAATTTGTTATTTCTGATTCCGGTGGTATTCAGGAAGAGACAACGTATCTTGGAATTCCCTGCCTGACGGTAAGGGAGAATACAGAACGGCCTGTAACAAGTGAAATAGGCACAAACGAGATAGTCGGGACCGATACACGTAAAATCCTGGACTCAGCGCGTTTAATTCTGGATAACAAATGGAAAAAAGGACAGGTTCCACCTTTGTGGGACGGACACACAGCTGAACGTATCGTAGAAGTATTGAAGAAAAAATTTTATGACAGATAATTTAAAAGGTTAAAAATGAAAAAAGCACTTATTACAGGTATCACAGGTCAGGATGGAAGCTATTTAACAGAGCAGCTTGTTGAAAAAGGCTACCAGGTGCATGGTATTATTCGCAGAGCGAGTTCTTTTAATACACACAGGCTGGAACATCTTTACCAGGATCCCCATGAGCAACCCAGAAAAATGGTTCTTCATTATGGTGACTTAACTGATTCATCAAATTTAAATCGTATACTTGAAAAAGTGCAGCCGGATGAGATTTATAATCTGGCAGCACAAAGTCATGTTGGCGTCTCCTTCCAGGTACCCGAATATACGGCTGAAGTTGATGCAACCGGAACTTTAAGGTTTCTGGATGCGATTAAAGAAACGGGCATAAAAACACGATTTTACCAGGCATCAACATCTGAGTTATACGGTAAAGTGCAGGAAGTACCGCAAACAGAAAAAACACCTTTTTATCCACGCAGTCCTTATGGAGCTGCAAAGCTTTATGCTTACTGGATAACAGTTAACTACCGCGAAGCGTATAATCTCTTTGCCTGTAATGGCATATTGTTTAACCATGAGTCACCGCGCCGGGGTGAAACGTTTGTAACCCGTAAAATTACCCGGGCTGTTACACGCATCTTTTTAGGAATGCAGGATACGCTGTTTCTTGGTAATATGGATGCAAAAAGAGACTGGGGTTATGCACCTGAGTATGTGGATGCCATGTGGCGTATGCTGCAGCAGGAACAGCCGCAGGATTATGTAATTGCAACCGGAGAAACAAATTCTGTCCGCAAAATGACTGAAGAGTCATTTAAACATCTTGGGATTGCCATTGAATGGCAGGGCAGTGCCGCTAATGAAAAAGGCATTGTTGCAGAGATTGGAAAGATACCTGAAGAAACAGGATTAAAAAAAGGTGATGTTGTTGTTGAAATTGATCCCAACTATTATCGTCCAACAGAAGTGGAGTTGCTCATTGGTGATGCATCTAAGGCTGAAAGGGAACTGGGCTGGAAACCAAAAGTTACTTTTGAAAAGCTTGTACAAATCATGATTGATGCTGATTTAAAACTGGCAAAAAGAGAAAAACAGTTTAAGGAAACTTAACCACAGAAAATACATAATGGTAGTCTTATATGCCACGTGGGTCGTTTGATTTTAAATAATAGATATGCTAGCGATGTCATCCCGTAGGGATCTTTTACTGTCACACAAAATGATTCAAAACAATTACTATGTTTATATCACTACTAATCCTGGAAAAACAGTTCTATATATCGGTGTTACAAACAATATAGAAAAACGGATTGCCGAACATCTGCAGAATAAGGGTAATAAAAGAACTTTTGCAGGACGTTATTATTGTTATAAACTTATTTACTATGAGCATTTTTTTGATATAAAACAAGCAATACAACGTGAAAAAGAACTAAAGAATCTGTCAAGAAAAAAGAAAGAAAATGTTATAAAACAAAAGAATCCGGGTTTTAATTTTTTAATTATATAATTTTCAGTTTAACAAAAAGATGCCTACGGCATGACAATGGAAGAATCGGTTTTTCACTTAAAATTAAAAGGAATAGTCTTATTAAAATATATATAGTGAAATCCGTGCAATTAGTGGATTAAATATGAACAAAAATTCAAAAATATATGTAGCGGGACATCGCGGGCTTGTTGGATCAGCAATAGTACGCAAGCTGCAAAATGAAGGCTATACAAATCTGATACTAAAAACACGTGATGAAGTTGATCTTACCCGCCAGGATCAGGTTGAAAACTTCTTTATATCAGAAAAGCCGGAATATGTATTTCTCTCAGCGGCAAAAGTTGGCGGGATTCATGCAAATAATACTTATCCTGCCGAATTTATTTATCAGAATCTGATGATTCAGAATAATATAATCGAAAATGCGTACCGCAATAACGTTCAGAAGTTATTGTTTTTAGGCAGTTCCTGTATTTATCCTAAACATGCACCGCAGCCAATGAAGGAAGAACACCTGTTGAGCGGGTATCTTGAACCAACGAATGAAGCGTATGCTATAGCCAAAATTGCCGGAATGAAAATGGCGGAGTTCTATCGAAAACAATATAAAGTTAACTATATCTCAGCAATGCCAACG
Organism: Calditrichia bacterium; assembly: GCA_020635035.1. GTDB lineage: Bacteria > Calditrichota > Calditrichia > Calditrichales > J004 > JACKAO01. The sequence goes on from JACKAO010000001.1 coordinate 8,960, forward strand.
AATCTTTATGGACCCGGTGATAACTATGATCTGCAAAATTCCCACGTATTGCCGGCGCTAATCCGTAAATTTCATGAAGCGAAAATAAATAAATCAGCTTATGTTGAAGTCTGGGGCAGCGGTAAACCTATGCGTGAATTCCTGTATGTTGACGACCTGGCTGATGCCTGTTATTTTCTAATGCAGAATTTCAATAACGATGGCTTCGTTAATATCGGCACGGGAACAGATGTAACAATCAGCGAGTTGGCAATAACCATTAAAAAAATCATTGGTTTTACCGGGGAGTTAAAATTTAATCCGGAAAAACCGGATGGTACCCCGCGTAAACTTCTTGATGTATCAAAACTTAATAATCTTGGCTGGATAGCTTCCACTTCTCTCCAGGATGGTATTGCAAAAACATACAGGGCTTTTCTTGAACAGGAAGCAGCTTAGGATTTAAGAACTAAAAAGAATAAAAATCTATAAAGAAAGGGTAGTTTTATGGCAGAATTAAAAGCAATAATTGAAACCAGTAAAGGTACAATAAATATAAATCTTTTCGCAGATAAAGCGCCTTACACGGTTGCTAATTTTGTTAATCTGGCACAGCGCGGTTATTATGATGAGCTGGTTTTTCATCGTGTTATCAGCGATTTTATGATACAGGGTGGTTGCCCAAATGGTGATGGGCGTGGTGGTCCGGGCTATATGTTTAAAGATGAATTCCACAAAGATCTTATTCATGATAAACCGGGCATTCTATCTATGGCAAATGCCGGTCCAAATACAAACGGCAGCCAGTTTTTTATTACCCATGTACCGACACCATGGCTGGATGGTAAACATGCTGTTTTTGGTCAGATTTCCGGATCAGCAGATCAAAAAGTTGTGGATGCTATCGAACAGGGTGATGAAATCAATAAAATATCAATTGAAGGTAATACTGACGCCTTGTTTGAAAAAACCCGTGATAAAATTGATGAATGGGACGAAGTCCTGGATCAGCGTTTTACACGCCGTAATTAAATTTGTTTAATAAAGTTTTTAATATCAAAAGGCTGTCTTAAAGATATACATTTTGTCATCCTGAAATTTTTTCCGGATCATTATTAATGAACAAAGCTTTTAAGATAGCCGCTTCTTTTTATTCCATCCACTTCTCAAATGCATCTGCAAATCGTTGTGCGGATTGATCGTCCATATTAAAATAAAGTGATGGTTCGATCAGTTCCAGTTCCATCAGCAGATACTCCCCGGTATTATCTCTTACAAAATCCACGCGTACATATAATGGTAATGGCTTAATTACGTCCATCACCTTCTTTCCCGCGTCTAAAAGTTTATCTTCCGGCTCAACAGATTTAAGCGTACCGCCATGTTCTTCCTGAACACGGAAGTCTGCATTTTTGGGTTTTTTAAGGATGGAGTGACTATATGTTCCGCCAAAATAAAAAAGCGAAAATTCTCCTTCATCCAAAATACTGTTCATAAAAGGTTGCAGAAGGCTACTGCGTTCAGAAAAAATTTCTTCGAGATGAGACTGCAATTCACCAAGATTGTCCTTTGTTAATCTGTAAGTAAAATCAGCATTGGCACTGATACGCGGCTTTATAATCAGTTCGTCTGTTTGCAATTCTGAGAAAGCGGCATCAATTCTATTGCTGTCAAACGTGTTCATCCAGACTGTCGGTACAATTTTTATCCCTTTCTGTTCCAAATCCTGCAGGTAAATCTTATCAATATTCCATTTTACGATTGCCAGGCTGTTCTCCAGTTGCGCGTTTGATTGATCTATTTCTTTCAAAACCTGTAAAAATGATTCTGCATTATTTTGATAATCCCACGTAGAACGAATTATAACAACCTGGTAATCATTCCAATCCACTTTTTTTGTCCAGGGGATTTCATGAACCTGCCAGCCTTTTCGCTCTAAGGGTTCAATTAGGAGACTGTCATAAACAACAAAATCTTCAGGATTTTCCATGGTTAAAAAAACACATTTTTTCATATTTACACTTCCGGATTATATTTAAAATTAAAAGGCGCTAATTTAATCAAAGAACAATCAGATTCAATAAACAGTATATTTCGGGCACTCCCAGTAATTATGAAAGACAGGTGCGAACCGATGGGCACAGGCGTTTTGATTATTTTCCGGGGTGATATTCGGAAAAATTATTTATCAGGAGGTTCGTTTTGTATCTGAGATTTGTTTTTTTCATGATTATTTTCTTCAATATTTCTATTAATGCACAAAACAGTCTGCCAAAAGGCAGCATTAAAGGTATGGTAGTGGATGCCGAGACACAGGCTCCATTAACTGGTGCAAATATTGTAATACTGAATACCCTGATGGGAGCAGCGACAGACAGTCTGGGAAATTATGTTATTAAAAATGTACCTGCCGGGAGTTACGTTTTACAATTTCATTTTATTGGTTACCAAACCCTGACTAAGACGGATATCATTGTAAGACCGCAAAGAGTTACTTCTGTTAACTGCGGACTTCCGGAATCCTATCTGGAAGAAAATGCCGTTGTTGTGAGTGCCGGGTATTTTGATAAACAACAGCAACAGCCGCTTAGTACCATTAGTTTTTCACGGGAAGAGATTCGTCGTGCTCCGGGATCAGCAGGTGATGTCAGCCGTATTATTATGGGGTTACCAAGTATTGCAAAAGTAAACGATCAGAGCAACAGTCTGATAGTACGTGGAGGCAGCCCGGTTGAAAACGCATTCTTTATTGATAATATTGAAATTCCCAATATCAATCATTTTCCTACTCAGGGTACATCGGGCGGGCCGATAGGCTTAATTAACGTAGATTTTATTGATGATGTCAGTTTCAGTGCCGGTGGATTTTCCGCAGCCTATGGAGACAGATTATCTTCTGTCATGGATATAAAGTTTCGTGAAGGGAACCGGGAAAGATACGATGCGCAGCTGGACTTTAATTTTGCCGGATTCGGCGGGGTTTTTGAAGGTCCGTTATTAAATGAAAACAGTTCCTTTATGATTTCTTTGCGTCGCAGTTACCTTGATCTGCTTATTAAAGCAGCAGACATAGGAACCAGTGTTGCCCCAAGATATGGCGATTACCAGGGGAAGTTTGTATTTGATATATCTCCGCAGCATAAATTAACATTTCTTGGAATATTCGGTGATGATCATAATAATCCTGACCGGGAAGCTGCCCTTGAAAATGATATGATTGTTTATGGCAACCAGGATATTTATGAAAACACAGCAGGGATTAATTGGCGTGCAATATGGAATAAGAACGGTTACTCAAACACATCTTTTTCCTGGACTGGCTCGTACTTTAAAGAAGATTATTTTGAAACTAACTCATCTATTCATCTCATAAAAAACAGGTCAACAGAAAATAGTTTTAAACTGCGTAATATCAATCATATACGGATAAATAAAAACAATGCGATCGAGTTTGGTGCCGAAGTAAAACAAACATACATAGACTATAACAATTATTTTTCTGAATATACAGATGCAATAGGGGACAGTACATCAGCATTTTTTATTAATGACAGGATAGATGCACTAAAATATGGCATGTTCCTTAATTATTTATTCAATCCTGTGGAGCGTCTGAGTGCAACTTTGGGGTTGAGAGCAGATTACTTCACTCTTAACAAGAATTTTCACCTGGCCCCAAGGCTGGCATTGGCCTACCGCTTAAATCCGGAGATAACACTTAATGCAGCGATTGGTGTCTACTATCAGAATCTGCCTTTAGTTTTGTTAAGCCAGAACAAAAAGAACAAAGATATTGATGATCCGCGCTCAGTTCATTACATCTTCGGAATTGATTATTTGTTAACTCCCAGCACAAAATTGTCCATGGAGCTGTATCAGAAAAATTACCAGAACATGCCCCTGGACAGCCAGCAACCCGGATTGTTCCTGCTGGATGAATTATTCTATCGATATGGATTTTTCTTTAACCATGGTGCATTAAACGATAAAGGATCAGCCAGATCACGCGGGGTTGAGATGATTATACAGAAGAAGCTTGCTGAAGAGTTTTATGGGCTGATAAGTGCATCCTATTTCCGGAGTGAATACAAGATTGATAACAACTGGACAGACAGAGTTTTTGACAACCGTTTTATTTTCGGTATGGAAGGAGGATACAAACCTGGAGATAACTGGGAATTCAGTTTGCGCTGGATCTTTGCCGGCGGTGCACCTTACACACCTTTTAATATCTCACAATCCGAACAGATTAATCGCGCTGTCCTGGACCAGAACAGGATAAATAAAGCCCGCTATCCGGAATATCACTCTTTAAATGTAAGATTTGACAGGCGTTTTCATTTTGAAAAGAGTAATCTTGTGGCTTATTTAAGCGTCTGGAATGCCTATAATCGAAAAAACATTGCATCCTATTTCTGGAATGAAAATGAAAATAAAAAAGATGTAATATACCAGTGGAGCACGTTACCAATTATAGGCTTAGAATTTGAGTTTTAATAGTCTGTTAACATTCTGCCGTAAAAGAATCGGCAAAATGCACAGAACTGATATGCATTTGGGGAAGTAACTGCTCATTTATACGGATTGTTTCACAGATGGAGTGTACTTTGCTCCAGGTGCCTTTTTCAAAGGCAAGAACAAGCATAAGGATAAAATAATAAGGGGTTTCTACACCTGTCAGCGCCATAACAATCTCACGGGAAAGGGGAATCTGGTTTAACAGGTTTTCAAGAGTATCATCAAGAATAGCTTCAATCGATGAAAATAGTCCGGTGATAAAAAGTTCTGCTGCGTCGTTTGCCAGACCGCTTGCACCAGCCAGCAACTCACAGAAATTTGCCCGGTAAACGGTTTGCCGGATAAGCTCGTCGGCTTTTTTCTCAGATGTTTTGGACATGATTAAGACTAAAACCCACTTACGCAGATTGTTCTGGCCGATAATTGCCAAGGCTTGCGAAATACTGGAAATTGAATAGCGTAAGCCTATTGCTGCAGAATTTATATAACGTAATAATTTATATGTGAGTAATGGATCATGCTTAAATATGATCTCTGCATCTTGTAAATCAAACTGTTTATTACAGACAGCTCTTAACAATTGTATTGTTGACAGGCATTGTTCATTTGTTGAATGCAGCTTAATTAAATCGGGCTTCTCAAAAAAGTAACCCTGGAATAGTGAATAACCTTTTTCCAGCGATAGTTCAAACTCATCATTAACTTCCACTTTTTCTGCAAGAAAGATTGTTTTTTTGTTTTGTTCCTGAATCGGCTTCAGATCAAATTTTGCGGCAGGCGTTAAAGAAAAATCAACCTTTATGATATCGATATACGGTAAAATCGGCTTATGTAATGGATTGTAAATATAATCATCCAATGCAATCAAATAGCCGTTCTGTTTAAGTCTTTTACAAGCATTTATAACCTTTTCATCCAGATCAATATTTTCCAGAATTTCAATAACTACCTGGTCTTTGGGAAGCAGTTTCCAAAAATCATCAAGCAGTAAAAACCTTGTAAAATTAATAAATGCTTTTCTTCCGGATATAATATGGCTGATCGCTGCATCAAAAAAAGTCAGGTTAATAACCTGCGATGTTGCCTGGTTTCCGTCATAATGGTGAAATGTTTCTTCCAGCCCATCACGAAATAATAATTCGTATCCATAGGTTTGTTTTCTTTTGTTAAGAATGGGCTGACGAGCGATACAATTATTTCCGTTTGTGTAGCTTTCTTTTTTTTCAGGCATATTCATTCAGGATAGTTTCCAAGACGTTTTGTAAATGCGCGGGATTAAATCCTTCATCATCACTGAATTCAATAAATTCAACAAAAGCAAAGTACTGGTCGTTCTTTTGTTTGCCTGAAATCCAAACCACATTCCCCTTTAAGGATATCTGTTCTCTACCGGGAATGATTAAATCAAGATTCAGTGATAGTCCGCTGTATAATTGTGATTCAGTTGAAAAACGAATACCCTTAATTGAAATATCATCAATCAAGCCATCGCCTGATAAGCGCTGTGTAACTTTTAGTGGAGATATTTCTGAGAAGAAAACCATGGAACCAGGAATTTTAAAGCGGATAATTTTTCTTCGTTCATCATTCGCTAACATAAAGGCTCCTTAATTTTATTATGAAAGTATAAAATAAAGTTTATTGGCTTTGATACTCGTCTTCAATATTTTAAAAATAAGCAAATTTGTTTTATTTGATTTTTTATTTATAACGTTTTAAAAAAAACATAAAAAATGTTTCCAGTTGGCAACATTTTCGGGGTGTTTGATGAGTAAGGATAAGGGTAAAACTAATTATCTTTCTATCTTTGTGTACTTGTGGCTATGTTTAATCCAAGAAAAATCATAATTGTTGCAGAAAATCTCTTAATCCTTTTTGCGAGAAGTGGCTGTTTCGCTAACCAGTTTCCTAAATTACCGGAAAAATAACTGATACCAGCAAGAAAGAAGATGCAAAAAAATGCAAATATGCTACCCAGTAAAACAATTTGCAGCGGGATATAACCAAGATCGGTTGATGTAAACTGCGGAAGAAATGCGAGAAAGAATAATGCTACTTTAGGATTGAAAAGGTTCGACATCAATCCCTGTATAAAGATTTTAAATGAGGTGGGTTGCCCGGTGTGACTGTTACCCGGTAATAAGGGGGCTTTGTCTCTTAGTCCTTTTATTCCTAGATAGATTAGGTAAAAAGCTCCGGTTATTTTGATCAGAAAAAAAGCGAATGCAGATGTTTGCAGTATTACAGATATTCCGAATGCGGCAAACATAGTATGAAAAAATATTCCTGCTGTAATGCCGAGAGCGGAGACAAATCCGGCTTTTCGTCCCCGGGCAATGGATTGTGTTGTAACATAAATAAGATCGGGACCGGGTGTAACAATCAAAGCCCATGATGCTACAACAAAAATAGAAAACCCATAAAAATCAGTCATGTTTTACCAGAACAGGTTTTTTTATTTTCCATCGGACATGGTTAAAGCATATTCCATGCTATCAGATAAAGCTTTCCAGCTGGCTTCGATTATGTTTTCGTTGGCACCAACAGTTGTCCAGTTTTTATCCCCGTCATGAAAGTCAATCAATACCCGTGTAGTAGCTGCCGTTCCCCGCTCGCCATTAAGAATTCGAACCTTATAGTCGGTAAGTTTTAAAGGCATCAGTTGCGGGAAATCATCACTCAGGGCTTTGCGCAGCGCCATATCCAAAGCGTTTACAGGTCCGTTGCCTTCGGCAGCTGTATGCTTGATTGTATTACCAATTCTAACTTTAACGGTGGCTTCGGCCAGTAAACCGCGACCTTCACGTTGTTCAACAACAACCATAAAATCAATCAGCTCAAACGGTGCCTTGTAATTTTCTGAAGAGCGGCGCAGCATTAAATCCACGGATGCTTCAGCAGCTTCAAATGTGAATCCTTCATATTCAAGATTTTTAATTTCAGTAAGAATACCTTTTGCATTTTGCTGAGAAATATCAATACCGCGCTGTTCAGCCTGATATAAAAGATTGCCTTTCCCTGATAACTCAGAGACAACCATCCGTTTCTTGTTACCTATCAGCTCCGGATCAATATGCTGATAGCTTTCTTCTGCTTTTAACATAGCTGCAACATGAATCCCGCCTTTATGTGCAAAAGCGCTGTGACCGACAAATGGCTGATGATCATCCAGCGGCAGGTTGGCGACTTCGGCTACATAATGAGAAATAGATGTCAGTTCTTTGAGCTGTTTGTCATCAACAACTTTCAGGCCCATTTTCAGCTGCAGGTTGGGGATAATACTAACTAGATTTGCATTGGCAACACGTTCACCATAACCATTTATAGTACCTTGTACCTGGTTGCATCCTGCTTCGATTGCGATGAGTGAATTTGCAACGGCGCAGCCGCCGTCGTCATGAGTATGAATACCTAATGGTGTATCTACTGCTTTACGTGCTTCATTTACAATTTTAAGTACCTGTGTTGGAAGCGTTCCGCCATTTGTATCACATAGAACAATGGTGTCAGCTCCGCCTTTTGCCGCAGCCTTTATTGTTGCAAGTGTATAATCCGGATTTGCTTTATAACCATCAAAAAAATGTTCAGCATCATAAATAACTTCTTTACCGATTTTCTTAAAGTAGGCGCAACTCTCTTCAATCATTGCCAGATTTTCTTCAAGAGTTGTGTCTAAAACAACGGTAACATGCAAGTCCCAGCTTTTCCCAACCAGAGCAACAACAGGAGTATCAGCATTCACTAATGCCTGGATATTGGCATCCACATCACATGTTGTGTTTTTATAACGGGTGCTGCCAAAAGCACTTATTTTTGCAGTTTTTAAATTCAGATCCTTAACCCGACGGAAAAAATCAGCATCTTTAGGATTTGATCCCGGCCAGCCGCCTTCAATATAATGGATTCCAAATTCATCCAGTTTCTGAGCAATTTTCAGTTTGTCATCACATGAAAGCGAAATACCTTCACGCTGTGTTCCATCACGTAAAGTTGTGTCATATAAATAAACTGCGGACATATCTACCTCGTTGCTATGGTTAATCGGCTATGCTATTTGTATATTTTTAAGTGAAAATTCAAATCCGGCGGCTAAAATAAATAAAAGTCTGATAAAAAGCTAAAAAGATTAACCCAAATGTCTGACAGATTCATAATTTGAAAAAATATATAAAATTTTTAGATTGCAAAATACTATTCAGGAATTTCTTATGAGTATCTCATTTCAGGACATTATCCTGATTTTAGGGTCGGTTCAGGGTTTATTGCTGGCAATAATGATCATCCATAAAAACAACCGCAATAAAGCGAACCGTATTCTGGCATTTCTTGTATTTTCATACTCCCTGTTTATGCTGAATCTATTTTTATTTAATGCCGGGATGTTACTTAAGAATCCAATATGGATTATTTCTCTTGACGGGTTGCCGCTCCTTTTCGGTCCATTGCATTACCTGTATGCAAAATTTCTGAGCGGCAGAGAAATGCAGTTCAGATGGTCCCAATTGCTGCATTTTATACCGTTTTTACTTTTCAGACTATATTTTATTGATGCCTATTTTGTTGAAAAAACCACTCTTATTGATGCCATAAAATTAATGTCGGACGGAAAGCCGGTTATTTTTATTGTTTCGGGGTGGGTCATTGCACTTCAGGGATTGTTTTATATGTTTTTGACTCTAAGATTGCTCAGAGATTATGAAACAGGTATCCGGCATTTGTATTCATCTATTGAAAAAATAAACCTTTCATGGCTTCGCAATATTACCTATATGACTTTAGTTGTTTGGATAGTTGTTTTTATAGAAAATTTATTACAAACATTTGGTTCTGATTTGCTGGGTGTGGAAGCACAGCTTGTAGGATTGCTTACAGCGGTTTTTGTCTATGCAATGGCATATATCGGTCTTTCCAGGTCTGAAATTTTTATGCAAATGAATACGAAAGCCGGGTTAAGTGAAGAATCAGTTAAGACAACAAATTATTCTTCCTATGCTAATTCAAAATATCATAAATCGGGCTTAAGTGAAGAAAAGGCGACGTATTATAAATTGCAATTGCAAAACTTGATGCAAGAAGAAAAACCCTATCATAATAGTAATCTTACTTTGCAGGATTTGTCTGAAAAGCTCAATATTTCCACACACAATTTATCAGAAGTTATTAATACACAATTAAACCAGAATTTTTTTGATTTTGTAAACAGTTACCGTGTTGAAGAAGTTAAACAAAAGCTTGCTGAGCCTGCATATGAGCATCTCAAGATTTTAGCGGTGGCTTATGATTCAGGATTTAACTCAAAAACATCTTTTAACGCTATCTTTAAAAGAATGACTGGTCAAACGCCATCAGAATTCAGAAAGCAGAATGCTTAAAAACGGCAAATAAACGTAATATTTATGAATCTTTTAAATATAATAAAAACTCTATTATTTTTTGTAATCTGCCTAAATGCCCAACAAAGTGAAATCAGTTTTCGGCATTTGAATGTTACAAATGGATTATCGCAGAATACAATTAATGCAACCTATCAGGATAGCCGTGGATTTATCTGGGTTGGCACCCAGGATGGTTTAAATCGATATGATGGCTATGAATTTCGGATATACAGAAATGACCCGGATAAACCGCAAAGTTTGCAGTCTAACTGGATATGGTCGATTGATGAAGACAGCTCTGCGAATATGTGGATTAGTACTTTTGGGGGTGGTTTAAGCTGCTACAACAGGTCCGCAGAAGAGTTTATAACTTTTAATCATAATCCGGATGATTCTTTAAGCATAAGTCATGATACAATCTGGGACTTTGCTGAATATCCAAGAGGTACTTTCTGGGTTGCTGCCAACAATGGTTTGAACAGGATGAAATTGCGTCAAACAGATTCGCTGCAGGCACGTTTTGAGTATATACCCCACGATACAATAAATACTAATATTTTCAGCATCGTCCACGCTGAAGGACCATACCTGTGGCTTACGACTTTTTCTGGATTGTATCGTTTTAATATTAACACTTATGAATACACTTTTTACGAACTTGAAGCTGGTGTAAAAGATTATGGGCGTCTTGGCGGACAATTCAGTAATTCAGGTTACCTGTGGTTAAACTCTCCCAAACGGGGTCTGTTTAAATTCAACCTTGCTAATTCAGAAGTTACGCATTATAAACACGATCCGGAAAATCAAGACCAGAGTATTTATAGTAGCTACGTCATTTCAGTCTGTGAAGATAATGTTGGTGTAGTCTGGGTTGGAACATCTACTAAATTAACACTCATTTTTCCAGACGGACGTTACCGGCATTATGGATTTGATCCTGTGGATCCAGGCAGTATAAGCCATGATTATATAACTAATATTTATCAAAGCCAAGATGGTACTGTTTGGCTTGGGACACGAGGTGGATTGGATTTATATAATTGCCTTACACAAAAGTTTGAACATAAAAAATTCAGGCCGGATTCAAAAACGTCATTCAGCAGCCCCAACATTACTGGTTTTCTTGAAGACAGCGCTGGAGATTTTTGGATTGCTACAAATAACGGTCTTAGTCGTCGTGACAAAACAACCGGCCATTTCAAACATTATTTCACTGATGATAAACACCCTGAAAATGGACCCGGTGCGAATTATATTCTTGATTTGCTTGAAGACAGCCGGATGAATATCTGGGTGGCAACACGAAATGGCGGTATTTCTGTCTGGCAAAGAAAATCTGATACCTTTAAACATTTTAACAAAAATAAGATGTTAATGAACGGTGTCGTTTTATCCATATATGAAGATTCAGAAAACAAAATATGGATTGGAACAAATAGTAATGGATTATTCTGTTACAATCCGGCCGACGAAAGTATCGTTTCCATGCCTGCAAATCCCGCTGATCCGCAGGATAAAATGAATGATATATCTGTTTTTTCAATTTTTGAATCAAGTACAGGTCAGTTTTTTGTGGGAACTGCAGCCGGAGGGATAAATATTGCTGACCGCAAAACCGCAACTTTTAAACACCTGCTTAACAAAAAAGGCGACAGGAACAGTCTTTCCAATAACCGAGTTTTATGCTTTTGCGAAACACAAAAAGGCGATATTTGGGTTGGTACTGCGCAGGGTTTAAATCTTATGATTCCTGATAACAACGGAAGCTATTATTTTAAACAATACCGTATAAAAGATGGATTGCCCAATGAAGTGATCTACGGAATTATGGAAGATTCAGATGAATTTTTATGGATAAGCACGAACAACGGAATTGCAAAAATTAATGTTCAGGATACTTTCAATGTGAAAGTATTCCATCTAAATGATGGCTTGCAGGGAAACGAATTTAATCAGAATGCATGGTATAAGGATTCCGATGAGCGTTTTTATTTTGGAGGAAGTAATGGTTATAATGTTTTTAATCCATTGCACATCAACCTGAATGATACAAAACCCAGGATTCTGCTTACTCACCTCCGTGTGCTGGATAAAGAAGTTTTACCAACGGCATCGGGAATTCTGAAAGAAACGATTTCAGATGCAGCTGAAATAACGCTGCCATGGCAAAGTAATGTATTCTCGATAGAATTCAGTGCTCTGAATTATATTATGCCGGAGCGTAACCAATACGCTTATATTATGGAAGGATTTGATAAGGATTGGGTATTCTCCGGAAACCGGCGATTTGCTACCTATACAAATTTAAATGCAGGAACTTACACCTTCCGGGTAAAAGCTTCTAACAACGATGATCTCTGGAATGAAGTGGGGGCAGCACTTATTATTAATGTAATGCCGCCACCCTGGAGATCATGGTGGGCTTATCTTTTTTACAGTGTTTCTTTTATTACACTTATTTTTGGATTTATCCGTTTTAAGGTAAGAGAAAAAGATAAAGAACTTGAAACATTTGCCCGCATAGAAAAAGCAAAATCTGAAGAAAGAGCATTGGTACGTAAAAAGGCATCAGCTGATTTTCATGATGAAGCGGGAAACCTTATTACAAAAATTACTTTATTATCCACCCTGGCCCGAAGATCACTTAAAGATAAAGATCCGCTTTATACATACCTTGATAAAATAAGTGAAAATGCGAAACAAATTTCCGGTAGTATGCGTGATTTTATCTGGGTGCTGGATCCTGACAAGGATACTCTTTTTGATACAATTTCCCGACTTGAAGATTTTTGCCTATCCATGTTCGAATTCACAAATATTCAGTTTGTCCTTTCTGGACTAAAAGTTGAGCTAAAAAACATTTTTCTGTCATTGGATGAACGCAGGGCCATTCTGCTGATTTTTAAAGAAGCAACAAACAATTGTGTTAAATATTCTGATGCCACCAAAGCATGGATTGATCTTTCGTTTGAAAAGAACTGTCTTAAAATCAGCTTTAATGATAATGGAAAAGGATTTGACGATACTACACAGGAAAAAGGATACGGTCTGAGTAACATGACGAGCAGGGGACGTAAAATAAATGCTCTGGTAAAAATCAGTTCTGAAATTTCAATGGGCACCCGGGTAGAGTTTTCCAAACAACTTTAAATAAAAAAATTGGTTTGCTATAGAATACCGCATATGGGTGATTGAAGCGGTTTTGTAAAAGGCTAAGTTTTTATTATGCAAAAAGAAATTAAGGTCGCCATTATTGAAGATGAGCATGAGATTCGCCAGTTAATGACACTGATTATTGATGGTTCACCGGGGTACTCGTGTAAACAATCGTTTGATAATTGTGAAGATGCACTGTTGAATCTTGCAGCAGATCCTCCTGATGTTGTTCTTATGGATATTGATCTTCCGGGGATAAGTGGTATTGAAGGCGTGAGAAAACTTAAAGAAAAAATGCCAGGGACGGATTTCCTGATGTTAACCGTACAGGACGACGATGAGTCTATTTTTAATTCTGTTTGTGTTGGAGCAACAGGATATCTTTTAAAAGATACACCCCCGGCAGAAATACTAAAAGCAGTTGAAGATGTGAATAAGGGCGGATCACCAATGAGCGCAAGCATTGCCAGACGTATTGTCAGTTCATTTAAAGCAGAGAATTCTACAAGTTTATCAGAACGTGAAATTGAGATTCTGCGTCACTTGTGCAATGGTGAAAATTATAAAGTAATTGCAGAAAAACTCCATATAAGCGGGCATACAGTTCGATCTCACTTTAAGAATATTTACAAAAAACTGCAGGTTTCCACAAAGGCTGAAGCTGTAAAAAAAGCGATCAACGAGAGAATCATTTAAAATACCGCAAGTGGGTGATTGTAGTACCTTCCTGTTAAGCCTATTATATCCTGAACAGTCAATCTTACATTTACAAAGGAAGGTAAATTATGAAGGCCTTAATACTGCTTTTATTTCCAATAATGATCATCGCACAGGTGCCGAATTTCAGTTTCGAAAATTGGAGTAATGGTGAACCTGATGAATGGACAACAACAAATATTGCAGGTACTGTTACCAATATCACCCAGGTTTCGGATGCTCATAGTGGTACATGGGCTTTAAAAGGAGAAATAAGTACGCTGTTTAATGTTCCCTATGGGCCGTCAGTAAGCACAAGAGAAGGTTTTACTGCAGGCTACTTCCCGATAAATCAAAAGTATGCAACGGTTGACGGCTGGTATAAATTAGACAGAAACGGTGGAATGGATGAAGCGTTAAGTGTACTGGCATTTTTTCTGGATGAAAACAATGGCGTTTGCGGACAGGCACAGGCTTTGCTTTCACCGGAAGATTCCTATACAAAATTCTCAATTCCGGTTGATTATTCATTTGGTACGGGGAATACACCAGTAAAAGCATCCATACAGGTAGCAATAGGATCAGATGGGACATTTACCTTAGGCGCCTATTTTATTGTTGATGATATAACATTTGAAGGTGTGGCATCAGCAATTGATGAAGATGATGCAGCTTTACAGCCACTTTCACTTAATTTAAAGCCAAATTACCCAAACCCTTTTAATCCAACCACAACCTTTGATTTTCAAATTGCAGTTAATTCGAATGTATCACTGAAAATCTATGACCTTTCCGGTAAAGAAATCGCTGTACCACTAAATAAGCATTTAAACGCTGGTTCCTATTCCGTTAAATGGGATGCAAAAAACTTTAGCAGCGGTGTGTATATTTATCGTTTTAAAGCTGATGAATATGTTAAATACGGCAGAATGGTCCTAATGAAGTAAGGAAGATGGTGGTCCGCAATAGTTTAAACAATTGTGGACTACTTTTTTATAATATTTTTTTGTTCAAAGAAATATGTTTTTGATTTAGCGTGAAGATCGTACTTAACTAAAAAAAATTTTCCATCAGCCAGCTCAATAAAAATACGCATTTCCTTTTTATCCTGCTCAATTTTAGTATTAACTACCACTTCTTTCTCTAAAAGAAGTTCGGCTTTTTCTCTGCTAAGCTGATCCATTTTCACAATTTCTGGTCTCAGCATTTGTTTGCCACGACCGTATTGGTTTTAATCTGATTTAAGGATGCGCTATTTTAGAAGTTTAACCTTCTTGTAACCTGAAGAATTCCTTAATTGTTCCAAATATTATTTTAAATTTTTATTAAAATTTATTGGTCGTAAATTAAAGCCAGACAACATCGGATGAAAGAAGAATCATGAATTTTTTAAAACTATTCTTACTATTATTATTAATAACAGGTGGACTGTTTGCTGCAAATAAAAACGATCAAAGGACAGACTATTCTGATGATAAATGTGGTTATGATCCTGAATTAAGTATGCAAATGCTGAAAGTACTTGGAAGCGGCTGGGGTTACAATTATGACAGCTTGTTGGCTGATCTTGGCAGATGGTCAAATAGCCCCTTCGTAAGAATAGATTCTGCCGGCAGTACTGTTGAAGGACGAATACTCTGGATGCTTACAATTGAAGATACAAGCATTATTTCCAGCCCAAGAAAAAGGGTTTCTATTCATGCCCGTACGCATCCAAACGAAGTACAGGCTTTCTGGGTAACAGATCAGATTATTAACATTTTGCTTTCCGATTCGCAATTTGCGCAGGCCTTAAGACAGCAATGTGTTTTCAATATTATCCCTATGTATAATCCCGATGGTGTTGAACTTGGTTATGGCCGTGAAAATGCAAATGGCGTTGATATTGAAAGCGGATGGAACAAAGAGCCGCTGCAGGTGGAAGTTCAATCACTGAAAAATCTTTTTACATCGTTTATGACTTCCGAATCGCCTATAAAAGTGGCTCTGAACATGCATTCATCTGTGAGCTGTACAAGATATTTCGTTTATCATCATGAGAATGGAACGTCCGATTTATTTACACAATACGAAAAACAGTTTATTGGTGGAGTGCGAAGTTACTGGCCGGAAGGCTTTGAACCGTGGGATTATTTTGTAAGCTGGGGAACGAGCACTCCTACTCAGTACCCGGAAAGCTGGTTTTGGCTCAACTATCAGGAACAGGTTATGGCACTTACCTATGAAGATATGAATTGCAGTTCAGCAGGTGACTACGATAAAACGGCTTCAGCTTTGTTAAACGGCGTTGCTGATTATCTCGAAATAAGTAAAATACCATTGCCGATTGAACCTGCTGAACCAATAATTACGCCAAATGAATTTGCTGTGATGGAAGTTTACCCTAATCCTGTTAAGCAGCATTTTAATTCAAAAATCAAGCTGACTCTTGCTGATAATATGCATGGACAGCTGTTTGTTTTTGATGTGCTCGGAAGAAAAGTTGCAGAAATAAAAAAAGGGTTGTTTCTGAAAGGGGCAAATATTTTATCGATTTCGGATTTGAATCTGCCCGGAGGTATTTATTTTACATCCTTTATAACCGAATCCGGCGTTGTTTCAAAGAAGATGATTTCTTTGCGCTAAGGCAAGCTTATTAATTATTGTTTTTCAGGTAGTCCTTGCGGAATTGTGATGGTGTTCTATCTTTCACTTTCTGAAAACGTCGATTGAAATTAGATACGTTATTAAATCCAACATCATAACAAATTTGACTGATGCTTTTCTCGGACTCGATTAACAGCATACATGCTTTGCCTATTCTTAACTCGGTTACATAATCAACAAAGGATTTACCTGTCGTGGATTTAAAAAATCGGCAGAAAGATTCCGGGCTCATCGAAGCAATATCCGAAATCTCCTTTAATGTAATAGAATCGGTATATTTCTCATTTATATAACTACATACTTTATCTATACGTTTTTCGTTTTTCTCAATTGTGTTATATGTAAATAATCGTGAGCTTAAAATCTGGAACCGTGATTCAGACATTTCTTTAAAAATTTCCAGTAAGACGATAATTCTATCCAATGCTTTAAGTCGTTGTAAATTTAAAATTTTAGGTGATATTTTTCTGGCAATCCTGGGCGGGAAAGATAAGCCATGCACAGATTTCCTGAGAAATGATTTAAAGTTACTGAGTTCGGGTAAATCCAGAAAAGTATTTCCAAGAAAGTTTTGCTGGAATTGAATAACTACGCCGCGGTTTTCAACCTGTGAATACCATGAGTGCGGCAGATTACTTCCGATAAAAATTAAATCGCATTCTGTATAATCGCCGATACTATCTCCAATAAACCGACGTCCGCGTCCTTGAGTTATCAATGTCAACTCGTATTCAGGATGAACATGCCAGCGAAAATCGAAATGCGGCTGTTTGAACAGACTGTATCTGAATGATTCGTTCGGATTACTTGTGAGATGTTCGATGAAAGGTTTCATAATACTTTATTAATGACATATTTTATGTATCTGACTATTATGGTTAAAATAATATCAATGTTTGTTAAAAGACAAGTAGTTTTATCAGATATATATATCTAAAATAAATTGAATAATTATGATCATAAAGGAGATATATGACAGAATTTAAAGACCTGGATTCAGATTATTCGGTAGCAGCAGAATACATTGAATATTTTAAGGAAAATGGTTACATCAAGTTAAAAGATGTGTTATCACCGGAAACATTAGATTATTACCGTGAAGTAATCTCAGAACAGGTTAAATTACTAAATACACAACATTTGCCGCTTGAAGAGCGCGACTTATACCACCGCGCCTTTCTCCAGGTATCAAATATATGGCGTAAAAATGACATAGTTAAACGTTTTGCCTTCAGCCGGAGACTGGCAAAAATCGCCGCGGATTTATTAGAAGTGAGCGGAGTGCGCATGTACCATGATCAGGCTCTGTATAAAGAACCCGGAGGAGGTTTTACACCATGGCATGCTGATCAGCAGTACTGGCCTTTAGCATCAGAAAAATCTGTTACTGTTTGGATTCCACTCCAGAAGACACCTTTGGAAATGGGTCCGTTGTCGTTTGCAATGGGATCTCATAAGAAGGGTTTTGCGAGAGATTTGCCTATCGGTGAAGAAAGTGAAACAAAAATCGCAGAAATAGTAAAACGCGAAAATATGAGCCATCTCGCGTCATCATTTGATCTAGGCGAAGTAAGTTATCATTACGGCTGGACCCTGCACAGAGCCGGACCAAACAGCACAGATAAGGCAAGAGCAGTTATGACGGTAATCTATATGGATGAAGATATGAAATTAGCCGAACCGGCCAATGAAAATCAAAAAGTTGACAGAGATGTGTTTTGTCCCGGAGTAAAAGTTGGAGAAGTAATAAAAACGGACATGAATCCATTACTTTTCAGCTATCGGAATAGTTGATATTTTTGAACGAATCCATCTAAAAAGGTGGATTCGTTTATTTTTTTATTTTTTATCTCCCATCCTTTATTTCTTTATTATTTTGTTAAAATTGTTGGTTAACATAAAATAATTTCAGAAAAAATATGCAAAAAATAGCAGATATACCCGTTTGGGGAAATCCAATTGACCAAAGTGCTTTAGTGCAAATCCAACGTTGTGCAAAAAACGCAGATCGTACAGCTTTAATGGCAGATCATCATAAAGGGTATGCCGTTCCGATTGGAGGCGTTGTGGCGTATAAAGATTATATCAGCCCTTCAGGTGTAGGTTATGATATTGGATGCGGTAATAAAGCTGTCCGCACCGATTTTCCCGCCGAAGAATTACGCAGAAACATTAAAACAATAATGGATGATATCTGGAAACGTTTGTCTTTTGGCGTTGGGCGCAGGAATAAAACCAGGGTGGAACACGAACTTTTTAGTGATTCTTCCTGGGATATTTATGCAGTTAGATCCCTCAAGGATCTGGCACGCGCTCAGTTAGGAACAATTGGATCCGGGAACCATTATGTTGATTTATTTCTGGATGAAAAGAACCGGGTCTGGATTGGTGTGCATTTTGGCTCACGCGGCTTGGGACATAAAACAGCAAGCTGGTTTTTAAAAGCAGGTGGAGCAAAAGATGGGATGGACGTTGATCCTTTACTTTTACAAGTTAAATCTGATCTGGGACAGCAATATTTGAAATGCATGCATCTCGCAGGCCGGTATGCTTATGCCGGACGTAATTGGGTTTGTAAAGAAGTGGCTGATATTATGGGGACACAGATTCTGGAAGAAGTTCACAACCATCATAATTTTGCATGGAAGGAAAAACATGGCAAGGATGAACTGTGGGTTGTTCGTAAGGGCGCTACTCCTGCATTTCCCGGACAAAAAGGGTTTGTTGGAGGCTCAATGGGTGATATTTCTGTGATTCTGGAAGGAATAGAATCAATTGAATCTAAAACAGCATTATATTCAACTGTTCATGGGGCAGGGCGTGTAATGAGTCGTACCGCTGCCGCAGGAAAAAGACGGTGGAAAAAAGGCAAAAAAGAATCAAACGGATTAATTTCACGCGAAATGATGCTTGATTGGGTCAAACTAAAAGGTGTTGAATTAAGGGGTGCCGGTACAGATGAGTCCCCGCATTGTTATAAAAGACTACCGGATGTTTTAGATGAACATAAAAATACTATTAGGATTCTGCATCAATTAAGACCTGTCGGAGTGGCTATGGCAGGAGCAGAAGAGTATGATCCATATAAAGATTAAGGTGTTGGAGTTCGGACTGTTTGACTATTCAAATTTCTTCTTATCGCACCTAATAGATTCTCAATTTTGACGGGTTTTGATAAATAATCATCCATCCCATTTGCCAGGCAGGATTCTTTATCTCCCTTTATCGCATTTGCCGTAAGAGCAATTATTCTGGATTGATTTTGACTGTTTTTTTGGTATTCTCTTATTTTTTCTGTTGCCTGGTAACCATCCATCACAGGCATCTGGATATCCATAAAAATTACATCGTAAAACTTTGTACTTATTAAGTCCAATGCTTCCTGGCCATTATTAGCGATTTCTGAGTAAATATTGTTTTTGTCTAGAAGCCGCTTTATAAATTTCTGATTTATCGGATTGTCTTCAACAATCAATATTTTAATTGACGTAAAATCAGTATACGTGTATTGTTCTTCTTTGATATCTTTTACAACTTCAGCACCATTGTTATCAATTTTGACAGGAATCTCAATCCAGAAGGTACTTCCTTGATTCGATTTGCTTTTTAATCCAATCTTTCCTCCCAGCAACTCAGTGATTAGTTTACTGATTGTTAAACCAAGCCCCGTGCCACCAAATTCACGTGTGGTGGATGAATCCGCTTGAGAAAAACTTTCAAAAATATGTTTTTGTTTCTCTTCCGGGATACCTATTCCGGTATCACTAACTTCAAATTTTAAAACTGCAATCTGCTGATCTGGTAAATATGGTGTCTTCTCGACTCTATTTACGGTTAACATGATGTTACCATTTTTTGTGAATTTTATGGCATTACTTCCAAAATTTAACAGAATTTGCCTGATACGGTGTGGGTCACCTATAAAATGGTCTGGTAAAGATTTGTCTATTGCATGGGTTAGTACCAGTCCTTTTCTGTCTGCATTGCCTTTTACAATTTTGATAACATTTTCAATAAGCCTGCTTAGTTGAAAAGGGACATTTTCGATTTCCATTCGACCGGCATCAATTTTTGAGAAATCAAGAATGTCGTTTATTGTGGTTAATAGCGATTCAGCACTCAGTGTAATTGTCTCTACATATTCTCTTTGTTCTGTTTGAAGTTCAGTCTGAGATAATAACTGATTCATTCCAAGAATGCCATTTAAAGGAGTCCGTATTTCATGACTCATATTCGCCAGAAAAACTGATTTAGAATGCGCAGCCTGTTCTGCTTCGGCCTTAGCCTGAACAAGATTATTGTTCGTAATAACTAATTCAGATGTCCGTTCATTTACAAGCCGGTTAAGTCCCATCGAACGCCAGCGCACAATGGCAAAAATGAGTAAAATGATTACACCTATATACATGAAAAATGCCCAAACTGTAGCATACCATGGTGTCAATATTTTGAATGGAAAAAGGGTTTCTTCAACTAAAATATGATCTACTGTTCTTCCTCTTACATGAAAAACATAATTTCCCCATGGAAGGTTTGTGTATTCTTTAACGGTTTTATCTGTCCACTCTGACCATTCGTCTTCAAAACCCTCCAGATAATACTGATATTGGTTTTTATTAATCTGATTATAGGCAGGAATTGTATATTTAAATGACAGCATGTTATCAGAATAATTAATCGGGTGATAAATATAATCAGCATTTTCACTTTTGGTCTTTGAGTCTACTGACTTTCTTGTCCCTCTGTGATTGCCGGTATAAAAGATATTTTTATTAAGCTTAATCTGTCTGAACTGTGTTTTTAAATTTGATTTAAAACTATTTAGATATTGGGGATCGTAATGGATAATTCCGTCACTCCCACCAAATAAAACATGTCCATCTTTTTCGATATGAATAATATCAGTCACAAAATCATCAATCCGTGCAAAGGTTGAATCGTCCTTTATAAAAGTGCCATCTGATGTTTTTCTGAAATAAAGTGTTTTATAATGTGTGGATGCAAAATAATTTCCGCTGAAATCAGGATACAATTGATTAATTTGTAAATCTTTTAATGTTTTACCTAATGATGAGATAGTATCCTGAAAAAATGATGCTGACGGTTGATCAAATTTATATATCCCATTTAAAGTCAAAATACTAATTTCATTTTTTTCCTTATGTAAATAATTAAAATAGGTATCTGGTAAGCCATTGTTTTTATCATATCTTTTTATCGCATATTTTGAAAAACCCTGGTTAATTGATATACGATAAATACCTTTACTGTAAGAATCTATCCAGATAACAGAATCACCGAGCGATTTAACAGAATAGTTGCCTTCATGACCAACAAAACAAGAAAAATCTTTTTTGAATCCACGCTCTGATATCCTGCCGGATATCAAAGAATCCGAACTTGTTAGAAAAACTCGATCCGGTGTTTTATCAGATATACTGATTGAACCTAATTCAAAACATTTATAAATCAAGGATATATCGTTTTCTCTGACATGGAATAAGCCTTGTTCAGCGGCAAAAATAAGCTCATTATTAACAACTTCAATATCCCAAACCCATGTTTTGACCTGATCAAATTGTTTAATGCCATATCTTTTAGTAAGATTTTGATTGAAATAATCATTGTGCTTAAGAGATTTGTTAATCCTGTAAAACCTTCCTAATGTACTTATATATAAATTGTTATTATAATCAACGATATCTGTTACTCCACCACGCAAGCCGATATTTGTAAAAAGGGTAGTGTAGGGTGTGAAAAACTCAAAACGTTTAATCCCTTCATTCGTACCAATCCACAACCCATTTTGAGAGTCACAGTAGAGGGAAAGTGCAGATTGTGAAAGAAGATTTGATTCCAGATCAATCAGGTAAATTAATTTACCCTGAGAATTAATGATTACAACGCCTAATGGATCCAGTATAAAAGCATAGAGTCCATTCGGCATGGCGATCGCATCAGACATATAGAAATTTTCAAACAGACTGTCAATTTCAGTCGTAAACGATTCCAGTTGATCATTGTGAAGAATATTTATTCTCCCAACACGATCTGCTATAAGGAAGTCATCACCTCTATAAGGAAGGATAAAAGCTATATATCTGTTTTTCAAAGGTTCTAATGAATTAATCTTTTCAATCACATTTTTATTAACAGAGAAAAAACCATCGTTTGATATTTCAATTATGAGTTTATTTTTAAATATTCCTGCATAGTATATTTCTTTACCTGAGTACACACATTGCGTTTTTTTGCCATCATAAAAATAAATATTATTTTGATCTGTATAAAAATAGACATCTTCACCGATACAAAAGATATCTAAAACCTGTCCAATTGGAAGTTGCAACGAATCTGTCAGGGAGAAAAAGCCTATAAAACCGTTTTCAACAGTTTTAAGAACTCCAAAATTATTATAGGCTCCTGCATATATATGCCCACAAGTATCAGCAGCTACCACATAAATATCTGAGCCATCAGGACCATTTATAAGCCGCCATTCAGCACCGCCAAATTCTAGTATTCCAAAACTGTTCCCAAAATACATAACTCCGCGATTGTCCTGAGCAATTGACCATATCTGAGAACCTGCTTTGTAATCTACAGATTTAAATGTTTGATTAAATGGAATACCGCGTCGGGCAGAAGAAATTTCTTCTGAATGAAGACTTTGAAATACTATAATAAGAAGCCAAAACTTTTTTAATATAGAAAGCAGTAAAAAACGCACAATCCCTGTCCTGAAAGATAATGCATATAAATCGGAATTAAGAAATAAATCTTTATTTATATGAAATGGATGGCAAATAGTAAAAATTTTAAAGTGCAATAAAATTGCTTGTACATACAAATATAATTGTGTATACTTATGCATGTCATGTGAAACTGAAAAGAACAAATATTGTGGATGCTTATACTATTCTGCTAATGCGTTAGCAAGAGTAATGTCCAGGATGGCAGAAGAAGAATTCAGTATAACAACGTTGGCGCCTTCTTATGCCTTTCTGTTAATGATTATTAACGACAAGCCTTCGATTCAGCCAAAAGAGATAAGCACAAAAATGATGCTTTCACCTTCAACAGTAACGCGTTTAATAGAAAAGATGGAAACACGCGGTTTTGTGGAACGGAAGGTGATTGGTAAAAATACAGAAGTATATCCCACGCAGAAAAGTCTCGAATTAAATATTAAAATTAAGCAGGCTTGGGTAAATTTATTTAGCCGGTATGTATTACTTCTTGGGGAGAAAGAGAGTCAGGATCTAACGTCAGCTATTTATAATGCGACTCTAAAACTTCAGGAATAAAATTTTTTTTTATATAATAATTGTATGTACAAACAATAAAAATAAGGAGAAAGAAAGATGAAAATTGGAATCATAGGATCTGGTATTGTGGGCAAAACATTGGCAGCCGGGTTTATAAAACATGGCCATGAAGTTATGGCTGCTTCAAGGTCCCCGCAGAAAATTAATGACTGGAAAAATGAAATCAGTGACAAGCTGAAAATCGGGAATTTTTCCGAAGCAGCCGCCTTTGCTGACCTGATTGTGCTGGCCACAAAAGGTTCTGCAGCTTCAGATGCCCTTAAGCTGGCCGGTGAGGAACATCTTGCAGGGAAAACAGTCATGGATGCTACAAATCCTATTGCTGATGCAGCTCCGGTGAATGGCGTTTTAAAATTCTTTACGGATATGAATTATTCATTAATGGAAAAACTGCAGGAAGAATTTCCTAAAGCACATTTTGTCAAAGTCTTTAATAGTGTGGGTGCTGCAAGAATGGTTAATCCTGAATTTGAATTGAAACCGACAATGTTTATTTGCGGTAATAGTGATCAATCAAAACAGACAGTGACAGAAGTTCTGGATAAATTCGGTTGGGAAACTGAAGATATGGGAAGTGTTGAAGCTGCCCGGGCAATTGAGCCTTTGTGCATATTATGGTGTATCCCCGGATTTACCCAGAATCGCTGGACACATGCCTTTAAAATGCTCAAATAATCAGTTTACATGGGCGTAGACATTTAAACGGGTTGATAATTCACTGGTGATGTTACGGAAGGCTAAACATGGAAATATAATTTTTTAATAATTGTTTTTGTAAACAATGCCGTTCTTCATAACGAAAGACACATCTTTCAGGGCAGATATATCTTTGAGCGGATTTGATTTTACTGCAATAATATCAGCATATTTTCCTGGTTCAATACTGCCAATTCTGTCTTCTAAGCGCATCAGCTCTGCCGCAACAATGGTGGCTGATTTAATTGCCTGCATTGGAGACATGCCATAGCCGACCATAACTTCAAACTCATCCGCGTTGGCGGCATGAGTATAAGCACCAGCATCCGTACCGAATGCAATTTTTACTCCTAAGTCCATTGCTTTCTGTAATGCATGCTGATGTGATGATAATATTTTTTTTCGTAATGGTTCGTTTCGCCGGGCTTCTGATTCCGGTATGTAAACTTTTATGGTGGGGATCCAATAAGTTCCGCGTTTTGCCATTTCCTGTAATTGGTCATCGCTTAGGAAAAAACCATGTTCAATTGAACGTACTCCCCCGAGAATAGCATTAGCGGCCCCATCTCCACCATAGGCATGGGCGGCTACAGGAACATCCCAGCGTTTTGCTTCTTCCACAATCATTTTAACTTCTTCAAGGCTCATTTGTGTCAATGGCTCAAAGGTTTTGGGATTTATATGTCGGGTAGTTCCGGTTGTGTAAATTTTAATCCAATTCGCTCCGTGTTTGATTTGATAGCGCACCTGCTTCAGTTTTTCTTCCGGGGTATCTGCAATAGCCGCTTCCTGTGGTACATCTATTCCGGGTGCTAAACCTTTTATGTTCATGTGACCACCGGTTATTGAAATTGCCAGGGTTGATACCTGTAAACGCGGGCCAATCATTAAGCCTTGATCAATAGCATCGCGTATTGCAACGTCAGCAAAACCGGCACCTTCAGAATCCATATCACGCAGAGTTGTAAAGCCGGCTTCCAGGGTTTTTCTGGCAAAATATGCACCTTCAAGAGTTCTGAATGGTATTGATTTATAAAGTATGGCAGGCTTTTCATCTTCAGGATTCAGACAAATGTGAGTATGAGCATCAATCAAACCAGGAAGAACTGTACAGCTGCTTAAGTCGATTAATGTTGCACTCTCAGGTATATCGATTTCATCTTTAATCGCGGTGATTATATTGTCTTTTATAAGAATATACTTATTTAGTTTTGCAGCATCGGATACTCCGTCAATTAGAGTTCCGCATTTAATAATTGTGATATTATCTTCATCATTTGCATTAGTATTTGCATTAGAAAAAGAAGAAAATGCCAAAACTATTAAAACAAATAATGAACGTAAATGTTTTAGACCAGCATACATGGATGTTTTCCTAAATATTAGTGGACATAATTTGTAGATCAGAGATTAGAAAAATATAAATTAAAATTCAATTTTTGAATCAGGGCAACAGATGAAAAAAAGGTCCGGATAGTTTCCGGACCTTTGTGGAAGGTTTTATTTATATTCAGGAATCGGCTGTCCTTCAATCCAAGGAGCACCTGAATCTTTTAGAGCTTTTTCAATTTCAGGTATGCGCTGATTAATAATGTTCTCCAGTTTTGTTTTTAATACCTGAAACTCTTCACCGGCAATCTTCAGATTTTTCTTCTGATTCAGTGTCGGCCCATAGGTTGATCCAAAGCTTCCTGATGATGCAACGCTATGCCTTTGTGCAATGGTTGGTTTGGTTTTCTCACCGAATTCACGTCTTGATTTTTTACCATTCAGGTCTTCATCCAGTTTAAACATATCCTGTTTTAGCAGATAAATTTGCTGATCGATTGTACCCGGTTTAGAAACTGTCCTGGAAAGTACACCTTCTAAAACTTCGATGCGTTTCATGGTGTTACTTAACACACTCCGGAGTGCTGTCATCGATTTGTTAAAACGTTCGGCTTCTTTCCAGAAAGCTGCAGTCTGTTGCGGCTCTGAACCTGGCAGAGCACCTTCATATAATCGTTCAACCACAAAAGGAACTGGTTCGGAAAGATCGGTGGAAATCCCATCAATCAATTTTGAAAGTGTTACTGTATAGTTGCCCGGAGCGACCATTGCACCGATGTATCCGTCATGCAAATCATTCGTGCTGTTTACAGCATCGGTTGCCGGATAACGCAAATCCCATGAAACCCGGTTAAAACCTGCAGTATTTTTACCCTGGAATCGCCGGATGATATTGCCTTTATCATCTTTAACAGTCAGCCATATTTCAGGTTCAGGCTGGCGGTTTTCTTCTTCTATCTTCTCCCAACCCGGAAATGTAACAGCTTTTTTCTGCTTTTTAAGTTCATTCTCTTTCTTCTGCCGTTCTGCCTTTTTTGTGGTGTATGCTTCTTTTAAATAATATGTTATTACTGTGCCAAAAGGCGGATTTTCGCCAAGATATTGATCCGAACCCTGGATCATTCCCAAATCACGGGGAATATACCACCATGTTTTTTTAATTGGAAAAACAGTGGCTTCCTTCTTTAACTGTTGTTCAGATACATTTCGCAGAACACTGTAATCATCAAAAATATAAAATCCCCGGCCAAAGGAAGCGCCTATAAGATCGTTCTCACGGCGCTGAATAGCCAGGTCCCGGAAGGAAATTGTAGGTACACCGCCTGATAATTTGATCCATTTATTTCCGCCATCAATCGTAAAATATATCCCGAATTCTGTTGCTGAAAATAGCAGACCCGGTTTTTTATGATCCTGAACCAGCCGCCAGATTAATGTTTTTTCCGGAATATTTCCAGCGATGGATGTCCAGCTTTTACCAAGATCGGTACTTTTTAACAGGTATGGTTTAAAGTCACCAAATTTATGATTATCCAGGGCGATATAAACTGTATTTACATCAAAAAGATCGGCTTTAATATCATTAACAAATGCAGTTTTCGGAACATCCGGCAGATTGCTTACTTCAATGCGACGCCAGTTTTTTCCGCCATCTTCGGTGACTTGTATCAGTCCGTCATCTGTTCCGGCATATATTAAGCCTTCTTTTAGGGGTGATTCGGCAAGCGAAGTTATTGAATTATAATTGGACATCGCATACACATCCCAGGGTTCTTCAAACCCCCAGGTTTGTCCCATAATTGGCAGCGATAATCTTTCCTGGTCGCGTGTTAGATCAGCCGAGATCGCTGTCCAGCTGTCGCCGCGATCTTCAGATTGCCATACGCGGTGCGATGCAAAGTAAATCCGTGATGCTTTATGCGGACTGACAAGAATAGGGGAGTCCCAGTTAAATCTTTCGTAATCTTCTCCGGATTCAGGCTGCGGTTGTATCAGGATTGATTCGCCGTTAGTCATATCCACACGTGACATGAATCCTTCCTGGGATTCTGAGTAGACTATATCAGGATTCCCGGGTTCGGTTGCCGGCTGATGTCCGTCCCCGCCGATTGTTAATATCCAGTCGCTGTTATCTATACCGCGCGTCCAGACGGTTTGGGATGGTCCGTATTGTGTGGAATTATCCTGTGTTCCGCCGACAATATTATAAAAAGGTTCACTGTCATCTACAGCCACCTTGTAGAATTGTGTTACAGGCAGGTTGCTGATAAAATGCCAGTTGTCAGCTAAGTCGAAACTTTCATACAGGCCACCATCTGTTCCGCAAAGCAGATAATCAGGATCATCAGGATGGAAGGCCAATGCATGATTGTCAGAATGCTTAAAACGCTCACTCATACGTCTGAATGTTTTTCCGCCGTCATCAGAAATTTGCATACGCACGTCGGCCAGATAAATACGATCAAAGGCATGCGGACTCGCATAAAGTTCCTGGTAATAATGCGGCCCGGTACCTCCGGAGACTGTATCGGACATTTTAGTCCATGTACTTCCCCCGTTTGATGAACGGTAAACAGCGCCGGTCCGACGTTCCAGCTCGATGGCTGCATAAATTACATCCGGATTTTGGGGTGAAATCGCCATACCGATTTTTCCCATATTACCTCCTGGTAATCCCGATGATAATTTTTCCCAGGTTTCTCCGCCATCCATTGAGCGATGAATGCCTGATCCCGGTCCGCCGCCCATATATGCTGCGATATTGCGATGCCGTTGCCAGGTGGCAGCATACAAAATATCCGGATTATCCGGATTTATCAGGATGTCTGTGGCACCAATCCACTCCTTATCACCCAAAACATGTTTCCATTTTTTTCCACCATCAATACTTTTAAAAATTCCCCGTTCGCCACCTTTATTCCAGAGCGGGCCCTGAGCAGCAACCCAGATGATATCAGAATTTTCAGGATGGACAATTATTTTTGAAATATGCTGGCTTTCTTTCAGTCCAAGATTCTCCCAGCTTGAACCGCCATCCAGGCTGCGGTAAACACCGTCACCAAATCCGACATGTCGTCCACCGACATTTTCACCAGTGCCTACCCATATTGTAGAGCGGTTTGCAGGATCAATTGTAATACAACCGATAGAGTATGAGCCCTGGTCATCAAATAACGGCTGCCAGGTTGTTCCGGAATTAATCGTCTTCCATACACCACCTGAGCCTACGGCAACATACCAGGTACTGGGGTTATCCTGATCAATTGCGATATCGGCAATTCGGCCGGAAGTAAAAGCAGGGCCTATACTGCGTAATTTAAGACCTGAAAAAGTCGATGCATTGAATATATCCTTTTCAGATTCTTCAGATGCATAGATCAATGAAAATGAAAATAATAAAAGCAGAACCAATGACAATCTCATGGTAATAAGCCTCCCTTTATTTAAAACTGATAATTTTTTGAATGCAGGTTCAAAAGATAGACGTAAGTAAACATAAAAAGGTTTACTTCAATTAAGAATAATTATTAAAAAAAAGAATTTTAATTATCAGGGATATAACCGCTCAATTTGCCAGTTCTTTTTATCATCCCGCTGATAGATGAAACGGTCATGCAATCTGTTCGGTCGTCCCTGCCAAAATTCAAATCTTTCAGGATTTATAACAATGCCACCCCAATTATCAGGGCGTTCAATTGTTTTGTTTCTGAATCGCTGATCTAATTCTTTGTATTGATTTTCAAGCGTCTCATAAGCATCGAGCGTCTGGCTTTGTTGAGAAGCAATTGCACCCAGCTGGCTGCCACGCGGCCGGGAGTTAAAATATTCATTTGATAATTTCGAACTTAGCTTGTGAGCGATACCTTCAATGCGGATTTGCCGTTGTAAAGGTTCCCACCAAAAAACAAGTGCAGCATAAGGATTTGTCAGTAACAGTGAACGGCCTTTTCGACTTGAATAATTTGTAAAAAAAATAAATCCGCGGGTACTATAGTCTTTTAACAAAACCATTCTGGCGGAAGGAGTATTATCCGCGTTCACTGTTGCAAGTGTCATTGCATTGGGTTCTTTGATATCACTGGCAAGAGCATCCTTAAACCACTTATCAAACTGATTAAATGGATCAGTACTTAGATCTTCTCTCGTGAGTGAACTCAATAAATATTCTTCACTGGTTTTGATAGTTTTCATTTCTTATATGTTAAATAGCAGCTTGCAAAAAATTCTTTAAAGAAAAAGGAGCGCTGTTTATTCCAGCGTTATCGCATCAATCATTTTTAACTCTTCATCAGAAAAAGACAGATTACTGAGACAGCCAACAATGTCTTCAATCTGGCTCAATCTGCTTGCACCAATAAGTGATGATGTCATCCCCTTGAGACGCAGTGTCCATGCCACTGCCATTTGCGCCAGGGATTGACCGCGTTGTTTTGCAATTTCATTTAGTTTTTTAACGGCATCGAGTTTTTTCGCGGTAATCGCTTCCTGTTTCAGATAACCGTGGGCTTTTGCAGCACGTGAATCTGCCGGGATTCCATCTAAATAACGATTTGTTAATACTCCCTGTGCGAGCGGAGAAAATACTATACATCCGATACCTTCATCATTCAGAGTATTCATTAAGTCTTTTTCAATCCAGCGGTTAAACATGCTGTACGAAGGTTGATGAATAAGGCAGGGTGTTCCCAGTTTGTTAAGGATCTTTGCCGCCTGACGTGCCTGTTCAGCATTATAAGATGAAATACCGATATAAAGTGCTTTGCCGCTTCGAACGATTTGATCAAGGGCAGACATGGTTTCATAGAGTGGTGTTTCAGGGTCAGGCCGGTGGTGATAAAAAATATCTACATAATCGATGCCCATGCGTTTCAGGCTCTGATCCAGACTGGCAATAAGATATTTTCGGGAACCAAAATCTCCATATGGACCGGGCCACATATCCCAGCCGGCTTTACTGGAAATAATCAGCTCATCCCGATAGCTTTTTAAATCCTGTTTCAGGATTTTACCAAAAGTTTCTTCTGCAGAACCCGGTGGCGGTCCGTAATTATTTGCAAGATCAAAATGGGTTATCCCCATATCGAAAGACTTTAAAACCATTTCGCGACTATTTTCATAAACATCAACACCACCAAAATTATGCCATAACCCAAGAGAAATTTCGGGTAATTTCAGGCCGCTTTTTCCGCAGCGCCGGTAGGGAATTTTGGTATATCTGTCAGAGTCTGCTGAATACGTCATAAGAATTTTCCCGTTTAATTATTTGTTTTGTAATTGTTTTAAGTTGGATGTGTTAAAAGCGATTCAATATAACAAACACAATCCAAAATATAAAGAAGCCTTATTTGGAAGAAATATTAAAATCCACTTGATGAATAAAGCTAAAATACCTTTTTAAAATGGGGAATTGTTAAAATAGGAATGTAATTCTTGAATTATTTAACGATAGTAACACGTGCGGCAACAAAATCCGGACCATGCATGTGTCCGAATAATTCCACGACTTGTGCCGCAGAGATTGCTTCCGGAGCAGGATTATTAAGACTAACACGGGACTCAACACCATCTTTATCACGGGCGACAAAAGAAACAATTTTATTATTCTGATCCCTGCCAAATCCACGGGATGTAACCACAGCAACATTAATAGCCTGGTTTATTTCTCCACTGGATTTGTATTTTTCAAAAGATCCCAAACCTTCTCCCGGAGTGAGATGATAAATCATGTAAATAGCTAATAAAATAATAGTAGGAACTGCAACCTTAGTTAAATTACTCATCTTTCTTTTCCATTTTATTGATGTTTATAAATTTTAGATTCAAAACTATTGTCAAAAATAAATAATTCCCAAATCAGACCAAAATTATATGCTTTAACACTGGGAAATGCTTGAGAAAATTATAGTGCGGGTGTAACTGCTAAAAACAGATTGATTTTTTCTGCGAGCTGTTCTTTTGTGAAGGGTTTATATATAACATCATTAATTCCTGCCGCAAATGCCTTCTCTGTTTCAGATTGATCATTTTGAGTTGTCGCAAGAATTACAGGCAATTCTTCCCTGGAGTATTTTTCACGAAGTTTAGCTGTCAGTTCGGCACCTGTTAAAACGGGCATGTTTAAATCGGTAATAACCAAATCGGGTTTATTTTTAATAATATTTTCAAGTGCCTGTTCAGGAAATTCAAAAAGTGAAGTCTCATAACCGATATCATACAGATTGTTTTTGTATATTTTTAGTAGCATCAATGAGTCATCGACAACTGCAATGTGCAGACGTTTTACTTCTTCTTTTGGGCTGTCCAGATCAGCAATTGGAGTTTTGCCTGAACTTTTAACAATTGCACAGAAATGTTTTTTAATATCAGGGTGAGCATGTTCATTCAGATAATTTTGAGCCAGCTCCCTGAAGATATCATCTTCAATTAAGTGTGTAAAAACGGAGTCTGCTTCAGCATTGATAAAAGCTGCCGTTATCCTTTGTGCATTTTGATCCTTGTTTTTAATCAGGTTACGTATTCCTGATCTAAGAAGGGAGTTGTTATTGCGTTCAATCGCTTTTGCTGCAGCATTACGGACCATATCATCTGCATCCATCAAACCATTTGATAAAATGTAAACACCTTTTGCTAAAGGAAGCATGCCAAGCGCTTCATACGCCGCAAAACGTATGTTTGCATTTTCGGGCTGGTTATACAATAATTGGCGGATTGCATTTACCGAACTTTCGTCACCAATCTTAGAAAGGATATTCAAAGAATGGATTACAAATTCTGCATTGTCAAAATCATGAATATTATTTAATAATAAAGGAATTGTTTTCTGACCGATATTAATAATCCTGGTCTTAACATAATTTTTTATATGGGGGTCGGTTCTTTTTAAGAGATTGTTTAATTGTTCAAGAGAAATTTCATCCTGGAGTTTTGCAAAAACATCAATTATTCTTTCGTCTAATTGATTATCAGAACCCAGCCTTTGGGCGAGTGCATAAACGGCTTCAGATGTTCCAATATCCTGAAGTGCATTAATCGCTAAAAATTGTAGTATCCTGTTTTCCTGGTATAAATATTCTGAAATAGTATTTACAGTTTCAGGAGATCCTATTCTTCCAAGAGCTACTATTATTTTTTCTGTTTTCTCAAGGTTTATATCACCGTTAAGAAGTTCAATTAAAAAGGGGACAGAAGGTACATGCTGTAATTCTGAAACCAGGTCGATGATATCAATTTTATTCCATAGGTCTGGGTAAAAATATAATTGCGATATATTATCAGGCGCTTCAATCAGCATGTTTTGGAGTCTAAAAATTATTTCAGATTCATCGATTTTTAACTGTCCGGCAGTTTCCAGCATTTGTAAAATATAACTAATGGTAAAAGCACTATTGGTATCAGATAATACTTCCAGAATTGCTCTTTGAAGTTCAATATCACACTCGAAAATATGTGACATGATAATATCTGCTTTAATCCGGTCTTCAGAAGTAATGTTAGCTTTTATTTCATTTAAATAATCTTGCTGATCAATTGTCATTTTATTTCGTTCACCTTAATATTACAGCAGCGTTTACTTAACCTGATAAAAGACAGAGTTCATGTACATCTTTCTCTCGTAAAGGTGACTTACACCAAACAAAGATTCTGTGCTGCCAATTATTAATGCACCGCTGGGATTAAGCTGTTTTGCCAATCGGTCAAATAATTTTTTTCGGTCTTCAAGATCGAAGTAAATGGCAACATTTCTGCAAAGTATAATATCATATTTACCCATAAAATCGAACGGCTCTAATAAGTTAAGCTTTTTAAAATTTGCGATATATCGAATCTCATCTTTGATGCGGGCTTTTGTTCCATTCATGTTAAAATAGCGCTGCAGCTGGGCTTCATTCAGTCCACGCGAAAGCTCTACTTTATTATAGCATCCGTAGCTTGACTGGGCAATTGCAGCATCTGAAATATCGGTGCCTGTAAGAGAAATACGCCAACGGCTGAAATCCCCTAATAATTCTTTTAAAATGATAGCAATACTATATACTTCCTGACCGGTTGAGCAGGCAGCGCTCCATATTTTAAGAGAAGGGCTACCTATGGAATTTTCTGTTACCCTGTCAATATGGTCCGGAATGATTTTATGTTTTAAAAGCTGAAAGGGAGTGTTATCCCTGAACCAGAAAGTTTCGTTTGTGGTTATGGCATCAACCAATTTTGTAGAAATCCGTGGATCAACCTTCGCTTTAAAGTACAATTCACTGTAATTTTTATAATTATACTCCTGAAGCAAGGGGGATAGCCGGCTTTCAATTAAATAAGCCTTACTGCCGTCTAAACTAATACCGCTTTTTTCTTTGATGTATTTTGTCAGAACACCTAACTCCGAAGGCGTTATTTTTTGCATTGTTTCAATCACGTCAATATCCGCGGCAAATTCTGTTTATTTCCGGTCCTATTTCTTCAATATCTGCTACATAGTCAACAACGCCAGACTTGATTGCTTCCATCGGCATTCCAAATACCGTGGATGATGTCTTATTCTGGGCCATAATCCCGGCGCCATGTCTTTTCATGAGTCGCAGGCCAATTACACCATCCCGTCCCATACCGGTCATGATGACCCCAAGAGCTTTTTTCTCATATAGTTTTGCTACTGAACGGAACAAGTAGTCAACGGATGGCTTGCAAAAGTTTTCAGGAGGATCATCATTAATTATTATTTGCTTCATCCCCGGCTTTGTGCTGTTTTCTACTTTCATTTGTTTACCGCCAGGTGCGATATAAACATGTCCCGGTAATAAATTCTGGCCGTTCTCTGCTTCATGAACGGTAAGGCCTGATTTGTTGTTTAATGAATCGGCGAGCGCTTTCGTAAACAGGGGCGGCATATGCTGAACAATTAACACCGGAACTTTAAGAGATGAATCTAATTGCGGTATCACATGCGCTAAGGCTTTCGGTCCGCCTGTTGAAATACCTATGGCAACAACTTCAGGAGCTAAAGACGGACTTATTTTTTGAAATGTTTGATTATCGAAAACAGGTTCCTGAACAGCAATCTCAGATACACTTTCATACGCCGGGACAGCTACAGATTTATTCTTCGGGATATAGGATTTATTCTGAATCTGAAAAGCTTTGAGAATAGGCAAAAACTGTGAGCGAAGCTGTTCGGTGTTAGATTCTAAATTGAACCCTTCCGGCTTTGCAATAAAATCAAACGCACCAAGATCAAGTGCCTGCATAGTAATGTTGGCGCCTTTTGTTGTATGAGAGCTAACCATAACAGCAGCACAATTCCCACCCAGATTTTTAAGCTCCCGAAGAGTTTCCAGCCCGTTAAGTTCAGGCATTTCCTGATCCAAAGTGATAAGATCAGGCTTCAGATATTGAATCTTTGAAAGTGCAATTTTACCATTTGCAGCTGTTCCAATAACTTCAAAATTATCAAAACTTTCCAGCACATCTTTTATTATCTTACGGTAAAGAGCTGTATCATCAACGATAAGAACGCGCTTTTTTGTATTTTCCATATATTTTCTTTATTAATTCAATTTAAACTGATCAACAATACTCTTTAAACTCTCACTCATTTCTGTTAATTGAATTGCACTTTCACTGATAACAAGGCTGTCATTAAAAACTTCGCCGGTGTTGGTATTTACATTTGTGATATCATTTGCGATAGTCCTGGAAGTGTGGGCAGAGTGAGAAACAGATTTATTTATCACTGAAATTCCGGTTGCTGCCTGACTAATGTTATTGGCAATATCCCTTGTCGTAACGGACTGTTCTTCAACCGATGAAGCGATGGTAATTACTATTTCATCGACTTCTCTTACTATTTGACTGATGCTGTTGATCTCTGAAACGGTTTCCTTTGTAGAATCCTGGATTGCATTTACTCTAAATCGTATTTCATCGATTGCATTATTGGTTTGCTTGGCCAGTTCCTTTACTTCGTTGGCAACAACAGCAAAACCTTTTCCTGCTTCACCAGCACGGGCCGCTTCTATTGTTGCATTTAACGCAAGAAGCTTTGTTTGTTCAGAAATCTCATTTATTACTTCAACAACTTTGCTGATTTCCTGCGAAGCACTCCCTAAAACGTTTACTTTTTCTGAAGTAGCATTTATTCTGTTGACAGCATTCTTTGTAATGGTACGGGCTTGTTCAGCATTACCCGCGATCTCTGCGACGGTAGCTGTCATTTCTTCAGAAGAAGATGATACAGATGTTAAATTTGAATTTGCCTGCTCGGTAGCTGCAGAAATCTCTGACATTGTTTCACTCATTTCACCAGCAGATGATGATAAACTTGTTGTTCTTTCAGTAATGTGACTTGAACCATTGGATAACTTTTGAGAAATCGAATTCAGATTCTGGGCGGTATCGGTTAAATTCATTGATGAACTAAGTATATTTTTTATCATCTTTCTAAGGTTTGCAGCCATCTCGTTCAATATTTGAGTAATTTCTCCGATTTCATCTGTTGAATGAATTTCAGCATGAGCTGCCAGATTACCTTGCCCGACTGTTAAAGCAAACTCACCAAGAGATTTAAGATTAACGAGTGTTTTACGTATTGTTAATGATACAATCACAAAAACGATGGCACCAAGAATTACTCCGAAAAGCTGAATTGCTAAAAGGGTAGACGTCTTTTCTTCGGATGCTACCTGAAACATTGTAACTGCTTTGTTCATCTCTTGCAAAAGCTTAATATTATTGTCTAAAATCCAGTTTATTTCAGCTTCAAAATTCTTTGTATTCAGGATTGTCTTCGTGTGATCAGAAAATTCACTCCACAACTGGTTAACATTTTGCAGCTGGTTGTAAATTGCGCCTTCACTCTTGCTTAAATCCGCTTGTTCACCTGCAGGATCCAGTGTTAAAGGTACACTACCGCCACTCATCAGGCCATTAAGGGTTTTTTCAAAAACATCGTGTGTTAATTTTATAGATTGGGCAACCTGATTATTGACCATTCCTTTCTGCTCATAATACTCAATATATGCTAAAAGTTCTTTGCTAAGTTTTTGACTCAGCATTCTCTGACGACCGGCAAGATTAATTACAAGAGCATCATTTTTTTGTGATGATGTTACTGACCAATTAAAGACAAACATTAATAAAATAATGAGTGCCAAACTCAAGGCTGATAAATTAAGTTTTATTTTAAGATTCATGACTTCCTTTAATTCAATTTAAATTGATCGACAATTCCTTTTAGGTTTTCACTCATCTGTGAAAGCTGTTGTGCACTTTGATTAACAGTTTGACTGTCATTGCGTACTTCGTTGGTAGTGGTGTTAACAGACGTAATATCCTGGGCAATCATTTTTGATGCTTCTGCAGATTGTGCCAGAGAGTTATTCATTGCTGAAATTCCCATAGCCGCCTGGCCGATATTTTCGGAGATGTCGCGTGTTGTAACATTCTGTTCTTCCACAGCAGTTGCAATATTGCTTACAATCTCATTTACATCACCTATAATCTGACTGATATTATTTATTTCCGATACTGTTTCACTGGTTGATCCCTGTATTGCATCTATGCGTGAACGAATTTCATCAATTGCGTTGTTTGTCTGTTTGGCAAGTTCTTTTACTTCATTTGCAACAACCGTAAAGCCTTTACCGGCTTCGCCGGCGCGAGCCGCTTCGATGGTCGCATTAAGAGCAAGCAGCTTGGTTTGCTCGGAAATTTCATTAATAACTTCAATAACTTTACTGATTTCATTTGCAGCATTGCCTAATACATTAACTTTGCCAGATGCCTGTTTAACACTGTTTACAGCATTTTGAGTAATATGCCGCGCATTCTCAGCATTTTTGGCAATCTCAGAGACGGTTGCCGTCATTTCTTCGGTTGATGAAGATACGATCGTAAGATTTGAATTTGCCTGCTCGGAAGCTGAAGAAACATCACGCATCGTTGCACTCATTTGTTCTGCAGCTGATGAAACACTTGATGTACGTTCAGCCATATCACCTGATCCTGTAGATAACTTTTGGGAGATGGAGTTCATGCTGCCTGCAGCTTTGCTTAGTTCACCCGAGTATTGATGAATATTGCCGATGATTTTTCTTAGGTTTGCAGACATATTATTAAGAGACGTTAATAATTCGCCAATTTCGTCTTCACGGTCTGTAGAAATGGATACAAAGAGATTACCTTTTTCTATTTCCTGGGTAAACTCAACAGATTCTTTTAACCCTTGTAAAATAGATTTTGATAAAATGCTGCCAAGAACCATTAGAACTACCAAACTAATAACCAGGAAATAAACAGACGAGCTGTTCAGAAAACTGAGCATATCATTCATTTCATTTTGGGCCATTTCCGTTTCATGATCTAATTCTCCTGATATATCATTCAGTTGAGAAATAACATCTTCATAATGAGTAATAATATTCGTACTGTAAAAATTAATTAACTCTTGCTGAGAAGCATTTTGTTGTAATTTTTCTTCAAGAGAAACTGCCGACTGGTGCAACGCTGCATGGGGGCGTTCAATGCTTTTAAATTTTTGTATAAGAGTGGGAATTTCTTCTTCGATTAATTTGCGTTGCGATCCATATAACCATTGTCCCAATGCGCATTTGTGCGGGTCTTTTTCAACATTAATCCTGGAAGAACCATCAATAATCGCATTTTTAACAGCAGCAATCCATTTAAGATGATCAATTTCTTTATGTAAAAAAAGTTTCTCCACTTGTTCATGCCGAAAGATATCTTCCTTTTTTGTTTCAATTTTAGATAAACCAAACAGACCGGCTGTTGTTATTAAAATCAGAAATGCAAATGACAAAATAACCAATCCGTAAATTTTATATTTAATTTTAATATTTGTAAAACTCATCTCAATCCTCCAATTCCTATGCTCAATTATCTATACCAGAACTTTGTTGTCAGAACTTTTGTGATCAAAAACTAAGAGTTCATCAAGATTTAAAATTGCAGACAGATCGTTTTCCATTGTATAGATGCCGGAAAAATAATCCTTATTTACACTGTTTATGTTTGATGTTAACGGACCGATTGAATTCTGTTCAACCCGGTTAACATCAATAATTTTGTCTACCAGTAAACCTGTATTTTCATTTTGATAGTTTACTACAATAATGCGCATATCTTCGTTCAAAGGTATAGGCTCCAATCCAAATTTTGCCCTTACATCAATTACTGTGATTATTTCTCCGCGCAAACTGGCAACCCCCCGAACAAAAGACGGGGCATTTTTTACCAGCGTTAAATCCAGATGCTTTATTATTTCGACAATTTTGGTAATATCAACTGCACAGATTATTTCTGCTACCTGGAAAATTGATAATTCTACCGCTTCATCAGATTTTACTTTTTTCATCATATTTTCCTAATTCATCCTACCGTTTTCTAAATAACTTGCTATGTTTGAAAGTACTTTTTCCCGATCAAGTTTGATCAGATATTCATCAATACCCGCGTCCATCGCCACTCTTTCTGCTTCATCACCGGCAACCGAAGTCAGTGCCAGGATAGGCATATTCCTGTATCTTTCTTCTGAGCGAACACGTCGGGTCAACTCTATCCCATCCATTGCAGGCATTTCAATATCTGTAAGAATCAAATCAATTTCTTTTTCCTGGTGCAGTCTTTCCAGCGCTTCTTCACCATTCAGAGCCGTTACAACTTTATAACCTGCATCTTCTGTAAATCCGCTTATTTGTTTAAGGAAAAATTTTGAATCCTCTACGATAAGGATCGTATTCTGTTTCTTAGTCGATTTCTGTAGTCTTTCATTTTCACGTTCAATCATTCGTTCAGGCATAGCTGCTGCGGCTAATCCATACAAATCAAGCATCAGTGTTATCTTATCGAGAATAACTGCTGATCCGACAATTCCGGGTTGTCTGAAAGTATCTTCATCTATTTCAGCAGATGTCTCAACAACATCAATGATATGAGATACAATTACTCCAACTTCTTTGCCGCCGAACTCAAAAATGATAACATAAGGATTTTCAGATTCTACCCGTGGTTTTACATTGGCAACATCTTCAACTGAGAGAACAATCAGATTGCTACCCCTGTATTTCAATGCCAGGCGTCCACTGGTCATTACAGGATCGCTCTTATGGATTTTTTCAATTCTTGAGATAAGTCCCAAAGGAATTGCAAATTGTTCACTGTTCCCATTGTTTACAATCACCATGGATTGAGAATCTTTTCGGCTCAGAAGGTCGATAGCTGCTTCTTCTTTAGCATCTCTCTTCACTTCCTTTAGCTTCATTTCTTTGCTGATTCCATTGATATCTAAAATAAGTGCGGCGCGTCCATCCCCGAGAATAGTAGCCCCGGCATACGTATGAAGATGCCTTAGATGCAATCCCAAAGGCTTAACAA
Source organism: Calditrichia bacterium (assembly GCA_020635035.1). Lineage (GTDB taxonomy): Bacteria > Calditrichota > Calditrichia > Calditrichales > J004 > JACKAO01. The sequence goes on from JACKAO010000001.1 coordinate 49,062, forward strand.
CAATCTCTTCAGAATCAAGCAGTTCATCAACAATTATTCCGTAATTAAAACTACCGGCATTAACGACCACAATATTGAAAGCGCCCTTATTATTAAATTTACCGGACTTCTTAATCTGATCGAGAATATGCCAGGTCTTATTATCATGATCTTTTGTTTGAGTGTCTTTGGATATTGATTCATTCAGATTGATGATTGGAAGCAGCGATCCCCTTAGCCGCAGGATTAAAGCGTTGTCGATGCGTTCAAGCCTGTTTTTAACCTGTGTAAAAGGTATTCTGACAAGTTCAACCAGGTTGATCTGCGGAATGGCGAAACGATTTTCTGCCGATTTAATTATAAGGCAGGGGATAATAGCGAGAGTTAAAGGCAATTTTATCCGGATAGAAGTTCCGCTATTTACCTTGGATTTTATATCAATGGATCCGCCGAGTTTGGATAAGTTACTGAATACAACATCCATCCCAACGCCCCGGCCAGAAATGTCGGTTACTTCTTTTGCCAGTGAGAAGCCGGGTTTAAAGATAAGTTTAATGATTTCATCATGACTCATTAAATCCAGCTCGGATTTGGATACCAATTCGTTTTCCAAAGCTTTGGCTTTTACTTTTTCCGGATCTATTCCGGCACCGTCATCTTCAATTTTAATTATCACTTGTCCTGCTTCATGTGATGCGCTTAATCTTAAAACTGCTGTTTCAGATTTACCGTGGGATAACCGGACTGACGGTTCCTCTATGCCGTGGTCGATTGCATTGCGCACGAGGTGGGTGAGTGGATCACCGATCGCCTCGATAATCGTTTTATCCATCTCCACGCCTTCACCCTCAATAATCAGGTCAGTTACTTTATTGAGTTTTTTGGATAAGTCACGTACAATGCGCTGGAATTTGTTAAAAACTATTCCGATCGGCTGCATACGTGTTGCCATGATTGCTTCCTGTAATTCGGAAGTAATCAGGTTAACACGCTGGATTGCATTTTCAATGCCTTTTTTGTCTTCGGTATTATGTGTCTGAAGAAGCTGGTTTCGTGTAAGAACGAGTTCACCGGCTAAAGTCATTAACGTATCAAGATCTTTTACATTGACACGCAGGGTTTCGCTGGTAAAACTTACAGAGCTTTCTTTTGCTAAAGGCTCATTTTTGGAATTTTGTACAGATGGTTTTTTACCTTCAGGCAGAGCTTCTTTAGGCTTTGCTTCATGTTTTATAGCTTTTTTAGGTTCTTTATGGCCGTTTTTGGCCGATTTTGGTTCGGTTGTTTTTTGTTCAATGGATTCTTCCTTTTCTACTGCAAGGCTTTCTTCAACTGTATAATTATTTTCATTGTGGATCAGCTGATCTACAAAATTTTCGGCTTCCTGGTGTGTTTCCTGTAAGGCAAAAATTTTGCGTTCTTTGTTGAAATAAAAAATTTTGGATTCGTCAACATTAACAAACTTGCTGATGATATCCTGTTCCAATACTGTTGAAAATAATACAAAAAATGGTATAATAATGCTGGATGGTTCTTCATAAAGGGTACCAACGGCATCTATATCAATTTTACTTTCTACAAGAATCCCGGCTTGCTGAATTTCCTTAATGATATCCAGCGGGGTTTTGTCTTTTCGCTGTACGTCACGAATCAGATCAAATTCAGTCAGATAAAGTATTCGTCCACCTTTTTGTGCCTGATCAAGGTCAAATGTATTAACTTCAAAAATCACATTTCCGTTTGGCAGACAAATGTTTTCAGATGTATTTATTGTTTCCTGAATTTCTTCAGGTAAAGATGCTGATGTTGCCCCTTTCAATGTTACAAGCTCTTCAGAGATATCAATTGAATTTGAATTCTGGTAATTAGTAATTAATTCATTCAATTTATCAGTAGAAATTAGTAAAGCGTTGATAATATCTGAATTAACGATCAATTCCTTGTTTCTTATCAGATTTAAAAGATTTTCCATCTCATGGGCTAATTCTTTAATATTTTCCAGGCCCAGAAAACCGGCACCACCTTTAACAGAATGAATAGCTCTAAAAACTTTGTTTACAAGATCTGTATTGATGTTTTCACCATCTTTTTCAATATCCAGTAAATCTGCTTCAATTCCGTTCATGTGTTCATGTGATTCTTCTATAAACACCCTGATTATTTCATCATCTTCAATGATTGGCATTTTTGGTTCCTTGTTATTCCAGATTCAGCTAATATTTGTTTTTTAATGTACGCTCTCAGTAATTACAAAATGTTTATCGAGCCGGGTAATTTTTAATAATTTTAAAATATCCTCGGATACATTCACGAGTTCTAATGAATTACCCATCCTTTTTAAGGAATTATGTACCGCAATCATAACTGACAACCCTGTTGAATCAACGAGATTAACCTGGCTCAGATCAATTACGATTTGTTGTGTACCATTATTTAAATACTTTAAAATCTGTTCTTTTAGATCATTACTGTTCAATGAGACAATATCATAATCCGGTTCAATTATTATTTTATCAGAATGACTCATATATTGCTCCCCTGGGGTTATTAATTTGACAATTCTTTTGATACACAAATTTCATTATTTATTCTGTTGTAACTGAGAGAAAAACCAAGAGACTTAATAATGTTTAAGCCCATCCCGTGTGGTTCCAAAACGTTTGATTTTTCGTTACATAATTTTTTTTCCAGATCAAATCCCAGCCCTTCATCCTGTACTTTGATGTATAAACGGCCGGACTCGGTTCCCACTACTACATGTACTATTTTTGTATTATCTGAAGCGCTGCCATGCCGAACAGCATTTACTAGCAGTTCATGAAGTGTAACGCCAATATCGAAAGCCGAAACAGGAATTAAGTTAGTTTCAATGTATCCAAGAATATTTTTAACCACTTTATTAACATTCTGATAATCAGCATTAAAAGTGATTTGCAATTCTTTATCAATGTTTTTGTAAACAATTTCCTGCATTCGTTTTTCCGAGGTCTTGTTTAATTCAGCTGTGATTCCGTAAGGCCAAGTTCTTCGAGTTTTTCTATTATTATCTCTTTCTGGTATGGCTTAACGATATAACCTTCGCAGCCTTTTTTAAATGCAGATAAAACATTTTTGCTGTCGTCCAGGGCAGTTGTCATTATAATTTTTGCACCGTCCAACCCCATGATATCTTTATCGTGCTCGAACTCACGGATTTCCTGTAATACTTCCAGGCCATTTTTTTTAGGCATCATTATATCCAGGAAAACAGCATCGTATTTGTCATTATTATTAAAAGCATATTTGAATGCTTCCAGGGCTTCATCGCCATCTGTAGCTACATCGCAATCAAAATATGGAGTTAAAAATTTTAACAGGATCTTTCTGCTTAAAAAATCATCTTCAACTATTAATGCTTTCATCGGTCCCCCAATTAATACTGTTTTTACTATGTTTATTTTCTTATCGGAAAATTAGTTATACAATTTAAACATATTTCTAAAAGTGGATAATAATGGCAATAATCTGTTATAAACGTTATAAAATAATACTATTTATTAATGGTTTGATTTAAATGTTTGGGAATTTATATATTTCAATTTCTGTTAGCGTTTTTCTAAATAAGAATTATACAAACAAAACATTACGAGTGATATGCAAAAAGAAACCAAGAAATCTTACATAGACCGCTTTCTTACCCTTGTGGAAAAAGTTGGAAATGCACTTCCGCATCCGGCAACACTATTCTTTTTATTTGCACTTGGCGTTGTCCTGTTGTCGGGAATATTCAGTTTGTTTGATATCGAAGTTATTCATCCGGGGACAAAGGAGACAATCCGTCCCTTTAATTTGTTATCGGTTGAAGGACTTCACCTTATTCTAACACAAATGGTTACAAATTTTACCGGCTTTGCTCCTTTAGGAACAGTTCTTGTGGCAATGCTTGGTATCGGGATTGCAGAAAGCAGCGGATTAATTGGTACCGCATTGCGTCTGCTGGTTATTTCAGCACCAAGAAAGTTGTTAACTTTTGTAATTGTATTTGCCGGCATCCTTTCAAATACTGCTTCAGAAGTTGGATATGTGTTATTGGTTCCTTTGGGTGCGATTATTTTTCTGGCGATGGGGCGCCATCCTATTGCCGGAATGGCTGCAGCTTTTGCCGGTGTTTCGGGTGGATATAGTGCAAACCTGTTGCTCGGTACAATCGATCCTTTGCTGGCAGGTCTTTCGCAGGAAGCTGCACGCATTATTGATCCGGCTTACCTGGTAAATCCTGCTGCAAATTTTTACTTTATGTTTGTATCCACATTTTTTATTGCAGTCGTTGGAACATGGGTAACCGAAAAAATTGTTATCCCACGCTTAGGTACTTATAAAGGTGATGAAAAACCTGAAGAGATCCGTTCCTTGTCAGCTGATGAGAAACGCGGGTTAATTTATGCAACCATTGCATTACTCTTGTTCACAGCCTTTCTTTTAGCGGGTATTCTTCCTGATGGTGGTTACCTGCGCAATCCTGAAACTGATGAAATTCTTCATTCGCCTTTTATGAGCGGAATTGTTGCGTTTATCTTTCTGAGCGCAGCTATTGGCGGGGTAGCGTATGGCATAGGTGCAAAGACTTACAAAAGTGATTCCGATGTTATGAAGGGCATGGGCAAGGCAATGGAGACCCTTGGTATCTATATTGTACTTGTATTTTTTGCTGCTCAGTTTGTGGCATATTTTAAATGGACAAATCTGGGGTTGATAATTGCTATCGAAGGTGCTGAATTGCTTAAAGCATCAGGTTTTGGCGACATACCCCTAATGCTGGCCTTTATTATTCTCTCTGCCTTTATAAATATGTTTATGGGAAGTGCTTCAGCTAAATGGGCAATTATGGCTCCGGTATTTATACCTATGTTCATGCTATTAGGATACACTCCTGAATTAGTGCAGGCCACATATCGCATTGGTGACAGTGTTACAAATATCATCTCCCCGATGATGTCTTATTTTGCGCTGATTGTTGCATTTATGGAGCGTTATGATAAGAATGCAGGCATAGGAACGGTGATTTCCACAATGCTCCCTTATACAGTTTTCTTCCTGATTGTATGGTCGGTGCTTTTAATAATCTGGCTTATATTTGGTCTGCCGATTGGACCTGATGCACCGTTGTATATAGAATAATCCTGCAATGTTTTATGATGCCGGAGGAATTTCCTTCAGTAATTCAAAAATTCGCGAAGGTTTTACCGCATTTAGCAGTTTGTTAACTAATTCTGCATTTGATGCAATTTTAGCTATATCAGCTAACAACATTAAATGAAGTTCGGGCGTTGATGCAGGATTTAGCAGGATAAAAAATAAACGAGATATCTCATTGTTGTTTTTGTCCAACTGAATGCCATCCGGTACCTGGGCGACTATGCATATTGCATCTGTGAGTTTTTCAAAATGTGAATGCGGAACAGCAACTTCATTTCCCAATACAAAAAAAGGATTTCCATGGTTCCCCGAGAAGCCAGATAATGCTTCTTCAACCGCAAGGACCCGACTGTCTTTAAAAACAATCTTAAAAAGGTGATTTAACATATCCTGCAGATTTGAAAATTTTAGATTAAGAAAGATATGTTCCTTTTTAACAATCAATGGCAGATGATAGCCAAGCTGTTTAAATAGTAAAAGTTCACCCGGGCTTTTTTCTTTAAATTCTTCCAGAAATAATTCATCATTCTGAAAAGCAACAAGGGCATGAACTCCGGGTAAAAGATTGCGATTCAACCGGTCTGTTTTTCGTGGAGATAAGAGCGCTTCCTTACTATTCAGATCATAACCTACTTGCGAAGGTTTTGGCAGATCACACCAGATAGCTTTACCAGTTGTTTTTCTTTTAGTCTGTGATTCCGAATCGGAAGGTGTCCAGCGGTAGAGATGATCTGCTTCCACATGTTCAGACCATTTTTCACATACTAATTCGTTAAGGTCGCGGTTATCCGTTAATGCCAGAACATTGCCAATTTTATTGAAATAATCTTCGGGTACAACATTTACTGAGAGAGCATCCCCGACATAGCCAATCAGACCTTCTTTTTGTGCTTCAATTATTGCATCTTTGTTGTTGTCGATTAATACACTTGGCTCCTGGTTACGATGATTGATAAATTCTGCAATCCTTCTTGCAAAATAATTTGCGCCGATAATCAGCCAGCCTTTCTTTGGCGGCGCCTTCACCTTTAAAACCCGGGCAACCGTTCCCGATAAAGAACCTTGTATTACAACCGTTGCACCGATAATACTGAATGTAAAAGCTTCAAGAAATGCGGCATACTCAAAGCCTTTTTCAGTTAACTGGATTGTAAAAAGAGAAGCCATCGAACCTGCCACAACACCACGCGGAGCCAGCCAGCCTAAAAACACTTTTTCATTCAGCTTAAGGTCACTTTTTAATGTACTCAGGAAAATCCCTAAGGGACGGATTAAGAAGATGATAATAGCCAAAGAAATTAAACCTTGCCAACCCAGCTCGATAAAATTTTCAAGTTCCAGTTTTGCCGCAAGAAGAATAAAAAGTATTCCTATAGCCATTTCTGTTAATTCACCTTTAAACTGCTGAATTTTTTTCAAATCTACCGGTTTTTTCCAGCCAATAATAAGGCCGGCGACAACAACGGTTAAGAGTCCTGCTTCATGCAGAAAAAAATCGGATACGGCAAAAAAGAATAAAGCTGCCGCAAGGACAAAAATATTAATCTGTTCTTCCGGGATAAGATTTTTTTTAAGCAGGTAATAAATTGTAAAACCACCGGCGGTTCCCAGACTTACACCTATTACAACACGCATACTAAACTGCATTATATGCTGAGTTAAGGTTGCATCAATACTAATCCATTCAAAAACCAGGATAGCTATAAAAACACCAATTGGATCAATAAGCACACTTTCCCAATGCAGAATCTGATGGAGTTTATCATTTATTTTTAATCGCTGAAGCAAAGGAGTAATAACTGTTGGGCCTGTAACGATAATCAAACTTCCGCTTAATAAGCAGATGGCTGGCGGCAAATCCAGAACAAAATAAAGTATTACTGCAGTACCAAGCCACGTGATCAAAACACCAATTGAGAGCAAGCGGGCAATGACGCCTCCGGCTTTTGAAAAACCATCGGGATGTAAGGTAAGTCCGCCTTCAAATAAAATTGTGGCGACACAAATTGAAATTAAAATGTTAAGTCCCTGGCCTAGAGAATAACTATCTATCAATCCACTCAATTCAGGACCTAGGATAATGCCGCCTATTAACAGCGGGGCAATGGCAGGTATACGCATATGGCGGGCAACAACAAAGAGTGACACACCAAAAAATAATGCAAATACCAGCGTGGATAAGCGAATAAAACTTACTTCCATTGAACTCCTGCGTTTGGTTTGGCAAAATTGAACGTAAAAAAGTTTAGGAATTCAGTCAATATAGTTTCTGAAGATAATTAAAGAAGGTGCTCCTTAAAGAACAGAGCACCTGAGAAATGAAGTATAAAGATTATTTAAGATTTTACCCGGTGGTGATTTTGCCCTGGTTATAATCAAACTCTGAGCCCATCATACTATGTGGGATTATAAAAACTGCAAGTGTTACAATTGCTGCAGAAATAAAAAGCCAGCGCCTGTTTTGCTTTATATTACCAAGAAAGGCAATAAGCCAGGCTACTACGGCAATCAGGGTTTTATTATCAGTTAAGTCCCAGCCAAAAGGAATACCGGCCCAATACTCATTAAAAGCAAATTTTTGAACAAATGGCCCAAATATCATTCCACCCAATACAAGAAAGATCAGTGTAATTATGGCGAACATCTTTTGTTTTTCATGCTTGGCAAGGGCCAAAATACCTGTAAGATTAGAAAACCACATTCCCATAAAAATGAAGATGATATGTGTGATTAAAATGTGCTTTGGCACAGCACCTTTAAAGCGAATAACAACAGGTTGTTCTTTTTGAATATCAGTATCACGAGTGCCATCATAAAAGGTGATATAGTATTGCAGCTTACCTGCGGCAGGCTGTTCCGGTAATTCTGCGATTAACATGTCACTTTTCCGGAAAAATGCTTTTGAAGTATATTCTTCATTTGTTGGAAATCTTTTATAATGAATTATGGCAGATACATTGGTGTCCGGGACAGTTAGCTGGAGTTGGCAAACAGTACCAATTTCATGGCTGCGTAATAATTCAAAATGGTATTCTGTATTATTTAAAACAACATCAACCTTCTTTTCATACGTAGGGCCGGTCACTCTCTGGTAATACGAGGTAAATAACACAATAATCAGGGACAAAAATACATATAAAGTCATTTTCATAAGATATGCCTGTAAAAGTTCTGTAAAACAGTCGGTTAATTAAAACGCAGTTAATATAATCAAAAATAATTTATTTAACACAATTGCTGTGGATATTTAAGGACAGAACAATATTTAATTATGATCATTTCCCCTAAAAGTGGAAGTATATATTTCAGTTGACTTTTTTTAAATAGTTTTAAATATTACTGACGTTATAACTCCTAACCAACATGCTATGAAACTTTCATTAAAAATTATATTTCTGCCGATTTTGCTGATTACTCTTAATTGCAGCAATGAGCCTAAGCAAATTAGTTTTACGAAAGATATTCAACCTATTTTAGAAGACAGATGTATCTATTGCCATTCATCAGATGGCCCTGAAGGCAATATAGTACTGGAAGATTATCAGTCTGTGTTTTCATCGCGATATAAGAATCACACTACACCAATGATTGTCCCGGGTAACCCTCAGACAAGCAGGTTATATATTGTTGTCAGCACTCGCAATACTTCGATGCGCATGCCCCCGGAAAGACTTGGTGAAGATCCCCTTTCTGAAGATGAAGTCAAAATAATTCATACCTGGATTGAGCAGGGCGCGCAGGAAAATTGAGTTTCGATATGGATACACCAAAACCTGTAACAATCGTTACCCATAACCGTCATATCCGTGAGATTATTTCTCTGATTGATCGTATTACACACTCTGACAGTTCAGTGTTGCTTGTTGGTGAAACAGGTGTTGGTAAAGAAATATTTGCTGATTACATCCATAAAACCAGCCACAGAAAAGATAAACCTTTTGTAAAAGTCAGTCTGTCGGCGTTACCACCGGAACTTTTAGAAAGTGAACTATTCGGGCATGAAAAAGGTGCTTTTACATCAGCGCATTCTGAAAAAAAAGGATTGTTCGAGATTGCAAACAGCGGCAGTATTTTTCTTGATGATATTGATGATGTACCTATGCCGATCCAGTCTAAACTTTTGCGTGTTCTTGAGTCTAAGGAACTAATGCGGGTTGGTGGCACTCAATCCATTCCGGTAAATGTCAGATTGATTACCGCATCAAAAGTTGATCTTAAAATAATGATTGAGAAAAATCTGTTCCGCTCGGACTTGTTCTACAGGATTAATGTTGTTCCCCTTGACATACCGCCTTTACGTGAACGTAAAGATGATATTCCAGTATTGTTTGAATATTTTGTTAACCGCTATGCTTCTGAAAAGCTTAAGATTTCGGTTTCAGCTATGCAGTCTTTGATAAGTTATTCCTGGCCCGGCAATATCCGTGAGCTGCGCAATGTGGCGCAGCGTGTATCTTTATTTGCTGATAAAGAAGTAAAAATAAAGGATTTGCCGGTTGAAGTAAGGCAGATAAAAGGCCTGGATTCGCTTTTAAAAGCTTGTGACCGCTGTTTTATTGAAGGCACTATGAGTTTTGATCAGGTTGTCAACTGCCTGGAAATGAATCTTTTAAATCAGGCTTTAACAGAATCTAAATTTAACCAAAGCCAGGCTGCAAAGAAGCTTGGTCTTAGTCTTTCCACATTCAGAGATAAGCTTAAGAAGTATAAACTCTTAACTACTTCCCAAAATGGATCTGCGGAAATCCGCAAATAATCTGCGGATATACGTTTCTTTTTAAGACGCAGATATCTTTAATACCCCCATAATCAGGCATTCTTTTTACAGGCACGGTTGTTGCATTTATAATAGCATCCCTTTCTTGGAGTCTCATGATTCACAAAGAAAATAATCAGAAAATTACTTTTTCAGGTAATGTGGTTGAAATTCGAGACTGCAAAGATGGTAACTGCCTGAAAATTCTGCTAAAACCGGAATATTTAAACATTCATATGAATAGCAGTAGTGAAATACATCTTGGGGATCAATTGGAAATAAACTGTGAAGTAAAAATTGTAAGTACCGTTCCATCCATTGGAATAGCAAACAACGACCTGGATGAATAGCTAATTTTTAAACCGACCCACAGGAGGCAAGTATGGGGAAAATTGTAATAGATCCGCTTAACAGGGTTGAAGGACACCTTAAGATAGAAGCTGTAGTTGAAAATGGTGTTGTTAAAGAAGCCCGCAGCAGCGGAACGCTTTGGCGCGGACTGGAAAACATCCTGATTGGACGTAATCCATTAGACGCTCAACGTATAACACAGCGTATCTGTGGCGTATGTCCTACCGCGCATTCAACTGCATCAACGCTTAACCTGGATTCTGCTTTTGGAATTGCAGGTAATATTCCTGATAACGGCCGTATTATGCGTAACCTGATCTTTGGCTGTAATTACCTGCAGTCACATATTCTGCATTTTTATGCCTTATCAGCTCTGGATTTTGTTGATGTTGTACCTGTTGCAAATTACTCGGGAAATGATCCTGATCTTGTGCAGGTGAAATCATTTATAGCCCGGGGATCATTATCTCCATTTTTTCCGCGTTATGAAGGGGATTATCGTCTGAAAAAGGATGAAAACATTGCTGCAACCAAACACTATGTTGAAGCTCTAAAAATGCGCATGATCACACATGAAATGCTTGGTATTTTTGGTGGTAAAATGCCGCATAATATGGCAATGGTTCCTGGCGGCGTTACCGAAAGACCAACTGTAGATAAAATAGCTGATTTCCGCTGGCGTTTAGAAAAGGTGCGTTATTTTATCGATAACATTTACCTGCCGGATATTTTACTGGTTGCTTCCCGTTATCCGGACTATTTCGATATTGGTCGTGGTGTTGGCCGTTATATGTCTTATGGTGGATTTGAACTTGATACAAATCCTGATCTAACAAAAAGAAAACGGTTGTTCCCCAACGGACGGACCGACATTAATACACTGAAATTGCTTGATTTTGATCCTTCAAAGATTACAGAAGATGTAAAACACAGCTGGTATAAATCAGGAAGCCATCTTCACCCTTCAGAAGGTGAAACGGATCCGGACTTCCACAAAAAGGGTGCATATTCCTGGTTGAAGGCTCCTCGTTATGATGGCAAAGTTCACGAAGTAGGACCGGTTGCCCGTCAGTTAATCGCTTATCTGCATGGGGTCCCGCAGACAGTACAAAATGTCGATGCTGTATTAAAAGCTGCAAATCTGCAGCCGCAAAAGTTGGCTTCCACACTGGGAAGACATGCAGCACGTGCCATCGAAGCTAAAATTGTTGCTGATGAAATGGCGAATTGGGTACTGCAATTAAAGCCGGGTGAACCTGTTCATGCGCATTTTGAAATTCCAAAAGAAGCAGAAGGTATGGGAATTTCTGAAGCACCGCGTGGCTCACTGGGACATTGGATCTCCATTAAAGATTATAAAATTGCCAACTACCAGGCGGTTGTTCCCACTACATGGAATGGCGGACCTAGAGACGATTCCGGTGAACCGGGACCATTTGAACAAGCGTTGGAAGGCACTCGTGTAAAAGATGAAAAAAATCCTTTCGAACTGGTTCGTATTGTTCGTTCTTTTGATCCTTGCCTGGCATGCGCTATCCATATTATTACTCCTAAAGGCAAAGAAATAGGCAAATTCGTGGTTGGGGCATAAGATGGCTGGTGGTAAAGTCAAAAAACCGATTCTGGTTGTAGGTGTCGGTAACTCAATCCAGATGGATGATGGTGTGGGGGTTCATGTCATCAGAGAAATGGAAAAAAATATTCTCCCGGATAATGTTGAACTTTTCGATGGTGGTACACTGGGTATCGATCTGCTGCCGTGGATTGAAGGACATGAGTATCTGATTCTTGTTGATTCAATAAAAGCAGATCACCCTGCAGGGACAATATTCCGTTTTCATCCGCAGGATATTGATTATGATGATGCTCCGAAAACCAGTATCCACCAATTGGGGCTTATCGATTCTCTTAAAATGTGTGCTCTTACCGGAATTGCACCACGGGAAGTTGTCATATTTGCCGTACAGCCCGGGGTAATAGACTGGGGAGAAGATTTAAGTCCGCAAGTTGAAGCGACAGTTCCAAAGCTTGTACGTCTGGTTAATGAAGAAATAGAAAAAATAAATTTAAAAATATCAGCCAATTTACAGGAGGCTTGAAATATGAGTGAACAAAAAGTGTGGACACGCAGGGAATTTGTAAATCTGATGGGTAAAGGCAGTGGAATCATCATGGGGATGAATCTCTTTAATATCCCCGGTTTTGATAAGGTTTTTGCCCAGGCAGTTACTGAAGTTCCCGTTTTATGGTTACAAGCCGGGGCATGTTCCGGTTGTTCTGTATCATTATTAAATATAAAAAGCCCGACAATTCAGGATGTCTTGTTAGGAGAAGTGGTTCCAGGTAAACATGTGAGCTTGTTATGGCATCCGAATATCTCGGCAGCACAGGGAGATCAGGTCCTTGAGATCATAGAAAATCTAAAGAACGGTGAACCTGGCTCATTTATCCTGGCAATGGAAGGCGCAATTTCCACAAAAGATGATGGTATTTATTGTGAGTTCTGTGAAAAGGATGGTAAAGGTATCACAGCTTTACAGCATCTTTTAGATCTTGCACCCAAGGCTATGGCGATTCTTTCCGTCGGAACCTGTGCATCATTCGGTGGTATTCCTGCGGCAGGTTCAAATCCGACCGGTTGCAAACCTGTTTATAAAGTACTCGAAGACTATAACATTAACACACCGGTAGTGAATATTCCGGGTTGTCCGCCACATCCGGATTGGTTTGTCGGCACGGTTGCAACTGTTCTCATTGCTGGTCTCGGAGCCGTTGAAGTTGATGAACATAAACGCCCGAAGGCATTTTATGGTAAACTTATCCATGATAACTGTCCGCGTCGTGGTCAATTTGACCAGGGAAATTTTGCCCAGGATTTTGGTGATGATGGTTGCCTCTACAAACTCGGTTGTAAAGGTCCGGTAACACATTCTGACTGTCCGAAAAGACAATGGAACAGCGGAGTTAACTGGCCCATCGGCAGTGGTCATCCATGTATTGGTTGTGTTGAACCTTTCTTCCCTTATAAAGATAATATGTATGAACAGGTTCAGGTTCAGTTCGCCACGGCTCCATCAACTTATCCTGGCATAATCAATCAAAAAGAAACACGTGTCGATCCTGTTGTTACAGGTCTGGTTGGCGCAGCAGCAGGTGCCGCAATAGGGGCTGGTGTTGTCGCCGCAAGAAAAAACAAGGCAGCTAAAGAAGCTAAGGAGGAGGAAAATGGCTCTTAGTCGAAGAGATTTTTTCAAAACCTCCACAATTCTTGGAGGTACCATTCTCGGTGTTTCCAAAAAGTCTTTTGCTGAAGAAACTGAACAAAGTATTGCAGACAATTGGGGAATGCTGAATGACAGTACTCTTTGTATAGGTTGCCGGGGATGCCAGTCAGCCTGTAAAAAAGAGCATGGACTGGATCGTGTTGGAAATGATCCGCGCTATGATATGCCCACGGATTTGAATGCGGATAATCTTACTTTGATTCAGCTATACAATAAAACAGAGACTGAATATTGTTTTATAAGAAGAAGTTGTCTGCATTGTAATTATCCGTCTTGTGTTTCAGTGTGCCCGGTTGCAGCTTTTACAAAGCGGGATGATGGTGTTGTTGTTTATGACAAAGACAAATGCATCGGCTGTCGTTATTGCCAGGTGGCATGTCCTTTTGAAGCGCCGACATTCGAATATGATGAAGCTTTTCCGGTAGTTCATAAATGCGATTTTTGCAAAGACACGCGTCTCGATAAAGGTTTAAAACCGGCCTGTGCATCTGTCTGTCCGCGGGGAGCCATAAAATTTGGTAAACGTGGAGAACTACTTGAAGAAGCAAGGAACCGCATAAAAGACAACCCCGAACGCTACAATGCACATATTTATGGTGAAACTGAAATTGGCGGCACATCGGTAATGTTCCTTGCTCCCAAGAATATCGAATTTGATGATCTAGGTTATCATTCCTGGGGAGAAACGCCACCGGGAGCGTTGCAGGAAAAAATTCAACATGGGATTTTTAAGTACTGGATTCCGCCTGTAGCATTGTACGGTGCCCTGGCAATTCTTGCAGTTTCAAACCGCAAAAAAAATAACGATGATAACCAATCGGAGGAGGCCGGAAATGAAAGTTAATGCAGCTCCGATGAATCAAAAAATATGGACACCATGGTTTACAGTTGGTGTCATTTTTATTGCACTTGGTGCTATAGTAACATTGTATCGTTTTATTTTTGGAATTGGTGCAGTTACTAATTTAAGCGATGGGGTTCCCTGGGGGATATGGATTGCATTCGATGTTGTAACGGGAATAGCTCTTGCAGCTGGTGGTTTTACAATGGCTGCCTTAATCTATATTTTTAACAGAGGGCAATATTCTCCCCTTGTTCGGCCAGCATTGATAACCGCATTGCTTGGATACGGCATAGCTGCTTTTTCGATTATGCTGGATGTTGGACGATGGTGGCAGCTCTACAATCCTTTGCTTCCACGGTCATGGCAGGGAAATTCACCCTTATTCGAAGTTTCTCTTTGTGTAATGACCTATCTGACAGTGCTTATTCTTGAATTTGTTCCTATCGCGGCAGAAAAATATAAAGATTCTGACAATGCTTTTCTTAAATCATTAGCGAATAAATTAGGACCGGTTGTTAATAAAGCATTATTGTTCCTGATAATACTGGGTGTTGTAATTTCTACTTTGCATCAGTCATCTTTAGGTTCGGTTATGTTGGTTGCTGTGGCACGGATTCATCCATTGTGGCACACGGCCTGGCTGCCATTTTTGTTTCTGGTATCAGCTATTGCAGTAGGTTTCCCGGTGGTCGTTATTGAATCGTTTGTTTCTGCGAAGGCTTTTAAACGGAGCTTTGAAGCAGGCATTCTTTCTAAGCTTGTTAAAGTGACACCCTGGTTTTTAGCCATCTATGGAGTTGTACGTTATAGTGATATTATCATTTCCGGGAAAGCCGGGTATCTGTTAAGCGGGTGGGGATTGCTGTTTATTGTTGAAAATCTGATGTTGATTATTATTCCGTTTTTTATGTTTATTAATCAAAAAGCCAGAACAAGTCCCAACGGTTTGCTGATTGCATCGGTCATAATGGTTGTCGGATTGGTTTTAAATCGGCTGAACACATATCTGATAACATATTCTCCGAGACCAGGTTGGGATTATTTCCCGTCAATCGGTGAGTTGCTTGTCTCGGCAATGTTGATTTCACTTTTATTTGTCGGATATAAAATTCTGGCGAATAACTTCCCGGTACTCAGTAAAGAACATTAATAATTAAATACTTTGAATGAAATTTAATAAACTAAATATTCTAAAGATTTTTCTGTACCTGGTGGCTGTGCATTCATTTCTGGTTGGAGTAAATCTGATTGTTTTCCCCA
Source organism: Calditrichia bacterium (assembly GCA_020635035.1). Classification (GTDB taxonomy): domain Bacteria; phylum Calditrichota; class Calditrichia; order Calditrichales; family J004; genus JACKAO01. Next base: position 64,711 of record JACKAO010000001.1, read on the forward strand.
CCGACTGGATGCAATTATTTGGGTTTGGGACAATTACTGAAAATTTCTTTAAAGTTCAGGGTGGGGTGTTTCATATAGTTATGGCGGTTGCTTATGTTTTAGCTGGCTGGAGGCCGATAGAGTATAAAATTTTAATTGTATTTTCTATCGCAGCAAAATTTTTAGCGACCGCTTTTTTATTTTCATATTTTCTGATCATTAATCCGGCATGGATGATACTCATATCAGGCTTTGGTGATTTTTCAATGGCCATGATCCTTCTTTATTTATACAAAACAACAAAAGAACTGCAAACACATGGATAGCCCTTGGAGAAACAACATCAGACGCTTTTAATTACAGGTGCAACAGGTTTTATTGGCAGTTATTTTGTTGATCGTGCAAAAGATACCTTTAATATTTACGCAATTTCCAGACGCCGGCCTAAGAATAATGAATTTTTTACAAATCCGAATATTCAATGGCTGCAGGCTGATATAGCAGATGCAAAATCGCTTGAACAGGCACTGCTGAAAATAGATCCCCAATACACCGTTGAATATGTTATCCATCTGGCGGGATTTTATGATTTTAATTATGATAACAATCCCGAGTATGAACGGACCAATGTATCAGGTACAAAAAATGTACTTGAGCAATGTAAAGCTCTTAATATAAAGCGGTTTATATTTGCAAGCTCAGTTGCTGCTTGTAATTTTCCGCGGAAAGATGGTAGACGTATCACTGAGACCACACCAGCTGATGCACCGTTCGCCTATGCTGAGACTAAGAAAAAAGGTGAACAAATGACCCGTGAGTATGCCCAGTTTTATAAAACGACAGTCGTTAGATTTGCGGCTGCATTCAGTGACTGGTGTGAATATGGCCCTTTGTATGTCTTTCTGACAACCTGGTTAACACGGAACTGGAAAGCCAGAATTCTGGGGGGAAAAGGTAATTCTGCTATTCCTTATCTGCATGTAAACTGCCTTGTCAATTTATTACTGGAAGTTGTTGATAAGAGTGATGCTTTGCCAGATTTTGATACATACATTGCCAGCAGCAGTACATCTGCATCACACCAGGAGTTATATAATTTATCTACTCATTTCTTTTTTGGAGAAAGCCGCAATCCCTTTCATATGCCAAAATGGATTGCCACACTTGGTGTGCTCAGTATGGATTTGCTTGGAAGGGTTACTGGAAAAAGGCCTTTTGAACGTCCATGGATGATGCAATATGTAGATAAACAGATGCTCGTTGATAATTCTTACACACGTGAAGTTTTAAACTGGCAGCCCACGAGAAGGTACGTTATTCAGCGACGCTTGCTTTTCCTGATTGAACACATGAAAAGTTACCCGTATGAATGGCAGAAGCGAAACCATCTTGCTCTGAAGCAAAGCAGGGTAAGCCCTAATTTTTTAATTTATGAAGCACTGGATAGGCTTGGCGCCGGTATTATTGAAAAATGTGTGGAACACCTTCTAAATCCGGATAATTTTGAAAGTTTTACTACCTATCATTCCACAAACCGGTCCATATTAAAAAAGGATACAGCCACTTTATACCAGTTCTTATCAGTGGCTGTAAGGGCAAAGGATCGTATGGGGATCATTCAGTATGCCCGGGAAATTGCCCGGATACGGGCTGAGCAAAATTTTAAACCCCAGGAAGTAATTGATGCGATCTCATCTATTGGTAAAATCATCAATGAAGAGCTTATAAAGGAAGAATCCTTAAAAGGCATGCAGCAAGAAATTTATGATGAAATTAACCTTACCTTTCAGCTTGTACGGGATGAGATTGAAGGTGTTTTTGAGTCAATCCTGCGCACCAAAACATCCAGGGCTCATTTTGTTCTGAAAAGAAAATCAACCACATAGAATTTTAATTTTCATATTATCTTTACCAGGCATATGCTTCAGGTGCCTGATTCCCCGGACCCGGCCAGATTTCATCCAACTTTTTCATTAATTCTTCACCTGGTTTTATTTCTAAAGTCTGCACATTTTGTTTGAGTTGTTCTACAGTTCTTGGACCAATGATCGGAGAAGTTACCACAGGATTTTGCAGTACCCACGCTAGTGCTAAATCTGCGGGTGCAAAATCATTTTCATGGCAAAGTGCTTCATACTGTTCAATCTGGGGCCTTATTTTTTCAGCAGCTTTCAGAAGGGGTTCGCGCGTACGACGGCCTTCATTGCGATTCTCAAGGATACCGCATAATATACCTCCGCCTAAAGGACTCCATGGAATCAGCCCGACACCAAAACGTTCACATGCCGGGATCACTTCCAGTTCAATATGACGATTCCTGAGACTGTATATGCTTTGTTCAGAAACAAGTCCGATGTGATGACGATTCTGTGCAGTAAAAAATGCTTCAGCGATATTCCAGGCAGCAAAATTACTGCTACCGACATAAGTAATTTTCCCTTCACGGATAAGTTGCTCCATTGCCTGCCATATTTCTTCCCATGGGGTGGACCTGTCGATATGGTGCATCTGGTATAAATCGATATGGTCTGTTTGCAATCTTTTCAGGCTGGCTTCACAAGCGCGTTTAATATGATAAGCAGACAGTTTGCCATCATTTGCTCTGCCATCCAGCATCGATCCGTATACTTTGGTTGCCAGAACAATATCATTCCTTTTACCGCTTTTTTTTAACCAGCGTCCGATTATTTCTTCTGTCAGGCCTTTTCCTTTATCCCAACCGTAAACATTAGCGGTATCAAAGAAATTAATACCCAGCTCAATGGCATGATCCATAATTTTATAACTATCTGCTTCATTTGTGTAAGGGCCAAAATTCATTGTTCCCAAACATAAACGGCTTACTTTTAATCCACTGCGTCCCAGATGTTTATATTCCATTACAACTCCTTTTTTAGTTATCATTTATATAACAATTTTTTTGAGCAATAAGTTTAAAAGATATATCTTAAACCACTATCTTGTAAACTAATCTGCTCATCCTGGTTAAATATTTTCATCAAAGTTATTTTAGATCAATTTCTCACGGAGTTAAGAATGAAGGTTCTTCTTGCATTTATAATGTTACTATTACTGGTTAACTGTACTTCCAGTAATCGAAAAAGTTCGGAAGAAAAGTCTGTCGATTGGGCAAAAGGAATTGTTTGGTACCAGATTTTCCCGGAGCGCTTTAGAAATGGAAATCCTGCTAATGACCCTAAAGCATCAGAAGTACCCGGATCAGAAGCAGAACCCGGCTGGCAAATCCATCCATGGGGAAGTGACTGGTATGAGCTACAACCCTGGGAGAAAAAGAAGTCGGACTATTTTTATGACCCCGTTTATAACAGATTTTATGGTGGTGATTTAGAAGGTGTAATTCAAAAATTGGATTATCTCGAAGATCTTGGTGTTAATGCTATCTACTTCAATCCTGTATTTGAGTCGCCCAGTCTGCACAAGTATGATGGCTCTACTTTTCACCATATCGATGATAACTTTGGCCGTAATCCGCAGAGTGACAGAGATAGACTTGCGGCTGCACATGAAACAGACAATCCGCAAAGCTGGATATGGACATCGGCAGATTCTGTATTTCTGCAGCTTATCAGTCAAGCACATAAAAAGAATATTAGAATTGTTATTGATGGTGTTTTTAATCATACCGGTACTGAATTTTTTGCTTTTAGTGATTTACAAAAAAATGGTCAAAATTCCATTTATGCAGATTGGTATGATGTTATATCATGGGATAATCCTGAGACTGACAAAAATGAGTTTGACTATAAAGGCTGGTACGGACATAAAAGCTTACCTGAATTTTTTGAAGATGAAAACGGGTTTCATAAAGGTGTTTGGCAATATATTATTGCTGCATCCAAACGCTGGATGGATCCCAATCAAGACGGTGATCCGTCGGACGGTATTGATGGCTGGCGTCTTGATGCTGCGGAAACGGTTAATCCTAAATTCTGGAAAGACTGGTATCAACAGGTAAAACAATTAAATCCTGATGCCTTGATTGTTGCAGAGTTATGGGATGAAGCATCTGCTGATATTCATGAACAGCAGTTTGACGGGGTTATGAATTACCCGTTTGCTTATGCTATGATGGAGTATTTTATTAATGATAAAAGAAAAATCAGTAGTGAGCAGCTCGCCGATCGTTTAACAAAACTTGTAGATGGTTATGGTGAAAAAACGATGCATCTTTTATGGAATCTGATGGACAGTCATGATACAGATCGTCATGCATCAATGATATTGAATCCCGACCTTAATTTTGACAGGGACAGAAGTCCTAAAGATAACCCGGATTATATTGTGAGAAAGCCGACGGATGAAGAACGTAAAACGCAAAAGCTCATTGCGGCATTTAAGATGACTTTTATCGGTGCGCCGATAATTTATTATGGTACAGAATGCGGAATGTGGGGGACAGACGACCCTGATAATCGCAAACCCATGCTATGGAAAGACATAAAATATGATGACGAGCGTACTCATCCGCTGAAAGGCAAAACACGGCCGGATGATAAAAATGTTTTCGATGATGCCTTATTTAATTATTATAAAACTTTAATCGATTTAAGGAGAACAAATCCTGCACTTAAAATCGGATCATTTAAAGTGCTGCCGACCACGATTTCAGAAAATACATTTGGTTTTATACGCCGAACCAAAACACAAAGCCTTTTTGTTATTTTTAACAGGGCAGATAAAGATGAGTCTGTCGAATTAGCATCCAACGGTAGTTTAACAGATATCATCAGTGGCGAAAAATTCGAATCAAATTCCGGAGTATCACGTATCTATCTCACAGCTAAAAGTTTCAGAATATTACAGGATAGTTTATAATAATAATCTGTAAGATTTTTTAGGAGGATTTATGGAAGTGCTTGGGATAATATTCTTAGTATTCATTTTATGGTTATTTTTAAAAATATTCGCTGCTTTGTTTACTGCCGGCGCCTTTCTTTTAACCATTCCTTTTAAAATAATAGGAGCAATTCTATTTCTTGCTGTAATTGTGCCTGTTACAGTGGCAGGAGCAGCATTTGTTAGTATTCTTTTACCGCTTATACCTGTTTTTCTGGTAATTGCAGGAATAGTTGTGCTTCTTCGGCATGGCTAAAAGAGGATAACACTGTTTGCACAATAAAAACACAGTATTTAGATTATCCTAAGCAAATTCAACCGGAGCTAATTATTCATGGGAAACAATTATTGTGTAGCAGTATTCGGAGGCGCAGTAGCCGGGTCGGAAGCAGTTGAGCAAATGACTTCTAAAGGTGTTCATGTAGTTGTATTTGACCAGAATAAACTGCCTTATGGGAAAATTGAAAGTGGTCTTCCAAAATGGCATGTTAAACTTCGTGATAAGCAGGAACAAAAAATTGATCAAAAGCTTGATCAGCCACTCGTACATTATATTCCCAATTGCAGACTGGGACAAGATATCAGTTTTCAGCAAATTACCGGCGAATGGGGATTTAATGCCGTTCTTTTAGCAACCGGAGCCTGGAGGGACCGACCATTACCGGTTCCGGGAATTGAGCAGTTTCTTGGGAAAGGGTTTTATTATCAGAATCCATTTGTTCAGTGGTTCAATCTATGTCATGACCCGTCCTATGATGGCCCCCAATTTAAAATACAAGATAATGCAGTAGTGATTGGTGGAGGATTGGCTTCTATTGATGTCGCTAAAATTCTGATGATTGAAAATTTCAGGAATTCGGTTGCAAAAATCGGAAAACAGATTGATACCATAACAGTTGAACGGCTTGGAATTAAAGCTGCTGCTGAACAATTAAATGTTAATCTTTCAGAATTAAATATGAAAGGTTGCACAATATACTATCGACGCCGAATAATTGATATGCCCCTTTCACCGGACCCACAAAGTGATGATCCTGAAGAAATTAAAAAAGTACATAATGTACGTGAAAAAATAGTTAATCTTGCCAGGGAAAAGTTCCTTTTCAATATTGTTGATTGTCATTCACCAAAAGAGTTGATTGAAGAGAATGATGAATTAAAAGGCCTGGTCTTCCAGAAGAATAAAATAGAAAATGGAAAAGCAGTTCCTTTAGAAGGTAGTTTAGAGTTTGTTTATTCACCGCTGATTATTTCATCGATAGGTAGTATTCCTGAAATGATTCCCGGGATAAAAGGCAGTATTGAAAAGTTTGACCTTGAAGATGGAGAATCAGGTAAACTGGCAGGTTATGAAAATGTTTTTGCTTTGGGAAATGCAATTACAGGAAAAGGTAATATTAAGGAGTCCCAACAGCATGGCAGGAAAGTATCAGAATCAATAATCAGGGACTACCTTGGGGTTGATCGGCAGGAACATGAATCTGAATATGATTTTAAGAATGAAATAACTGATCAGCTTAAACCGGTTACACAATTTATCGAACAAAGTGAAGCAATAGATGATAAAGTTTTCAGTAAAATTTTAGAAAATGTTAAACAATTGCAGTTAAAAGCAGGATATAACGGTAATTACCAAAAATGGATTCAACAGCATTTGCCTTTAAGAATGGAAAATATAAAAACACCTTTGTAAAATGGCTCAAAATAAAAATTCAAAATTAGTATACAGTACAGACCAGTCTGTCAATATATCTGAAAATGATTCGTTTACGGAAAATAAATCCGCTGGCTCTGATACTGCTTATATTGAAAGAGATAGAAAGCAGAGAAAAGGAAAAGTCGTCACCGTTGTATCCCGTTTAAACGGTGACCTTAAGACTCTTCAAAAGGAATTACAAAAGCAATGTGGCGCAGGGGGCAGTGTAAAAAATGGAAATATTGAAATCCAGGGTGATCACCGGGATAAAATAGCTTCGATTCTAAAAGAAAAAGGCTATAAAATTAAATTTATTGGTGGTTAATATCCTAAGAGACAAAGCTTTCAAGCCCTGAGAATTTTTCATTATAATCTGCACAACTATGATTAATCACCTCGTAAGCTTCTTCACGATCGTATGTGTGCGTTATTTCGCAAACATGTTTCTGTCCCGGTATATCCTTATAGGTTAGAAAATAGTGCTTAAGACGCTCAATAAGTTTTACCGGCACATCGTTAATATTAGCCCATTCTCCATAAACTAAATCATTTTTTAAATATGCAATAATTTTATCATCGGCTTCGTTATTATCTATCATACGGAAACCACCAATAACAACTGCCGGAACGATAATATTGCTTTGGGTTATTGGTCTTTCTGTTAAAATACAAATATCAAGAGGGTCCTTATCTCCTACTATATCAGACCTATTTGTTTTTTGGTTACAGAATTCCGCGATACGTTTTCCGCAATACGTTCTGGGGATAAGCCCGTAAAGCATAGGAGGCATTGACGAAAACTTCTGTGGACGATCAACCTTCAGTAATCCTGACGTTTTATCTAATTCGTACTTAACGGTATCTGTAGGAACCATTTCAATATATGAGTTTACAACTTGTGGAGCTTCAGCTCCTGTTTCGACACCATGCCAAGGGTGAGCACGGTAAAGTAGCGTCATCAGTCCAAAAATCTGATCGCCTAAAGATTTCATAAGATCTCCTGAGTGGTAAAAATTTAAATGATTTTATTGAAAACTAATTTTTATATTGTAAATTTCCATCGTGAATTTTTATTACAACGAGAACAATATTAAATTAGTTCGGTAACACAACTATCTGTAACAATTCATAAAACTTAAAGATAATTCACTAAAATTCACAAAAAATCACAATGAGGGGGAACTCAAGTGGCTAAAGAAAAAAGTATTCCGGGTATTAGCCGGATAGACTCTAAACATACGCATGGCTGGTATGTTCGTGTCTATGCGAATGGAGGAGTATTTACATCAAAGCTTTTTAGCGATCGTTTATATGGCGGAAAACAAATTGCATTAAATAATGCTATAAAATTCAGAGATCATAATCGTATGGTTGCTGATTTGCATAAAAGAGAAGGAAGAAATCCCAATCGAAAACCATTTTATAATAAACCTCCAAGAAATAATCATAGCGGTGTGGTTGGTGTAAATGAAGTAAAAACAACAATTCGGGGCCGTGAAGTTCATTATTTCCAGGCAACCTGGAGTGAAGATGGTAAAGCTCACTCAAGGAAGTTTTACGTATCAAAGAAAAGAAAAAGGGAAGATGCTGAAAAATTGGCTGTTGATCTTCGCAGGAAAAAAGAGAAGTCTCTGATTAAGAAATGGAAGGATATGCAAAAAGAAGATCAGAAATGGCAAAAAGAATTAAAAAAGAAACTTGCTAAAGAAAAATAGCAGAACTTGGGTAACATCGTAGCTTTACATTTAAACTAGCCTTTTATAACTTACGGTGTTACCTTTTCTTCCCAATTTTTTATTTCCTATCTATTTTGTTCTTTCAACACAATAAGGCAAACAATGGAATCTGCATTTAATCAGGCTGTGCAGTCTGCCTATATTGACTGTCTCGATCTGAAAAAGTCCGAATCTGTACTTGTTATTACAGATGATGATACCTTTGAAGTCGGTCATGCACTTTATGTTGGTGGCCAAAAATTCGCGTCTCAAGCACATTTATTGCTCATGCCGGTTGCCGAGGTCAACGGTCAGGAACCTCCTGATCCTATTGCACAAGCTATGACCCAGTATGATGTGGTTCTTTGCCCTACGGCAAAATCGTTGACGCATACGGATGCTAAGAGAAATGCCTGTAAACAAGGCGTTCGCGTAGCAACTTTACCGGGTATAACTAAAGATGTTTTTATAAGAACCATGAAAGTTGACTACAATAAAGTCGCTGAACGAACCTGGTTTATCAGCGGTCTTTTGGAGAAGACAGAAAAAGTATACATAAAAACCGATCTCGGGACAGATCTGATTTTACCAATATCGGGGATGAAACCGATCTCATCTACCGGGTTGATTAGAGAGAAGGGCAAAGGTGGTAATATACCAAGCGGCGAATCTTTTCTGGCGCCAAAAGAAGGAGAAACTCAGGGTACATTGGTTGTTGATGCTTCAATTGCGGGTATTGGATTATTAGACAGGCCTGTAACTATAAAGATCAAAGATGGTTTTGCGTATGCGTTTTCAGGCTCCGATAAGTCAAAATTGCTTGAAAAAGATTTATCTCGTTTTGGTAAACCAGGATTTAATGTTGCCGAACTGGGGATAGGAACAAACGATGGAGCAACAGTTACCGGAAAAATACTTGAAGATGAAAAAGTTTTTGGCACAATTCACATAGCTTTTGGAAATAATATCACAATGGGTGGTACTTGTAATGTAGGGATTCATATAGACTGTGTTGTGCAAAAACCTGATGTTTGGTTTGATGATTTAAAAATAATGGAAAAGGGAAAGATGCTAGTTAAGGAATCTATAAATGATTGAAATTGAAGGATATTTGGAAAAATTCCAAAAAGGTTTTGGCTTTCTGAGAAAAGTTGAAAACAATTTTAATGCGGTTGATGGTGATATATACGTACCTGTAAATCTTATACGTAAATACAGGCTTGATGAAGGTGTATTTATAAAAGGAATTGCCGAGCCGGCAAACGGAAAAAATAAAAATCCAGTACTGAATGAGATTCAAAAAGTTAATGAACATTCCCTTGATGAGCTTCATAAGATAGTATCTTTCAAAGATCTGATTAGTATTAATCCTGAAGATCGGCTCCATTTGAAACTAAACGACAGAGAGTTTATTGGAAGTGTGTTGGATCTTTTTACACCTGTCGGTAAAGGCCAGCGTGGTTTAATAGTCTCACCTCCCAAAGCAGGAAAAACAACAATTTTAAAACACTTTGCATTAGCGATTACAAAAAATCATCCTGGTACAAAAATTTTTGTGTTACTGGTTGATGAACGACCGGAAGAAGTAACAGATTTTAAACGATCTGTGCCTGAAGCTCATGTATTATCCTCTTCATCTGATGAAAAAGTGGATAATCATCTTCGTATTACGAGACTGGTTATGGGGGCTGCAATAAAGAAAATGGAATCCGGTAACAATGTCGTGGTGCTTATTGATTCACTGACTCGTATGGGAAGAGCGTATAATAAAAAAACAAATTCAGGTGGACGTACTTTAAGCGGGGGCTTATCTGCCAATGCGCTTGACTTACCACGCCGTTTTTTTGGTGCAGCACGTAATTTAGAAAATGGCGGATCACTAACAATTTTAGCTACTATCTTGGTGGATACAGGCAGTCGAATGGATGAGATTATTTTTAATGAGTTCAAAGGAACCGGTAATATGGATCTCATTTTATCACAAAAATGTGCGGAACAAAGGGTTTGGCCGGCTATTAATATAAAAGAATCCGGTACACGTAAGGAGCACCTATTACTTTCCGATGATGAACTGCAAAAAGCCATGAAAATTCGCCAGGTTCTGGCAAGTATGAATGAAGTAGAAGCAATGCGTTATCTAAACCAACTGCATCGTGATAAAAGCTTATAATCTGTGGATCCACTATTTATCGCTGCAATTGCTGTAACCTTTCTGGCCTATTTTGTAAAAGGTTTTTCCGGATTTGGTCCTGCTTTAATCTTAATTCCTACATTAACAATTATTTATGATCCGATAACAGCCATATCATATGCCACAATTTTTGATGCTATCGCCGGTGTAATTCTGCTATCTATTGTTTTTCGAAAGGTAGATTGGAAATTTGTCTTACCTATTACGGCCCTGCTTTTTACAGGATCATATTTTGGAGTTATGTTTATAAAACAAATCCCGGCAGAAAAGCTTAAACTACTTATTGGGATAGTACTGATAGTTTTTATAGCCATTTTGCTAAGCGATCGTGAAAATCATTTTGAATTTATAAAAAAGACGGGAAATTCTTTTCTGCTTTCAGCAGCTTTTATCGCAGGATTTATTGGCGGGATTACAGGTATCAGCGGACCAATTCTTGTAATGATTTTTAAATTACGTTTTGTAAAAGATGTGTTTCGTACTCAACTCATTGCCATATTTACTTTTGGCGGTTTATGGCGTTTGTTTTTATATAATAATAATGGGATAATTCCTGAGTTACCGTTATCCATTTTTGTTTTAATTGGGGTGGTTTTAATTGCATTAACAATTGGTCATTTATTCCAGACAAATCTGGATGAAAAAAGATTTAACCGGTATATTTCAATTATTCTGATTATCCCTGCAGTAAATATTTTAATAGAAGTTTTTCGTTGAGTTTATGAAAGCTGTCATTATTCAACTCATAGTAGTATTATTTTTAGGCTGTTCTCAGGAAATTGATTTTAAACGCATTAATGCTTTAATGGATAATGAACAATTTGAAGAGACAATCAGATATATTAAATCAATTAACACACAAACAATTACCGATTCTCTGGATTTAAAAAGACTTAATCACAAATTACTTCTTGCTACAAAAGCTGTTGAATTTTACAAAATTAAATATTCGTTGAATAATGATGATACATCCGGATTTATCATACTGATGGATTCATTATATCAAGTAATTCTTGGGATGGACTCATTGAAAGGGCGATGGTATAAATTTGATTATCATTTTCTTGAAGCAAAATATTATCTTAAAAAACAAGACAAAAATAATTGGTTTAAAGCTATTGTTAAAAGTCTCGATTTTCCAACTGAAAGGCAGGATAATAAAATTAGTGCAACAATGGATATTGCATTCTACTATGCTGAAAAACGACAATATGAAGAAGCCAGGGAATGGATGGATAAAGCCGTAAGAAGTTTAGACATCTCGCAAAATAAACAATATGGTAAAATTTATACAGAATATATGAATGGCAATTTTAAAAATGCTGCAGAATTAACAAAAACAAATATTCAAAATCAGGAAACAAAGCATTGGCAACAATTTCATAGCTTCCTTAAATTATACGCAGACTCACTAACAATGGAAAACCGATTCAGGTTATGGTAATATGCAAAATGGTATAGTAAAATCTTGGGATAACTCAAAAGGTTATGGGTTTATAGTCACTGAAGAAGATGATGAATTATTTGTGAATGTAAATGATTTACATGCATCGGTTCAGCCTAAAACTTTGAGAGAAGGACAAAAAGTACGTTTTGATGTTAAATTTGATATAAAAGGTGACAGGGCGGTTAATGTCAGAATTACGAAATAGTTATCCTTTTTCTTGACAGAAAAAAAGAATCATTGTAAATTAAAAATCTCAATTTTATGCGCCCGTAGCTCAATTGGATAGAGCGTCTGACTACGGATCAGAAGGTTAGGGGTTCGACTCCTCTCGGGCGTACAAACAAATCCCCTGAAAAGGGGTTTTTTTTTGTCTGAAAATGGAAAAGGTTTTGAATTTTATAGACAATACCAAACCAGATCACTCATATTTTATGCGTGAAGCACTAAAGGAAGCACGAAAAGCTCTAAATAGTGGAGACGTGCCGGTTGGTGCTGTCGTTGTTTATGAGAACAGAATTATCGGGAAAGGATATAACCAGGTTGAATTATTGCATGATCCAACTGCTCATGCAGAGATGATCGCAATTACTTCCGCAACTGCTACAATCGGTGAAAAATGGCTGCGCGAAGCCACACTTTATGTAACAGTTGAGCCCTGTTCCATGTGCGCAGGAGCATCAGTTCTGGCAAGATTGAAGAGTGTTGTTTACGGTGTGCAGGATATAAAAACAGGGGCACATTCCAGTGTAATTAATCTATTAAATGATACAAGGTTAAATCATCAGATTGAAGTTATCCCAGGAATTTTAAGAGAAGAATGTGCTTTTTTAATGGTAGAATTCTTTGAGGGACTAAGAAATTCTCAAAAATAAAATTTTAATTATAAACCTAACTGTTTCTTGCGGAGAGACAGGGATTCGAACCCTGGGAAGGCTTGCACCTTCAACGGTTTTCGAGACCGCCCCGATCAACCACTCTGGCATCTCTCCAAATAATAGCGGAAATCACAAACCAGAAGTTACTATTCATATATAAATGGTGCAATACCGAATACGTTTTATAAGAGCTTAAAAATCAATAGTATATATTTTTTGAAGCTGTTTGTTATTTACGCTTTGTGGCATCAACCGCAGAAAAGTATTTCTTAATAAGATCATTAATGGATTTGAAAGTTGGGCTATTTTCCCGATCCTGCCTGATGTTTCTATTACAAATTTTGTACGTTTTAGTCTCCTTTTTTCAAAAGAAACAAAAGCTTTTCTATAATCTGTATTCTTTTGTATTTCATCAGCCAGAATTACTGCATCTTCAATTGCCTGACAGGCTCCTTGTCCCAGATTAGGCGTTGTAGCATGAGCAGCGTCACCTATCAAAACGATATTACCAAATGCAAAATTATCTAATGGTCTAATATCGTTGATATCATTCCAGATTAGATTCTCAGGTTTTGTTTGCTGTAGAATCTGCTGAATGGGATCATGAAAATTTTTAAAAATCTCACGCAGATCATCAATCGTATAATTTTGAAATCTTTGATTATCTGATGGCCCGTTAACGCAAGCAAAGAAATATAACTCATTTTCAGGCAATGGAACTATTCCGAAACGACCGGCGGATCCCCAGGTTTCTGAGCTTTCTGTAATAGTAAGGTTCTTATTCTTAATTACCCCGCGCCAGCAGGAATATCCCGCATATCTAGCAGTACTTTTAGGTAACAGGCTTTTTCTAATCTGAGAATGAATGCCATCCGCGGCAATAACATAGCGGGATTCGGTTTCTGTTCCATCATTAAATTGAATTGTTACTGAATCTTTTTTCTGATTAATTTTAAGCACTTTCTTGTTTATTAAAACTTTTCCCTGTCCCAATTTTGATAAAAGTATTTTGTGAAGTTTCGCTCTGTGAATACTAAAATTAGAAACACCATACTTTTTATTTAGAGAATTGAAATCTGTTTTTGTTATTGCTGTGCCATTTTGATCAAGAATAGTAAAGGAGTCGATGATTTTTGCATGCGCGATTACTTCTTCTTTAATTCCTAAGTGATCAAACGCCATCATTGCATTAGCACCCATTCCAATTCCTGCACCAACAGCTTTTATTTCTGCTGCTGCTTCATAAACAAAGGGCTTTTTTCCTTTTTTATCCAATGCAATTGCAGTCGACAGTCCTGCAATGCCTGCGCCAATTATAATAATGTCTTCCATAATCATACCTGATGATACTTTTATCAGATATGAAAACGAAAATTACTTTAAACAAATTCTATAAATAATGGGATGATTAAATAAAAAATGATTAAGCAGAGCTATGTGCTTTAATATGCAGCTACAAAATCTGCATCCTTTGAAAAAAGCGGGATTCGAATCACGCGAAAGGCGGATCCGTCATTCGACGGACCCACGGACAAAAGTAGTAAGAGTCAGAAAAAACAAAAAAAGCAGGCAAAAACCTGCTTCCTGCGGAGAGGGTGGGATTCGAACCCACGGTACCGTGAGGTACACACGCTTTCCAAGCGTGCGCAATCGACCACTCTGCCACCTCTCCAAATATTTTAATTTTAAGGCAGGGAATATAAACATTGTTTTTATTATTCTCAACAACGATAAAATAAAATTTAAAAAGAATCCCGGTTTAATTTTGTAAAAGCTATGAATATTTGGAATAGCTTTATTACTTAAGACGTTAACTAAAAGAAAAACATTGGATTATTATGTCAGAAAAAGACTGGAAAAAAGAGCTTACAGCAGAACAGTATCATATTCTTCGTGAAAAGGGCACTGAAAGACCATTTACCGGGAAATATTATCATAACAAAGAAGACGGTACATATCTTTGTGCCGGATGCGGACAACAGCTTTTTTCATCCGAGGCAAAGTATGATTCAGGAAGCGGATGGCCCAGTTTTTACAAACCAATGGATAACAATTTCATTAACGAAGATATGGATAAGAGTCATGGTATGATCCGCACTGAAATTACATGCAGTAATTGCGGAGGCCACCTTGGGCATGTTTTTCCTGATGGACCCAATCCGACCGGCTTACGATATTGTGTAAATTCTGCAAGTCTCAATTTTAAAAAGAAAGCTTAGGTACAGCTGTCTTTACCGATCTGATATTATAATTTTTAATTTTATCAAGATTATATTAGCTTTCCTTATCAATTCCAACACAAGTATTCTACCCCAAAATATATGCAAAACAGCCATTTAATTTTCATCGTTGAAGATGATTTGGATATCCGGGAAATTATTCAGGATAATCTTAAAAGAGAAGGGTATAAAACTGTATCATTTGATGACGGAAGTATTGCGTATGATGCGATTGAAAAAGAGAAGCCATCATTAATAATTCTTGATCTCAATTTACCCGGTATGAGTGGTATAGAAGTTTGTAAATATGTGCGAAATAACGAACTTACATCTGAAATACCTATTATCATGTTAACAGCACGCAGTGAAGAAATCGACAAAATAATTGGGTTTGAAGTAGGTGCGGATGATTATGTGACCAAACCGTTTAGTCCCAGGGAGTTAATGGCGCGGGTAAAGGTACATCTTAAACGTACACAAAAAAGCAGTTTTGATACGTATATTCAGGATGATCTAAAAATAAATTTTGCAACATATCAAATATACCTGGATGGCAAAGAAGTTGAACTTACACCAATTCAATTTAAACTTCTTAAGTCTTTGATTGATGGTGGTGGAAAAGTCCTGTCACGTCAATTTTTGCTGGACACTATCTGGGGAGAAGATTATTATGGTGATCCGCGCACGGTAGATGTGCATATAACGCGTCTAAGGGATAAGATAGATAAAAACGGTAATCTGATTGTAACTGTAAAAGGTGTAGGATATCGCTGGAGTAAAAACTAGAAGAATGAAAATATTTAAAAATAATAAATTAGGATTCCGGCTTCTTAGTATAATAATTGTGTCTGTTTTTCTCGGTTCTCTGGTCGTTGGTATATTTCTTTATCAACAGTTTCAGGATTTCTTTTATCACAGGTTTAATGTCGACCTTCAAAAGAAACTGGATATAGCTGAATACAGCCTTTCGCTAAATGATGTTCTCGATAAAAATACAGAAGAATTGAAAAGATTTGCTGATCGTTTTGCTGTTCTTTTCAATTGCCGGGTTACTATAATTGACAGTGCCGGTTACGTGCTTGCTGACTCTGAAGTACCCATTGATCAGCTAAATATTGTAGAAAATCACTTAAAGCGCGACGAAGTTCAGCAGGCAATATCCCAGTCTTACGGCAACCATATAAGACATAGCGCAACAATCGGGCAGAATCTATATTATATGGCTAAGGGTCTTAATTATCACAATCGAAACATAGGTTTTTTAAGATTAGCAATTATGATGGCTGATGTGGATAATATGCTTGCCTATACCCGCAACTATATCATTGCAGGCAGCTTTTCAATACTATTGTTATCAGCACTGATGGTTTTCCTTTTTCTAAGGAAGATTAACAAGAACCTGCTGGAAATTACCAATAAATCAATGAAAATTGCACAGGGGGATCTAAGTGCACGTATATCAGTTGATTCACGTGATGAACTGTTTCAGTTAGGAAAGAACATAAATGAAATGGCTTCAAGGCTTTCGGAGTCTCTGATTCGCCTGCAAAGCGATAAATACAATTTGAATACAGTACTTTCATCTGTACACGATGGTATTATCGCCATTGATTCTGCAAAAAAAATTATGTTTTTCAATAACCAGGCATTATTACTTCTTGAAGATTCAGATCAGAATATTCTTGAACAAACATATTACGAAGCAATTCGCAATCAACATATCAACTCGTTAATAAGCAGTTTTTTTGAAAAGCCTGTTTTTATCCGTGATACAGTACAAAGTGAAGAACGCATTCTCGATGTAGTGATTACATCGTTTAAAACCCAGGATAATAAAGGGCAGGGTGCTGTGGTTGTTCTTCGTGATATTACACAATACACGCGTCTTGCAAAGATACGGCGTGAATTTGTTGCCAATGTTTCTCATGAATTCAAAACTCCCCTGGCTGCGATCCGTGGTTATTCTGAAACTCTCTTAGACTGGGGAATGGAAGATGAAAGTATTCGTAAAAAGTACCTGGAAAAGATAGTAAAGCAATCCAATCAATTAGAAAATCTTGTATCCGATCTGCTTGATTTGGCACGCATTGAAAAACTTGAGAATATTGAATTTAAAGCATTCAGTCCGCAACCAATTATTAAAGATATTCTTGCTGAAATGGCAGATGCAGCTGCCAATAAGCAAATTTCTATTCAAACAAATCTGCTCACTGAAAAATATTCTATTGTAGGTGACCCGGATATGTTTCACTCCATTATGATCAACCTGGTTGATAATGCCGTTAAATACACACCCGCCGGCGGAAAAATTACAGTGGAAAGTAAATCTATGAAAAACCAGGTTGCTTTTATTGTAAGTGATACCGGAATTGGAATTCCTGAGAAAGATCAGTCCCGAATTTTTGAGCGTTTTTACCGTGTAGATAAAGCACGTTCAAGATCGATAGGCGGCACAGGGTTGGGATTATCCATAGTTAAACACCTTGCCGAACTGCAGAAAGCTGAAGTGAAACTTGACAGCGAACCGGGTAAAGGAAGCCGTTTTTCTGTGTGGTTCAATATGCAGAAAAATTGAAGACTTTAAATCGTTCAGCAAAAATTATTCTTGTCTTATTTCTACTGCCTGATTTCAATTTTAAAATGAAGAAAAAATATATTGTGTCTGAAACTGCACTGTAACAGAATTGTAACATAAGCCTGATATAATCCTGATGTTAATAAGAGTAAAACAGATGATTAACTTTACTCTAACATAAAATGTGCAAATTAAACCCTTTAAGGAGGACACATGCGTAAATTATTAATATCAGTATTCATAGCTGCATTGGCAATTGCTCAGATGAGTTTTGCCCAGGCTGTCAAAGTAGACAGCAAAATCCCTAAGTATAAGAAAGTTTCAGGTATCTCCGGCAATGCCAACAGTATTGGTTCGGATACTATGAATAACCTGATGGCTTTGTGGCTGGAAGGCTTTCGTAAACATTACCCGCTGGTAAATATCCAGATTGAAGGTAAAGGCAGCTCAACAGCACCACCGGCTTTGATTGAAGGAACAGCTCAGTTTGGGCCTATGTCCCGTCAGATGAAATCCAAAGAAGTGGATTCATTTGAAAAGAAATACGGGTTCAAACCTACCATGATCAGAACTTCACTTGATGCTTTGGCAATTTTTGTTAACAAGGATAACCCGCTTGATTGTATAAGTATGGAACAGGCTGATGCTGTTTTCTCTAAAACCCGTAAACGCGGATTTGAAAAAGATATTAAAACCTGGGGTGACTTAGGTTTAACGGGTGGATTTGCAAATCAACCTGTTCGTATTTTTGGCCGTAATTCAGCAAGCGGAACTTATGGGTTCTTTAAAGAACATGTTTTGAAAAAAGGTGATTATAAAGATGAAGTAAAGGAACAGCCGGGCTCCGCTTCAGTTGTTCAGGGCATCACAGAAGATAAATACGCAATCGGTTACAGCGGTATTGGTTATAAAACATCAGGTGTAAAAGTACTATCTTTAGCTGATAAAAAAGGCGAAGAATGTTTCGACGGAAGTTATGGAAATGTAACATCAGAAAAATACCCGCTTTCCCGCTACCTGAATCTGTATGTTGTTAAAAATCCGACCAAACCGATGGATCCGCTTGTAAAAGAATTTATCAAATACATTCTTAGCTATGAAGGACAGGAAATTGTTGTAAAAGACGGTTATCTGCCTTTACCTTATGAAATCGTTATGGAAGAGATGAATAAATTAGATAAATAACGATAGTGTTGGAATATAATATTGAATTATCTCCCTGCCTTTTTTGGGCAGGGATTTTTCAATAGAAAATGCATTGTTTCGGGATTAAATAATTGAGTACAGAACACAAAACTCCAAAAGATTTTCGCCGTAAAGTAGAACGCGCCGACAGGTGGTCACGAAGGGTTATCACCACAGGTGGATATGGTATTATTATAAGTATTGTTTCTATCTTGTTGTTTCTGATTTATCAAAGTTTACCGCTTGCTAAGGGAGCATCAATCAATGAAATTCTTAGTATGCCGGCTACCCGCAGTGAAAACCCTGTTGTATTAACAGGTGTAGATCCGTATCTGGAAGTTTTTTACGAATTGGATAACAGGGGATCTATAAAATTTTATAATGTTGATTCAAAAGCATTAATCAAAGAAGATCAGCTTCCATTAAAGGCAAACGAAAAAATATTAACAGCAGCAAAAGGAAATCTTACAAAAGAAATTTTTACTGTTGGCAGTGACTCAGGAAGATTAATTACATCGTCAATTGAGATGAAACCGGAGTACACAAAATCTGGCAGAACAATTGAAGCAATGGTTTATCAGGAAGAAGAATGGCAGGCTGCGACAGAAAATGATACGATTCCAAATCACATTGAAAAATTAACATTTGTTGAAAATTCGGATGGCACACGGGTATGGAGCTGGATAGACCACACCGGCAAATTATGGCTGCGTATCTACGACGCTGAAGATGAAGAAGAGTATCTGTATGATTTATCGGAAGATATTAGCGGACAGATAACTTCGTTTTCTTTGAGCCATAATGCTGAAAATCTTGTTGTTGCCTTAAAAGATAAAAATGTATACTGGTTTGATATTTCCGACTTTGAAAAAATTCAGCTAAAAGACCGCTGGACACTGGAGACAATAGCGGATGCAGTCAATTATTTACTGGGCGATCAGGCGGTTGCAATTGGCGGACAGGATGGTTCAGTAAGCGTCTGGTTTCCGGTCAGGTCTCCGGCAAATTTATTTAAATTCCGTAAGGTGCACGAGTTTATCAGCCACAATGCAGCAATCGACCAGATTTATGTTTCGTCACGTAATCGTAATTTTCTTACGGTTGATACAAAAGGCAATGTAAAATTACATTATTCTACAACAGGGCAAACACAGCTTGAATTTAAACCTGCTGATTTTCCTGTAACAGCGGCGGCATTCTCACCTAAGTCTAATGCCATTTTAGTTGTTGACGGACAAAAACGATTCAGCCTTTATAACCTTGAAAATCCACATCCTGAAACTACGTTGAAAACACTTTTTGGAAAAGTTTGGTACGAGGGTTATCCCAAAGAAGAGTTTGTATGGCAGTCTACGGGCGGTAGTGATGAGTTTGAATCTAAGCTAAGCCTGATTCCGCTAATTTTCGGAACTTTTAAAGGTACACTGTTTGCGATGTTCTTTTCTGTACCGCTGGCAATCTTTGCTGCGATTTATGTATCACAATTTGCACCCAAAAGACTGGCCCGGCAAATCAAGCCAACCATTGAAATAATGGCAGCACTGCCAAGTGTGGTTATTGGATTTCTTGCAGGATTGTATTTTTCACCATTGTTCGAAGAATACCTTATGGTGATCTTCCTTTTTGTTATTTTACTGCCGCTATTTTTTCTGATTGCATTATTTATCTGGCAGCGCATTCCTGAAAAAATGCAGGCGCGTTTTCCGCTTGGGATAGAAATACTTTTTGTGATCCCGATTGGAATTATAACCCTGGTATTTGCTATGTCTTTCGATCATGTTGTTGAGCAGATCCTGTTCCAGGGTAATTTTCAGCAATGGCTTTATTCAACTCTGCAGATAACTTATGAAACGCGAAACAGCCTGGTTGTGGGTTTTGCGCTTGGCTTTGCTGTAATCCCAATTATTTTTACAGTTTCCGAAGATGCTATCTCTAATGTTCCTGAGTCACTATCGTCTGCTTCTTTAGCGCTGGGTGCATCCAAATGGCAAACTGTGCGCAGAGTCGTTCTGCCCGCTGCTTCCGGTGGAATCTTTGCCGCTATTATGCTTGGTTTAGGCCGTGCTGTTGGTGAAACAATGATTGTGCTGATGGCAACGGGTAATACACCAATAATTGATTTGAATCCCTTTAACGGTTTTCGCGCAATGAGTGCCTGTATCGCAGTGGAAATTCCTGAAGCACCGGTCGGCGGAACACTTTACAGGGTGTTATTCTTTACCGGATTACTATTATTTGTATTTACTTTTATTGTCAACACCCTGTCATCGCTGATTGGTGACCGGCTCCGTAAAAAATATGCGAGGTTTTAGTGAATTCAGCTAAGTCATATCAGAAGAAAAAGGGAACCGGTTATGTATTTACCTCCGGATTAGGACTGGTAATCTCGCTGGCAATGGTGGCATGGATTATCATTATTATTCTTGTTAAAGGATTAGGCTTTTTCTGGCCGGGAGATGTGCTGCAGGTTAAGCTGCAGAACGGTGACAGTTATATGGGTGAATTGTGGGATGAACACCTTGACAAAGAAACACTTGTTGAAGAGACCCAAATAAAAATTGGTAACAGAGATGTTTATGGCCGTGATTTTATCTGGCTGAAAAATAATGAAATTGCATCACGCTCGTATCCAGAAAATGCGGTTACTTTTGAACGCATGGAGTATGGCAATTTTTATGGTTTTATCAAAGCAGCCTATCTGGATGATAAAATTGTACAGCCTGGAGATGGTGAAACACTGAAAGATGTTGTGTTTGATGTTCATGATCAGGCCATGGACACCAAAGAACAAATAAATGATCTGCAGGAAGAAGCTACAGAAATAATGGCACCATTGGCTGAAGTTCAGCGTGAAATGACACTGCTTCAACTGGCAGGGGCGGAAGAAACAGCCACTGGAAAGCAACAATTCGATGAGCTTCAGAAAAAAGCAGATGAACTTGATAAAGAAATAAGTCCGCAGATTGAAAAGATAAATGCGCAATTAACCACACTTGTATTGCGCGACAGGGCGAGTTATCTGGAAGTGGAAACAGCAGATGGCACAACAAAACATATTGAGCTTTCATCCATTGTTCGCTTTTTTTATCCCAATGAGATGGGGGCTGTAAGTAAAAGCATTCACTATGCGGGAAAGTTATGGGAATTTGTTGCTGATAATCCAAGAGAATCAAACACGGAAGGTGGTGTTTTCCCTGCAATCTTTGGTACAGTCTTAATGGTATTGCTAATGTCGATTGCAGTTGTTCCTTTTGGTGTACTGGCGGCAATTTACCTTAATGAATACGCGAAACAGGGTGCGATAATCCGATTTATCCGATTATCAGTCAATAACCTTGCCGGTGTTCCGTCCATTGTATTTGGTGTGTTTGGGCTGGGATTTTTTGTATATGCGGTTGGTGGTTCAATTGACCAGCTTTTCTTCAGCAGTAAACTGCCTGAACCGACTTTTGGAACAGGCGGCATACTTTGGGCATCTTTAACATTGGCGTTACTGACATTGCCTGTAGTGGTGGTGGCAACAGAAGAAGGAATTCTCGCAGTTCCGCGGGCAAACAAAGAAGGAGCACTGGCACTTGGATCAACTAAATGGCAGATGATCCGCAAAATAGTTTTACCCAATGCCATGCCCGGTATTTTAACCGGATTGATATTAGCTATTAGCCGCGGTGCAGGTGAAGTTGCGCCATTAATGATAACCGGCGTTGTAAAACTTGCTCCTACACTGGCTCTGGATGGCTCATTTCCTTTCCTGCACCTGGATCGTAAATTTATGCATCTGGGCTTTCACATCTATGATGTAGGATTTCAGTCACCAAATGTGGAAGCTGCAAAACCGATGGTATATAGTACTGCATTATTACTGATTATAATCGTTGTTCTGCTGAATCTTTTTGCAATATATATAAGAAATAATTTGCGGAAAAAATACAAAACATCGACATTTTAATAAGCGAAAACATATGATTGAAACAGAATCAGGAGTATTCCTGGAGAAAACAAAAAAGGATGAAATTTTGACACCTGAAACAAAAATTGATAAAAGTGTAAAACCTGTTTTAGCTATGTCTAATGAAAAAATAGTTATTGAAACCAAAACGCTGGATTTTTATTACAATGCCGATGCACATGCATTAAAAAATATAAATATACATATCCCGGATAAAAAGGTTACCGCTTTTATTGGTCCTTCCGGTTGCGGGAAATCCACACTATTACGGTGCTTTAACCGTATGAATGATCTAATCTCAGATGCTTTTCATACCGGTGAAATCCTTATTAACGGTGTTGATATTTATAAGGAAGGGACGCGTCTGGAAGATTTGCGTAAGCAGGTTGGGATGGTTTTTCAGAAATCTAACCCGTTCCCGATGAGTATCTGGGAAAATGTTGCTTTTGGTCCAAAGGTTAATGGAATTAACGACAAAGACGAATTGAATGAGATTGTTGAGTCTGCTTTAAAGCAGGGCGATCTCTGGCGTGAAGTAAAAGACAGAATGCAAAACTCAGCACTCGACCTTTCCGGTGGGCAGCAGCAGCGTTTATGCATTGCCCGGGCACTTGCCAATAAACCTGAAATTATCCTGATGGATGAACCTGCTTCTGCGCTCGATCCCATTTCTACAGGAAAAATAGAAGAAACCATAGAAGAGCTTAAAAAGAATTATACTATTGTAATTGTTACACATAATATGCAGCAGGCTGCGCGTATTTCTGACTATACTGCTTTTATGATGCTTGGTGAGTTGATTGAAGTTGATCTGACTAAAAAGATTTTTACAAATCCAACACAAAAATTGACAGAAGACTATATAACAGGAAGATTTGGTTAAGATGAAAGAAAAATTTATCCAATTATTAGAAGAGATTAAAAAAGACCTGATTTTCATTGCAAATGAAGTTGAGCATAATATCCGGCAGGCAATTAAAGCCCTGGAAAAACGTGATATCAAACTGGCCGAGCAGGTTATTGCTCATGATGAAAATATCGATCGCATGGAAGTACAGATCGAAGAAAATTTTTTAAGCTTACTGGCTTTGCAACAACCCGTTGCGATCGACCTGCGTTTTATTGTGGGCGGTCTTAAAATGAACAACGATCTGGAACGGATTGGTGATCATGCTGTTAATATTGCCCGGACAGTGCTCGATATTAAAGAACGTCCGCTTCCTGATTCAATAAAGAAAATTCCAACCATGAAAAATCTGGCCTGTTCCATGCTTCATGATATTGTAAGTGCATTTATACACCAGGATGCCGAGCAGGCCCGTGAAGTTTGTGCTAAAGATAATTCGGTTGATCGTCTTTATGATGAAATTGTAAAAGATACAATTGAACAGGTGAAAAACGACCAAAGCCTTCTGGAGCAGGGATTTGCGATTGCCCGTGTGGCACGTTCACTGGAGCGTGTAGGTGATTTGGCTACAAACATCGGTGAAGATGTTGTATTTATGAAAGACGCCAAGATCATCCGGCATCGTTTTGAAAAATAAATATGGCCCTAGCGTTTACTCATGTTAAAAATCAGTTTGTTTTCATTTATCCTGATTTTGTTGCTGCACACTACACTTTGGGCACAATTTCAACCACAGGCAAACAGCGATTCTCTTAAGAAATACTTAAACTTTCTTGGCAGCGATAAATTGCAGGGACGTGGTACCGGTAGTCCCGGGTTGCAAAAAGCTGCTGCATTTATCAGTGATCATCTGCATCGTTGGCAGTTAAAACCTGCCGGCGATAACAACACATATTTCCAGCATATTCCAATGCATGGCAGCCTGCCTTTGCCACAATCCACGCTCGAGCTCCATTTTGAAAAGGAACGGATTTATCTGAATCTTTCTGATGATTTCCTGCTTATAAAAACGGGTGTTCAGACTTTTATACCCAAACCGGTGTCGCTTGTTTTTGCCGGATATGGAATCGTTGCTCCTGAATATGATTATAATGATTACCTTGATTTGGATGTCAGCAATAAAATTGTTGTTGTTCTGGATGGAGAACCTTGGTACGAAGATAACAAAGGCTTTTTTAAAGGTAATGATCAAACACTTTACGCTTTGGCAGAATCCAAAATAAGGACAGCGATCTCCAGGGGTGCTATAGGTACGGTTATTATAAAAAACGCAACAGAGCAAACTGCATTTAACTGGCAAAAGAAAAAGATTGAATACTCATTTGAAGATGTCTCCCTGCCTGCTCAGGTAACCAGTCACCTTGGTGTATTATTAAATCCTGATAAGAATGAATTGTTGTTTAAAAATGCTCCGTTTAGTTATCAGCAATTAATACAAAAAGAAAAAGAACATAAGCTGGTAAACTTTGATTTAAATTTAAAAATGGGTTTTAACGGTGTTTTTACGCACCGCCAGTTTAAATCCCAAAATGTAGTCGCAGTAAAGATGGGAATGGATGATTCTTTACATGACAGTTATGTGGTTATCGGGGCGCACTATGATCATCTTGGAATTGGAATACCTGTCAACGGGGATTCCATTTACAATGGTGTGATGGATAATGCAGTCGGGACAGCTGTTCTTTTAGAATTAGCCCGTTTGTTTTCAAGAAACAATTATGCAGCGCGCCGTTCTGTAGTTTTTGTCTTTTTCTGTGGCGAAGAAAAGGGATTGCTTGGTTCATCCTATTACACAGATCATCCTTATGCTCCACTTTATAAAACGATTGGAATGGTTAATGTTGACGGACTTTCAGCAATGGGAAAGTTTTTAAGTATTATACCATTAGGTGGTAATTATTCCGGTCTGGGCCGGATATTAGAAGAATTGGCCGCTGAAAATGGTTTAAAAGTTGAGCAGATTCCTTCAAATATGGTTGCTGATGAATCTTTTAACCGTTCTGATCAGGTTAGTTTTGCCCAGAGCGGAATCCCATCCATCCTGCTGCTTGAAGGTTTTTTATATGAAACGTTGAGCAGGAGTCAGGCGCTGGAAAAAAACCGGAAGTGGTTTGAGAACATCTATCATACACCTTTTGATGATCTTAAACAGCCCTTAGATTATAATGCAATACGCCGCTATACGGATCTGCTGTACGCTTATTGCAACCGTCTGCTGAATATCAGCGAGACTCCGCAATGGAATGAGAATGCTCCTTTTCGTTATAAGTTTTTTCAGAATAAGGCTGAAAAACGATGATCCGGATTGTATTGTTCTGGATGCTGTTTTCGCTGACTGTTGTTTCCTGTACACAGCACATAGCAAGCAACAAAACAATCATCCGCTTAAAGGGATCGGATACGATGCTGATTTTAGCACAACAGCTGGCAGATGCTTATATGACCATTAATCCGGAAGTATCTCTGCAAATTGAAGACGGCGGGACTGCAACCGGATTCACCGCACTGATTCAGGGTGAAACAGATATTGCAATGGCGTCGCGACTTATCAATCCACAGGAAGCCCAGCAGATGGCAAAAAAGTATAAAAGCATTGGGCTTTCATATCTTGTTGCCGGCGATGCACTGAGTATTTATTTAAATCCTGCTAATCAAATTAAAACACTTACCATGGGTGACCTGGATCTAATTTTTTCCGGACAAATAGATGATTGGCTTGTTTTTACTGATTTTCCGGGTAAAATAGTACCGGTGATAAGACCCGTCACATCAGGGACTTTTCTTTACTTTAAACAGCATGTTCTCAAAGGAAAAGATTATGCTTCATACAGCCGCGAAATGCCAACAACCAGGGCTGTAACTCAACTCATTACCCGGGACAAAAATGCCATCGGTTATGGTGGTTTCGCATATGGTGATTCTGTTTTCAGGGCTCCCGTTAACGGGGTTTTTCCGACTCCGCAGAATGTTCGTAATGATACCTATCCACTCGCCCGTTATCTTTATTTTTACACGATTGATGTACCTGATCAGCAGGTGCGCAGGTTTATTGACTGGGTCATCGGACCGGCAGGACAGCGCATTGTTAAACAGGTTGGCTATATACCTTTATGGGATTGAAAACACAAAATAAATATTTTCTAAAGACAACCATTCTATAAATAATACACAAATCTTTTTTTAACCAATATATGTATCATCCGATTAATAAGTCATCTGTTTTATCCTTGTACTTTTTGAATTAAATTCATTCAACCAGGTTTTCTCTTGATTAAAAGCAATTAATCATTATGTATTCAAAATACAGGATATGGAAATGGGCAAATTCAATAGTCTTACACGATATGATCTGCAACAAGCAATTACTAATAATCAGGTACTTATTTTACAGATAATCTCAATCGCCATGTTTGCCGGTCCGGGTGTGTTTTTTCTGCTTATATATATAATCAATTCTAATAAGCAGCCATTGATTGGAGAATCATCCATTTCTGAGACAACGCAGATTTTGATATATGCAGCAATAGCTTTATCATTTGTTATGTATGGCGTTTTCCTGGTATTTCCGAAGATATTTTTATCTGCATCAGCTTTAAAAAGCAGACTTAATATTTTACCTGAAGAACTACCAAATTCAGTAAAAGCTGATTTACTGATAGGAATCGACAGGACCCTAATGATTATTCGTTTTGCTATGCTGGAAGGTATAGCCCTTTTCGCAAGTGTTGTATTATTTGTCGAGGTAAGCAACTCTCCGATGCAAATTTCCGGGGATTTGTGGTATCTTGCCACACCATCACTTATCCTTTTAGCCTATATATTGTATAATTTCCCGTCAAAGGAAAATATACTTAAGCGAATTGAAAATGAGATTCTGGCAAAAATTAAAAATCAATAATTGCAAAACAAAAGGATAAACATGTCAGTCATTAACAAATTAGCATCTTCTTTAGACCGGCGTGATGAAATTCCTAATCAGCAACTTGCCTTAGAAATCATTTTGAGCAATGATAAAGATGCTGTTAAAGAGCTTATGGATAATCTTGACAATAAAAAAAGCATTCAGAATGATTGTATAAAAGTCCTTTATGAAATAGGAGAACAGAAACCGGGATTAATCGCTGAATATTACCAGAACTTTATTGACTTACTTTCAACAAAAAATAACAGGCTGCAATGGGGAGCTATGACCGCCCTGAATACAATTACGCTGGAAAAACCGCAGGAAATATTTGCCGCACTTTCCACCATATTAGAAGCAGCTGACCGGGGCACTGTAATTACCAAAGACAATGCTTTTAATATACTTGTTAAACTATGCGTCTTTGAAGCATATAAGAATGATGCTTTTTCTCTTCTGATTAAGCAATTGGAAAGAAGTCTGCCAAACCAGTTTCCCATGTATGCAGAGAGATCGTTGCCTGTTGTTGACAACAAAAATAAAGCTGTGTTTAAAGATGTACTTCTTTTACGGCTTGTTGATCTGGAAAAAGAATCACAGCGCAAGCGGATAGAAAAGATAATCAGGAAGTTAAATATGTAAAGGTTGCAGCGTTGCTTCATTCTTTTCGTCATGCAGTGACCAAAATTTCCCTGATATATAAATTCAGCAAGTTAAATAATCCCCGCTGTTAAAAACCTTTTTGACATGTCAGAAATTTTTGATACATGAAATCCGTTATGCGACAATGCAACGAGTCTTACAGGAGATCTTTATGAATATACTTTTATGGATTTTGCAGGTCCTTCTTGCATTCCATACCCTAACCGGTGTTTTCTGGAAATTTTCAAATTCTGAACAGGCAGTGCCGTCTTTAGCTGCGTTCCCGCATGCATTATGGCTGACACTTGCTGTTTTGGAATTTTTGTGTGTTGTGGGATTAATACTACCACTATTTTTAAAAAATAAAGCTAAATGGGCAGCTTATGCGGCACTTTTTATAGCTGCTGAGATGCTGCTGTTTTGCGTGATGCATCTGTTTTCCGGGATTACAGATAATAGTCCGATGCTTTATTGGCTGGTTGTTGCAGCATTCAGCTTGTTTATTGCTTATGGCAGACTTGTACTGAAACCAGTTAAATAATCTAAAAAACGAATAGAGTTATAAACATGAATAATAAAAAACAGCTTACAGCTGATGAAACAAAACAAATTTTAAGTACTTTAAAAACACGTTTTGAAAAAAGCCTTAACCGGCATAAGGAAATTGCCTGGCAAAAGGTGCATGAAAAACTGCAAGTCAGTCCGGAAAAACTCTGGTCGCTCAACGAAATGGAAGAAAGCGGTGGGGAACCGGATGTGGTTACTTTTGATAAACATACAGATACATACATCTTTTTTGATTGTTCTGCGGAAAGTCCAAAAGGGCGCCGGAGCCTTTGCTACGACCGTGATGCGCTGGAATCCAGGAAAGAACACAAACCAAAAAACAACGCTCTGGATGCCGCAGCCGCAATGGGAATTGAAATCCTTACAGAAGAAGATTACAGGTTTTTACAAACGCTTGGAAATTTTGATTTAAAAACTTCAAGCTGGGTGGCAACACCTGAAAAAATAAGAAAACTGGGCGGAGCTATTTTCTGTGACCGCCGCTATGATACTGTCTTTACCTACCATAATGGTGCTGAATCTTACTACGCTGCCAGGGGATTTCGCGGAAAACTTAAAGTCTGAAATTTGTCCGGATTATTTTAAACTATATTTTTATAATTTTATATCTTAAACTTCAATTTTATTCAAAGCTACGATTTTGAGTTTTGAAATTTCATTCTTTCTTTTATCAAGTGTCCTATTATTAAATTGAACATGATGTTTATACGTTTCATTTATTGATAATTCCTTATATAAGGATATGACCTATGGAATCAGATTCAGTTAAGCGAATTGAGTCAATTGATGTACTTCGCGGTATAACTATTCTTGTTATGATTTTTGTTAATGATCTTGCCGGAGTCAGTGGAACACCTGCCTGGATGCGGCATGTCTCTGCACAGGCAGACGGAATGACCTTTGTCGATGTTGTTTTTCCGGCGTTCCTGTTTATTGTGGGTATGTCTATGCCTTTCGCCATCGGCAAAAGACTGGAGCAAGGAGGCAGCTTGTGGGAAGTATGGAAACATATTCTTATCCGAACCGCTGGATTGTTGATTATCGGTGTAATCATGGTAAACGGTGAGACTGTTTCCGCTGACGGACTTATAAATCAGCAACTGCTGCTTTTAATTGGCTATGCCGGAGTTCTGCTTGTTTGGAATAAACCGCATGGAGTGCATAAAAACATGATTTCAAGATTGCGCTATGCTGGGCTTTTGTTTTTAGTGGTATTCCTGTTTTTATACCGGGGTAATGACGCGACGGGGATTATCCAGTTGCGTACACAATGGTGGGGTATTTTAGGACTGATCGGCTGGGCATATTTGATTGCAGCCATGTTTTATATCTGGTTACGAAATAACATTACAGGCTTGGCGGGAATTGTTGCCTTGCTGTATTGTGTCTTTTTCGCAGACGCGGTCGGATTCTTTGAAAATCTGACCTGGGTCAATTCATGGGTTAGTATCGGTGGAGCCCTTGGATCTCATTCAGCCATTGTCGTTTCCGGTATTTTAGCAGGAATGATGCTGCGTTCCCCAAAATCGCATTCTGATCGAATTCGTTGGGCAGCTTTGTACGGAATATTACTGGCCATACTTGCTGTAATGCTGCATTCTCTGCATGATGTCCATCGTGTCTTTACATATAATAAAATCCTGGCAACCCCATCCTGGTGTTTACTAAGCTCAGCATATACCATCTGGATATGGGTAATTATTTATTGGCTGATTGATGTGAAAAAATGGAAAGATTGGGCAAAAATTGTTGAGCCTGCAGGCACAAATGCTTTATTTGCTTATATCCTGGCACCCATTCTGATGTATTTGCTAGAGTTAGTTGCATATCTTTTTGGCGGCTATAATTTTTACTATGCTTTGGGTGGTAGTTTTGCAATCGGTTTTTGGCGATCTGTAGTTTTTGCATTTTTTGTTACCTGGCTGGCGGGAGTTTTAAGAAAAGCCGGTATCTGGTTAAAGTTGTAAAACATCAGTAAACGAAAATGAATAAAGACGTCAGAAGTCCGGCTGAATGGCGGACAAAATGTCTTGAGTTTCTCAAAGATCTCAACCCGGGATATAGAGAAAATCTTTTACTAAAAAATAATGACAGATATATTGAATTTGTCAGGCAACAAAACGGATTGTTCTGGTCCCATAATTTTTTGCAGGTTAGCGGTCATTATTACTATGCAAGTGCTTTATTATTTTCCCTGAATACGTTTCCTTTGCTATGTCATGTTATGATGTCCGGTAGCCGTTTTAATAATCTACGTACAAATTTATCTCAGCTTGACGATTTCGGCTTAGGCTTCGAAAATGGATTTATCTGGTCTGACGGACCTTGGCGCAGCAATACTATGGAAAATCTTCAGAAGGGTATGTATCATACAGAAAAGTATATCCTTGGAAAATATTTACAACAAATTGTTTCAGGAAAGAAACGACTAATCGCATTGTTCGATCGGGCAGCAGAAATAATGCGGAGTTTACCAAATCACATAAGCATTAACAAAGCTGCAGATCTGATAGATCCGCAAGGGAAATATAGCACTCGTTATAAACGTGAATGCAGCAGTATTGATACCTATGTATATATTCGGGGTGGAAATTGCCATTTCCGGGATAATTTCTCTGAAATGTTTGCAATCGATGAAATTCCTTTAGAAGCTATAATCAGCTGCCAGATAAGCGTCTTTTTTCATGAACGTGATAAGCTAAGCCAGCTGATTGACATCTTTGATAAACTGTAAGTTTAAATTTTATATTTCTTAAAAAGCCCTCGTAAACAACTAGTCTTTATCTAACATTACTCTAACAAAAGCCGCCTTATCTTTAAACTCCAACGAACATTAAAACACAAAACGGGAGTTTATTGTGAGACGAATTATTTCTATCTCTATTTTTTTATTTTTCTTTTCTGCATTTGCGCTTTTCGCGCAGGATACCGGAAAAATCACCGGAACGGTAGTGGATGCCCAGAATGGTGAGCCGCTTATTGGTGCCAATGTCTATCTTGAAGGTCAGCCTTTGGGGGCAGCTTCAGATATGGATGGCAACTATGTGATTTTAGGCGTTCCTGCCGGGACATACGAACTGGTTGTAATGATGGTAGGGTATGCCGAGATGCGCATACAGAATACCGAAGTTAAATCTGGCGAATTAACCAAACTTGATATCAGCCTGCAATCGGAATTACTGGAGACCGATGTGGTAAAGGTTGAAGCAAAGGTTATTAAAGATTCTGAAGGCAGTCTTTTGCGTATGCGTCAGAAAGCAGTAGCTGTCAGTGATGCTATCAGCGCCGAAGAAATATCAAAGTCCGGCAGCGGCGATGCAGCAGCAGCGATGAAAAAAGTAACAGGAGCATCGGTTGTAGGTGGCAAATATGTTTACATACGCGGTTTGGGTGAACGATATTCCGCAACGACCTTGAACGGTGCCGAGCTACCCAGTGCTGATCCGGATAAAAAATCTTTCCAGCTGGACCTGATTCCATCGAACATGCTGGACAATATTAACACCATTAAAACTTTTACTCCGGATAAACCCGGTACGTTTACCGGTGGTCTGGTGGACGTTTCCTTGAAAAGCTATCCGGAACAACTAACTTTCCAGGTAAACAGTTCCGTGGGTTATAACAGCATAACAACCGGAAATGATAATTTTATTCTTTCCAACACTGGCGGTTCAGACTGGCTTGGCTTTGACGACGGAACCCGTGATATACCGGGATCACTAAAAAATACATCAGGCGATGTATCGGTTAGCCGCGGTATGTCTGTGGAAGAGGCACTTCAGGTGGATAAGATTGCAAAGTCATTTAATAATGCCATGCTTCCGGTTAGTGCCAATGCTCCCCTTAACAGTTCATTCGGAATCTCGCTTGGAAATTCCATCTTTCTTGATAAAGATAATCAACAGAGTATTGGTTATTTCGGCAGTCTTACCTGGGGGCAGAATTATTCATTTATTGATAACGGTACAACAGGCCGTTATAAACTTGTTGGCGGATTTAACGATGCTGAAGCGCTTGTACCGGAATTTACAGGTAAAGATACAAAAGGCTCCCGCGAAATTAACTGGGGTTCAATTGCCAATTTAGCATACAAGAATGCTGCACTTGGTCAGTTTAAATTTTCTTACATGCATACACAAAGTGCCGAAGCAACAGGGCGCAGTCTGATTGGCTATCGCGCCACGGACCGTACCGCTCCGGGTTCAACTAAAAACTTTGAGACAAGCACTGTTTCCTGGGTAGAACGCAGTCTAAATACTTTTCAATTGGATGGGGAACATCAGTTGGGTTTTCTGAATGGAGCAGTTCTGGATTGGAAATTAGCCAATTCCACAAATAAACAGCTTGAACCGGATCAGCGCTACTTCTTTAATGTTTCAATTCCGCAGCCGGATTCTTCTATAATCTATCAGTTTGACGGGGCAAACGGTTTGCCAATTTCGCGATACTACCGTGATCTTGAAGAAGATAACTTCTCGACCCAGGTTAATCTCGGAATCTCGTTCAAACAATGGACCGGTTTACAATCAAAATTCAAAATAGGTTTTGCTTCAACCGATGTTAACCGCAGTTATAATCAGCGACGTTTTGATTATGTAAAACAAGGTACATGGTCTTTAAATGATTATAACACAGGGTCTTACCTCGATACGAAATCTCTTTTTAATGCAGTCGGCATTTATGATTCCACCAACAGCCGTGTGGATCGCTGGTTTGGGGATATATCAGGCGGAAGTTTTATTGTGGATGAAGCCATCGACTCCAGCTACTATTTTAATGGTGATATGCAGACTGTTGCTTACTATGCCATGGTTGATTTACCGCTGGTCGAACGCTTGCGCTTTATTGGTGGTGCCCGGGTTGAAGATACAAAAATGAACAGTCAGACAAAGAATTCGCTGGATGAAAAGGGACATCTTGATAATACCGATGTACTTCCATCCGCTAATCTTGTTTACAGTCTGCAGGAAAATATGAATCTGCGTGCGGCATATTCACAGACAGTGGCACGGCCAACCTTCCGTGAATTGGCACCTTATGAAAATTTTGAATTTGTCGGTGATTTTATCTTTAAAGGAAATGCCAATCTTAAAAGAACACTTATTACAAATTATGATGTGCGCTGGGAATGGTTCCTGAATCCCGGTGAAATCATCGCAATCAGTGGTTTCTATAAAGACTTTAAAAATCCGATCGAACGGAAATTCATTCGCGGCAGTGGTGATGATTATAAAATCAGTGTTGAAAATGTAGATCAGGGTCGTGTATACGGTTTGGAGTTCGAAGCCCGTAAATCCCTGTCATTTATTACTGAAAGCTTATCTGATTTTAAAATAGGAACCAATCTGTCACTGGTAAATGCCGAAGTAGATATCCCTGAAAATGATTTACTTTTAAAAGTGCAGGCGGGTGATTCATCTGCGTCAAAAACCCGTTCCTTCCCTGGACAATCCCCATATATATTTAACTTAAATCTAACATACGACCATTATAATTCTAATACTTCTGTCGGATTTTTCTACAACGTTTTTGGTGACAGGTTAGCGATTACAGGAAGAGATGGTACACCGGATGTTTTTGAAAGGGGATTTAGTACATTGGATTTTAAAGCAAGCAAAGGACTTACAGAAAATGTTTCACTCTCATTTGCTGCAAAGAACCTGCTTAACCCCGCTCAGGAATTTTCATATAAGTTAAAGAACGATCTTGTTAATAAAGAATTTATCTACCAAAGTTATAAACGTGGAATATCATATTCACTTTCATTGAGTTACAAATTATAGGAGGAAACTCATGCGTTTTAAGCAATACCTTATTCTTTTCTTTTTACCGGCGCTTCTTTTAGCGCAAAAACCAACCAGGGTGATCACTGATGCAAGTATCCCTGTTGGTTCTCATGTAACCTTTTCAGCGGACACGATGTATGTTCTGAGCGGGATGGTATTTGTTGACAGTTTAGCCACCTTAACCATCGAAGCCGGAACAATAATTAAAGCAGAAGACGGCCAGGATACGGATGCATCCGGTCTTGTTGTTACCCGTAATGCAAAAATATTTGCAGAAGGAACCGCCGATCGTCCGATTATCTTTACATCAATCAATGATGATCTTCAGGGCAGCCTGGATTACACAGACCGCGGCGAATGGGGCGGTGTTGTACTTCTTGGAAAAGCACCAACCAACAATGGTGGCGACGAAGCTGTTGAAGGTGTAAATGAAATCGACGAACATCGCGCTCTTTACGGTGGTGATGATCCCAACCACAGCAGCGGTGTATTCCGCTACGTTTCTATCCGCCACAGCGGTATCAATATCGGCAGCTCGACCGGAAATGAAATTCAGGGTTTGACCGTTGGTGCTGTGGGTGCAGGAACCGTTCTGGAATATGTAGAATCATACGCAAGCAACGATGACGGATTTGAATTTTTCGGCGGAACAGTAAATACCCGCTATCTTGTCTCTGCCTTCTGTGCTGATGATGCTTTTGACTGGGATCAGGGCTTTAACGGCAAACACCAGTTCTGGTTTGCCATCCAGTCGCCGGATGCCGGTGGCCGTGTCGCTGAAATGGATGGAGCCGGCGGTAATGAGCAGGGTACACCTTATGCTAAACCGATACTTGCCAATGTTACCTATATCGGAGCCGGAATCGGAGCGACACCTGAAGGTGACGGTGAGCAGATGTTAATCTTCCGCGACAATACCGGTGGTTACTACTGGAACAGTATTTTCACCGATTATGATGATGCATCGACCAGTCTGGGTATCACGGTAGAAGATATCGATAATACAGGTGAAAAAGTGGAAGACAGCCGTAAGCGTCTTGAAGCAGGCGACCTGGCATTAAAAGGCAACATCTGGTATGGCTTTGGAGCCGGCAACACTTTGGCAGAGTTTGCACCACAGGATTTCGTACAGGCGCATCTGGCAGCCAATGATAACCGTGTAACCGATCCTATGCTGCGTGGCATCAGCCGTACAACCGATAATGGACTTGATCCGCGTCCGCAGGCTGGCAGCCCGGCATTAAATGGAGCGCTTGATGTTGCAGATGATTACTTTGTAAAAACATCGTATGTTGGTGCTTTTGGCGGCAGTAACTGGCTGCAGGGATGGACAGCACTTGATCAGCTGGGATACTCAGTAACAGCAATTGTTGAAAAGAATACCTTATCTGAAAGTATTCCGGTATCTTATAAATTGAGTCAGAATTACCCGAATCCATTCAACCCTGTTACAAACATTGAATTCAGTCTTCCTGCATACGGTCCTGTTGAATTAGCTGTTTATAATATGTTAGGACAAAAAATAGCAACATTGTTAAAAGATACCATGCAGGCTGGTTCTTACAGAGTTACCTGGGATGCTACAAAGGTTGCAAGCGGCATGTATGTATATAAAATCAGCGCCGGTGATTATGTTCAAACAAAACGTATGCTTCTGATAAAATAAAAACCTCATAACCACTCCCCTAATGGTTCGTTGGATAGGCGCCATCCATCCCGGGTGGCGCTTTTTTATATCTAAGCGGATTATCGTTATAACCTAATTCTAATATTAAAATAATATTTCCCGAATTTTCCCGTGTTATAATGTTCCTAAAATAATAGGAGAAATTATGACACCTTCACTGACATTGGAAACTTTCTTGGCCAGTACCCTGATATTAAGCTCCGGTTATATTGTAAACTGGTTTATACAGATAATAAAAAGAAGCAGACGCAGATTTGTAAATAATGAAGTTGTAAATAACACAAAGGATTCTATGATAATTGAACGCATTGACGGCCAGATTGAAGAAAACATCCGGTCTTTCTTTCAGCAGAAACATCCTGAGTATGAAATTGTTTTTCCGGTTAAAGATTTTCAGGATCCATTAATAAGTAAAGTAAAAAGCCTGATGCTGGACTATCCTGACTTTAATGCCAAACTGGTGACAGATAAAACACTGAATGGAAAAAGTTACTGCTGGTTAAGATATAGTAATTAAGGATATAAAGATGCAATTTGAATTAATAGTTGATTTTATATTTTCTTTAGCACTCTTATTAAGTGTTACATATACAATTCTCATGACATATATATCAATAAAGAGAATAAAAGGTATTAATCGTTCTGCTATTAAAACAGTTCCTTCCGCAAAAGGAATTTCAATCTTAAAACCACTAAAAGGAGTTGATGATGATATCGA
Source organism: Calditrichia bacterium (assembly GCA_020635035.1). Classification (GTDB taxonomy): domain Bacteria; phylum Calditrichota; class Calditrichia; order Calditrichales; family J004; genus JACKAO01. The sequence continues at coordinate 101,607 of JACKAO010000001.1, forward strand.
AAAAAATCTCAGGTCTTTTTTTGAATTGGAATATCCTGATTTCGAAATACTTTTCGGAGTAATTGATTTACAGGATCCGGTTATTAATATTGTAAACAAGCTGATAAATGAATACCCTGACGTAAATGTAAAGATGATTGCCGACAGGACCCAGGAAGGTCTAAATCCGAAAATTAATAATCTTCAAAATATATTTTCTCATGTAACTAAAGATTATATACTGATAAGTGACAGCAACACAAGAGTCAAGCCAGATTACCTTTCCAGAATCATTTCAGAAATGAATGAACCGGAAACGGGGCTTGTTATCTCTGTTTTAAGAGCAAGTGGCGCACAAAACTGGATTGCTGCGATGGAGAATCTGCACATAAACTCTTATGTAACGCCAAATGTATTTACAGTTAATAAACTGTTCCGTCGAAATATTACTATTGGCAAATCAATGCTTCTCTCAAAAGAAATAATGTTAAAAATGGGTGGTTTTGCAATCTTCAGCAACTACCTGGCAGAAGATTATATGATTGCCAAAACAGTTGAAAAGATGGGGTACAGAACAATATTCTGCGATGCATACATTGATACAATAAATCAAGAATGGACGCTTGGACAATTTTTAAATCGTCACAGCCGCTGGGCTAAAATGCGTAAAAATATAAGTATAAAAGATTATTTAATGGAAACACTCGCCAATCCGGTTGCGGTATCAGTAGTCTTTGCTCTTGTAAGCCAGGAACCTTATGCATTTATTACATCTTTTTTTATAATGTTTTTCAAGATTCTTAATGACATGATAATTAATATCCAGCTTGGCGCAAAAACCAAACCCTATTATTACCTTTTAACACCATTAAAAGATTTACTTACAGGAACATTCTGGTATATCCCTTTTTTTAGCAGAAAAATAAATTGGCGCGGCAATCTTTTTTATATAGGTCAACAAACCATATTAACAAAATATTGGGGGGCAGTATGAAAGGTTTAATTCTTAATAACTCCATATTAAATGCATTTGGTATTGCAGCTTTAAACAGCCGTTTTACAATAATGCGAAATATTGCATTGGTCTTTTTGTTATTAACATCTTTGGTACTTCATTCTGCAGATTACCTGGCTCATAAACTGTTTTATAAACATTTATAATGAGCCTATTTTTTAAGTAAATATAACTATCATTTTTATGTTTTATAAAGAAGTTTGCATTTATATTTCCTGCCTTAACAATAGAACAGACTTACCGGATTAATGTCAGAATACCCGAATAATTTTTTATGGGGAGCTGCGACTTCAGCTTTCCAGTCAGAAGGACATGTCAGCAACGATATGCTGGAATGGGAGAAAAAGGGCCATTTCAGAAAAAATGGAAAAGATCCGGTGTATGGAAATGCAGCTGATCATTGGCATCACTGGCGAGAAGATTTTGACTTACTTGCAGAATATGGATTGAATGCTTACAGGTTTTCTGTAGAGTGGGCGCGAATTGTTCCAGAACCGGGTAAAATTGATGAAAAAGCCCTGGATCAGTATAAGCAGATGGTTGATTATTTACTCAAAAAAAACATCACTCCAATGCTAACATTTCATCATTTCACACACCCGTCGTGGTTTCATGAAATTTCTCCATGGCATACAAATGAAGCGCTGGTACAATTCACATTTTTTGTGGATGCCGTAATGCAAAAGCTCGGGAAATATGTGGATTTTTATATAACCTTAAATGAGCCGCTGGTCTGGGCGTTAGCGGCATATGGTGATGGTGTATTTCCGCCGGGCAAAAAAGATCTTAACCTGATGATGCAGGTTGTATATAATCTACTGCTTGCTCATAAATCTTCATATTCAATAGTCAAAAAATATAATCCGAAAGCGCGAGTCGGAATAGCTAAAAATATTATTTTTTTCCAGGCAAAAAACAGAATGAATCCTGTTTCTGTCTTACTTAAATCCTTTGTTGAGCATTTCTTTAATGATATGCTTTTTAAGGCTTTTGTAAGGAATAAGCTCGAAATAAACCTTCCTTTTTTTCTGACATTTAATCGGAAAATTGATCTTATGGAGAGTATTGATTTTTGGGGGATTAATTATTATTACCGCATGTTTATACGCTGTAAACTGGATAAACATTTACCGTTTGAAATGTTTTTTGAAAACAAATCCGGTTTTGGTTTGTCTGATATGGGCTGGGAAATTTACCCGCCGGGGCTTACATATGCTTTAAAAAAAGCAGCTGCCAGCGGTAAGGAAATTTATATAACGGAAAACGGAATTGCGACGGATAATGATAATAAACGGGAAAAGTATCTCGAGCTGCATCTGGAGCAAATTCAAAAAGTTATAAACAACGGTTTAAATCTAAAGGGTTACTTTTACTGGAGTCTGCTCGATAATTATGAATGGATAGAAGGCACAAATGCCCGTTTTGGTTTAATTGAAGTGGATTATGCTCAAAAATTTGCCAGGAAAGCCAAACCTTCTCTGCAATTTTTTTCCAATTATATAAAAAAATTCAAAAAGTAATTATTAACTTTTACTGCACAGTTTATCTTTTTTGCATCGTTTTAAAACCTTCTTTAACCAGCCAACTTAATAAACATAATCAAATCTTAAGCAGGATTTAACAGGTTTGTAACATTGTCCACATAATATTATAAATATAATTTTACTTACAGGAGCCTGTATGGCTAAAGAAAAGATTTTTGTAGTGGATGATGAGCAGGATATTCTTGAACTGGTCGAATTCATCCTATATAAAGAAAATTACCGTGTTTCATGTTTTGACAGCGGTGAAAGCATTTTAAAAGCAGTAAAGCAGGATCGTCCGGATCTTGTTTTGCTTGATCTTATGCTACCCGGTGTCGATGGATTTGATGTCTGCAAGATTATTAAAAATGATGACAATCTTAAGGATGTTCCTGTTATAATGCTTACCGCAAAAGGTGAAGAAGCCGATGTGGTAAGCGGATTGGAAATAGGCGCAGATGACTATATTGTTAAACCGTTCAGTTCCCGTGTATTAACAGCGCGTGTAAAGGCAATGCTGCGCAGAAATAGCAAAACGCCAACCAATGAAGATGACATAATAAATATTAACGATATTGTGATTCATCCGGGCAGGCATGAAGTGACGATCAATGGTAAACCGATTGATTTAACATATTCGGAATTTCGCCTTTTACAACTGCTTGCACAAAAACCCGGCTGGGTCTATTCGCGCTATCAAATTGTTGATGCATTAAGGGGAAGCGATTACCCGGTAACAGAACGTGCAATTGATGTTCAGATTGTTGGACTGAGAAAGAAACTTGGCAGGCAGGGAAAATATATTGAAACGGTGCGCGGAGTAGGTTACCGTTACCGGGACGGTGAATGAGAAAATTCAAACTCGGTTCTCAAATATTTTTTACTTCTTTCGCTATTTCAGTATTTAGTCTATTTATTGTTACCTGGTATGCCACAGAAACAGGCCGCGAACTTTATCTCCAAAAAACAGCTGAAGGTCTGAATGATGATGCTTATCTGATAAAAGAAATGTTGTTATCCGATTCGCTTGATATGAGTGGTGCATCTATCCGGAAAACGATTGCCCAGGTTGGAAAATATGTTTCAATCCGTATTACTCTTATCCGGCCCGACGGATTGGTAATTGCTGATTCTGAACATGAACCAAAAGCAATGGATAACCATTCCACGCGACCAGAAGTGCTTCAAGCGCTTAAACACAAAACAGGTCAATCAGTCCGTTATAGCCATACAGTTGAACGTGACATGATGTATTTTGCATTATTTGTCGAGGATTTTGACAAGGCCGGGTTGATCATCCGTACATCCAAGACACTCAGTACCATCGAGCAGGTAATCAGTGCAATGCAGTTCCGCATTTTCAGAGGGGGATTGTTTGTATCTTTTATTGCTATTTTAGCAGGGTTTATTATCTCCAGGCGTATCAGTACCCCGCTGGAAAGAATTATAGGTGGTGTGCGCGAATTTGCTGCTGGCAATCTAACTAAACGACTTTCTGAACCATCAACAGAAGAAATGGCGCATCTCTCGGAAGCCCTGAATAAAATGGCAATTCAGCTTGATGATAAAATTCAGACAATAGTTCGCCAAAGAAATCAACAGAAAGCTGTTTTTGAAAGCATGGCAGAAGGGGTTATAGCTGTTGATAAAAACATGAAAATTATTACAGCCAACTCGGCGGCTTATAACTTATTTGGTATAAAGGCCCAGGAGTTGAAAGGGCGCTATATCCGTGATGTTTTCAAAAATACTGAAATTGATAACCTTGTACTCGATGTATTGCGGACCGGAAAACCACGGGAAGAAGAAATAAATCTTGTAAATCATACAGAACTGTGTTTAAAAATAAATGCCCGGGTACTTGCAGATGAGAGCTCTGAAACCATTGGTGCGTCTCTGGTAATAAATGATTTAACCCGTCTGCGTATTCTGGAAGCAAACCGTCGGGAGTTTGTTGCTAATGTATCTCACGAATTACGAACGCCATTAACTTCCATTAAGGGATTTGCTGAAGCTTTGCATGAAGGCGGTATTGAAGATCATGAAACCGCGCGTCGGTTTATTGATATAATCTACCGTCAGTCAAATCGCCTGGGGAGCATTCTTGAAGATATCCTGACACTTTCCCGTCTTGACAGGGAAGAAACAAATGATATTGAGTTTTCTGAAGAAAATGTCAAAAATGTAATCGATGCAGCTGTCCAGATTTGTTCATTTAATGCTGACAAAAAGAAGATTCCCATTCATGTTGAATGCGATGAGCAACTGACCGTAAAAATGAGTGCCCAATTGATCGAAGAAGCACTGATAAATCTGATAGACAATGCCGTTAAATACAGTCCGGAAGAGCGCGAAATTCGAATAACCTGTAAACCTGAAAATAAAAAAGTCCTGATTAAAGTTATAGATAGTGGAAATGGTATCGGGCAGGAGCATCTTGCAAGAATATTTGAACGTTTTTATCGTGTTGATAAAGCCCGCAGCCGCGACATGGGCGGTACAGGTCTTGGTTTGGCAATTGTTAAACATATCGCTCTTGTGCATAATGGTCATGTGGAAGTGGCAAGTAATCCGGGACAAGGCAGTACGTTCAGCTTATTTTTGCCGGCAGAATAAGCCATTCTTTATTTTGTAAAAGGACAGCTTTGCTTTACTTATTTAGCTGTTCATCAAAAACCAATTTCATAGAAAAGACAAATTCCCCGGAACTATATCATTCTTTCTCGTATATTAAGGCACTACTACAAAATAGAAAGATTTTAATGCGTACTTTTATTTTAATGATGGTTCTGCTTTTGGTCACATTTGTTACCCTTCCTTTGCATTCTCAAGAGTTTAAATGGCAGGAAAATGAAGAACTGAGTTACGGAGTTGACTGGACGGTTGTGCGGCTTGGAAAGATTCATCTGAAAAACCTGGGCAGAGAAAATATAAACAACAAATCAACTTATCATATTCGTCTTATTATTGAGTCGAACCCGCTTTTGTTCTGGCTTGACAATCAAAGCGTGTATGACAGTTATATAACTGATAGCCTGCAGGTTGTAAGGTTTTTATCTGATGAAAAAGTGGATGGCAAAGTTTATAACGCGCGTTATGACTTTGATTATGATAATCATATAATAAATCTTTCTATGCTGGATAAAGAAAATCCTGAAAATAAAATCAATAAAACACTTCCTTTAAAGCCCAATATTTATGATGGAATCAGCCTTATTTTTTATGCCAGAATGAATTCCTTGTATGTAAAAGATGATACAGTTTCCACGTTTATTGAGGATAAATCAGGGGATGTGATTTTCAATTTTAAGAATTCGAAACAGACATCTAAGATTGATGCGCTCGACAAAGAAGTAAAAACAAGTTACTTTAGCGGGACACTTAAAGTTACAGGAATAGCAGGTGTTACCGGACCTTTTGAAGCATGGTTCAGTGATGATGCTTACCGTTTACCAGTGGTTTCTTATCTTGATGTTTTTATTGGTTCTGTGAAAATAAGTCTTGAAAAATGGAACTATTGGAAACCCACATATTAACGATCTCCGAAAAAAATTATTAGGCATATTACGTTTTTAATAATCTTCACATGAAATTAAAATCCTATAAAGCGCCCATTTTTTTACCTGGAAGCCACCTTCAAACAATTTATCCTTCACTCTTTCGCAAAATTGATTGCTCATTCTATCAAAGAGAAAGGATTGAAACCACAGATAACGATTTTCTGGATCTGGACTGGTCGCGTGTGAACAGTAAGAAGCTTATCATTATTTCACATGGGCTGGAAGGCAGCTCGCAGCGTTCTTATGTAAGCGGATTAGCGCGCTTTATGAACCAAAATGGCTGGGATGCGCTTGCCTGGAATTTTCGTTCATGCAGCGGTGAGATTAATCGTCAGTTATGTTTTTATCATAGTGGTAAAACAGATGATTTGGCGACAGTCATAGAATATGCACAAAAATCCGGATTGTATGATCAGATAGCTCTTGCAGGTTTTAGTATGGGGGGAAATCTGAGTCTTGTATATCTTGGAGAACAGGGCAGCAAAGCTGTGGGAAAGATTTCTGCTGCAGTTGTTTTTTCTGTTCCATGTGATCTTAAGAGCAGTGCCGAAAAATTAGCAACACCTTTCAATATGATCTACATGAAGAGATTTTTGCATTACCTGCATAAAAAAGTAAAAATGAAAATGGAATTATTTCCAGGCTTAATTGATGATAGTGACTACGATAAAATCAAAAATTTTAAGGATTTTGATGACCGGTATACGGCTCCAATACATGGATTTTTAAATGCAGAAGACTATTGGCAAAAATGCAGCAGCCGTTTTTTTATCCCGGATATTAAAATCCCGGTTCTGATTGTAAACGCCGGGAATGATCCTTTTTTAACGGAGCAATGCTTTCCTATTAGAGAAGTATCTTCAAATACTAATGCACATCTTGAAATCCCGGATCAAGGAGGGCATGTTGGTTTTACTCAATTCAACAAAGAAAATGTTTACTGGTCCGAACGACGGGCAGCTTTATTTCTTGAAACGCTTTTGTGATTTAAAAATTAAAACTAAAACCAATCGACGGTAAAATCCCAATATCACCACTGGTTACAACTTCCTGGTCTCCAAAATCATATCGTGGTTTCTGGGGAACTTTCAGGTTAAGAACATTCTGTATGTCCAAAAACAAAATGAATGAGTAAGTGTCAAAAAGGAAATAACGGTCAACACGGACATCCAGAACATAACTGTTATCCAAACGCTCATTAAGGTATTCGGAAGGAAGGTTCTGGATTTCACCGGGATTAACAGGGTTTTTATCCGGATCATAGACGGGGGTGTATGGTGCTCCTGTAAAAAAGCGAAATTTAGAGCTGAATTCCCAGTTCTGGTTTAAAATATAACCTGCAATAAAACTGAAAATGAATCGTTGATCATATTGTCCGGGATAATCCTTACCGTTATTTGCGGTTAAAATTGATTTTGTATAGGTTAAACTTGCCTGACCGTAATAGGGTGTGTCCGAAAAACGTTTTTGAAAACTCAACTCCGCACCGTATGCAATTCCGGTTCCGTCTGAGTTCAAATTAAATAATCCAAAAGACTGAAAATCATCTTCACGTCCACCAAAGTTTGCACCCGTATTTGTAAGCACAATGTAATCGCTTACTCCTGGAATAGTGCCAGCAGGCAGATTTGTATAATTTTTGTAAAAAACTTCTATGGCTGTTCGCCAGTCCGGTTGCGGTGAATAGCTGGACCCTAAAACAATCATCCTGTTCTGCAGTGCGCTCAGCTCCCGGTTAACCGGGTTAACCAACCAGATATAAGAAGGTGATTGATGATATATCCCGCCGCTGGCTTTGAAACGCCATTTTGGAAATGGATTATAAGAAACAGACAGTCGGGGAGACCAGTAGACAGATTGGTTCAAAGGTGAATAAACGTTCATACGCACACCACCATTGATGAGCCATTGTCTGAAAGGCTGCCATTCACCTTCAACAAATCCAGCTAATTTATATCCTGAAATGGCATCTTTGTTAAAAGAATTCAACCCCAATCCGGAAGAGCTTACACGATTACCACTGCGATCGTAAATGCTATCCGCAAAAAAAATATTATTAGTCGTCGATAGGCTTTTATAATTTAATCCGCTGTAAACACCAAAATTTTTATTAAACGCATGATAAAGTGTCAATTTTGCTGAGTATTCCTGCTCTCTTGAATCATTTTTGAAGTATTTTACATCAAAGGTATCCTGCTGACTGAATTTGTAATGATTATCAACAGCAGAGAAAGTCAGATCCAAAAAACCGCTTTTTAACAGGTGCCTGTAATTTATCCCGCTAATCAGCTGTGTTTGCGTATTATCCATGAGGGCGCTATTGCTGCGCTTGTTTTTTGCATTGGATAAATCACGGTCAACCTGATCCAGGGCAAGTAATCCCAAAAAGGAAAGTTTATCACGATTGCTCAGTCTGTAATTTGCGATAAAATTGAAATCTGTATAGACCGGTACAAATGGCAGCCCGGCTGCCTTAAAAATTAAATCGAGATAGCTTTTACGTGCAGAAAAAATAAAATTACCGTTATCCGTTAATGGACCTTCAAGATTTGTTCCGAATTGAGTTGCTGAGATAAGCAGTTTACCGCCAAGTCTGTCAGAACGCCCTTCATTTAATTCCAGGTTCAATACTGATGACATTTTGTCGCCATAGCGGGCAGTAAAACCACCGGTAGAAAAGGTAACGTTATTAATGAAATCAAGATTTATAAAGCTTAAAGATCCGCTGCTGGAACCCTGAGTGCCAAAGTGGTTGATGTTCGGGATCTCGATATTATTAACAATATACAGGTTTTCAGAAGGTCCGCCACCCCGGACTAAAAGGTCATTGCGTCCCCCGCCTGAATTAATAGCAACGCCAGGCAGAGTTGATACAGTGCGCACGACGTCTTCAAAACCACCCGGAAAACGGCGGATTTCTTCACGTGTAAGGTTTAATGTGCTGGGTTGGGGGAGTTCATCTTCAACAAAATAACCGGCTTCGACAACAATTTCATCCGACTCAAAATTGGATGCTTTCATTTGAGCATTAACCTGCGTTACTGAAGCAGGCATAACCATAATTTCGCTTTTTATAAGGTCATTGTAACCGATATACAAAAATTTAAGTACCTGTGTGCCTGAAGGAATACCTGTAATGATATAATAGCCATTCTCATCACTTGATGCGCCAATTTGAGTGCCTTCTACAAGCACATTGGCACCGATCAATGGTTCTTTTGTTTTACTGTCCACAATATAACCGGCAACTGACCCGCTTTGAGCGGAATAAGAGATTTGTGGTATTATAAAAAAAGGAAATATAAAAGTAACACAAAACCGGAATAGAATCTTTTTCGTCATAAATTTAAATAAGCCTGCTGTTGATTAAGTTGAACTCTGTTATTAACCGGATCCCACAACTCTATTATTTTTTCATAAATTGAAACATTCATTAAATATAACAACATACCGTAAATGAAATCTTCTATGGGTATAGTGAATATGCGCAAAGACAGATTCTCTGCATTATTGTATAATACGACCGGCTCATTTACGAAAGAACCGGTCAAAATTCCATTTACAATGAGAAACGGGAACATAAAAATAATAATATATGACAAGTAAAAATGACCAAGAAATTTACTTCCCATGATATAAACCTGCATTAGCAGAAATATTGCAGTTAATATAAAAGTGACACTGGTATATATCTTTTCAAGATTCATTATTGCAATCGTAAATAAAATAAGAGCCAGAATAATGGTCACATTATTAATCAGTGTCTGATTTAAATTAAGTTTTACATATTTCCTGAGCGCATCATATGTAAAGACAATGGCATATGGGATAGTGACAAAAAACAGCCATTCTTCAAGCGGAAGATTGAAAATAGTTACTCCAATCAGATGTTCGGGATTAAAACTCCAGACATTTAAACCGGTAAAATAAATATCCCACAAAATAAAGAACAAACCTGTCAGAGTAATGGCAGGCCAAAGCGCATACCAGCGATGATGAAATTTTAACCGTCGGTCGAATGTTGCGATTAAAGGTACAGAAATTGTTAAAATATTGATCCACAGATATGTAGACATATTCAGCTCATCTTACGTTTGCGTGCTTCTTCAATGTATTTCCGCGGAACCCACAAAAAACCAAAACATTCACCATCTTCTTTTCCAAGATGTTTATGATGAACCTTATGGGCCTTACGCATAGCGGCAAAGTATACATTGTCAGTACGGGTAAAAATTTTAATCCTTTGATGAATAAAGACGTCATGTACAAAGAGATAGGCAAATCCATAAAGTGTTATACCCATGCCTATCCAGAACCTGACATCAAATAATCCATCGTTATAACCATAAAATATCAGAAGAATACCAGGAATTGCAAAAATTGAAAAATAGAGATCGTTTAATTCAAAAGTACTGTCATGGTCTTTTAGATGATGGTCTTTGTGCAATACCCAGCCAAATGTATGCATCACATATTTATGTGCGAACCATGCAGTGAATTCCATTAAAGCGAAACTTGCCAGCATTGCCAGCCCATTAATGAAATAGTGCATATTTTTTCCTTTCTTTAAGCTCTTTTTTCATCTACTAAATTATACTCCAGTTTAAGCGGTGCCGGAATGTAATTAGGAACAAATAACCTTGTACGAATAATTTCCTGAAGAAGAATACCTACTTTCTTTAGCTGCGGTACATAAACACGGCCAAGGAACGGATTATAATTACGTGCTTCAATTTTACGTAATATACCGTGATAAATTTTGCTGGATGAATAGATAGCAAACTGTGCATCCCGCTCCAGTAAATGAATGCCTTTGTTGGCATGTTCATAATAACTATGAGCCCGGCGTATCTGGAACTGCATCAATTTACGCATCTTTGGATGCATTTGTTCATTTAAGATATCCTTTTCAGTCAATCCAAAACGCTGAAGATCTTCCTGGGGTAAATATATTCGTCCCATGTTTTTATCTTCCTGAATATCGCGTAATATGTTTGTCAGCTGCATGGCAATACCCAGCTTTTCTGCATATATAAATGCTTCATCAGATTTTGTTCCGAGCACGTGGGTCATCATTAAGCCAACCACACCTGCAACCCTGTATGCAAAAATATATAAATCATCAAAAGTATCATACCGCTTTTGTGTTATATCCATTTTTACGCCTTTAAGCAGGTCTAATGGATATTCAATCGGAATGCCATATTTTTTTGCAACATAAATAAACGGCTGCAATATAGGGTGTTCCGATTCACCACTGTTATAGGCGCAGCGGATTTCATGTGCCAGGAAATCAATTTCATGAAGGATTTCATCCTTACTGCGGTTTCGCGGGTTATCGATAAGATTGTCTGCATATCTGCAAAACCCGTACAATGCATATGTTGCCCAACGTTTTGATGCCGGCAGCATTTTAGCTGATATGTAAAAGCTTTTGGAATAATGTGCGGTCAGCATACGTGCATGCTCGAACGATGCTTTAAGTGCCGGTATTTTCCAAAATTTCATATTAACTCCTGACTATTAGGTTGTAATGTTACTTTTTTATACGTTTAAGGGAAATGAACCCCTACCTTGAATCTAATAAGAGCTTGAGACCATTGACAGGTGTTCCTGTTTAAATTCCTTTTTGGAGTTAACATAATCCATTATTGCCTTCTCTGTGGCTTCGGCTGTTAGTAAAACACCAGGAACACCGGCTCCAGGATGAGTACTTGCTCCTACAAGAAACATATTCTCAATGTCTTCCGATTGGTTATGCGGCCGGAAATAAGCAGATTGCAGTAATTTTGGTTCAACGCCCCAGGCGCTGCCTTTAAAAGCATTCTGAGTTTTTGCAAAGTCTTCCGGTGTCATCACTTCAAGAACATCAAGTGATTCTTGCAGATCTTTCATACCGAATTCTGTTTCCAGGTAGTCCAAAACCTTTTTAGCGTATCTATCTTTCAGTTCATCCCAATTAACGTTGGCATCGAGGTTTGCAACAGGAATCAGTACATACATACTTTCACATCCTTCAGGTGCCATTGACGGATCCGTTTTTGACGGAATATGCAGATACATGGAAAAATCATCAGGGATGATCTTGTTAATAAAAATATCATCAACCAATTCTTTGTAGCGTTCAGAAAGAATTAATGTATGATGTAAAAGATTGTCATATTTCTTCTTTACACCCATAAATAGGATAAAAGCACTCATTGAATAATCTAATCTGTTTAATTTTCCTGAAGTCCATTTTTTGCGGTGTTCTGATTTAACAAGATCATCATAGGTATGCTTAAAGTCTGCATTTGAAACAACAATATCCGCCGGATAAAATCGGTTTCCTGACCAGACGCCGTTTGTTTTACCATTCTTAACTGAAATATTTGTCGCTTCAGCGTTTGTTACCAAGGTACCACCAATCTCTTCAAATACTTTTACAAAGGCTTCAATGATTGAATACATGCCGCCTTTAGAATACAAGACACCGCCTGTCTTTTCAAGGTAGGGAATCATCAAATAAAGTGAGGGGGCTTTAAAGGGATTCCCTCCGATGAAAAGAGGATGAAAAGAGAACATAAAGCGGTGCCTGAAATCTTTGAAAAATCTTTTAACAAAAGAATAAGCAGGACTTAAAGCATTAAGTTTAAGTGCTCTTGGTATAAATGTAATCATTGATGAAATAGTTGAAAAAGGCACAGAGCCCAGTTTCTCATGAATAACAGCATCATAGAACTGCTTGGCGACCGCCATGAAACGATCGTAATTTGCCGCATCCTTTTTGTTAAAACGGCTCATCTGCTTTTTCATGTTTTCACTGTCACCGTTATAATCGATAAAAGATTTATCGTGGAAATAAATTCTGTAAAAAGGATCCAGACTTGTAAGTGAGACGTAATCTTCCAGCCTTTTCCCGGCAGCTTCAAAAACACCGTTTATTATTGCCGGCTCAGTAACTAATGATGGCCCCATATCAAAAGTATAACCATTTTTTTTCAGCTGATAGGCGCGTCCACCCGGTTTTTCTCTTTTTTCAAGAACTGTTACCTGGAAGCCTTTGGATTGCAGGCGTATAGCAGCAGCTAATCCCCCGAACCCCGAACCGATTACTACAGCTTTTTGATTTCTAAGATCTTTCATTTTTTTTCTCCAAAATGAGCGATATGAGCGTTTTGTTTTGTTCCGAATATAGTGAAGTTTTGTAAAATGTCAATACCAAAAATAAAAAAATGTCCATATATGATTTTTATATAAATCAATATAAACAACATAAAATCAAATAGATAAATAAATATATGCATTTAAATATTCACCTTTAGATTAAATAATTATTGTATAATCCAAAAAAATACAAAAACGCTTAAAACGCTCAAAAAGCTTGCAATGATCAAAACAGCAAAGTATATTTGATCGTGTTAATCAAGGAATATGTAAATGAATTTATATAACACCGAAGAAGCGGCTAAAATACTTGGAGTAAATGTTTCCACAATTAAACGCTGGTCAAGTGCCGGTAAATTGAAATGTATAAGGACAGCGGGTGGGCATCGCAAATTTGAGATGACACATCTTACTGAGTTTATTCAAAATGGACAAAAACCTAATACCAGGATTAATAGTATCCCGATGGACCGGGCAGAAGACAGCCGTATTAGCGAATGGATATTAAAATCAGATTTTAAAAACTTAGTAAACTATATCCAAAAACAGGCAATTCATTGCAATCGTAATAAAATACTCGATGTTTTCAAAGGAATGGTTCTTGCTAAAATTCCACTTTATGATATTTATGATCACTTAATTACACCGACCCTGCATCAGATTGGTTCAACCTGGGAAAAAGGGCAGATTTCAGTTATTGAAGAACATTTTGCTTCACAGACTCTTAAAGATACAATTACACGACTGCAGGGAATGATAAATTTTCCTGAGAAAAAGCTTGGTGTAGTTATGGCAATGAATCTTGAGAATGAATTGCATGACATCGTTTTAAAAATGGTTGATCATATCTTGGAGTTCAGGGGCTATAAAGTTCTTTACAGTGGACAGCTTACACCTCTTATAAATTTAGAGCATATTTTTGATGATTATGCTCCTAAGAGACTCTATATATCCAGCACGTATGTGGAAAATCTAACAAATGCCCAGTCAGAATTTGATTCGATTTGTCAAACAGCAGAACGCTTTAATCTAAAAATATTTGTTGGCGGTTCAGGCTTTGATTACATAGATTACAATAAAGAACCTGTCATAAATAGATTGCATTCATTTAAAGATATATACAGTATTTAGAGTTTATTTTTGGCAGGAAAATAAGCATTCAGATCTGTCAGATAAACTTATTATATGTATTTTCCAATTATTTTTTTTTTACTCTTATCTCCATTATTAGCTCAGGAAGCAGATTCCCTGATTAACTTTACCCTAGAAGATCAGTTTGACAGGGTACATCAACGCTCAGATTATGAAGGCAAAATAACTATTTTGTTTGGTAGTGATCGTGACGGCAGTAAATACAATGATGACTGGGCCGAACCGATTGCTGATTCATTGAAGGTATTCAATTTGTATGATAAGGTTGAATTTATTGGACTGGCGGATTTAGGAAATGTGCCATATTTAATGCGATCATTTGTAAGAAGTATGATGCCTAAAGAAGATAATCAACATCCTATCCTTTTGGATTGGGATGGTCTCTTTTCTGAATCGTACAACTTTGTTGAAGCCCATAGCAACTTGATTATTTTTGACCATAATTTTAATAAAATTTCACAAAAGGCACTCAGAGAAGTTAAGCCTGATACACTACGCGATATAGTTGAAATTATTCTAAGTCAGTTAAAAAACGACTGAGTAGACCTGTTTAAAAAAGGAATATATGCCTGTCACAATTAATTCAATTCGTGAAGCCCACAATAGAATCAAAGATTTTATTCATCAAACACCGGTTTTGACCAGTCATTCCTTAAACCGGATTGTGGGTATGGATTTATATTTTAAATGTGAAAATTTCCAAAAGACCGGATCTTTTAAAATACGTGGAGCAAGTAATGCTGTCCTTAACTTGAGTGAAGAACAAATTGCAAAAGGTGTAATTACGCATTCATCAGGAAATCATGGAGCGGCTTTAGCACAGGCAGCCTTATGGAGAAATATTCCTTCTTACGTTGTCGCGCCGCATAACTCTCCGGATGTTAAAAAGCAAGCCCTGGAAACATATAAAGCAGATGTCACTTTTTCGGATGTCACATTGGAATCCCGGGTTAATGAGACCAACAAGCTTATTAATGAAACAGGTGCGGTTTTTATCCATCCGTATGATAATGATACAGTTATTTCCGGAGCAGGAACGTGTTGTCTGGAATTGATGGAATCAGTGCAAAATCCTGATGTTATAATGGCCCCTATTGGCGGCGGTGGTCTGATGAGCGGTACATCCATTGCTGCCAAAGCATTGTCGCCAGATATCAAGATTATTGGTTGTGAGCCGGAACTTGCTGATGACGCCTGTATTTCTTTTAAAAGCGGGGTTCTTCAGGGTCCAAAACCTGTCAGGACAATAGCTGATGGTTTACGTACGGCACTCAGTGAACGCACCTTTGGGTACATAAAACAAAATGTTGATCATATTGAAACTGTTTCTGAAGAAGAAATAATCGCGGCAACGAAATTGGTATGGCATCATTTAAAAATTGTGATAGAACTGTCAAGTTCAGTTCCGTTTGCAGCGGCCATTAAATTAAAAAAGCAACTGGCAGGAAAAAGAGTAGGGATTATTTTTAGTGGTGGTAACGCTGACTTAAAATATGTTACAAGCCTGTTTTGACAATTTGTTTACGGTTGCGAAGATACACCACAAGTTTTAAGGTCGTAAAATAGGTTATACCTGCAGAAACAACTGCTAAAAAAGTTAATCCTGTTGCCAGAATAACCAGACTGTCTGTGCCGAAATCCAGCAATTTTGCAAAAACAGGATGCTCAATAAAATCACTGAAAAACTGCCAGGAAAAGCGCGATTGTAACAACCACTCCCCAATTTTAATAGCAATATAATACAGCGGTAATACAGTCAGCGGGTTTGAAATAAATGAAACCAATGTTGCCATAAAAAAATTATAATTCACAAAACTAAGTAATAAAATCATAGTCCATAATTGTAGTCCCATAGGTATCCAGATACCAATAAACACGCCGATAGCCAGGCTTAAAGCCGTTTGCCGGGGATGATTGCCCGGATGCATCACATCATTAATCAGGCGTTTAAGCTTTGGTTTTATGCGGATATTAAAATAGTTTTTTAGCAGGTGTATAATTTTTTTAATCATGGTTGTATAATATAAGTCCAGGGTTATATAAAGATTAAAAAAATATTATTTTTCTATTATAAAAGTTCGAATTATTATAATTATTCCTCTTTTTAAAAATTAATATGTTTCAAACTCAAGCCCCGACTCTGACCAGGCACTGAAACCACCTGATAAATTGGTTATTTTTTGAAATCCGGCTTTTTGTAAGATGCTGCATGCTGTACTTGAACGATCGCCGCCGGCACAGTGCATGACGATTTCACGGTTCTTATCAAGTTCATTGATTCGTTCTTTCAAGCTGCCAAGATGAATGTTGCGGGCATTTTTAATATGTCCTTCCCGGAATTCATTGGCACCCCGCACATCAATGATTTCAACAGAGTTTTTCTGAATGTATTTTTTTAGGTCACATGCTTCAATATGTCTTAATGGCTGCATGGAATGGTTTTCAATCCAGCCTTCTACATTGCAGAAGAAACCAAAAATATTATCAAGACCTATTCGTATCAGTTTACGGGTAACTTCTTCCATCTGAGAACGTTCGGATATAAGGATAAATGGTTCGTCATAGCTTAAAAGCCAACCGGCCCAATTAGAAAAATCATTATTATTTTGAATATTTATTGTACCCGGTATATGGCCATAAGCGAATAGCATTTTATCACGGGTGTCAATTACCGGTATGCCGTCTTTTAATGCTTTCTCCAGTTGAGTGATGTCGACAATCGAAGGCTGGGGCAGGTTTTTCATCAATGGACGGTCAATCTTGTTAAGCTTCTTCATCATAGCAAAATACTTTGGCGCTTCCGGCTGACCTTCTAGAAGAGTGTCAATAAAAATGTGTTCGTCTTCGATTAGTAACGCCCAATTATATATCTTCTCATAACCGATAGTACTTCCCGGGATTGCACCTAATGATTTACCGCAGGCAGAACCAGAACCATGCCCGGGCCAGATTTGAATATAATCTGCCAGGTTTTTAAAACGTTTGAGTGATTCAAACATCTGTTTAGCACCGATAATCTTTGTACCTGCTATGCCGGCGGCTTCTTCCAGAAGATCCGGCCGGCCCACATCGCCAACAAAGATAAAATCGCCTGTAAAGATCATGCTGGGTTTATCGCTCGCAGGTGTATCTGTCAGCAAGAAAGAAATATGTTCCGGCGTATGTCCGGGGGTGTGAATGACTTCAAATTTGATGTTACCAATCATAAAAGTGTCACCATCATGCAAACCTTTATGGTCAAACTGATACTGCCAGTCACTACCGCCTTCATCAGATAACAGTATTTGAGCGCCGGTAGCAGCTGCAAGTTCACGAGAACCGCTAAGAAAATCGGCATGGATATGTGTTTCTGTAACATGCGTAATGCGGTATTTTTTACGTTCTGCTAATCGCAGATAAGTATCAACATCACGTTTGGGATCTATAACAATGGCTTCTTTTGTTGCCTGACATCCTACAAAATAGCTCGCTTGTGCAAGTCCTTCTTCATATATGCGTTCAAAAAACATAAAAACTCCGGCCAAATTTTATAAAAAAAGTTCTCTTGAAATAATGATAAAGCCCATCAATAATAAAAACCAGCCAAAAACAGGTTTCAAGCGGTTCCCGCTGATGTGACGCGAAATATAGCTTCCTGCAAAAATACCACTGATTGTAAAAGCGGAGAAATATATAAGAAAAAACCAGTCAATCTCCAAATTCTGTATATCGCCGGTAAACCCCAAAAGTGATTTTACTGAAATTATCAGTAGAGAAGTTCCAACTGCTTTCTTCATGGGGATATTTCCCAACAGTACCAATGCCGGAATAATTAAAAAACCACCGCCGGCGCCAACAAGACCCGTCAATATGCCAACAACTAATCCTTCTAAAATTATCAATAAGAAGTGATGCGATTTATCCGAAGTGTTTTCCTCTGTCGTTGGTTGACGAATCATTGAAACGGATGCTGCAAACATAAGGGCTGCGAAAAGCAGCATAATCCCGGTCCCTTTTCCTATTTGTGTTCCGGCAATTGAAAATAGCGGATCGGGCAGGGCGGGCACTATGTAAAGGCGTGTGCTATAAACGGCAATAAGTGCCGGTAATGCAAAAATAAGAGCAGCTCTGAAATCGATCAGTTTTTTCCTGGCATACTCAATACTTCCTGTAACGGCAGTTATACCGACAATAAACAATGAATAAGCCGTGCCATGCACAGGTTCTATACCCATAATATATACAAGAATAGGCAGTGTTAATATTGAACCGCCACTCCCGATAACTGCCAAAATGATACCAATTAATAAAGCACCGGCAAGTCCGATAAAATCCATAATAAACACAATTCTGAAAATGAGTTTAGTAATACAGTAATATATAGATTCATAAAAATGTTTTTGGGTACATATATTACAAAAAGTAATATTTTAATTTAAGCCGTTCAGGGGTTTAACCTTGCACTATTAATGGAGTACGGTTATATTTTTAGTATTAATCTTCATCTAAACAGGCCAACATCCCAATGCGATATTCCGTAAAGATAAGACAGCTGCTTTTTGCTGTTTTTATATTTGGTATGCTGTTATTTAATCAACCAATCCTGGGCATTTTCAATAATGGAACGATTGCCGGTATACCGAATCTGTTGTTTTATATTTTTCTCATCTGGGGAATAATAATTTTGGTGATGGCCCTGATTACACTTATAAATCCAACAAAAACGAAGAAAAACTAATGCTCCAGGAATGGCTTATTCTCGCTGTTTCATTTATTTATATCAGCATACTGTTTTTTATTGCCTATTACGGTGATAAACGCGCCGATGAAGGCAGGAGTATCATTTCAAACCCCTATTTTTATGCATTGTCGCTTGCGGTATACTGTTCTGCCTGGACTTTTTACGGCAGTGTCGGCCATGCAGCTAACACCGGCCTGAGTTTTCTTACAATCTATATAGGTCCAACACTGATGGCCCCGCTTTGGTGGGTTATTCTTCGTAAAATGATCCGCATCAGCAAAAGACATCATATAACTTCCATTGCTGATTTTATCTCTTCACGCTACGGAAAAAGTACCGTATTGGGCGGAACGGTAACTGTTATTGCCGTTATGGGGATTGTACCGTACATATCATTGCAGCTAAAAGCAATTTCTTCAAGTTATTTAATTATCAGTCACTACCCTGATACTCTTGCTTACACACTGCCGCAGCATATTCCCGTTATCCAGGATACAGCCTTTTACGTAACAGTAGTCCTGGCATTGTTTGCCATTCTGTTCGGAACACGTAATACCGATGCTACAGAACGGCATGAAGGATTAGTGGCAGCAATCGCCTTTGAATCCGTCGTTAAGCTTTTGGCTTTTCTGCTCGTTGGTGTTTTTGTAACCTATACTTTATTTAACGGATTCAGTGATATTTTTGCAAAAGCTTTAAATGACGGCAGGTTTACCACGATGTTTAATGAATCAGCCGATACTGAAAAAGGATCATGGTTTGGGCTTATTCTAATCTCAATGTTTGCTATTCTTTTTCTTCCACGGCAATTTCAGCTTGCGGTGGTTGAGAACGTAGATGAAGATCATATACGTAAAGCGATCTGGCTTTTCCCACTTTACCTGCTCATTATAAATATATTCGTTGTTCCGATTGCTATGGGCGGATTGATTCATTTTCAAACGGAAGCCGTGGATGCCGACACATTTGTGCTTACGCTGCCTTTAGCAGTTAAACAAACCGGAATTGCCCTGGTGGTCTTTATTGGTGGGCTTTCTGCTGCAACCGGGATGGTAGTAGTGGCATCCGTTGCACTGAGCACAATGGTAAGTAATGATCTATTAATGCCGATTTTACTTGGTTCGCGTTATGTTAAAGCCAACCGTGAGCAGGATTTACGCGGATTTTTATTGCTGATTCGTCGCGGTACGATAATTATTGTTTTGTTTTTAGGTTACTTTTATTACAAACTGGTGGGCTCGCATTATTCACTGGTTAATATTGGTTTAATCTCATTTGCTGCCGTCGCTCAGTTTGCTCCAAGCTTTTTAGGAGGCATGTTCTGGAAGGGCGGGACACGATACGGTGCACTCAGCGGGTTATTAAGCGGATTTTTTACGTGGGGTTATACTCTTGCTATACCTTCCCTTGTTTCTGCCGGGATTTTACCCGAATCGTTAATTACCGAAGGATTTTTAGGACTGGCCATTCTAAAACCAACGGCTTTATTCGGATTAACCGGTCTTGATCCAATCATGCATGCGCTTTTCTGGAGTCTTTTATTTAATACAGGCAGCTATTTTATAGTTTCTATTTTTGTTAAACCCAGCGCCATTGAACTCAGCCAGGCAACATTATTTGTTGATATCAATAAATATTCACCGGAATTTGAGCACCGTTCACTTGGTCGTGGTACGGCTCCGGTTGCCGAGTTGCGCTTGTTGTTGCGCCGTTTTATCGGTGAGAAAAAATCCGAACGTCTGTTTAAGGCATATGCCAGGAAAAATGATATAGATCTGGAAAGCATAACTCAGGCCGACTCCGGGATGATAAACCTGGTAGAAAAGAGATTGTCCGGTGTAATAGGATCAGCATCTGCGCGCATAATGATTTCGTCATTAGTTAAGGAAAAACCTGTCTCCCTTGATGAAGTTATGCACATTCTTGATGAAACCCAGCAGATTGTCGCCTATAGCCATGAGTTGGAACGAAAATCATCGGAGCTGCAGGAAGCAACGCGTAAGTTAAAAAAAGCCAATGAAAAACTTAAAACGATGGACCAGTTCAAGGATGACTTTATCGCAACCATCACCCATGAATTGCGCACACCTTTGACGTCAGTCAGGGCTTTTTCAGAGATTTTATACGACAATCCTGAAATTGATGTTTTGCAACGGCAGAATTTTCTTGGTATTATCATCAAAG
Source organism: Calditrichia bacterium (assembly GCA_020635035.1). Taxonomy (GTDB): domain Bacteria; phylum Calditrichota; class Calditrichia; order Calditrichales; family J004; genus JACKAO01. The sequence goes on from JACKAO010000001.1 coordinate 122,886, forward strand.
AAACCGAGCGATTAACCCGGTTGATCAACCAGATACTTGATCTTCAGAAAATTGAATCACAGGAAATGGAATGGCACTTTAATACTCTCAATATTGCCGGTCTGATTAAAGAAGCAATTGAAGGAATGCAAAAACTTTTTGAAGAGAAAAATATTAAAGTCAGTTTTAATCCGGATCATCATATTATGGTGAAGGCAGATCGTGACAGGCTTTTGCAGGTAATACTGAATCTGCTTTCCAATGCTTTTAAATTTTGTAATGATGCTGATGGTGAAATAGTGATTTCGATGTCGATTGAATCTTCAAACCTTGTTGTATCCATACAAGATAACGGTATTGGCATAAATGAAGCGGATCAAAAGATCATTTTTGAAAAATTCCGCCAGGCAAAAACATCATCAAAAACGCAAAGGCATGCTGGCAGCGGTCTGGGTTTATCTATCGCCCGCCAGATAATTGAAGCGCATAATGGAAAAATCTGGGTTGAAAGTAAAACGGGTGAAGGTGCTGTTTTTAAATTTACTCTTCCCAACCCGGTATTGAAGGAACAGGAGATACAAAAATGAAAAAAATACTAATCGTTGATGATGAACCGAATATTGTTATCTCACTTGAATTCCTGATGGCCCAAAACGGATATTATGTGCGGATTGCCCGCAGCGGAGAAGAAGCCCTGGAACTGGTGCCTGCATTCATGCCTGACCTGATCCTGCTCGACGTCATGCTTCCTTTCAGGAATGGTTTTGAAGTATGTCAGAACATTCGTGCCAGGAAAGAATTGAGTGATATAAAAATTATAATGCTAACGGCAAAAGGGCGTGAAGCGGATATCGAACGCGGTAAGGCAGCCGGAGCAGACTCGTATGTTATCAAACCATTTTCAACAAAAGAACTTGTTGCAAAAGTCCGGGAATTACTGAACGAAGAATGACCTACAAAAGAAGATTTATTACCGGAATCCTTATCATTCTGGTTGTACCCTTATCATCCGTTATTCTCGGCACCCTTGGGTTTTGGCTGCAATTAGGTCCGGATGATAAAACTTTTCTGTTTACTCTTATTGACCATAACCGGATTTATATCTTTTTAAGTTTTCTGATTTTTACAGGCATACTTGGCTATATCGCAAAGTGGATGCTGTTCCAGTATTTTATTCCATTGCAAAAGCTGGCGGAAGATGCCGGGATTCTCAAAAGTGCGGAACGCTTGTATACGATTGAAACCAAAGGTGCAAAAGAACTCAAACAATTAGCTGTTATTCTTAGCCGGCATGCCTATGAAATTAAAGAACTGAGAGAGAACATTAATGAGAAAATCCGCCAGGCAAAGAACGATCTTGAAGAAGAAAAGAACATCCTTACATCCCTGGTTTCAGAATTAAATGATGCCATTATAATTTGTAATAATGACGGGAAAATTGTGCTGTTTAATCATCATGCCTATCAGCTGTGTGATGATCCAGATGCGGATGATTTTCAAAACCGTATTGGAATTGGCAGGTCATTTTTTAAAATTATACCATCAGAAATAATCAGGCATGCACTGGAAGAAATCGATCATAAGTTTCGTCAGGGTCAGCAAAATGCATACACACAATTAGTATATCCTTTACCATCACGTGTTTCTGCACGAATTCGTATCATTCCTGTTTCAAAAGGCAAAGAAAAGATTGGTTTCATTGTAATCATGCACGATATCACTGCTGAACTGGACAAAGACCTGAAAAGACATGAGATGGTTGAAAGTTTAATCGATACAACCCGCTCGTCTGTTGCAGGAATCCGGGCGGCCATTGAGAGTATCATTTCTTACAATGAGATGCAGGAAGAACAACGTGTGCGCTTTAACAATGTTATTCTTGAAGAAGCAAAGCGCCTCGGTGCTTTTGTTAATGAGACTATCGCAAACTACAAGGATTATTTTAAGCTTAACTGGCCGATGGAACAGATTGAAGGGCAGAGCCTGCTGAACCTGCTGCATCTGTATTCTAAAACAATTTCTGATTTAAAGCTTGAAGTGAAAGATCCGGAAAATGGTATTTGGGTGTCTGTTGAGAATTTTTCATTTATTATTACAGTGCTTTACTTACTCAGGCAAATCAGTACAATAGCTCAAAATACGATTTCTTTAGAGCTAAATAATGAAAACAATTTCATGTACCTTGACATACTTTGGAAAGACGGTATTCTAAACCATGACCAATTTAATCAGATACTCGCTAATCCTGTTGATCTGAATAATGTAGAATTACCGTTCTCGGCTAATGATGTTATTCAACGTCATAATGCCCGGATCTGGTTAAACCTATCCGAAAATAATTTACACAGCATCCGGATAATGCTAAGAGCTGCAGATGCGGTTACTGAATCTGTAAAGAAAAAACAGATAATTTATGGAGCGCGTCCGGAGTTTTATGATTTTGATTTATTTACAAGTGATAATCTGGATGAAGAATGGGAAACCAGGCGTTTAGCTTCGTTACGGTTTGTTGTTTTTGATCTTGAGACAACAGGGCTGAATCCGTCGGATGGTGATGAAATAATTTCAATCGGTGCTGTAACAATTGTTAACGGTAAAATTCTTTCGGATCGTTACGAAAGGCTTGTGAACCCAAGGAGAAAACTTAACAAGGTAACAACTGAGATTACCGGGATTAGTGATGCCATGCTGCAGGATCAGCCTGCATTAGACAAAGTAATGCCTTCTTTTCACGCTTATTGTGAAGATGCAGTAATGGTAGCACATAATGCTGCTTTTGATATGCGTTTTTTAAAACTGAAGGAGAAACAGCTGGGTTTCAGATTCGATCAGCCGGTTCTTGATACCTTATTGCTTTCAGCTTCTGTGCACGTTACCCAGGAAAGTCATAGCCTGGATGCAATTGCCGAACGTTTTGGTTTAACTATTAACGGCCGGCATACCGCCCTTGGTGATGCGCAGGTAACTGCGGAAATACTGCTGAAACTCTTGCCGGTCATGCAGGAAAAAGGAATTACCAATCTGCAGCAGGCCTACCAGGCATCAAAAAAAACTTATTACGCCAGGATAAAATATTAAGGGATTGAGTTTAGAACCACTACCTTACTCAATAATTATTAGAAAGACCAATCGGTCGCATGCTTTTCCCAATCGACTTTTTGCAATTGTTCTGTTGGAAATGAGTCGATGCCGAAATCATGCTGATACCAGACAATAACAAGCTTTGATGCATCATCTGTGCTGTCTTGAGTAGCCTGAAGTGACAAGAATGTTGCAACGCAGACAACGGGCGGGAGCCATTCGGGGTTGTGCCTGGACATTTCCGGTCCTTTTTGCTGTTGCTCGATAACAATTTGCATATCACCAGGATTTCTGAAGTAATCACGTCGTTCCGGTTCAATCAGGTAAGGTTGCCCCAAATGCGGGTTTTCTTTTGCTACATAAGCTAAATAGCTTTTGATTTGTCGGTCATTCGACTCTTTATAAGGCATTCCTAACAATAATCCTGCATATGTAATTTCCTGTGTTAGCTTCTCCAAAATTATTTCACGGCCTGAAACAAGCTTTAGATTGCAGTGGCAGTTGTATATAAATGAATCATTAAATTCCATAGATTACTCCTGTCCGGACTTATTGATTAATATTTACTTCATACTAGGTGTAAAATCAACTATCCATTCTATACCATATTTGTCTCTGAACATTCCAAAATAGGAACCCCATGGACTATCATCGATAGGTACTTCAACATCTCCGCCTGCTGAAAGTCCGAAAAATAATTTGTCAGCTTCTTCACGACTTTCGGCACTGACATAAATTTTAGATCTGTTTTCATTTTCATTCACGGTTCCCATACTTTCTGGTACGTCATTTCCCATTAAAAAATTTTCCCCAATGGGCAGGGCAATGTGCATAATTTTATTTTCGTCAATTTTTGCAACGGGAAATTCCGGGCCGGATAAATCTTTTAAACGTATTATCTGTGAAAACTCTCCGCCAAATACGGATTTATAGAAATTAAATGCTTCTTCGGCATTACCATTAAAGTTTATATGCGGATTAATACGTGCCATAATTTTATTTAAACTCCTATAAGGTTTATTTTTACAGATTTTTTTAAAATGTTTTTTTTATTGTCCTAATATGGCCAATAAAGAGCAAATTATGGCAGTGCAAATGCGACATAGTTGGATGTTGAACACGACAAGATGTAGTTGGATAGCAAAGGCTCATTGTTCGATTCTTTTGAAAATCGACTCTACGGGTCGTCACGTATTGATAATTATAAACACCTGATTAATAAAATGGATTGATCATCTTTTTGTTTACCGTATGCTGCTAACGTATTATTTATTTTTTCATACATAAGGGGCAATGTATCGTGTCGGTGATTAAGAATAAGCTGTTTAACTTTTTCCATTCCAAAGTCTTCATTTCTTTTATTTGTCGTTTCTGTAATTCCATCCGTTAATAAAATGAATAAATCATTCTTGTTATAAACAGTACTTTTTGTTTTATAATTAATATCTTTTGTCGCTGCAATAGGGAGGTGTTTTATTACCAATTCATCAAAATTTTCAGAATTATTTGCCAGTTTTAAAATCGGAAGATGACCTGCAGTTGAATATTCTACTTTATTGTTTGAATTAAATTTTAAAAAAGCACAGGTTAGAAACATGTTTTTCTTTTTTAAATTGTAAATTGTCTTGCTGGACTCTGTTAAAATCAAACTAAGCGGTTCTTCTTTGTTTAATAAAACCCTAATCGTGCTCTTAAACATCCCCATCAACGAACCTGCTGCAACTCCATGACCCGATACATCTGCAATGTAACACGTAAGTGAATTTTCATTATCGAAATAGTCAATTAAATCGCCGCCAACTTCGTCTGTGGGGTTCGACACTCCGAATATTTCAAAACGGGTGTTAGAAATTTCAATTTTCGGTACAAGGTTCGCATGAAGATCCTGCGCAAGGTTCATTTCTGCGTGAAGCCGCAAATTGCGGATTCCTTCCTTATTTATAAATATAATAAGCAGTATATAACCCAGAACCATTGTTACTAAAATTCCGATTGCATCCAAAGCTGCTCTTTGGGGAAATTGGGACAGAAGTACCTGGTTTGCTTCTTTCCAGATGTTCATTCCGGCGACAATTTGAAAAAGGATAGTAAAAGGAAGAAATTTAAGATTTCTGGTAAAGCTATAAACATAGAATACGGCTACAATCCCTGAATAAAATACATTTGCAAAAAGCAGCAACTCAGAATATGAACCTTCTGAAAGCAGATCGATGATAAATCCAACTCCTGAAAACAAGAAGAATATCGCTGAGACAAATATCAGGTATCTTCTTATGGGAATATATTTCCAGAATTTGCTTTTGGGCAGAGAGTTATTTTCTATCAATTTAGTCTTCTAAATAAATTCTGAGATCCGCTATTAATTAAAAAATGCAGGATTAGATTGTTTGTTACACAGTGAGTTTTTTGATTTTTTTGGTAAGAAGATAAATAAACACAGTTGCAAAAGAAAATTTTCTATAATAAAACCGCAGATCCTTCTATCCTGTAAAATATTTAATTCTTTTTATTGTGCAAAAAACCTAACTGATTTCCTGTCCAAACTGCAGGATATAACCATTGTTATCGTAAATGGCAAATTCACGCATATTCCAGGAAAAGTCTTCGATGGGGTAGCAGATCTTAACTTTGTCTTTAATCTCCAGCCAAAGGGCATCCACATCATCGACGGTTATATAAAAAGATCCGCTAAAACCGATGTGTTTATAATCTTCATGTGCGTTGGGTTTGGCGAGCATTATCTCAATGTCATTCTTATAGAGCGAAGCCCAGCCAAGACTGTCATCCTTTTCAGCGCAGATAAATCCTAAAATTTCGCAGTAAAAGGCGATAGTCTCATCCATTTTTTCCGTCCAGAGCATTGGCCGTAATTTTTCAAATGTCATATCAGGCCATTCCTGTAAACTTCATGCTTAGTTTTTGCTGAAATTTCTCAATAAGCGTAAATATCTCTTTTAGAACCTTTTGTTCGATATGATTCAGATTTTTAGGAATAATATAATTATCCGCTTCAACATGTTCATCCATAATGGCCTGCAACTGCCGTGAAAAACGCAGCTGCATAAGGTAAGTATAGGCTTGTTTTAAATCTTCAAACTCGTTTTTTTCAATCACTTTCTGCTGATACAACGCTTCCAGCCTGGCAAGCGTATTGGTAGCTGTAACCCTGGCAGAAAGGGCATACAAACGGGTGAAGTCTACGATTGGTGTCATGGCTTTTTTAATGTCAAAGGCATTCTTATGTTTTCCCTGACTTTCAACTACAAAATTTCTGAAAAAACCAAGCGGTGGTTTAAACTGCATGGCATTCTTTGAAAGGTGATAGTAGAAGAGTGTGGTGTTACGGCCGGATAATTCTTTAAAAAGATGTTCACGAAGTTTTTCAATAAGGGTTGTCTCCCCATAACCCGACCTGAAATCAAAAAAGATGCTGGAATGCATAAGCGCCAGCGGTTCCGGAGTTGCAATCCATTTTGTAAAATAGCCTTTCCAGGTTTTCAAAGGCTGGCACCATTTGGGATTCTGCGCCATTACGTCGCCTTTGCAGTATGTGTATCCGGCTTTATCCAGCCAGCTGCAGATTGTTTTCCCAAGATTCAAAAAATATTTCTGAACTTTTTCCGATTCCCCGGCAGGCGGATCCTGGTAAATAATTGCATTATCCTGATCCGTTTTCAGTGTTTGTTCACGCCGGCCTTCACTGCCCATAATCATAAAAACAAAAGGCAGTGGAGCAGGGCCTGATTTTTTTAAAGCAAATTCCACAAGCTTTTTTAAAATCTCATCGGAGATATGTGTTACAAGCCGGTTAACAATCTCAGCACGCGCGCCATTGCGAATCATGCTTTTAATAACCTGCGGCAGCTGGCTGTGAAATGAAAAAAGATCACTTTCCTGTTCGGCTGAAATAATCTTTTGGAGCAGATACATTGGCGAATGTCCCTGCGCTAAAACAAGATCATTGTCTGAAATGAGCCCGGTTATCTGCCCGCTGGCGGATGAAATAAGCAGGTGCTTTATCTTTTTGTCCATCATGAACAGCAGCGCTTCAAATACCGGGGTTTCACTGTCTATTGTAATCAGCGGACTCGACATTATTTCTGTAACGGATATATCAGCAGAGATGCCTTTTACAACAACTTTTTCGCGGAAATCTTTATCCGTAATAATACCGATAAATCCATCGGCATCAGCTATTAAAATGGCACTTATTTTTTGCTGCGACATGATTGACGCAGCTTCCCGAATAGTGGTTTCAGCGGAACAGCTAACTAGTCTGCTATTGGCTATGGTTGATATCTTTTCATTAAAAACAGACAAACCGGAATCAATCTGCGCAGCGGATGATTTAGAAATTATCGCAGCATAGGACTTATCCAGCATTCTTTTGCCAAAGCTGTCGGTAAAAAACGCAGAAAACTCGCTATTATTTTTACATAGTCCCAGGAATGTCTTTTTTGGCAGCAGAAGCAGAGTACTGTCTTCATGAACACGTACGGTGCGGATCGACAGGTCATTATTTAGCAGCATCGAAATGCCGCCGAATATTTCGCCTTCACCCAGAAAACCCTGCAGCGACTTTTTATCGCCGTCATCATAGTAAATCTCCAGCGCACCTTTCTGAACAATGCACAGATTCTCGACTTTGGTTACGGACTGAGTAAACAGGATGGTGTCCTGCTTTAAATGGCTTTGCTGCAACGACGTGGATATTTCGGAGAGAATATCACCGGATAAATAGCTGAAAGGAGCTACAGAACTCAGGTAATTCGCAAAGTGACTGGCCACAGATATTTCCGTTTTCAGAGTTGAATGGATTATAATAACGGAATAAGATTATCGATAAAATATGACTAAAGCAATCTTCGAATGCAATTTCAGGCTTTAACAGAACCCCCGTCTTCTTCACGGAAATTGAGAATTTTTTTATGCAGAAGAACCCAGTATAACAAAACAAAATAGAGACCAATACCGATGGAGATCAGGTAATAGCCGGCGAGATAAGGTTCAAGCAAAAACCGCAGGACCATGGTTACAAATACATAAAATACCGTAAAAACTACTGATTGCTTTTTATTCAGTCTTAAGCGCATGAATTAATAACTCCTGTTTATTAAAAATACAAAATAGAATGATGTTAATCAGATTCCTTCTGTCTGGAATGCTTTACCAATTTGCTTATCATAGAGTACTTCTTTTATTTCATCGAGAATTTTTACATCATCGATGGTGGAAGGTACTGTAAATTCATCACCGTCTGCCATTTTACGTATGATATGACGTAATATTTTACCAGATCTTGTTTTGGGCAATCGTTTAACCACCGCCGTTTGCCTGAAGTATGCAAACGATCCAATCTCTTCACGAATCATAGTCACCAGTTCACCCACGAGTGAATATTCATCAATTTTATAGCGGTCCTTTATTACAATAAATCCGGCAGGCACCTGTCCGCGTAACTCATCATTTATCCCTACAACCGCACATTCCGCAACAGCCGGATGGCTGGCAATAAGTTCTTCCATAGCACCGGTGGATAATCTGTGGCCGGCAACATTAATAACATCATCCGTTCTGCCCATTATAAAGACGTAACCTTCTTCATCAATATAACCGCCATCTCCCGTATGATAGTATCCGGGAAATCTTTCCATATAGGATGCCAAAAAACGTTTTTCATCATTCCAGAGCGTTGGCAGGCAGCCCGGCGGCAACGGCAGTTTTACAACAATATTGCCTTCGGTGCTGGCTTTAACGGGTTTGCCGTCATCATCCAGAACCTGTACATCAAAACCGTAAACAGGTTTTGTCGCGGAACCGGGTTTTACTTCAAATTTCTCAATTCCAAGCGGATTTGCCACCATTGGCCAACCGGATTCAGTCTGCCACCAGTGGTCAACAACAGGTTTGTCTTTCATAAGGTCTTTTAACCAGTGATATGTCGGCGGATCAAGCCGTTCACCTGCTAAGAAAAGGTATTTTAATTCAGACAAGTCATAATTCTTTGCAAGGCTGCCAAACGGATCTTCCTTTTTCATTGCCCGGAAAGCTGTTGGTGCAGTGAAAAATGTTTTTACTTTGTATTCGGAAAGCACCCGCCAGAAAACACCGGCATGAGGGGTACGCACGGGTTTACCTTCGAAAAGAATGGTTGTTGCACCCGCCAGCAATGGTGCATAAACAATATAAGAATGGCCTACAACCCATCCCACATCGGATGCCGCCCAGTACACATCGCCACGATTTATACCGTAAATATTTTTCATTGTGGATTTAAGTGCCACTGCATGTCCGCCATTATCTCTTACAATACCTTTGGGTTTACCTGTCGTTCCGGAAGTATATAAAATGTAGAGCGGATCTGTTGCTTCAACGGGTATGTAAGCACCAGGCCGGGCTTTTGCAACAAGGTCACTGTAGTCAAGATCGCGCTCGTTATTCAGTTCTGCTTTGAGCTGGTCACGCTGAAAAACGATGCAATGATCAGGTTTGTGTTTGGCCTGTTTGATGGCGCTGTCTACCAGTGGTTTATATGCAATTACACGCGTAAATTCGATTCCATTGCTGGCCGTGACAATAACTTTGGGTTTTGCATCATCGATACGAATGGCCAGTTCATGCGGTGCAAATCCGCCAAACACAACGGAATGAATGGCACCAATGCGGGCACAACCAAGCATCGAAATAACGGCTTCAGGGATCATAGGCATATAAATAACCACACGATCACCTTTCCTGACACCCAAAGAAAGCAACGCTCCACTGAAAGCCGCCACCTTATCCCTTAACTGCATGTAGGTATATTTACGTTTTTTGCCGGTAACAGGTGAGTCATATATAAGGGCTATCTGGTCGCCGTATCCGGTTTCGATATGATAATCCAACGCCAGATAGGCTGTATTGAGCATGCCGCCTTTAAACCAGCGATAGTTGCCTTTTTTATCCTGAGAAAGAACCGATTCAGGTTTCTGAAACCAGAAGATGTCTTCTGCTTTTTCTGCCCAGAACGATTGGGGATCTTCAATTGATTGTTTGAATATTTCCTGATAGCCCATAATTATTCAGCTCCACCTTTACCTTAATAATTTTTATCCAGCGGTATAATTTTTATTCTTCTAATGTGCTTGTATCGCCTTCATCCAGGCCTTGTGCGCGTGCTTTTAAGACACGGCGCATAATCTTTCCGGAACGGGTTTTGGGCAGCGCATCCACAAAGGTAATTGTTTCGGGACGGGCTATCGGGCCCATTTCCCTTGAAACATGATCTTTTAATTTTTCACCCAATTCATTGTTCGCTGTTAAACCGGCGCGCAAAATAACATAAGCATGGATGGCATTGCCTTTCAGTTCGTGGGGCAGGGCAATAGCGGCGGATTCTGCAACATCCTGATGACTGACAAGGGCGCTTTCAATTTCAGCGGTGCCAAGGCGGTAACCGCTGACCTTTATTACATCATCGATTCGCCCAATCACCCAAATATAGCCGTCTTCATCAATACGGGCCGAATCACCGGCAGTGTACCAGCCCTGTTTTTCGTAAGTTTTCCAATAAGTATCCTGATAGCGATCCGGGTCGCCATAGATTGTACGTGCCATACCGGGCCATGGGTTTTTAATAACCAGTTTACCTTCTTCATTGGCTGCCACATCATTGCCATCGTCATCGACAACGGCAATCTCATTGCCAAAGAAAGGCTTGGTCGCAGATCCCGGTTTAAGCGGTGTTATTGGCAGGGGTGTAATCATAAAACCACCGGTTTCTGTTTGCCACCATGTATCCATAATCGGGCATCGTTCACCACCGATAACATTATAATACCAGCGCCAGGCTTCGGGATTAATAGGTTCACCAACACTTCCCAGGAGTCTCAGAGAACTGATGTCATGACGTTTAGGCCATTGATCCCCGAAACGCATCAATCCGCGTATCGCAGTCGGTGAAGTATATAAAATAGTAATACCGTATTTTTCAACGATTTGCCACCAGCGGTTCGGATAGGGGTGGTTGGGCGCACCTTCATACATCATAATTGTACTGCCATTGATTAGCGGACTGTAGACAATGTAGCTGTGTCCTGTTATCCAGCCGGGATCTGCAGCACCACCAGCGATCATCATCTTTATATCAAATACCATGCGATGTAGTTGCCGTGTAAACCGAATAACCACCGTGAGTATGCAGAACACCTTTAGGTTTACCTGTTGTACCGGAAGTGTAAAGGATGAACAACATATCTTCTGCGTCCATTACTTCAGTTTCACATTTCGGGCTGGCAATGGGCAATGAAGAAAGTTCATGGTACCAGAAATCTCTGTCGTTTTCCATATAAACTTCATGACCGGTTCGCTTCACGGTTATACAGCTTCGATCGTCGGGGAACGTTTGATGGCTTCATTCACAATCCCTTTTAAATCAGCAACTTTACCACGACGAAAGCCACCGTCTGCAGTAACAAGAACGCGGCTTTTTGCGTCATCAATACGATCGGCAAGTGCTTCAACACTAAATCCGCCATATACCACACTATGAGCGGCTCCAATCTTTGCACAGGCCAGCATGGCAAAAGCAAGTTCCGGGATCTGCGGCATGTAAATCGTTACAATATCACCCTTTCGAACACCCATACTTTTAAGTATGTTAGCCATTTTGGAAACTTCGCGATTAAGAGCATGATAGGAGAAAGTGCGTACATCACCCGGTTCACCTTCCCAGATAATTGCCAGTTTATTTCTGCGCCATGTTTTTAAATGACGGTCAATGGCGTTGTGGATAATATTTATTTTACCGCCAGTAAACCATTTATAAAACGGCTTATTGCTATCATCCAGAACTTTTTCCCATTTTGAAAACCATTCAAGATGATCTGCCTGTTCTGCCCAGAAATCTTCACGATCTGTTATCGATTTTTTATAAAGTTCATCGTATTCTTTAATATTAGCTTTGTCACTTACACTTTGTGACGGATAATAGATATCAGATTCAATAACTTTGTTTGTAGTACCAGCCATAAGATTACCTCCAGGAAATTAAATTAAAAAAAATTAAATCTGCAGCTTATGAGTAGGGCCTGTTACCGGTTAAAATTGTCCCAATCCAGATTAAAATCGGAGATCGGCCCCACCCAAAAACAGCACATTTACATATATAAACTATGCTCTTGTTTCACGCGGAATTCGGATATCTTCAATTAATTGCTGAACATCATCCGGCGGGGCAGAGCTGAATTTTGAAACAACGATTGCAACAATAAAATTCACAACCATACCCAGTGTACCAATGCCTTCAGGAGAAATTCCAAACCACCAGTGTTCCGCAGTATTAGCCGTTGGATTGATAAATTTAAAATAAATGATATAACCGGCTGTCAACAGAATCCCGATTATCATGCCTGAAATTGCACCTTCTTTGGATGTTTTCTTTGAGAAAATACCAAGAATGATGATCGGGAAAAATGAAGACGCTGCCAGTCCAAAGGCAAAAGCGACCACCTGCGCCACAAAGCCAGGCGGGTTTATTCCAAAATACCCGGCAAGTAACACCGCAAATCCGGCAGCAATGCGTGCGTAGGTCAGCTCTTTTTTCTCTGAAGTGTCACGTGCAATCACGTTTTTAATAAGGTCATGTGAAATAGATGTGGATATTACAAGTAACAGACCTGCGGCAGTGGAAAGGGCAGCAGCAAGTCCACCGGCAGCAACCAGTGCCACAACCCAGTTCGGCAGTTTCGCAATTTCAGGATTAGCCAGAACCATAATATCACGGTCAATTGTCAATTCATTCTGATCAGCATCTTTGCGGTACTGTATGATGCCATCATTATTTTTATCTTCAAATTTAATTAGTTTTGTTTTTTCCCAGTTAGTCAACCATGAAGGTGCTTCTGAATAGGCTTTATCATTCAAAGTCTGGATCATGTTGGTACGGGCAAATGCTGCAACGGCAGGGGCTGTAGTGTATAAAATCGCGATAAACAACAGGGCGTATCCGGCAGATTTACGTGCATCACTTACTTTAGGAACAGTGAAAAATCGAATGATAACATGGGGTAATCCGGCAGTTCCAACCATCAGTGCAGCAGTTATAAAGAAAACATCAATCATACTTTTTGCACCGCGTCCGGTATATGCTGCAAAGCCCAGTTGAGTGCTTAATCCATCCAGTTTATCGAGCAGATAACCGCCGCCATCAGAAAGAGTGCTGCCAAAACCAAGCTGCGGAATAGGATTTCCTGTTAACAAAATGGAAATAAAAATAGCAGGAATAAGATAAGCAATAATTAAAACAACATACTGGGCCACCTGGGTATAGGTGATCCCTTTCATGCCGCCCATCACCGCATAGAAGAATACGATGGCCATCCCGACGATCACGCCGGTGGTAATATCCACTTCCAGGAAGCGGGAGAAGACGATCCCCACTCCGCGCATCTGCCCGGCGACATAGGTGAAGGAAACGAAGATGGCGCAGACAACCGCGATCACCCGGGCGACTTTCGAATAATAGCGCTCGGCGACAAAGTCCGGCACGGTGTATTTTCCGAACTTACGCAGATAGGGTGCCAGCAGCATCGCCAGAAGCACATAACCGCCGGTCCAGCCCATCAGGTACATCGAGCCGTCGCGGCCCATGAAGGCGATCAGGCCGGCCATGGAGATAAAGGATGCGGCCGACATCCAGTCTGCGGCGGTGGCCATCCCGTTGGCAAGCGGGTGCACGCTCTTGGCAGCCACGTAAAAATCGCCGGTCGATTTGGCCCGCGACCAGATCGCGATGCCGATATATAGCGCAAAGGTTAAACCAACGATAATCCAGGTCCAAACTAGAATACTCATATTTTTACCTTTCTGTTTTAATCTTTAATTATTCTTCGTGAACATCGAATTCCTGATCCAGCTTGTTCATCAACCGCACGTAGACAAAAATCAGGATCACGAAGATGACCTCGGAGCCCTGCTGGGCAAACCAGAATCCCAGCTTAAACCCGAAAAATCGGATTGTATCGAGTTGTTCAACCAACAGGATACCAAACAAATAGGAAACCACAAACCAGATAGTTAAGAGAATCCCCACGTAGCGAATATTTCGCTTCCAATATTCTTGTGGACTCTTGTCGCTCATAAGTACCTCCTTTTAAGTGTTAATGAAAATTTCAGAATCTAAACTGCTTCCACCAGACGTAAAAAACAGTTAAAAGAAAAGATATGTTGCAAATAATATGCGGATATTATCGGCATTTTCTGTATTGGATACTTGTAATTTAGAGTCGGGTGTTCCGTAGGCAGCAACGGTATATTCTGTTTCAAGGGCAAAACGGGCTTTGCCGGAATTCCACACAACTCTGGGAGAAACACGGATTATGTTATCAATAGATGTACCACGGGCAGCTTCACTACCGGCTGCAATATTATCACTTGTACCTTTGTTTTGAGTATATCCGCCAAAGATACCAAATTGCATATCAGGTCCGTTTGTATGTATCTCTCCCCAAAAAGAAATCACATCTGTAGGCACATACTGCATGCTGCCATCTTTCATGGCATAGCCACCAAGCATTAAAAGATCTGTCAAATTCTGACCCATAATGCCTTCTGCTTTAATTGTGATAGCTTCCATAACAAGTTTTGCATATCCAATTAAAGAAATGCCGGATACGGTTTCATCAGATGCCAGGGAAGGGCGAAGCATTTTATAATCAACGCCGCCACCAAAAACATTTTTTCCTGTAGTATATTGAAGTTGGGCATGCATATTCGGCACAACAGCATCTCTTAAAGATTTACTGCCGCCAGTGCTTGTAAAATCTCGTTGCGACATTGCAGCAACAATCAGCTGTGTGCCTTCAGCGACTGTTTGTGTTAATCTAATTTGCGGATTACGGGAAAATGGCTGGAATGGTACACCCGTATTAAACGAAACGACATCCGGAAAAACAGCAGTAACAAACATTGGATGCCATGTTTGACCAAAAAGTAATTGTGTTTTATCCCATGTAAAACTTACAAATGCATGACGAAGTCTGAAACCGTTGACATCTGGATCTGAATGGCCGAAAAATGCTCCTTCAATTACACCTTTAACTTTTGCACCAAATGCATCCGGCGCAGATATTGCACCTTTTAACCGGGTTTGGATTGCTAGCATATTTAGGCTTGGATTGTCGTTCTCATCAGATTTAGCAGCCGGGTAAAGTAAAAAATGACCTTCCCGGGCAGCAACAACCTGACGTGTGTCATAAAATGCATCATATTTTACAAAACCGGAAAATTTTATTCCGAAATCATTCTCTTGTGCCCAGCCGAAACTAACCACTAAGAGTAAACAAAAAGTAAAGAATCTATTACTCATGGTATGACCCCCTGAAAATGGTATGTGTTTTGAAAATTAGGTCTGATGGATTGGTTAAAGCCGTTAACTATTCTGCTAAAAGTATGCCAAGATTCATATAATTTTATGAGTACAATTTTAATTAACCTTAAAGTATTGTTTTTTTATTATTTAAGTGGTGTATAGAAGTTAGTATTGTTGTTGTTTACAAAAATAAGTTAGCGCGATAGCAGTGTCGCACATTTTTTGCGATGAAGATAATAAAAAATAAGTGTATTTATTTTTAAATTGTTTTAAAACAATATGATAAGAAATATTTTTTGATAAAATTTACCGCGTCACTATTGTCGCATCTTGATTATGATACTATATCTTAAATTCTGAAGGATCAATGTGGTGTTTTGCCAGTAGTCTTTGGAAGGTACGACGCGGAACTTTTGCAGATTCAGCAGCTCTGGATACATTACCGGAAGATAATTCCAGGTATTTCTTTAATATTTTGCTTTCATATGAAGAAAGTTTTTTTTCTTTAAGTTGCA
This sequence comes from Calditrichia bacterium, assembly GCA_020635035.1. GTDB lineage: Bacteria > Calditrichota > Calditrichia > Calditrichales > J004 > JACKAO01. Next base: position 138,810 of record JACKAO010000001.1, read on the forward strand.
TTAAGCCAAGAGATATATCCATTTCAATTTCATTTTCGGCTGGTATTGTATCTGTTTTTCCGTTTTTAATCGGCAAGTCTTTTAATTCTATTGTATTTGAATCACACATAATGACAGCTCGTTCTATTACGTTTTTCAATTCCCTGATATTTCCCGGCCAAAAGTAATTGTTCAATGCTTCCTGTGCGGAAGGTGAAATTGCAGTAACTTTTTTGTTAAATTTTTGATGTGCATTTCTTATAAAATGGAATGTTAAAAGATTTATATCTTCTTTACGCTCCTTAAGCGAAGGCAGCTCAATACTGAAAGCATTTAATCTGTAAAACAAATCCGCCCGGAATTGACCGGATTCAATGGCTTGTTCAAGTTTCCGGTTCGTTGCTGCAATTATTCGAACGTTTACCCGCAGAGTTTCAAAACTCCCAACAGGCCTAATCTCACCAGACTGCAGAAAGCGTAATAATTTTCCCTGCATTTCCAAAGGCATGTCACCAATTTCATCTAAAAAAACTGTGCCGTTGCTGGCCATCTGTAATAAGCCGATTCTGTCTTCTGTAGCGCCAGTGAAAGCACCTTTCTTGTATCCGAAAAGCTCACTTTCTATAAGCGATGAACTGATTGCTGTGCAGTTTACAGTTACTAAAGGTGAATCGCGCCAGGGACTTATCTGGTGAATTGTCCTGGCAACCATTTCTTTTCCGGTACCGCTTTCTCCGCGAATAAGCACAGTCGTTGGTGTGGGGGCTACCCGGCTGATCATACTGCCGATCTCACGTAATTTTTGAGTATGGCCCATCACCATTTCATGTGTAGCATACTTTTTAAGGTTCAGGCTTAGATAATTTTCCAGAATTTTACGCTTATTAGTTTCATCAACCATCGTCCATATCAGCATCGCGCTGACTTTTCCTATCAACACCGTACCGGGACCTTTTTCTATCATAAGTACATGCTGAAGATCTTTATCACCTGTAACGTTTATTATCAGATCAAGAGTTTCATCACGGATAAATTCATAATGGCTTTGGGCCACAGGAATGCTTTGGTTAACAGCAAGCTGAACAGCGGGGCTTTTAAGATTTTTATCAACAACACCAACCACGTGAATGGAAGGATCATTTCGAAACAACTCCAGGAGATGTTTACCATCGGTGTTGCCGCCGATTAATAATACACGTATGCCTTGACCGGGTATTTCAGGCATAGGATAGCCCTTTTCCCGGGATTTTTCGGATATGTTCATATTTTGGATTGGGATTGTAGAATTTTAACGGATAAAAATAACTATAAAATATTCAAATTTGCAAATATTGGATGTGTTTTTAATATAAATCGAATCTTAAGATGCTTTTATATTTGATAGACCAGGCGAATTATCCAATAAACGAACCACAATAAAAAAAACAAAATAATCAGATTAGTGCTGAATCTTTTATTATTCCTGATAAATATCCTGTGATCAATGATTAGTTCAAATATGTTTTGAAAGATATAGGTGATTAAAACCAATACTAACAATGGTCCCATAAAATTATAGGTAAAAGCCTGTGAAAGATCTCCCGAAACAATAGCTGCAAAAGATCGCGTTATTCCACATGTGGGGCAAGGTAAGCCAAAAGTTGATTTAAATTCACAACTGTTAATCAGACCGGGATTCATTTTTAACAGAAAAGGAAACAGCAATACAATCAACAAACCAAGGAGATAGAATCGCCGGTTATTACGTTCTATTCGGGTTAATTTTTGATTGTTCATTGTTTAATTCGGCTTATTCAGATTTATTGCTTACGGATTCATCAAAAATTTGATATTCAGGTCCAAATTGCTGCATAAACTCGGGACCAAGAGAACGAAACAAAACAGTAATCGGTAATGTTATAACGGAATTTATATATGGAATAATCAGAAATACTAACCCGATGCAACAGGTTAATAAACTCAACGTAACCACAGCAATTGCCACAACGATATACAAAAAGATAACAAATAAGCCGTAGAGAATAAAAGTGATGAAGTTTCCGCTCAGTAAAGGAAGAAAGCGGCTCCATCCTATCCATATTTTTGATTTTGATTTATACATCAGCGGGATAACAAAGTCTTCAAGAAACAAGGATATGTATGCAGAGAAAAGTAAAAGCAGTAAAAAGAAAACACCCATACGGATTGCTGCAGCAATCATATCGCTATCAGAAGCATAATTATGGTACATTTGGCGTAACTCGATAAATGTATAGCTTAGAAATGTCCCGAAAACAGCAATCAGGACTAACCCATATCCAATCCTCCAAAAAAATAACGAATTGGCACATTGTTTAAATTCATGCCATGGTTTTTTTATAAGGGTATGGTCGTTCACAATATTATCAAGAAACATAAATTTCCCGCGAGAGCTGAGCCAGGTTAGCACAACCCCGATAATTATTAATGCAAATATTCCGGCAATAATAAGTGCAAACCAATCCGGATTCATATCAATCCAGTTTTTGACTTCATCCGGGAAATTAAAAATCTGATCCAGGTCTGAAAGATCGGTGTCATCGAAAGATGATTTTTTATCTTCAAAATCGAGCAGGTGTGCAAGAAAAGCGCTGAAACCCAGAATAAACCATTTATTAATACTAAAAGGCCGAAACAGCATTTTAACCATGCGGTTCCAGGAGTTTACAAGAGCAGACCAATAAGAAATACTCATTTCCGGCTCCATCTTTATGATAATGGGATTAAGTGAAAGTTGATGGTAATTTAATAATCAACAAAATAGATGTGCAAGTAAAGCATTATTTAGAGACATCAGAATTATGAATTAATGCTGAATTCTTCAAAAAGTCCGCTATTAATTGCAGGAGATTGTCCCAGAACATTTTTATAAGTTACCGCATGTGCCATTTCAACCGGGAGAATATTTGCAAACGTTTTTCGGATGATTGAATTACTTAAAGTTTGGGTTAGCCCCCTGAAGTAAAAATTAGCTGCTTCAAACTCGACCTCCATTGCCAGCAAAATTATATCCTGTTGATTTGTGACGTTTTCAGTCCCGGCTACAGGATCAGCTGAATCAGCGGAAAAAGTTGGCAGGTTGTTAAACTGTAACAATGCATTAAGTTCATCAAGGTGTTGTTGATGCTGACTCATGAACAATACTGCTGTGTCAATTACAGCCTGATCAACCAATAATCCTGAATTTGCAGCGGCTGCATAAGTAGCTACACCTGATGCTTCAAATATTGCCCCGTCTGTAACTATCTGCAGATCATTTTCAAGATTTTCTTCAGATGTTGAATCGTTTGTGGTTTCACAGGATGAAAGTATTAAACCGCTGCTAATGCCTGCGAAAGAAATGGTGTTTATAAAATCTCTTCTTTTCAAAAAACTCTCTCCCTAAAATAAAAAAGTTAAAATACTGCGTATCGTAACATCATCGATACCGGCAGGATTGTTTTTATATTTTTGATCCGTTACAGCAAGTTTAAGAAGAATATTGCGCGAAATTTTATAGCCGACTGCTGCACTGTAGCGGGTTACATCTGTATCCCAGGGATTTAATGCAATTATTGAAACGGTCTTTGGATGGTCATAATTTTCAAAAACCATGGTCTCGTATCGAAAAGCCAGGTAGGAACCTGTCAGAACAGGCGGTTCAAATTTTAAATCGACATAATAGCTGTAGTTGGATAATTTAAATTCTCCCAGTTCTCCGTTGAAATCGGTTTTAAAACCAGTACTGGTCAACCCCGGAACATTCCATCGGGCATAGATAAACTCTCCGGACAATTCAAAATAAGTATAAGCAAGAACCCAATCTGTGGCGATCACCATCTGTCTGAATCTTTCCAGCCGGTCAAAAGTATTGTTTACAGGATCTTTTTCCATAAAACTACCATAACTGAAAGAAATGCCATGCTGCCAGAAAATAAACGGGGCAAAACCGAGGCGCCCGACAATGGCTGCATTCTGCAAATTTGTATAATCTTTCTGGCTTGCCGATGCTGCATTCACAAAAGCTAAAGCTAAATTAAGTGCATTCTCGCGGATCACCCAATCTAACATTGCACCAGTGTTATAGCCCCCAAAATATACTGTTGTCAAACCGACATCATCAACACCATAGGCACCACTTTCGCCGGCTTTCGGCCAAAATCCGCGTGTATCGGATATGTTTATAAAATAATTATAAGCGAGCGGACCGTTAACAAAAGAACTATTGCTGGCCAGTGAACGCTTCGGGTATAAACCAAACGGACTTACAAATCGGCCAATATTTACCGTAACCGGAAAATCCTGCGGCTCCCAGGAAAGAGTAGCCAGTGTAATGCGTAATGGATTTATTTTACCTGTTCCCCAGGTATCCCATTGCAAACGGCTGTTAAAAAAGAAATCGGAGCCCATATCTGAAAAGAGAAACAGGTTAAACTGATTGATCGCGAGATGTGGCCGCCGGAAATCATTGGCAATTTCATTTTTCAAAAAGGAAGATGTTTTTCCACCATAGGACATTTCCAGATCGAGACTGCCATTTAAGTCGACCTGAGCAAATGTTAAGGAAGCATTAAAAAGCAACACCCAGAATAACAATCTAAGTTTATGCACTAAGTACCTCCGTTATTTTCAGTTGCTGGGAAATACCTTTAAATGACATCAGAAAAATTTCTCCCATTTTTACTTTTATATTCAGCTTTTCTGCAATCTCTTTTGGCACAAGTATTTGTCCTGCTTTTGCACTCCCGCATAAACGCGCACCGAGATTCACTGTTGCTCCCAAAGCGGTGTAATCCATGCGATTCATTGCACCCATATTGCCAAGAATAGCAGGTCCGTAATTTATTCCGATGCCAATATGTATAGGGACAGGGTCATTTGTATGTTCAAGCATAACACGTTTCTGAATCTCAATTGCACACTGTACCGCACGGTCAGTAGAATTTTCTCCTGTAAACAGCGCAAACATTTCATCCCCGACGAATTTATCGACCGAACCGTTGAATTTATCTACGATTTCAGCCTGAAAACCAAGGTAGCGATTAAGCATATTAATTACTTCTTCGGGGTCACGGTTTTCGCTGTATGCCGTAAAACCACGCACATCAGAAAACAAAACAGTCAGATTGTGCCGTTCACCACCAAGAGCGACTTCACCGGCTGACGACTTTTGTACCATAGCCATAGTGTGACTGCCAACATATTTGGTTAGATGCAGGCGCTCGCGCAGCCCGGTAATCATTTCATTAAATGTGACTGTGAGACGCCCGATTTCATCTTTTGTTGTAGGATCGACATACGTTTCAAGATTTCCGGATTTAACTTTGTCCATCCCGTCAGCCAGGTTTAAAATAGGCCTGGAAAAATTTCTTCCCAGAACAAATGCGAAAATGAGCGTCACTACCAAAAATCCGCCTGCTGTACCAAAAATATTCGATTGGATATTTCGCAGGATGGATAACTCTTCAGATGTAGGAACGGTGGCTATGAAATAAGCGTCTTCTCCAATCCCCAACGGACTGATAAATGTGTAATATTCAGTTCCTTTTAGAGAATCAATAAAAGCAGGTGAAGGCATTGTATATTTCAGAACCGTATCAATGATTGCTTTATTTTGGCTGGCAAAATGTTGAATGCCGGAAGTTGCCGGATGAGCTAATGAACTCCCTACAAGCCGGTCTTTATAAAATATATTGATGTCAATTTTGGTTTTTCCTTTAAGTTGCTGGGCTTCATAATCGCTGAAGCGGGCACCGAGCGATAACGTACCGATGATCGATTCATTGGCATAAATCGGAAGCGAAACAACCTGCAGCAGGTTATCACCAATTCCCCACAATTCCGGCCAGGTAATTGTCGGATCCGGGTCGTTGCCATTCATAGCTGAAAAAACCGTGGAACGGTAAGATAGATCATCCCCGAAGTTTGTTTCTTCCCCGAGCCGGGCAAGGACAATTCCATCAGGATCCGTTACCGTAAACAGATCAACTTTTGCAAACTGGGCAAATTCTGTTACACTAAAATAGACTGATGCCGGATCCTGCAGGGCGACATTTGCCTTAAATGTCGAGTTTTCGCCGATCAGGTAGATTGATTCCACCAGACGATCGTAAATCAGGCGCTGTTGCTGTGTGAAAATACTTTGAGTATTATTAAAATCATTAATAATCTTTTCTTCAATTTTGTTACTAAGCGCGTCAGTAACCAGGTATAAAACACCGGCTAAAATAAGGATAGTCAGGCCGGAAAGGGCAATGAATAATTTTGTCTGAATACTTAGTTTCATTTTATCAGCGTGTTAAAGTAAAACTTTCTTCCGTATCTTTGTTTTTTTCTACTCTTATCGTACTGCTTACCTTATCAAAATCCGGATGAATCGCTTCCAGTCTGTAGGTACCGGGCCGAAGATTTTTGAACAGGTATACACCGTTCTTATTTGCTTGTGTAAAGATCGGAGTTTTTAGTGTAACAATGGTTGCATTCATTTGTGAATGAATATCACAGAACAGTTTTACGAATCCGGTTTTTGTGATTCTTTCCGGCACAACTGTCCCTGTTGGCCGCCGGCCGATATTAAATTTCTGACCGGGTGTGATACTGAAAACATTGTGGTAAAATTTATCCAGGTTTACAAAATCAACTTTTGTACCGGGTGTGATGGGCAGAACGTTTGGGATAAATTCAGCATTTTTTTGCAGAATTTGAGCTTTAGCTAATGGGGCGGCAACGGTGTCATAGCTTAAAGGATAAGCAGCGATAATTACATCTTCAATGGCAGAACGTTTGTTCTCATCCTGTTTATGCAGTACTTGTCGTACCAGGCGATTGCGGTAAATACGTCCCCGGAATGTGCGTGATCGGTTTTGTTCGGCAGGCATAAAAACACGTCCGTAAACCCTTGTTTCCTGGGCAAAACTAAAATCGCTGAGTATCAGGATGGTGAAAAATAAGAATAGTAAAATAGTTTTATTCATAAACTTATCGATCAGGCCCATGTTAACAGGAAAATCATTCTTAGGCGTTGCTGAATAACCAATTTTTAAGTAATTACAGAAAATAAATCAGCGGAAAATTATGAAAATCATTACTATGAATTTTAAGTAAACTTTTATTGTGTCCCATACGTAGGTGCAATGGTAAACGGAGCTAAACCAGGCAATATTCCCATTAAATCGGAGTTCTATTGATGAAGAAATGGTTGTTTTTACTATTGATAATGAATGTTTTTGCTATCGCACAGCAGGGTTTGATCAAGGGAACGGTGATAGATGAAAAAAGCGGCGAACCTTTAAGCGCAGCCAATCTGCAAATATCCGGGACTTATCACGGTACGATTACAAATGAATATGGTGAGTTTATTCTGGAAAATGAAAACTATCCTGTTACACTTGAAATAAGTTTTATTGGCTATGCCAAAAAACGTCTGACATTAAAAAAGCCACCCGAAAAACCCATCAGTATCTTACTTAAACCTGTTATACTTGAGACTGAAGCAATTGTTGTCACTGCTGAAAACCCGGCTGTAGCAATTATGCGCAAAGTTATCGAAAATAAACTGAAATGGCGTGACAGCCTGCAAACCTATAAAGTTGATGCTTACGCCAGGGTAGTCCTTGCCAATGATTCTGCGATCATCTCTATTTCCGAAAGTGTTTCAGATGCTTATTGGGATAAAGAGCGCGGACCGCGTGAAGTTATAAAATCGAAACGGCAAACAGAAAATCTGAAGCAGAATCAGAACTTTGCTTTCAGCAGTTTTACCGCCAATTTTTATGATGATGACATAGATATCATGGGATATAAGGTTGTCGGGCCAACGAATCCGGATGCATTTGACTATTATGATTTTAAGCTTGTTGATCGCAAAGGATTTGATGGTGACACTGTCTTTGTAATTCAGCTGATCCCAACGGCAAAGCTGAACCCTACATTTACAGGAACGGTATCGGTTCTGGATAAGGTTTTTGCACTACTTGCTGTGGATGTAACCCCAAATGCAGAAAATATTTTTATGCCCATGCCTATTGATGAATGGAATGTTGCTTATAAACAGCAATACAGCAATTTTGGAAAATCTTTCTGGCTGCCGGTGGATATGCGGGCATCAGGAGATATTAAAATCAGTCTGCCCGGTCTTGAATTTCCGCGCATAAAATACAGCCGTTCGGTTCGCCTGACAGATTACCAGGTTAATGTTCCATTGCCGGATTCGCTTTATAAAAAAGAACGGGTCATTAATGAAGACTCGCTGGCAATTGCAGAAGATTCACTTTTCAACAGACGGTTGACGATAATTCCCCTGACAAAAGAAGAAGAAGTTGCCTACCTGGATATTGACAGCACAGATACATTCGAGAAAGCTTTTAAACCTACCGGATTTCTTGCCGGTTTTGTAGAAACTGAAAGTGATGAGAAATCATCTGAAGTGACATTAGGTGGACAAATTTTTGATGGAGTTTCTCCTGTTCTTGGATATAACCGGATTGAACAGGGCAGGTTAGGAATCAATTATGAAAGACCCGTTGTCGATAATTTTATTTTGCGCGGCAGCGCTGTTTATAAAACAGCTCCCCATAATTGGGATTGGAGTTATGGAATATCTTTCAAACCGGGCAAATTCATTCCCGGAAGATTTTCAGTTGATTTTATGCAGCAAACCGCAACGACTTATGGATCAATAAATTATCCCGATTTGCTGATTTCATTTGGCACTTTATTCGGTGCAAAGGATTATAATGATTACTATTCAAAAAAAGCTCTGAACATTGGTTATGATGTTCGTTTTAAGACTTTAAACTCAAAACTGAAAACAACTCTGCATCTTGAAAAACACCAATCCTTAAATACAAAAGTACACAATTATAATCTTTTTGGTTATGATTTAACGCAGCGTGCTAACCCGATGATTGATACGGGTGAAATGCGTACTTTGGAAGTTAATCTGCAATGGGGCGGTGATTATGTACCATTTGGTGTTGTTGGTCAGCAAAGGGCAGAACTGAATGTTGAATACAGCAATCCGGACTTTTTAAACAGTGACTTTGATTTCACACAATGCAAATTCAACATAGGCTGGAATTTCAGAACCTTCCTGCAGCGCCGGATGCTGCCAAATACTTTTGATATTCAGCTAGCAGCAGGATTGTCCACCGGAGAGATTCCATTGCAGAAAATGGGTTCACTGGATGCTAATTACAATGGCTTTTCACCCTTTGGTGTTTTCAGAACTTTACGTGATTTACCTTATATTGGTGAAGATTATCTGGGTATTTTCTGGGAGCATAATTTCAGAAGCGTCCCATTTGAGCTGATCGGTTTACGCTGGTTTGCTGAGAAAAATATTGGTCTTATTGTATTTGGCGGGCATGGCCGTACCTGGCTTTCTGATGATAACGCGCAGAAATTGAATTATAAATACCGTTATAATAACAACTTTCACCATGAGTTGGGTGTCTCCGTTAATGGCTTACTCAAATTTTTTCGTGTAGATGTTGGCTGGCGCCTGGATAATCCCGCAACCTATGTTGGTGTAAGTATGCTGCGCTGGTTCTAATAACTGAACTTGCGTTTGATTCTATTTTAAGTGGTGATTTACCCGGGATAATCAGTGAATATTTTCTGATATCACGGAATGATTTTAAAATTGAATATTCTGCTGTAAATTGGTTGAAACAAAAATTAGAAGTTGTAAAAATTGGTATACAGGGAGTAAATATGTCCGTCAAAGATTTAAATGAAGTAAAGAAAGAAAAAGTTGCTGCAGGGAAAAATACATTCTTCCAGGTTCTTATTGGTGCGGATGAAGGTCCAAATTTTGCCATGCGTCGATTTATTATTGAGCCGGGCGGCAGTATGCCCCGCCACACCAATCTTGTAGAGCATGAACAGTTCGTTTTGCGTGGTAAAGCCAAGGTTGGTATTGGTGATCAGGTTTATGAAATGTCAGCCAATAAAGTTGTTTATATTCCTGCCGGCATTCCGCATTGGTATGAAACGAAAGGGGATGAACCTTTTGAATTTTTATGCATTATTCCGAACAAACCGGATAAAATAGAAATAATGGATTCATAATGTTTACGCCCATAGATCTGGCACAGAAATTTGCACAGTTTAATGATTATTGGTCACCAAAAATAGTGGGAGAGCTAAACGGTCAATATGTAAAACTTGCCAAATTGAAAGGTGAATTTGTCTGGCATCATCACGAAAAAGAAGATGAATTGTTCATGGTGATCAAAGGCAGTCTGATAATAAAATTCAGGGATCATGAAGTTACCATAAATGAAGGTCAGTTCTGTATCATACCACACAGTGTTGAGCATCTTCCGGTAGCGGAAGAAGAATGCCATATACTGCTTTTTGAGCCGAAGAGTGTTGTTAATACCGGCAACGTTGAAGATGACAGAACCGTGAAAGAATTAGACCGGATTTAAATTTCTTTAGGCAAAAAACAGCTTTAGTTTTTTTCTTTTACCAACTCCATTCCCTTCTGAGTAGTTAGCTGGAATAGGTTCCTGAAATCTTTGTTAATAACGTTATTTATTTTCCTTTGGTAATCGGTCAGCAGATTGCCGTTTAAGCATCCAGCCGGGATATTCTTCGGGCAGAGCACTTACTTTATCCAGTTCGGCCAATTCATCTTCTGAAAGTTTTAGTTTTGGTGCGTTCAGGTTATCTGCCAGTTGTTCATGGTTCTTAGCCCCGATTATTATGCTGGTCACAACCGGTTGATGCAGTAACCAGCTTAAAGCAACCTGGGCAACCGAAGCATCATGATTTGCGGCAATTACACGCATAACATCAACAATATTAAAAGCTCGCTCTTTGTTAACCGGTGGAAAATCGAATGCGGCACGGCGGGCTCCATCCGGGCCTTCGGCATCACGATAAAATTTACCTGAAAGCAATCCGCCGGCCAACGGACTCCAGACCAGCAGGCCTACCTTTTGGTCAAGCATCAGCGGTACAAGTTCCCGTTCAAGATCACGGCCGGCAATTGTATAATAAGCCTGCAGTGTTTCAAAACGGTGCAGATTGTTTTTGTCTGATATTCCCAGGGCTTTCATCAATTGCCAGGCAGCCAGATTTGAGCAGCCAACGTAGCGCACCTTGCCGGAATGCACCAGGTCATCCATGGCACGCAGCGTTTCTTCCAAAGGTGTGAAAGGATCAAAACCGTGAATCTGGTACAGATCAATGTAATCTGTCCCAAGACGCTGAAGACTGTCTTCTATTGATTGCATAATATTAACGCGGGATAGGCCTACATCGTTCGGAGCATCACTCATCCTGGCACGAACTTTACTTGCGATTACAACATCTTTGCGACGAATGCCTAATGCTTTTCCAAGCAGTTTTTCAGCTTCTCCGAAAGAATAGACATTTGCCGTGTCAAAAAAATTGATTCCGGCATCAATCGCCCGGTTTACAAGATCATTAGCAACACTCTGCGGCTGCTGACCTATGGCGGTCCACCAGCCCTTTCCGCCAAAAGTCATGGTTCCAAAACATAATTCTGATACCATTAGACCGGTCCGGCCAAGTTGATTATATTTCATATTCATTTCTCCGTGTTTTTGATGCATATTCAGCAAGTAAGATAAAAAGATAAACAAATATTTCACTATTACAAATCATGAAAGAGAAACAAAAGAATTATCTGTTTTTAAAATGGCAGGCAACTTTTATATGTAAAAGCGTATATTTATCTATCCTGCCAGAATAAAACAAAGGAATCATAATGAAAAAATGTTTACTGCTACTGCTGATGCTTTTACCAGTTTTTGGTTTTGCCCAGGAAGAAACATTGAAGGGATTTTATAAAGATGTAACAACCGCTATAAATTCTGCTCTTTTAACAAGGGCAGGTTCGATTGAAATCTCGGGCCTGGCAGCATACAATTATGAAAAAACGAAATACAATTATAATGCTGAAAGTATAAATCACCTGCTGCAGATAGAACCTGTTGTCGGGTATTTTTTCTTTGATAATATTGCCCTGGGTTTGGATCTGAATTATACCTATCAGAAGTCAAAATTTTCTGCGATTTCACGATCCTTTTCAAATTCACAGACATACGCCGGTCCATTTGCCAAGCTTTACTTTGGCGATGAACGCTTCAGGCCATTTGTGTTGGCCAGTTACCTTGTATTGACGGGTGATATCTATGACGGCGGACAGGCAGATCTGGGTGGTGGAGTTTTGTATCACCTGGATGGTAATATTGCACTCAATTTTTTTGCTAAATATGGTCTCATTTGGAATGACAATACAACGGTTGATAGTAAAAGCCATATTTTTATGGGACTGGGATTATCAGGATTCATATTATAATTATTGTTTAAGACGTGTGTTAAAATCGCTTCCTGACGAACTTCTGTTAAAGTGTTACAGAAGTCATTATTATCTTTAAGATTTCTGTATTTTTCTACTATTTTCTATTGTAAATTTCCCAAAATTTTCACTTAAACGATTTAACTTTTCACCTTAGCAGAAGGATTTGTTTATGAATAGGTTCGCTTTGTTTTTTGTATTCATGATGGCTTTGCCATTATTGGCGCAGGATCCGAATGATTGCGATAATTGTAAGGATCCGGCTTTGTTTAACCGTATGCCCGGATTTTACATTTATAATTATGAAGATGTTGATTTTGACAATTTCGAGTTTCCTGTTGGTGCAGGTAAAAGTCAGACGGTTGAAGGACATCATTATTATATTGATTATTATGCAAATGAGAATACTAAATATCCCAGCGGAATGCAGATCGTGACAAATTACTCCAATGCTGCTAAGGCTGTCGGCGGTGAAAAAATATATGGATTCGAAGATGGCGGTATGCACTATGTAACGCTGAAAGTTGTTACGAACAACAGAGAAGTTTGGATTATGGTGGAAGCCGGAAGCGGGGGGATGTATAAAGTTAATCTTTTAGAAAAACAGTTAATGCAGCAGGATATTGTTGCAAATGCCGAGAGTCTGGCGGGGGAAATAAAAAAAACCGGAAAAGCAGCAGTTTATGGAATTTATTTTGATACGGATAAATCAGATATAAAATCTGAATCCGAACCTACAATAACTGAGATAGCTCGTTTATTAAAAAATGACGCGGCGTTAAAATTATATGTGGTAGGCCATACCGATAATGTTGGTAAATTTGATTATAATGTTAAACTATCTCAGGCACGTGCTGCCGCTGTTGTTGAAACACTTGTAAAGAAAAATGCAATTTCAGCAAACAGGTTAATACCTTTTGGCGCCGGCCCTACTACTCCAGTGGCAGCCAATAAAGATGAAGAAGGGCGTGCCAAAAACCGCCGGGTTGAATTGGTAGCTCAATAAATTTTCAACTAATTTTTTAATATCCCGGCTGAATTATCAAATCCGGGATATTTATTTCTGCTTCCTTTCATTCGATGTTTTAAATACAATTGTTATCAATGTGATAAAATAATTATCCTTTTAATAATTCAAGGAGTAATTTTTTACTTAAACAAGGTAAAAAACTGTTAGCATGATTCTTGCAATTAATACATGATTTTAAATTTATGACTGGAGGAACACCAAATAATGTTTAAGCAGAGAATTATTTATCTTAGCGTTTTTATTTTCTTGATTCTATCAAACGGATTTGCCCAGGACTATCAACTTATCTGGTCTGATGAGTTTGATGGTACCCAATTAAACAGCGATAACTGGACATTCGAAACCGGCGCCGGGGGCTGGGGTAACAGCGAACTGCAATTTTATACAAGCCGTTCGGCGAACCTTTCACTTGCAGATGGAATAATGACTATTACAGCTTTAAAAGAATCCTATAGCGGAAGCAGTTACACTTCGGCCCGCATTAAAACACAAGGCAAAAAATTCTGGAAGTATGGTAAAATTGAAGCACGTATGAAATTACCCTATGGCCAGGGTTTATGGCCGGCATTCTGGATGCTCGGTGAAAGTATTTCAACTGTGAGCTGGCCGGCATGCGGTGAAATTGATATTATGGAAATGATTGGCGGTTCGGGGCGCGAAAATACAGTCTATGGAACAGCACATTGGGATCAAAACGGACATTCCAGTTATGGAGGAGATTATACACTTTCCAATGGTACATTTTCTGATGATTTCCATGTTTTTTCAATTGTCTGGACACCGCAGTCAATCACCTGGTTTGTGGATGGTATTCAATACCACATAATTGATATCAAACCTGCGGATCTCAGTGAATTCCGGGAAAATGCTTTTATTCTGTTTAATGTTGCTGTAGGTGGTGTCTGGCCTGGATATCCGGATCAGACGACTGTTTTTCCACAGACAATGAAAGTTGATTATGTTCGTGTCTACCAGGATGCAGCGGCATTACCAAAAATCACAATCGCTGAACCGCAGAACGCGCAGAATTTTCAGGAAGGAACCCCAATAAAAATAAGTACAGATATTGATTTTGATGGCGTTATGGACAAAGTCGAATTTTATCAGGATCAGGTTCTAATTGGTGTTGCGGAAGATGAACCCTATGAAATGAATTGGTATGATGTTAAACCAGGTACTTATACTATTCAGGCAAAAACGCTAACAGCACAGGGTTACCAAACCGTATCAGAAAGTGTTCAGATCCAGGTTGGAAGTTCGGTTGATATTTCTCCTTACAAAGGATTTGCTGCAATGCTTCCTGGAATAATTGAAGCTGAAAACTATGATCTGGGCGGTCAGGGATTAGCTTACAATGATGCTGATGCCGGAAATAGCGGGGCAACATATCGCACAAGTGAAGGTGTGGATATTGAAAAATGCACGGATGAGAATGGTGGTTATAATATAGGCTGGATTGCCCCGGGAGAATGGCTCTCTTACCAGGTTAATGTTTTAAAAGCGGGGAGTTACAATTTTGACTTCCGTGTTGCATCAAACGGGGGTGGTGGTACTTTTTATGTTGAAATGAACGGTGAAAATAAAAGCGGAACTGTGTCGGCACCCAACACTGGCGGCTGGCAAAACTGGCAAACTGTAACTGTAAATGATATCGAACTTTCGGAAGGGTTTCAAACGCTGAAATTTCATTTTTCAGGAGGAAGTTTTAATTTGAATTATCTCGCAGTTTATCCGGCAGACGGGCAGGCCATTCTGCAATTATTAAGTCCAATAGGTGGTGAAACCTGGCAAAAATCCACCGACAGGGATATTCGATGGTTTGGCTGGGATGTGAATTCAATACGTATATTATATTCTACAGACGCTGGTGCAAACTGGACGCACGCAACAACACGCGCAGCATCGGATTTTGGCATATACCGATGGTCTATTCCGGATGTTGAGTCTAATGAATGCCTGGTTCGGATCGTTGACCGCTCTGATGCAACTTTGGCTGATACAAGTACTTCCTATTTTACTATCGATAATGCAACAACTATCGAAAAACCAGAAAAGATTGTTTACGGATTCAAACTTTTTCAGGCTTATCCGAATCCCTTTAATCCTACCACAACGCTTCGTTTTAATATGCCGTATAGCGGGCAGGTAGAATTATCGGTTTATAAAATGACCGGTGAAAAAGTGGCAACACTCGCCTCAGGCTATTTTAACGCCGGTGAACATAGCGAGCAATGGAATGCTACAGGTTTTGCCAGCGGAGTTTATATATGCCGCATCTCGAACGACCATGGTTTTGCAGCAAGTCAGAAATTGATATTAATCAAATAATTAAGAGCAAACTATGAGTTCGATATAAGAAAACCAGAAGTTTACATAGAGCAAATTCCCCTATATTTAAGAGGGGAATGGGGTTGTCAAGTAATTGATTGACTGATTTTTATAAGAACAACCCCTTAATGCCCTTTTTTAAGCGAAATATAATAACCAGCTAAAAACATAAATTTTTATCCTGCACTTTTCTTGCCCAATTACCATTTTGTAATAATTGGTCAAACTTTTACATCCATCCTTTTGTGTTTTATCTCAAATTAAAGCTTAAACAATCCATTAGATTGATATAACCAATTATTTATTCACATATATATTATTTGATGGAGGAGCTGATATGAGACAAAAACTTGCCTTCTTTATTCTTTTCGTTTTGATTTCCACACCGCTGTTTTCCCAGGAAGCGATTATTGGTGAAATTCGCATGTTTGCCGGTAATTTTGCCCCAAGGGGTTGGGCATTCTGTGAAGGACAACTGCTGCCTATAGCCCAGAACACGGCGCTATTTTCAATACTTGGGACAACCTATGGCGGTGACGGCCGTACAACGTTTGCCTTACCCGATCTGCGTGGCAGGGCGGCGATTCACCCCGGGACAGGTCCGGGACTGACAAATAAAAGGCTGGGTGAAATGGGCGGACAGGAAAATGTAACATTAACAATAAACGAAATACCGGCCCATAGCCATAATGTAACAGTTAATGCTGATTCTTCAGTAGCTACTTCTGATAAACCGCAGGACGGATTGCCCGCACGAAATGCTGCTGCAACCCCGCAATATGGAACGACATCGAACAGCAGCCTGAATGCATCTGCTGTGGCGATTGAACCTGCCGGCGGAGGACAGGCGCATCCTAATATGCCACCATTTACAGCCATTAATTTTATTATCGCTACTCAGGGCATTTATCCATCCCGTCCATAATTTACAGCGAGGTTATTATGCGAAAAGTTACACACATTGCTTTATTGCTGTTATGGTGCATCGGGTTTACTTCTGCCCAGGATATTTTCTGGCTGGAATCGGATTTCAGCCATCCGCGGCTGGTGAAAAGTGCCGAAGATGGTACTGAATTACAAACTGTTGCCTTAACAGCCGCTTCACAACCACAGGATCTGCTGTGGAATAGCCAGGAAAAAAACCTGCTGTGGAGCACTCTTTCATTTAACAATGCAGCCATTCAAAAAACTGATGAAAGTTTTAGTGCGATCTCCAATGTAGTCAATGGCCAAAGTGTTCTGCGCGGTATGGCAATTGATGAAACAAACGACTACCTGTTCTGGATTTCTACCAATCTTCAGGATGGACCTAAAATCTGGAGGTCCGGCTTGAACGGTCAATCTCCTGAAGTACTAATTAATTTTGATGCCGGAAGCAATAATACACCACATTCGCTGGTGTTTGATGCTGCTGGCAACAGGCTTTTCTGGACAAATTACGGAATGGGAAAAATACAATCTGCGAATGCCGTTTCCGGAGCTTTGCCACAAGATATAATCACAGGTTTAAGCAGTCCGGCAGGTTTGGCTTTCAGTCCGGATTCAGCAAGGCTGTTCTGGACGGAAATGAGCAGCGGCCAGGCAAAATCAGCAAACATCGATGGTACCGGCATAAAGCTGATTGCCGATAATCTGTCTTCGCCTGATTTTATCACCACAAATGATAAAGCTGGCAGGATTGCCTGGAGTGAAGCAGGAAACGGGGTTATTAAATCTGCAGCTTATGATGGTTCGGATATTTATATCTATCCAGTACATGCTGTAGCTCCAAAGGGCATTGTTATTGAATCACCGCCGGATACGACAATAGCGGGATTTTATAAAATTGTTATTCAGCCATGTGATACAACAATTCAGGTACAGAATTTAATAAAATTTAAGGCATTGCTGCAGGATTCTTTGGGGAACACACTTTCTGCCGATGCTCGGTGGTCGGTTCGGGGAAAGAATCGTAATCCCATTACAGATGATGGAGCATTATTTGCATATTTCCCGGGCAGGGCAAAGGTCCATGCAAAAGTTGATTCACTAACAGCAAAGGCATATCTGAGTGTTGTGGACACGACTGCTGACACTACCTGTGCTAATAAAATCAGGATTAAAACAAATTTTTACTGCGATGATGATGACGACGATGGGCACGGTTACGATCACAAAAAGAAAGACCACCACCGCGGACCACGCGACCACCGAAATTTCAGTATTAGGGAAGGCAGTACATTTACACTGGCAGGATTGCCGCATCCTTTCAACATACTTAACGGTACATCTGTTTATTTCCCACAAGGCAGTTTGCATGAAGATGTAAATATTGAAATAAAAATGCCAAAGCTGCATAAACAGGATTCGGACAGCCTGGAATTTATTAGCGGGATCATCAGCGCGATCAGCTTTAACGTATCGGTTGCAGACTCAGTTTACGATCACTATTATTTTGACAAACCTTTGAGTATAGCCATTCCATTTAAGCGTGGGATCTTAAAAAGATATGGAATAGACCCTGCGGATCTCAGCCTGTTTTATGCAATGGACAGCACTACTTTTGATTCACTTGGGATCAGTCATGTTATGGTTGACAGCAGTTCTAACAGAATTTATGCATTGGTTGAGCATTTCAGTACCCTTGTTGTCCGTGAAAAACCACAGGTTACAACTGCAGAAAATTATGCAATTGATAGCCGTCAGCCCGTAAATTTTGTATTAGATCAGAATTATCCAAATCCGTTTAATCCCTTGACGAAAATACATTACCAATTGCCGGTTAGCAGTAAAATTACAGTTACAATATATAATTCAATCGGCCAGAAGGTGGAAACATTGTTTACAGGGAAACAGCCGGCAGGAAGTTATTCCTTGCAATGGGATGCCACAAGCTTTGCAAGCGGAGTCTATTATTATCGCCTGGAAAGCGATGCCGGATTCAGGCAAACCAGGAAACTGATTCTGCTTAAATAATAATAAAAAGCGGATAGCCAAGCTGGGATCCGCTTATTTTATATCTTATAGGGAGATGGTTACAGACAGGGATGTCTTTTTAAGTTGTGTTAAATTAGCGCTTCAATTTACCCAGCAGAAGTTTGATTGCCGTCGAATTCTGCATCACGTAAAAGTGAATTGAAGGCACACCTTTAGCCATCAGCTCGTTCACCTGGTTCAATGCCCATTCCACCCCTATCTCATGTACATCATTTGCAGGAGCTTTGATCACTTCACGGGTCAGTTCCGCCGGTAAATCAATATAAAAATTTTTAGGCAGCGAATTCAGGTTCGTCTTACGGGTGATAATTTTAAGTCCGGGGATTATTGGTACGTTGATTCCTGCCGCCCGGCATTTATCAACAAAATCAAAATAATACTTGTTATCAAAAAACATCTGAGTAACGATATATGAAGCCCCGGCATCTATTTTTTCTTTCAGGAACATAATGTCTGTTTCCAAATTTGGTGCTTCAAAATGTTTCTCGGGATAACCGCCTACACCCACACAAAAATCAGATGGACGCGCATCCAGTAAGTTTTCTTCCAGGTATTTACCATGATTCATGTCCTTAACCTGGCGTACCAGGTCGACAGCGTAGTTGTTTGTTGTCCGGCCGTCGGGAACAGGTTTAACGGAATCATCACCGCGGATAGCCAGCACATTTTCAATCTCCAGGTATTGCAGGTCGATTAAAAAATCTTCTGTTTCTTCACGGGTAAAACCCTGGCAAAGAATATGCGGTACGGCGTCAATATTATACTTTTTCTGGATCAGGGCGCAAATCCCAATGGTTCCGGGACGTTTTCGTTTGGTTTTGCGTTTAATACCCTGCGGAGTTTCTTCGTAAACGACTTCGGCCGCGTGGCTGGTAATATCGATAAATGGCGGTCGAAACTTTGCAAGATCATCCACCAGGCCCAGCAGGCTTTTAATATCTCCGCCGCGGCGCGGGGGGATTATTTCAAAACTTATCAGTGGTTCTTTTGCGTTCTCGAGATGCTCAATAACTTTCATTCCAATTCCTTATGTGTATGCGGGCGTAAAAATAAACAAAAGATATACTTTCTTCTAATTTTTTTAGGTTCGGTAAATTTTTGTAAAAATTGATTATATGATAAAATAAGAAATATGAGTGTTTGTTAATAAACTGATCAATTGATACACAAGTTTTTATTGAATATTTTAGCTAAGCAATAAGGGAGAGAATATAAGTGTCTGAGAATAATGTTTCATTTTAAGATTTTCCACAATTGTGCAGGATAAAAAATGAGAATATTAAATATTGTAAAACCCAAATGGATATTAATTTTTATTATCTTTTTAGCGATAAATCTATATGCTACTTATAATGTATTCGTAGATATTAAACCTTATGATTTATTAATTCTCATGAATAGCAGTCATCAGATCGATAGATTTGAAATTACAGAAGGTGATACAACATACATCTACCATCCGGTAAAGTTTGAAAAACATACAATAAATAAAAGAGAAAAAATTATTGATGTTCAATATATCCGGTCAGATCAGGGTGATGAACTGCCATCTTTTCATTTAAGTATTAAAGGGTATAAAGGAACTTTTAATTTCAAAGGAAAAGAGATTGAAGCTCATACCGGATGGGAAATGGGTTAAACGGGCAAGATTATCAACCTGGCTTTTACTATGTATGGTTTTGTGTAAAAAAATGCAACCAGATCATTTATGAAAAATCTAAAAGTAATTATTATAAGTCTCCAGTTATGCTGTTTTACAGCATTATCTGCGCAAGTGGAATATGAAGCGGATGTCCTGATCTATGGCGGAACTTCGGCTGCGGTTACTGCTGCTGTGCAGGCAAAACGATTAGGCCGTTCGGTGATCGTTGTCTCCCCGGATAAACACCTGGGTGGACTCACTTCCGGCGGGCTTGGCTGGACCGATAGCGGCAATAAATCGGTTATTGGAGGACTCGCCAGGGAATTCTACCAGAGAATTTACAATTATTATGACCGCGCAGAAACCTGGAAGTGGGAGCAACAGGCGGATTATGGCAACAAAGGACAAGGTACGATTGCCATGGATGGTTCAGATAGAACAATGTGGATATTTGAGCCGCATATCGCTGAGAAAGTCTTTGAAGATTTAATTTCAGAATCAGGGATTCCTGTACACAGGGATGAATGGCTGGATCGGGAGAATGGAGTTGTTAAGGATGGCACGCGTATAATATCAATTACAATGCTCAGCGGCAAAACATTCCGGGCGAAAATGTTTATCGATGCCACCTATGAAGGTGATTTGATGGCTGCTTCCGGTGTTTCCTATCATATCGGGCGGGAAGCAAACAGTGTCTATAATGAAGAATGGAATGGTGTCCAGGCTGGTGTTCTGCATCATGGGCATCATTTTGGAACACATAAAGTATCACCGTACAAAACCGCAGATGATCCACAGAGCGGTCTGCTTCCGGGTGTTTCAGAAGAACCGCCTGGTTATAAGGGAGAAGGTGATGAGAAGGTTCAGGCTTATTGTTTCCGATTGTGCCTTACCGATTCCCCTGAAAACCGGGTTCCGTTTCCCAAGCCTGATGGATATGATTCACAGCGCTATGAATTGCTGCTGCGTATCTTTGATGCCGGCATCGATCCAATGTATATTTTTGAAAAGTTTGACCGTATTCCCAACAGGAAAACCGACACCAATAATCACGGACCATTCAGCTTTGACAATATCGGGATGAATTGGGATTATCCCGAAGCAAGTTACAAGCACAGGCAGGAAATAATCAGAGAACATGAAATATATCAGAAGGGATTACTTTATTTTATCGCTAATGATCCGCGTGTTCCCGAAGAACTGCAGAAAAGAATGAATCAATGGGGTCTGGCTGCCGATGAGTTCATCGATAACGATCACTGGCCGCACCAGATCTATGTAAGGGAAGCCCGGCGCATGATCGGCACATATGTTACAACTGAGAATGATGTTTTGGGTAAACGTGTACCACCGCAGCCTGTGGGAATGGGATCATACACTATGGATTCGCACAATGTGCAGCGCTATATTACTCCTGATGGTTTTGTTCAGAATGAAGGGGACATCGGAATAAGTCCGAGAGAGCCGTACAGGATTGCTTATGGTTCGATTATTCCTAGGCGGGATGAATGCGAAAATTTGATCGTGCCCGTCTGTGTTTCCAGTTCACATATTGCATTTGGTTCAATCCGTATGGAACCGGTATTTATGATTTTAGGACAGAGCGCCGCAACGGCAGCATCAATAGCTATCTTCGATGCTGTGAGTGTTCAGGATGTAAATTACGAGAAACTTAAAAATCAACTGTTGGCAGATAAACAAAGGTTATAGATATGGGAGACAGATATGGCAAAAACAATTTTGATCTTTTTAACCATTTTATTTTATAGTGCAGCATTTGCGCAAAAAATGAACGTTGAACAATACGCCAATTTTGAAAGATACAGGGAAGCTAACAGTAAACTTGGTTTACCGGCAGAATCAGAATCACGGGTGGTTTTCATGGGTAACTCCATTACCGAAGGCTGGATTGCAAAAAGCCCGGAATTCTTTGAAAAAGAAGGGTACATCGATCGCGGCATCGGCGGGCAGGTAAGTCACCAAATGCTATTACGCTTCAGGGCAGATGTGATTGATTTAAAACCAAAGGTTGTTGTCATCTTAGCCGGAACCAATGATCTTGCTCAGAACAGTGGATATACACCCATTGAGTCGATTGCAGATAATATTTTTTCCATGGCAGAACTGGCTGATTATCATGGGATAAAAGTTATACTCTGTTCGGTTCTTCCTGCTAGCGATTTTCCCTGGAAAAGTGGTCTTGAACCTGCAGAAAAAATTGTTACTCTTAATGAAATCATAAGAAAATATGCGGCAGAAAAAGGCTTTGATTATGTTGATTACCACACGGCGATGAAGGATGATGCAGGCGGATTAAAAGTCCCAGAGTATACAACAAAAGATGACCTGGTACACCCTAATAAGGCAGGATACGCCGTAATGGAAAAACTCGTTTCCCCGGCAATTGAAAAGGCACTGGGACACTGATACAATTCTAAGAATCAAAAAGTTTGACTGACAATTCAATTTTAGCGAATAACCTTATGCTTGGTTTCAACTATTCTAAAAAGAAAAAACAGGCCATTGTTGCCGAAGGCGGTGGGTTCAGGAATATTTTTTCGGCCGGTGTTCTGGATGCCTTTATCTCTTCAGAATTTGATGATTTTGATATCTATATCGGGGTGTCCGGCGGGGCCATGGTTTTGTCATCATATGTGGGTAAACAATATAAACGCAGTGCACGCATCATCACGGAAATTGCAGCGCATCCAGATTTTTTGAGTGCTAAGCGCTACATCGCGGGCGGTGATTACCTTGGCCTGGATGTCCTGATGGATATAGAAAATAAAGTGTATCCATTCGATTATGAAACCGCACTTAAAAATATTGCCGATAAAGATTTCATTATAGTCTGCACGGATGTGGACAGTGGGCAACCTGTGTATATGCGTCCGGATGCCAAACATTGGAATCTATACCTGAAAGCGTCCGGTTCGCTGCCAATTCTTACACGCAGCCCTGTGGATATTCAAAATAAACATCTTCTGGACGGTGCCTTGTCATCACCGCTGCCTGTTGCCCGGGCTATTGAAATGGGTGCTGAAAGGATTGTTGTTATCCGGACTCGTCCAATCGGGGTGCAGGAGAGCCACATTGAGAGTAATATCGAAGGCATAATCAGTTCGTATCTTTATCGGGAACTGCCAATGGTTCAGAAAGTAATAAGGGAACATGCCGGAATTTACAACCGGGCAAACGAACTGATGCAGAATCCGCCGAAAGGTGTTGAAATAATACAGATTGCTCCACCCGAAGTTTTGGAGTGCAGCATTGCTCATCAGACACTGCGGACATTAAAGAATGATTACCGGCTCGGCATGGAAATGGGGATGGATTTTGTTAACAGTATCTGAAATATTAGAATCTAAAATTTAAGCATGTCTAAATTACCATTTTTTATTGTTCTGTTTTTACTTCAGATTGGTTATTCTCCCGCCCAGAAAATATCATTAGAAGAAGATATAAGCGATGGTTATTTAGATGAGTTCAGTAAACCTGAAGCTGCATTTATTCTCTCCGGGGTTAATGATCCCGACAGCCTGGAATTCTATATAAGCTGGTATCATGATTTGGTTGATCACATTAATACATTATCATTGGATTATAGTAACCCGGTACAATCGGCTCACACCGTCTTTATGTACCTGCATACAACCTGGCTTCAAACCTATGCTTTGGAATCCACCACACTGACAGATATTGTTAAAAACAAAGAGTACAATTGTGTTGCAGCAACCATTTTATTCAACCTGATCAGCGAAGATTTAAACTGGGATGTTGAAGCATTTGAGACTCCAACGCATGTGTATACAATTTTTAATAATTTTGGCCGTGACCTGATGGTTGAAAATACCAGCAGTATGGGCTTTGACATCATGCGCAATCTGAAAAATTATTCCAACTACCTGGCTAGTTTCTACCCGCAAAAGGATGTCCTAAAAATTGGTCTCGACAAGTTATATTATTATGAAAACAGCAACGGGCGCATTATTTCCAACACTGAATTATTAGGTCTGCTTGCTTACAACAGGGCTTATCTGGCAAAAAAAACAAATAATTTCCAGGCAGCATATGACTATGTTTTGTTAGCTCAGCAATTTAACAGGGACTCGCGTTCCAATGTTAATTTTGAGATCGGATTGTATTATGACTGGGGCAGGGAATTATTCAGAGAAAGCCAGTTTATTCGCGCGTTTGATGTTTTTGCAGATGGTTTCTACCGCTATCCGGATAATGAAGATTTTCGCAATAATACAGTCTCCGCATTATTTAACAGTCTGATGCATACATGGCAGGTAAAAGATTGGGCTGAAAGCAGCAGGCTTTTAGCAGAGTCTGAAAAACTTGATATTTTTGCTGATAAAGACATTAAGAATCTTGAATCATATCTTATGAATTGGGACCGTTATTTTGCAGCCATTGCCGACAACACTTCCAGGCAACAGGCACGCAAATATCTGCAAGGGCTGGCCGGCAAATAACATGAATACACTATAAATGAAAGCGATTTACTTATAAACAACCGTGGGAAAAGGCAATTAACCATTATTTATAAACAATTCAAATGCTGATCTGCTGATACTTTCCGGTTCATCTGCAATTATTACTGCTTCATCCAATCAATTCACTGGTTCGTCTATTAATTTTTTTTGCCTTTAAAATCAGATGGTATGTTTCTCCTGTCATTCAAAAAATAAGGAGAAACAAGATGTCAATTAAACCCACGTTCATCATAACATTATTAATCGCTTCATTCGTGTTTGGTGGAGAAAACCCGCAATATTTTACAACTTTTAACAATACAGAAATTGGCGGCTATGTAGCACTTGGCGGACGGGCAAGCAGTTTGTCAGGAGATCGCGCCGGCTGGCTGGATGGCCGGGCTGTTGTTGTGTTAAATGGAAAATGGGGTATTGGTATTGCAGGATCAGCTCTAAACTACGACTACACACTTGATAAGCTGGTTAATGATGGTACATATCGATTGGAAGCCGGATATGCAGGATTATATGTTGAAAGAATTTTTTCCGTAAATGAAGATTTTAAGATAACTATTGCTGTAACAAGCGGTTACGGAACGGCTCTTTATCGATACGACAAAGAATACAGAAAAGAGAAAAAATGGTCCGAAGAAATTATAGACCAGGTACAGTTCCATGTTTTTGAACCGGCTATTGAAATAGATTATAGGATAACCGGTAATGTCTGGGTAGCTCTTAATGGGAGCATCCGTAACACTTCCCCCTTGGAACTACTTGGCTCCACAAATAAAATGCTTCAAAAACCAGGGATTGGTCTATCATTTAAATACGGAATCTTTTAATCCTGAAAGGCAACGTAAAGGCTGCTTTTTAAGCAGTCTTTTCCAACTAAGATGAAATCAAAATTATTATCTTCCAGAAACAGAATTCACCTGCAACTCCATGATTATACTCAAAAAATTGCTGTAAATAATTCTTCCCAAAAGGTACGGATTTTATACAAAAATCCTGATAAGCCTTTGTTGTTATGGGTGGATGGGGGAATACTTGATTTTTGCTGTTCAGATGCCGGAAAATATCTGGATCACTATACAGATATTTTTGTTGTGGCCTATTGGCAGCCTGAGTTGAAAGCTTTTAATTCAGTTAATCAAGTTTTAAAATGTTTATTTAATATATCGCACAAATTAAAAAGTCAGTTTTTTATGAATAAAATTTATTTATTGGGACATTCTTTTGGGACGTTATTCACTTTACCTGCAGTTAAAATGTATCCAAAATTATATTATTCTTACCTGGCAGTTGGTCAATACATCAACCTGTTAAAAAATTATCAGGCATTTCATAAAGAAATTCTAAAAAATCTAAATAATAAATACAGCATATCTGCATACATACTAAAAAAGTATGAAACGGTTACTTATAAGAATCTATGTCAATACGATAGATTTATCAGGATTAATGGTTTATTGAATGCATGGTGTCCAAATAAATCGAGTGTTTGTCGCTTGTTTGATCTAAAAAAGCTCTATAAAAAATTGAGATTAAATCGGAAATTGTTTGATGAAATTCTGCAATCTGACTTTAGTAAAAACATGAATGAACTTAATATCCCTGTTTATTTTTTTAATGGACGTTTGGATAAGCTTTGCAGTACAGAGAGTGTCTACGGTTATTTTAAGCAGCTTAACACGCCTGTAAAAACCTTCTTGTGGTTTGAATCATCCGGGCATTATATGTTTATCCAGGAAAACAAAAAATTTGAAACATTACTTAAAAAAATAGCTGCCGAAAATTTAGATAAACTTTGAGCGTCTTGTATTTCTTTTTAGTAGATTAAAAAAAATTAAGAACTTCGGGAACATCAAATGCAAAGAAAATGGCGCCTTTTCGGTTATGTTTTTACGGCATCATTTATAATACAGACCTTACTGATCATCTATAAAGATTACAGTGGTTATGTACCATTGCGTGGTATAGGACATTTTTTGATTTCAGTTAGCAGTGGAACGGTAATCAGTTCTGTTTTTATGATGATTATTCTTTTACTCGATTTAAAAATGATTAATTGGTTAAATCTTAAATTTCCCTGGCAAAAGTTTATTATTAAACGCATCATCTATGAGCTTCCGGCTGCAAGTATTGTTGCCGTTTTTATCAGTTCAGCAATGACAGGATTTGCGCACCTGCTTTTTAAATATGATAAGCCGCTAAACGATGTTTTTATTAAGAATGCAATTATGGTTGTAATTGTTAATGTTCTTGTAATTGCCGTTGCTGAAGCGGCAATATTCTACAATCACGGTAAACAGGAACGTATAAAAAGCGAACGGCTTAAGCGGGAAAATTTAAATCTTCGTTTTGAGACTCTTAAAAAACAGCTGGATCCACATTTTTTGTTTAACAGTCTGAATAATCTGTATGCACTGATAGGAAAGGATAAAGAAAAAGCTCAGGAGTTTATCCAGGAATTTTCACTAGTCTATCGTTATACTCTTGATGTAATCGACAAGCCAGTTGTTTCTTTGAACGAAGAATTTACTTTTGTTGATTCATATTTAAAACTACAAAAGATACGTTTTAATAATGCTGTTGATATTAATATGCAGGTGTCATCTGAATTTTATGATTTACTTGTTCCACCTTTGGCTGTCCAGACATTACTCGAGAATGCGTTTAAACATAACAAGGCTACAGAAACGGAGCCATTAAGAATTAAAATCTGGAATGATACAGACTTTCTTTATGTGTCAAACTCTTTACAGCCAAAAGAACACAGTAATGAGAATATGGGAATTGGATTCGAAAATTTAAAGAAAAGATATCGTTTGGTGAGTTCAAGGCTTCCTGAAATTATTATTACAAATGATAATTATTCAGTTAAACTGCCATTTGTGGAAACTGTTAAAATATGAGAATACTCATCGTTGAAGACGAAACCCTTGCAGCAGATCAATTAAAAGAGACAATTGTTGCTACGGGCGTGACTGTTACAAAAATTGATATAACGAATTCTGTTAAAGAGACGGTAGACTGGCTTTCTGTAAACAATGCAGATCTCATTTTTCTGGATATTCAACTTGGTGATGGATCTAGCTTTGATATATTCGAACAAGTAAAGATTAAGACGCCTGTTATTTTTACAACCGCCTACAATCAATATGCAATAAAGGCATTCAAACTAAATAGCATCGACTATCTTCTGAAACCGGTGAAAAAAGAAGAACTAAAAGCAGCAATTGACAAATACCTGCGTCTGGTTTCAAGCACTTTTCCCGATATTAAGTCCCTGGTTGAAACATTTAAGCAGGAAAAAAAGGAATATAAAAAAAGATTCCTTATCCAGGTTGGAGCAACTATTCAGACGGTAGAGTCCAATGAAATTGCCTTTATTTATGCCATGGAAAAGTCTGTTTTTCTAACGACATTTTTAAAACGCACTCTAACCATAGATTATACTTTGGACCGCCTGCAATACTTATTAAATCCACAAAATTTCTTTCGTATAAACCGCAAATTAATCATAAACATTAAAGCTATAAACAAAATGCAAAGTATGTCCAGGTCGCGCATTCTTATTGAACTTGATCCACCCGCACCAAAAAATATTGAAGCGCTCGTTAGTGTTGAACGTGCCAATGAATTTAAATCGTGGCTCGATCGCTGACCCCATTGATTTTACTTTTTAAGAAGAAGAACCGGTATTTTAAAAAGTTTTCATAAAAACACTGAAGTTGTTTAAATTAGCCGCCTTTAAAATAGAAACGGAGAAAATCAAATGGCAGAGAAATCTGAAAAGGTTTACCAAGTTACGCTTTTACCCGGGGATGGAATCGGTCCTGAAGTTACATCCGCAGCACGTAAGGTGATTGCAGCGGCCGGTGTAATTGTCGACTGGGAAATTAAAGATGCCGGTGCCGGTGCGGTTGAAAAATATGGAACCACACTCCCCGAAGAGACTATTGATTCGATCCGTAAAAATAAAATTGCCCTGAAAGGTCCGATCACAACTCCGATCGGTGGTGGGTTTGCATCTGTCAATGTCACACTTCGTAAAACATTGGATCTTTATTCTAATGTAAGACCGGTACGTTCTGCATTAGGTATTTCGTTCCATCACAACCCCATTGATCTTGTTATTTTCCGTGAGAATACGGAAGATCTTTATTCCGGAATGGAGTATGAAGTAGCACCCGGCGTGGCTCAAAGTTTAAAGATTATCACAGAAAAAGCATCCACCCGTATTGCGAATGCTGCTTTTAAATGGGCACATGAGCGGAAAAGACATACAGTTCATGCAGTTCATAAAGCAAACATTATGAAAAAAAGTGATGGGTTATTCCTTGAATCAGTTCGCAAAGTGGCAACAAAATTCCCGGATATAACTTATAAAGAAATCATTGTTGATAATTGCGCAATGCAGATGGTTATGCATCCTGAGCAGTTCGATGTGGTTGTTTTAGGCAATCTTTACGGAGATATTGTTTCCGATCTCGCTGCCGGACTGGTAGGCGGGCTGGGCGTCGTTCCCGGTGCTAATATTGGGGATAGTGTTGCTGTATTTGAATCAGTGCACGGAAGCGCTCCGGATATTGCCGGAAAGGGAATTGCCAATCCGCTGGCAACAATTTTATCTGCAAATATGATGTTGCGCCATATGAATCTGAATAAGCAGGCAGACCGCATTCAGGCAGCAACCGTTCTTTTCTTATCTGAGAAAAAACACCTTACTCCCGATATGGGTGGAAGTGCATCTACTGATGAAATGGTGGATGCCCTGATTGAAAAAATTAAATTACTACGATAAACCAATAAACAGAGAAATATGATCCGATATTTAACTGCAGGAGAATCTCACGGCCCGGGGCTTACATGTATTGTAGAAGGTTTACCGGCAAATGTAGAGATTGATTTAGAAAGAGTTAATCATGAATTATATCGTCGTCAACAGGGTTATGGCCGTGGCAGACGCATGCAGATTGAAAAAGACCAGGTAGAAATTTTATCCGGAATCCGTTTTAATAAAACACTTGGAAGTCCGGTAAGTATGCTGCTCCGCAATAATGATTGGAAAAACTGGACTGAAATTATGGCGGTTGAACAGGGGACAGCAAAAAAACAGGTAACCAAGCCGCGTCCCGGTCATGCTGATCTTGCAGGCGCAATGAAATATGATTTTGATGATATGCGGAATGTGCTGGAACGCTCCAGTGCCCGTGAGACAGCCATGCGTGTTGCAGCTGGTGCGCTTGCCAAGGAATTTTTATATGGCTTTGATATTCAGATTTTATCACATGTGATAGAATTGGGTCCGGTTAAAGCCGATCGCAACGAACTGATTAAGTATTTAAGTAAAAAAGATGTTAATTCAATTGCAGATGCATCACCTGTACGCTGCCTGGATAAAAAAGCTGAACAGGAAATAATTGCTTTTATAGATAAAACAAAAACTGAAGGTGACACAGCCGGTGGCATTATTGAAGTAATAATCAGGAATGTACCTCCGGGATTGGGCAGCTATGTTCACTGGGATCGGAAACTTGATTCTCTCCTAGGCCAATCTTTATTATCAATTCAGGCTGTTAAAGGTGTGGAAATTGGAATGGGCTTTGATGTTGCCAGAACACCAGGATCAGCTGTTCATGATGAAATTTTATATTCAGAAAACCAATTTAAGCGTAAGACCAATAATGCCGGCGGTATAGAAGGCGGCATGAGTACCGGTGATGATATTGTACTTAAATTAGCGATGAAACCAATCCCTACATTGATGAAACCACTTTTTTCTGTGGATATTAAAACCAAAGAATCTTTTAAGGCTCATATTGAACGCAGTGATGTGACAGCTGTACCGGCTTGTTCTGTTATCGCAGAAGCCGTCGTTGCTCCTGTTATTGCAAATGCTTTTATGGAAAAATTCGGCAGGGATACTATAAACGATATCCGCAGGAGCTATGAAATATATATGGAGCGTGTCAGGAATATTTAATAAATAAAAAGTCTAAAAAAAAACCGGCCTTATCAGCCGGTTTTTTTGTTTAAAAATCTTTTACTAACGCTGACTTTTTTCTATTCGTGCCAAAAGAGACTGAGCTTCTTTATTGCTGGGAAAGCGGGATAAAACACTTCTCAAAATATTAGCAGCTTTGCCATTGTAACCCTGGGCTTTAAAAACTTTCGCCAGCACAATATTGGCATTGGTATCATTAGGATTTCTCTTAAGTTTTTCATCAAGATCGGCCATGAAAACATTTAATATGTTTTTATACTGAAACTCAGGACCCAATGTTGGCTGATGCACAAAAATTGAAGGCTCAATATAAAAAAGTTTTTTGTATTGCTCTTCGGCCAGCTGTGTGCGGCCTGTTTTCTCATAAACTTCTGCCAGTTTGGAATGAGCACGAACCAGTTCGGGTTCAATTAGAATGGTTGCCTTAAAGTACTTTTCAGCAAGATTATAGTTACCCATTTCCATGTATGTTAGGGCAAGATTAAACGTTGCCTGCATAAAGTTTGGCCGCGACTGTGATGCTTTTGTAAAAGCATCAACCATATCTTCATACACTTTGTTCTTCTTTAAAGGGTCAATTCCGGTGCTCTTATCAAATTTCTTTTCCTGCTTGGCGGAGCGGTTACCGGAGTTCTCATCAAGCATATCAAGGAAAGCTTCAACTAATTCTTCCAGAACAGCTTGTTTATAAATGGTCACTCCAAGCATAAAATTAGCAAGGGCGTCATTTGGTTCTGATTTGATAATTGTCTGAAACTCGATAAGTGCATTATAATAAATCTGTGAGCGGTAATAAATTTCACCAAGTGTCTGGCGGTATTTGTTGTTAGTTTTGTCAAGTTCTACAGCTTTGCGATAGTCGCTTATTGATTTTCTGATCTGGTCCTGCGCTACCTGTAAATTTCCATATTCAAAATAAATCGGAGCATAATCAGGGTTTAATTTTGCTGCCTGGTCTAGATATTTTTGCGCTTCAGAAAATTCATTATTCAATATGCTGATTTTTCCCAGATAGTAATAAGGCTTATAATCGTTGGGATTGAATTCGGTAACTTTTTTAAAATCAGCAATAGCCAAAGTGTAGCGTTTTTGCTTTTCGTAAATCAAACCACGACCGTAATAAGGCTTGTCAAAATTAGGAAGGGCACTAATAATTTTATTAAACTGTTGTAAAGACTGATCATATTGCTTGCTGTTAAAATAAACAATACCAAGGTTGTAATAAGCTTCCCAGAAACGCGGATCTTTGGCAATTGCATCTTTGAAGAGCCCTGTAACAACCATTTCACTTGGGTTTGGTTTGTTGCTTTCAATATATGCTTTAATAAAACTTTCAAATGCCTGATTGTTTTTTGTAAGTGAGCGGTTCATCAGTTGTCTTTCAGAAGAAGAAACAGGAACGCCGGAGATTAAAAGCAACTGCTCGATAATTTTATCGGCAATTGATGAAAGATTTCCGCTGCTTGCACTTAGTTTTTCATTGTAGATAAGACTTCCGTTTGTTGTATTATGATAAAAAATCTCAAAGTTAATCTGCGATTCTGAACCGCTGTAATTACCTGAGATTGTTACTTCTGCTCCAGTCAACCGTCCAATCTGACCTGAAGTTTTATCATTCAATGGTCCGGCTGTTATGGATACTTCTTTCATTGCCCGATCGATTGAGATATTATCTATTACAAAAAAGCCGGATAAAACTGAAAGTTTGTTTGTTAAAACGTATTCCAAACCGCCATCGATCCAATCCAGACTGGCATTGCCATTATTCTTTAAAGGAATAACAGCAACTTTTCGTTTGGCCTGCGAGAATACGGATGTTGTAAATATTAAAAGAATTACGAGCAGGGTTTTAAAACTCATTCTTGTTTCCGTTTGTTTTACAAACTCCAAAATCAAATTACCAAAATCGACTATTTTTGAAGACTCTTAAACATTAAAAATTTTATAATCAAAATCTTGTTAAAACGAGTCTAAAATACTTAAAACTTTTTAAACAAAAAATTATATTGGTCACGTCTTTGCATGAATTAATAAAAATTAATATTTACTCAGGTGTTCGATCAGGTCGATTTTTGTTAGTATGTCTTTTAACTCTCCATTTTCTAAAATGAGTACGGCACCGTCTCCATTTTTCATTATCTCGAGTGCCGCAGATAACTTTGTATTAACATCAACTGTGTTGAAATGAGTCTGAACTAATCCGCTAATCGTGTTTGATGCTGAAGCGTTGTCGTCAACCAGGTAATTTAAAATAGATGATTCGCTGATGATTCCGATCAATTTCCCGTTATCAACCACCGGCATCTGAGAAATGTTGTTTTCTTTCATTAAAAAAATAACATCTTTAATTAATGCTTTGCTGTTTGTTGTGATCAATTTTTTGTTCGATGAAGTTAGATTGCCAATAGTTTCATTATTTTCTGTTAAAACAAATCCATTATCCCGTAACCATTCATCATTATAAATTTTTGATAAATAACGAAAACCTGTATCGGGTAATATTGTAACCACGTTTTTATCTGCAGGTAAACTTTTGGCAACCTGCAAGGCCCCCCAGACAGCAGCACCGGATGAACCACCAGAAAAGATGCCTTCCTTGCGCGCCAACAAGCGGCACATGTCAAAACCTTCCTGATCGTTGATCTGCAGGATATCATCAACAACATTAAAATCCATTGCATCAACCATCATATCTTCTCCGATTCCTTCAAGTTTATAAACATGCGGATCACCCGGCTTCCCATGTTTAAAATAATCATAAAAAACGGAACCTTCCGGATCCACCGCTATTATTTTGATATCCGGATTTTGTTCTTTTAAATACCTTGCAACACCGCTCAGAGTCCCGCCGGTACCAATACCTGCAACAAAATAGTCGATTTTACCATCCATTTGTTTATAGAGTTCCGGTCCGGTGTATTTGTAATGTGCATCAGGGTTATCCGGATTGTGATACTGATTCACATAAAAAGAGTTTGCCGTGTTCTGATGGATGCGCTTCGCTGTTTCATAATAACTTTGTGGAGAATCAGCGGGTACATTCGTAGGGGTGATTACAACTTTTGCACCAAAGGCTTTCATAAAATTTATTTTTTCAGAACTCATCTTATCTGGGATTGTAAATACTGCCTGATAATCTTTTACCGCTGCCACCATTGCCAGCCCCGCACCGGTATTCCCTGAAGTATTTTCGACTATTGTACCGCCTTTATTTAGTCTTTTTTCCTGTTCTGCCTTTTCAACAATATGCATGGCAATCCTGTCTTTGATGCTTCCGGCAGGATTTAGATATTCAAGTTTGGCATACACATTGGCATGGTTTGGCGAAGTGATTTTATTTAATTTAATTATCGGAGTGTTGCCAATTGCTTCCAAAATATTGTTAAAAACTTTCATCTGATTCCTTATTTTGAGTTTTAGAAAACGACGTTAATCTATAAAAAATTCTACAAAAATCTTAATATTTCTATCCCGATTTGTTGCTAAAAAAAAACAGTACCTGTAATTTAATGTTCCTTTAAAAAATTCCTGGAATATAAAACACATGCCTGAAGCGTTTAATTTCGATCTGATAATTATAGGTGGGGGACCAGCTGGTTCTGCAGCGGCATTGTATGCCAAACGCGCAAATCTAAAAACTCTGATCGTTGAAAAAGATGTTTTTCCGCGTGACAAAATATGCGGAGATGCCATCTCCGGTAAATCCATGTCCATCCTTGATGAGCTTGGATTACTCAATGAAGCGAGAAAGCTTCAGGGCTGTGAAGTGGAATCCATTACATTTGGAAGTCCTGCAAACCATGTCATTAATATCGATCTGAATCCAAACATAAAAAAGAATATACCTGCCGGATTGGTAATCAGGCGTCAGGTTTTTGATTCATTTCTGTTTGAGAAAGCCCGCGAATCGGCTGCATTAAGCATTGAAGGCTTTAAAGTTACTGAAATCCTGGTAAAAAATGATTTTGTGTATGGGGTTAAAGGAACAAATAAAAAGAGCAGTGAAGAAGTCACTTACACAGCGCCCGTCGTATTAGGAGCGGATGGTTATAATTCAATTCTTGCACGTAATCTTGGTCTCTATGATCATGATCCAAAGCATTGGGTAGTGGCTTTACGTCAGTATTATAAAGATATTCAAGGAATGTCCAATCAGCTGGAGATTCACTATATTAAGGAAGCACAACCAGGTTATTTCTGGATTTTTCCATTGGAAAACGGTTATGCCAATGTTGGTGTTGGTATGCTGCATGAAACAATTAAAAGCAGGAAAATTGACTTAAAAAAAATTCTTGCTGATACCATCCAAAGCAAAGCCTTCAGTGAACGCTTTAAAAATGCTGAACCAACGGAAAAACCAAAGGGCTGGAATCTGCCTGTTGGTAGCAAACATCGTAAAAATTATGGGAATGGTTTTATGCTGCTTGGAGATGCTGCGGGGCTGATAGATCCATTCACGGGAGAAGGAATTGGCAATGCATTGTATTCTGCCAAATACGCTGTGCAGATAGCAGCAAAAGCTAAAGCAGAAAACAACTTCTCTGAAAGTCGCTTTGCAGAATATGATAACATTTTATGGCAACGACTTGGGAATGAATTAGCAGTCAGTTCCCGGTTGCAAAAAGTAGGAAGGATGCAAACGCTTCTTAATTTTGTTATCGGCAAGGCAGAGAAAAATACAAATGTAAGGGATATAATCAGTGGCATGATGCGCAACGATATTCCAAAGCAGCAGCTTGCAAATCCATTGTTTTATCTGAAATTATTATTTACCTGAAAGAGGTTATTATGAAGGCTATTTTATTTTCAATTGTTTTATTTGTTTTATTGTTAGGTTCGTGTAAACAGCAAGAAAAGGAGCAAGCTGTGGGTGTTGATATCGATAAAAAAGTTGCTCAATTTTCTCCGACACTTTTAAGCTACGATGCATCCATTCTCGATGATCGTCAGAAAATGGTTGTTGAAAAACTGTACCAGGCAGCTAAAGTAATGGATGAGATTTTTCTGGATCAGGTGTATTCAGATAACAAAGCAATTAAAGCGGATCTTGAGAAATCAAAAGAACCGCATGATACCAAAGTGTTGGATTACTTTAATATTATGTTTGGTCCATTTGACAGACTGGAGCACAATAAGCCATTTTACGGAAACAAAGAAAAGCCTCTTGGTGCCAATTTTTATCCGGAAGATATGACCAAGGAAGAATTTGAAAAATGGATTACGGATCACCCTGATGACAGGAAAGCTTTTACATCGGAATTTACTGTAATCCGTCGCGACGGAGCCAGCCTGGTTGCAATTCCATACTCTGAGTATTACAAAGAACCGCTATCAAGAGCAGCAAAGTTCTTAAGAGAAGCGGCTGAATTTGCAGACAATCCTACTGTTAAACGTTATCTTGAGACCAGAGCAACTGCTTTCGAAACAAATGATTATTTTGAAAGTGACATGGCCTGGATGGATCTTAAAGACCATGATATCGAAATAGTTATTGGTCCTTATGAAGTTTATGAAGATGCTCTTTTCAATTATAAAGCTTCCTTTGAATGCTTCCTTACTGTTCGCGATCCGGAAGAAAGTGCAAAACTTAAGGTTTTTGCCGGATATTTAAATGATATGGAAAAAAATCTGCCGATTCCTGATGAATATAAAAATTTCAATCGCGGATCGCACTCACCGATTGTGGTAGTACAGGAAGTGTTTTACTCGGGCGATACAAAAGCAGGGATTCAGACAATCGCTTTCAATTTGCCGAATGACGAGCGGGTTCGTGAAGCCAAAGGTTCTAAAAAGGTCATGTTAAAAAGCCTGCATGAAGCTAAATTTGAGAAACAACTGATTCCGATTTCTAAAATTATTATGGATGAAAATGAACTGCCGCATGTCACTTTTAACGGCTTTTTCAATCATACACTTATGCATGAAATGAGCCATGGTGTTGGTCCCGGAAATATCGTAAAAGACGGTAAAAAGACCGATGTAAAAACCGAACTTCAGGAGACTTATTCAACTATTGAAGAATGCAAAGCCGATATTCTGGGTATGTATAATAATATCCTGATGATTAAAAAGGGTGTTTATCCAAAAGAATTTGAACATGATATTTGGCCTTCATTTCTGGCAGGGATTTTCAGATCCATCCGTTTTGGAATCAATGAGGCGCATGGTGGTGGAAATGCGATTATTTTCAATTACATGTTCGAAAACGGTGCTTACCTGTTTGATGAAAAAACCGAAAAATTATCCGTTAATTATGATAAAGTTTATGATGTACTGACTCAGCTCGCCACAGAATTGCTTACACTGCAGGCAAAAGGTGATTATGCGGGCGCTAAAGGAATGATTGCAAAATATGCCATCATGACGCCGGTAATGAAACAACTGGTAGATAAACTTTCAGATATCCCGGTTGATATCAAGCCTGTATTCCAGATAGAAAGTACGAATTGATCTTCTAGCCCGGGAAACCGGGCTTTTCTTTAAAAAAATTGGCTTAATACTGAAGCTCAACTTATTTTCCGCAGTAAAATTTTAACACTCACAATTCGACAGGCAAAACGTGCAAAAACGTGCAAAAATAATCTGTACTATCGGTCCGGCAAGCAACAATGAAGAAATGCTTACAAAACTTGCACTCGGCGGCATGGATGTGGCTCGTTTAAATTTCTCACATGGCACGCATGAACAGCATCTTGAAAACATCGAACTTATCCGTAGAGTCTCCGCTAAAATAAACAAACATATTGCGATTCTGATGGATCTGCAGGGTCCAAAAATTAGAATTGGGCATTTTGCAGACGGTCCGGTCACTGTTAAGCCGGGAGAAGTATTTACAATCACAACCGATGATGTCCCGGGTAATCAGTATTTAGTAAATACATCCTATAAAAATTTACCAAATGATGTGCAACCGGATGATAATATTTTAATAAATGACGGATTAATCCAGCTAAAAGTCGATAAAAAGACAGATAAAGAAGTTTTTTGTACGGTTGTAATTGGCGGAATTTTATATGATCGCAAAGGAATTAATTTGCCGGGAGTAAAAGTATCGGAACCGTCATTAACAGAAAAAGACAGACGTGATCTGGCATTTGGGCTTAAACATTGTGTTGATTATATAGCGCTTTCATTTGTGCGTGAAGCAAAGGACATCCGTTCAATTAAAGAATATATCGGTGATCATAAAATACCTGTTGTAGCAAAAATTGAAAAACCAGAAGCTATTGAAAACATCGATGAGATTATCATGGAAACAGACGTGGTTATGGTTGCCCGTGGTGATTTAGGAGTTGAAATCTCAGCTAAGAAAGTTCCTGTTGTACAAAAAATGATTATCGAAAAATGTCAGCTTGCCGGTATTCCCGTAATAACAGCAACACAAATGCTTGATTCAATGATGGCTAATCCGGTACCAACCCGAGCAGAAGCTTCTGATGTAGCCAATGCTATTTTTGATGGAAGTGATGCGGTAATGTTATCCGGAGAGACAGCGTTTGGTAAATACCCCCTGGAATCTGTGGAAATGATGTCTTCGATCATCAATGAAGCAGAAAAGGGCGGTTATTTCCGGTTTAAAGCAGAAGATTTTCCAAAGCAAAAACCCATGTCATCATCCCGTTCCATTTGTCATATTGCAAATCTAAGCGCGGATGATATTGGCGCTAAAATTATAGTGGTTTTCACAGAATCCGGTTTTACGGCTAAAATCATGTCCAAATACCGGCCTAAAGTGCCGGTCATTGCGCTGACATCAAATGAAAGAACCATGCGCAGAATAGCATTATATTGGGGTACAGTTCCATCTTTAATTTCAAAAAAACTGGAGTTAAAAGATGATCTGACTGATCTTGAAAAATATCTCAAAGAAAACAAACTCGCAAAAGCCGGTGATAAAATTGTGATTATTGCCGGATCATCAACGGAAGAAGGCGGAACAAATATGATGCGTCTTCACCGGATTTTATAGCTTTGCATGTACCTGGTTAAAACAGAAAACATAGCCGTCCCTGCTATAAACCTTGCAATTGAAGAGTATCTTGTACGTAAGGTTAATTCTGAAGATGAATTTCTCTATTTGTATGTAAATGAACCTTCTGTAATCATTGGAAAGCATCAAAATCCTTTTGAAGAAGTAAATCTTAACTTTTGCAGGAACTCTAATATTAATGTATATCGCAGAATATCCGGTGGTGGAACGGTATATCATGACAAAGGAAATCTTAACTTTTGCTATATCACTCAAAGCACTCAAAAAAATTTTAATGTCTACAAACAGTTTTTGACACCAATAGTTGAATATCTTAATTCCATTCATGTTAAAGCGGAAATTAATTCCAGGAATGACCTGATTATCGGTTCTCAAAAGATATCAGGAAATGCACAATTTACGAGCAGAAAACGTATGTTGAGTCATGGAACGCTGCTTTTTAACGCTGATTTACAAAATGTAAGCCTTGCATTAAAAACAAGCCTGGAAGTGGTTTCGAAAAGCACGAAGTCATACCGTAGCCCGGTAACCAATATATCTGCTCATTTAAATAAAAGTTTTTCGATGGAAATATTTAAAGAGCAGGTAGAGAAAAGTATTTGTAAAACGTATAAATGTTTAAAGCAATTTGAACTAAGTAATAGTGATTGGAATGAGATTAAAAAACTGGCCAGATCAAAGTATATCTCATGGGACTGGAACTATGGATTAACCCCGCCGTTCTCATTTATTGCGGAAAACAACGACCTGGAATTTAAAGTGAAACTTGAGATTAGGGAATGCAAAATATCTGGAATTGAAATAGAGCGGGATGATAAAAATCTATGTGCTCGGCTTTGGCCGCTTATTAAAGATACACCATTTGAGAAAATTAGCTTGCGAAAAATACTATTAACTGAATTTAACGAATCATTTACAAATAAAATTATAGCATCACTTTACCCATTTTAGAATATGGACAAAAAAATTACACTTATTACAGGCGGCGGCAGTGGTATTGGCCGTGCTGTCTGTCTTAAATTTATTGAACAAGGACACCAGGTACTGATTGCGGGCAGGAGCAAAGAAAAATTGCTTAAAACACAAGCGATGTGTGCTGACCCAAAACTTTGTATACCTGTGGAAGCAGACATTGCAACTACTGAAGATCGGCAAAAAATAAAGGATAATGTGGCTGATTCTGAAATAGAATTCCTGATTCATAATGCGGCGGTCCTTGGTAAAATAACGAAGCTTAAAGATATGACTATTGAAAACTGGAATTCGGTTTTAAATATAAATCTTGATGCCCCTTTGTTTTTAACACAAACTTTGCTTGATCAGATGTATCAGAGCCGGATTTTGCATATCTCTTCCGGAGCTGCGCACAGTGCTATTGAAGGTTGGGGGGCATATTGTGCATCAAAATCAGCTTTACACATGTTGTATAAAGTATGGAATAAAGAATTTCAAAATAAGCTATATTTTGGTTCATTGCGGCCAGGAGTTGTTGATACTGCAATGCAGGAACAGTTAAGATCGGCTGACAGAAATCAATTCCCCGGACTTCAGAAATTTCATGATCTTTATTCGAATAATGAGTTGGAAAATACAAATCGAGTTGCTAATTTCATTTTTTGGGTATTAACCTCGACGACTAACGATCAATACATAGAAAAAGAATGGGATATTCGCGATGAATTCCATCGCAAAAATTGGGATTATTAATTATATACCCGGAAACATTTGATATTAGGGGGCTTGATGAAATACTGGTTAGCCAAAACAGAACCAAATACATATTCATGGCAGGATCTATTAAATGAGCCGGATAAAACCACTTCATGGGAAGGCGTACGAAATTACCAGGTAAGAAATGCCATTCGCGATGAAATTAAAAAAGATGATCTGGTTTTTATATACCATAGTGTCGTTCAGCCAATGGCAATAATGGGAATTGCAAAAGTTGTAAAAGAAGCATACCCGGATCATTTTGCTTTCGATCCCACCCATAAATATTATGATCCTAAAAGCAGCCCGGATGATCCGACATGGTTTATGTTCGATATCAAAGCAATGCAGCAGTTTGCCGAACCGGTTACATTAACGGAATTAAAATCATATGCACCATTGCAGAGAATGGGCTTACTTCAAAAAGGCAATCGTTTATCGGTTCAGCGTGTTTCACCTGTTGAATGGCAATACATAATGGCATCAAGAAAATTGATAAATATAAAATAAAACACAGCGTTAAAAGGAAAAAGAATGAGTTCAGTAATGAAGCCTGCCCGTAAAGTAGGCATTGTCGGGTATGGATCTTATATTCCGGCGTACCGCTTGCCTGCAACAGAAATTTCCGATTTGTGGCGGGATGGTCAGGATAAATTATTTTTACCAGTTAAACAAAAAAGTGTACCGGGTAAAGATGAAGATACCGCAACGATGTCCATCGAAGCTGCAAAAAATGCAATAAACAGGGCACAGGTTGATCCAAAGAAAATAAGGGCTGTATGGGTTGGTTCTGAATCACACCCGTATGCTGTAAAGCCGACTGGCACGATCGTTTCGCAGGTACTCGGAATTGTTCCTGATACAGTTTCTGCTGATATGGAATTTGCCTGTAAAGCCGGAACAGAAGCTATGCAGGCTGCTTTTGCTTTTGTCGGCAGCCACATGGCAGATTATGCGCTGGCGATTGGTATGGACACAGCACAGGGACGCCCGGGAGATGCTCTTGAATATACGGCTGCAGCTGGTGGTGCAGCATATATTATCGGACCGGCGGAAGAATCGGTTGCTATTCTTGAAGGATCATACAGTTACATCACGGATACCCCTGATTTTTTCAGGAGAGCATACCAGCATTATCCTGAACATGGGAACCGGTTTACGGGAGATCCGGCATATTTTAAACACATCACCAGTGCTGTCAAAAATCTTTTTGAAGGATTGAATCTGACAGCAGATGATTTTAAATACGCGGTTTTTCATCAGCCCAATACAAAATTCCCGCAAAAAGTTGCAAAAATGCTGGGATTCAACAAAGACCAGATTCGCTATGGATTATTAGCTCCACATGTAGGAAATACATATGCCGGTGCTTCTGTTCTTGGGCTTACCGATATCCTGGATAATGCTGATGCGGGGGATCGTGTTTTAATTGCCAGTTTTGGTTCAGGTGCCGGTAGTGATGCTTTCAGTTTTGTGGTAACTGATAAATTGAAAGAATCCGTTGGCAGGGCACCACTCACCCAGCAGTATGTTGACAGAGCTATTAAAATTAACTATGGAAAATATGCCCGCTGGCGTAAAAAAATTCTAAAATAAGGTTACAAATGAGAGAAGTTGCAATTGTAGGTCTTGGACAAACACCGGTCCGGGAACATTGGGAAAGCAACCTGCGTGATCTTGCTGTTACTGCTCTTCGTGATGCAATGGAAGATGCCGGAGTAGATACGGTTGATGGTGTTTGCGTAGGAAACATGCTGAGCGGCGCGTTGAGTGAACAGGAGCATTTAGGTTCGCTTATCGTGGATTATGCCGGTCTTGATGGTGTTGAAGGAATGAAAATTGAAGCTGCCTGCGGATCGGGAGCTGCTGCAATACGTATGGCTGTAAAAGCGGTTTCATCCGGATTAATGGATGCTGTTGGCGTTGTGGGCGTAGAGAAACTTACAGAATACTCTGGTAAATATAGTACAGCAGCGCTGGCAACTGCAGCAGATGCAGATTATGAAACGACTATGGGATTAAGTTTTGTTGGAATAAACGCCTTGCTGATGCGCCGTTACCTGTATGAGTATAAATTGCAAAAAGAAGATTTTTCAATCTTCCCGGTAAATGCGCATAAAAATGCTGTACATAATCCCAATGCCATGTTTCGTCATGCAATTACCAATGAACAGTATGCAAAATCAAAACTAATCGCTGATCCAATCAATTTATTGGATTCCAGTCCCATTGCAGATGGTGCCGCTGCGGTTATTGTGGTAGCTAAAGAAAATATTTCCAGATACAAAGGCAAGGCTGTAGATATTCTTGCCTGTGAAGTGGGAACAGATACACTTGCAATTGATAACAGAGAAGACCCGTTATGGCTCAGGGGAGTAGAGCGAAGTGCTAAGAAAGCATATTATGTCTCAGGGCTTTCTCCGAAAGACATTAACATTTTTGAAGCACACGATGCATTCAGTATCATTACCGCGCTTTCCCTGGAAGCGAGCGGTTTTACAGAAAAAGGCAACGCTATAAAATTTGCTGAGCGTGCAAATATTGGCATAAACGGAACATTCCCGATGAATACAAGCGGTGGCCTAAAAGGACGTGGACATCCGGTTGGTGCCACCGGTGTTTACCAGGTGGTTGAAGCGGCTCAGCAGCTGCGGGGTACAGTTGCAAGCCCCATTCAGGTGGAAAATAATAAAATTGCCATGGCACAAAATATAGGTGGCAGCGGAGCCACGGTTATTACTACAATTTTAAAACAAATTTGAAGTTCGGAATAGAAAATGGATATACCAAGGTATTGGCGTTTAAAAAATCAACGGTACAGATTACAGGGTAAGAAATGCCTGGATTGTGGTAATTTAAGCTTTCCCCCAAGATTAGTCTGTCGTAAATGCAAATCACGAAACTGCGAGCCCTATGAATTTAAGGGAATGGGGACTTTGTATAGTTATACAACAATATTCCAGGCACCGGATCGTTTTGATCAAATGGCACCGTACATGGTTGGACTTATTGACCTGGAAGAAGGAGTTCGCATAACAGCCCAGCTTACTGATGTTCTTCCGGATGATGTGCAGATCGGAATGAAGCTGGAAATGGTGATACGTCAGATTTATGAAGATGGTCCTAAGGGGCCGATTTTATAT
This sequence comes from Calditrichia bacterium, assembly GCA_020635035.1. Taxonomy (GTDB): domain Bacteria; phylum Calditrichota; class Calditrichia; order Calditrichales; family J004; genus JACKAO01. Next base: position 182,430 of record JACKAO010000001.1, read on the forward strand.
GGCTACAAATTCAGGCCGGTTTTAAAATTTTAGAACTATGTCACCGCATATTTTTGAAAAACAACTCACCGCAGTCTTTGAAGGTGAAAGTGATCTGATCGCTAATATGGCCAATATGGCTGCGTTTTTATATCATGAACTGGCGGATGTAAACTGGGTTGGTTTTTACCTGAAAAAAGGTAATGATCTGGTCCTGGGGCCTTTCCAGGGAAAAGTAGCTTGTGTGCGTATTGCTGTTGGTAAAGGTGTTTGCGGGACAGCAGCACGTGATAAAAAAACAACAGTTGTCGCAGATGTACATAAATTTGACGGACATATTGCCTGTGACAGTGCTTCTAATTCTGAAATTGTTATCCCGGTTATTTTTAATAATAAGCTCATTGCTGTTTTTGATGTAGACAGCCCCCTTTATAACCGTTTCAATGAATCAGATAAAAGGCTGCTTGAAAACCTTGTCGATATTTTTATTAAAAACACTTCTTTCGAATAAACCAGATGAATTATTGCAGTAACTGCGGAAATAGCGTAGAACTTAAAATCCCCGATGGCGACAATGTTGCACGTTTTGTCTGCCCGAAATGCGGCCAAATCCATTATCAAAATCCGCGTATGGTTGTGGGGTGCATTCCGGTCTGGCAGGATAAAATATTGCTTTGTAAAAGGGCCATTGAACCCAAGTACGGCAAATGGACTATCCCGGCAGGATTTCTTGAAAATAATGAAACCGTTGAGCAGGGTGCGATCAGGGAAACAATGGAAGAATCCGGGGCCGATGTTACTATTGTTCGTTTACATGTTTTATATAGTTTACCACAGGTAAACCAGGTTTATGCCATATTCCTTGCTCATATGAAAACCGCAGACTTCGATGCCGGAGATGAAACGTTGGAGTGCAGGTTTTATGAGACGCACGAGATCCCATGGGATAAAATTGCTTTTACCGCTGTCCATTTCAGCCTGGAAAAATATATCGAGAATCTGAAAACAAATGACACTCAAACCTATCTTGGAAAGTTAATCAGAAAATATGAATAAAAAGTCATTTGCAAGTGATAATAATGCCGGTGTTCATCCGCTTATTCTGGAAGCCATAGCAAACTGTAATGAAGGTCATGTAGTCGGCTATGGCGATGATCCGTATACACGTTCAGCGATAAAAACGATAAAAGAATTTACAGATGATTCGGCAGATGTATTTTTTGTCTATGGTGGGACCGGTGCTAATGTTCTTGCCATCGGGAGCATGTGCCGTCCTTTTGAATCTGTTATCTGTGCAGCCACTGCTCACATCAATGTAGATGAATGCGGAGCTCCTGAGCGATTCAGCGGGGCAAAGCTGGTCGATGTCCCAACCACTGATGGAAAATTAAATCCCGCATTAATCAGACCCTTTCTTCATGGGTTTGATTTTGAGCACCACAGCCAGCCAAAGGCCATATCTATTTCCCAGCCAACAGAACTTGGCACCGTTTATAGCCTTTCCGAGCTGGAAGACTTGCGAAAGCTGGCGGATGAATTCGGTCTTTATCTGCATATGGATGGGGCACGAATTGCCAATGCAGCTGTTGCGCTTGACTGTTCCCTGCGGGAGCTTACCTTTGAAGCAGGAATGGATATTGTTTCTTTTGGTGGTAACAAGAATGGACTGATGTTTGGCGAAGCATTGATTTTCTTCAATAAAAAACTCTCCGAAAATTTTAAATACATGCGCAAGCAGGGTATGCAGCTGCATAGTAAAATGCGCTTTATCTCTGTCCAGTTTGAAACGTATCTTAAAAGCGGATTGTGGAAAGAAAATGCGAGGCATGCTAATAAAATGGCTCTTGTTTTAGCTGAAAAACTTAAAGAATTACCATCCGTTAAAATAACGCAACCTGTGCAAACAAATGCCGTTTTCGCGATTATCCCCGAGCAGATAAAACTTCAGCTTATTAAAGACTATTTTTTCTATGATTGGGATATCCATAAGGGTGAAGTGCGCTGGATGACTGCATTTGACATGGATGAAGTAACGATTACTGAATTTGTAAACAGAATCAAACTTTTATCCTGAAAGTGCAAAAACATATTGAGAAAAATAATCTTGCGTAGCAAAGACTGCAGGATTAAATTTATTGCTCAATAAATAAAGGGGCTGTAGCTCAGTTGGGAGAGCGCTTGAATGGCATTCAAGAGGTCAGCGGTTCGATCCCGCTCAGCTCCACAAAAATCTAAAGGCTGTCATTTTTGGCAGCCTTTTTTTGTTTTAAGAGCCACCCCCCCAATAGAATTAACGGTTTAGCAAGCTTAACGAACCTATCCTTTCGGAGTAAATAAGTGGAATGGTTGGGGTGGGTAAAATAAAACACAATTTATTATCTTGAAAAAGCTTGAAATGATATAATCCAATTTGTATGTTTAAAACCCGACACAAAAAGTCGGATTTAAAAGAAACTTCGGTTTCTTTTTTTTGTACAACAAAATAGGATTAAAAAAGTCGGGTATATGCTCAGGCTAAGTAAAAAAGTGGAATATGCGTTGATCGCTTTAATGGATCTGGCGCAAAAAGACAATATAGAACCAGTAACGGCAAAGTATCTTGCAGGGACTTATAATATACCACAGGAGCTGCTGGGAAAGGTATTGCAAACACTTACACGCAACGAAATTTTGATTTCTGTGCAGGGTGTTAAGGGTGGCTATATTCTTGGTAAGTCGCCCGACAAAATCAGTTTAAGCATCATTATTGAATCGCTCGAAGGACCGATATCAATTACTTCCTGTAATCATTCGGAAACAGAGCGTTGCGGCTGTGATTTACTTACAACCTGCACAATTAAATCTCCGATGGAAGTGATCCAAAATGAGTTGTCAAAGTATTTTAAGAATATCAGTCTTAAAGATTTAAAAACGAATTATAATAACCAGGTATCGCAGCCGGTTCAGATTACAGTTTAATCATGGTAAGTACAGAAGACATATATTTGGCCATTTCTGATATTTACGATCCGGAAATACGTGTAAATATTGTTGACCTTGGTCTTATTTATGATGTAAAGATTAATGATAAGAATGTTTTGATAAAAATGACACTGACTTCACCTAATTGCCCGGCAAGCCCGGAAATTAAAAATAATGTTGAGAAAACAGTTAAGGGTCTAAAGGGTGTGGAAAGTGTTGAACTGGAATTAATCTGGGATCCGCCTTGGGATCCGTCACGGATGAGTGAAGAAGCACGTTTAGAGCTTGGTTATGATGTTTTTAATTAAACAGAAAGGGAAAGTTTTATATGAGTTCTGAAATAGAACATCTGGAGTCGATAGCCAATAAAGAATACAAATATGGTTTTGTAAGCGATATTGAAGCCGATCAGTTGCCACCGGGATTAAATGAAGATACAATCAGGGCAATCTCGGCATTAAAAAAAGAACCGGAGTTTATGCTGGAATGGCGCCTAAAAGCTTATAAAAGCTGGCTTAAAATGCAAGAGCCGAAATGGCCGAAAGTGCATTATCCGGAAATTGACTTCCAGAAAATTGTCTATTATTCTGCACCTAAAAAACGTCCGCAGCTGGAAAGTCTTGATGAAGTTGATCCGGAATTGCTAAGGACCTATGAAAAACTGGGTATTCCACTGGAAGAGCAGAAAATGCTTGCTGGTGTTGCTGTTGATGCAGTCTTTGACAGCGTTTCTGTAGCAACAACTTTTAAAGAAAAATTATCCGAACTTGGAATAATTTTTTGCTCCATGTCAGAAGCAGTTCAAAATCATCCTGAACTCGTTAAAAAATATCTGGGATCAGTCGTTCCGGCAACAGATAATTTCTATGCCAGTTTAAATTCTGCAGTATACAGTGACGGTTCTTTTGTTTATGTTCCAAAAGGTGTACGCTGCCCGATGGAATTATCAACTTACTTCAGGATAAATGCCCAGAATACCGGTCAGTTTGAGCGCACATTGATTGTCGCTGATGAAGGCAGTTATGTCAGTTATCTTGAAGGATGTACGGCTCCTATGCGTGATGAAAATCAGCTGCATGCGGCAGTTGTTGAACTGGTCGCGCTTAAAGATGCCCAGATAAAATATTCAACAGTTCAAAACTGGTATCCTGGTGATGAAAATGGAAAAGGCGGTATTTATAATTTTGTAACAAAACGTGGTATCTGCCAGGAAAATGCAAAGATTTCATGGACACAGGTTGAAACAGGATCTGCCATTACGTGGAAATATCCCAGTGTGATTCTTAAAGGGGATAACTCTATCGGTGAGTTTTATTCTGTGGCCATGACAAACAAATTTCAGCAGGCTGATACCGGTACAAAAATGATTCATATAGGTAAAAATACCCGCAGTAATATTGTTTCTAAAGGAATCTCCGCCGGCAGAAGCAATAATAGTTATCGTGGGTTAGTAAAGGTCATGAAATCTGCAGAGAATGCCCGCAATTTTTCGCAGTGTGACTCTTTGCTGATCGGCGATAAGTGCGGAGCTCATACTTTCCCATATATTGAAGTCAATAATACCACTGGAAAAGTAGAGCATGAAGCAACAACTTCAAAAATCGGCGAAGACCAGATCTTTTATTGTAATCAGCGTGGTCTTGATACCGAACAGGCGGTTTCATTAATTGTAAACGGCTATTGTAAAGAAGTTTTTCGCGAACTTCCTATGGAATTTGCAATTGAAGCTCAGAATCTATTAAGTATCAGTCTCGAAGGTAGTGTAGGATAACAGATAAATTGGAATGGAGTAGTAAAAGATGTTAGAAATATCAAATTTAAAAGCTGCAATTGACGGTAAGGAAATTCTTAAAGGCATTAATCTAAAGGTTAATCCGGGGGAAGTACATGCAATAATGGGTCCGAATGGATCCGGGAAAAGCACACTTGCCAACGTACTGGCAGGTCGTGAAGAATATGAAGTGCTTGCCGGAAACATTATGTATAACGGTGAAAATTTGCTGGAACTCGATCCGGAAGAAAGAGCACATAAAGGTATATTTCTTGCATTCCAGTATCCGGTTGAAATTCCCGGTGTGAGTAATGTCTATTTTTTAAGGACAGCATTTAACGAAATCCGCAAAGCAAATGGTCTCGAAGAAATCGATGCAGCAAACTTTCTTAAATTAATTCGCAGTAAAATGGAATTAGTTGAAATGGATAAAACGCTGATGAATCGCTCGGTAAATGAAGGTTTTAGCGGTGGAGAGAAAAAACGTAACGAGATTTTCCAGATGGCTGTTCTTGAACCTAAACTTTCTATCCTGGATGAAACAGATTCCGGATTGGATATTGATGCGTTAAGAATTGTAGCCAATGGTGTGAATGCATTACGTAATTCAAATAATGCAACCGTTGTCGTAACACATTATCAGCGTCTTTTACAATACATTGTGCCTGATTTTGTACACGTTTTATATAACGGGCAGATTGTAAAATCTGGGGGCAAGGAATTAGCACTTGAGCTTGAAGAAAAAGGTTATGATTGGTTGAAATAGACAGGTTGAAAATAATGAATTCTATTGAAAAAAATACTGAAAAATATCTTGATGCGTTTAGAACACATTTTAATGGTGAAGCAAAACAGGCCTTTCATGCCACTCGTGAAAAAGCTGTAGATACCTTTAGCCGGCTGGGTTTTCCTTCAACTAAAAAGGAAGAATGGCGCTTTACAAATGTTGCTGAAATTTCCAGAAAGCAATTTTCTCCTGCAGGTAGAAATTCTTCTGAAACCGTTTCCGTTTCAGATGTTGAAAAATTTATGTTTAGCGACTGGGACGGACCTGTTCTTGTAGTTGTTAATGGTTACTTTAAAGAAAAACTTTCAAACTTGGATAGTCTTTCGGATAAAGTTAAAGTTGAGTCTCTTGCAAAGATTCTTGATAATAATGACAAAGCTGCCAACAAACTGGGGCAAAATGCCATCTGGGCAGATGAAGCATTTACAGCTTTAAATACAGCATTTACGAAAGACGGTTGTGTTATAACAGTTGATGCAAACTCAGAAAACTCAAAACCTGTGCATTTGATGCATATTAGCACAGGAGATGCCATTTTATCTTCACCGAGAACGGTAGTTAATATTAACAAGAATGCAAATATTACCATAGTTGAAAGCTTTCATTCATTGAATAGCAAAGATTCATTTACTAATATTGTCAGCGAAATTTTTGTGGATGAAAACGCGCATTTGAAGCACTATAAACTTCAGGATGTCGATACGAACAGTTTTCTTGTTGGCAATTGCGCGATTAACCAGAATCAAAACAGCACATATCAATCGGTGGCAATGGATTTTGGCGGAAAATTGGTGCGTAACAATATCTCCCTGGCTTTAAATGGTGAAAATATAAGTTCCATACTTAATGGTTTATACATCGCTCAAGGTGAACAGCATATTGATAATCATACCTTTATCGACCATGCTCAACCGCATTGTGAAAGTCATGAATTATACCGGGGTATTCTTAAAGATAAAGCCAAAGGTGTTTTCAGTGGTAAGATTCTTGTTAGGCAGGATGCTCAAAAAACGGACGCCAAGCAATCCAATAATTGTTTGCTGCTTTCCGAAGATGCCAGGATCGATACAAAACCGCAATTGGAAATTTATGCAGATGATGTAAAATGTACCCATGGCGCCACAGTTGGCCAGTTAGATGAATCAGCATTGTTTTATCTGCGTGCCCGCGGTGTACCCTATAAAAAGGCAATGAGCATCTTAACATATGCCTTTGCAGAAGAGGTTATTGACAGTATTAAAACAGATGCCTTTAAGAACAAAGTTGAAGCTTTGCTACTTGAACGTCTGGAAAAATCCTTAGTGTAAGAAGTATTATGGATAACACAGAAACAGTTGTAACAAAAGATCAAATTATTAATGCTTTAAAAACAGTATTTGACCCTGAAATACCTGTTGATATTTATGAACTTGGCCTTATTTACGATGTAAAAATCAGGGATAAAAAAGTTCAGATATTGATGACCTTAACTTCGCCGAGTTGCCCGGCTGCTCAATCCCTTCCTGTGGAAGTGAAGGAAAAAATAGAACGTATCGAGCAGGTAGAAGAAGCCGATATTGAAATTGTTTGGGATCCACCCTGGGGCATGGAAATGATGTCGGATGTTGCCCGTCTTGAATTAGGATATTTTTAATGCATCAGGAAACTTCTGTTCTTGAAAAGACATATTTTGATGTGGAAAAAATTCGGGGCGATTTTCCAATTTTATCGCAGGAAATTAATGGGAAACCACTTATTTATTTCGACAATGCCGCAACCACTCAAAAACCACATGCAGTAATAAAAAGCATTTCAGATTATTATCGTGAGAGCAACGCTAATGTCCATCGAGCTTTGCATGTACTTGCCGACCGGGCAACTTCTGGTTATGAAAATGCACGTAAAAAAGTTGCTAAATTTATCAATGCTGCGTCTTCTGATGAAATAGTTTTTACAAGCGGTGCAACGGCATCTATAAACCTTGTTGCTCACAGCTGGGCCAGGAAATTTTTAAATCCTGGTAACCAGATTATTTTGTCTGAGATGGAGCATCATAGCAATATTGTTCCCTGGCAGCTGATAGCGGATTTGACAGGTATAGAAATTAAATATATTCCTGTAAGAGAATCCGGCATACTGGATATGGATGCTTTTGATAATATGCTTAATAAAAATGTAAAACTGATTTCTATAACCCATATGTCAAATGTTCTGGGTACAGTCAATCCCGTTGCTGAAATAATTAAAAAAGCCCATTCTTTTGGAATTAAAGTATTGATTGATGCGGCTCAGAGTGTGCCCGGTATGTCTGTTGACGTAACACAGATGGATTGCGATTTCATGGCATTTTCATCACATAAAATGATGGGACCTACGGGCATCGGAGTTCTTTATTCAAAGAAGGATCTGCTGGAAAAAATGGATCCATTTATGGGTGGTGGTGAAATGATCGAAACGGTCAGTGTTGAAGGATCTTCCTGGGCAGAAGCGCCTCATAAATTTGAAGCAGGCACGCCAAATATAGCAGGAGCTTTTGGTTTATCTGCAGCAATAGATTACCTGGAAAATCTGAATATGCAATCCATAACGGCATATAAAGATCGCCTTACTCATTACGCCCTTGATGGAATGAGTAAGATTAAAAGCCTGCAGATTATCGGGGAAGCACCAGTGCGTGGATCTGCAATTTCTTTCAGAATGGATGGAGTGCATCCATTTGATTTAGCCCCATTTCTTGATCAGCATGGCATTGCTATAAGGGCAGGTCATCATTGCGCACAGCCATTGATGAAAAAGTTAAATCTCAGTGCGACTTCCAGAGCCAGTTTATACTTTTACAATACCTTCCAGGAAATTGATGTGTTTTTAGAAGTTCTGGACAGAGCCAACCATTTTTTTCTTAAATAATATAAATAATCATCGATAACTTCAGATATCTCTTTCAATATTTTTGCAGTACTTTTTTATATAGATATTTTCAATTTGATTGAATTTCCTGCCGGACTTATATTTTAAAGCTATATGCAAAAATCAAATAATAACACACTGACTTCAGCAGAAAAACGTACTTTTCTGCAATTACGACGCAATTTTAAAAAACCTGTTTTGGGTGTAGCCGGGTATTTGGGTAAGTCCACACTTATTGAAATGATATCATCTGTGCTGGAAACCCGGGGCAAAGTTCTTAAAACACCGCGTGGAAATGGATCCTGGGAAAATAATTTAAAAACGTTAAGCAAACTTGATGAATATTATGATTATGCTATTTTTGAGTTTGATTATCAACGTGGCAAGAATTTTGCAGGTCTTTTGCGTTTAATAAAGCCAAATATTGCATTGGTGACTAATATAGGTGATGCGCACCTTACATACCTGAAAGATGCAATGCGGTTGGCACTGCAAAGATCGGAAGTGGTAAATTATATTGCACGTGAAGGCATTGCGATCCTGAACCAGGATGATGATATGAGTTCACAGCTGAGTAAGTATATTTCAACGCCACACGTATATAAATACGGATTAAATCATATTGCAGATTTCAATGCATCGAACATTCATCATCTTGGTCCGAATGGCATTCGATTTATATTAAATGGCGACAAAGAAATTACTTTACCCCTTTATAGTGTTTCATATGTATACAGTTTTTTAGCCTGTGCAGCTACCTGTACCAATCTTGGATTCTCAATAGATGAAATTGTTGAATTAATTAATCAAAATTTTGAACTTCCAAAAGGCCGGGGCAATTTACACAAAATAAACAGCACTTATCTTATCGATGAAAGCTACCTGGGAACATCACGCTCAGTAAGCAAAGCAGCCCGTACACTGGTTGGCTTTAAGGCATATACAAAAAAGGTTGTTCTTATTTTAGGGGATATGACTGAGCAGGGTGTGAGAGTTGAAGACAGACACCTTAATATGGGCTATTTTTTATCTGCGTTACCTATAGATTATATTATCACGCTTGGCCATTATGCGGATTTTATTGCAAAAGGTGTGTCGCTTATCCAGTCATCAAAAGAAGTTTACACTGTTAAAAATGTGAATGAATTGCTTAAAATTATTGAAGATATTTTAGTACCAAATATGGCTATTTCAGTTAAAGGCCTTGGAAATGTAGTTTTTCACAGAATTAAATCAATCATTGAAAATAAAAATATGTAGGGGGGAGTATAAGATGAAAAGGATCCTGTCAGCTTTTGTGATTTTATTTCTGCTTTCTGTTGTTGTAAATGCTCAGACAAGTGCAAAAGACAAGTTTTTCGCAGATTATGAATCACTTATCGAACAGGTACGTTCAGGAAATGGAGAAGTATTATCGCCGGAATTCTATCGCCAGGCCGTTGAGATGTTTGAAGAAGCAAATACTGCCTATGAAGAAAAAGAGAGCCAGAAAGTAATTCGTGAGAAACTGGATGAATCAGCGAAATTTTCACATAAAGCTTTAGGTGTGATAAAATTAGCGCAAACTACCCTGGGTAATGCAATCGAAGGCCGCGATGCCGCTCTGGCAGCGGAAGCACCAATTTATGCTGAAAAATTATGGGAAGATGCGGAAGATGCTTTCCGTGATGCCACAACAAATCTAGAAGATGATGATCTTGAAGATGCAAAGGATTATGGTGATAAAGCCACTCAACTTTATAGCCAGGCAGAAATTTTGGCTATTAAAAACGGAATTTTAGGAAACGCGCGAGAACAAGTAGCACTGGCAGTTGAAGCAAACGCCGAAGAATATGCATTTCATACATTAACCGATGCACAAAACCTGCTTGTAGAAACAGAAAGACTGCTTGAAGGCGATCGGTATGCAAAAGATGAAGCTGTTGCCAAAGCAGCCCGTGCGGCCTATCAGGGTGCACATGCGGCATATCTTGCTAAGACAATAAAAAGTCTGTCATCGAAAGATGAAAACTGGGAAAATCTTATTCTCAAATTTGAAGAAATAATTGCGGAGTTTGGGACACTGTTTAACTTTAAGCCTAAATTTGACGAAGGCTTTGATAAAAGTGTCCGCACAATTTCGGCATATATTTCTGCATTAAAAGATGAGAAAAAACAGCTTATTCAGGAAAATGCAACTTTACAGGAAGAGTTGCAAAAGTATAAAGAACAGTCTGCAAACTATTCGGCAGAGCTGGAAAAGAAACTGGACAAAGAGCGGCGTATAGAAAAAATTAAAAATCTATTTAGATCCAATGAAGCAAAAATTATTTATGAAGGTGATAACCTGATTATAAGTCTGTTTGGTTTGAATTTTCCTTCCGGAAAAGCTATTATTCAACCGGAATATTTTTCATTGTTAACCAAGGTCCAACAATCCTTAAGGGAATTTCCGGATAGTCATTACCTGATTGAAGGCCATACGGATTCGCAGGGAAATGCCAATCTTAATAAAATTCTGTCCGAAAAACGCGCTTTATCTGTTCGTGAATACCTGATGGCAAATATGGATATAAGCGAAAGCCAGATTACACATATAGGTTATGGGGAAACAAAGCCGGTTGCTTCAAACGAAACAAACGAAGGCAGAGCGCTCAATCGTCGTATCGACATTGTTATTAATATCGACTAATAAATATTTATTGAATTTTACACTTTTGGAAATATTTTCCGAAAGACACTAATCATGTTTTTGCAATATTATTTTATTACTGTGATTAAATCACTTATTTTATTTTTTTGAGAATTCAGGAGCAGCGCCTTGAAAGGAATTGGTCTTAGTAACAAGTATACATACGGGGATAGGGAATTCCAGATACATACCGGTAACGATCCACAGAAAAATATTATAAAAAGTGAAGTTTTTGAGAAAGGCCAGTTTCTTTTCAGCTATGAAGATAATTACAATATTCGTGAACAACGTGATAGGCTTGATGCTGATTATCTTAAAGCCATAGCCTACGACCAGCATCAAAATACTCTGGATGAAATTAAAGTTCTTTTTCTTGTAAATGAAAAGATAAAACAGCTGCGTCAATATTTACCCCACTACAGGCTTGGTAAAGTTTTTCTTAAACGAAATTTTGTGTATGAAGCTATCGAAAACCTTGTTCGGGTAGTCGAGCTTGCTCCGGATTTTATCAGGGGTCATCAGAAATTGGGGATGGCCTATTACAAAGCAGAAAAATATGCGGATGCTATTAAAGCATTGCTGCAGGCGCATAAATTGAACCCTGATTATCCGGATATTTTAAATTTTCTTGGATCAGCATACACAAAAATTTCAAATTTTTCAGCTGCATCAAAGTTTTTAAAAAAAGCTCTTGAAATTAAAGAAAATTATAATGAAGCCAACTTCAATCTGGGTGTAGTACTATTCTTATCAACGTTAAGTGATGAGAATGAAGACGAAAAAGTAATTATCCCCGCCCGTTTTATAAGATCGTTTAAATCCTTGCTTGAAGATAAAAAATACCAATCCAGGGAGTGGCATGAAAGACTGATCACTACACAAAAAGTTTTAGAAGAAGGTGATAGAAAAAAAGTAAAATCAGCTCTCTTCCGTCTGCAGGATGATATTTTGTTTGGTGAAGAACGCAGCGATATTATGGACTTTTTCTTCTTGCAGTTTATGTATGGAGGCAAAGAACTTAAAAACAATAAACTGGATGAATTTGAAAAACTCATTTACCAGGAAGTTTCCAAACATGAAGAATATGCGGATTATTGGAATGAGTTGGGTATTATCCATCTTATCCAATGTCGAGAATATTTTGTAAAAGCAATTTCCGAATTTGAAAAATCCCACAAATTGGATCCGGAATACGAATCAGCTAAACGTAATTGTGACCTTTTGAAACACAATAAACAGGGTTTTCTTATCCTGCTAAGGGCCATTCTAAAATAGTTTATCTCTTATGACTCAGCGCATCCTTGTAGTAGATAATGAACAACGCATGTGTCTGCTAATTAAACAGTCTCTTGAACTGGAAAACTATTCTGTTGAAACAGCTTTTTCCGGAAACGAAGCAATCCAAAAAGTAAAAAGTACAGCATTCGATGTTGTTATTACCGATCTGAAAATGCAGCCGGTTGACGGTTTACAGGTACTAAAAGCTGTAAAAGAAATACAGCCATCCGCAGAAGTTATTCTTATAACCGCATTCGCTACCCAGGAAACAGCGTTACAAGCGATGAAGTCTGGGGCGTATGATTACCTGATCAAACCTTTTAAAATGGATGAATTGATAATCAGGGTAGGGCGAATAGTTGAACAAAACGCCATTGTTGCAGAAAATGAAAAGCTTAAAGCGCAGAATACCCAACCGCAATTTTTATCAGGTATTATCGGAAAAAGTAAAAAAATGCGCCAGGTATTTGATCTGATTAAAAGAGTTGGCAAGCAGGATGCAGCGGTTTTAATTCGTGGCGAGAGTGGGACCGGTAAAGAGCTTGTAGCAAAAGCTGTGCACTCCGAAAGTGACAGAAAAAACGAAGAAATGATCTCAATAAACTGTGCAGCATTGCCGGAAACCTTGCTTGAAAGCGAACTGTTTGGATATGAAAAAGGCGCTTTTACGGGGGCCAATCAACAAAAAAAAGGGTTGTTCGAACTCGCAGATAACAGTACGCTTTTTCTTGATGAAATAGGCGATCTGAGTTTAAATCTGCAGGCTAAGCTTTTAAGGGTTCTGCAGAACAAAGAGATTGTGAGACTTGGAGGTCAGCACTCAATAAAGATAAATGTAAGATTAATCACGGCTACACATCGTAATCTTGAAAAAATGATTGAAGAGCAGCTTTTCAGAAGCGACCTTTATTACAGAATAAATCTTTTTCCAATCAATTTACCGCCTTTGCGCGAAAGAAAAGAAGATATACCAGAACTGATTGCGCATTTTCTATCAGCTTATCCCGATAAAATAATGTCACCGGCTGTTAAGCTGGAATTAATGGAGTATAACTACCCCGGCAATGTACGTGAACTGGAAAATCTGATTGCCCGTGGAGCGATTGTTTCAGAAAAAATTATTGAAAGTATTGATATTAGATCGGATAAAGACTTAACCGCAAGTGTAAACTCATCTTCACATTTCCTTACAGAAAAAGGAATAAATCTTGATGATCATATCAGGGAATTGATTAAGCAGGCATTAGCGCTTTGCGATGGCAATAAAAGCAAAGCTGCCAACTTGTTAGGAATTACCCGCCGAAGACTGTATTCAATGATCGAAACTCATGATCTGAATTAACCTTTTTTAGCTAATTTTTAATCCTAATAAAACATATTCTTTTTTGTTTTAGTAATATTTGTCCTAGGAAGAACATTTATTTAAGAAATGAGCATCCAATCCGAAAACCATTGATTGAATAAAACGAGACTGGATAAAATGGGACTTACTTCAGAAGCTGAACAAAAAGACAAAAAAGCAGAAAACATAAAAAAAATAGTAGAGTATGTTAATAGTTCTGATATATCATCAATTAAGACTATTGTAAGCGGGTTGATTGCAATCTTAAATGATCCTAAATCGACAGCCAAGGATTTAAAGGATTTAATTCAGCTTGACCCACCCATTTCAGGAAAAATTCTTCGTGTTGCAAATTCAATTTACTATGCATCGCAATCAAAAGTTGATTCTATTGAAAAAGCAATTATCTGGTTAGGTTATAATACAGTAAGAGACATAACAATTCGTCAGAAAACAAGCGAACTCTTTTCATCCAATGATATGCTTGAAGGATTTAATGTTAATGATCTTTGGAAGTATTCCGTCAGTGTGGCACATTTTGCAAAAATGATTTTCAGGCGTGAATTTCGTGATAAAGGTGATACAATTTATACAGCCGGTTTACTGCATAAACTGGGGTTAATTGCCGAGATACAGAGCATCAAAAAAACATTTGTTGCCTTACTTGAACAAAGTAATACTTCAGGTATTAATCTGATGCAGCTGGAAGAAAAAAAACTCGGTTTTAATCATGCTGAATTAGGTATGCATATTACCAAATCTTGGGCACTGCCAGATGATATCAGTGAAGCGATTGCTTATCATTCAAATCCTTACAAAGTGAGCCATGCATATTTTAAAAATGCTGCAACTTTATATCTGGCAGCAGCTTTATGCCGTGAATCAGATATTGGTTATTACCAGGCGACCCCGCTGGATGAGAGTATTTTACGTAAATGCCAGTATGATCTGAAAATAGATCGGGATGGACTGAACATGATCAGAGAAGAAGGAAAACAGGAAATAATGGACATGATCCAAAAAGGTGCTTTATAATGCAGGATTCTGATCAAATACTACAGGAAATCAGAAAGTTAAAAATCCGTATAAAGTATCTTGAAAATGAACTTGTAATTACCAAGCAGGAGCAGAACGATACTACACAGAACTACTATGAATTGTATTCAACCCTTGAACAAAAAGTTGAAGAACGAACAAAAGAACTGAATGATGCCTTAGATCAGATCAATAAGTACAATACCCAGCTTGAAACCATGCTTGAAGAAAGAACACGTGATTTAATTAAAACAGAAAGACATGCCGCATTCAGCCTTCTGAGCCAGGGAATAGTTCATAATTTAAAAAATCCATTGTCTATAATTCATGGCAGCACGCAATTAATAAACTACCTTAAGCCCGATTTGTCAAATGAAAATGTTTCTCCAAAAGTGAGTGAATATCTGGAAAATGTTAACAGCCAGGTAAGAAAGCTTGAAATTGGCGTAGAACGTATGATGGAAATGATTAATTCTCTCATGACAAAAAGCAGAAGCGACAAAAGCGAAAATATAGAGATTATTGAAATAAACAATTTGCTAAAAGGTGAGCTGGATTTTTTAAATGCGGACTCGGTTTTTAAGTATAAAACAAAGAAAGTTATAAATCTTTACGAAGGTGCATTATATACCGAGGTTGTACCGGGAGAGTTGTCACAAATATTTTTGAATCTGATCAGAAATTCACTCGATGCAATGTATGGACAGGACGATGCTGAGTTAACATTCGAAAGTGGAATTCGTGATGAAAAAGTCTGGTTTTCAGTGTCAGATAATGGACCCGGAATTTCTGAAGAAAATCAAAAAAAAGTTTTTGATCCTTTTTTCTCAACAAAGCCTAAAGCATCCGATGTTGCTTCAGGCAAGCCTACAGGAACAGGTTTAGGGCTGCATATGTGCATGCAGATGGTACATTCTTATAAAGGGAATATTGAACTGGAAAGTAAACCCGGAAAGGGAACTGCAATCCGGGTTATTTTACCTAAGAAAAAAATTGATAATTGATTTTATACATTTAGTCAAGCAAATGTACAAAAAGACCGCTGCGAAGTTTTGGTTCGAACCATGTTGATTTGGGTGGCATAACTTTACCGGCATCTGCAATTTTCATTAAATCTTCAATCGAGGTGGGAAAGAGAGCAAAAGCAACAGCCATTTCTCCTGAATCTACCCGATCCTGTAATCCTTCAAGGCCACGAATTCCGCCAACAAAATCTATCCTTTTGTCTTTGCGCGGATCGCCAATTCCCAAAACCGGAGCAAGTAAATTATCCTGAAGGATTGATACATCAAGCGAAGCAACCGGGTCTTTATGGTTAAATGAGCCTTCATTGGCAAGCAGTAAATACCATTGTTTGTCCAGATACATTACAATACTGTTTTTTTCCATTGGTTTGAAACCAGCCGGACCTAATTTTTTTATTTCAAAATTTTCTGCAATTTTACCTAAAAACTCTTTTGAATTAAGACCATTTAAGTCCTTCACAACCCTGTTATAATCCATGATATACATCTGATTATCGGGGAAAATTACATTCAGAAAGTAATTATAAGATTCATTCCCTGTGTGGTTGCTGTTTTTATCTTTACGCATTTTGCAAATTCGTGATGCCGCTGCTGATCTGTGATGACCATCCGCAACATACAAACAATCAAAAGATTCAAATACTTTAATAATTCTACGAATGTCTTCATCTTCGTTTATAACCCATACAGTATGCTGGATTTCGTCAATTGCAATAAAATCAATTTCTGGTTTTTGTTTTGAAATTCTTTCAACTATTTTATCCATCGAAGGATGTGCTTTGTATGTTAGAAAAACAGGACCAACCTGAGCATTCAAATGATCCATATGTTGCACACGGTCATCTTCTTTTTCCGGGCGCGTAAATTCATGCTTCTTTATCTTATCTGAATCATATTCGTCCACAGAAGCCAAGGCTACTAAACCATATTGCTGGTGTTCACCCATGATCTGACGATAAATATAAAAACACTCTTTTTCATCCTGTTGCAGAATGCCATCTTTTATAAATTTTTGCAGATTTTCAGCGCCTTTGTTGTAAACATCTTCAGAATAAACATCTATTCCTGGATCTAAATCAATCTCAGGTTTGTTTATATGAAGAAAAGATAAAGGATTCCCTTCAGCCATTTTACGAGCTTCTTGACTGTTTAGAACATCATAGGGTGGTGAAGCCACTTTTGCAGCTTTTTCTGATAAGGGTCTTAATCCTTTAAAGGGTTTAATAATCGACATTTTATTCTCCTTGTATACATAAAATCTTCTAATAGCCGAATTTAAAAATTCACAAAGAAAAATAAAAAGAAAATCATTTTTTTATTATAAAAGGAAAATGAGCCGCTTATTCGCAATAAAAATAACCTGAAATATATCATGGCTTAAGCTGGTTTTATTTTTAAAATTCCGGCAAAATTATAAAAAAAATAAAGAAAAGATTACTAGCGTCGAAATATTTCTTTTGATTTTGAAAAGAAGAATAAGCTATAAATTATTGGAATTATTGAATATAAAGCTTGATTTAAGAAAATGTAAGTTTTATTTTTAGCGTCGTTATGCTAAAATTAATGTAATTTTATTTTGTTTCCGGAGGTACGGATGAATACAGTTACAAAAAAGGATGTCGCAAAAAGAACAGCACAGGAATTTAATGATAATTCGGAGGATATGGTAAAAATACATACCGCCGAAAAATTTGTAGATGCTGTGTTTTCTGCACTTCGGAAAATACTGAGTGAAGCCGATCCTGAAGTAAGAATTGAAATCCGGGATTTTGGTGTATTTGAAGTTAAAAAAACAAAGCCAAAACCAAAAGCAAGAAATCCACGAACTGGCGAAATCATATATGTACCTGCAAGACGTAAGACGCATTTTAAAGCAGGAAAGATTTTGAAAGATGCACTTAAAAAAGATACAGACTAATTAATACATTTTAATAAACCTTCCCGTCAATATTTTTAGTAAAAAACAAGCATCTTTACTATATTCCCCAAATATTTAACTTCACTTAATAAAATTTAAGATTTTAACAATTTATGATTGTTCATGAGATCGTTTTAGCTCTTGATATCGGGTCCGTGCGCATAGGTATGGCAATTAGTGATGCTTTGGGTTTTATGGCACACCCCTTAAATACCCTGAAATGGACAAATATTAATATTCTAATTGATGAACTGAACCAGGTAATCAAAACTAAAAATGTTCAGAGAATTGTAGTTGGTCTCCCCTTAAATATGAGCGGACAGTACACCAAACAGACAGAAAACGTAAACAAAATCGTAGATAAGCTTGTGTTAAATTTAGATATCCCGGTTGAAACAATTGATGAACGCCTTACCACTAAAATGGCTGAAAAGATGCTTCAAGGGGTTGGCAAAAAAGCCAGTAAGAACAGACATGTTATTGACCAGATAGCAGCTGTTAATATTTTACAAACGTATTTAGATAAAAAACATAATTAATAGGAGAAGACATGGTAATTATAATGGAGAAAGGCACTTCGGAAAGCCTTATCGAAAGAATTATCGAGAAACTTGATAAGGACGGTTTTGACATACACAGGTCAACGGGTGTCGATCATACCATTTTAGGAGTAATAGGAAATACCAGCAGACTTGATGTTCGTGACCTTCAATTAATGCAGGGTGTTGCTGATGCGTACAGGATTACGGCACCCTACAAACTGGTAAGCCGAGAATTTAAATCGCATGATACAACTTTTAAGATAAAAGATGTTGAATTTGGAGGGTCGGAAACCGTTGTCATGGCCGGACCCTGCTCCATAGAAAGTAAAGAACAGATTACCCGGATAGCTGAAAAAGTAGCAAAGTCTGGTGCGAAGGTACTAAGGGGCGGCGCATTTAAACCGCGCACTTCACCTTACAGTTTCCAGGGATTAGGCGAAGAAGGTCTGCAATACATGCGCGAAGCAGCCGATAAGTTTAATCTTGTAATGATTACTGAAGTGATGGATAAAGAACAGATTGCTCTTGTTGAAGAATATACTGATATCATCCAGGTAGGCGCCCGTAATATGCAAAATTTTACATTTATTCGTGCTCTCGGAAAATCAAAAAAGCCTATATTTTTGAAACGTGGTATTGCAGCTACTATTGAAGAATGGCTTATGTCCGCTGAATACATTCTATCAGGTGGCAACCAAAATGTTATTTTCTGTGAACGAGGAATCCGCACATTTGAAACATACACAAGAAATACTATGGATATCAGTGCTATTCCTATTGTACAAAAACTGAGTCACTTACCTGTTTTTGCCGATCCTTCGCACGGAACCGGTATTCGAAATAAGGTTATTCCAATGGCACGCGCTGCTGTTGCAGCAGGCGCGCATGGATTGATGGTTGAAGTTCATGACCAACCTGACAAAGCTGTTTCTGATGGTGCTCAAAGTTTATACCCCGATCAATTTGAAGAATTGATGAATCAAATTCGTGTTATTGCCAATGTGATCGGAAGAAAAGTCGCGGAGTCAAAATAGTTTTCTATGAATATTGTTATATCCGGTTTAGGTGTAATGGGTGCTTCACTTGCCCTGGCGATTAAAAATTCTACAAAAAACCATACTATCTGGGGGTATGATAAAGATGAAGTTTTAACCCAGGCATTGGAAAAAAAAATAATAGATGTTGCCATTGCCGACTGGCCCAATAGTATGCATGATGCCGATTTGATTTTTCTGGCGACCCCCATCAATATCATAAAGAAGCATCTCTCTGAACTGAATGGAAAAATCGGCTATACTACAGTTGTTACAGATATTGGAAGCACAAAAGCTGAGATAAAAGAATTCTGTAAATCTATTCAATTTAGCGGTAATTATATTGGCGGCCATCCTATGACAGGTGCGGAAAAAAGTGGTCTGCAGGCCGCTAATCCCTTGTTGTATGAGAATGCGATCTATATTTTATGTGGTGATAAAGAAGATATAGATGAACCGGTAAAGGAAAAATTGTTACCAGTTTTAACCGGTATTAAAGCCCGCATTTACTTTCTGGATGCTGACCATCATGATAAAGTAATGGCTGGGATTAGTCATCTTCCGCAAATGATTGCTATCGCATTGATGAATATGGTTGGCCGCCGTAATGACGGCTTTAACCATTATTTTGATCTTGCTGCGGGTGGCTTCAGAGATTTGACACGCATTGCATCCAGTTCTTCGCAGATCTGGCAGGATATAATTACAACAAATAAGTCAAATATTAGTAAGGCTATATCAGACTTTATTGATCAGTTAAATATCGGGAAAGAAAATTTAGATAACATTTCTTCTGAATTTCTGAAGGCAAATCAATACAGGGAACGAGTTCCCAAAGTAAGCAAAGGATTTCTTTCGCCATTAACGGATGTTCTTGTTTATGTTAATGACCAGATTGGAGTAATTGCGAAAATTTCAAATGCATTGTTTGAAAAGAACATTGATATTAGAGATATTGAGTTATTGAAAATCAGAGAGAAAGAGGGCGGTGTGTTTATGCTGTCGTTTGAAAATCCGCAGAAAGCGGAAGAAGCTGTTGCTGTTCTGAATTCTATAAATTATAATGCATTTATCAAGGAGTAGCATTAATGGATAAGCTCAAACTTGCTATGGTTGGTGGAGGTAGCATTGCACAATTGGCACATCTGCCGAATTGGTCGAAAATAGATGACGTTGAACTTGTAGCACTGTGCGATGTGGATAAGGGAAAAGTTAACCTGCTTACGGAAAAGTTTAATATTGCACGTTGGTATTATGTACTCGATGAAATGTTAAAAAGAGAAAAACTGGATGCTCTGCATATCTGTACACCCAGTCTGCACCATTTTTCCATGGCATATCTTGCTTTAAGCAAAGGGGTTAACGTGCTTGTTGAAAAGCCGGTTGCCCTTAACTCTAAAGACGCTCAAAAACTGAATGATTATGCGATTAAAAACAATCTTACTTTGATGGTTGGAATGCATCATAGATTTAGAGATGATGTTCAGATTTTACGGAATTTTTTAGCCCAGGATGAATTAGGTGAAATATTTTATATTAAAACCGGCTGGTTAAAAAAATGGGGTAAAGGACAGGCAACCAGCTGGCTTTCGGAAAAAAAATCATCAGGTGGTGGTGTTCTGATCGATTTGGGATTGCAGCTGATAGACCTGGCATTTTTTATTACTAATTTTCCCAAATTAAAAAAAGTAAGACTGTATGATTATCACCTTAATCCGGATATTGATGTTGAAGATGCTGCATTAGCTGTACTGGAAACTGAAAGCGGGCAAACTATTACAATTGAAATAAGCTGGAAAATGTATCTCGAAAAAGATACACTTTATACGCATATTTTCGGAAAAAATGGAGCCGCTAAACTTAATCCGTTAAGAGTCCATAAAGAAATGCATGGTAATCTTGTGAATGTATCACCGATGCACCAGGATTCACAATTTGATCTTTTTAGAAGAGCTTACAGCAAGGAATTGAAACATTTTGTCCGTGTATTAAAAGGCGAAAAAGAGAATATGTCATCTGCATCTGATGCATTATCAGTAATGAAAGTTTTAGATGCACTTTACGAATCAGCAAAAAGAAAAGAAGAAGTGGTAATATCCTGATCACCATGGTATAAAGCAGGATAAAAAATATGACAAAAGAATATCTTTATAAAAAAAATGCTCATATTTTTTTAATATTACCGATTATAAACGCTTATTAAACAATGCTGAATTTGGTAAGGAGTTTCAAATGAGCGTGAAATATGAGATAAAAAACGATATTCTTATTGTTAAAGTAAATGAGCAGAGAGCTACAGTTGAAATTTCAGGGAAATTCAAAGAAAATCTTCTGAAAAAAATTGATGAAGGCTACAACAATATTGTGGTTGATTTAAGTGCATCAGATTTTGTTGATAGTTCATTTTTGGGAGCGCTTGTTGCAGGACTAAAGAAATCAACAATGAAGAGTGGAGATTTAAAAATTATCGGGCTGCAGCCACCGGTAAGAGCTATGTTTGAATTGACCCGGTTGTACAGAATTTTTGATATTTTTAATAATTTGGATGAAGCTGTAGACAGTTTTAATAATTGAGTGCTTCCCCACATATCAATTTCCCGCATTTATATGCTAAAACTTTTAATTAAAAACCTACATTAGGGAGACCTTAAAGAAGAAAATGGATATTTCGCTGGATAGGGACATTCTGCAAAATTTAGAAACAGCCTCCGGGATTGAATGGTTGGAAAAAAATAATTCCGGAATCTATTCTTCTTCCACCGCCATTGGCATGAATACACGCAGGGAGCATGGATTATTTGTTGTGCCAGACAATTCATTAAAGAAAAAAGTAGTCCTCCTTTCCAAATTTGAAGAGTCTATTTTCATTGAAAACCGTTTACATGAAATTTCTGCAAACACTTATGAAGGTGGCGTTTTTCCTACAGGATACAGTTATCTGAAAAAGTTTGAAATGAATCCATTCCCCAGATTCTTTTATGAAATAGAGGAAAGGATTATTGAAAAAACTCTTTTTTTACTTACAGATAAGCCTTTATTGGTAGTCCGTTACGAGTTAAAAAACCAGGGCTCACCTTTAAATCTTATTATTAAACCATTTCTTGCAGACCGTTTCAGTACTGATTTAACCAGAGAAATTCAGGGATTGAATACTGATAGTTACCAGGGACATAACTTTGTACGCTGGGCTTTAAAGCAAAACATGCCGGAAGTTTATGTGTTCTACACAAATGGTGAATTTATTCCTGCAAATTTATGGTATAAGAATTTTGTTTATCCTATGGATGCAGGAAAATATTCGGACAACAAAAATGAACATTTGTTTAATCCAGGTTTTTTTCAGGCAACTTTAAATCCTTATCAGGCACTTGATTTATATATTTCAACTTCTGAGCTAAGTGTCTCAGAACTAAGCTATGAATCCATTTACAGAAACGAAGCGATGCGCAGATCAGAAAATGATTTAAAATTTTTTGATCTGAGCGATGAGTTTATAAGGTTAAATAAATCCCTGAAGAAATCGGTAACGCATATCTCAAATACAGATGTACTGACTTCATCTATACTTGAAAATGTTCATACAACCAGAGATATAATTTTGTCATTACCCGGATTAACTCTTGTTAATGGTGATTACAACAATTTTAAACAGCAATATAAAATATTAGTAAGTCAGATTTCTGAAGGGTTATTACCGGTACATTCACCATATTTTCGGGATAAGAATCATTACGCAGCAGCTGATTTAAGCTTGTGGCTGATAAATCTTGGATATACCTATTATAAACTCTCGAACGATTCAGAATTTTTTAGCAACGGTGTTCTCGAAAGCTTTAAATCAATTTTTGATTATTACACCAAAGGTACAATTAATAATATTTATACTGATAGCGACGGATTAATCTTTGCAGGAAATAAATCAACTTCAACCAGTTGGATCCCCTTGGCGAATGATAATAGTGAAGTTTTACGCTTTGGTAAAATGCTGGAAATAAATGCCTTATGGTTTAATGCTGTTAAAATAATTCAAATCTTGACTGAAATAGTTGGAAAAAAACGAAAAGCTGCTAAGTATGAAAAATACGCTGAAAAAATCAAAACTTCCTTTAATGAAATATTTAAGAAGGAACCGAACCAGCTCTATGATTTTGTTGCATTTGACATAAAAAACAGTGATTTCAGAATAAACCAAATTATTCCGATAATTTTACCCTTTTCTCCAATTGAAGACGATATGGCAGCAATCCTTCTTGAAAAAATTGAAACCGAACTTCTAACGCCATTTGGTCTTCGTTCTGCAGCAATAAAAAATTCTGAAGAATTATCAGCTGTAACTATTACCAGGAAGACACCTGCATTTTATAATGGGGCAATTTGGCCATGGACAGTTGATTTGTTCGTTTCAGCGGCACTTAAATTAGCCAAAGACAAGAAAGAAAAGGCAAAATATCTGAAGAGTTACTTTTCACCATTGATAAATCAGATAAACAAAGGCCTTATTAACTATTTACCTGAAGCGATTACTTATAAAACTGTGGCTGTCCAAAATGGTATTGCAGACTTTAGCCCATCAATTGCCTGCCTGATATGGAGCTATTTTAAGCTGGATAAAGAAATAAATCAGTAATACTTATTATTGTTTATATACTATTTATCTTTTTCAGTTTTGGATTTTTCTTTTAACTGTTCTTTAATCCCTGTATAAATATTATACCAGTATTCCGGGTCCGATCCGGATGATTTTATATTTTTTTCTAATTTTTCAACCGAAATATTTTCCTTTTCTAATGCTTTATAAATCATAGCGACTTTTACGCTATCAGATGTATTGAGACTTTCGATGGTCATAACTTCTGACATAATCTTAACAAAAGTCTCGTTTTTTAGTTTTTTTGGTTGTTCAGATGAACAAGTTAAAACAAAAAAAGTACAAGCTATAAGCGATATGATACTATTGACTCGTTTGGTTTTATTTTGCATACGAAAATTTAGTCATATTATACATATAAGTTCAATAATTTAATTTGATTAGACAAATGCTGATAAGTAGTTTTGAAGAAGCAATATTCCTGGAGATAAGATATGTTAAGACTGCGCAATAGCATATTAACTATACTTGGCGTAATACTTTTTACAAATTTGGTTTTTGCACAAAGTTTTGGACAGAATAAAGTTCAGTACAGAGACTTTGACTGGCATTTTCTGCAATCAGAACACTTTGATATTTATTTCTATCCCGGTGGTTATGATATTGCCGTATTTGCTGCAGATGTGACGGAAGAAGCCTACAAACTTTTGAAACGAGACTTTAATTATGAATTGAGCAAACGTGTTTCGATCATTCTGTACAAATCACATAATGATTTTCAGCAGACAAATGTTGTTTTCAGTTATTTACCTGAAGGTGTTGGGGGTGTAACTGAATTATACAAAAATCGCGTGGTTTTGCCATTTGAAGGATCCTACTCTCAATTCCGGCACGTGCTCCATCACGAATTGGTACATGCTGTAATGAATGATATGTTGTATGGCGGTTCCGTACAATCACTGGTTTCAGGGCAGATCGCACAGGTGCCAACCTGGTTTGCGGAAGGATTGGCTGAGTACCTTTCACAAAGATGGAACACCCGAACAGACATGATGGTCCGGGATGCGACAATAAACGGCTACCTTGTAAGTACGCTTCCAACCTATGGCGCTTATTTTGGCGGTAACAGTCTTTTCAGATACATTGCCGAGCGCTATGGAAATGAAAAAATTGGTGAAATCCTGCATAAAATAAAGGGAAGTTTCCGCTTTGAAAATGCTTTCAAATCTGCTTTGGGGATTGAACTGGAAGATTTTGCTGAAGAATGGCAGAAGCAAATGCGTAAAGAGTACTGGCCGGATATTGCCAATCGCGAAGAATCCAAAGAATTTGCAAGAGCAATTACAGATCACCGGGAAACTAAAAGTTATCTTAACATCAGTCCGGCGTTATCTCCAAATGGTGACAAAGTGGCTTTTCTTTCAAATATGGGCGGAAAACAAGGTATTTTTGTTATGGATATTCTGGACTCTGAAAATATAACAAAAGTAATCCAGGGTGAAACAGATGTTGACTTTGAAGAACTGCATTGGCTTAGTCCGGGAATGGGATGGTCTCCGGATGCTACACGGCTGGCATTCACAGCAAAAGCAGGTGATCAGGATGCTCTTTATATTTATGATGTAATAACTGAAAAGATTGAGCAGCACAAATTCGGGATGGATGGTTTATTCTCTGCTTCCTGGTCGCCAAACGGTGAAGAAATAGCGTTTATTGGCAATTATAATGGTTCTGCAGATATTTATACTTATAACATCAATTCTGAAGAAATAGAAAAGATTACGGATGACATTTTCTCCGACACCTACCCAAGCTGGTCGAACGATGGAACTAAAATAGCCTTTGTTTCTGAACGCGGAAAATATGTCTCCAATGATTTGATTCCCGATGATTTCAGAATGTCGGAACACGATTTTGAAAATACAGATATTTATATTGTTGACAGAGAAACAAAAGAAATAACCAGAGTTACTGATACACCTTACCTGGAATCAGATCCTGTTTTTTCTCCCGATGGTAGTAAAATGATGTATGTCAGTGATAGTAATGGAATATCTAATATTTATATTCATAATCTTGAGACCGGTGAACATTATCCTGTATCTAATCTTTTGTCTGGGGCATTTCAATTGTCTTTAGATAAAAATGCTCATACACTTGCTTTTACATCCTTTAATGAGATCGGATTTGATTTGTATACCGTTAAGAATCCATTTGATCTGCCCAAAGTTGAACTGGAAAAAACGGTATTCTTTAAAAAACTTGAAGATAAAAACAGTCTTTTAAGTACTGTAAATAACCTGGAAGAAGAACCTGAAACTGATTCAACACACACAGATGTCAAAATTCCACAAGCTGTAAATTACAGTAATTATGTTTTTGCAGATTTAAATCGCAGAACGCAAAAAGAAAAGGTGGACATAAAACTTAAGGAAGATGACTATAAAAGGGATGATGGAAATTTCAGGGTTCGTAACTATAAAGTAAAATTTTCAGCTGATATAATTAATGGCCAGGCGCAATACAACACTTTATGGGGTTTCCAGGGATTCACGCAGATTGCATATTCGGATGTACTGGGCAATCACCGCATTTTTGTAGGGACAAATCTGGTATTTGATTTAAGAAACAGTTATATATCAGCGCAATACTGGTATCTCCCTAAGCGAATTGATTACGGAATATCGGCATTTCATTATGCTAATACCTATTATTCAGGTTTATCTCAAAGTCTGATTCGTTTTCGTAATTATGGAGCTGCGTTTATTGCATCTCGCCCATTCAACAAATTTTCAAGAATTGATTTCTCGTTATATTTTGCAAATGCAATGCTTGAAAGGCTTTCGCAAGGTTTAAGCACCGATCGTATCAGCAGTATAGTGCCGAGTCTGCAAATTGTTCACGATACGGCTGAATGGTGGTATACAGGGCCACGCGATGGATTCCGGGGAGCGTTCAGTGTGACAGCCAGCCCAAAATACAGCAACAAGAGTCTGGAATTTACCACATTTAAAACAGACCTGAGAAAATATATTAAGCTCCATGAGTATTACAGCCTGGCATTCAGATTTACTGGTGGAACAAGCTTTGGAGAAGATCCGCAGTTATTCTACCTGGGAGGTGTAGAAAACTGGCTTAACCGTAAGTTTAACGGGAAAATTGATAACTATATTAACTCGGTAAGGGATGTTTACTTTTCTGAATTTGTGACTCCTGCCCGCGGTGCTCGTTTTTATGAAAAAATCGGACGAAATTTTGCCCTTGTAAATTCTGAGTTACGATTCCCCTTAATCACAAGACTTGATCTGGGTTTGCCACCGATTAGTTTTGGTTATATTCAAGGCGTTCTTTTTAGTGATATCGGAAGTGCCTGGAATGATTTTGAACGATTTAAAGGTGTTTCTGGCGGCAAGGTTGATGACTTATTTATTGGATATGGAACAGGAGCACGTATATATCTGCTGGGCTTTTTGTTGAAGTATGATTTAGCCTGGTCATATGATTTGAATAATTCCAGCAGGGCTAAACATTACTTTTCAATTGGAATTGATTTTTAAATTTTTTAAACTAAATGCCTAATTAGTAACCAGGATGCAAATTCTGCCTGTTTGCATCCTGTAATTCTTTCACCACATTATTTTAATTTTATGACATCATTTGTTTCTGCTCTTGGCAGAAGAACAATTAATTTTGTCTCTGAGACTGGTTCTGTATTTATTTTATTTTATAAATCGATACGATATCTGAAGCAGTTATGGGCAAGCCGTTCATTAGTCTTCAGTCAGATGCTCGAAATTGGTGTAAATTCCATTCCCCTGGTTCTTTTTGTAGGTGTTTTTGCGGGTGCTGTGGCTTCAGTACAAACAGCATACCAGTTAAAAGGTTATATCTCTTACAACTATCTGGGTGCTGCGACCAGCGTTGCTATTTTTATTGAATTAGGTCCGGTACTTACTGCACTTGTTATCGCTGGAAGGGTTGGTGCTTCAATTGCAGCAGAAATAGGAACAATGAAGGTTACCGAGCAGATTGATGCTTTAGAATCATTAGCAATTGATCCAATCCGTTATCTTGCGATGCCTCGTATATTCAGTGGTTTTATAATGATTCCATTACTAACCGTTTTTGCAGATTTTATAGGTATAATGGGAGCATACGCCGTGGCCTGGATTAATCTTGACTTGCCACCTGAAACATTTTTTGGAAGTGTAAAAGAGTTTTTCTCAATACTAAATGTAATGTCCGGACTGATCAAAGCATTTTTCTTTGGTGGGGTAACAGCAATAATTGGGTGCTATGTTGGTTTTGCCACAGATGGTGGGGCAGAAGGTGTTGGTAAATCAACAATACGCGCGTTTGTTCTCTCGTCGGCAATGATCTTATTAAATGATTATATTCTTTCTGTATTACTTTTCTGATACAAATCATGATAGAAATTAGAGATGTCGAAAAAAGTTTTGAGAACAAGGTTGTGCTTCGTGGAGTTGACCTGGATGTTTATGACGGTGAAAAGCTTGTCATTATAGGACGCAGCGGGTGTGGTAAAAGTGTTCTTCTTAAACTGATTATGAACCTGCTTCATCCGGATAAAGGATATATCCTGGTAAATGATATTGCTATTAAAAAAGTCGGACAGGTCGATCTTTTTAATCTGCGTAAACAATTTGGATTTTTGTTTCAGAACGCGGCACTTTTTGATTCTATGACAGTAGCTGAAAATATCTGTCTTCCCCTTGTTGAACATACCAAATTATCAAAAAGTCAAATGATGGATAAAGTGGCAGAAAAGCTTGAACTTGTCGGATTACCCGGAATTGAAAATCTAAAACCTGCTGAATTGTCTGGCGGAATGAGAAAAAGAGTCGGGTTAGCACGTGCCATTGTAATGGATCCAAATTATATCTTATACGATGAACCAACAACAGGTCTGGATCCCATAATGGCTGCAAATATTGATAAGCTTATAATTGAGTTGAGTGATAAACTAAACATTACATCCATTGTTGTTACACATGATATGCAGAGTGTTTCTAAAGTTGCGGACCGTGTTGTAATGCTGCACAACGGTCGTATGATTTTTTCAGGGAATGTTTCTGAACTTAAATCCACAGATAATGAAGTTGTACGGCAATTTGTCAATGGAGAAGCGGAAGGTCCTATTCAGCCTAAGCCACATAAATATTGATTACTTAACCCCCAATTTCTACTAAATTTACGTTCATTTCTTTATTAATATTTCAAGCATAAAACATATAAGCCGAATTATTGTGTATTGGAAATAAGCGGGGGATCGATGGGTTGGCTGGAATTATTTGAAGAAGATGTACAAAACTACCTTGATAAGAACTACCAGCATCTTAGACATATGTCAGTTCTTGTTGTTGACGATGAAGAACATATTGTAAAGGGAATTGAAAAATTTTTAAATTTTGAACAATATGCTGTTTATACTGCCAACAATGGTAACGAAGCTCTGGAAATTTTTAAATCACAATCTCCGCGAATTGTAATTACAGATTTACAAATGCCGGGATTAAACGGACTTGAGCTTCTTGAAAGAATAAGAGCTGTTGACGGAGAAGCTGAAATAATTGTCTTAACGGGAAATGCAGACCTGCAGGCAGTTATTAAAGCCTTAAAACATAAGGCGACCGATTTCCTTATGAAACCCGTCGATTTTGAAATTCTTCTGAATGCTGTCCGCAAAGCGGAATCACATCTTAAACTAAAAGATGATGTCAAATCATACACCAGAGACCTTGAAGAACTTTTTAAAGAAGTCCACCATTCAAGAGAATATCTCGAAACTATTATACAAAATTCTCCAAATGCGACCATAACTTATAATAATGATGGGATTATTACATCCTGGAATAGTGCTGCTGAAGAAATTACGGGATACACTCAGGCAGAAACTCTTAACAAATCATTGAAAGAAATATTTGTGTTTGATGGTCAGCTAATAAATGGCATGGCAACAGATAAAGGCCAGATGAACAGGCAGAATTTTGTTGGCCCGATATTAACAAAAGACCAGCAGATGCGCTATATCAGTCGTAATGCCAATATTTTACTGGATCCTGATAATAAAAAAATTGGTGGAATTGAGACTTTTGTTGACATCACTGAGAAAGCAAAAAGTGATCGGCTGCTTGAAAAGCGTTACATGCAGGTGCAGACAATTAATGAGATTGGGAAGAAAGTTGCAGCGAGTGTAACGGTTGATGAACTTATTGATTTTATTACCAGCAGACTTGTTAAAACTTTTTATGAATCTGCAAATATTTTATTTTTTCTTTATTTACCTGAAACAGAAAATTTGTCTTTACGTGCTGCGGCCGGCATCACAATTGAGAAGATCCTTAAAAAACACCCACTGGGAAGTTTATTCCCTTTAACAGGCGATGTTATAGGACATGTATTTAACAAAGGTAAAAGTGCCAAATACAAAAATGCTGCGCAATGTGAATTATTTGAAAATAACTTTGGTCAGGAAGTAAGCAGCTTTTTTACATTTCCAATTTTATCCCATAACAAAAAATATGGAGTGCTCCATCTGGAAAATGCAGAACAGATGGATCTTGATGACGGCGATATATTTATGATGGAAACGATTGCAGAGTACGTGGCAATCAGTCTTGATAAAATTGAGTTGCTTGAAAAAATTACAAAACAGAATCATTTGCTGGAAAAACAAGCCATTGATCTAAAAGATGCCCTTTCAAAAGTAGAAACACAGAAAGAAATTATCGAAGAGCAAAATAAAACTTTGATCAAAGATCTAAGAAAAGCAGGGGATTTTCAGAAAAGTCTTTTACCTGATGTTTTACCTGAACATCCGGCATATAAGTTTTCAGTCTCATTTACCCCTTCCAATCAGTTGGGTGGAGACTATTACGATGTTTTTCAAATAAATGAACGCTATACGGGGATAGTTGTCACGGATGCTTCAGGACACGGTGTATCATCAGCAATGCTCTCGGCAATGTTTAAAATGACTTTCGGGAAGTATATGGAGTCAGATCTTGATCCGGCGAGTGTCTTTAGTAAAATTAATCAGGATTTCTGCCAGGTTCTCCAAATGGGTGATTTTTTTACTGCTTTTTATGGCATAGTAGATGTGGTTGAAAATAAGTTTATTTACAGTAATGCCGGCCATCCAATGCCAATTTTGTATAAATACAGTAATGAAGAAATTGTTGAATTTGATTCTGAAGGATTTCTTCTTGGGGTAATGGATAGTGGTATTACTTACGAGAGAAAAAGCTATAATTTTCTTGATAAATCACGTTTGTTTATCTTTACTGATGGATTGTCTGAAGCAATAAATGAAGAAAAAGTACAGTATGGTGAAGAAAGAATTAAACAGATAATTAAGAAAAATGCCTCAAAGGATCCACAAAAATTTTTAAACTCTTTGCTCTCCGATCTTAAAAAGTATACTAAGTCTGATACTTTTAATGACGATCTTACACTACTTGTTATGGATATCAATTTATAAATAGCCGCAGCTTCTTTGCAGTTATTTTCTGTTAAGATTTTTTTATGATTTATAAAATAACTATCTTAGCTACATGTATTAATCAGATGGAAAAAGTATGGATTTTACCAAACTCAAAGAACTCCTTTTAAAATATAAACAAGAACATCTTTTAAGATTCTGGGATGAACTGAATCATAATCAGCAGGAAAAACTCTATAACCAGATTATGACGATCGACTTTGAATTGATGGATAGCCTGATCAGGCAAACTCAGCAAAGTAGTGATTCAGATATTCAGGTGAAGTTAACAGAAGCAGAATTAATTTCATTGAATGAGCGGGAAAAATCAGACAAAGAGATGACTCAGCTGGGCAACAGTCTCATAAAAAAAGGAAAAGTCGCAGCATTCCTGGTTGCCGGCGGACAGGGTTCACGTCTGGGATTTGAAGGTCCAAAAGGTGTTTATCCCATTACACCTGTCAGGAAAAAGTCACTTTTTCAGTTACATGCAGAGAAGATTAGAGCAATTTCTAATTCAAATAATGTAACCATTCCATGGTATATTATGACAAGTATAGCGAATCATGCCGATACAGTTGCCTTTTTTGAAGAGAATAATTATTTCGGTTTTGATAAAAATGACATCATGTTTTTTGAACAGAATATGCTGCCCGCTGTTGATAAAAACGGTAAAATGTTTCTTGAAGATAAGGATTCAGTTTTTATGAGTCCAAACGGACACGGCGGTTCTATAAAAGCTATTTGGGATAGCGGTGCGCTTTTGGATATGAAAAAACGCGGTATAGAATATATTTTTTACTTCCAGGTCGATAATGTTCTTACCTATATCTGTGATCCGGCATTTATTGGATATCATGCCAAACACGATGCGCAAATGTCAAGTAAAGTTTTAAGAAAAGCGTTTCCTGAAGAAAAAATCGGGATTATTTGTAATATTAATGGAAAAACAGGAGTTGTTGAATACAGCGATCTTCCTGAAGAAGATATGTATGCTAAAAATGATGAAGGAGAACTTAAATTTTGGGCGGGATCCATCGCAATACATGTAATCAATACCGATTTTATTGAAAAGGAAAATATTACAGGATTTAAGCTGCCGTATCATATCGCTGAAAAAAATATACCTTATCTGACTGAGAATGGTGAGATAATAAAACCAGCTGATAAAAACGGTTATAAATTTGAAACATTTGTTTTCGATGCATTGCAGCATTGTGAAAGAACCATTTCAATTGAAGTTTCGCGTGAATTGGAATTTAGTGCCTTAAAAAATAAAACCGGTGTGGATAGTGAAGAAACAACCATTCGTGATCTAAACAGATTTTACAGCGATTGGCTAAAACGTGCAGGTATTGAGATAGAAGGAATTGGTAATGTTGAAATCAGTCCTTTATTTGCTAACACAGAAAAAGAATTAATTCAAAAAAAGCATAAAATCCCTGAGAAAATAACAGGTAACTTTTATTTGGAATAATAATTATGATGGATGAAAAACTGGAAATTGTAATTAGCAAAATCCATAAGCGAAATCTAAAGCTATGGTTGATTGTTCTTTCCGGTATATTAATTCTTATAGCTGTCAGCACGGCATTATTTTATATGGAAATGTTCGACAGTTTTCCTATAGTTAATCCGGCTGATGCAGACAAAATTGCAATGATCATTGTTTTTGCCATTGCCATAATTATATTTTTTATTAAAAGATCTTATCTGAATATTAATAAAGTTATAGAAATGGCGAAGAAAAAAACGGGGCAGGGAAACCGCGAAATCCTTCAAGCTTTAGGTGATTCAAATCTGAACGCATTACTCTATTCACGTTCAATAGATATTCTATCCAGAATTTCATACAGTGTTTGGTTTCTGGCAGATTTAATTGTGCTTGTGGCATTTGTACTTTTTATCTTGGTACCTGTTTTGCAGAACTATCTGATATATTCATTCGTTGGTTTATACTCACTTTTTATAAATAAACCGGATCGCCGGATGTTAATAAAGCTTTATGACTATATATATGAATAAGAAAATATTTTATATTTACCTGTTTATTCCCATTATCTCAAATACCATTTTTGCTCAGGTCGGCCTGGGGACGAAGGGAGTTATAAATTATCCCGGTATTCTGACTTCTGAGCAAAATAATATCAGGTTTGATCCTGGATTTGGTTATGGTTTTTTTATAAGGCATGACGTTTATTCTGCCGCTGACTGGAATCTTGATTTCAGATATTCAGCAGTTGTTTCAAAGCACAGTGCTAAATTACCCAGAAGCGGAGATACAAACTATAAGTTCAGCGATTTTTCAGTAGATTTTATTGTAGAATTTAATGCCTTAAAAATAAAAGGTCTGTATAGTGGTTTGGCTTTAAATTTTATGTCTGCTGTATCCAGCAATAGGTATATAAGTGATTATAGTGATGAAACACTTTATCCATCTATTCTTTTGGGGTACAGCTACAATTGGGCGGAAGGATTTGATTTTTTTGCAGAATTTATTGCAGGATTTGGCTCCACTAAAGCCGGACCGGAAAAAATTCCAATAACAGGACCGGCATTGCATTTAGGTTTAACAATGTATATTTCAGAATAGTTATGGATATTCAAAATTTATTTCAAAAAAAATCCCAAAATGTTGATGAATCGTCAAAATCTCAGAAATTAGTTTCCATTGGTGATGAACTTGATGATCAACCGTTAATTTTCAAACTTGATGACAATTATAAACTAACTCATGCTTCATCTGAAAAACGATTTGATTTGATTAAAAATGGAAGTATTGATATCGGATTTATCTCAGCGATTGATTATGCCAGATTAAAAGGTGGATGGAGAATATTTCCGGGTATTTGCAAGTCATCAATGAATGATTCAAAAAGGGTAATTCTTTTTTTTAATAAAAGTATGGGGAATCTGAAAAAAATTGCAGTATTTCCTTCCTGCCGAACATCAAAAACAGCCACAGATATCCTTATGCGCGAAAGGTATCAGCTAACCTGTAATTATCATGAAGAAGGTGGTGAAATAAAAGACCTGCTAAAAAAGTATGACGCTGTTCTGATCAGTGGAGATTCTGCTTTTGAAAATACAACTGTTATAAAATCTTATTTGGATATATCGGAAGAATGGCAGGACATGACGGGATTACCATTTGTGCATGGATTTTGGGTTGGTAATGAAGTGCGGGTTTCAACTAAAGATGCACAATTTTTCTTGTTTGCCCTTAAAATGGGTTTAGAAAATCTAAAAACAATTTCTGATGAGAATCATCTTTCTATTAGCCCCGAAATAAAGACAGACTATCTTTATTCCAGGATCAATTATTTCATGACAGACGAAGAAAAGGCAAGCTTAGAAGAGTTGTACCGCTATGCATTTTTTTATGGAATGACAGAATATATCCCGGATTTTAATTTTGTTGAATAAGAGATATCTTTAACGATTATATTCCAGGTGCTTCAGCATACTGTCAATTTTTTTCTTAAACACATGGTCTTCGTTTATCTGTGTATTAACTGCATCAATACCATGAATAACAGTTGAATGATCCCGCCCGCCAAAATGAAGCCCAATGGTAACAAGAGAGTGTTTTGTCAGCTGTTTTGAGAGATACATAGCTACCTGACGTGCCCTTACGATATTCTTTTTTCTGCTTTTTGCCCGTATTTGATCTTTTGATACATCAAAAATATTTGAACAATATTCGACAATCGTATCAATATTTAACATCTGTTTATCTGGCTTTGCAATCTCCGCAACAATTTCCCGGGCAAGATCTATGGTTGGTTCGGCAGCTGTAAAAGTTACCTGAGCCATAATTTTAGTGAGCGCCCCTTCCAGTTCACGTACATTGTCCACAAGGTTCACAGCAAGATATTCAAGCACATCAGCCGGAATATCAAGTTCACTTTCATCACATTTTTTGCGCAGAATTGCCAATCTGGTTTCAAAATCAGGTGGCTGAATGTCAACGACAAGTCCCCATTTAAAACGTGAAATAAGCCTTTCTTCTAGCGCAACCAATTCATTAATTGGCCGATCGGATGTTAATACAATTTGTTTCCCGTTTTGGTGCAGATCATTAAAGGTATGGAAAAATTCTTCCTGGGTTTTTCCTTTGTTGGAGAAAAACTGAATATCATCAAGCAGCAGAATATCACAGGAGCGGTAAAATGCTGAAAACTCGGCTACTTTGTTTTGCTGAATGGAGTTGATAAAATGTGATGTGAATGTTTCACTTGAAGCATAATAAACTTTTGTAGATGGTTTTTTTATTAAGGCTCTGTTTCCTATAGCTTGAATAAGGTGCGTTTTTCCAAGCCCTGTCCGGCCATATATAATTAAAGGATTGTAATTGGTCTTACCTGGCGCATCACCTACAGCTTTGGCCGCTGCACAAGCAAAATTATTATTGTCGCCAACAATAAAATTGTCAAAGTGGTAGCGTTCATTTATGCGTGTACTGAATGGAAGATCAATTGTATTTTGAATAACAGCCGGTTCCGGACTGCGTGATTGCCAGTCACTTGAACTGTATGGAGAATCACTTTTTTGTTTGACGTCATCTACAAAAAATTTAACTTTTTTTGCATCACCCAAAATTTGCGCGATTGCATTCTGTAAAAGTTTAGAATAGTGGTTGTCTATCCATTCGCAAAAGAAACGATTAGGAACAATTACTTCAATAAAGTCTTCGGCAATTTGTTTTATTTTGACAGGTGCAAACCAGGTACTGAAACTTCTCTGGTTTATATTTTCACGAATCAAATCCAATATTGATTGCCAGGTGGCTTCAAGGGAATGATCGAGTTGTAGTGAAGCGTTTTCAGACATGAAAGTAAAATCCTTTAAAGTAAATTATCCACAAATCCTAAAAATAAAATAATACATAATAAATCCATTTTCTGTTAACATAGTCTAACTGAAAAGGGAACTAGTTTTTTATGTAAGCTGTTGAAAAAAAAGACTTTGGCGTGTTCCGAGCTTCGGTTCGTTGTAACTACGGCGTTGACCAAAGGAAAAATTAATGTGTGGATTACTCTCTTTTATCCACATGTTATCCACAATTAATCATTCGTACTATTTCAGTGTAACTGTAAGGCCAAATATATGTCAAGAACATATTCCCGGATAAATAAAAAAATATTTATTTTTTTCGTAGCACATATATCTTAATACATGAATATATTTAATTTATGTTAAGAAATTATTAGGATTTTTTTTTGAATTTTTAGTAAATGTTTCACGATAAAAACTTTTTGGCTATGGAAAATCGGGGTATAAATATTTTGGTGTTTCACGGTTTTAAATAGTTATTTTTATTTACAAAGAACAAATGCAAATTTGAATCTTATTAAGAATAAATCTAACTTATTTCGCCAAAAAAAGGAAGGGTTTTATATGAAATATATCGAATCAAAAAACGCTCCGGCGCCAATCGGTCCTTACTCGCAAGCTATTGAGACAAATGGATTTATTTTTTTGTCAGGACAGATTGCATTAAGCCCTGAAAAGGGTGAAATAGTTTCTGACAATGTGGAAGGACAAGTTATACAGGTTATCAAAAATATTACTGCTGTACTTGAAGAAGCCGGTTTAAAAATTTCAAACATTGTAAAGACAACGATATTCCTGAAAGATATGAATGATTTTGTAAAAGTTAATGAAATTTACGGAAGGTATTTTAGCGATTCTAAGCCCGCTCGTTCAACCGTGGAAGTTAGTCGTTTGCCCAAGGATGTATTAGTGGAAATAGAATGTATTGCTGTGAGATAAAATATATTTATGTCACGAGCTTATAGAATACTCTTGTATATATTTGTTTTTTCCGGACTATTTCATCAAATAATAAATGCCCAGGAAGCAGACTCGTTGCTTTTCTCACAAGATACAATAAAAAATGTAAATCCATATCAAGTAATGTTGCGTTCCGCGCTTATTCCCGGTACAGGGCAGATAGCTCAGGAAAGGTTGTGGGAAGCAGCATTTTTTTACGGGCTTACAGTAACGTATTATTATCGTGCAGCCTATCATTTTCATCGTTTCAATGTTACAGGAAACAAAGCACCGCTGAATAAAGCACGAAGTGATCTGAGTATTGCTGTCTTTACACATTTATTAAATATCGCCGATGCTTATGATTCGGCTTTTAATGAAAAGACACCAGGCTGGCAGGGAGCATTATTCAGCGACACCCCAATTAAATCGCCATGGGGAGCATCGCTAAGATCTGCGTTTTTTCCGGGTTGGGGCCAATTTTATAATGAAAGTTATGTGAAATCCGTCTTCTATTTTGGCCTGGTTTCGGTCGTAGGTTACCAGGTGCACTGGTTTTCTGAAAAATATAATGAAACAGGTTTGGAAAAATATAAAGATAACCGTTCCAGGTATAGTTGGTATCTTGGGTTAACTTATCTTTTAATGCTGATGGATGCTCATGTAGATGCCAATCTTTACAAATTTGATGAAGCAATAAAGCTCGCAGTCGTTCCCGATCTTTATACAAAAAATTTGCTAATTAACATTCAGGTACCATTTTAAATGACATTAAAACTTCTTTTTGTATTTATTGCTTTATCAGCTGTTCTGAATGCAGCAGAATACAAGACATTTTCCACGGATTCTTTACAGAGCAATTTATTCCCAGAAAATGAAATAGAAAAATCAGATTTTTGGTTTGGACGTGATAAAGGTTTGCACTTTGCCGGGAGTTTTATACTTACCGGGATAGCCAGCCAGTCTCTAAAACACTTTTCTAAAACGAGTGCAAATAAAAGTATCGTCGTCGGAGTATCTTTCACTTTCAGTATAGGATTAACCAAAGAAATCTTTGACGGGCAGAAAGAGAATAATATCTTTTCTTATAAAGATTTAACAGCCGATGCGTTGGGTATTCTGGTGGGATTTTTTGTGTTCAGATAAATTGATTGTCTCAACAATAATTTTTAGCCAATTTTTAGCCAAATGATTATATTGGCGCTTTTTAACAAAAGGATATTTTGTAAAATATATGAATGATATTTTAGATAAACCCGATGAATTTTGTGGTGTTGTAGGAATATACGGAACAACAGATGCCGCTGTAAATGCCTATCTTTGTTTGCATGCACTGCAACACAGAGGTCAGGAAAGTGCCGGTATTGCTGCAAGTGATGGAATAAATGTAACAAAAAAATTAGGAATGGGCCTGGTTTCTGACATCTTTAATGAACAGAATATTAAAGATTTAAAAGGACACATAGCAATTGGCCATAATCGCTATTCGACCACAGGTGCTTCAGCTGCTTTAAATATGCAGCCAATAGTGATAAAACATCGTGATGGGATTTTAGGAATTGGACATAATGGCAACCTTTGTAACTCCGTTTCTTTAAAACGTGCCCTTGAAGATCGCGGTTCTATTTTTCAGACAACCACAGACAGCGAAGTTATTTTACACTTGATTGCAAAATCGCTTGAAAAAACAATTGTTGATAAAATTAAAGATGCTGCAAGACAGATTAAGGGTGCCTTTAGTTTAGTCTTTTTAACCAGAAAAAAACTTATCGTGTTAAGGGATCCCCATGGCTTTAGACCGTTGGCTTTGGGAAAATTAGGTGATGCTTTTATTGTTGCATCCGAAACAAGTGCTTTTGATCTGATTGGCGCTACTTACCTGCGTGATGTGGAATGCGGTGAGATGATCGTATTTGATGAAAAAGGTATGAAATCTTACCATCCTTTTGAAAAAACTGATCCTGCACATTGTATTTTTGAGTTTGTTTATTTTTCCAGGCCGGATAGTCAGATATTTGGAGAGTATGTCGACAAAACGCGTCGCAAATTAGGCAAAAACCTGGCATTGGAAAGCGACATTGATGCGGATATTGTAATCTCAGTGCCGGACAGCAGCAATACCACAGCTTTAGGTTATTCCGCTCGCAGCAGCGCTAAATATGAAATCGGGTTGATACGAAACCATTATGTTGGGCGCACTTTTATAAAACCGACACAGGCAATTCGTACATCAAGCGTGCGGTTAAAATTTAACACTGTTGGTGGTGTACTAAAAGACAGACGCGTAGTTATTGTTGATGATTCAATCGTTAGAGGGACAACAATTAAACAGCTTGTGCAGGCTGTCCGGCTGGCAGGTGCAAAAGAAGTACATGTGCGAATCAGTTCTCCGCCAATAAAAAATCCTTGTTTTTACGGAATGAACTTTCCAACACATGAAGAACTGATAGCTAATAATAGAACTGTGCAAGAAATTTGCGACTATCTTGGTGCCGATTCTTTGAAATATCTTTCATTAAAAGGAATGATTGACGCTATGCCGCAGGAAGGCGGCCAAAAATATTGTACAGCTTGTTTTAGCGGAAAATATCCCGTTGAAGTAGATGATCTGCAATCCGATTCGTAACGAGGTCTTTGCCCTTTGTTAAAATCGTTTGATTACTTTTTTGTCCTTAGGCCGATGTTGTTTTTTCCAGGTTGGTCAACGTTAATTGCCGGATACTTAATTCATTCTAAATCTGATTTATATTTTACATTTGCTCAAATCAGAAGTATTGATTACCTGGAATTAACTGGATTATTAATTCTTTTTGCAGCTGCTATGGGTGGTTCTTTTCTTCTTAATCAACTACAAGACATTGAATCAGACCTGAAAAATAAAAAATTGTTTTTACTCTCTGAAAAATACATCAGTCCCAAAGCCGCCTGGATTGAAACTTTAATTTTGCTGGTAATTGCTTTAATTTTCGCATACAAGATTGGAACGTTTGTTTTGGCGTCAACGGCTCTTTTTATTTTCATTACAGGATATGCTTATAATTTTAAACCGCTGCAGTTAAAAAATTTTCCGATAGGGAGTCTTATTGCCAATGCAATTATGGGTTGGCTGGCATTTGCTTTGGGCTGGTTTACGGTGAACGAAGATTTGACTAGCTTTTTGAAAGACAGTCTTCCTTACTTGCTTTTTAACACTTCTTTGTATTTATTCACAACCTTGCCGGATATAAAAGGTGATAGAATATCAAAAAAGAAAACTCTGGCTGTCATTTATGGAATAAAACCTGTTATTAACCTGGCTGCATTATTGTATCTGTTAAGTATTGCAGGTGCTTTCTATGCAAAGGATTATTGGGCTTTAATGTTCATACTCCCTGCGTTGCCGTTTTATTTGTTTACTTTAGCAGATAAACGTGTGGAACTGACTACGAAAACAACAAAATTTGCCATTCTTTTTTTTGCTGTTGCAGTGTGCCTTAAAATACCTTTTTATTTTGTATTAATGATTACTATGTTTATGGCCACAAGATGGTATTTTCAAAAAAGATTTAACTATGATTATCCAAATTTTAAAGGTGAGTAATACATGTTTGGTAAAATAAAAAGCGGGTTAACCAAAACCCGGGAAGGTGTTTTCTCAAAGATTAACAGGCTTGTTACCGGAAAACGAAAAATTGATGAAGAGCTTTTGGAAGAATTAGAGGAGCTGCTTATTAGCGGAGATGTTGGAGTTGAAACATCCATACATATCCTGGATAATATCAGAACGCGGGTAAAAAAAGAGAAGTATCAGACATCTGAAGAACTTGATTCTCTGATTCTGGATGAAGTAAAAAGACTGTTGGATTTTGATCCCCTTAATTTACCACCAACCAAACCGTGTGTTATTCTTGTTGTCGGGGTTAATGGCACCGGTAAAACAACATCGATTGCCAAACTGACAAACTACTATAAAAAGCAAGGCAAAACCGTGCTTTTAGCCGCAGCAGATACGTTCCGGGCAGCGGCTATAGAACAGCTCGTGACTTGGGGAGAAAGACTGGATACAGATGTAATAAAACACCATGCAAACTCTGATCCGGCAGCGGTTGTTTTTGATGCATGTTCTGCTGCATTGTCCCGCAAAACGGATGTTTTGATTATTGATACGGCAGGAAGATTGCATACAAAAGTAAACCTGATGAGTGAACTTGAAAAAATCTACAGGATTATCCAGCGGCAGATTCCGGATGCCCCGCATGAAACAATTTTGGTAATCGATGCCGGAAACGGGCAAAATGCTATTAATCAGGCAAAAGAATTTATTAAGGCATCAAAAGCAAACTCAATTTTCCTGACAAAGCTTGATGGCACTGCGAAAGGCGGGGTAGTTCTTGGGATTAAAAGAGAGCTGGGAATACCTGTTCGTTATATTGGTGTGGGAGAGAAAGCAGATGATATGGAGCTTTTTGACCCGGTAGAATTTGTAGAAGGATTATTTGAAAAAAAATGAAGAGAGTACATATAACTACTTTAGGCTGTTCTAAAAATACAGTTGATTCTGAAGTGTTAATGGGGCAATTACTTGCTAATAAGTTTGAAGTTGTTGATATCCCTGAAGAATCGGATGTGATCATAATTAATACCTGTGGATTTATTCAAAGCGCTAAGGAAGAATCAATCCAGGCAATAATGGAAGCTATCGAATTAAAGCAGAAAGATCCTGCAAAAAAGGTTTTTGTAGCAGGTTGTCTGTCCCAACGTTATAAACCGGAGATAGAAAAAGAAATTCCTGAAGTTGACGCTATTTTTGGAACAGAAGATTACCGTTCTATTTTGAATGCACTTGGTAAAAAGCACGCAGCCGTGGATAATATTCACAGGATGCGTAAAGTAAGCACACCCAGGCATTACGCCTATTTGAAGATATCGGAAGGATGTAACCATACCTGTGCTTTCTGTGCAATACCGCTTATTCGGGGAAAGCACCGCAGTCGCCCTATGGAAACACTGGTTGAAGAAAGCAAAAAACTGGCAGATAACGGAGCAAAAGAATTAATTCTTGTTTCCCAGGATACTTCATATTATGGTAAGGATCTTTATGGCCGCCAGTCAATCATGGATCTTCTGGAAAATCTTGAAAAAATAGATGGAATAGAATGGATACGGGTACTGTACTGGTATCCTACAAATTTTCCAAAAGCAGTCATCCCGCTGATGAAGAACAGTTCCAAAATTTTACCTTACATCGATATGCCTATTCAGCATATCAGTGAGAAAATGTTGCGGTTAATGCGTAGAGGAGATACAAGAAAATCATTAGATGGTTTGTTTGAAATGTTCAGATCAGAGATACCTGACATTGCTTTGAGAACAACACTGATTCTTGGACATCCGGGAGAACAGCAGGAAGATTTTGACGAACTGCATGAATACATAAATAAAATACAATTTGACAGGCTGGGAACTTTTACCTATTCCGATGAAGAAAGTACAAGGGCATTTGATCTGCTGGAAAAAGTGGATGAAGAAATCGCTTTACAGCGTCAGGGTATCCTTATGGAATCACAAAAAAATATTTCTTTTGAGCAGAATCAAAAATATATTGGAAAGACCTTAACTGTACTCATTGATGATTTTGATATTAATACAGCAACATATTATGGCAGAAGCTTCAGAGATGCTCCGGAAATTGATAATGAAGTAATAATACCACAAAATCCGGTTTTAAAAATTGAACCGGGTGATTTTGCCCGTGTTTATATAAATGATGCAGCTGAATATGAATTATACGGTACATTCCTGGCTGACTAACAGCCAACATCTAAAAAGAAGGACAATTTATATGATTAAGGCGTCAATCTTCAGAGCTGTTTTGCTATGTTTAAGCATTGTGACTTTTTTGCATTCACAATATTTTGAAGAATCCAAATACAGCGGAGTGGGGTTGCCTTTTTTTGAATTGTCATTAAACCGTCAATTTGATAGTGATTATAATACTTCCCGTTTGCTTGTTTTTGCCCAGGTAGTTTATGACGATTTAACTTTTCTTAAGTCTGATACAAGTGGTTATTATTCAGAACTGGAATGGCTTGTTGCCGTTTATGATGATGATGAAAAACTAATATTTTCACGCACAATCAGTGATAACATTCATTTAAAAAACTATAAAGAAACAAACAGTCGCGATTTGACGGCCAGCCTGAAAACAGACCTGGCATTAAAAGAAGGGGAATACCAGATTCTTGTTCGCGCTGTTGACTTAAATACCAACCAAAGTGCACAACGTCGTATTGAAATCGAAATCCCTGAATACTACGATGAAGATATTTCACTTAGTGATATTATGTTTTTAAAATCAGTAGTTTATGATAGTAGTGGACGCATTGTTGATTATGATCCAATATTAAGTAATAATTTTACTGTTAAAAAAGGATACTTCTATATTTATTTTAATGTTTACTCAAAAACAATAGATAAAAATGCACAAATTGATTACAGTTTTAAAAATAGTGAAAAGAAGGTGGAATTCGATACAGTAACAACAAAAGCTGTTAAATCTCATATTACATCTCATATTCTTAAAGTAGATAAAAACATATTTAATGATAATACCTACAATCTCAATATCAGTGTTGATATTGATGGCAATGATGCAGAAACATCAAAAGTTTTGACCTTCTATTGGAAGCTGGTGCCTAATACTGCGACAGATATCGATTTAGCATTGAACCAGATGGTTTATATTCTTCAACCGGACAGTCTCAGTTATTACCTGGATGCCGATTTAAAAAGTAAGCAGGAATTTTTTAAGCGCTTTTGGAAGGAACGCGATCCGAATCCTGATACAAAGAAGAATGAACTTATGGATGAATATTTCAAGCGCATAAATTATGCCAATGAAAATTATTCCGGGCTGGCAACGGATGGATGGCTGACTGATCGTGGACGCATTCTGATAAAATTTGGACCGCCAGATGATATTGAGCGTCATCCTTTTGAATTAGAAACACGACCATATGAAATCTGGCGCTATTACTCTCTCAGAAAAGTATTTCTCTTTCAGGATTATACCGGCTTTGGTGATTTCAGGCTTCATCCTGATTATATAAACGTGGAATATCAATAAAATCCCTGCCGGACAGCACAATTAGCAATATTTTGAATTTCACGTGATAAACTTGTGACAGGTTT
Organism: Calditrichia bacterium; assembly: GCA_020635035.1. Taxonomy (GTDB): domain Bacteria; phylum Calditrichota; class Calditrichia; order Calditrichales; family J004; genus JACKAO01. Next base: position 226,693 of record JACKAO010000001.1, read on the forward strand.
TAATTATTCTTGCCCTTTCAAATCATAAGGAATTATCATGGATAAGAAAGTTCTGATTATTGAAGATGATCCCGATATTGCTGATCTTCTCGAACTGCATATTAAAGATCTCAACTTAAATCTGGACAGAGCCGAAGATGGTGAATACGGTCTTGAAAAAGCTCTTGAAAATGACTATCAGCTTATCATTCTGGATATAATGCTTCCCAAGCTTAATGGAATGGATGTCTGTAAAAAAATACGCGAAAAGAAAAAAACACTGCCTATTTTAATGCTTACTGCTAAATCTGAAGAGTTTGACAAGGTTTTAGGATTGGAATTAGGTGCGGATGATTATTTAACAAAACCTTTCAGTATCAGGGAATTGATTGCCCGAATAAAAGCTATCATCCGACGTGTAAATGCTGTAAAAGAAGAACAAAGTTCTGATGAAGCAAAAGAGTTTACATTTGGTGATCTTAATATCAATATGGAAAAAAGGCGCGTTGTTCTTAAGAATGAAAGCATTGACCTTACTGCAAAAGAATTTGATTTACTTGCGTTATTTGCATCAAATCCGGGAAAAGCGTACACTCGCGAGAACTTGCTTAATATTGTCTGGGGGTATCAGTTCAGCGGATATGAACACACTGTAAATTCGCACATAAACCGTCTTCGTGCCAAAATAGAAGACGATCCGTCACAACCAAAATATATCATTACAGTGTGGGGTATTGGTTATAAATTTGCAGAGTACGAGGATTTTGAATAATGACTTCTTTATTCAAAACTTTTTATGGAAAAATCTCACTTATATTCCTTGGTTTACTTTTTCTTCTGGGCACTGTCCAGATAATAATATCAGTTCAGTCATCTCTTAATTTTGTATGCGAAACCGATCAGACAATTAACCGGGATTTAGCTCAAAATCTTGCCGGAGAATTTCAGCCTTTCCTGCAGGATACAATTGATTACGCAGCCATCGAAAATATTATTCATAATCTGATGGTGATGAATCCGCGGGTAGAAATATACCTGACAGATGCACGGGGTAACCTGGAGGTTTTCTTTGCAGATCCTGAAAAAATAAAATTAAAAACTATTAATACCATTCCAATTAAAGCTTTCCTTCAGAAAAAAGACAAAAAAGCTTTTCCAATAATGGGTGATGACCCAAAGACTGAAGACCGCAAGAAAGTGTTTTCTGCAGCGGAAATCCAGTTGCGCCCGGGAGAAAAAGGCTATTTGTATATTATTCTCGGCAGTGAATTATACGACAATGCCATCAGTGGAGTAGGTGGAAGCTATATATTAAGTACAACTGCTTTTACATTTGGAGTTATTCTAATCTTCGGCGGTATTCTTGGTTCTGTTCTCTTCTTCAATCTTACAAAAAGATTAAGACATATGACACATGTCGTAAAAGAGTTTGAAAAAGGTAACTATGAACAACGCATCGAACTTTCCAGCAATGATGAAGTAGGGCAGCTAAGTAATGCATTTAATCGGATGGCAGAAAAGATTAATTTAAGTATGGATGAGTTACGTAAGAACGACAGTTTACGCCGTGAACTTATCGCAAATATTTCGCATGATTTGCGAAGTCCGCTTGCATCTATTCAGGGATATATAGAAACAATTCTGATGAAAGATGAGAGCATGAGCCCCGGGCAAAGGAGAAAATTTCTGGAAACTGTTTTAACAAGTGTCACAAATTTGAACCTGTTGGTGATGGAACTTTTTGAACTCTCAAAACTTGATGCCATGCAAACTAAACCACAACCTGAACCGTTTTCAATTGCCGAACTGCTGCAGGATGTCGTTTTAAAATTCCAGCCGCAGGCTGAGAATAAACAGATAAATCTGATAACTAAAATTCCGACAAAATTACCCATGGTTATAGGCGATATCGGAATGATGGACAGGGTTCTATCAAATCTTATTGATAATGCCATCCGTTACACGGAATTAAACGGAAAAGTGGTTATTTCATTGTCGGAAAATGATAATAAGGTAAACGTTAAAGTATCAGACACCGGTGAAGGTATCCCTGAAGAAGACTTGCCCTTTATTTTTGGAAGATTGTTCAGAGTGGAAAAAAGCCGCTCAAAAAATTCAGGCGGGAGTGGACTTGGTCTTGCAATTGTCAAAAAGATTATTGAAGCACATAACAGCACAATTACTGTAAAAAGTGAATTAAACATTGGGACAACATTTCTATTTACGCTTGATAAATATCAGATTTCTCCGGTAAAAGTTAAAGTTTGAGTTTAAAAATTTTAAAGCGAACAAGCTCTCCAATACTTTGTCTCAAAATTTACAGCTCTTAAAGTAAATGCTGCAGCATACTCATTATCAATCAAAACATTTTTCATGGTCCATTTCTCTGGATCATCATGTGGTTTTCTGATAGCCAATATTTCCGCATTTGCTCCGGGTTTAAGTGAAACATCGAAAGTGTTCAGGGGTAAAGACAAGCCCAACCCAACCGCTTTAATAAAAGCTTCTTTACGTGTCCAGCAATTGAAAAACCCCTGCAGTCGTTGATCTATATCTAAACTTAAATAGTCATTTATTTCTTTTTTTGAGAAAAACCTTCGGGCGATATCTTCTCTGGTCATTTTATGGCGGAATCTTTCTACATCAACACCAATTTCTGAAATTGGTGTAATAGCGATTAGTCCAAAATTTCCTGAATGAGAAACATTAAAATATAAATTAGGAGCTGATTCTAAATATGGCTTACCATGTTCATTATATCCGAATGCTATTTCCCTTGTTTCTGTGTTTAGCATCCGGGAAAGAATTTTCTTTAAAGTACCTTTTGTTATAATGTACCGGTTTTTGTCATTTTCAAAATAAAATTTATCCCCCCTTTGCTTTTCCTCGGGCGAAAGTACGGGAAGAATTTCATTTAATTTTTCCTGACATTTTTTATAATTCAACAACCAAAGATGGACAACATTGCCTTCTTTAAAGGAGTCAGGTGATGGAGTAGACCAGCCGCTATTCATAAACCCTGAATATTAGTAAATAATTAAAAGGTTAAGTTTAAAAAAAATAAATAACAACTTTTAAAGGGGGTAGCTAATCTTTTGTTTTAATAAGATTTTGCCAGGAAACGCCGTGTCTTATTTTAAAGGAGCGACTGAAAGCAGACAGATTCTTATAATCCAGAATTTTGTATATATGTCCGGGTTTCATATTGCGTTCAAAAAGGAGAACATCTTCATAATGCTGAATAAGACGTTGTTTAAATTCCCTGAAATTTAGCCCAAAATAGTGTCTGAATTCTTTACGAAAATGGCTTTGTGAGATGTTTAAATATTCTGCAAGATTCTCTGCATTGCATTTTTTCAAACTGGTATTTTCAATAAAATGAAGAATTTTTACTGATCTTTCTGGTAAACCTGCAGAGTTGGATGGAAGCAAATCTGCTGGAATTTTTTTCCAGTGATTATTTACAAGCTTATTTAACGCATCATGCATATTAATCTGACGTTTTTCGCCAACAAAACAATAACTGACACCTGCCCGGTAAAATTCTGAAAACTCGTTGTTTTTGAGAATAGGGTTAAAATAAATTATTGTTAATAACGGATTGTGAGCATAAAGATAATACAGGTTCTTTATTAGTCTTTTTGAGAAAGCTGTTGCACAAATAAAAATGTCAATCTCTTCTTCAATAATAAACTGTTCCATCTGCAAGAATTTATCATAATCTTCTTTTTCATAACAAACAGGATGATTTTTAAATTCATTGAAGACGTCTTGCAGCTCAGGTAACTGCCCGTCGTTTTCGTAATATACAAGGATTGCCGACAATTTTTCCTCCGTGATAATGTCAGCGTGAAAGATACTATAATACTTTTTATGCAGAAATGGTTCTGATGCAGATACTACATTAAAGTAATCAAATTAAGTATAATCATAAATTGAAATTACTTTGTGATTAAAAGCGCAGATAAGATGTAAAATCTTTTTTAAAAACCTTTTAAATATTTTCATTGATTAAAAATTTTAAGTAACTTAGAAACTTAAATTATTAAGGATAAGAGAACCAAATAGATTAAAAATCTAATGTAGATAATAAAAATATAGTTTGGAGGTTTAAGATGTCAGATAAATTTGTTTATTCCTTCGGGGCAGGCAAGGCAGAAGGCCGCGCAGATATGAAATTGCTCCTTGGGGGAAAAGGTGCTAACCTTTCAGAAATGTCCAATATTGGTATTCCCGTGCCCGCTGGTTTTACAATATCAACGGAGGTATGTACCCAGTATTATGAAAATAACGGACAATATCTGGATGCTGTGAAAACTCAGGTTAAAGCGGGTGTTGAGCATATAGAAAAAGTCATGGATGCTTCTTTCGGCGACAAACACAATCCGCTGCTAGTCTCAGTAAGATCTGGTGCACCGGCATCTATGCCAGGTATGATGGATACAGTTTTAAATCTTGGTTTAAATGATGAAACAGTAACTGGTATTATTGAAAAATCCGGCAATGAACGCTTTGGTTGGGATTCTTACCGACGTTTTGTCCAAATGTATGGTGATGTAGTAATGGGTCTCAAGCCCGAATCAAAAGAAGAAGAAGATCCTTTTGAAATAATTATTGATCAGGTAAAAGAAAAAAAAGGTGTTAACCTTGATACAGAATTATCCGCTTCAGACCTTAAAGAACTCGTAAGTCTGTTTAAAAAAGCTATTAAAGATAAAACTGGAAAAGAATTTCCAACAGATCCCTGGGAACAATTGTGGGGTGCAATCAGTGCAGTTTTTGGTTCATGGAATAATGCACGCGCAATTAAATACCGTAAATTAAATAATATTCCTGCAAATTGGGGCACCGCTGTTAACGTACAAGCTATGGTTTATGGAAACATGGGTGATGATTGTGCTACAGGTGTTGCATTCACAAGAGACCCGGCCACAGGCGAAAGAAAATTTTATGGTGAATATCTGATTAATGCGCAGGGTGAAGACGTAGTTGCTGGTATCCGTACACCACAACCTGTGAATGAATCCACTCGCAGCGAAGCTTCTCAAAAAACTCTAGAATCAATCATGCCTGAAGCATATAAAGAGCTGGAAAATATTTATAAAAAATTAGAGAACCACTACAAAGATATGCAGGATATCGAATTTACAATCCAAAAAGGTAGATTGTGGATGCTGCAAACACGTAATGGAAAAAGAACAGCCGCAGCTGCTGTAAGAATTGCCGTTGAAATGGTGGATGAAGGCTTGATTGATAAAAAGACCGCTGTAATGCGTGTAGAACCAAATCAATTGGACCAGTTGCTGCATCCGACTTTTGATCCTGCTGCCAAGAAAAAAGTAGTTGCAAAAGGTTTACCTGCTTCTCCAGGTGCAGCTACAGGTAAAATTGTTTTTCATGCAGATGATGCAGAAGAATGGCATTCAAAAGGTGAAGATGTAATTCTTGTTCGTATAGAAACATCCCCAGAAGATATAGGTGGTATGAACGTTGCGAAAGGTATTCTTACTTCCCGTGGCGGTATGACTTCGCATGCTGCTGTTGTTGCCCGTGGTATGGGTACCTGCTGTGTGGCCGGTTGCAGTGAACTTAAAATTAATTACAAAGAAAAAACAATGAAAGTCGGTTCAAATGTGTTTACTGAAGGTGACTGGATTTCTTTGGATGGTTCTGAAGGTGTTGTAATTGAAGGAAAAGTACCTACTGTTGATCCTGAGTTATCAGGTAATTTTGGAAAATTAATGGGCTGGGCAGACGAATTCAGAAAATTAAGGGTTCGCACCAATGCAGACACACCGCATGATTCTGAAGTTGCCCGTAATTTTGGCGCGGAAGGTATTGGTCTTTGCCGCACGGAACACATGTTTTTTGAAGGAGATCGTATTAAAGCCGTTCGTGAAATGATTCTTGCTGATGATGAAACCGGCCGCCGTAAAGCCTTAGAAAAATTATTGCCATACCAGAGAGATGACTTTTATGGTATATTTAAGGCTATGCATGATCTTCCTGTTACTATTCGTACATTAGACCCGCCTTTGCATGAGTTCTTACCCCACGAAGATGCCAATCAGCAGGAAATGGCTGATGAAATGGGTGTAACTCTTGATGTTGTTAAATCAAAAGTTGATGCGCTGCATGAATTTAATCCGATGCTCGGACATCGTGGCTGCCGTTTAGGTATCACTTATCCTGAAATTACAGAAATGCAGGCTCGCGCAATTATTGAAGCAGCTTGCCAGCTGAAAAAAGAAGGCGTTAATGTCCTGCCTGAAATTATGATACCTTTAGTAGGTTCAAAAGCAGAGCTTGCAAACCAGAAAACAGTTGTGGTTGAAACTGCTGAAAAAGTTATGGAAGAAAAAGGTATAAAAGTGGATTACATGGTTGGTACTATGATTGAAATTCCACGCGCTGCTCTTACAGCAGATCAGGTTGCAGAAGAAGCTGAATTCTTCTCCTTTGGCACGAATGACCTTACTCAGATGACATTCGGGTTCAGCAGGGATGATGCCGGTAAATTCCTTAAAGAATATGATGATAAAGGTATCCTTCCGGATGATCCTTTCCAGTCTCTCGATCAAACCGGGGTAGGTCAGCTGGTAGAGATGGCTGTAAAAAAAGGACGTACAACCAAGCCGAACCTAAAAACAGGAATTTGTGGTGAGCATGGTGGTGATCCCAGATCTGTGGAATTCTGTCACAGAGTAGGACTTAATTATGTAAGTTGTTCACCATATCGTGTACCAATTGCACGTTTAGCCGCAGCTCAGGCAGTAATAAAAGAAAAATAAAAAAACCGCATTATAGCGGTTCTTTAAATCGTTGAGGAAATTTCCAGGCCAACAAGGGATTCAATAGGAAATTTCCTCTTTTTTTTTAGTATATTTTATAAACAATAGTTATATAGATTTATAATATAAATATAGCATATCCGTCATTGTGATCTAAGCTGCAAAAAATCTCATGAAAAAGATACTTGTCATTCATACAGGTGGTACATTCGGCATGGTTCCTATGGAGCCTGATCAGGTACTTGCACCAGGTAATCTTCAGGATGAATTATTAAACCATATCCCGGAAGTTAATCAGATTGCAGAAATTGATGTTCAGATCGTTTGTAATGAAGATAGCTCAAATCTTGGGATAAGTGCCTGGAATAGCCTTGCTGAAGTTATTTATTCACATATGGATAAATATGATGGGTTTGTGATCGTTCATGGCACAGATACAATGGTTTACAGCGCAGCTGCATTGTCTTACTCACTTATAAATCTGCAAAAACCAGTTATTTTTACAGGTGCTCAGCTGCCTTTGGCAAAGATACGATCCGATGCCCGGTTAAATTTTATAGATGCATTGGAAGTTGCCACCCGCCAGATTAATGAAGTGCTCATTGTTTTTGGACAAAGGATACTACGTGGCAATCGTTCAAAAAAGACCAGTATATCAAATTATGGTGCATATTATTCGCCGAATTATCCATTGATTGGGGAAATCGGCCTGAATCTGGAAATTGAAAACTCACTTCTTTTAAGGCCGTCCGGAAAGTTTATTTATGATCCGGGATTTGAACCTTCACTTTTAAATATTTTAATTTATCCGGAATGTGATCCGGTTTTTTATGAAAGTATTGTTGAAAACAAAGCTCTTCGCGCCATCCAGATTATCGGATTTGGTGCAGGCAATCTTCCGGAGCGAAATAAGGAATGGATCCGGTTTATTAGGAAATGTGTAGACAATAAAAAAGCAGTATTTATAAATAGCAGTTCGGCGCATGGTAAAATAAATCTGGATATTTACGAAAGCGGTCACAATGTTTTAAAAGCCGGGGCCGTTGGATGTAAAAATATGACTATCGAAGCCACAACAGTTAAGATTATGAAGGCATTGCATAAATATAGTGAATTACAGGATATCTATTCTTACACTCTAAGTAATATTGCCGGTGAGATTGACCTTTGATTTCAATCTTCAGAAAACCAAAAGCATATATTGTTTTTTCATCGGAGTATCTTGTTGGTGTTTCAACCTACGGCGACCATAACAGTTTTGACATCTATAAATACAAGCGAATCCGTGACCAGCTTATCACAGATAAACTTTTAAAATTAAAACATATTTTATATCCACAACCGTGTTCTTATAATGATATTAACCTGGTGCATACTAATAATTACATTAGAAAAATTAAAGACCCTGTTTTTGTAAATCAGGCATTAAAAATAGAAGTGAATTCTGTGTGGGATAATACAGTTCTTGAATACTACAAAGCGGTATGCGGCGGGACGGTTTTTGCTGCATTTAATGCAATATCCTTGGGCAAACCGGTTTTTAATCTTGGCGGCGGATTTCATCATGCACAACCTGATAAAGCAGAAGGCTTCTGTCTTTTAAATGATATTGCAATTGCTATCAGGAAAATAAAATTAAAAACAGAGATAAAAAATATACTAATTGTTGATTTAGATTATCACCAGGGAAACGGAAATACAAAAATTTTCAAGGATGATGCATCTGTCTTCACATTTTCAATTCATGCTGATTGCTGGAATAAATTTGATGCGGTTGCTAATCTGGATGTTTTAGTTTCGTCAGATTTGTCCGACAGAGAGTATCTCAGGCAAATTAGGTTAAATCTGAAGGAAGTTTTAAGCAGTTTTAAAGCAGATTTAATTTTTTATATTGCCGGCTCTGATCCATACAAAGGTGACAATCTTGCTGATATGAAAATTTCCAGAAAAGCAATGTTGCAAAGGAATGTATATATTTTAAGCAAAGCCAGGGAACACAAAATACCGATTGTGGTTTTACCGGGTGGCGGATATGGGCCTGACAGCTGGTTAATTTACTATGAATTCATTAAAGCAGCCTTAAAAGGGGTTCAATGATGATTCGCTTAAGCAAACGTTTTAATGACTTTATAGAAAAATCGTTGTCTTTGGATTGGCATGAAACTATCGGGCCTTTGGAAATTTCTGAAGATGATCTTTTTAATCGCAATATTGGAAAAAGAAGTGAAAACCTGTTTATGGGTTACTTTTCTGTAAATGGTTTAAAAATAATTCTGGATCGTTATAAAATATCATCAAAACTTGCAAAAAAAGGATTTACAAATTTAAAAGTAGAAATCAATACTACAGATCCATACAAGCACAAATTTATCCTTAAAAACACAACTGGTGAAGCAGAAGAAAAATTAATAGAGCTTGTTCTCCGGCGCGATTACATTACTGTAGATATGCCTTTTAATACTCCTTTAAACGGACGTAAATTTGAAGCACTTGTTGTAGAGTGGCTTAAGATGCAAAATCCGAGAACTGGTTTTACCAGGAGTAAAAGCAGGCTTCCCGGTCAGGACTATCCCGGGTTGGGAATTGGCTCAGAAGCTTTGGAGTTATTAGTACTTGCGGCTCACAGATTAGGATTACATGCGATTATTAATATTCCTGATCATTACCATAATGCATTTTTGTATTCTAAAATTTTCAACTATGAAAAGCCATACGATCAGGCTAAATTAGCCGCCATAATGAGAGATACAAAAAAATATGATGTTTCTGAAGTAGCATGGGCCATTGAAGAAAAAGCTCTTCTGGATGTAAATGGTCTAAAGCCAGTAGACTGGTTTGTCGCAAAACAAGTTTTTCCACTATACAAAGAATGGGTTTATTTATATAAATCAAATCGTTACAGGTACGAAGTTTATAAAGAAATGAAAAAATTTAAGTTTAAAATTGATAAAAATTGGATTAACAGGAGAAAATATTTATGAAAATTAAAGCAACACAGATCCGCAAAGGAATGATTATTATTTACAATGAAGAGCTCCACGTGGTCACAGACATGACGCATTTTACACCTGGTAAAGGACAAGCCGGAGTTCAAACAAAGATGAAAAACCTTGTAACCGGTTCAAATGCAGAAAACAGATTCCGGTCTGACGACACAATAGAAAAAGCAAACCTGGAAACCCGTAAAATGGAATATCTCTATGATGATGCAGATCATTTTTATTTTATGGATAATGAGACCTTTGATCAGATTCCATTGGATGCCGAAATGATAGGAGATGATAAATATTATCTGCTGCCAAACACGCAATGTGATGTTGTTTTTTATAAGGAAAAAGCAATTAATGTCGATATACCTGCAACAATCGAATTAAAAGTAGTTGAAACCGAACCCCATTTAAAAACGGCGACGGTTACATCATCCTATAAACCGGCAACTATGGAAACGGGTCTCAAGGTCCAAGTTCCTCAATTTATTCAGGAGGGCGAAGTGCTTAGAATTGATACGCGTGAATGCAAATATATAGAGAGAGCGAAATAAGCTCTCTCAATTTCAAAATAATTTCATGAAGTTATTTTTATATATTAAACGTTCATCTGTCAGAACAAAATTTATATTTTTAACACTCTCCATTTTCCTGTTAGTAAATATTTCTTTTGTTATTTATTATCCAATATCTGTATATGAAGAAGAAAAACAACAATTAATTGATATTCTTAATAATGAACTTGACAATATAATTACAAACGAAATTGACATAAGAATCCTGAATGAAGATGAATATATTTTAACTCTTTTAAGCAAATTGGAGCATGTTTATAACCTAGAATATTTAGCCACAAAATATTTGGGAACAGAATACTATACGAATGAAGATCATTATTCAAAGCAGCTGATTAAATCTCTTCCTGATAATACGGTCAGTTATATCAGTAACAAGCATATCCTGTCATTAATAATCCCTGTAAAAGATAAAACACGAATTGGATCATTCGACTTAAAAATAGGCTTAAATGCTGAAAAAGTAGTTTATGCTGAAGAAAAAGCCCGTCTGAAGTCCTTTATCTTTGTGTTAATTTCCGCTGTGATTATTTATGTGCTTGCCTATTTTTTTGATAAAATAGTTTATATCCCCTTTAAAAAACTAATACATATAAGTCATCTCTTAACAATTGGTCAACAGACTCTGGAAGAAAGGTCTGTTTATTCCAGGGAATTTAATCAGATATTTTTAAACATGGAAATAATGGCTAAGAGAATGGCCGAATTGCGCAGAGATAATAAGCTGATACCTGTTAGTATAAAAAAATCGAAAGAAAAGGCAGAAGAGATACAAAAAAATCTTGATAAGGAACTCGAGACAATGTCTAACCTTATCATTTATATCCTTGAACTGCGAAAAGAAAAGTCAAAGAGCGGTATATACAAAAATCTTGTTAATGAAATCTCTATTGGTTTAGGATATGCGTTCTGTATACTGTTTTTAAACCAGAACAATAAGCTTGTTTATAATCAATCCAGTGTAAAAGGGTTTACTATCCTTGATGAAAAACTCAATATGGATCTTGAAAATTATCTGATAACGGACCAAAGCAAAATTTTTAAGGAAATGTTAAAACACAATCCGCTTTTACAAAATGAATTACCCTTTGATGACATCATCAAAAAGTACAATCTTTCCGGGAATTATGCGTTACTTCCGATTAGCTCTGCTTCACAATTTTATGGAATGATAATTGTCGGCAATCTTGGTGAAAGCAGTATTATTGAGCACAAAGATCTTGAAAAATTAATGCTGATTTCGAATACGGTTGCACTTCATATAGAAAATCTGGACAGTTTTTCTAACCTTGAGCGTAGCGTAAATCAGCGGACTGCTGAACTTGAAACAACAAATAAATTACTTTCTGATTCAATTAACGAAAAAGATAACATGTTAAAATTAGTTTCTCATGATTTAAATGCACCACTGAGAAATGTTATTGGATTGATTGAATCAATCGAGCGAAAACATTCTGATGTAATTAATGAAGATCTAAATGATCGTTTGGGGAGAATCCGTAAGAATGTCGAGAAAGAGTTAACAACCATTGATGAAATTCTTAACAGCTATAAATATGCTGAGAATATTGATTTGTTGCAGCCTGTTAATACTGCATTACTGATAAATAATATTATTGATGAATTATCATTTGAACTCAGTAAAAAAAGCGTGAAAGTTACTATTGACGAACAGCTGCCTGTCATTACTTCAAATGAGACTGTTCTTAATCATATTTTTTTGAATTTAATTGATAATGCCTGTAAATACATGCCTGGAAAAAAACATGGCAATAAAATTGAAATACAGTTCAAGAAAGAAGACGAATATTCCACTTTTATAATTGCCGATAATGGTGTTGGTATCGAAAAAGACCGGCAGGATACAATTTTTGAATCTTTTAAGCAGCTTCAGCCAAAAACAGGTGAAAGATCCGGAAAAGGATTAGGATTGACCCTTGTTAAAAATATGGTTGGTAAATTGGGTGGTGATATTGTTTTAAGAAGTAAGAAAGGGCAGGGAACAACCTTTTTTATTCGTTTTAAAAACAGTCAGATATATCAGGGACGCTAATGGATAAGAAAAAATTAAAAATTCTTATAATCGAGGATGATGAAGACCATGCTTTTTTGGAGGCAGATATCCTTGAAGATGAACTGGATTGCGAAGTAAAGGTAGCTGTTTCTAAATCAGATCTTGAAAAAACAGATTATAAATCACAGGATATAATACTTCTGGATTTCAACCTTCCTGATGCAACAGGAAGTGAAATTTTAACAATGTTGCGTAACGAAACAGATGTACCCGTAATAGTTATCACGGCACAAAAAGAGATGCAGATTGCCATTAATACGCTAAAAGAAGGTGCTAATGATTTTCTTGAAAAATCGCCGCATAATATTGCCATTTTACCTAAAATTGTAGAAAAAGTATACAAAAACTATCTTGAGCAAAAAACAGTAAAAGAAAAACTGCATGAAAAAGAAATGCTTCATACCAGGATCGAAACCCTGCGTCAATTACTCACAACACTTGCACACTATATCAATAATTCAACTACAACTATTTCTGGTTATGCACAACTTGCTACACAAAATCCTGAAGATATCAGAAGGGCGGTTAAATTAGCACAGGTAAGCCTTAAAGAGACACAAAAAATTACTTTTGTTCTTCAGGAGCTTGAAAGTTTTGTAAATAATATGGAAATAAAAACCACAAATTATGTGGATATTCCGAATGCAATGTTTGCTATTGAAGAAAATCTTAAAAAGAAAATGAGTGAGCTGGAGGAACCTGAGTAATTTTTTACCATTTAATAAACTGATTCAACTGAAAACTAAATCAATAACGCTAATTTCATTAAAATTAATATAGTTTAGTGTGAATACTAACTTGCTCAGGCTTTAATATAATTTTATATTAAAAACTCTATTATCACACAGTTAAAAATTCCGGAGGTTTGGATGACGACAAAAGCAATCTTAACTATTGTATTTACATTTCTGTTCTTTAGTTTTTTATCTGCACAGGATGAAGACAAACGCAGTCCTGAAGCAGGACAAGCTTACAATTCTGGTAATAACCTGGCTAAAAGCCAAAAGTATAGTGATGCTATTCAAAAATACCTTGAAGCAATTAAAGCAGATGATAATTTCCCGAAAGCTAACTACATGCTGGGCTATTGCTATCAAAAAACAAATCAGCTTACAAAAGCCGAAGATGCTTTTAAGAATGCCATTCGTCTGGACAGCAAATTTGAACTTGCTTATATCGCACTAGGGAATTTACAAGTAGATATGGAGAAAAAAACAGATGCAATAAATACGTTTAATGCTGTTCTCGCCTTTAATCCGACATCTGCTAAAGCAAATTACGGACTTGGTAAAGTGTATTATGATCAGAAAAAATTTGATCAGGCTGAAAAATATTTATCCGAAGCAGTCAAAGCTGATCCTGAATATGAATATGCTCACAATTATTTAGGTTTAACTTATTCAGCAGAAAAAAATTATAGTAAAGCAGCCGCCGCATTTAAAAGAGCTGTGGAAACTGTTTCCCCAAAACAAGTTCAGCTAAAAGGTAATTACTTATACCGCTTAGGTGAAGCTCATGTGATGGCCGGAGAATACAAAGAAGGTGAACAAGCACTTTTAGATGCTTTGAAAATAAGTCGTAAAGATAATATTAAAGCGGCCTGTAATTTTTATCTTGGAGAAGTATATAAGAAGCAGGGACAAACCCAAAAAGCAATTCGTTATTATACTGAAGCATCACAGAACCGGAGCTGGAAACAATCCGCGGATTATGAGATTGACCTGCTCAAAAATCCTGATAAATATTCTTACTAAAAAACTAATTTAGAAACTTACCGGAAGAAGCACGATTTATGATCGCAGTAAAAGTTAGAAGTAACGAACCGTTCGAAAGAGCATTTAAACGATTTACCAAAGCATGTGAACGTTCAGGACTGATGTCTGAATTGCGCAGTCATCAACATTATGAAAAACCAAGCGATGAACGAAAACGTCGTGAAAAAGAAGCACGTCGTACTATGCAGAGAATAATGCGGCATACTAATTTTTAGGATACTATAAAATGAGTCTTGAAAACCAGCTTCGTGAAGATATGAAGCAGGCCCTGAAATCTGGTGAAAAAGATAAGCTGACAACACTGAGAACCACAATTTCTCAGGTAAAAGACGAACGCATTCGCCTAATGCGTGATTTGACGGACGCAGATGTTATTACTGTCCTGACACGAGCAGTTAAAAGCAGAAAAGATTCTATCGAGATGTATCAAAAAGGTAACCGTCAGGATCTTGTTGACAAAGAAACTAAAGAGCTTGAAGTAATTCAGGCTTATTTGCCGGAGCAAATGTCTGAAGATGATGTCAAAAAAGAACTTGTTGCCATTATTGAAGCAACCGGTGCCAATGATGCCAAAGATATTGGCAAAGTAATGGGACAGGCAATGTCGAGGTTAAAAGGAAAAGCTGATGGAAAGCTGGTTCAGCAACTGGCCCGAACGCTGCTTTCTTCCTGACCGGCAATGAATTATCTTGATATATCCTTACTCACAATCATAACTTTCATAACAATCCGTGGACTTTTCCGCGGATTGATAACTGAGTTAATGGTTCTTATCGCCATAATTTTTGGTTTTGTGGCTGCAACTTCACTTCATCCCTATTTAATGAATTACCTGGTAGCAATTTTTCCTGATTTAACAGAAGGTGTCGCCAGGATAATTTCATTTATATTAATTTTTGTAGCAGTAAATATTATAGTAAGGCTTATTTCTCTTACTCTTAATAAGATCGCCACATTCACTTTTCTGCAACCTGTAAATAAAGTAGCCGGTGCTTTGTTTGCATTCACTAAAGTAACATTGTTACTTAGTATCATTTTGATTGTAATCGATTTTATCCCAGGATCAGATTTGATGATGGGAAAAATTGGCAGGACAGAAAGTATCAGTTACCAGCCGATCAAGAAATTTGCTCCATTTTTGTGGGATATATTTGCCGATTCTGATAATTCTTTCAAAGACATTATTCCACTGGATAAAATTAATAACGATACTAAAAATAAATTATTAGAAAATTTAAGATGACATGTTTGAATTTGAACTTATAAAAAATACTCTTGGATTGGACACCATTTTTTCGATCGTTTCAACAAATTGTGTGTCTCAGCTTGGCAAAGAAAATATCTATAATTTGAGTCCTGTATCGGACAAAACTGCTTTAAAAGAAAGAAATACGCTTGTTCAGCAAGCCATTAATCTTGTTAGACAATCCAGCCGTATTCCGGTAAGAAACTTTTCGGATATCCGCGTTTTATTGAATAAAATTGAACCACAGAATAGTTTTTTGGAAAGCAAAGAATGTCTTGATATCCAAAACTTACTTGAAATTGGTGAAGACGTAAGTCATTTTTTTAAGGTAAACAAGGAAAATGCAGCTGCTATTGCACAGCTGGCAGAAGGACTTGTATTACAAAAAACACTCCTTAATCAGCTGCAGTTTACATTTGATTCTTCCGGTAACATTTATGATAATGCCAGCAAGGATTTAAAGATTATACGCAGAAAATTAAACCAGCTGAGAGAAGATGTGCATGCCAAGCTGGATCATATCAGCAGTACAAATACGGAGCATCTGCAGGAAGATTTTGTGACACTGCGTGATGGAAGACTTGTTCTACCAGTACGTGAATTTTCTGTAAATAAAATCACTGGTATTGTTCATGGACAATCTTCATCTGGCGCAACAAAATATGTTGAACCTATGGCGGTAGTTTCTTTAAACAACGAAATTCAGGATCTCATCAATGAAGAAAAGCGGGAAATTATCAGGATTCTCACCCGGATTTCAAATACTATACGTGAAAACAGCCACGATCTCAGCAGAAATTTATCTATTTTAGTTGAACTTGATTCTATACAAGCGCGTGCTTTATATGGCCAAAATGCAGGTGCTGCTTTTCCTGAAGCCGTTGATGATCACTATTGGTTTTTAAGCAATGCACGACATCCTATACTTCAGGACAGAATTGGCAATGAAACAGTCCCTTTAAATCTTGAAATGGGGGATGATTTTAATATCCTGATCATATCCGGGCCTAATGCCGGTGGTAAAACCGTAACATTAAAAACAGTTGGATTACTCCAGTTGATGTTTCAATGCTCCATACCCGTGCCGGCAGACGAGGGCAGTAAATTTCCTGTTTGTAAAAATATTTTTGTACAAATTGGTGACAAACAATCACTGGAAAACGATCTGAGTACCTTTTCTTCACATATAAATGGATTGAAGCAGATTCTCCAAAATGTTACAGAAAATTCTCTTGTTCTTATTGATGAAATTGGAATCGGAACTGAACCATCCGGTGGAGCGGCATTAGCAATTGCAATCCTTGAAAAACTCAATAGAAACACAATCGCAACACTTGTATCAACCCATCAAAACCAACTGAAATTATATGCTTCCGAAACAAAAGGGGTTCAGAATGCGGCAATGCAGTTTGACATTGAACATTTGAAGCCAAGGTTTATTCTGGAAATAGGTGTACCGGGCAGCAGTTTCACTTTTGATATATGTAAGCGTTATGGATTAGATCCGGATGTAATTGAACATGCACGTCACCTTGAAGGCGATTCTAATAAGAGTATTGATAAACTTCTCGATGATATTACTCAAAAAAGTGCTTTCTATCAGGATGCTGTTCGTCAGCTTAGTGTTAAGCAGAGTAAACTCGATGGTTTGATAAACTTGTATGAGAAAAATAGCGCTGAGCTCAAAAAAAATCGCAAACAGTTAGAGAAAGATGCCAAAAAACAGGCAAAAGCAATCCTGATTGATGCTAATCAGAAAATTGAATCAGCAATTCGCTCCATTAAAGAATCAAATGCAGATAAGGCGATTGTCAAAAAAGTTCGCAAAGAAGTAACTGATTTCAGGGCAAGTTTAGAGCATAAAAAAGAAAACAAACCTGTTCAAAAATTAAATATAAATGATTTGTCTGTTGGGCAAAAGGTCAGAGCTTTAAACTATAATATCGTTGGAAACATCAGTAAGGTTTTTAAAAACAGGGAGCAGATTGAATTGGAACGGGAGGGCTTGAAACTCACTATTAATCTTAGTGATGTTGAATTGCTTACCGAAAATGGGCAGCCTTTAAAACAAACTCTTTTGGTTTCAGATAGTCATGTTCCATCTTCAATTTCCAACGAAATCGATGTTCGTGGTTGTGAAGTGCAGGAAGCACTTCATCAGGTTGAAGGTTACATCAACAGCGCTCAGAACAGTGACTGGGGAGAAGTTACAATAATTCACGGTAAAGGTACCGGTACTTTACGGCAGGCTATTCAGCAGTTCCTGAGCAAACAAAAAAATATAAAAGGTTACAGAACGGGGCGTTATGGAGAAGGGGAAACCGGCGTAACTGTTGTAACTCTTCGCTGACAATTTAAGACGTGAATAAGAAAAAAATCCTTGCCATTTCAGGCAGCATACAATCCAATTCTGTAAATAAATCAATTATAAAATATATCACGGGAAGCTTCGATCCAGAAGTCATGTTTGATATCTATAATCAACTTGATAAGCTCCCCCATTTTAATCCTGACCTGGATAAAGATGACCCGCCTGAAATTATTCAAAACTTAAGACAACAAATTGATAACGCAGATGCTCTTTTAATATGTACTCCTGAGTATGTTTTTAGCCTTCCTGGAGTTTTAAAAAATTTAATCGACTGGAATGTTTCTTCGCCGGTCCTGATAAATAAACCAATCGGTTTAATCGTGGCTGCTGCTTCAGGGCAGAAAGCTATGGAATCCCTGGATTTAATCCTGAGTACTGTCCAGGCTATTGTTGTGGGAAAGCTGATTGTAAATGGCGCCAAGGGAAAAATTGGGAAAAACGGTGTTATTCAGGATCAAAAGACACAATTACAGATAAATGCCTTCATGTCTCAATTCATCAAAAGAATTTGATAATTTCTTATTATAAGTTTATAAAATATTAACAATTATGATTTAAAATGATCCATCGAAATAAAGGTTGGCTTGTTTAAGTTAAATTTATTCAGTTTTCCAAATCAAAAAGTTTACTTAAATCAAACAGAATTATGATTGTTGCGAATCTTGAAAAAGAATTTGAAAAATCGGTTAAAAATAAGTTTAATCTATACAATAGTCTCTTTTTAAATCTTCCTTACAGCAATATCGAAAATATTGGTATCCTGATTCCAATCCTGCATAATGCCTGCAAAAATGGTCTTGAAGCGGGATTGCAACCACAGGAAATTCTGGATAATTTTTTTAAAACTCAGGCTGTGTTGAATTCGGATGATGAAAAAATTGACTTTATGTTTAGGGTAATTCAATACGTTGAGCGGCAGGTTGTTTTATATGACAGTGTAGAAGACGCAGCTTATCCTGCTTTGCAGAAATTATCAGGTGACTTATCTTTAAAGAATTTATTAACGGTAATCGATGGTGAGAAAAACACCGATGAAATAGTTAAAAAACTAACTGAGTTTAGTGCCAGGGTTGTTTTTACGGCACATCCAACGCAGTTTTATCCGCCACAGGTTCTTGAAATCATCAGCAGGTTAAGATCATTGATCACTGAAAATAATATTGAGCAAATTGATCTGGCACTTCAGCAACTCGGTTTAACATCTTTGATGAATTCCGAAAAACCAACCCCATTAGAAGAAGCGCAGACCATTATTTATTTTCTGAGAACTGTTTATTATGAAGCGGTTAGTGAACTTTATAATTACATAAAGGCAAATATTACTGATAAAACATTTGATAATCCGGACCTTATTAAACTGGGATTTTGGCCGGGTGGTGACAGGGACGGAAATCCCTTTGTGACAGCAAAAACAACAATAGCGGTTGCTGATGAACTGCGCATGTCCTTGTTTAAATGCTATTACCGGGATATAAAATCGCTTGAAAATAAACTGACTTTTCGTAAGGTGGATGAGCGAATTAAATTATGGCGGGATTCTATTTACACAGCGATGTTTGATGAATCCGAAATTATTGATTACAAAGTATTTCTGCAGGATTTGTCAGGCATCAGAGATATTATCGAGAAACAATATAACAGCCTGTACCTGGATGAACTGAATAGTTTTATAAATAAGATCAAGATTTTCAGAACACATTTCGCCGCGCTGGACATAAGACAGAATCATTCCGTGCACAAAATGGTTGTTGAAAATATTTTATATTCAAAAGGGTTGATCAAAAATAGTCTTGATGAACTGAGTCAGGCAGATTTGGTCAGAATTTTACTTCATGAGAATATGCTTTTAAATCCCGATGATTATGAAGAGGCTCTTGTAAAGGACACACTTTTAAACATACAGCAAGTAAAAAAAATCCAGGCAAAAAATGGAGAAGAAGGCTGTAACAGGTACATCATCAGCAATTCTGAAGATGTTTTCTCAGTGTTATTTGTTTATGCGCTTTTCAGATGGTGTGGTTACAGTGCACAGGATATGAATATCGATATTGTCCCGTTATTTGAGTCAATGGCGGGCATGGAAAACTCGGAAAAAATAATGCAGCAGCTGTTTGATCTATCGCAATACAGGAGTCATGTAGAGAAACGGCGGAACCGGCAAACAATCATGCTTGGTTTTTCAGACGGTACAAAGGATGGTGGCTATCTGCAGGCAAATTGGTCGATTTTCAGAACAAAGGAAAAGCTAACAGCTGTTTGTGAACGCAATGACATTAAAGCCATTTTCTTTGATGGACGTGGTGGACCGCCTGCACGCGGCGGTGGGAAAACACATCGGTTTTATGCAGCTCAGAGTTCAAAAATTGCTAATCATGAAATTCAATTGACGATACAAGGGCAGACCATTACAAGCAAGTATGGTACAAAAAGACATTTTTTTCATAATTGCGAACAGCTTTTAACAGCAGGACTTTATAATCAATTTTTGAATAAACAAAATGAAATAGCAGAAAAAGACCGGCAGATTATTGAAGAACTGGGAAGGATTAGTTTTGAAAAATATACTGCTTTGAAAAATCATCCAAAGTTTCTGTCTTACCTGGAAAACCGCAGTACATTAAAATATTACGGCGAAGCCAATATTGGCAGCCGTCCGGCAAAAAGGGGTAATAAAAAGAAGCTGGAACTATCTGATTTACGTGCCATTTCTTATGTGGGATCATGGAGTCAGCTTAAGCAAAATGTTCCCGGATATTTTGGGATTGGTACAGCTTTAAAAACATATGTTGATACAGGAAAATTGGAAGACCTGAAGAAATTGTTTCATTCAGTACCATTTTTTAAAGCTTTGATTTTAAACAGTATGATGTCCCTTTCCAAGTGCTATTTTGAACTGACGACATACCTGGAGAAAGACCCCGAATACAATGCTTTCTGGAAAATATTATATGATGAATACCTGCTCTCCAAAGAGATGGTTCTTATGATATCCGGTTATGATTTCCTGATGCAGGAAGAGCCGATATCTCGCAATTCCATTGCCATTCGTGAGAAAATTGTTTTGCCCTTGTTGGTGATTCAGCAGTATGCTTTGCAGAAAATTGAGCACGATGATTCCCGTAAAAATGTCTATGAAAAAATTGTAAAACGCTCATTGTACGGAAATATAAATGCCAGCCGAAACTCGGCTTAATTCATTATATTTCAGCTCCTTTCATGCTTGCACGAAAAAGCCAGCTCTTGTAAGTTCTCTCATCTTCTCAAAAATTCTTAAAACAGGACAAATTCAATGGCTGAAAAACTATTTCTGATCGATGGATCAGCACTTTATTACCGCAGTTATTTTGCTTTTATCCGCAATCCCCTGGTTAATTCAAAAGGTGAAAATACATCAGCCACTTTTGGATTTTTAAACACGCTGATCAAACTTATCGATGAAGAACAACCGCACTACCTGGCGATTGTTTTTGATACCAGTAAACCAACCTTCCGCCACGAGAAATACGCCGAATACAAAGCGACACGCGAAAAAATGCCTGATGAAATGCGTGCACAGTATCCACGACTAATCGATACACTTAAGAAACTGAATTTTGTACTGCTTGATAAAGACGGGTATGAAGCAGATGATATCATTGGTACACTGGCGACGCGTTTCGGGAAAGAAGGCGTTAATGTTTTCATTGTTTCCGGTGATAAAGACATGGCACAGCTTGTCAATGGTCATGTATTTCTATACGCTACAGGGAAGGCTGGTATGCCGCCGGATGTTATGGACGCATCCAAAGTTATTGAGAAATACGGCGTAAAACCGGGACAGATTATTGACTGGCTGGCATTAATGGGTGATACTTCGGACAATATTCCCGGTGTCCCCAAAGTAGGCGGAAAAACGGCGGCAAAACTTCTCGATGAATATGAGAATCTGGAGGGAATTTATAAATCAGTTGCCGAAATGAAGGAGAGTGCACTTAAGACCAACCTGATAGAAAATGAAAAACAAGCCTGGCTATCTCAGGAACTTACACGGATTGATATTAATACTCCAATGGATGTCAATCTTGATGATCTTTCACATACAATCTGGGATATGAATGTGGCTTCTGGAATTCTTAAAGAGCTTGAATTTCCCAGCCTGTTTAACCGAATGCAGTCCCTTGCTGAAAATCGCGGAATTATATCAGAAGACACAATCCACTATGACAAGGAAGATGTACAATATAACCTTGTGGATGACAAAGAAAAGTTTGACAGTTTCCTGAAAGACCTAAAAAAACAGAAGCGTTTTGTTTTTGATCTTGAGACGGATTCTTTGGATAACCTTACTGCCAATATTGCCGGAATTGCCATCAGTTGGCGCGAAAAAGAAGCCTGGTATATTCCGATCAATCATTTTGATATAAAGCTTTCAGAATCCTATGTACTTAAGGCGCTGGAGCCGGTTTTCAGTAATATTTCCATAAAAAAATACGGTCAGAATCTGAAATACGATTTGTCTGTTCTGCGTCAGCACGGGATAGAAGTGGAAAATGTCTGGTTTGATACCATGGTGGCTTCTTACGTCTTGGATCCATCCAATCGTCAGCATAACCTGGAGCATTTGGCGGAAAAACACCTGGCCTACAAGATGATATTGATTGAAGAGCTTATCGGAACGGGAAAAAATCAAAAAGTCATGACGGATTTGGCTGCTGCTGAAGTTTTGCCGTATGCGGCAGAAGATGCGGATATTACACTGCGTGTAGCAGAAATTCTTGAAGACAAGGTTAAAGAGCATGGTTTGGATGACCTTCTGTTTAAGCTGGAAATGCCATTACTGCAGGTCTTGCAAAAGATGGAAGAACATGGTATAAAAATTGACCTGCAATTGCTGGAAAAATTAGCCGTTGATATTGAAAAAGACCTTAAGCGGATCGAGCAGGAAATATATGAGTTTGCCGGCCAGGAGTTTAATATCAGCTCGCCGCAGCAACTTGGCACGATCATGTTCGAAGATAAGAAAATCCATGAAGATCTGGATATGCGTCGTCCGAAGAAAACAAAGACCGGCCAAATTTCAACATCAGAACAGGTGCTGGAACGTTACGCTGAGCATCCGGTAATCGATAAAATTTTAACCTTTCGGCGTTTGTCTAAATTAAAAAACACCTATGTGGATGCCTTGCCGCTGCTTGTAAATAAGAAAACAGGAAAAATACACACGTCGTACAATCAAACCGTCGCTGCGACCGGACGCTTGTCCAGTAATAATCCAAACCTGCAAAATATCCCGATTCGAACCGAATTGGGCAAAGAAATGCGAAGGGCCTTTATAGCGGCTGGTCCGGATGCCGTTATTTTAAGCGCCGATTATTCTCAGATCGAATTGCGCATCATGGCCCATCTCTCCGGTGATAAAACTTTGATTGAAGGTTTCAAAAAAGGAACGGATATTCATGCTATCACTGCTGCCCTGATTTTTGATATCGAACTGCATGAAGTCACTTCCGATCATCGCCGCAAAGCTAAAGAAATCAATTTTGGAATTATGTATGGCATGAACAAATGGGGGCTGTCAAACCGCTTGCATATTACCCCCGATGAAGCCGAACTATTCATCGCTCATTATTTTGCATCTTATCCCAATATCCAGCTTTTTATGCGCCAGGCAATTGAACAGGCGCAGGCTCAGGGTTATGTGGAAACCATGCTGAAACGTCGTCGCTATCTGCCTGAAATAAAAAGCAAAAACCGCAATATTCGTGAGTTTGCTGAAAGAACTGCTATCAATACACCTATCCAGGGGTCTGCCGCAGATTTAATCAAAAAGGCTATGATTGACGCACACAATTTTATAGAAAAAGAGAAAGTCCCCGCTGCCATGCTTCTGCAGGTTCATGACGAACTTGTTTTTGAAGTTGAAAAAAGTTATGTCAAAGAGTTTGCAGCAATCGTGGAAAAAATCATGGCAGACGCGATGCCATTGAAAGTACCAGTGGTTGTAGACAGCGGCTGGGGAGATAACTGGCTGGAAGCTCACGAATAGTATTTGATGACGTTTATTTATTCAGGCTGAATAAAATTGGTTTGTGAACATATATAAAGGGTAAATATGGATGATATTAAAACCTTTATAAGGCAGTTAAATAAAATCTGGCAGGATAAGGAGTATGCAGAATTATATAACTTCTTTGATCAAAATGTTTTGATGTTGCTGCCTGGTTCAACCCAGATAGTTAAAGGTGTTGATGAAATGGTTGAAAGTTTCAGACAGTTTAATGCAATGAGCAAAATCCATAGCTTTAACGTCACTGATATTACATCTTTTGAATTTGATGATACAATAATTTGCCATATGCCATTTTCCATTGACTATGAAATTGAATCCGGCAGGTATCAGGAAAAAGGGATGGAGATTTATACTATAATGAAAACAGATGTTAGCTTTAAAATCATTTGGCGGACACAGATTTCACTAAATTCCTGATATTAACCTTAGAGAATAGTATGAAAATTATTATTATCATTGCATTAGTTTTTGGACAAATTATGGCTCAGAACGTAAAAATTCCTTCAATATTCACAGAAGAAAAAAAACTATCAGATGACTTGCTGTCCATTGTAAAAGGGCTGAGTCTTGATAAAGATTTTGATGTTGGTGAAGATGGGATTGAGCAAATCTCTCTGGCTGTAATCGATTTAACAAAACAGGCACCTGCTATTGCCGGTGTTCACATGGATAATTTTATTTATCCGGCATCAGTTTATAAAATGTATGTTGCTGCTGAAGTATTACACCAGGTTTCGCAGGGGAAATACAGACTTGATAGCATTGTGGTGGTTAAATCTCCAAATGATGTCGATCATGCAAAAGAGATATCAAGTGATCCAAGGCCATTGTTAAAAGATGGCGATACCGTTACTGTAAATTACCTGCTGGATCTTATGATAACCCGCAGTGATAACTCGGCTGCTAATTGCCTGATTGATCTCGCACAAAGAGAGAATATCAACAATTTAATTCATGCTAACAACTGGCAGGGAAGTGAAGTTACCCGAAAATTTTTGAGTCGCAAGTATGAAGATCCCGGCTATGAAAATATTCGCAGCACTGAAACATGTGCTTTGCATGCGGCAGATTTTATGTATAAGGTTTACACTAATACGCTCGTAAATCCCTGGGTAAGCATGCAGCTAAAAGCACTTTTAGGACGTCAGCTGGACAATACCAAACTGGCACAAGGGTTACCACCTAACGCTATGTTCTATCACAAAACCGGCTGGTGGTCTTTTTGGACACATGATGTTGGAATAGTGGATGATGGCAATGTACACTATATCATAGCCTGTTTTTTACCACTTGAAGAAGAAATTGCATTACCCAAATTTAAACTGCTCGGAGAGCAGATTCATACTCTGATGTTTAACAGAATTTAGTCCCTTTTTCTATGAATAAACATAATCATCTAAAGAATGCACGTCTAAGCCTGCTTGGATTATCCATTGGCGATGCATTCGGTGATTGTATTCAAAAAACGACTCCCATCTTTGCCAAAACGGACCGCTATTTTCCTGAGTGTGAGTGGATTTATACAGATGATACCGTTATGGCAATTTCAATTTATGAAAATCTGAAAGAATTTGGAGAAATTAATCAGGACGATCTTGCCAAGCGATTTAAAGACAAATTTGTAGCCGATCCTTCGCGCATGTATGGGATGAGTACAGTTGATATTCTGTTGCGTATACATAAAGGTGAACATTGGCGTAACCTTGTATCAACAATAAGGCCTGGGGGATCTTTTGGTAACGGATCAGCTATGCGTGTTGCACCGCTTGGTGCTTATTTTTTTGATGATCCGGAAAGGGCGGCACTCGAAGCTGAAAAATCTGCTGTTGTTACTCATGCTCATCCTGAAGCCCGTGCAGGCGCTATAGCAGTTGCACTCGCAGCATGTTTTTGCAGTAAAGAAAATGGATTATCAGACATTGATCTTTTAAAAAAGGTAATGGAGTTCACTCCTGTCTCAAATGTACAGGATGGTTTGCTGCAAGCTATTGAATTGTTCAATGAATCAGTCCAAACTGTTGCCCGTGCATTAGGAACAGGTGGCGGTGTCAGTTGCCAGGATACTGTTCCGTTTTGTGTCTGGTGTGCAGCAAAAAATTCGGGAAACTTTGAAAATGCTTTATGGGACGCTGTTCAGGAACCAGGGGACAGGGATACTGTTTGTGCAATTGTTGGCGGAATCGTTGCATCTTCTGTTGCTGATTTGCCGGAGCATTTTATTGAGAAATGTGAAAAACTGCCTTCAAATATTTAAAACTTATCAAAAAAACATCAGGGATTTACAGATATGAAATCTTTAAGTTTAGTTCTTTTAATAGTTGCTGTATTAATTAGTTTTGAGAATATCAGTGCACAGGATACTAATAACAAACGGAATCTGACAACAGTTGATTCAGTGAACATTAATAAATATATGGGACTATGGTATGAAATAGCGAAGATACCAAACAGTTTCCAGGATCAGTGTTTAAAAAACACGACAGCAGAATACCGCCTGCAAGATGACGGGACTGTGGAAGTTATTAACAGTTGTGATGAAAACGATGACAGCAGAGACAAAGCGACTGGTTTGGCAAGAGTTGTAGATAGAAAAACAAATGCTAAACTGGAAGTCAGTTTTGTAAGTATTTTTGGCTGGCACCTTTTTTGGGGTGATTACTGGATAATTGGTCTGGCAGATGATTACCGTTATGCCGTTGTCGGAACACCTTCAAAAAAATACGGATGGATTCTGAGCCGGACAGCCAGACTCGATGATGAAGATTTGATTCAGGTGCATGCCATTTTAAGAGATAATGGCTACAATCCTAATGATTTTGAGATGACACCCCAGGAATCGGACTGAAAGTGTTTTAGTAATAAAAAAAGTCCTGTGTTAAACCGCAGCACAGGACTCTTATTTTCATGGAGTATGTTTAGAATTCCCCGAAGTCATCATCATCGAGATTGATTTGCGGTTCTTCGACGAGTTTCTTTTTATTATTCTTTCCTTTGGCAGCCGTCTTGCGGTCTTCATGGGTTTCAGCAACCTTGGTTATACCGGCTTCTTTCAGCATCGAGCCGATTTTACCGTTAATCTGCCGGCTTAATCTGAATTTGCTCAGGATCTGTTTCAGCTGCACCGACTGTGCTGACAGTTCTTCCGCTGTTGCCGCACCTTCTTCGGCGCTGGCAGACTGTGACTGAGTCACCTGGTCGATCTGTCCCAAAGCCGATGATGTCTGGTCAATCGCCGATACCTGCTCGTTGGATGCCGTGGCAATCTCTTCAACAAGCGAACTGACTTTGGTGATTTCGGTGATGATCTCATTCAGCGCCTTGGCTGTCTGATCTGCAATCTTGGTTCCATTCTTAACCTTTTCCATCGAACCTTCAATCAGATCCGTTGTCTCCTGTGCCGCTTTGGCACTGCGCTGGGCAAGGTTGCGCACTTCTTCCGCCACAACCGCGAAGCCTTTACCATGGGCTCCGGCACGGGCAGCTTCAACAGCAGCGTTCAATGCCAGCAGGTTGGTCTGGAAGGCGATCTCATCAATCACCTTGATGATCTTGGAAATTTCATTCGATGAATCATTGATGTCATTCATCGCCGATACCATGCTGTTCATGCGTTCGTTACCGGTTTCAGCACTCTTAAGCGAGCTGACTGCCAGCGTGTTGGCATTGCCGGAGTTTTCGGCATTTTTACGGGACTGGGCGCTGATCTCGGTGATCGATGCCGTGGTTTCTTCCAGTGAACTGGCCGCTTCCGTGGCACCCTGTGAGATGGACTGGCTGGAATCGGCTACCTGGATGGCACCGCTGGAAACCTGTTCAACAGCTATCGTTACTTCTCCCAGGAGATCATTTAGACTGCTAAGCGAGTTGTTCAGGGCATCTTTCATCTTGGCAAAGTCACCTTTATAATGTCCTTCCATCTGCTTTGTTAAATCACCTGCGGACATCTTATCCAGGCAGCCCTGGGCTTCTTCGATCGGAGCAATGATCAGTTCCAGCAGATTGTTGATGCCGTCAACCACATTGCGCCAGTCACCTTCAAATTTGGAGCTTTTGCCACGTACCGACAGTTCGCCGCGTTCAGCTGCATCGGTCAGTACTTTGATTTCACTGATCAGATCACCAATGGTTTCGATGGCCTGGTTGATATCCATTTTTATCACATTAAAATCACCTTTGTAATCGGTGGTGATTTTTTCCGGCACATCACCTTTGCTGATGCGTGAGATGTAATTCCCGGTGACTTTCAGCGGTTCAACAACAGCGCTGATGGCCTGGTTAAAACCGGTCAGTACATTCTGCAGTTCACCTTCCGCTTTGGAGTGGTCGGCGCGGGCACTGATGTTGCCGGCGTTTAGTTTTTCAGCTGTGGCGCTGACTTCATCTAATACCACTTTAACTTTACGGTCATTCTCAATGCGGGCGTCATCGGCCTTCTTGAGTGATGTTACCATGCCGTTGATGGTTTCGGCAAGGGTGCCGATTTCATCATTCTGATCAAGAATTAGCGACTGGTTAAGGTCACCGTCGGCAACAGCCTGGGCAACCGAAACAAGTTCATTTACCGGCTGCACGATGGGGCGCGATATCAGAACGGAAGCAGCAACACCCATAGCCAGGGCGATCAGCGAGAAGACGATGATCAGCATGATACCGCGGTCATTGGAAGCCTGCAGTTCCGGGCCAAGTTTATCCTGGTCGTTCTTGTAAGACAGCTTTACTTCTTCAACAAGTGATGATATCTCGGGACCGATTTTATCCAGCTTGTTTTCGATGATCTCGTTACGTGTCATAATTGTAGTGTATACATTTTCAAATGTGGATTTGTACTCTCTTGAAAGACTGGTTACTTCGGATAATAGTTGACGTCTTGTGCTGTTTTGTATTTCGTTATTTAAAATGGTTAGCTCATCATCAAAGTTAGAAAATTCAGTTTTTACACGATCATAGTCACTTTTCTGATTTTTTTCGAGATATTTAATGACGTACAAGCGGGCAAGTAAAATATCTCGCAGCCCTGAACTGGCTCTGTAAGCAGCTTCTAAGTCACGGTCACGATTGGCTGTGCGCATAATTTCACTTAAGCTGCGTTCAATTTGCGGACCTTTTGTATCCAATTCAGCTACAAGCTTTCCCCGCTCCTCCATTAGTGATTTTACTTTTTCAAAATTAGCTTTATAATCATCTAAATCAGATGAGACTTTTTTAATAATACTTTCTCTTTCAGGTATATCAACATTTTGTTCAGCTTCGTCAAGAAATTGAGATGTTTTATCAATGCATTCCGTAAAAGCTAAAACATCTTTTTGTTCTCCGTTAATAAAAAAGTTTTTGGCTGCCAGGCGTGATTCCAACAGATTCGCTTGCACCCTGCCTGAAGTGTTAGCATTTTTAGCCCAGCCGCGGTATGTATTGAAACCATCCGATGCAGATCCGATCACATTGTATCCTATAACGGACATAATAATAAGCAGAACAAGAACTGCCGCAAATCCTGCATAAATTTTTTGTTTAACAGATAAATTCTTTAACATAATTGTCCTCCTTTTAGAGTTATTTTTTTCTCTATGTGAATATCAGTATCAAGCGTCGGATGCGATTGAATTAATAATGGTGTCAAGTTCTGCGTCAAACAGCAATTTTTGTGTGTCAACAATAATTTTTACATCATCCCCGGATTTACCTAAACCCTTTACATATCGATTCCGGGCTGCTTTGGCATTCAGTTTTGGGGTAGGTTCTATATTGTCATTCGAAATATTTATTACTTCTGAAACAGTATCTACAACAAGTCCGACAGATGTTTTATTAATATCCACAACCATAATACAGGTACGTTCGTCATAACTGCGCTCAGACATACCAAATCGCAGTCGCACATCAACTACCGGAATGACAGATCCGCGAAGATTAATGACTCCTTTTACATAATCCGGAAGATCCGGCAAATCCGTTATCTGTTGAATCCCGACTATTTCAGTAACATCACGGATTTCGATACCGTACTGCTGATTTTCAAGATTAAAGGTCAGATACTGGCCATCCTGAAAATTAACATCATTCTCATTAAACTCTATGTTTTCCATTATTTTCTCCTGATAGGATGGTTAAATTTTGTTTCATTAATTTTTTCGATGATAGATTGTGAAAAATTAATCTTTTTTCCTGACTGCATTAAAATTGGTAAAAAAATGATCAATTTAAATCGATAGGAAATCCGTGTTTAGTAAATTTTTGTAAAGATATGAACTATAGAATGGATTAGTTTTTATAATAGTCGATCATAGGAAGAAAGAATATTCAATGGAAAAAGGTTACATCCCTTTGTAAGTTCAAAAAAAAAAGTTTTATATTTGGGGGATTTATAGATGAAAATTTTGTTACAATCACTTACTATTTTTATTCTGGTTTCAATTGTTAATGCCCAGGAAAGTCCAATTGTTTTCACTGAACGTCCGCAAACCATGCAGTTTTATAGCCGTGACAATAATGATTCTGCTATTGTAGAGATAAGTGGTAATGTTGTGCAAGCAGGTTATGATCAAATAAAGATAACGGTTTTTAAAAACAATTTTGAATCAAAAGTCTATAACCAGGATCTAGTTTATGATGGTGATACATCACCCTTTAAATTATTACCTAAAATCCATGCTGAGCAGGCAGAATATAAGTTTACAGTTGATTTAATCTCTGCCGGTATTTCGAACAATGTATTTACCGCAGACAGCGTGATTTGTGGTGACGCTTATATTATCAGTGGACAATCCAATTCCCATTATGCCTGGGAAGATGCCGATTATCAGAATGAGTACTGCAGGACATTTGGGGTAAAAACCGGCTCATCCAACTATTTCGATTATGATCCCGCAGATACATTGTGGAGCCTTTCTCAGGGAAGTTCGATGGTTGGACCGGGTGTTGGTACATTGGGTATATATATCCAAAAATACATACTTGAAGAAACAGGGATCCCGACGGTTGTATTTAATGGCGGTACCGGTGGCAGTATTATTTCTGAGCATCAGCCTGATCAGGCAGATAGAATGGACTTGACGACCATCTATGGAAAATTACTTTATCGAATCTCAAAGTCTAAAGTTAACAAGATACGGGCAATCATCTGGCATCAGGGTGAGAACGACAGCGATCCGGACAAAGTGAATACCTATCCCGGTTATTTTGATGCACTTTATCAAGCATGGATGGCAGATTATAATCCTGAGAAAATATACCTGTTTCAAATTCATCCCGGTTGTGGTGGAATTGATCAAAGCAGATTTCGGGAAATGCAGCGTACCTTGGCAGCAACGCTGGAAATTGATAATCTTGAGCTTATGTCAACAGCTGGGATTCCGGGACATGATGGTTGCCATTACAGCCATGAAGGTTACCGGGTTATGGCTGAATGGGTCTACAGATTAATCCGAACGGATTATTATGGATCGAATGATACTAATGAAATTTATCCACCGGATATAAAAGACGCGATTTACGACCGGTATAACGAGCAGATAATTTTGATTTTTGATAACACGGCAGATCTTATCTGGCCAAGTGATACACTTGGTGTTTCAATGAAAGATTATTTCTATTTTGATGATGACTATGGTGTTGTGAAGTCAGGCAGAGCAAATAATGACACTCTTTTTCTTCGATTAAACGGTCCAAATTTCTTTGATAAGATTACCTATTTGCCTGATATCCGGTATAATGAAAACTCAAATACTTATGAAGGACCATGGATAAAAAATATCCGTGGAGTCGGGGCGCTTAGTTTTGATAATATTTCCATCCAAAAAACAGACACTACAATCAAAGTGATATCACCAAATGGAGATGAAATATGGAATCCTTCAACAATCCAGACAATTGAATGGACCGCTGATAAAGTTGAAACCGTAAATATTTATTTCAGTGCTGACAATGGGTTAAACTGGGTTCAAATTGCGGAAAATGCAGAAGCATCGAAGGGTAGTTATGATTGGACTACGGCAACAGTAACATCTTCTGAGTGCAAAATTAAAGTTGTCGCTTCAACTGATCCAACAATCGCAGATGAGAGTAATCATGTTTTTGGTATTTTCTCAAAACAACTACAGTTAACCAGTCCGAATGGCGGTGAAATGTGGGCTTCCGGATCAAACGAGACAATCACCTGGGAATCTGAATTTATTTTTAATCTCCGGATTGAATACAGTACCGATGGTGGTGCAAACTGGAAAACAGTTAAAAGGCTTACTCCGGCAGCATCGGGACAGGTTGATTGGGTTGTTCCTGAAGAAGTGTCCGAACAGTGTTTAATAAAACTTATCGATACGGATGAGACTAATATTACAGATCAAAGCGATGCTTTTTTTAGTATCGTTCCTGTGAGTGCGATCTCTGGCGATAACGATCTGCTTCCGGCACAATATTCTCTTGAACAAAATCAGCCAAATCCTTTCAATCCACACACCAATATCAGTTTCCGGCTGCCGGAAGCTTCGCATGTTAAGCTTGGCATATACGATATAACCGGAAAGGAAATAACAGTTTTAATTGATTCCGGGATGTCTGCAGGTAATCACCAGGTTGTTTTTAAAGCAGATACATATAATCTTGGAAGCGGCGTGTATCTTGTTAAAATGGAAGCCGGTTCTTATAAAGAAGTACGAAAAATGATATTAGCTAAATAATAAACAGATTATTTTATTATTGTATTGATTTATACGATAAATATTCTGATTACCAACCTTGGATATATCATGACTCCTTTGGAAAAAGCAAAATTAAGCCTTCTCGGCGTTGCAACCGGGGACGCGTTCGGCCAGCGTATGTTTGGAATAGGGATGGAAGTTTTTCACATGGCGAAAACGATTCCCGGCGGTGATTGGTACTGGACGGATGACACGGCAATGGCAATCTCTATTTATGAAATCCTGCGTGATTACAATGAAATTAACCAGGATGTATTGGCAAATACCTTTGCAGAAAGATATCGAAAAGATGTATTTCGCGGTTATGGCACAGGTGCCCACCTGATGCTGCAAAAAATCAGCGAAGGTGAAGATTGGCGGGAATTGGCCCCAAGTTTGTTTAATGGTAACGGTTCGTATGGAAATGGTGCTGCTATGCGCATCGCACCATTGGGCGCGTATTTTTACAAAGACCTGGAGCTGGTAAGGGCAGAAGCCGTAAAATCAGCAGAAATAACGCACTCTCATCCGGAAGGTCAGGCGGGAGCTGTTGCCTTGGCAGTTGCAGCTGCCCTTGCAGCATCCGGTAAAAACTGGGAAAGAATCGATTTTATAAAGCAGGTCGAAGATTTGACACCCGATAGTGATGTCAGGGCAAAAATAACAATTTCCAAAAGTATTGATGCTGATAATCTTGAGCTGGCAGTTGATGTATTGGGAACAGGGATGGATATCTCCGCCCAGGATACAGTTCCTTTTTGTGTCTGGTGCGCTGCCAATAACTTGCATGATTTTGAGGCAGCTATGTGGCAAACCGTTTCCGGTTTTGGTGATCAGGACACAACCTGCGCAATGGTTGGTGGTATTGTTGCGTTATCAGTCGGCTCTATTCCGGAAAAGTTTCTGGAACATGTTGAGCCGCTTCCGGAACTATAAAAAGTTATTAAAATCTGCCATATTTTATGATGTTATCCAAAACGGCTGTTGCGATTTTTAATAGTGCTGTAAAAAGTGTGTCAGCTGTTGAAATCATTCCCCAAAGTATAATCCTGAAAAATGACGTTTTATCTATAAAATCAGCATCTTATTCTTTAAAAAAATATAAACGCGTTTTAGTTGTCGGAGCCGGCAAAGCATCAGCACAAATGGCTGTGGCGCTGGAATCTGTGTTAGGAAAGTTTATAACATCCGGTGTCGTCATCACAAAATATGGACATTCTGCAGTATCAAAAAAGATAAAGATTCTTGAAGCAGGACACCCGGTTCCGGATGAAAATACACTGAAACACAGCCGTGAAGTCCTGGAAATTACAGAATCAGCAGGGGAGAATGACCTTGTTATTTGCCTTATATCTGGTGGAGGCTCATCTTTATTTGAAGTTTTACCAGATGCAATTACACTGGATCAATTACAGAATCTAAACACTGTTTTGTTAAAGTGTGGTGCAGATATTTCAGAGATAAACACACTCAGAAAAAAGATTTCTCTTGTTAAAGGGGGCGGTTTATTAAACTCTATCTTTCCAGCAGAGTGTCTGACTCTGATCATATCAGATGTTTTGGGTGATAAGCTGCAGGATATTGCCTCAGGACCAACAGTTTTTCAGGAAGATGCGCTACATAATGAACACGTGCTTAATATCATTCAAAAGTATAATCTTAAACATTATCTGGAACCAGAAGTCCATGTAAAATTGCTTAGCCCGACACAGAAATCTGCAGAAAATAGTAAACATTATAAAGAGAGAGTTAAGAATTTTATCATAGCTAATAATCAGACAGCACTTAATTCGGCATATTCAAAGGCTGTTGAATTAGGATTTGATAGCAGTATTGTTTTATCAAATTTTCACGGAGAAGCCCGGGATGTGGCAAAACTGATAGTAATGAAGATAAAAGATGTTACTGAAAAGCAGAATAAAAAAATTTGTCTTTTGTTTGGCGGAGAATCTACGGTAAATGTTAAAGGAAATGGCAAGGGGGGCAGAAATATGGAGCTTGCTTTGGCAGCATTAATTTCTCTGCAGGATTTCAAAAAGCCGTTTGTATTTTTGAGTGCCGGAACCGATGGTAATGATGGAACTACAGATGCTGCCGGTGCGCTTATATCATCTTCATCACTGGCTGTCCTAAAAAAAACGGAGCTGGATCCACAAGAATATCTAAATAATAACGATTCGTACAGGTTTTTTGAGCAAATAGGCGGTTTGTTAAAAACAGGGCCAACAGGTACAAACGTGATGGATGTGATTATCTTTTTATCAGAATAGGATCAGTCAAACTTACGGATTTTACTCTCCTGGTGTTCACGTTCTAATCGGGCAATCTTTTTACGAACACGATTTAATTCAACTGTGTAATGCATTGCAGCCTCCGGTGAAGCTTCTTCCGCTTTGATATGCTGGCTGATATCACGGGCCGATTTTTCAAGACTCCATTTTTTTAGTTGAAAAATGCAATCCTGCGCATATTTGATATCTTTTTCGAATGTTTCGATTGTTAATCTGGCAAGAATTTTATGCTGGTTGTCGTTCAGTTCTGGGTTCGCATACAACCCATGAATACTTATCTCACCTGATTCCTCCAGTTCATCCAGGATGACTTCAAATAAACCTTTGTAATCACTGTTCTCGAATAAATCGTTTCCTGTGTTGGCGATAACAAAATTCTGTAATTCATTATCGGCATTCAGCAAAATTTCCAGAATACCTTCTTCGGCTTTATAGGCGCCCCGTCTAATTGAGCTTTTTTCTGGCTCGGTTTCCAGGATGGTAGTCTGTTTATTGTCACGATTCTGCTGGAATCGTATATGCTTACGCCGCAGCCTGTTCATTTCACTGATCAGCATGCTTTCATTCATCTGCATTTTATCTGCAAGATGATGGATATACAATCCTGTTTTGATAGTACTTTTGAACTCAACTAATTCATTTAAAACTTCAGAGATAAAAGCATCTTTTTGCTCCATTGTCGGGTTTGGATTTTTTTTAGCGTATGAATCCAATTGAAACTGAATAGGTAAAACACGCTGATCAAGCAAAGAACGAAAATCTTTTATCCCGTATTTTAACACAAAAGTATCAGGATCTTCTCCTTCAGGCATTGGGACAATAAAGGCATTTAGT
The DNA here is from genome assembly GCA_020635035.1 of Calditrichia bacterium. Classification (GTDB taxonomy): domain Bacteria; phylum Calditrichota; class Calditrichia; order Calditrichales; family J004; genus JACKAO01. The sequence continues at coordinate 262,337 of JACKAO010000001.1, forward strand.
TCCTGGTTTTCAATAATCTGGGCATTGCGGATAGCTGCTTTAATGCCTGCTCCATCACCATCATAAGCAATAAATACATTTTTTGAAAAGCGGGACATTAATTTTGCCTGTTGCTCGGTTAAAGCAGTTCCGCTGCTTGCTACAACATTTGTCAAACCAGCATCAACAAGTCGTAACAGATCAAAATAACCCTCAACAAGTACAATAAAATCATCTTCCCGGATAGTCTGAATAGCGTGTGAAAGACCATAAAGAGTTTGGCCTTTTTTGTAAATTATACTTTCAGGAGAATTAAGATACTTGGGTTGCTGCTCTTCTTTTAATTTACGGCCGCCAAAACCAATAATTTTTCCTGAAAGATTAAAAAAGGGGAAAATCATTCTATGACGAAATTTGTCATAATAATCTGTACCGGATTGTTTCTTTTGAATAAGACCAAGTTCTTCAGCAAGTTTTAAATCACTGTTTTTTACTTTGAAATGATTTAACAGAAGGTCAAATGAATCTGCAGCATAGCCCAGCCTGAAAGATTTAATTGTATGATGAGACAGTTTACGGTTTAAGAAGTAGTCCAATTGTTTTTTATTACTTTCTTTAAACAATTGTTTCTCAAAGAAATAGCAGGCCGTTTCATTTATTTCATGCAGCTTTTGAGTGTGGCTTACTTCCTGATCATCTTTTACTTCAGCTTTGGGAAGGGTTATTCCGGCAAATTCAGCAGCACGTGTTACAGCATCTATAAAACTGAGTTTTTCGTATTCCATTATAAAAGTGTAGAGATTGCCGCCTTGCCCACATCCGAAACAGTGGTAAAATTGTTTTTCAGGGCTTACTACAAAAGAAGGGGTTTTTTCCTGGTGAAAAGGACAGAGACCCTTAAAATTTCGTCCTTCTTTTTTTAAATTAACAAATTGTGAAATGTAGTGAACAACGTTAATAGATGAACGAACCTCGTCAATTTTTTCCTGTGGAATCTTGTACATTTACAGAAAGTCCCGTCCTTGACTTAAAAAGTCTATTTCTCTAAATTAATAAGCTATTAAAAGAATAAAAAAAACAATGATTTAAGATGTTTTTTTGAGAAAATCTAACCGGTTTAGTCATTTGTTCTTAAAGTATTAAAAGCGGGAGTAATATAACCAAGATGAGTGAAGGAATAAAAAAAGAAAAACAGTTAAATATTGAACTTGGTGAAAAAGAAGCAGAAGGAACCTATAGTAACCTGGTTCTGATCAGCCATTCACCGGCAGAGTTTGTTTTTGATTTCATACGGGTCGTCCCCGGCCGTCCTAAAGCTAAAGTTTATTCCAGAATAATAATGGCACCACAACATGCTAAATCTTTACTCGGGGCATTGCAGGATAACATTGCCAAATACGAAGCCCAGTTTGGTGAGATAAAGATGATGGGGCCGGCACAAGGTCCGCAAAATGTCGGATTTAAAAACTAAGTAACACCGTTTTTATATAATTATGAATAACCGAAAAGAAAATCTGCTTAAAGTAAAGGATCAAATAGCTGATGCTGCGGTACGGGCAGGTCGCAATCCGGATGACATCACTTTACTGGCAGTGAGCAAAGTTTTTGGTATTGAAGATATACGTGAAGTGTATAATCTTGGGCAGCGCGACTTTGGTGAAAGCAGGGCCCAGGAACTGCGGGATAAAGCACCGCAAATGCCGGATGATGTCATTTGGCATTTTATCGGCCCGTTGCAGACCAATAAAATTAAATATGTTATCCCAAATGCAAATTTGATTCATGCTGTAGATTCTGTTAAACTTGCCCGGGCAATTGCTGAATTTGGTTCGTCGAAAGAGATTTCACCATCCATTCTGGTAGAGATAAACACAAGTCAGGAAGAGCAGAAACACGGATTCTCACCGGATGAAACAATAGACAAAGTTTTGGAAATAATGGAAATTTCCGGCATTACAGTAAAAGGCCTGATGACAATGGCGCCATTTACTGATCATGTTTTTGAAATAAGAGAATCTTTTTCAACGTTGAAGAAGCTTCATGACAGAATTCTTCAGCAAAAACACAATTCAAATTTTAACATTCTTTCCATGGGAATGTCTGGAGATTTTGAAATAGCTATTGAAGAAGGCAGCACATTAGTTCGGATTGGAACTGCAATTTTTGGCAAAAGAAAAAGACCGGCTTGATTTTTCAACATGGTCTTAACAATATCCGTGAAAAGGGTGTAAATGATCATCCTATAAGGAGGTAACTTGAAATTAACGCCTATTGAGATTAAAAATCAGGAATTCAAAAAAAGTATGCGCGGCTATGATGTAGTCGAAGTTGATACTTTTATTGAACTGATTGCTGATAAATACCAGGAGCTTCTTGAAGAAAATGAACGCCTTGTAAAACAGAACCTTGTTCTTGATACTGAGTTAAACAACATCAAAGATGTAGAAAGAACACTAAAAACAACATTAAAAAATGTTCAGGAGAATTCACAGATTTCAAAAGAGAATTCTGCAAAAGAAGCAGGACTGATAAAAAAGGAAGCTGAATTAGCAGCGGCGCAACTTCTTGAAAAAACACGCCTGCAGGTGCATAAAATGCGGGAAGAAGTTGTAAATCTTCAAAATCAGAAGCATAGTTTTATTTCCCGTTTAAGACATTTATTATCATCTCAGATGGAATTACTTGAAGTTCTTGAAACTGATGATCTGAATATTAAAAAACTAAAAGACAGAACAAAGCCTGGAGTAAAAGATTCAAATCCGGTTATTGCTAAGCGACCGGTAATCAATCCGCCTCAAAGGCTAAACAATGTTTCTCAACAGCAACAGGCAAATGATCCGAAACAGGAAGAAAACAAAGAAAAAACTCATGGAAAAGACCTGTTTAACGATATCTTTGGAGATAGTACAGATTAAATCCTAAAAAGCAGGGAGAAGTTATGCATATTTTCAGAGTTATCGGAGTGATCATTTTATTTACTGTTTTGTTAAACAGCTGTTCATCTCAGAAAGTTTTGAATACTCAAAATCCATATTCTCAGGCATCTGTTGTAATTTATCTAAAAGATAATTCAAAAAAGCAGGGGATAGTTCTCAAAAGAGAAGGTGACAGCTTAATCTATATAGACTCAGCGACGCACTCTAAGGAATCGATTCCTTATGCCCAAATTCAGCGTTTGTCTGAAGCGGATGTTATTTATGATTATGAAGCAAACCCTATCCCAAAGAGTGCAATAGCCGAAGAAAAGGGCATGAACGGCCAGCTTCTTTACGGGGCCGGCGGACTTATTTTGGGAGCTGCAGCCGGGACTGGTGTTGGGATTGCATTGGTAGGTGCAGGGGTTGATGCACCTGTTATGATTAGTACTGCTGTTTTTGGTATTGGCGGTGCCTGGTTTTTTGGCTCAAAAGGATCTGATTCGGATTATGAAGATGCTGTTTTTGAAGTCCGCAAAAAACGCTATGCAATAAGCAAGCAAAAGCGTGATAAGGAAATAGCTGAAGAGAAGCAGAAACTGCAGGAACAGCAAAAAGAAAAAGCAGAATTATTAGAGCAACTTAAGAAGAAGAAAAAAGATTGATGGCCTTTAACGTTGACGAATATCGCAGGCAGATTGCTGATGCAAGCAAATACATAAAAACATTCCTGACATCGAATCCGTTCGTTGGGATTATCCTTGGAACAGGTTTGGGTGGTTTGATAAAAGAAATCAAGATTGAGAAACAACTGGACTATTCTGCAATACCACATTTTCCCGTTTCAACCGTTGAAGGGCATGCCGGAAAATTGATTATTGGAAAAATCGCAGATAAGCCCGTTCTGGCTATGCAGGGACGTTTTCATTATTATGAAGGTTACAGCATGCAGCAGATAACCTTCCCTGTACGGGTGATGTATGCACTTGGTGTAAGGACATTGTTGATATCAAATGCGGGCGGTGGCATGAATCCGCAATTCAGACGCGGTGATATTATGCTGATAGATGACCATATTAATCTGCTTGGCAGCAATCCGTTAATCGGGCCTAATTTGGATGAATATGGTCCGCGCTTTCCTGATATGTCTGAACCGTATTCAAAAAAACTAATATCCATTGCTGAAGAGATTGCACTAAAAAATAATATTGTCCTGAGAAAAGGCGTCTACGTTGCAGTTAGCGGACCCAACCTTGAAACACGTGCAGAATATCGTTTTCTGAGAGCAACAGGCGCAGATGTAGTTGGCATGTCTACTATACCTGAAGATATAGTCGCAGTGCACATGGGAATGGATGTTATGGCATTTTCAGTGATTACTGATGAATGTTTTCCGGATGCTCTTCAGCCTGTAAATATTGATGAAATTTTGACCACAGCAAATGAAGCAGAACCACGTTTGACCCTCCTGATGCGCGAGGTTATTCGTAAACTATAATTCACTTTCTAAGTATACATAAATCCAATAAAATTCAGGTTAGATTAACATGTTTCGTGAAGTTTCTAATAAATTAAGTTTACCTGAGCTGGAAGAAGAAATTCTAAAAAGCTGGCAGGAAAAAAAGATTTTTGAACGTGGGCTTGAGCAAAGCAAAGATAAGCCATCCTATATTTTTTATGAAGGGCCGCCTACAGCAAACGGACGTCCAGGCATTCACCATGTTATGGCAAGAACCATTAAAGATGTTGTTTGCCGTTATAAGGCAATGAAAGGTTTTCATGTTCCCAGAAAAGCAGGGTGGGATACCCATGGATTACCGGTAGAGATTGCTGTAGAAAAAGAACTTGGACTTACACAGAAAAACCAGATTGAAGAATTTGGGATCGATAAATTTAATAAAGCCTGTAGGGCATTAGTAGATAAGCATATTGAAATGGATGATGGCTGGCGGCGTCTGACAGACAGAATGGGATATTGGATCGATCTTGATAATCCATATATCACTTATCAGAATGACTATATTGAATCTATCTGGTGGGCAATAAACCAGATCGATAAAAAAGGTTTGATTTATAAAGGATTTAAAATTGTTCCGCAATCACCGACTATTGAGACGCCTTTGAGTTCTCATGAATTATCACTCGGGTATAAGGAAGTAAAAGATCCTAACTGCTTTATTAAAGTAAAAATTACAGAAACAAAGATTGATGCCCTTAAAGATGCCCAGCTGATGGTTTGGACTACAACACCATGGACGCTAATTTCGAATGTGGCAATGGCGGTCGGAGCAGATATCGAATATGTATTGGTCGAAAACACACGGAAAGTAAAATCAGGAGATGAAACAGTTTCCAAAACGGATAAGCTTGTTTTAGCTAAAGCACGTTTGTCCGTTCTTGATGGTGAATATGAAATTATAAAATCTCTGAAGGGACAAGAACTTGTAGGCGTTGTATATGAGCAGATTTTTGATTTCGTGGGAATAGATCGTAAAAAAAATCCTAATGGGTTGACTGTTTTGCCGGCTGATTTTGTTTCTACTGAAGATGGTACAGGTATTGTTCATATGGCTCCTGCTTTTGGAGCAGATGATTATGAAATGTCCAAATTATTTGATTTACCGTTTTTACAACCGGTCACTCCCGGGGGACGATTTGTTGAAGGAATAGGTGAGTTTTCAAATCGTCCCGTAAAAACATTTACCTATGGTGACGGCCATACAGAAGAAGGTGTTGATAAGGATGTCTTGTACAGCCTTAAGACAATGGATAAACTCTATCGTTCCAGTTTTGATTATGTTCATAGTTATCCGCACTGTTGGCGAACAGACAATCCTATTATTTACTATGCACGTTCATCCTGGTTTATAAAATCGCCTGAATACAAAGAAAAAATGGTTGCGCTGAATAACACGATTAACTGGCAACCACCAGAAATTGGAAGCGGACGTTTTGGAAACTGGCTTGCAGATGTTAAAGAATGGTCACTTTCCAGGGACAGGTATTGGGGAACACCACTACCAATATGGGTTTCTGAAGACGGAGAAGATCATTTTTCAATCGGATCAATTGAAGAATTAAAACAGGGTATTTATATCGATAAAGATGGAAATCGGACTCCTGTTAAAGATCTGGCAGATCAAATAGACCTGCACAGGCCATTTGTTGATAATATTATCTTTGAAAAAGACGGAAAAACTTATCGCCGTACACCTGAAATTATAGATGTATGGTTTGACTCGGGCTCCATGCCCTTTGCACAATTGCATTATCCTTTTGAAAACAAAGAGTTGTTTGATAAAAGCTTTCCAGCTGATTTTATAGCTGAAGGCGTGGATCAGACACGTGGTTGGTTTTATACTTTGCACAACATAGCGACTGTTCTCTTTGGAAAGCCGGCCTTTAAAAACATTATTGTTAATGACCTGATCCTTGATAAGGAAGGTCAGAAAATGAGTAAGTCCAAGGGTAATGTTGTTTTTCCGAATGAAATGATGGATAAATATGGTGCTGATGCGTTACGCTGGTATTTTATGGCAGCAAGCCCGCCCTGGATTCCTAAACGTTTTGATGAAGAAGGTGTTGCTGAAGTTCAGAGAAAATTTATGAATACCATGATAAACACTTATTCATTTTTTGTATTGTATGCAAATATTGACAATTTTGATCCAAATCAGAATGCTGTCCCGGTTGAAAAACGTCCTGAAATAGATCGCTGGATCCTTTCCAGGCTTTATTCTTTGACAGAACAGGTTACAGAATTTATGGAAAGTTATGATCTGACTAAAGCAGCCAGGGTTATTTCAGACTATGTCATTGATGATGTTTCGAATTGGTATGTTCGCCGTAATCGTCGCCGTTTTTGGAAATCTGAAGCAGGGGCGGATAAATTTGCAGCTTATCAGACGCTTTATGAAGTGCTTACAACTGTCACTAAGCTGATGGCACCTTTTGCACCTTTCCTAAGCGATGAAATATTTCTCAATCTGAATAAAGATCCAAAGATAAATAGCGTACACTTATGCGATTTCCCTTCTGTAGATGCAGAAAAAAAAGCATTGATTAATAAAAAGCTTGAAGAGAAAATGGCCCTGGCACAAACGATTGTATCAAATGCCCGGGCATTGCGTAATGAAGCCCAGATTCGTGTAAGACAACCTTTGAATAAATTAGTCGTATTCAGTTCAAATAAAAGCGATTACGAATATGCTTCAGATTTGCAGAATATAATCTGCGAAGAGTTGAATGTTAAAATGCTGGAACTGGCAGAAGATAAAGAAGAGATTGTTAAACTTTCTGCAAAACCAAATTTTAAACAACTGGGTTCCCGTGCCGGAAAACTTATGGGAAAATTGGGGGCAATCATAAAGAATTTCTCGGACCAGGAAGTAAATGATTATTTGCAAAACGGCCGTTTGGGAATATTTATTGACGGTCATGAATTTATGCTTGAAGAAAATGATATCGAAATAATTGCCGATCCTAAAGAAGGTTTTGTAGCCCAGAAGGATAAATCTCTTATTATTGCCCTGGATATGCAGCTTTCTGAAGAACTGCTTACAGAAGGTTTTGCCAGAGAATTCGTAAACCGTTTGCAGAATCTAAGAAAAGAAGCAGACTTTGAAGTTACAGATCATATAATTATTGAAGTTGTTGAAGCATCGGACGATACTAATCAAAAACTAACAGTTCAAAAACAATATATTTGCAATGAAACATTGGCAGATGATATAAAATTTGGTAAATTTAATTCTCTTATTATAAAAGATGTGACAATTAATGATGAATCATTAAAAGTTGGTTTATCTAAAGTACAACAATGAAGGAGACAGCTTAATGGAAAAAATGAGCAAAGAAGATCTGCAATATTTCAAAGACTTGCTCTTGAAAAAACGGGCGAAAGTGGTTCAGAATCTTGATTATCTGAAGTCAACGGTCTTGGATGCGACTACAAAAGACGCTTCTGGTGATCATTCGTCCTATTCATACCATATGGCGGATCAGGGCACGGATGCTATGGAAAGAGAAAAAGCATTCATGTTTGCAGCCCGTGATGAAAAATATCTGAAACAGATTGATGAAGCTTTGGAACGAATTGATAACGAAACCTATGGTATTTGCAGAATAACCGGCAAATTGATACAAAAAGAAAGACTTGAAGCCGTTCCAACAACAACTATCAGTGTAGAAGCTAAAAAGGCAGAAAAGAAATAATACATGACTAAGAAACTTTCCGCACTGCATATTTCCCTGATAATTGTTGGTGTACTTATTCTGGATCAGGTTACCAAGTATATAACAAAAACATATATGGAACTGGGTCAATCGATTCATATTATTGGTAATTTTTTTCGTCTGACGTATGTTGAAAATCCGGGAATGGCATTTGGACTGAGAATAGAAAATAATTTTGTCTTTTTACTCCTTTCGCTAATAGCAGCAGCTTTAGTTTTTTATTATCTGTATAAGCTGCGTAACGAATCATGGCCGCTTCAGCTTGCAATTTCACTAATTGCTTCGGGAGCGATCGGTAATTTATCTGATCGGTTTATCCGCGGCAGTGTGGTTGATTTTTTTGATTTTGAATTTTTTGATATTTCCATTCCGGCATTTAAACTACTGGGTTTTGATTTCAGCGGCTATTATATGACACGCTGGCCGGTTTTTAATATTGCCGATATGGCCGTATCATGCGGTATGATAATTATATTTGCTTTTATTCTTCTGAAAGGCGATCCACTCAGGGAAACTTCTAAAGAATCTTCAGAATCACCAGAATCTGCTTCTCATGCAGGTTAAAAATCAAATCAAAATAGATATATCAGGGAGCGGTCAACGTCTTGATCAGTTTCTTTCAGTTTCTTTTCCTGAACAAACCCGCTCCTTTTTTACAAAACTTATAAAATCCGCTCATATTGATGTTAATGGTTTAAAAGTAAAGCCCGGTTACATCCTACAGGTGGATGATATTGTAAAAATCCGTTATGAAGAAACACCTTCAACTCTTGAACCGGCAGAAATTCAGCTTGATATAGTCTTTGAAGACGAAGATATCATTGTTGTTAATAAACAGGCAGGGCTTACAGTGCATCCCGGAAAAGGCACAGAAAGCGATACGCTGGTAAATGCACTGATCCATCATACACAAAACCTGGCTTTAAAAGGCAGCAGTGACCGGCCTGGAATAGTTCACCGACTGGATAAATACACATCCGGATTAATGGTTGTAGCTAAAACAGATCAGGCACATGCCAGGCTGCGGCGCCAGTTTGATACAAAAACTATCTCGCGCACTTATTGGGCGCTTGTCTGGGGACTTCCCAAAGAACATGACGGAACGATACATACCTTTATAGACCGCAGCAGGAAAGATCCAACACGGATGGCTGTTACAAGAAAAGGCAGAGAAGCGATTACACACTGGGAAATTCTTAAAGAGTATAACTATTTCACCTTATTAAAGCTAAATCTGGAAACAGGGCGTACACACCAGATACGACTTCATATGAACTGGTTAGGTAATCCTGTTGTAGGTGATAGTGATTATAATGGTCGTTCTTCACAATTAGCCCGTTTACCGGCAAATCTCAGGAAAAGGGGACAACACCTGCTTAATTTAATTCCCAGACAATTTTTGCATGCTAAAGAACTGCGTTTTTTGCATCCTAAAACGGAAAAATTAGTGTCTTTTGAATGCCCGCTGCCTGATGATCTTCAAACCGCTCTGAATAAAATCCCCGATCTGTTCTTAATGGATACAACTAATCTTTAAGATTTATTCACTCAGCAGCAAATAGATATAAGTTCCTAAAGCCACAGTAGATATACCAAGCATAATTTCAGAGAAATTATCATATTGCTCAGTTTTATTATAGTAATTGTTTATGCGGGATAGATCAGAAGCAGATTGATATTTGTCGTAATAGTTGTCTGCCCGGCGTTTAAGATAAAAGGAAAACCAGTTTGCTGCAATTGCTGAAACAATGAGTGTGGTTTTTACAGATATATTTTTTTCGTTTTGAGATGTGACTGCTGCATCAGAAAAAACAATCGGTTTAGTCGTTACATTCGGTTCGATTAACGATAACTTTTCTATTGATGAATTGTTTTCTGATAAAACATATTTCAGAGTATCCCCGGCGGATAATTTAAGACTATCCTGTACCAAAATTGATGGCCAGTTATAGGATATTGCCGGCCGTGCCTTAAAATGATATTTTCCTTCCTGAAGATTGTATACTTTGCCAGTTTGCATAGTTAATGAATCATTTACCTGAATAATCCACTCTTTACCGCTCTCAAACTCCAGGAAAGCTGTTTGATCCTGTGAAAAAAGTAGCCCGGATGATAAAATTATAAAAGAAATTAGTCTAATCATCAGAAAGTCCGGGTTCACTAAATACGGCAATATAATCAGGCTCGTAGCCAATATAGAGTTTATTTTGGTAAACAACAGGTTGGGTTCGTACACGGCCTTCAAGTTCTTTATTCATAATTATTTCGCCTGTTTCTTTTTTGAGCCGGTAAAAATGTTTAGAAGTGGTTGCAAGAAAAATATCCTTCAGGGTTAAAAGCGGAGTGCTAGAATAAGGTCCGTCAAGCGTTTTTGCCCAGGTTATTTTTAGATCGGGAATTGAATATGATGCAATAGTTCCGGAAGCCTGGGCAATGTATAAATGAGAATTATCCATAACTGGAGACAATAAAATTTCGTTTTTTGTGTTAATTTCTTTGTGACGGTTACCGGTTTTTATGTTGATTGAAACAATTTTTCCACTGTAGGTACAAATATAAACATACTTTGAGTTGGCAACAGGTGTCGCATAAACAGATTCTTTAAGTGTGAGTGACCAGTTTAAGGAGCCACTAATTGCCCCGTAACTGCGAATGATCCCATTTTGTGAAGCAACAATTACATTGCTTTCAGCAAGAGTCAGGCTGTTAACAATTTTATCACCCAATTGATTTTCCCATAGTTTTTTCCCGGACTGAATTCCAAATGCAGCAATATTACCATCTAAAGAAGCATGTATAACCAATGTATCGTATATAACCGGTGTACTTTGTGAAAATCGTCCGCTTGCTTCCCATTTTGTATCACCCGTCATCAGATCATATGCCAACAACCCCTTTTTTCCTTTACTGACCGGTATAAACATAAGGTTTTCAAAAATGGAAGGAGCTGCCGTAATTCCATCTGCAAGAGATGATTTTCGAATATCATCAAAATCATCATGATCCATAAAGTACAAATAACCATTATGTGTAATGAACATCAACTTGCCTGAATAACTCAATAATGAATGATAGGGAAGCCCGCGAAGATCTTCTTCTTTAACAAAGACCAGTGAATCAGGCAGAGAAACCTGCTGGAAGCCATTTCGAAGATAGTCCCTGAAGGCTGTTGTAATCTGGTTATTGGTTTCTTCACTGATAATTTTATTAAGATAAGCCGGTTTACATGAAAAAATACCTGACAAACTCGGCAGGAGCAGAACCATTAGGAGATTTATATATTTAGCCGATTTTAATATGATTTTCATTAAAAATCCCAACCAAAGAAAAATTGAGTAAAGTAGCCATTGGAAATATGTGTAAAATCTGTTGTTTTGCCAAAATCCCATCGCAGAACTAAAAACCCTAATGGCAGACGTGTTCCAACCCCAAAACTTCCTAAGGGTGTTCCTAATTTATCATTCCAGGCTTTTCCGATATCAAAAAACAGGGCACCCCTTATTTGCTGAAAGCCGAGAGAGAAAAAGGGCAGTTTCATGCCAATTAAATCGATCATCGGGAAACGCAATTCCTGGCTGAGTAAAAAGATTCTTCTGCCACGGAGTGACCACCGCGGATATCCACGTAAATCCCATGAGCCGCCGAAATAAAATTGACGTGTTTCACGACCTTCATTAAAAAGTGAAAGAAATCGTACGGCATACGCTGTTCGTAAACCGGTCCTGTAATAATAACGCAAATCTGCCAAACCGGTAAGATAGTTTACATTTGAAAACGCAAAATCATAGGTGTTCCCGATCGTTACATTTAGACGCATACCTTCAATGGGGCCGGTGTAAGTCCAGATAGAATTATCATGCACAAAGGATAAAAATGCAGAATTAAGCCAGGCATATCTCCGTGTTTCGAAAGACCAGTCTTTATCCGAATAACTGATGCTCTGGTTAAATTCCAGTCGTGTGAATTGAGATAATGGATAGCTTAATGCAAATAATCCGCCAATTCTGTCTTCGTAATAAAAGGCATCCTGCGGATTATAAAACTCACCCGCAAACCTGAATACACCATAAGCATAATTGATTTTTTGTCCCAGTGAAATTTTTGTGACTGCAAAATTAAAGCTTTTTAATAAATCTGATGATGTCCTGGCGTTGTTATACAAAAGTATATTATACTGCTCGTTTCCAAGTAAATCAGTAAATGCCATTTGTGCACCACCCGTTGTACCAAAGATCGGATCCTGGGAAACCTGAGTTTGAACTATATCAAGACTATATTTATCCGTGTAGGGCCGGGTTGAATCAATCCTGTCAGGATTAATTTTGTTAAAATTCCAAAGATCGGAAATCGGAGCACTTACAGGTTGTTCGATTGTCTCACTGGAATCAATTTTATCCATCAGGTCATTTAGTAAACGAATCTGAAATCTGCGGTTCTCAAACGTGCCAAATAGAAGTTCATTATTTGCAGTCCATTCCGGATCAAATATTGTCCCGACTGAGCGGGTTATTTTATCAATCTGAATCGGTATGTCTGGATTTGGGTTCTTCAACGGATCTTTAATCAGGCAAATATTAAACGAACCGCTGATATCGGATGTATATGCCAGATAATTTCCATCAGGAGATAATACAGGTGACTCGTCTTTTTGATTTCCATAGGTTAAATAACGGATGGAACTCCCATCCTTTTTAATGCTGAATATATTGCTGGCACCTTTTTTACCATAGGCACTTCTGTCCGAAGAAAAAACAATATGTTCTGAATCAGGAGCCCAGGAAGGAGACTCGTCATTGTATATATCATCCGTCAGCTGGATCAGATTATTAGACTCAAGATCAAAAATATATAAATCTTTGTAACCGTCATTTTTAAGACCACTGAAAACAACCTGTTTCCCATCAGGTGACCAGGATGGTGAAAAAATACCGACTATCTTTTTAAAATAATGTTTCGAAGTGATTTCTCTTTTCGGGATATCAAAAACGTAAAGGGCATCTGTTTCACCACTTTTTGATGAGAAAACAAGCTTACCGTTGGCTGTAACATCTATTTTTGAATCAAAAATATGAAATGCTTCAAAATCAGACGACGATTCACCTTTAACAAGTACTTCAACTTCTTCATCTTCGGCGTAATGCGCAGCTTGCATTTTTTTCATAAATATTGAAGAATAGCCGGTCCGGTTTCCCACAAAAACAACGTATTCATCTTTGTCATCCCTGTAGTAAGCAGGTTTAAAATTAAATCCGTCTCTTACAATGGTAATCGTCGTTTGATTGTTAAAATCGTCCCTGGACAGCATCGGGTAGTATTTCTTTTTCAGGTGATACAGATACTCATGATCAAATTCAGCATAACTCATTCCTAATGCATCTTTGAAGCTGTCTTCAAAACGGTCATATTTCCAGAGATTCTCAAGAATCATCAGAATTTTATCATCACCGTAATTTTTTCTGATATAATCAAGAATATTCTGACCGACTTTATACATGGTAAAGGTGCCATTTATCGAGTATATGTTTTCCAGGCCGGTTTCATAATTATTTAAGACAGCGTCTTTTAACACCATTTCAGCCTGGGCATCCCAATCCGTTGACCAATGCTCTGCCAGTCCTTCTGTAAACCATAACGGGGGGAATGGGCCATCGAGACGGCTGTTGGAATTGACAACATTATAGACCTTACTGTGCATAAAAACATGCACCAACTCATGTCGGATTACGTGTTTAAACTGATTCAAATCTCCATTGCTCGGGATAACAACGCGGCCTTTAAGAAATTCAAAAAATCCACCAATACCTTCCGGGATAAATCCGGGAGTGATATTTGTCTGCTGAAAGTGCAGATGTGTGCTGTAGAAAATTAACGGGATACGCCGGTTTATAGAATGATTAAACTTTGGTTCCAGTATTTTATAGCTCTCTTCTGCAAATTGAGCCCCCTGTTTGGCAATTTCTTCCATCTCCGGGTAGTAATAGATATCAAAATGCTCCGTAGCCATTATCTGCCACTTAAAATCTGTATACTGGATTTTATTTCTGCCAAAATAGAAAGCCTGAGCTTTCAAGTCGATCGGATTAAAAATAAATAATCCTGCAACAATCAGAAGGCTATAGAGTTTTGTTTTTAGGTTTGTATGGTGCATATGCCGAATGTGTTTGAGCAATTAGTCTAACTTCAATTTGATCAATCAGTTTCAATTTACACTTAAATTGCCAATATTTAAAAAGCTTATGTTTAGGTAGCAAAGAATATTTTTAAACAGTTGATACTATTTTTAACTAAATAAATCAAGAAGCTTTTTTTTAAACTAACAATCATTTTAGTTAATCGATTGGCAATATCTTAAAATAAATAGTAAAATTTTAATCAAAAATGGTTTTGAATAATGTCTCCATTTGCATATATATTGAGTGAAATTGTATATTCTGCGGTCAATTTAACAGGTGGAGGAAATTGTAATGAATAAGATGATACTGAGTTTGTTATTCGTGTTTTTGATTACCGGATTTGGCTTTAGCCAGGATAAATTAGATTTTTCTCTTCTTACTTCAGGAGAGCTGGAAAAAGAAGTTGAAAATCTGAACAATGGTATGCATGCAGGGATGGGTGTTCTGGATTGGACAGACGCATCAGCACCTTCACTTTTCCGTTTTTCTGCAGGTGTGTTTCTGGGTTTTGGTGCTGCTGATAAAAATCCAACAATTGGTTTAAAAGAAGACGTTTTCTTTCCGGCAGGAGCAGGAATTCAGGTTGGATTTGGTACAGCCGGATTTGAAGCATATGCGCGGTTATTGCCTGAAATGAAAACATTTGATTATTCCCTTAAATCACTGGGATTTGGTCTTAAATATGAAATTTCTGATATGATTCCTGCTCCGGGTTTACCGGCAATAGCATTGTTTGCTGATTACAATACAATGGATTTTGGGTTAAATAATACAAATACTGTAACTGTTGAAGGTGTGACCGGGGATATCAATACCGATATTGCTTTAGCATTTTCTACGATTAACATTGGTGCTATTGCCAGTTATGATTTAGTTGTTCTGCGTGTTTATGCTAAGCTTGCTGTTGAATTAGGTAATACCGATATCGATTGGAACAGGGCCGTTGTTAGTGGTAACAGTATTGTTGCAGAAAAAACCAAACTAAGTCTTGACAGCACAGGTTTTCGTTATGCTGCGGGTTTAGTTTTATTCGGAATTCGTGCTGAAATTGGTGGCCGTGGCGGAAATATGTTTGCCGGGTTAGGATACGGTATCTCTATTTAAATTACAGTTGTAAATATATTTTGTGGGTTATCCGAAAGATATCGTCATCCATATTTTAAAAATAAAGATTTTTCAGGTTTGACGAAATCCGGTTTTGGATAACCCTTTTTTTATTAATTTTTTATAAACAGATTTGAAAACCTTGAAAATTCTATTACCTGTGGCCAGACTCGTTCTTTTAATTCTAATTTTTGTCAACTGTTCATTCGGTCAGTCGCTGAAAACAGAAATTACGAAAATTTATAAAAACGGGGACTATGAGTTATTAAGAAGTTATTTTTCCCCGATGTCAAAAACTTTTGGCGCTTCCTTAAGCAGTTCAATGTTTCATACAGCAGAAGCTTATGATTTTCCGCATTTTGATATAGGTATTAACCTGTTATCCGTTGCTATTCCTTCAAGTGCCAGACAGGATTCAAATTCACATGTTACAGTCTTTGGAAATTATATCAATGACAGCACAAAAATTTCCGGTCTTAATATGTCCAATTTTCAATTACCTGTATTACAGTTAAATTTTGGATTGGGAGATAATACAAACATACTTTTAAGATATACCCGTTGGAATGATAGCAAACTTGGGGATATTAATGTTTTTGGCGCCGGTATTAAATATGAATTGGAAAATTTGTTCTCAATTTCTCCAATCCCGTTTAACATAGGTATACTTGCATTTTATCAGAAGTACAAGGTTGACAAATACATAGAAGGTGCTGCATTTGATATGCACCTGATTTTTTCTAAACATTTCAGGATTATTCCACTCGAATTGTACGCATCCGGCGGTTACCTGAATAACACAACAAATATTCAAAATCCCAATGAGAGAGCCGGAAGCAGCACCTCTGTTGAAGGCCTGGAAAATATTCGTTATCAGGCTGGAATGAATTTTTCAGTTTTCATTATAAACGTTAATGCTGAATATAGTTTTGGAGAATATTCAACTGTAAGTTTAGGTGTCAGAGTAAGCCTTTAAAGTTTGATTTTTGGAAACAAAAATTCCTAATTTGGCGTTATGCCATTGTTAAATAAATTTTAAGAGAGATAATAATGTCTTTACTAAGCATAGTCGCGATAATTTTTGCATTTAGTGTTCTTGTACTTATTCACGAGTTGGGGCATTATCTTGCAGCAAGATGGATGGGGGTTCGTGTTGAGAAATTTTCTATTGGCTTTCCTCCCACACTCTTCTCAAAGAAAATTGGTGATACCGAATTTTGTTTTTCGGCAATTCCTTTGGGCGGCTATGTTAAAATGGCCGGATTTATTGATGAAAGTATGGATACAAAAGTAACCGGTGCTGAAGATGAATACAGTTCAAAGCCGGTTTGGAAACGCATTGTGATTATTACCGCAGGTGTGGTAATGAACATTTTACTGGCTATGGGAATTTATACCTTCCTGAAATATTCTGTCGGTGAAACACTAACACCAACCACGACTGTTGCTGTAACAAATCAAAGCGGTATTGCTGAAAAGATCGGATTTATTGATGGTGATAAAGTTTTAAAGATCAACGGGCATGAAGTATCAAGCTGGGAAGATATAAAGCTCGATTTCTTTGAAAACATGGAAAATGGTGTCGATTTTCAAGTTCTGAGAAATGACAAGGTTATAAGCCTGCATTATAACAAAGAATGGCTTAGTGAGAAAAATGGTGAATATCTGGACCTTCGTCCGTTAAGCAGTTCAAGGATTGGCGAAGTAAACGCAGATATGCCGGCCGGTATGCTTGGCTTAAAAGAAGGTGATTTAATTACTGAGTTGAATGGCATTCATATCGATAATTGGGATGAAATGTCTGAAATTATCAGAGCAAATCCAGGTAAAGAAGTTGATATAAAATGGCAAAATGGCGGGGGTACATTTTCAGGTACTATTACCCCACAGCCTATTAATGTTACTGATAAAGATGGAAAAGAAAGTTCATATGGGATTATTGGTGTTAGAAACTTTACAATCCATAAACCAGTTTCCTTCTTTAAGGCTTTAAAAACAGGTATAGCAGAGCCTTATAACATAATTATGTTAAATATTAAAGGTTTGAAATGGTGGATTTCCGGTGTAAAATCTGCTGATGAAACGATCGGTGGCCCTGTTATGATAGCCAAGCTTGCCGGGGAAGCTGCTGAGTTAGGATGGGTAACTTATTTAAGTTTAATTGCCGCGCTTAGCTCCGTCCTTGCTTTTTTTAATATTTTACCGATTCCGGCATTAGATGGCGGGCATTTATCATTTTTATTGGTTGAAGCGGTGATGGGGAGACCGTTGTCGGTGAAAAAACGGCTGCTTATCCAACAGGTTGGAATGGCTATTCTTCTTACGTTTATCGTTTTTGTATTGTATATTGATCTGAACAGGATGTTTTTTTAAAAAATATTCAATCTTTAATTTCTCAAAAATTCTGATTATGTGGATTTATAATAATGGATACCGGAAAAGTTTTTATTCAATTGTACAGACTTATCCATGAAAATTTATATTTTAAATACAATAAAAGTGTTTCTAAAACCTATTTTAATTCTTTTAAACAAATATCGGCTGATAACACCTTAGATCTGAGAAGTGTTTCATTAACATTTTTAAATAAAATTCCTTCTTCAAAATTAACACAAAATCAATGGCGTATTCCGCAAACCAGGATTTATGTTGATGTTATAAAGTCAGCAGATTTTGAAATAATTGTTACAAGTGGTATAAATTTTTTACTCACAATATGTTCGAGCACTGATACAAAAATAGATTTTAGTGTTCATTCAAAAAACAAAAATAGTGTGTTTCAAATTACACCTGATGCCAAAATAGCTAGATTATTTACAGAAGATAAGAATTTCAATGGCTCGGAATATGATTATTTAATTAACAAAATTGATGAAGAACGATCACTTAATCCCCTGAATCAAATTCATACTACACACCTTGACATTCTAAGAGAGATTGATCAAACGTGGTCTGGACTTGAAGATATTGGACCGGAAGGTCTTATATTATCAGAAAAGATATCACATTCAGAAGCAAGGTTATTAGGCCTAACCGAACTTTATCTTGCCCTGGGAAAGACAGAACACCTAAAAGAACTATTTTCCGATAGTGATCTTAATAAAAATAATTCTCATTTAATAAAAAAATACTATGAAAAATCTTGCAGGATAGTCAAAACGCAAATTCCAGATCAAAATAGTGAAGTTCTAAAAATATTATTAAATTTTGATTCAGCATCATCTAAACAGCGGAAGACTATTCAGGATATTTGGACAAAAATTTCTCTCCCTGGCAGGAAATTTTCACTAAATAATTTATTTTCAACAAATCCCTTGGAACTTGTTTCGTTCTTAATTCTTGTACTCAAATTTGATTTCTGGTGGAAATATCAGGCATTTGATTATCTGAAAGTGGTACTTGAAATAGTTGATGAACAATTATTCAAGTTATTGGTTCTTGTTAAACAGATTTATTCAAATTCACATATTATTTATGGAAATGATAATCTCCAGTTAACAAACCTTCAAAGTTCGTGTAAAGACTATAAGTATCGTTATCATGATTTCATGGTTGCAAAGTATAGTAAACACAATAAAGAATATTCACATTTCAAAATATTTGATATATCTGTCATAGTTGACAAAAATATAAGTGCATTATATTCACCCAATACCCGAATGATACACCTTGGGAATGATTATAATCATGATTTTCAATCAATAGTGATAAATTATCAAGATTTTGAGATATCGATCCCTTTAGTCTGGAGAGATTTTGTTGTTCATATTAATAAGTTAAGATTAAAAATACTATTTAAGAAAAACAGGTTTCAAATAAGTATAAAAGGGACAAAAGATATTGTTGAATTAAAAATAAATAACAAACAGGTGTTATTTACAGATACACAATATTATAGGATTTATATTGAGAACTTTAAAACAAATCCATCACAATCCATCACTTTTTATGATTCGTTTGGCCGGTCTTTCCCGGTGGATGCCTGGCCGGAAAAAAGTAATCAGGTTTTTATAAAAGTTTCTGCCAATAATAAATATGGTTTGATTAGCGAGTATGTCCAATATCAAAAACAAGGAAATGTACGAAACAGACTTTTGGAATGTAATAATGAAATCGAACCGATCGATTTTCAAAAACCGTTTCAAATACGCATTCCAAAATCAGAAATTTTAAGTTTTTCACCCGTGCATAAAAATGATTTTATCTCAGAGTTGGCATTCACTCCAGCGGATTTATTGCAGAACCAATTAATAATATATTCAGACTCTTTACAGAGCATAATTTCACAAAAATGGTTTAGTCTTTTTGGTTTTTATCCAAAGACTGAGAAAACAGAGAATCTTGATCGATCTTATCATAAATTCTCAATTCTAATTGCTGCAAAGAATAGCACTGAATCGATCTATAAAAAGTATATTGATAAGTTAAATCGATCCGGCAGAAAAAGCATTATATTTGATTCACTGGAAATATTTGAAACATGGTTAAAGGATAATTTTTCTTAGTATTGAAAAGTTCCAATATTTTATTTGATTTTATTGGGTTGTATTAATAAATTCAAGGCTCGAATTTTGAAAATTTTTGGGCCCATAGCTCAGTCGGTTAGAGCACCCGACTCATAATCGGATGGTCCGGGGTTCAAGTCCCTGTGGGCCCACTTAGGTTAAAGGAAATCAATGATTGTAAATTGGTTCAAAAGCAAGAAACATAGTTTAACAAAAGTTATAAAAAATAAAGTGCATTCTATAAGTAGGGTGCACTTTTTTTATTTTTAGGGGAGGCTAAAGTGCAAAAATCTTTATATGCACTGATAGAGTTGCAGGAAGTAGACAATCGTCTTGATGAATTAATGGAAGAACGTGGGGATTTACCTGGTATTGTTGAAGAGTTGGAAGAGAAACTTTCGCAAAAAAAAGCAAAGTTTAGTAACATTGATCAGGAAATAAAAAACTCTAAAGTTCAAATTAAAGAACTTGAAAATAAGATAACTGAAGCAACCGAAAAACTCGCAAAGTATAATGACCAACTTTACCAGGTCAAAACAAATCGTGAATATGATGCAATAACTAATGAAATAGAAGCAGTGAGACTTGAACAGCAAGAGAATGAAGAAGCTGCTGCGAAACTATCAGAAAGTCTTGAAGATTTGGTTGCTGCTCAGGGGGAATTTGAATCTGAAATTTCTAAAATAGAAGAAGAATTATCTGAAAATAAAGTCGAGTTGGATGCAAGGCTTGCGGAAACAGCAGAAGAAGAAAACGAATTAAAAAAAGAACGTGAGTCGATAATTAAAAAGTTTAAGCCGAACATTTTATCTTCTTACGAAACAATTCGAAATGCCCGCGATGGCAAGGGAATAGCACCAGTTGTTAATGGTAATTGCGGAGGGTGTTATTCGTATATTCCACCACAAAAGATTGTAGAAATTCGTAAAATGTCCAAAATATATGAATGTGAATTTTGTGGTCGGATTTTAGTTTGGAACGAAAAAATATAAAAAATAAAAATAATCCGGATTGAATGTGATAGCTGCCTTAGAAATAAGGAGGAAAGTCCGAACATCAAAGGGAAAATTCTCCTGAGAAATCAGGACCTGCAATAGCAGCGGGCCAGTGTCGCAGAAAACATACCGTCCGTCTTATGGCGGATAAGGGTGAAAAGGCGAGGTAAGAGCTCACCACTCTGTTCATTTTGAATATCAGATTGATACCTATTTGGCAGAGGTTGGATAAACCCGAATTGATGCAAGACCAAATATAGAAGGAATCCGTAAGGATGCGTATCCCTTGACGCGTTTCACTAGTTGGAACACACTTCAGGGTAGGTCGCTTAAATTATCTGGTAACAGTTAATTTAGATAAATAGCTATCATCTCATTTTTGAGATACAGAATTTGGCTTACAATTCAATCCGGATATAATCTCTGGTCATTAAAATGCTATTTGAATGGATTATCCCCGATCAACAAGATTTAACGCTAAGAAAACCAATCTCTTCCAGTTATAAAATCCCTTCGATCATTGAAAGTATTCTTATTTCCCGAAATATAAATAGTGAAGACAAGCTTGAAAGATATCTCAAACCCAAGTTAAGCGATTTATATGATCCTTTTTTAATGAAAGATATGGAAAAAGCGGTCAATAGAATAATAAACGCTTTACAAGTTGGTGAGAATATTTTGATCTATGGAGACTATGATGTAGATGGTGTAACAGGAGTATCCATCTTATATGACAGTCTTCATCGCATCGGAGGTAAAGTTTCGTTTTATATTCCTGATCGCAATACGGATGGCTATGGAGTTTCGAAAAGTGGAATAAATAAAGCTAAACAGACAAACGTTTCATTACTAATAACTGTTGATTGCGGTATTACAGCCAATGAAGAAATCAGTTATGCATCAAGTCTTGGAATAGATACGATAATTTGTGATCATCATGAAGTGGTTGGCAGCGAGCCGGAAGCGTATGCGGTTTTAGATCCTAAGCTTAATAACTGTGGCTATCCGTTTAAAGAACTTGCAGGATGTGGTGTTGCTTTCAAGCTTTTACAGGCGCTATGCACACGGCTGGATATTAAGGAAGAATTTGCATTTAAATATCTTGATTTAGTAGCACTTGGAACTGCGGCGGATATTGTAACTCTTCTTGATGAAAACCGAATTTTGGTAAATCATGGTTTAAAAAAAATAAATACACGTCCCAGATATGGCATGTCCGCTCTGATTCGTATATGCGGATTGTCAAAACAGCAAATCACTGTTAGTTTGATTGTTTTTATGCTTGCCCCAAGGTTAAATGCCGTCGGACGTATATCGAATGCAAAAAAGGCAGTACATTTGCTAACTTCAAATAGTCCACAACAGGCCAAGAATATAGCTCAAATTCTTGATTCAGAAAATAACAAACGGAAAAACATTGATGAATTGACGTTAAAAGAAGCAGAGCAGATAATCACAGATCAGATTGATCTTGAGAATGCACATGTACTTGTTCTGGCAAAAGAAAACTGGCATCTTGGTGTTATTGGCATTGTCGCTTCCCGTATCCTTGAAAAGTACAACCGGCCGACAGTACTTATTTCAATTAATGATGGTTTTGGCAAGGCTTCTGCAAGGTCTGCAGCTGATTTTAACATATTTTCTGCTTTCAAAGAACTTGAGAATCTCTTAATTTCGTATGGTGGACATAAGTGTGCAGCCGGCCTGACTATTAAAAAAGAAAATATCTCTGTTTTTGCAGAAAAAATTAATGATATAGCCAAAAATTCTGTAAAACTTTCCACACAATTACCAAAGTTATTTGTGGATGCTGAAATTTCATTGAATGATTATAATGCCGAGTTTTTAAAATGGTTAAAATTTTTATCTCCATTTGGACCTGATAACATGCGACCTGTATTTGTTAGCAAGAATCTTGATATTTCAGGACCTATTCATCGGATTGGCAGCCATCATTTAAAATTTAAAGTAAAACAAAACGGAGTTGTTATAGATACGATTGCATATAACATGGACAAATACCTTTCTGAAATTGAAAAAACTAATAAAATTAATTGTGCCTATGTTATTGAAGAAAGTAATTGGAACGGACAGACAACGATACAACTCAGAATTAAAGATTTTGAGGTAGCAAATGGATAATGCTGAAGATAAACTTAACCTGTTTGAACGCTTAAAAAACATAAGAGTTGAAAAGGGTATTTCACTCGACAATATATCAAAAGATAGCCGGATACAAAAAAATTACCTGGAAGCTATCGAATCCGGTGAATTTGAAAAAATACCCGATGTATATGATAAATTATTTTTTCAAACTTATTTGTCGTATCTGAATGTTGAAGATCCTGAAAAATATATTAGCGAATTCAGAGCATTACGTAAGGAAATTTTTTATCCCACACCAACTACAACAATTCAGCGTATTAAAACCAACCGGGCTAAAGGCCATCCGGTCTTTAATCTTAGGATGTTATTTGTTGCAGGACCCATTCTGTTAATCGCTGTAATTCTTGGTTTTATGGCCTGGAATTCTACAAGTGTTGGTACAGACAACTCTGATGAACGGGTAAAGGAATTGCCAGTAAGAAAAATTGTTGCAGAGATAAATGCCACCGAACGTGCAAAAAAAGATTCTGTTGAAAAACTAATAAATGAACAAAAATCTTTAGGTAAGGTTAATGTTAGCGTTTCTGCCATTGACCGAACATGGTTAAGGTTTATTAAAGATAAATCAGACACAACGGAATACATGCTGTATCCAAAAAATAAAATAGATATAAGTGCTGATTCCACGCTGAGATTCCTGGTTGGAAATGCCGCAGGTGTTTCTTTTGTTATTAATGGCGAAGAAGCCGGCGTTTTGGGTAAATCCGGAGAAGTTATAAGTTACCTTAAAATAACAAGCAAGGGAATCGTTGAAAAACGTCTGAAAGAGATTAGCGCAAAGGAAAATAATGATTCGACTGGCATTAATTAGTTTTTTATTCGTTGCTGGTTGTAGCCATAGCATCCAATCAGCTAAAGTTTCAAAAGATAATTCAGAGATGCTTTATGGTGAAATTTCTGAAGAACAGCTCTATTTTGATTATCCGAATTGGAAAGAAATGGAAGTGCAATACAATCCTAATCCGGATGTTACAGCAAAAATTTCTGAATTTAAAGGGAATTTAAATGTACAGGTTTTTCTTGGTACATGGTGCGGTGACAGCAGACGAAATGTGCCTAGATTTCTGAAATCCATAGCAAATACAGATAATCTTCATCTGCAGATTTGGGCAGTTGACCGGCATAAAAAACTTGACAATGCACTAACTGAAAAATACCAAATTAAACGTGTCCCTACATTTATTTTTCTGAATGATACAGTCGAAATAGGCAGGATAACTGAACACCCTGTTAAAACGATTGAAGAAGACATACTTGAAATATTAAACAGAAGTTAACCTTTTTTAATACTCCAAAAATAACAGGATATCAAAATGGCTAAAAAACAAAAGAATAAGCCTTTAAAAAATAACGACCTTAACAAAACAGAAGAACAAACAGAATTTTCGGAAGCAACAGAAGCTTTGTACAAGAAAATACTGCGTGTTATGAGCTGGATTGTTGGAATTTGTTTTGTCTTGATTATTATCCTTCCATTATTCGAGAATGTTACGCTCGATAGAATCACAAAAGTTTTGTATTATATCGGCGTAATTAATCTGTTAGCATTCACAATTTTTGAATTTATTGCAGATTCTTTTAAAAGATTTCTTGAAAAACTTATTACTGCCGCCTGATGATTAGTAATTCTGACAATACATATTATAAACTCGGTGAATTGTTAATCCGTGAAAAAAGATTCTCAGAGATTGGCAGACTCACTTCTGGCATGCTGCATAATTTAAATACTCCCATATCAATAATTCAGGGAAACGCAGAACTTTTAAATATTAAATACCCCGATCTCCAGGAAATTGGTATGATTATCCGCCAGGTTGAGCGGGTTAACGAACTGGTTCAGGAAGTTGGGACAAAAAGTAAAAACAACCTGAATGAACATCCAGTCGCATTTTCATTAAATGATTTGATTGAAAATGAACTTAAAATTCTGGAAGCCAATCTTTATTTTAAACATAATGTGCATGTTAGTTTGGAGTTGGATAAAAATTTAAAAAAAATTACAGCAATATATAGTGAATATGCTTTGATTGTTTCTGCTTTAATAAAAAATGCGATAGATGCTATGTATAAAATGGAAAAAAGAGATCTGGAAATCATTACTAAGAACGCCGAGAACGGTTCAATCTTTTCAGTAAAAGACAGCGGTGTCGGTATGTCGGAAAAAGTAATCGAAAGGATATTCGAGCCGTTTTACTCTGGGAAACCCCATCCGGCAGACGTGACAGTTAATGCTAAAGAACCTAGAGGGGTTGGTATTGATCTTTTCCTTGTGAATCTGTTAATACAAAAATATAATTTTAAAATGGACATAAATTCAGAACCGGGAAAGGGTTCTGAATTTGTAATACACCTGCCAGCTGAATAATTTTATGATAAACCGACCTGACAAAAATCGAATTTCCGATATCATTGAGCGTTTCAACGGGAAAAAAATCCTAATTGTTGGCGACATCATGATTGATGAATATTTATCCGGCAAAGTGCATCGTATATCTCCGGAAGCACCGGTTCCAATCGTTGAAATCTCTGAAGAGATTCTTCGTTTTGGGGGAGCGGCTAATGTGGCGCTTAATGTTAAAACGCTCGGTTGCGAACCGATTTTAATTGGACTGATCGGTAAAGACAGGATGGCTGAAAACCTTGATATTTTATTGCAAAATGAAGATATGGAAACAGCTGGTCTTGTGCAGTCTGACATACGTCCGACAACTGTTAAAACACGCATTATTGGCGATAATCAACACATTGCACGTGTTGATAAAGAAATACTTACATATGCAGATATTGCCGAAGAAAAAGCTCTTATGAAGAAGATAGAATTTTTCATTAAAAACGCAGATGCTGTTATTATTGAAGATTATAATAAGGGTGTATTAACCGAGAATATTATAGAATTTACGATACAACAAAGTAGTCTTAATGATATTCCAGTAAGTGTTGATCCAAAATTTGTAAATTTTATGAAATATAAAAATGTGAATATTTTTAAGCCGAACATTAAGGAAACCGAAAGAGCGCTTGCACGGCATCTTGATAATGATCAAAAAATAATAGAAGCAGGTTTTTCTTTAAAGGAAAGTTTAAGAGCAGAAAGCGTTTTATTAACACGAGGCTCCAGGGGAATGTCATTATTTGAAGGAAATGACGATGTTACGCATATCCCAACGCAAGCCAGAAATGTTTCTGATGTTTCGGGAGCCGGTGACACTGTTATCAGCACTATGACGGCTGCATGTATTGCAGGCGCCAGTAAAAAAGAAGCTGCATATATTGCCAATATTGCAGCAGGTATTGTTGTTGAAGAAGTTGGAATCATTCCGATAAGTAAAGATGCACTTCTAAACAGAGCCTGACAGGACCGAATATGAACATCATAGCTACTTTTGATAAAATTGAAGAGCTAATTGCCGATTTAAAAGAAAAGAGTAAGAAGATAGCTTTCACAAATGGATGTTTCGATATTTTACACAGGGGTCATGTTGAATATCTGGAAAAAGCAAAAGAAAAGGCGGACATATTGGTACTTGGATTAAATTCGGATGCATCTGTGCGCCGGCTTAAAGGTGATAAAAGACCGTATGTATCAGAGAATGACAGAGCGTTTATTCTTTCACGGTTGGAAGCTGTTGACATTGTTTGCATTTTTTCAGAAGATACCCCGATTAATTTGTTATATAAAGTGAAACCCGACTATTTAATAAAAGGTGGAGATTATCAGCTGGACCAGATTGTTGGCAGAGAATTTGTCGAAAGTTATGGTGGAAAAGTTGTTACAATTCCGGTAATAAGCGGAAAATCAACCACTAATCTTGTGGAACGCATAAAGACAAGCAGAAATTATGATTAAAAATATATTAAAAACAGCGTTTGCAGCATGTGTGGCTATTTCATGCCAGGCTATTCAAAAAGATGTGGTTTTAAACGAAACAGTTGATGATTCACTTAATATGCCAGAAGATTTCTGGTTATCCGGTCAGGCGACAATGCGACTTGATTCCCTTTTTAATCTAGTTGATCAGGCACATCATCAATTAAATAATGGCGATACACTTGGTGCAGAATTGACCTATGAATATGCTTTTGAAACGTTGGCAAGATTTAATCTCCAGGAACAATCAACCTTGTTACGCTGGTCAGAATATGATTCTGTGTTACAGCAAATGAACAATGACTATGAACAGATATATGAAAACCAGCAGGAAATAACTGAAGCAGAAGAAATTCGTGAAGACATAACAAACTTTGAAGAAGAACTTTTTCCGGATTCAATTTTATTCGGAGATGAAACTGTTGTTGATACAAGTAGCGGATTCCCGATTACTCTAAACCAAAAGGTAAGGGCAGCAATAAAGTATTTTCAAACAAAAGGCCGTCCTGTGTTTTCTATTTGGCTTGAACGTAGCGGTAAATATGAAAACATCGTTAAAGAGATATTTAAAAAACATGATCTTCCTGAAGAGTTGATTTATCTGGCAATGATTGAAAGTGGGTTTAACCCATCTGCACGCTCATATGCTCGTGCCGTTGGAATGTGGCAGTTTATTTCAGCAACAGGTCAGCACTACGGATTGCGTCATAACTGGTGGTTTGATGAACGACGTGATTATATCAAAGCAACAGAAGCAGCTGCGAGCCATCTTAAAGATTTGTATGAACATTTCGACGAAGAATGGTACTTGGCCCTCGCCGGATATAATTGTAATCCAAAACGGGTTAAAAATAATATGCGTCGCTATAATACAAATGACTTTTGGCAATTAAGACGATTGCCTAGACAAACACGTAACTATGTGCCAACATTCCTTGCTGCAACAATAATAGCAAAAAATCCAAAGAAGTTCGGTTTTTATGTTGATAAACAACCTGCCATTGAAGTAGATACTGTACAGATTTCTGAATCCATTGATTTAAATGTGATTGCCAAAAGCGTGGATACTTCCTATGCTTTTATTAAAGAAATTAATCCAGCAATATTAAAATGGGTAACACCTCCGGGAGTAGATAACTTTACGATATATCTTCCAAAGAATACAAAGGAAAAATTTAAGAAAGCATACGCAAATATACCGGATTCTGAGAAACGTTCTTGGGTGCGTCATCACATAAAATCTGGTGAAAGCCTTTCTGCAATTGCTCAAAAATATCATACCAGCATTGCAGTATTAAAGTCCACAAACAACCTGAAAAGTAATTTCATCAGAGCAGGGCAAAACCTATTGATCCCTGTTCCACAGAATGCTGCACAGGCATATGCATCAAATGTAAGTGATCGCCCAGTTAGCAGAAAGAATTATAGTAAGCCAGTTAAAGCAAAAGAGAATCCTGTTGAATATAAGTCGACAGACTATATCGTTAAAAAAGGTGATACACTTGGTGGAATTGCAGAACTTTTTAATACAAGGGCCAGCAAAATAAGAAGTTGGAACGGTTTACGCTACGGACAACATATTTATCCAAATCAAAAACTAATAATCTTTGTCCCAAAAGAAAAATCTGTTGTCAGTTCAAACCCATCAAAACAATCAATTGTTAAAGCAGATGTATCTTCCGGGGAATATTACACGGTTCGGCCAGGAGATACACTTTGGGATATCTCACTTAAATTTGGACTTTCCATAGCAGATATTAAACGTATTAACAACAAAAACAGTTCTACAATCCGACCCGGTGAACAACTCAAAGTTTCATCGAATTAGTGAAATATAAAATTGATTTTATATAGCAAAAGTGCTAAAATAATTATCTTTTGTTAAACAAAAAACTAAGTACTGAATGAGTTTGAAAAAGTGTCCTTCATGTAATACTGAAAATCCGGAAAATGCCAGATTTTGTTCACAGTGCGGTGAAAAATTACCTGAAATAAAAAAACCTAAAAGCACTGGTAAAAAGAAAGATCCAGCTCCAGTTAAAAAAAGCAATTCTTATTTTATTCTGGTTTTAGCTTTGGGTTTTTCATTTATTACCATTTTTCTGGTTCTGGATAGCAACCGCAAAGCATTTCAGGAAAAGGTGTCTTCTAAATTAAATCAGAATCCAGGACAGGTGGCACAGCAATCTCCACAGGCAATGCAGATGATGGAGAGTGTGCAGAAGGCTAAGGCTGCTTTGGATCAAGACCCTGAGAATTATGAATTAAATATTCAAATGGCAAATAACTATTTTGATATAGGCAGGTTTGAACAGGCAATTTCACACTATAAAACTGCATTAAAGAAAAACTCGAGTGATCCTAATGTACTCATTGACCTTGGTGTTTCTTTCTTTAATACAAGTAATCCTGATTCAGCTCTGAAATATATGAAGGCAGCTTTAAAAGTAAATCCTGTGCATCCGCAAGGTTTATACAATATCGGGATTGTATATTTTAGTAAAGGAGATTCATCGTCTGCAATTGATCAGTGGCAAAAGCTGATTTCTACAAATCAAAATACTCCGCAGGCACAAACAGCTCAAAAATTCTTAGATCAACTAAAAAACAAACTTTAATTGTAATATGGAGATAATATTCTATGCCAAGTGGTAAGAAAAGAAAACGCGCTAAAATGGCTACTCATAAAAGGAAAAAGCGCCTTAGAAAGAATAGACATAAGAAGAAAAAATAAGGTTCATTTTCGGATGAACCTTTTTTCATTTATAACAGTATCCGGGGGAACTCCTTTTATTCCAAATGGATAAAAAAATTTATAGTGTAAGTGAAATTACACAAACCATAAAAATGTTACTCGAACAGAGTCTGCCAACATTATGGGTTGAAGGAGAAGTATCCAACTTTAAAGAGCATTATTCAGGCCATCTTTATTTTTCTCTAAAAGACAGCGATGCCCAGATTTCCGCAGTCATGTGGAAATCACGAGCTCAATTTTCAGATTTTCCATTAGAAGATGGTCTTCAAATCCGCGCATTGGGAAATATTAGGGTTTATGAGAAAACAGGGCGTTATCAAATTGATATCATTCAAATTCAACCAGCCGGAACTGGAAAGCTACAGGCTGAATTTGAAATTCTGAAAAAGAAACTTTATCAGGAAGGTCTTTTTGCGGAAGAAAATAAAAAACCGCCTCCATTGTTCCCCCAGAGTGTTGCAGTAATAACAAGCCCAACCGGTGCTGCAGTTCAAGACATCCTGCAGGTTTTAAAAAGACGTGCTCCCTATTTAAACATATACATCTATCCTGTAAAAGTACAAGGCATTGGTGCTGCTGATGAAATTGCAAATGCCTTAAAACTTGCAAATGAAACACCTTTCATTGATGTAATAATCGTTGGTCGTGGGGGGGGATCTTTAGAAGATCTGTGGGCTTTTAATGAAGAAATCGTTGCCCGTGCAATTTTTATGTCGCAAATTCCGGTTGTTTCGGCAGTTGGACATGAGATTGATTTTACTATTTCCGATTTTGTTGCGGATCTTCGTGCCCCCACACCTTCTGCAGCAGCAGAGATGATCGTTCCTGCTATTGAAGATGTGGCAAATACATTCAACAGTTTAAACTCAAGAATTATTTATGCACTAAACAGTTATCTTGAGTATAAAAAGCAAAGAATCCTTAGTATCAAAAATAGCTATGGATTACGAAGATCTGCGGATATAATTAGACAAAATATACAACGGGTTGATGATTTAGCCTACAGGCTAAGCCTTACAAGTGAAGGGTTAATTAGTAAGAACAAAGAAAAAATTAACCAGTTAAAAAAGCAGTTGAATAACCTTAATCCCGAAACAATATTGTCACGCGGATATAGTATTACTTTTAAGAGCAATAAAATTGTCTATGATGCTTCAGACCTAAAAAAAGGTGATATACTGGAAACTAAAGTATATACAGGAAAAGTTAAAAGTATTGTAGATTAACGGAATAGTAAAATTATATGAAAAAAGAAATTAAATTTGAAGATGCCTTAAATAAACTTGAATCTATTGTTGAAAAACTAGAGTCCGGCAAAGTAGACCTAGACGAGAGTATAAAAGTTTTTGAAGAAGGTAATGAGCTTATTAAATTATGTCTCGGGAAGCTTAATCAGGCTGAACAAAAGATTAAGAAAGTAAGCCAGGATTCAACTGGTGATATTAAACTTGAAGAATTTGAATAATTCTTCTTTTCAGGATGTTTAATGCAAATTGGCATAATTGTAAATCCGCGAAAAGACAACGTAAGCACACTTATTACTAAAATTGATCGTTTTGCCGGAAGAATAGTTAAGAAAGCAAAATTCTATATCTGCACGTACAATTCCACTTATACCGCAAATTCTTTTGAAAATTTGATTGTAGAATCTGAAAAGAATCTTTTAAAAAAATCAGATCTTATCATAACACTGGGCGGCGATGGAACATTGCTAAGAACCGTTACAAAAATGCACCAGGCTTCTAATAAAAAAATAATGGGTGTTAACCTTGGTGGTCTTGGTTTTCTTGCTGATACACCTGCGGAGAGCGTGACTTCGCATATTGAGAATTTTCTAAATAGTAACTATTTCCTTGATGAAAGAACATTAATAGAATGTACCCCTGAAAATGGTATAAACAGTAATAAAAAGAAAATAATTGCGCTGAACGATGTAGTAATTGATAAAGCCGGATTTTCTCGAGTTATACAAATAGACATAAAGATAGATGGCAAATCCCTGAATTCATATATTGCAGACGGCCTGATTATCTCTACACCCACAGGATCTACCGGGTATTCTTTGTCAGCCGGGGGCCCGATTGTTTCACCACACAGTAAAGTTATTCTGTTAAATCCGATATGTCCGCATTCTCTTACAAACCGGCCAATGGTTATTCCTGATGAGAGCGAAATTCAGGTACGTGTATGGACAGAAAACGATTCTTTTAGTTTACTAAGTGATGGTGATACTCAGGGAAAGTTCCCAAGCGGAACAAGTTTTATACTCAGAAAAAGCGCTGAAACTGTTGGGTTTGTAAAAGTTAAATCTCAGGATTTCTTTAAAACGCTGAATAAAAAAATGCGCTGGGGTGAAGATTTCAGAAATAAGAAACGCTGGACCTATCAAAAAAACAACAACGCTGATAATTAGATTCAGCAATCCTATCTAAATCCATTATTAGTAGATGTACTGTTCGAAATTAAATCATACCACTGTGGATTGTTTAATTCTTTGTGATATGATGAATGAATTAGTTCAAACTGTCCAAATCCCGTCCTGTCTGCAAAAATAAAATCGGCCCCGCCTTCAAGATCATAATATGTCCAGATAACATAAGGTTTAGTATCAATTGTGTTTGCAAAACGTTCAATCTCACTTGGACGGCCATACATTAACAATATTCTTCCACGATCGGTTTTCCATCCAGGGGTCATTGAAGTACTATATTGTTGTGTGGCCAGGTTTGCAAGATCAAGATAATTCCTTCTGAACTGTCCAAACGCTGTTTTGTTTTGTTGATCACGGGAACGCCAGAAGGATGTTAAAAATTTTCCCAAGGCAGCACTACTATCCATTTGTGAAAATATATTTTCTTCTTCATTAGAAGCAAGATAGCGCGCCATATTGAACTCATTTTGCAGTTCATCAAAAGTCATGGTATTGTATACCGGGTCAATATCGGGAAGATTATTCAGGTCGGAATCAGTTTTCTTTTGTGGTTTGTATACATAGAATTTTTTACGAGAATTACTTGTTCCGGCCGTGGCATTATCCTTTGCATGTATGTTAAGATAATACATACCAACCGGCAAAGACATAGCATTAAATGCACCTATTTCTGCTTGTGTGTGGGCTGCTACATTTTTTGATCGAACAGGACCTGTTTTAATTGTATCACCTTCTTCCGTGGTAACTGAAAATGACACATCAAAAGTATTTAATGCACCTGCTTCATGAGAAAGATTATTCAACTCAACATAATAATAAAGCATCGGCTGCAAAATATCATATGTTCGCCGCGGATGCGGGATAACTTCAAGATTATTCTTGGTAAATTTTGTATCAGAAGCTGATTTTTGGATAGCAGATGCTAATTCTAAATCGGAAAGATAAAAGCCATCCTGTGGGCCGGGTACATTTATATCAAGTAAAAATTCGCCGTTATTCTTCGAAATTAGATCTGTAAGCGTGATTTTAACATTATAACGCCTAAAGGGCAGTGCCATCTTAAAGATATCGCTGAACTGATTATAGCGCGTGATTTCAGAACTATCCAGCAGGGTATTTGTAAATTTATGTGTTGCTGAATTAACTTCCTTGCCATTGTAATTCACAGAAATAGAAATTTCAAACGACGCACGCAATGTATCATCAACGTCCTGATAGGTAAGATTGCTCTGGAAAAAAGATGTATAAAATTCAACATAAGCCAGAGAGTCGTTCATTTGAAAAACCGAATAATCAGCGCTTAGGGGGAAAAATGCTAATTGAGCTTTCAGCATTAATGGTAATAACAGAACAAAAATAATTCTTTTCATTTTAGGTCTTTTAATTGAATTGAACTGAAACGATTTTGGAAACGCCTTCTTCTTCCATCGTAACACCATACATGGTTTGAGCTGCTTCCATGGTACGTTTATTATGTGTAACTACAATAAACTGTGTATTGTTCGAGAATCCTTTTAGTGCTTCTGTAAAACGACCGATATTCACATCATCTAAAGGTGCATCAACCTCGTCTAATATACAGAAAGGGCTGGGCTTTACAAGATAAATTGAAAACAATAACGAAATCGCTGTAAGAGTTTTCTCGCCCCCTGAAAGTAATGACAATGTTTGTAATCCCCGGCCTTTTGTTGTTACTTCAATTTCAATGTCTGCTTCCAGAGGATCTTTCGATTCATCCATCAATAATGTACCTCGCCCATTAGGAAAAAACGAACCAAAGACTTTTTCAAAATTGTTTTTAATTTCCGTGAAAGTATTCTGGAATTGATCACGCGCTGTTTTGTTAATTTTATCGATTGTCTCGAGCAAAGATTCTTCTGCCTTTAAAAGATCATTGCGCTGTGTTGTTAAAAATTCCAGTCGTTCACTTTCTTTTTCATGTTCAGATACAGCCAGCGGGTTTACCGGTCCTAAATTCTTTATTCTGTTTTTTAACGAATCGATTAATTCTTCGGTTTCATTTTCATCAAGATTTTCATTCGGGAGATGGGCATCCACATCCGTGCCGTATTCTTTTGATGCATAGGTACGAATTGATTCCGAACGGTAATTGTATTCGCTGATTTTTATCTCAAGTTTTTTTGATTTTTCCAGAGAGTTGTCATGTTTTCTGCGGAACTCACGGATTTGATTTTCCAGTTTATGGCGTTTGTCTTTTAATTCCTGAAATTCGGTTTCAACAAGCTCTCTTTCTTTATCTTTTTCATCCCGCTCCACCCATATCTGTTCGCGTTTGGTTTTACGGTCGGCTATGTCATTGTCGAAATTGATCAAAGATTGGCGAATTGTTTCGATCTCTTCCGTTCTTCTCCGGATGCTGTTTTCCAGCTCTGTAATATTCGTTTTATGTCGATTTAAATCATTTTGACGATTTTGAACCTGGTTACGGGCATTACTCAGTTTTAACTGTATGGATTGATATTCTTCAAGGAGAATCTGAAATTGCTCGTTTTTGGTTTCAAAAGAGTTTGTCCGGCTTATGGTCTCTCTTTCCAGGGCATTTAATTCTTGCTGCTGAAAATCAATTTCTTTTTTTAATGCATCCATTTCGCTCTGGGTTTGAGCGATTTGTTCTTCAAGTTGTCCGGATTGTATTCCTGCTGCTTCAATTTGCTTATGCCGTGTAGAAAGCTGGTAGTTAAGCTGCTTTATCGTGTTATCAATACTGTAGAATTCTTTCTGAAAAGAATCAAACTGATCCCGCGCATCTTTTTGCCTGTTTCTGTTTTGTTCAATCTTTAATTGTAATTCTGCAATTTCATCTTTAAGAGTTTCAATAACTGTTTCCAGTTTTTCCCGCTCACTTTTCAACTCTTTAAGTTTGTTTTTTCTACCTACTATTGCAGTATCTTTCTTATCCGTTTTTCCGCCGCTAATTTCACGATTAAAATTAACCATTTCACCTTCAGCAGAAATAAAACGCAGTGACGGGTGTTTTTCTGATAAAGTTAAAGCTTTGTCCAAAGACTCAACTACAACAACGTCACCAAGCAGGATATTGAGCAGATGTTCCACCTGGCTGCTGCTTTTAAGACGATTGATGAGAAAGTTTAAATCATTGTCAGAAGGAGCCTGGGGGCGTTTTATATCATTAACACGATCTAAAGGAATACAGGTGATTCGTCCTAAATTTTCGTTCTTAATCTGATTGATAAGACTGCGCGCTGTTGCTACCTGGTCCACAACAATATAATTAATGGATTCTTTTAAAATGGATTCTACAAGAAAAGCATCTTTTTCATCTGCTTCGATCAAATCGGCAATTGGCCCAAAAACACCTGGAAACTGCGTTTTTTTAGACATGACAAATTGTGTGCTTTTTGAATGACCTTCGTAGTTACTTATTATATTCTGGAAAAAATTCTCACGTGATTTTATTCGTTCCAGGTCACTTAAAACATTGTTATATTCAGTCTGCTTTTTATTAACCGCGTCCTGATGATCGATGGCTTCAAGCTTTAAATCTTCAATACTTTTTTCAGCAATGAATAGTTGTTCTTCCGAATTGGATTTCTTCTCTTCCGACGATTTTATCTGCTGTTCAAGGTTTGCTATTTCATCGGATTGGTCTGTATTGATAGTTTTTATTTTTTCAATTTGTTCTTTGTTAAAATTGATCCGGTATTCTTTTTGCTGAAGCTGTTCTTTTTGCTGAGTAACCTTTTGCAACTGTTCCCGGAATTGTGAATTAAGCTTGTCTATTTCTGCTTTCTCTGCATTAATCATCGCAGATTCTTCATCCCGCTCTTTAGAAACGCGGTTAAACTCAGTCTGTAAATTATCAGAATCCTGGTTTAGGTCTGTCAGTTCACTCTCATAGGAAACGATCTCATCTTTAAACAGGTTGATTTTTTTGGAAAATTCTTCAATCTCAACTGTATAACGTTCACGGTTCTTTTTCATTTCTTCAATTTTAGCGTCTGCAATAGCATCTTCCTGATTGAGCTGACGAATAACATTGTCTTTATCATACAGATCTTTATTGATAACCTGGAGTTGTTGCTCATATTTGACGAGCTGCCGGTTGTAATCTTCAAGAATTGCTTCTTCAAGAGTAATCTGATGATGACTTTCTTCTTTTTCTTTGCTTGTTTCTAATAATTCCTGTTCCAGCGGGTTTATCTGATCTTTTAATTTATGATAACGAAAAACAGCAAGATCAATATCACTTTTCTTTAACTGCTCGGTGAGATCCAAATAGCGTCTTGCCTTGGAAACCTGGCGCCCCAGTGATGATACCGTTTTATCGACTTCAATAATGATATCATTGATGCGTTCAAGATCATGCTGAGTGGATTCAAGCTTGCGAAGAGCAGATTTTCTGCGAGTTTTGTATTTTACAACTCCCGCCGCTTCTTCAAAGAGCTGCCGACGTTCCTGTTTGTTTTCACTCAGGATACTTTCGACCATTTTAAGTTCAATCACGGAGTATGAGTTGGCACCCATCCCTGTGTCCATGAAAAGATTTACAACATCCTTTAAGCGGACCGGTACTTTATTGATCAGATATTGGCTTTCACCTGAGCGGTAAAGCCTGCGCGAAATAACAATTTCGTCATATTCACTATCAAGAATTTTTTTATTGTTCTCAATAGTCATCGAAACTTCGGACATCCCCATAGGTTTACGCAGTTTAGTTCCGTTAAAAATAACATTTTCCATTTTGTCACTGCGCAAAGATGAGACGCGCTGTTCGCCAAGTACCCAGCGAATGGCGTCCACAATATTTGACTTACCGGAGCCATTTGGTCCGATGATACAGGTTAATCCGTCGTTAAAATTAAGTTTTATTTTTTGGGCAAACGATTTGAAGCCTAAAATTTCTAGTTTTGATAAATACATGTTCCAGTTAAAATATAGAGTGAGAATTTAGCAGAGTAATTAAATAATCCGACCACAGTGCCTGCGGACTGAAAAAGAGACCGAAAATAACCAAAGGCAGTATATAGAACAAGAATAATAACACAAAAATTGTCCTGAATTTTGCAAGTGTCAGAACGCGAATCCCATTAATAAGTCTGAAATGTACCCAAATGACAATCAAGCCAAAAATAATAAGAATTTGTATTACAAACTGGTCATTTAACAGCAGGTGATAAGCTGCAAGACTTAGTGGCAACATAAATACAAATGGAGAGCCGGACCACAACCCGATAGCCAGCGCCTGCCTGAGACGGACATTGCGCCGGGTTATCAATCCAAAGAATTTCAACAGTAATCCGATTGTTATCGGGTGCAGGAAATTCAGAACAAAAAGAACAACTATGATCAGGAATGTTGAGTGGTTTATTTTTAGAAATGCTTCAAAGATAGCAGGATCGGGTAAAAGCAGCCGGAAAATTTCTTCAGCGAGAAATGAATCATTCCAAAAATAAATGAAAGATCCTGTGAAAGTAGCTAAAATAAGCGAGTTATGAACACCAACCATAAAAGAATTAAAAACCGGAATGATGCGCCGTTCCCGCATATCTACATAAAAACCATAAGGATGTTTGAGAGAACGCCTGTAATTCTCACTAAAACGGGGATATCTTCTATAAAAGAAAAGAAAAACCAGAGAACCGAAGAACATGGTAATGGAAAATACATTCGTTGATTTGTCTTTTTTGATTGGCTTTAATACTTCAACATCATTATATGTCCAGATATTGTTTTCAAACTCAGATGTCCAGGCATATTCTGTAAATGTGGAATCGTACAATCCATTACTTATCAGGAATGGATTAGCATTGTTTATAGTCTGGTGTGTCGGGCTTTGTGCAATCCAATCCATAAAGCTGTCTATAAAACCGCCCTGCATATTAAAAACAGATAAAGTTGATGTCACTTCATTTTTTAACAGCAATCTGCGTTCCATTCCGAAATTATCACGGGATGAAGCCAGGTAACTTTCCTGCTTCGTAAATCCTGTTTTGCCGTTTAGCAGAAAAGGGGCATTAAAGTTTTCAATCAAGCCTTTTTTGGCATTAATAGACTCGTACAAATCCAGCATGTAAAAATCGGTAGCTGTCTCAATTGTCTGACTTTTAGCCGGAACAGGGGATAGATAGGTGAGAATCGGAACAGGTCTTGGAGTAAATCCATTCAGAATAAAATAAAACTTCTGTGTTGATGGTGAAAGATAAATTTCCTGCCCCAGACCAAGTGCGGTAAAAGAAGGGTGTTTGGCGAATCGTTCTATGGTTGCTGAAACTGTTGTTTTCAGATTTTCCAGCAAGTAATCCTGCTTGAACAATGCTTCAGGAAAACGCTTAACCGGCAGATCAACAAAAACCATCAAACCAAGCGTATCGGCAGTTGATAAAAATTTTTCATCAGGTATATGCGAAACAAATCGGACTGCGTTAAATCCTTTCTTTTTTATAGCAGAAAGGTGCAGCTGAATATCGCTTAAAAAAGTACTTCCTGCTTTCAGAATCAGGTTTTCATAATAATTTATGCCATAAATATTCAGGTCCTTTCCATTGATCCACATCCTGTTTTTTAACATTTCTGCGGATCGGAAACCAGTTCTGACTGTATCACTGTACAAGACTTGACCAAATCGCTTAACGCTAAAAACAAGCTTTAAATTTTCCGGATTTGATGTCGTCCAAAGGTCATTATCAGAAATGGAAAATTCATTATTAATTTCTTTGTCCGGAGTATAATCAAAAAGCCTTGACTCAAGTATTTTGCCAGAAGAATTTATTACTTTACTTTCAATATTTAATGCATCTTTTCGGGGAAGTAAATTGATAAGATCACGGTTGGTTTTAAAATGAAGGTTTACAATGTTATCATTATTGCTCTGCCGGAGGCTGTATCCCCAGTTTGTTATTAATTTTTCAGGCATAAAACTGATATAAAAAGGCCTGCTTATTCCAATCTCATAGGGTTCATTAAAAAGTTGTGCAAATTGCGGATAGCCATCTGCAAGATCGGTATAGCGCTTTATGTTAATACGAATGCTGTTCTTGCCCTGCTTTAGAAGACCATCCGGGATTTTAATTGAAAAAGGTGCGCTGTCATTTCTGAGTTTGCCGATTAAATTATTGTTAATTGTTATTTCTGCAGATCCATTAAAACCATTTCCGGAAAAGAATGCAGGCGGAGTGCTAGAATCAATCCTGGCTTCAAATTCGGTAAAAAAAACAAGAGTGTCTTCTGTATCAGAATAAAAGGGCAGGGTTTTACTATTAATTGATTCGGATCCGTTAATTTGCCAGCTTGCCAGCCTGTAAAGATCAATCTGTTTGGCAGATGAAGTTTGATCTGTATTGCCCCAATTTGCTTTATAGATACCTGCATCCGAATATATATTTAAGGCAAAAATAATTAATAATATTGATATAAATTTCATATAAATCTAATCCGCTTCAATTTCAATTACGCGATTAATGCCTGGAGATCTCTGAGCGCCTGTTCAAAGCCAATATAAACAGACTTTGTAAGAATTGGCTTGCCTACAACAATATCTTCGAGATACTCAATTCCTGCGATTTCACGGATATTGTCATATCCGATTCCGCCGGAGATGTTAACTCCTAAGCCCAGTTTACTTGCTGCCAGGGTAAGGCTGGCAATGTTTTCAATCGCATCAACTTCACTATGCAAATCCTCTGCTTCGGATAATGATGTTGCATCAAGTTCGATATAATCAAACTCCAGCTTACCTGCTGCTTTCACTTCATTTATTTCAGGACTGATCAATGCCGAAGATAATATCCCGTTCGAACGCAGTTCGGCAATGTAGTTTTGTAATTGAGCTGAGTAGTTTTGCAAAGCTATAGGCTTGGGTTCAAGACTTTTTAATTCACCGGGTGCTACAAATGTGATCATATCAACCTTAAGAGCGATTAATTTTCTGATAATCTCTTCTGTTAGATTACAACGCACAGTGAGATGGGTTTTCACAATTTCCTTTAACAATTTTACGTCACGTTCTTTCACTGTAGACTGGTCATCCCTTAAGTAGCATACAATAGATTCAGCTCCTCCTAATTCGGCCATAACAATAGCGCTGACCGGATCCGGTTCGTTCGTCTGTAAAGTATTTCGCATAAAAGCAACAGGATCAATATCCAAAGCAATACGTCGCATTAAAGCCTCCTCTAATTTTTAAAAAGTCGCTCTGTCTTCCCAGCGTGTAATTTTCCAAATGTCAAAATTGTTTTTTTTTAGAATAAATAAAGCTTCACCATTTAAAGTGGGAAATTCATTACCGCCATTTAATGTTAGTTGAAATATTTGTTTAAGTTCCACTTCGCTGCTGTCATCGTTAAGATAATCTTCAAAAACAGTTCCCCCCCACACAAGGTTTAAAGTCTGGAAATGCCGGAAAAGACTTGCAGTTGTGCGCAGATCAGTATCTCTGCCCCAGGTAATGTCCGTTACAGGATTCGTTGCAAAATTTTTTGAGATAAACAAGAATGTTGTATCAATCAAATCACTATACACTAACGAATCCTTAAAATTATAGGCAAAGGCAAAATTTGTCATGACTTCCTGTGGTGTTTTCTGCTCAGTTAGTATTAATGATGCGCTGCCTTCTTCATCTGAGAGTTCAGGGGCAAATGGATTGCAGCTATAAAAACCGTAACAGAAACTTATCAGCAGAATGACAAATGCACCATTGTAAAAGTGCTTTATTCTTAAATTGCCGGAATTTATAAAACTCATTTAAAATCAACGGTTAAATGTTATCGATTCTGAATTTTTAAATAGGTCCATGTTTTTAATTGTTCGTTTTCCAAAGATCTGTCAGACCAATTGTAAATGTACCATATCTCACGGGCCGTTTCCCTGGATCTGAACATTTTAAACTTTGATAAACCATTAAAAACAAGAGTTGTATCCGAAGCTTCGACAATTAATTGATACTTAAAAAAATCTGTTTCAACCGAATCATCAAATGCTAAAAGATTAATCGGTGTTGTATTTGGCAATGAATCAACATATGTAAAACGTATAGAAGGGCTTTTCCCGAATGAATTAAAAACAACATTATTAAAATAATTTTGTTCGTCTGTGTATGTCCATTCCTGAGCCAGCTGATCCTGGTAATTTGCGTCGCCGACAAAACGAAAGGGTTTCAAAGGAAAATCCGTCGGGTCAGCAAAATTTTCCATATACTTAGAAACATTTTTCTGTTCCAATGACCTGGATAAATTATTAAGAACAATTTCAGGGCTAGTGGCAGCTTCAAAAATCCCGGATGCTGATCCAGGATCAGGTTTTTCTACCTTATCTTCACGTGTGGAAAAAAGATCCGTACAACCACTTGAAAAGAATATAATATTCAAAAAAAACAATAATTTAAGGAATTTCTTTATTCTTTGATTCATAGCTTCTTAGTATAACCAAAAGCGGGCAATATTTCCAAAGATTCTTATTCATAACAGATAGTTTGATAAATGGTTTTTATAGGCACATCTATGATTTCAAATAAAGTTTTTGCAGATAAAATAGCATCAGAATAAATTAAAAAAGATTGACTGGGAGAGAGTGTATGATGGATATCAAAAACAGAATTAATCAACTGCGAAATGAAATTAATGATCATGATTATAAGTATTATGTTTTAGCACAGCCGGATATATCAGATTATGATTATGATCATTTGATGAAAGAACTGCTGGAGCTGGAAAAAAAACACCCTGAGTTTATCTCGGAAGATTCCCCGACTCAGCGTGTATCCGGCGAACCCACAAAAGAATTTCCTACTGTTGCGCATCGTTTCCCAATGCTTTCCCTGGCAAATACTTATAATGAAGAAGAGTTCAGGGACTTTGATAAGCGAATCCGAAATATCCTTGGAGAAACAGTAACAATCGAATACATCGCTGAATTAAAGATAGACGGGCTGGCAATAAGTTTATTGTACCGGGATGGCTTATTTATTCGGGGAGCAACCCGCGGCGATGGAACCCAGGGCGACGATATTACACCTAATTTACGTACAATCCGTTCTATTCCATTGAAGATTCGCAAGACAAGCGTGCTGGCCAATGAGTTCGAAGTGCGTGGAGAAGTCTATCTACCCAGGCGAAAATTCGATCAGATAAATAAGGAAAGGGAAGAGCAGGGCGAAGAGCTTTACATGAATCCAAGGAATGTTGCTGCCGGTACTTTGAAAATTCAGGATGCGTCAGTTGTAGCAGCACGTGGACTTCAAATATTTGTTTATTCCCTGCATGCTAATAATGAAAATACGAACAGTTTTCATTACGAGAATCTTCTGCATTTAAAGGAAGCCGGATTTCCTGTTAATCCACATTTAAAGAAATGCGCTGCAATTGAAGAAGTAATCGCATATGTAAATCTCTGGGAGTCTAAAAGGGCAACGCTTCCTTATGATATTGATGGAATTGTTGTTAAAGTTAATTCCATTGCCCAGCAATTGGAGCTGGGCAGCACAGCAAAAAGTCCGCGCTGGGCGATCGCCTATAAATTTAAAGCATTAAAAGCTGAAACGATTATAAGAGACGTGACCTGGCAGGTTGGCAGAACGGGTATTGTAACACCTGTTGCTGAATTACAACCCGTTGTTCTGGCCGGAACAACAGTGTCGAGAGCCACCTTACATAATGTAGATGAAATAAAAAGGAAAGATATTCGTGTCGGTGATTTGGTTTTTGTTGAAAAAGGGGGTGATATCATTCCAAAAGTTGTTGAAGTGGTCGTTGAAAAGCGAAACAGTGAAAGCAGGGAACTTGCTATACCGGAATATTGCCCCGCCTGTGGAACAACCCTAAAACGGATTGAAGGTGAAGCTGCGTTACGCTGTTTTAACTTTGATTGCCCGGAACAGGTAAGCCGGCGAATTGAGCATTTTGCTGCACGCGGAGCGATGGACATAGGTGGAATGGGTACTGCGATGGTTGATATTCTTGTTGAAAAGGGCCTTATAAAAAATGTTGCTGATCTGTATATACTTAAAAAAGAAGATATTGCAGCGCTTGAACGTATGGGAGATAAAAGTGCTGAAAATCTGATTAATGGTCTCAAGGAAAGTAAAAATCAGCCACTAAGCCGGCTCATTTTTGCACTTGGAATACCTTATATCGGGACTACTGCAGCAAAACTGCTTAGCAAACATTTTGGATCATTAAATGCTCTTCAAAATTCTTCAATGGAAGAAATAGCTTCTATAGACGGTATTGGTGGAAAAATGGCGCAAAGTGTGGTAGACTTTTTTGAAAACTCAGCAAATCTTATTATTGTCAAGCGATTGACAGAGTATGGACTGACAGTCGAAGAAAAAAATCAGCGTTCATCCGGAGGAAAGTTTGATGGATTAACTTTTGTTCTTACCGGGGCACTGCCTTCGATGACAAGGGAAGAAGCCAGCGCTCTTATTGAAGAATATGGAGGTAAGACATCGTCGTCTGTATCTGCAAAAACCAATTATGTACTTGCGGGAGAAAAAGCCGGTTCAAAGCTTGAAAAAGCAGAAAAACTGGGTATTAACATAATTAACGAAGATGATTTCAGAGCAATGTTAAAAGCCTAAAAATTGTTTGACTTTGTAAAGGGGTACATCTAAATTTAAAGGCTTTTGTTGAACTTTTTAACAACAGGATTTCTAACTCACGTAATAAACCCTCGGAGGAAGTAGATTTTAATGAAGTCAAACATGACAATGCGCATTGTTTTTATTTTTGCTGCGATTATTCTTTCCGTTTATCTATTATATCCAACTGTAAAATTAAGCATGATGAGTGAAGATGAAGAACAGGAATTGCAAATGCAAAATCCTGATGAGCTTATCGATTTAAAGTCAAAAGCTGTTACCCTTGGTCTTGACCTGCAGGGTGGCATGCATGTTGTGCTTGAAGTGGA
This sequence comes from Calditrichia bacterium, assembly GCA_020635035.1. GTDB lineage: Bacteria > Calditrichota > Calditrichia > Calditrichales > J004 > JACKAO01. The sequence continues at coordinate 306,346 of JACKAO010000001.1, forward strand.
TATTCGTGAATTAATGAATAAACTCGCCAAGAACAAAAACCCGGAGTTTGTAGAAGCGCTTAAGGACGCTACGGATATTGTTAACCGTACAGATGAAGATTTTATAACAATTTTCCAGGAAGAACTGGCTAAACGTAACATGCTGCTGGAAAGATATTACAGCAGCGCTGAACGACGTACTGAAGCAGATGTGGTTGCTTACCTGCGCAAGCAGACAGAAGAAGCTGTTGACCGCTCTCTGGAAATTTTAAGAAATCGTATTGACCAATTTGGTGTTACAGAACCGACCATCCAGAAACAAGGTGGAAGACGTATTATTCTTGAACTTGCAGGTGTTAACGATCCTGGCCGTGTACGCAAAATTGTTGGACAAACAGCTTTGCTGGAGTTCAAGCTTCTTAAAGATGATGTGACGACCAATCAGGTTGCAGATAAAATAAATAAATATATTCAGGCACGGATCAGTCCTAAGGACACAACAGAAGAAAAATCCGTTGATTCTGATACATCTTCTTCAACAGCTTTAGAAGAACTTTTTGGTGTTCAGGATAAGGATAAACCTGCAACAGCCGGCGATTCATCTGCCGTTGCTAGTTCAGAAGAATCTCCTTTTGAAGAGAATTTATTTTTTAAAGCACCTAATGATAACACCATTCTGGTTCCTGCTGACAAAGAAGAAAAATTTAAAGATATTATTGAACTGCCTGATATAAAGAAAATTATTGCGGAAGAAGCAGGTAGTGCAGAGTTCTTGTGGGGATCGAAGAAAGAAGCTAATGACCAGTATATACCTGTTTATTTGGTTAATAAAAAACAGGAATTATCGGGTGAAACTATTATTGATACAAGTCCGCAGGCAGGTAGTCCAAATGATCCGGCAAATGTTGGAAAATTTGAAGTATCACTAACATTGAATGATGATGGTGCAAAGACATTTGCGAGGGTGACCGGGGCAAATATAAATAAACGTCTTGCCATAATTTTGGATAATCGTGTTTATCTTGCACCAACTCTGCAAACAAAAATTGCGAATGGCCGTGCCCGTATTACAGGTATTGATACTTTTGATGATGCCCGTGATTTAAGTATTGTACTTAAAGCTGGTGCTTTACCCGCTCCCGTCTCTATAATTGAAGAAAGAACAGTTGGGCCTTCACTTGGTATGGATTCCATTATAGCAGGTAGCTATTCAGCAATGTTAGGTTTAATTCTTGTAATGATTTTTATGATTCTTTATTACCATTTTTCAGGACTTGTGGCCGATCTTGCCTTAGTACTCAATATAGTATTTATAATGGCAATCATGGCTTCACTTGGTGCTACACTGACCCTTCCGGGGATTGCCGGGATTATTCTGACAATTGGTATGGCGGTTGATGCCAATGTGCTTATCTTTGAGCGTATTCGTGAAGAAATTGATCGGGGAAAAACAGTTAGAGCTTCTCTTGATCAGGGATATGGCAAAGCATTCTCTACAATTCTTGATGCAAACGTTACAACCTTTATAGCCGGCCTTGTTTTATATACTTACGGTTCCGGGCCAATTAAAGGATTTGCAGTAACTTTAATGATTGGTATTGTAGCCAGTATGTTTACTGCAATTATTATTACCCGTGTAATTTTTAATCTTTACATGGAAAGAAGAACCGTTAAGAAACTTAGTATCTAATCTGGATTCGGAATAGGAGTTTATCGTTAAATGCAAATATTTAAAAATGCAAACTTTCAATTTATTAGTAAGCGAAAGACAGGATATATAGTAAGTTCTATTCTTATTATTGCTTCGATTATTTCCCTTATTATTCACGGCGGCCCTAAATATAATATTGATTTTACTGGCGGGTCACTTGTTCATCTGAAATTTGAAAAACCGGTTGCCATTGAAGATGTTAGAGCATTATTAAGCAAAAGTGGTTTCACTGATGCTGAAATTAAACATTTCGGCAGCCCAACAGAAGTATCTATCAGGATAGGTGTTTCACAGACCAGAGATTCGTTATCTTATCTGATTGAAAGCGGAATTCACCAGGCTATGCCTGATAACCCTTTTGAAGAAAGACGCAATGAAATAGTTGGCCCTAAAATTGGTAAAGAACTGATTGTTGATGCACTTCTTGCAATTTTTTGGTCAATGATTTTAATTCTTATTTATGTTATGTGGCGATTTGAATTTAAGTTTTCGGTGGGAGCTATTGCGGCTTTGCTACACGATATAATCATAACATTGGGGATTTTTTCAATATTTGATATCGAAATATCTTCACCAATTATTGCGGCGGTCCTTACAATTGTCGGTTATTCACTTAATGACACAATCGTTGTTTTTGACCGTATTCGTGAAAATCTTAAGGCAGCCAGTAAAAATATTAGTGATATTTCTGGAATTGTAAATAACAGTATCAATCAGACTTTATCACGTACAATTATAACTTCCGGAACTACATTAATGGTAGTGATCGTGCTGTTTTTCTTCGGTGGTGAAGTATTGAAAACTTTTGCACTTGCCTTGATTATTGGTATTGGAATTGGTACATATTCTTCAATATTTGTTGCCAGCCCGATTGTAATTGACTGGAGAACAAAAAAAGCCTAAACACGGGATTTTTATATGAATACTCAGGTATCAGAACGTGACGGTGTTGTAGTAATATCCTTATCCGGTAAAATTATGGGTGGTCCGGAAGCAGGACAGATTAATGAGCAAATTAACAATCTGATTGATTCAGGAAAGATAAAAATTGTTATTGATCTGCAAAATGTAGAATGGATGAACAGTTCGGGACTGGGTATTTTAATTGGTGCAATTACCACACTTAAAAACAATGGCGGAAGAATGATACTTGCCAATGTTTCAGAGCGAATAGAAAATTTGTTAAAAATAACAAAGCTGATCAGCGTCTTTGATATTGAAAGTGATGTGGAAGCAGCTGTTCAGGCGTTATAATAAAACAAAATCTTTTAACTAACTCCGGTCAATAGCCGGAGTTTTTTTTTGAGGAATCAGATGCCCGTACAAATTGTGATTGGTGCCCAATGGGGTGATGAAGGCAAAGGTAAAATCATAGATGTTCTTAGTGAGAAGATGGACCTTGTTATCCGTTACCAGGGTGGGGCAAATGCCGGTCATACTGTTTATGTTGGAGACAAAAAATATGTGCTTCATTTGATTCCGAGTGGTATTCTGCGTGAGAATGTTCAATGTATTATTGGTGGTGGTGTTGTACTGGACCCACAAGCATTTATTGAAGAATTGGACATTTTATCTAAAGCCGGCATCAATTATACTGATAGATTATTTATTTCTCCCAGGACACATATTATTTTCCCATATCACAAGAAACTTGATGCCCAATCTGAATCGAGTAAAGGGAAAAAATCGATAGGTACCACAGGTCGTGGTATAGGTCCGGCCTATGCAGATAAATATGGCCGACATGGAATCCGGGCAATCGATTTGTTAAATTTGGACTCACTAAAAATTAAAATTGAAGATAATCTGAAATTTAAAAATTTTGTTTTGGAGAAATTCTATAATGCCGAACCTGAAAGTCTTGAAAAAACTCTGGATTTTGCAAAAGAATATGCTTCAAAACTTAAGCCCTATATCAAAGAAACGCTCTCACTGATCCATTCTTACCAAAAGGAGGATAAACCCATTCTCGTCGAAGGTGCGCAAGGCGCACTGCTTGATATCGATTATGGCTCTTTCCCATATGTAACCTCATCACATCCTGTTGCAGGCGGCGCGTTTATCGGCTCTGGAATAGCTCCGGTAAAATCTGAAATAACTGGTGTATTAAAAGCATACTTAACTCGTGTTGGAAATGGTCCTTTTCCTACCGAATTGGATGATCAGATAGGTGAAGATCTTAGGAAGTGCGGACATGAATATGGGGCTACCACTGGGAGACCAAGACGCTGTGGCTGGCTTGATATGGTTGCTGCACGATACTCTGCGCAGGTAAACGGACTTACAAATATAGCACTGACCAAGTTAGATGTTCTCAGCGGATTTGATACAATAAAAGTATGTACTTCATACAAATATAAACACGAAGAATTGGAATGGATCCCGGCTGATGAAAATATTTTTTCTGCTGTAGAACCTGTATATAAAACATTTAAAGGTTGGAACAGGCCGGTGGATACGTGCACATCTTTTAGTGACTTACCGGACGAAACCAAAGAATATATCGCATTTATAGAAGAATCTCTTGAAATTCCTGTAAAATATATCTCAGTCGGCCAAAGAAGAGATCAAATAATTCAAAAATGACCACTTAACGCGTTTTATTCTTAAGATGCGCTTTTTAATACTATTTTTATTCTTAAATATTTTTCTGCTTAGCTGCAGCAACAATGAAAAGACTTCTCCGGTTGAAGACTTTCACATACTGTATATATCCAATCTAAATGGTGCAATTGAAAGCTGTGAATGTGGTGATCCGCCATTGGGTGGTTTGTCAAAAATATCCACCGTTGTTAATGATTACCGAAACAGATACAAAAATGTCGTTTTTATTGATGGTGGAGATGCCTTTAACTCCTATCCATATAAGCAGCTGAATATTGCTGTTGCGGATGCCTACAAGATTATTCAGCCGGATATTTGGACAATTGCTGAACAGGAATTTGTTGATGGCTCGGAGTTTTTAATAAATCAGCTATTAGAAAGCAGTTTATATTTTGTGGCAGGCAACTATTCTGTGAAAGGTTTAAATCTTGTTAAATACAGGATCTTTAACTATGGGCTCAATAAAATAGCTTTTACAAGTTATTTACAACCCGGGCTAATAAAAAATGATTTGAAACCAGATAATATCCTGTTTGATGACAATCATGATTTAAAAAACTTCAATAAGGATGCATTCAGAGTATTGCTTTTTCATGGGACGGAGAAAGACTACTCAGATAAAATAAATCTGTTAAAAGAATACGACATGATTTTACTGGCGCATCAAGCAGTTCCGATCTTTAATACAGAATCTAAGCCTGTCGTTTTTGGCGGTTTGTTTGATGGGGAGAAAATTTTACATATAAGTTTGCACAAATCGGGTGACCGATTTAAAATAAACGCCGAATTTATTGAAATTTTTCAATCAATTAAATCTGATCCGGCTATTGAGAAAATTGTTGAAAATTATTTAATCACATTACAGAAATGAGTTTATGAATATTAAAGATGCAATTAACCGTTTAGTCAGCAGACACAATCTGTCTCTTGAAGAAACACATGATGTTATCAACAGCATTATGGAAGGTGAAGCAACAGATGCACAAATTGCCTGTTTTCTGACAGCTTTGCGGTTAAAAGGGGAAACGGTAGCTGAAATAAGCGGAGCGGCAAAAGCTATGGCGGCAAAAGCAGAGAGATTTGATATTTCTGCTGAAAATGTTGTTGATACATGTGGTACGGGTGGTGATAACCTGCATACATTTAATATATCAACGACTGCAGCAATAATTGCAGCCGGAGCAGGTGTGAAAATTGCAAAGCACGGTAACAGATCCGTATCAAGTAAATGCGGAAGTGCAGATATTTTAAAAAGTCTTGGTGTAAATATCGATATTGATGTATCAAAATTTGTAAAAGTTTTCAATGAGATAGGGTTGGCTTTTCTTTTTGCACCTGTTTATCACAAAGCAATGAAATATGCAATTGGGCCACGGCGCGAAATGGGTATACGCACAATTTTTAATGTTTTAGGCCCCTTAACAAATCCGGCAAAAACAAGAAGGCAGGTTATCGGCGTATTTGATAAAGAGCTCACTGAGATTATGGCAAATGTAATGAAAGAGCTTGGTGCCGAACATGTGTTGGTGGTTCATGGAAATGATGGACTGGATGAAATATCTATAACAACAGAAACAACTATAAGTGAATTGAAAAACGGAACTGTTAATACCTATAAAATCAATCCGGAAAATTTTGGGATTAAATTGCGTTCGATAGCAGAAATTCAAAGTCCCGATTGTGAAACTAATAAAACAATTATTTTGGATATATTAAAGGGCAAAAGCGGCGCCTGCCTGGATGTTGCTGTTTTAAATGCCGCTGCATCAATAATGGTGAGTGGTAAAGTGGAAAATATGCTCGATGGGATTGAACTTGCATATGAATCTGTATCCAGTGGAAAGGCTATGCAGAAATTAACGGCACTGGCAGAGAAAACGCATGCATAACAAGTTAAAGGAAATATATCAGGTTAAAAGTGAAGAAGTTAAGTCAATCGATTTAACAGTATACAAAGAACGTATTTTTGATCTTAACAGCTTTAAATCTTCGGTTCAATCTAATGATGGCTTATCTTTAATTGCAGAAATAAAAAAAGCATCTCCTTCACGTGGAGTTATCCGTAAAAACTTTAACATAAATACAATCATACAAGATTATAAAGAACTTAATGCTCAGGCAATATCTGTACTTACTGATCAATCTTTTTTTCAGGGTTCACCTGAATATCTCCAAAGCGTAAAAAAAAACATGAATAAACCTGTTTTACGCAAAGATTTTATGATTGATGAAAAGCAGATTGAAGAATCTTACCTTATGGGGGCAGATATTGTGCTTCTAATTGTTGCAATGCTGGACACCAAAATGCTGAAAGCCTTATTTAAACGAGCAAGTTCTTTTGGCCTGGATGTTTTGGTTGAAACTCATACAAAAGATGAAATCAGTCTGGCACTTGATTGCGGAGCTGAAATTGTGGGGATTAACAACCGCGATCTTAACACATTTGAAGTAAATATTCACACAGGTATTGAATTGGTGGATTCTATTCCTGCAAACATTATTAAAGTCGCAGAAAGCGGTATTCATACTAATGCGGATATAAATCAAATAAAACAAGCCGGTTTTGATGCTGTTCTTATCGGAGAAGCATTCATGAAAAACACAGACATCTCGGCTGTTTATAATGAGCTTTTTGGAAATGATACGAATTAAAATTTGCGGGATTACTAATTTGGATGATGCGGTTGCAGCTCAAAATCTTGGTGCAGATGCAGTTGGTTTTATTTTTTATCAAAAAAGCAAAAGGTACATTTCCCCAGAAAATGCAAAATATATCATTAACTCTTTGAATCCTTTTATTGCCAAAGTGGGTGTATTTGTTAATGAATCAAAAGAAAATGTAGGACATATTGCAAAATCAGTTGGCTTGACCCATGTTCAATTGCATGGCAATGAATCTGTAAAATATGCCCGGTCTTTATTAATGCCTGTTATACGAGCTTTCAATTTTTCAGAGTTAAAACACGTAAGACTGGATGATTGGCAGGATTTCTCGGTTTTAATTGATAGCGGCAGCAGTTCAAATCCAGGTGGAACGGGACAAACATTTCCATGGCAGGAGCTTGTAAAGGAAATACAAAATACACCGTTCATTCTTGCCGGTGGGTTAAATCCTGAGAATGTCCTGGATGCCATAAAGATCGCAAAGCCAATCGCTGTGGATGTAAGCAGCGGGGTTGAGCTAGAATATGGTAAAAAAAGTATTGAAAAAATTAAACAATTTATTGATAAGGTTAAATTAAGTGAATCTATCTGAATATTATAAAACATATCCGGATGAGCATGGTTATTTTGGCGATTTTGGCGGTCGTTTCGTCCCTGAAACAATTATTCCTGCGTTGAATGAGCTGGAAAATGCATATAAAACAATTGTTCACACCGATGAATTCAAAAACACTATAAGTGGCCTGCTTGCAAATTACGTTGGAAGGCCAACACCGCTGTATTATGCTGAGTTTCTCACTGAGTTTCTGGATGGTCCAAAGATATATTTTAAACGTGAAGATCTTAATCATACGGGAGCTCACAAAATTAATAATGCTTTGGGGCAAATTCTTTTAGCGCGTCACATGGGAAAAAAGCGGATTATTGCAGAAACCGGAGCAGGTCAGCATGGTGTAGCAACTGCTACTGTTGCCGCACGTTTTGGTATGGAGTGTGTTGTATACATGGGTGCAGAAGATATCGATAGGCAGTTGCCAAACGTTTTTCGCATGGAGCTCCTTGGAACAGAAGTACGATCGGTTACTTCAGGCACACAAACATTAAAAGACGCCACCAATGAAGCTATCAGAGACTGGGTTAGCAATGTACAAGACACTCACTACATAATTGGAAGTGTTGTCGGTCCCCATCCATATCCCATGATTGTTCGTGATTTTCAACGCATAATTGGAGATGAATTACGTCAACAGGCGTTAACCAGATTTTCCAGATTGCCGGATGTAATAGTTGCCTGTGTAGGGGGCGGCAGTAATGCTATCGGTATATTCTATCCGTTTATTGAAGATAAAGATGTTCGATTAATTGGTGTTGAAGCTGCCGGATTAGGTACAGAGACAGATCAGCATGCCGCATCGATTACCAAAGGCAGGACAGGCGTTCTGCATGGTTCAAAAATGACATTATTGCAAAGCAGTGAAGGGCAAATCACCCCGACACATTCAATTTCCGCCGGTCTCGATTATCCCGGGGTTGGCCCCGAGCATAGCTTTCTTAATACACTCAAACGCGTTGAATACCAAACCGCAGATGATGTGAGTGCCGTAAAAGCACTAAAGTTATTATCTCAAAAAGAAGGAATTATCCCGGCACTTGAAACAGCACATGCCATTTCTTATGTGATTGAAAATGCAGCAAAATTCAAAAAAGATGATATTGTTGTAATCAATCTTAGTGGACGTGGTGATAAGGATTTATCCTCGGTTAGAAAGTTCCTGGAGAGAAATGATGTCTAAAATAAAAGCAATCTTTGAAGAAAGAAAGAAATCCGGTTTAAAAGTAAATATAGCTTATATCACCCCGGAATATCCCTTTTCCGGACTGACTGTGCCCCTGGCTGTAATGCTGGCAGAAAACAATGTCCAGATAATTGAAATCGGTGTTCCTTTCAGCGATCCGCTTGCCGATGGTCCTGTAATTCAGAAGTCATCATTTGAAGCTCTGAAGAAAAATATTAATATTGAAAAAATATTAAATCTTGTAACAGAAATAAAAGAGCAAACAGATGTGGCAATAGTCTTAATGACCTACATCAACCCCATACTTTCATTTGGTATCGATTCGTTTATTGCAGGGTGTCTTAAAGCAGGTGTCAGCGGTATAATTATACCGGATCTTCCACTAGATGAGATTGCTCTTGTAAAAAAGGCATTTGATGATGCGGGTCTTGATTTGATTATGCTTGCTGCACCGACAACCCCTTCGGACCGTCTTGAAAATATTGCATCAAATAGCCGTGGTTTCATATATTGCGTATCTGTTACAGGGGTTACGGGCATACGTAAAACTGACTACATTGATCAAACGACCTACGATTTTCTCAACAGAATCCGGTCCTTGAGTTCAAAGCCCATTGCCATAGGATTTGGCTTAAGCGAACGGGAACAGTTAAACCGGTTAGCGCCCTACACAGACGGCTTTATAATTGGTTCAGCACTTATAAAAACAATGGAACCGGCAAGCGACAAATTTGAAGCTCTAAAATTTGCCAGGGATTTTATTCAAAAGGTGTTTTCAAATTGAAGGATATTGAACTACTTAATCAAAGAATAAGCAAATTTCGTATCGAGATTGACGACATAGATGAAATGCTTGTAAACTTATTGAATAAAAGAGCCATAGCTGCTACAAAAATCGGGCATATTAAAAGAGAATATAATTTACCTGTTTATGTCCCGGCACGGGAAGAAGAAGTGATCGGGCATGTTGAAAAAATAAATCCGGGTCCATTAGGAAATGATGCAATTCGCAGATTGTTTGAACGAATAATAGATGAATCGAGAAGATTGGAACGGGAAACAACAATTACTGAAAAGAAATGAAACATACACCCGTTGCAGACAGGTTAAGCGGTAAACAAAAAGCCAGCTTGCTGATAATATTTCTTATTCCAATCGTGTTGCTTGAAATTTTGGATTATTTTTCAAATCCAAAAGAGATATTAGAGAATCCCAAACTGACAATTGAAATAGAAATTCCGCGCGGGGCGGCCTTAACTCAAATAGCTGATTCACTATATGCCAAACAATTGATAGATGACAAGGATCTGTTTGTGTTCTGGGCAAAATCCCTGGGATACGAAACAAAGATGCGTGCCGGGTATTTTGAAGTGCCTGCGGGTTTAAATGATTATAATGTCGTTAAATACCTGTCTACTGCAAAAATAAGTACTAAATCTATTACATTTCTGGAAGGGTGGGATATAGAACAGTATGCCCGGGAAATAAGTTCCAAATACAATCTTTCAGATACAATCTTTTTAGACTTGTGTTATAACCGGCAGTTTATAAAAGATTTAGGATTAAACGTATTGAGTCTTGAAGGTTATTTGCTACCCAATACCTATTTTTTTAGCAAGAATGAAAAACCTGAAAGAATAATAAAATATCTGGTTGATAAAACGGTTCAGATCTTTGAGAATGATACAGTTCAGCAGAGAATATCAGAAATGAACATGACAGTTCATGAGATTTTAACCCTTGCTTCAATTGTAGAAGGTGAAGCATTAATAGATGCGGAACGACCTATAATCGCTTCCCTGTATTATAACAGGCTAAAGAAAAGAATGAGATTACAGGCAGATCCAACTATCCAATATGCAATAGCAGGACCGCCAAGAAGGTTGCTTAATAGAGATTTGGAAGTAGATTCGCCCTATAACACATATAAATATTATGGACTACCGCCGGGACCTATTAACAATCCGGGAAAAGCTTCTATTATGGCGACAATTTTTCCTGATTCAACAAAATACTTGTATATGGTAGCAGTCGGTGATGGGAGCCATGCTTTTTCAACATCGCTAAAAGAGCATTTAAAAGCAAAAGAAGAGTTTGATAAGGTACGCAGAAAAGTAGCGCGTGAACGCAGATTAAAAGGAAATTAATACATGTCATTCGATTTTTCCGGATTAAATCCTGAACAAAAAAAGGCCGTTTTACAGACAGATGGACCGGTTTTAATACTTGCCGGTGCAGGAAGTGGAAAAACGCGCACACTTACATCCCGGATAGCCTACCTGGTAAAAGAAAAAAAAATTCAACCATCAAAAATCCTTGCCTTAACATTTACAAATAAAGCTGCCCGCGAAATGAAAGAACGCGTGGAAAAAATGATTGGTGAAAATATTCTGGGATTATGGATTGGTACTTTTCATAGTGTGTCCGCGCGCATAATGCGCTCTGAAGCAGAACACATGGGTTACAGTAAAAATTTCAGTATCTATGATGTTGATGACCAGGTACGGGCCATAAAAAAGGTTATCAGCACTCTAACCGTTCCTCAGCAGTTGTATACTCCGAAGATGATTCAGAACCGGCTTTCCAAAGTTAAAAATCAGTTTCTATTTCCGGAAGATCTATACGATATGAAAAGAGAAGGATTGGATGAGTATCTTCCTTCTATTTATCTCTCATACCAGCGATTTCTTAAAGAAAATAATGCGTTGGATTTTGATGATCTTCTTCTTAAGCCAATAGAATTATTTCAAAAAAATCCGGATATACTTAAAAAGTATAGTGATAAATTTCAATATGTACTGGTTGATGAATATCAGGATACAAATAAAGCTCAGTATCTTTTTATTCGTGAAATTGTAAAAAAACACCAGAATTTATGCGTTGTTGGAGATGAAGATCAGGCGATTTACGGCTGGCGTGGTGCTGACATAAATAATATCCTTAATTTTAAAAATGATTTTAAAAATGCTGCAATTTTCAAGCTTGAAGAAAATTACAGATCCAATAAATATATACTTGAAGCAGCAAACTCAGTCGTTAAACACAATACGGAACGGATCGGTAAAAATTTATGGACACGTAATACATCCGGATCCAGAATTGATGTTCAGGTAACGAAAACGGATCTTGCTGAAGCAGAGAGAATCCGTGAAAAAATACATGATGAAGTATTTACTAACAAACGCAGTTTTCAGGATATAGCTGTTTTATACCGCACAAACGCACAAAGCCGTATCATTGAAGATCAAATGCGCAAACATGCCATTTCTTATAACATTGTGGGCGGGGTTAAATTTTATGAACGCAAGGAAATAAAGGATATCCTGGCATATTTAAAACTTATCGTAAATCAATCTGACAGCATTTCTTTAAAACGTATCGTCAATTTCCCGTTACGTGGTGTAGGTGATACAACCGTCGGAAAAATTGAAAAATATGCTGAAATGGAGCAGATAAACCTGTTTGAAGCAATGGGACGGGTTAACGAAATTGCATCAATATCTCCGGCTATGAGCGGCCGGGTAGTTGATTTTTATAATCTGATCAAAAATTTTATCAGTTTGAGCAGCGACCTTTCTGCAGTAGAACTGACATCCACATTAGCTTCAGAGACAGGAATATTACATCACTATCAAACAGAATATGACCAGTATGAAAGTGAGAGCAGGGTTGCTAATATCCGGGAATTATTCCGCAGTATAGAAGAATTTACCGAAGATCGTCAAAGGAACAAACGGGATGACTCGCTTTCAGCTTTTCTTGAAGAAGTGAGTCTTATGACCGATGTTGATACTTGGAACTCCGATTCGAATGCAATTACACTGATGACGCTTCACGCTGCAAAAGGATTGGAATTTCCGGTGGTGTTTATTTCCGGCCTGGAAATGGGATTGTTACCGTTGCAGCGTAATTCAGCCAACCTGAATGAACTGGAAGAAGAAAGACGCCTGCTGTATGTGGGCATGACCCGTGCTGAAGAAAAATTATACCTTAGTTATGCACAATCCAGACGCAAATATAATCAGAATCAGCAAACAATGCCTTCATTGTTTATTGATGAAATACCGCAGGAATTGATGAATATTTCATCCAGTAGTTATGTTATGCCGGCATCAAAAACAACACGTAAACGACGGCACCGAAGCAAAGTCAATTCTTACATCGATAGCAATAATGAAGACCAGAGCGTTGACGACATCTTTAAAATCGGACAAAATGTTTATCATGCAACGTTCGGCAGGGGACAAATACGTAATCTTGAAGGCCATGGTGATAAAATGAAAATCACTGTGGAATTTACAGACGAAGGTATTACAAAAAAATTAATGAAAGAATATGCAAACCTTACACCTTTAGAAGAGTAGAAGGATATTTTAATAACTGGTGAAAATATATGAACAACTACCATAAATTATTCAGCATTCTGCTCTTATTTATTTTGTCCATCCCGGTATTCGCGCAGTTTCAGGATGACAGCAATGAGTTTTCTTACGCTCTTAAACTGTACAATCAAAAATTCTATGACCTGGCAGCTCAACAGTTTATTAAGTATTATAACACCTATCCCAACAGCCAGAATGTGGATGAAGCAAAGTTTTATGCAGGAATGTCTTTATTCACAATAGAACAATACAAAAATGCCCGCATCGAATTTCAGTCGCTGGCGTTGGAATTTCCCAAGAGCACACGCGCTGCGGAAAGCTGGTTTAAAACCGGAGAATGTTATGAGAAACTGGAAAGTTTTGCTGAAGCGGCTAAATCTTTTGAAACCCTGAAAACACTATATCCGAATGATGTCTTTGCAGCAAATGCACTATACAGGGCGGGAATTAACTATGCGCGAAGCGGAGATATGCAAAAAGCTAAAAGCGTGCTTAATGCAATCCTTGATGCTTATCCTGAGAGTTCTGTCTATTTTAAAGCAATGATCGAACTGGCCCGGGTTTACAATAGTTTAGAGAATACTGAACAATCCAAGTTATATCTGGAGAAAGTTATTCAGAACAGCAAGGATGAATCGGAGCTGGCACAGGCAATATATACCAATGCGCTTATTAACTTTAACCAGGGGTATTCTAATGCCGCTGAAAAGTTGTTTCTTAAAGTAACTGAAAAATACCCCCGGACAGAATATAATGCATTAGCTTCATTCTATCTTGGAAAAATCAGTCTGATTAACGGCAGTTATTCCAGATCGCTGGAATTTTTGAATAAGGCAGAATCTGCAGATCTCCCGGAAAAACTAAGCACAGATCTTATTATACTTAAAGGGGATGCGAATTTTTTAAACAAGAAGTTTGCGCTTGCTGAGAAAGAATATTTAAAAATTAAAACGGCCGAAAATGATTCACTGAGACTTATTTTAACTTTAAAAAAGGCAATTTGTCAGAAACAACAAGGCTTGCAAAAACAGGCAAATGCTTTATTGGATGGCATATTTAAGCCTGAGAATAGAACCAGCAGCTTAGAATTTAAAATACTCACTATTTACTTGGACTGGCTGCAGAAATCAGGGGACTATAAATCGTCACTATCTCTTATACAGCAACGGCTTAAAAAGACAACTTCTGAGAGTGAAAGGTATACCCTGGCGTTTTATCTCAATATGATTTATCAGCAAATGTCCAGTTGGCGTGATATTGTCCGCGAGATAAAGCCATTCATTAATACTGCAGGCACAACCGAATATGCTGATGATTTTATATATGGTGTTGCCAGAGCATATAAGAACCTGGGTGAATATCAGGAAAGTGCTTATTATTTTGAACTGATAATGACTCAATACAGTGCGAGCAAATATTACAATCAGGCTGAAGCCGCTTATCAGGAATTGAAGGATTATTACCTGGTCGATCAGACCGTTGCTTTACGCCGCCTGGCAGCGATTATCGGGAGTCTGTCTCATGATAAATCGAAAACGGAGATACCCCTTCTTTTAGGAAAAGTCTATTTCTCTGATCTTAAAGATTATGATGCCGCAAGAGTTCAGTTTGAAGAAGCGATAACAGTCGATCAGGCGCATAAAGGCGACGGCTACTTATATCTTGGCAAAACGCTTGTTAAACTCGCCAATAAGAAAAATAAAGGCCAAGCTGAAATGATGCAGCTTTTCCGTAAAGCATCAGAAAATTTTCAGGCAGCTGTTGAAAATATAAAAACCTGTTCTACACCGGATGAAGCATCCTGGCTGATGGTTCAAACCGGTATTTCTGTCGACACCTTATCTGTGCAAAAACAAAAAAAATATATTGAAACTCTTTTAGAAAAATATAAAAACAGTACTTTCAGGGAAGATTGGTTGTCTGCATTGGCACATGATCTGGCTTTTGAACCGGGTTTGGAAGACGTTTCAAAAAATTACTTCCAGGAACTGATTAAAAACCACAAGTCTTCAAAAGACTATCCGTCTTACCTTTATGGATATGCAAAATTAATACGAGAGCAGGAACCGGAAAATGCAATAGACCTGTTTAAAAGTATTGCCCTGGATTATCCTAATGCACCGGAAGCGGTGCATGCACTTCATGAAGTAGCACAATACTATGAAGACAAACAGATGTATAAAGAAGCTGCGCAGCTAAACACGATGCTGCTCGATAGGTACTATTACGCAGATCCGGCGAAAAACGTTGACAGTAAGCTGGGTGAATTATATTTAAAAGCAGGTCAGTACAACGATGCTCTTCGTGTTCTTCAGGATAAAGTGAATGATCCGTTTTTGAATGATATTGTTCTTTCAATTCAGTTCGACTCAGAAAGCCTTAAAAATAACCTTGTATATATGGGGATGGCTTATAAAAGACTGAATGAAACAAATAAAGCCCGTGAGTATTTTATTCATTTTCTTACCCTTGCTGCTGATAATCCTTTGAAAAGTACTGTATCTTTTGAGCTTGCCGAGCTTTATTTCCAGGAAAACAAAATGATTCTGGCACTTGAATATTTTAAGAATGTTTCAAAGGAAGATAACGAACACTACAGTCGTGCTTTGCTGTATAAAGGAGATATACTTTTTAAAAACCAGGAATATGCAGAAGCAGGCAATGCATATGAAGAACTTTCAGCCATTAGCAAAGATTCGGAGCAGCTAAAAGATATTCGGGGCAAATTTATAATCTGCAGGATAAAAACCGGGGCAATTTCTCAATCTGAGACATATATAAAAGAGTATAAAAAACAGTTTCCGGATGCAGATGAATACTTCGCAAAGTTTACTCTCGAGCTTGGTGAATACCAGAGAATGAATAAGAATTTTGACAAAGCAATTCGTTACTATAAATCGGTAAAAAGCAGTTATAGCAAAACGAGCAGTGTCGATGATGCTGAATATTACATTGCCCTTGTATATGTTACTCTTAATAAGAATGAAGATGCTTTTGATATACTGACAGGGTTTTATAATAAATATCCGGATTCGGATAAACTGCCGTCTGTGTTAAATACGCTCGGTTCACTTTATTTCCGAAGTGAAAAATATGACAATGCAATATCGACATTTAAAAACGCGTTAAAAAAATCCAATGATCGTTTTCTGAGTCAGCAAATTATGGGAAATCTGATTAAAACCTATTCATTAACAGGATTCTGGGATGCCGCTCAAGGTTTGGCAAGGCAGTATGTTGAAGATTATCCTGATGCTGAAGACCGCCTTGATAAAAAACTGGTAATTGCACAGGCGTTTATTAATTTGAATCAATTTCAAAATGCAGTAGAATATCTTAAACGTATGAAATTAGAAGCCGATAGTGAAAAAGAACCGGAAATACAGTTTTATATAGGTGAAGCTTATCTTAAAGCCGGCCAATATGAAGACGCTATCGCAGAATTTGTAAAAATTCCATTGTTATCTAAAAAAACCAAACTGCAATGGGAAGCAAGCGCTTTGTATTATTCAGGTCAGGCTTATGAAAAATTAGGCCGCATTTCAGATGCAATTCGCATGTACAAAGAAATCATTGAACGCCCGGGTATCGATTTGATACTAAAGCGAGATGCCGAAAAGAGAATTAGTCAAATTCAAGGTTAGTTTTAAAATATCAGAAGAATTACAGCAGATATTTATCTGACAGGAGACAAAATGTTTAAATCATTCATTGCAGCTATCTTAGCTTTTTTTCTGTTTTTAATGCTTTCTTGTTCTGGATCAAAGAGTACCGTCGGAGAAACCCCGGCGTTTGCTGATCAGTCGATTCAGCAACAGGTTGAAGATTTACAGGATAAAATCGATGATAATCCTGCCAATCCCGAGTATCGCCGCCAGTTAGCCCAGTTGTATCATGATAATGGCCGCAGTATTGATGCAATGAAAGTACTTGAATCAGGTCTGGCTCTGGACCCGAACGATTCTGAAACTAAATATTTATATGGGCAGATTGCCGACGAAGCAGGCGACAAAAAACGTGCATACACAGCATACAAAGAAGTATTGCAGGGCTCTGACGGCAATGATTATCTTGATCGGATCGCGCCAAAGTTTGTGGATGCATTTGCTGTGACCAAAATAATTGGCACATCTGCGAATGAAGCATATGGCTGTTTTTCGGAGGATGGTGATAAAATTGTTTACCAATGTGATCAGGATGGTAATTGGGATTTATTTGAGTATACAATTTCCAGCTCTACAACAAATCAGCTTACAAAAACCCCCGCACATGAAGAAGCACCGGTTTATAATCCGAAAACGATGAATATAGCTTATACTTCAACCAGGGAAGATCACAGAAAAATAAATGAAAGTCTTAAAGTCCGGGATATTTTTATTTTCAATCGGGAAACTGATCGTCATATGAACGTTACATTAAATAGTTCAGATGACTGGAAACCAAAATACTCAAAGGATGGAAAATTTATTTCATTTGTCTCTGAGCGCGATGATCTTCGTGAAGTAGACTTTTTTGATTTGAAGGGCGAAGTTTATATCATGGAAAATGATGGTCGTTTTCAGCTGCGTGTTACAAAAAACCAGGTTAATGATGGTGGCGCCTGTATTGCTCCCGGAAGCACGTCTGAAAAAGGCACAATTTATTACGATTCTGATATGGATGGAAAGTTTGAAATCTATAAAATCAGCTTTAAAGGAGATAAAATCAGCCGTTTAACATTCAATCCTGAATCCAATGATGTCTCTCCCGATATTTCATCCAATGGTGATAAAATCACATTTATTTCAGATCGTGATGGCAACTTTGAAATTTATATGATGAATAGTGATGGTTCTGCACAAATGCGTCTAACATCAAATCCCGCGGACGATGCCTGCCCGGTATTCTCCCCGGATGGCAGCAAAGTGCTTTTCCACTCAAACCGCTCAGGGAATTATGATCTTTATCTGCTGGACCTGACTAAACAATCTTCAACTCCGGCATTGTTCGAAGTTGTTAATAACATCGATCAGGCGTTGAAAACTTTATAAATTTGGATGACAAGCATCAAAAGGCCATGATAAATCATCATGGCTTTTTTTTTGCCCGAAATTATGTTGTTCAAAACAAAATTTATACACTTGTATACTAATTTATAATATTTTAATTTTGGTTTTATTTAACTGTTAATGAAATGAATCTTGCCCAATTAATTGATTACCTTTCCCGTGATAGTGAATTTCAGGCAAACCTGAAAAAATGGTCCGTTATCGATGCCCGTGAAGGCAGATACGCTCCTTTTCCTGAAAAGCTGGATAATCGTATAGCCGATGTTCTTATCGCGAAAGGCATAAAACAGCTTTATACTCATCAGGCGGAGTCATTTGCTGCTGTGGAACAAGGGAAAAACATAGTTGTTGTAACCCCGACTGCATCAGGAAAGACAATGACCTATAATTTGCCGGTTCTTAACCATCTTATCAGCAATCCTGAAGCACGTGCTTTGTATTTATTCCCGACGAAAGCGCTTTCACAGGATCAAACAAATGAAGTTCAGGATTTAAACGACAGGCTAAAGCTGGGTGCCAAAACATTCACGTTTGATGGCGATACACCGGCGGATATCCGCAGAACCATAAGAGCTGCCGGCAATATTGTGATAACAAATCCGGATATGCTGCATCAGGGTATTTTGCCGCATCATACTCTCTGGATAAAGTTGTTTGAAAATCTGAAATTTATTGTATTAGATGAATTACATACCTATCGAGGTGTATTTGGCAGTCATATCTCAAACCTGCTTGTCAGATTAAAGCGTTTGTGCGAGTTTTATGGCAGCAAACCACAATTTATTTGTTCAAGTGCTACTATAGAAAACCCTAAAGAGCTGGCCGAAAAGATCCTTAATGAAGATGTTGATTTGATTGATAACAATGGATCACCATCAGGAGAAAAACACTTCCTGTTCTATAATCCACCGGTAGTGAATCAAGAATTGGGTTTGCGCAGATCCGTCGTAAGTGAAGTGAAAAATATAGTACGCAAACTTTTACCAACCGGCGCTCAGATAATTATATTTGCACGCAGCCGTATGCGTGTTGAACTGCTGGTTACCTATCTTCATGATCTTGCCAGGGAATTAAAAATAGAAAAACGATTGATTCGCGGCTACAGGGGCGGTTATTTGCCAAACCAGCGCCGTGAAATAGAAAAAGGATTAAAAAATGGCACCATCAGGGTAGTGGTTAGTACAAATGCACTTGAACTTGGTATAGATATCGGGCAATTGGATGTTGCTATTATGGCCGGGTATCCGGGTTCAGTTTCCAGCACATGGCAGCAAGCGGGACGGGCAGGGCGCCGGCAGACAGTTTCTTTAACAATTATGGTGGCATCCAGTGCTCCATTGGATCAGTATATAATTGAACATCCCGAATATTTCTTTGGAAAATCGCCGGAAAGCGCCTTTATTGACCGTGAAAATTTAGCAATCCTGATGAGCCATTTAAAATGCGCTTCTTTTGAACTTCCTTTCCGGGATGACGAAAACTTTGCTCCGCATATAACAAATCAGTTGTTGGATTTTCTTGTAGATGAACGTGTTTTACGCAAAGCAGAAAATAAATATTTCTGGATGAGTGAAATTTATCCGGCTGATGAAGTAAGCTTGCGTAATACAACACAGGAAAATGTGGTTATAATTGATACAAGCAATCAGAATAAAGTAATAGGTGAAATCGATCTTTTTGCAGCGCAGGAAATGGTTCATAACGATGCTATTTACATTCATGACAGCATTCAGTATCATGTTGAAAAACTTGATTGGGAAGAGCTTAAAGCATATGTACACCGTGTTGACTCTGACCACTATACTGATGCAATAACAAAGGTTGATGTTAAAGTTCTGGATGTCCTTGAAGAAGAAAGTAATCACGCTTATACCAAATATTTTGCCGATGTTGCCGTTGCCCGTACAACAACGGGTTACAAAAA
The DNA here is from genome assembly GCA_020635035.1 of Calditrichia bacterium. Classification (GTDB taxonomy): domain Bacteria; phylum Calditrichota; class Calditrichia; order Calditrichales; family J004; genus JACKAO01. The sequence continues at coordinate 326,454 of JACKAO010000001.1, forward strand.
AATAAAATTCAGAACACATGAAAACATTGGCTTCGGAAGGGTTTATCTGCCAGAGATTGAGATGCAGACAAATGCTTTGATGCTGCAGTTTCCCGATAGTTTTTTTGTTGATGGTTACTTTAAAGAATCTGTTATCAGTGAAGGTTTAAAAGGGATTGCATATACTATGCGAAACCTTGTCCCTTTGTATGTGATGTGTGATTCAGCTGATATAGCCGTCTTTTCAATGGTGCGTGATCCTTTCAGTAAATTACCAACCATCTATGTGTATGACCGCTACCAGGGTGGAATCGGTCTGAGTAAAAAGCTTTATAAACGTGAAAAAGTTTTATTAAAAGCGGTTCGTGATCATATTAAAGACTGTCCCTGCAGCAACGGCTGCCCATCCTGCACAGGACCTACTCTGGAAGGAACTCTTCTGTCAAAACAAAGTTCGTTGCGTATTCTTGAAATGATAGATCTTAATTAGCATATTTCTATGGACCTTTCAAAAAAGTTAGCCTATTACAAGCAACAAGCCGGTATTTCAGAAGAACCTGTAAAACTGTCTCCTTCGCTCACTGCTCTAAAAGAGCGTTTTAATGCTGAGATTCTTTTTGAAGATGCCCCGGTTCTGAAAATAAAAAAAGAGCATGCCTTTCCTGAATATAATAATCTGCAGGTTATACTGAAGCTTCTTACAAAAAATGAATTTTCCAAACCGATTGATCGTTCCCGTTGTGTTTTCTTTGATCTCGAAACAACCGGACTTGCCGGTGGTGCCGGTACATTTGCTTTTTTGATAGGATTTGCCTGGTGGGATAAAGATCGTGTTGTTACCAAACAATATTTTTTACCTGATTATGGCCGTGAATACTTTCTGTTTTCAAAATTACAGGAATGGATAAGTAGTTTTGACTATATCATTTCATTTAATGGTAAATCATATGATATGCCACTTTTAAGCAACAGGTTTATTCTTAACAGAATCCAACCACTGTTTAAACAATCAGCACATATTGATTTGCTTCATCTTTGCCGTCGTATTTGGAAGAATACTCTGGATTCATGTGATCTGGGAAGTATTGAGACACATCTCCTAGGTATAGAGCGCAGTGATGATATACCAGGGGCCTTTATTCCGCAGGCTTATTTCGATTTTATAAATACAGGTGTTATTCATGATGTAGTCCGAATGATTGAGCATAATTTGCAGGATATTATCTCACTGGCGCTAATTTTTGATAAGCTCGCTCACCTGGAGCAGGAACCACATAAATTAAAATTAGAGACAAATGATTTTGCCCGCCTGGCTAAACTGGCCTTTGAAAGTTCAAATTTCTCTTATTATAGTTTCCTTGAAAATGAGCAGTCAATAAAGTACTCTGCAGAGTATTATTACTGGAAAAGTATGGCTCTAAAAAAAGAGAAACGCTGGGAAGATGCAAATCTACTTTGGGAAAAGCTGTTCAGTAATGGAGATTTCTGCCTTATAGCCATGGAAGAATCTGCAAAATATTACGAACATGTTAAAAAGGATTATACTAAAGCAATGGATGTAGTTGACGCTGCACAAAAACGTTTTGATTTGCAGGATGAATTAGGTTACCAGGTATTTGATCCGCAATGGCAGGAAAGATTTCTTAAAAGAAAGCAGCGTTTGACGGAAAGAAAACTTATGGCCTAAAAAGTCTTATTTTTCTTTGCAAAGTGAAATAAAAACTGTAATTTAATGCTGTACTTTTTCTTTAAATGCGTCGTAATCTGCGCGAACCCACAATAAATATATCAATCAGCCAGCTTGGGGAGGTTATATGAGTTTTAAAAGCATTGGGGAAATGTTTTTTGCTAAACGGAATGAAAGCCCTGACAACACTGCCTACATGTATAAGGAAAGTGGTGAATGGAAATCTGTTTCATTTCGCGAAGTAACAGATAAGGTTGAAAAACTTGCTGCCGGACTGGCTGCATCAGGTATAAAAAAGGGTGATAAGGTTGCTATTGTTTCGGCGAACTGCCTGGAATGGGCAATGGTTGATTATGCCACAGTAAGTTTAGGCGCCATACTTGTAACAATATATCCTTCACTTCTGAAAGAGCAGGTGCAGTATATTTTAAACGATTCCGAATCTAAAGCAGTTTTTGCCCAGGATGATATTCAGGCTGAGAAAGTTGATGAAATCCGTAAAAAAGTAAAAACACTGGAATCTTTTATTATTATCGATGAGAAAAATTCTGATATTAAAGATCCATGGAAAGGTTTTAATTCGATAATTGACGACGGAACAGAATTCCTGCAAAAAGATGATAAATATGTTTCAAATGCAGTCGCCGGAATTACCCGTAATGACTGGCTTACTCTGATTTACACATCCGGAACTACGGGTGAACCGAAAGGTGCAATCCTTACACATGGAAATCTGCTTTCCAATATTGAAGCAGGCTTAAAACGCCTTACTGTTGGACCAACAGACACTTTTTTAAGTTTTCTGCCTTTGAGTCATGTTTTTGAACGAATGGCCGGACATTACCTGGCTTATTACAGTGGAGCAAAAATTGCTTATGCTGAAAGCATTGATACAGTTCCCATAAACATGGGTGAGATAAAGCCAACAGTAATGGCATCTGTACCAAGGCTTTATGAAAAAATGTATGCACGTGTTTTGGAAAGTGTTGAGTTGGGTTCTGGTCTTAAACAAAAAATATTTCATTGGGCTGTTGGAGTAGGAAGAGAATACATTAATAAAATTATGTATAAGAAACCGGTTGGGGCAACATTACAATATAAAAGGAATATTGCCTACAAACTTGTCTTTAGTAAACTTGCAGAACGTGTTGGTGGAAAAATCCGTTTTATGATCAGTGGAGGTGCACCGTTATCTGGCGAAATCGCGGAGTTTTTCGGTGCCGCCGGAATTATGATTCTGGAAGGTTATGGTCTGACGGAAACATCACCATTAATTTCGGTTAATACACTCGATGATTTTCGTTATGGAACCGTAGGGCAGCCCGCTCCTGGTGTTGATGTAAGAATAGAAGAAGACGGAGAAATATCTGCAAAAGGTCCAAATATTATGGTTGGTTATTATAAAAAAGAAGCCGATACAAAAGAGGTACTTGATGATGACGGTTGGTTCCATACAGGTGATATCGGCCATCTGGATGAAGACGGATTCCTGAAGATTACAGATCGTAAAAAGAACATTCTTGTCACAGCAGGCGGTAAAAATATTGCTCCGCAACCAATTGAAAATATTATGATCACCAGTAAATATATAGAACAGTTCATGATGATCGGTGACAGAAGAAAATTCTGCTCGGCAGTAATTGTAGCTTCAGAAGATCCGCTGAAAAAATGGGCAGATGCTAAAGGGTTAAATTACTCCGGTTTCAGTGAACTTGTTAAGCTGCCTGGTGTTCAGGAGCTCGTTCGCGCAGAAATAGACCGCCTTTCCGCAGGTCTTGCCAGCTATGAAACAATAAAGAAATTTTTTATGGCGCCGGCACCGTTTACAATTGAAAGTGATGAGCTTACACCATCTCTTAAAGTAAAAAGAAAGGTTGTGCTGGAAAAATATGCTAAAGAAATTGATGCACTGTATAATAACGGTGGAAATGATTAATTTCGGGAGCTAAGGCTCCCTTTTTTTATTTATCCGGGGTAACAATTGAAAAAATACACATATAAAGATTCTGGTGTAGATATCGCAAAAGGCGAAGAAGCGATTTCAAACATCAAAGATGCAATCAAGACAACCTTCTCGAAAAATGTATTGGGCACTATCGGTGGTTTTGGCGGAATGTTCGAAGTTCCTGAAGGATACAAAAGGCCGGTACTGGTTTCAAGCACCGATGGAGTCGGCACTAAACTTCGCGTTGCTGTTATGGCACAAAAACATGATACAGTTGGTGAAGATCTTGTGAATCATTGTATAAATGATATTGCTGTTTTAGGTGCTAAGCCGCTTTATTTTCTTGATTATTTTGCAACAGCTCGTCTGGATGAGACAGTTTTTAATGCGGTTCTGACAGGTTTTATCCGCGGTTGTAAAAATTCAGGAGTCTCCTTGATTGGTGGTGAGACAGCCGAAATGCCAGGCATTTATAATGGTGATGATTATGATTTATGCGGCACTATTGTTGGAATAATCGAGAAAGAAAATATTATCGATGGTAGAAGAATAAAGAAGGGTGATATATTAGTTGGACTGGCATCACAAGGTTTGCATACAAATGGTTATTCACTGGCACGCAAAGTATTGTTTGAAGATTTTACAGTTGACAGTTTTGTAAAAGATATAGACAATACGATCGGTGCTGAATTACTTAAAGTTCACCGTTGCTATCTTAATCCAATCCAGGCGGCTATCTCAAAATTTCAAATAAAAGGAATCTCACATATAACAGGTGGTGGGATTGTTGGTAATACTTCACGCGTTCTGCCAGAAGGACTTAAACTTCAGGTGGATTGGGGCAGCTGGCATACACTGCCCATATTTGATTTGATTCAGGAAACCGGCAGTGTCCCGGTAAAGGACATGCGTCGCACCTTTAATCTTGGTATTGGGCTTATTTTTATTGTTGATCCGGATCAGGCTGATGAGTTGACGGGTTGGTTGAATAACAATAATGAGAAAGCCTGGAAAATAGGAAGTATAATTTAGTTACACTTTTAGATTATATCTGAATTTCAATAACAGGGGAGCTTATGATTAGCGGGCTAATTGTTGCTGTTGTTGCATATTTATTTGGTTCATTCCCGACTGCTATTATCGCCGGCAGGCTGTTAAAAAAAATCGATATTCGCGAACATGGCAGCGGGAACGCCGGAGCAACTAATGTTGTGCGTGTGTTGGGCTGGAAGGCCGGGCTGGTTGTGTTGCTTATTGACATGGTTAAGGGATTTATTCCTGTATTCTGGCTGGCACCTGTCATCACCGGTATTAATGAACATACCGTTTATTTTCAGATTCTTGCTGCATTAGCGGCTATTGCCGGACACATTTGGACAATTTTTGCAGGATTCCGTGGAGGAAAGGGCGTTGGAACCGCTGCCGGGGTTTTTCTTGGTTTGGCACCCTTAGCGCTTTCTATTGCGTTGTTATTTTTTATAATTGTTGTCGCTCTTACACGCTATGTGTCACTGGGTTCTTTGTTAAGCAGCGCCGCCTTTATTGCAACGATGCTGATACAAAAATATTATTTTAACCAGGACGTTCCTGCTGTTTTATTAGCAGTTGGAACAATTATTGTTGCCCTTATCTGGTTTGCGCACCGTTCAAATATAGCACGCTTATTAAGCGGTACAGAAAGTAAAATCAGTTTTTCCGGAAAAAAATAATCAAGGGGATTTATATGAATATTTCAGTTGTTGGAACCGGAAGCTGGGGTACAGCTTTAGCCCTGGTACTTAGTGAGAATGGCCACAATGTAAAATGCTGGACGCTTGAAGAAGCCCATGTTAAAAAAATTAAAGAGACAGGAGAGAATAAGGATTTTCTTCCCGGAGTAAAAATTCCGGAATCTTTATTTATTTCCACAAATCTTGAGCAGATAATAGCAGATTCAGAAATTATTGTCAGTGCTGTACCATCTCAGGTGACGCGTAAAGTAATCGAGAACACACACACAATTAAATTTACAAATGACCCTATCTGGGTAACTGTTTCTAAGGGTATTGAAAACGGATCCTATCTGCGTATTTCGCAGGTCATAGAAAATGCAGGTAAAATTGATCCTAAAAACATTGTTGCACTTTCCGGTCCAAGTCATGCAGAAGAAGTTGGAAGAAAAATTCCTACTGCGGTTGTTTCTGCATCTGTAAATATAGATGCTGCAAAAAAAGTGCAGGAAGCTTTTATGAATCAATATTTCCGGGTATATGCAAATGATGATGTTGTGGGTGTGGAACTTGGCGGAGCCCTGAAAAATATTATCGCCCTTGCTGCCGGCATTTGTGATGGGGCTGGCTTTGGTGATAATACCAAAGCAGCTTTAATAACCCGCGGCCTGGTTGAAATTAATCGCCTGGGAGTTGAAATGGGTGCCAACAGTAATACTTTTGCCGGGTTAAGTGGTATGGGCGATCTTATAGTGACCTGCATGAGCCGTCATTCCCGAAACAGACATGTTGGCGAGCAAATTGGAAAAGGCAGAAAACTGCAGGAAATTCTTGATGAAATGGTAATGGTTGCCGAAGGTGTAAAAACCACATTATCGGCTTATGAGCTTTCGCGTAAGCATAATGTTGATATGCCTATAACCGAGCAAATTTACAGTGTACTTTTTGAAGATAAATCCCCTCATGAAGCAATGGTGGATCTAATGACAAGGGCGTCAAAAATAGAAGATTGGGGCTAAACACACAGGGAGAAAAGAATGCCGGCAATAATTACTTTAACCCGCCATATTATTGAAGAACAACGCAAACATCCGCATGCCACCGGCGAATTCACAGATCTGATGAATGATGTGGCATTTGCTGCAAAACTAATTTCTTATCATACAAACAAAGCTGGTTTAATGGGTGTTCTCGGTGAAGCGGGAACAACAAATGTTCAGGGTGAAAAAGTCAAAAATTTGGATGTATTCGCTCATGAAACCATGTTTAAAGCTTTAGATCATGGCGGACATTTGTGTGTCATGGCTTCCGAAGAAGAAGAAAATGCAATGGAGATACCAGAACAGTTTCCGGTTGGCAAGTATGTTATTTTATATGATCCGCTGGATGGCTCCAGTAACATTGATGCTAATGTAAGTGTTGGAACAATTTTTTCGATTTACAGGCGTGTTTCTCCTGATGGGCGTCCGGGCACTTTGGAAGATTTATTACAGCCCGGTCACAGACAAATTTGTGCAGGATACGTTGTATATGGATCAAGCACAATGCTGGTATATACAACAGGCAATGGTGTTCATGGGTTTACACTTGATCCGAGTTATGGCGAATTTGTCTTGTCGCATCCAAATATTAAAACACCAAAAAAGGGAAAAATCTACAGTGTAAACGAATCAAATTTCGATTATTGGGATCAACCACTGAAAAACTATATCAGTTATGTAAAACAGATCGATGAAGCATCCGGTCGTCCGCTAAACTCACGATATATTGGCTCAATGGTCAGCGATTTCCACAGAAATCTCTTATATGGCGGTGTTTACCTTTATCCTGCAAATAAGCAAGCCCCAAATGGAAAGCTGCGCCTTGGTTATGAAGCGAATCCGTTGGCATTTATTGTGGAACAGGCAGGCGGAAGAGCAAGCGACGGAAAAACACGTATCCTGGATATTAAACCGAAAGAATTACATCAGCGAACCCCTTTATTTATAGGTTCCGAAACAGATGTGAAAATGATTGAAGAGTTTATCACTGGTAAAAAACAACAGTAAGCCCGGAATTACAGGGGCTTTAACTATCATTTATATTCTTGATAAGTTTCAGGATCGGTAATAAATTAATTCCTTTGTAATGTTAATTCAACAAGGACAGGTAATGCCAGATATTATTAAAATACGTGATGTTGCGAATTATGAAGAACAGGAAGTACAGCTTCAGGGCTGGCTATACAATAAACGCTCCAGTGGCAAGTTACGCTTTTTGCTTTTAAGAGATGGAACAGAAACAATTCAATGTGTGGTTTTTAAAGGTTCTGTAAGTGAAGAAGTTTTTGAAAAAGCAACACAACTTACACAGGAAAGCTCTTTTCGGGTGATTGGTAAAGTGACCAAAGACGAGCGCTCTCCGCTTGGTTTCGAACTTCAGGTATCAGATCTGGAGATAGTGCATCTTGCGGACGAATATCCAATAACAAAAAAAGAACACGGCACTGATTTTTTAATGGATAACCGGCATCTGTGGCTGCGATCTTCCCGGCAGCACGCCATTATTCGTGTCCGTCACGAAATTATCAGATCTGCCCGTGAATTTTTTGATAACAGGGGTTTTACACTCGTTGATGCCCCGATTTTTACCCCAAATGCTGCTGAAGGGACAACAACCCTTTTCGAAACTGATTATTTTGAAGAAAAAGCATATTTAACGCAGAGTGGGCAACTGTACGGTGAAGCAGGAGCGATGGCATTTGGTGATATTTATTGCTTTGGCCCAACATTCAGAGCGGAGAAGTCCAAAACAAGGCGCCACTTAACAGAGTTCTGGATGATTGAACCTGAAATGGCATTCTGTGATCTGAATAAAGATATGCAGGTTGCCGAAGAATTTGTATCTCATATCGTGCAGAATGTAATTAAAAACAGAAATAAAGAACTTACCATTCTCGAAAGAAATCTCGATTTTTTGTCGAACGTTAAACCGCCATTTCCTAAAATACATTACAGGGAAGCTGTCGAAATCCTTAAAAAGAACAATATCGATTTTAAAGATGGTGATGATTTTGGCGGAACAGATGAAACTGTTATTTCTGAGCAATTTGATCGTCCGGTAATTGTGCATCATTATCCGGCACAGGTAAAAGCGTTTTATATGAAACGTGATCCGCAGGAACCAGAATCTGCTCTTGCAATGGATATGCTGGCTCCGGAAGGATACGGAGAGATAATCGGCGGGTCTCAGCGTGAAGATGATTATACTGCTTTATTAGAACGCATTAAAGAACACAATTTACCTGAAAAAGCATTTGCCTGGTATCTTGATTTAAGAAAATACGGCTCAGTACCACACGCAGGCTTCGGTCTTGGGATTGAACGCACCGTTTCATGGATATGCGGATTGTCTCATGTTCGGGAAACGATTCCATTCCCAAGGACAATGCACAGGCTTTACCCTTAAAATGAGCGCATTAAAAGTACAAAAATATCTGATTAGCGGACGTGTGCAGGGAGTCGGTTTCAGATGGTTTGTAAAAGAAATGGCAGATCAAATGGGAATAAAAGGTACTGTAAAAAATTTGAAAGATAGAAGAGTAGAAGTGATTGCGCAAGCTGATATTGAGTCTTTGTATCGTTTTAAACAGGTATTAAAAAAGGGGCCTGCGCTGTCCCGTGTCGATGAAATGATTGAGACAGATCAGGATGTAAATCAAAACTTCAGCGAATTTAAAGTAGTATATTAGATTATGCCGATTGAAAAAATAAAACAATCTGTTAGAGATATTCCTGATTTCCCGCAAAAAGGAATCATCTTTAAGGACATAACACCCATTCTGCACGACAAGGACTTGTTCAGAATTTCTCTGGAATTGCTGGCTGAAAAGGTAAAAAAAGTAAAACCGGATTATATATGTGGAATAGAATCCCGTGGATTCATTTTTGGAGCGGCTTTAGCAAATATTCTGGGATTGGGGTTTGTGCCTGTTAGAAAGCCGGGTAAATTACCTTATGATACATATAAGAAAGAGTACAGCCTTGAATATGGTACAAACTCCCTTGAGATCCATAAGGATGCTTTTCATAAAAATGCAAAAGTTGTGTTGATTGATGACCTGTTGGCAACTGGTGGCACTGCTAAAGCTGCTTCCTGGTTAATTGAGCAATGTGGTGCAAAGGTTGAAGAAATTATTTTTCTTATTGAATTGTCTTTTCTGAAAGGCAGATCTGAATTAGTCGGGTATAAGACAGAAGCAATAATTACCTATTAATGTGTAAAAGGACAAATACAAATGAACAGAAGTTTTATTAATTTTGTTGTTATTTTATTTCTTTTAAGCAGTTATTTGCTGGCAGGTGATGAATGGTTTCGCATTTATGATGAAGGCCTTAAAGCATCCGAAAGCGGTAATTATGAATTAGCAGTGGCAAAATTTAAACAAGCGCTTGAGATAAAAGACACGGATAATAAACATATCCGGACTTATGGTATGCATTTTATAGAGTATTACCCAAACAGAGAAATCGGTATTGCTTTATATAATCTTGGCCGAAAGTCAGAGGCTTTAACTTATCTTAAACTCTCTGCAAAAACGGCACCCAGCGGCCGCGCAGAAGAATATCTAAATAAATTGCAGGGAATTGCTCCTGTTGAGCCTGCCCCGGTTACAATTACTGAAACCCCTAAAAATAATGAAGCCAATAATAAAATGATTGTTGGTAAAAAAACTGTAAAACTGGTTGGCGAACGAATGGGTGTTGCTGTTTTACCATTTGAAAACAAAGGTGCAAGTAAGGACTTAGGTGAAATTGTTCTTGATAAAATGATTACAGCTTTATTTAATCAGGGACGATTTAAAGTTATTGAAAGAACACAGCTGGATAAAATTTTGCAGGAGCAGCAATTAAGCATGTCCGGTGTTGTTGATGCTTCTACAGCTGCCGAAATTGGTAAAGGTATTGGTGTGGATGCAATTATCATAGGTTCTGTCGCAGCGGCAAAAAGCGGTGCGATAAGCCTTGATGCCCGTGCAATAGATACAGAATCCGCAACAATAATTGTAGCACATGATGCTTATTCAGGCAGTGCAGACGCAATGAGTGTTAAGAATGCGGTTGAGAATCTTGCCAATAAAATTACTGAGAGTTTACCGCTTGTTGAAGGTACCGTAATTGGAATAAACCAGGACGGCACAATTCTATTGGATGCCGGACGTATGGCAGGAGTTAAAAAAGGATTAAAATGCGTAGTGTATCAGGAAGGTCCCGAATTAAAGCATCCAATAACCGGGGAAGTCTTAGGTAAAAGAACAAAAATAATTGCTGAAGTGCTTGTAGTTGAATCCCTTGAAAAATTTTCAACTGCAAAAATGATTAGTAATGAGTCTGGAGAATTAATTTCGATGGGTGACAAATTTTTAACAAAATAGGGAGGTCCGTTTATGTTAATGTTACGTTCATTTGTAATTTTATTGATTGCCGTTGCCTTTGCGTGGTCCCAGGGTAGTCCGCTTAATTTCTCCGGTAATGGTGCCCGTGCAGCCGCAATGGGGAATGCTTTTACAGGTGTTGCAGATGATGCAACTGCAATTTCCTGGAATCCTGCAGGTTTAACACAACTTTACTCACCGGAAGCGAGCATTATTGGTCGTTTTAATTTTAATTCAGCTGATATCAGCGGTTATCAGGATCTAGGCATAGGAATTGAAAGCTGGGATATCGAATCCGAGTCTAATTTTAAGATAAATTTTGCCAGTATCGTCTTTCCATTTACAGTGGGAAAATTCAATATTGTTGGCGGTGTTGCTTACCGGAATCAATATGACTTGGCAAGTGAAGTAACGCAAACCATCAGTGACGGGTTCAATGAGTACGAAATTTATGATGTTGTTGATGGTGGTGTAAATGCGATTTCGCCATCTTTAGGTATTCAGTTTAATGAGATGTTCTCTGCTGGTGTTGCAGTAAATATTCTTACTGGTACTGAAGAAGGAGAAGGATATGATGATTATTTCGGCGGTGAATATGATTATGCCTATGATTATTCCGGTGTATCTTTTGATATTGGTCTGCTTTTCCGGCCATCTTCAATGATTGCTATTGGTGCTAATTTAAATCTTCCCCATGATATAACGGAAGAGATGGATGGAGCCAAATTCAAACTTGATGTTCCATTCTTTTACAGTATTGGTACAGGTATTAGAGCGACAGATAATTTATTACTGGCATTTGATTATCAAAGCCGTGCCTGGTCAAATTCAAAAATTTTTAAAGATTTAGGTGTTGATCTTGATCTGAATTCTATTCACTTCGGTTTAGAATACCTGATTCAGAATGGAAATGCCATTTTTCCGATCAGAGCAGGGTTTTATACAAATCCTTTGTTGCAAATGGATGATAATGGTGATCAGATTGTTACAAATGTAATAACAGTTGGTACCGGTATTGTTATGGGAACATTTATTGTTGATGCAGCTTTTGAGATAGAATCCGCAGAATATGACTACGGGCAAGGGCTTGTTTACGATGAAACCAATATGCGCCTGACTCTTGGCGGAACCATACATTTTGGAAAATAAATTAAATCTATAATTACTTTCGGAGGCTGTCATTATTTGGCAGCCTTTTTTTTATTCCATATTTAAGAAATGATAAAACTTCAGTTTAGTAAAGTTTGCTTTTTTGCTTAAAAATCAGGAAATTTCAAAGCTGTTAAATAAATATTATTGCCCCATTAGCTCAGTAGGATAGAGCACGGGATTCCTAATCCCGGAGCCCAGGTTCGATCCCTGGATGGGGTACTTATTCGTCTTAAATTCAATGTTAAAATTTATTAAAAAGGAAAGTTGCGATGCTTAAGCCACAAAAAAAGAAAGTTAATAAAAAAGAACTTAAACATGATCCATTACTGGATTCCGTTTTAAAAGCCCAGACTTTTTATGAGAAGAACAGAAATATCCTTACATACAGTGTCATTGGTGTCATTGCTGTAGTTTTAATTACCATGTGGGTTTCAGCGCTAATGAAAGAAACAGAACAGGAAGCAGTGACTCTGTTAGGTAAAGCACAGGTTGAATATGACCAATTTAATTATATCAAAGCAAGGGATTTTCTTAACGTTTTACTGGAAGGATATCCGGGAACTGATGCAGCGGATCAGGGTACTTTTCTGCTGGCAAATCTTAATTTTAATGAAAATAAAATAGATGAAGCAGAAAAAATGTTTGAAGAATTTGTAAGTAGTTATTCAGGTAGTGATATATTACTTGCATCCGGTTATGCTGGAATTGGAGCTTGCCATGAAGCGCAAAATCAATATGCAGATGCAGCCGAAAGTTATATGAAAGCTTTTTCGGTGGCAGGGGAGTTTGTTAAAGCCGCCGATTATCTTTATTTAGCGGGACTAAATTATTTAAATGCAGGTGATACCAATAATGCCCGTGAGACTTTTAAACGTATTGTTGATGATTTTCCTGATTCTCCAAAAAAATACGATGCTCAAACTCAAATGATTTTATCCGAGAAATAATGAACATACAAGAAGAATCAAAAAAATATTTTCTGGAAGTATACAAAAGAATTCCTGTTACAATTACGCATGGAAAAGGTGTATACCTGTATGATGAAAATGGCGCAGCCTACCTAGATTTCCTTGCCGGGATTGCAGTAAATGCATTAGGATATAATCATCCGGCTGTAATAAAATCACTTCAGGAACAAGCGGCTAAGAATCTTCACTTAAGCAATTTCTTTGTCCAGGAAATCCAGGTTAAACTTGCAAAAAAACTGATTGAATTAACACCGTTCGACAAAATTTTTCTAACCAATAGTGGCACAGAAGCGATTGAAGGGTTGTTAAAGCTTGTTAAAAAATGGGGTAATAATCGCTCCAAAACAAAAATTATCAGCTTTCATGGCAGTTTTCACGGTCGTACTCTTGGGGCAGCTTCTATTACCGGCCAGGACAAATATCGTAAGAATTTTCAACCGATGATGCCGAATGTTGAATTTGTTCCATATAATGATGTTGCCGCTTTCAATTCTGCAATCTCGGACAGTACCTGCGCTGTATTTTTTGAAGGTATCTCAGGAGAAGGTGGAATAAAACCAATTTCTGATGAGATGCTTTCTGCAATTGTCGAGGGAAAGGCGAAGTATGATTACCTTGTCATTGCAGATGAAATCCAGACAGGAGTTTCACGTACCGGGAAATTTTATAATTTTGAACATTACAGTTTTGTTCCGGATGCGATTGCTTCTGCAAAAGGATTGGGTGGTGGATTGCCACTCGGGGCTTTCCTGGTCTCCGAAAATTTAAATTCTGTTTTTGATTATGGAGAGCATGGTACCACTTATGGTGGTAATCCATTGGCCTGTGCAACAGGATTAGCAACCTTGGAGATTGTATCCAGGCCAGATTTCTTGCAGTCGGTTAATGAAAATGGTTTGTATTTCAAAAATCAATTAAAAGAATTACAAAAGAATTTTCCTGATTTGATAAAAGATGTTCGTGGAAGTGGTTTAATGCTTGGTTTAGAAGTTACTCATTCCGCTGATAAAATTATGCAAATGGGAATCGAGAACAAGCTGATTTTCAACGTTGCCGGTGCAGGTACAACTTTGCGTTTTGTACCACCATTAATTATTGAGAAAAAGCAGATTGATGAAGGATTGGCTATATTATCTGAAATTCTTTCCGATATTTAGAAAAATGCTCACTAAATGGTATCCAAAACTTGCTTTCTGATATAATATTTCTGGCGTCGACATTGTTGTTGTTTGCTGTGCCGGTTTTAATGTTTCTGGTTAGCAGATATTCCCGTGCTTTACATGAAAGCATTACAACTAAAGTTGATGATCAAAAACGTTTTAACAGGCTTAACAATAAATTTCATTTATTCTTTAAAACAAGTGTAATTGCAGGCATTCTTCTTTCTTTAACCCAATTAATATCTGTAATGCTTTTTAATTTTGATCTGATCAAGGTTAACAGTCTGTTATACATAGATTTTAAGTATATCTTCTTTGTTGTTTTCCAGGTTTTATCATTTGTAATAATTTGCAGTTTACTTCTTTTGTCATTGTTGTATTTTCGCTTTAAGCCGGACTATCGTCATAATTTTCTGCAACAAATAATGAAGAGTTTGGTTTTTATTATTTATATCTTTAATGCCTTACTTTTTGTTGTTTACCTAAGCCTTTTAAAAGACATAGCTGTTCCAGAGTTGTTTAATTACAATCCATTCAGTAATGACAAAGTCCTTTTAGAAATACAATGGTATCTCTATTTGCCACTTATCATAGTTTCTGTATTTTACAGCTGGGCTTATCGGAAATTCAGTCATAAAAGAACTAATGTTACTTCACGGATTTATCTGTTGCTTTATTTATTGATTACAATTTTAATTGTAGTTATTTCAATTAATTCAGGAATTAAATATTTCCAGATATTTGATTTTACTATATATAAGCAAAAATTATTTCATTATACGTCGGCGTATTCCGGTCTTTTCTGGGTATATTTAATGGCATTATCCTTTTGTAGTATTATTTTTTCCATTTTTATTTTTCATAAAAAGGATAAATTTATTGGTGGACAATTTGCTGTTAGTTATACACTAAAATTGGCGAGCATAAATTTTTACAGTACTCAAATACTTTTTATACTGACACTTGCTCCATGGCTTATGCTGGAATACTTCAAACATTTTTGAAACTAAATGAATCCCCGGAGTTAAATTAATGTTTTCTGAGAAATTAATACAACGGCTTAAAAATGCATATACGGTTACGGTTTTAACGGGAGCTGGGATCTCTGCGGAAAGCGGTGTACCTACATTTAGAGGAAAAGATGGACTGTGGAACAAGTATCCTGTTGAAAAACTAGCTACAATCGAAGCACTTGAGAAAACTCCAAAATTATTCTGGGATTTTTATAATTGGCGAAGGGAATTGTTGGCAACAATAAAGCCTAACCTTGGGCATTATGCATTGGTTGATATTGAAAATTATTTCGAAGAATTCACTTTAATTACTCAAAATGTTGATAATCTTCACTTAGATGCAGGCAATAAAAATATTTTAGAATTACATGGAAATATAACTAAAAACCGTTGTACAAATTGTGACGATTTAACACAGATGGATCCAAAAGAATCAGGTATTCCGAAATGCAGGAAATGTGGTGCTTTTTTAAAACCAGATGTTGTTTTGTTTGGTGATCCCCTAAACCAGAATATATTGCGGAAAGCACAGGAGGCATCTTCTGTTTGTGAAGTGTTTATTTCGATTGGAACTTCTGCAGAAGTTGAGCCCGCTGCATCTTTACCGTTTATTGCTAAAGGGAATGGGGCTTTTTTGGTTGAAATTAATCCTGAAAAAACGGCCTTATCTGCAAACGCAGATGAAGTAATAAATTTAAATGCATCAAAAGCGTTAACGCACTTAACGATGATTTTGGACAGGTTGCGATAGGAAAAATAGTATGCAACAGAAAATCTTTATTAAGCTATTTCTGATAGGTCTTCTCTTCTCAGGATGTGCTTATTACAATACATTCTTTAATGCAGAAGAAAACTACAGGGTAGGGCTCGAGAAAAAACAAAACGACAAAAATGAGAAAATGCCGCCGGATATTGTTCGTCATTTTAATTCTGCAATTGCAAAATCATGGTCAATAATTGATTTTTATGGAGATAGCAGTCGTTGGGCAGACGACGCATTATTAATGATCGGAAAATCTCACTATCAACTTGAAGAATACGATAAATCACAAGAGATACTTGAATCTTTTTTGCAAAAATACTATAGATCAGATTTGATACCTGAAGTTGAACTTTGGCTTTCTAAAGTATATTTAAAGAAAAATGAGACCGATTTGGCTCTTAAGCGCTTATCCAGTATTACTACAAACTCTGATAATAATGAATTAAGAGCAGAAGCGTTTTTTGAAATTGGTGTTATATATTTCACTTCCGAGCAATATAGCGCCGCAATTGAAAATTTCTCAAGCTGTATCAATGAGACATCAGATTCAGAGACAGCTGGAAATGCCCAGTATAAGCTCGCAGATTCATACTTTAAATTGAAACAATATGAGAATGCTGTTGATAATTATGATGAAGTACTTGATTACGACCTTCCAATTTTAATCCAGTTTGATGCAGTTATTCAAATGGTGAATTCGCTCTTGGAATTAAAACAATATGATCGTGCTGAAGAAGTTCTTCTTAATATTTTACGCGACCAGCGGTTTAAAGAACAGTATTCGATGATAGCAACAAAACTGGCGAATATGGTCGAGTTTCAGGGCGAATATGACTATGCCATGGAGAAGTACTATGAAGTCATTCAGAAATATCCCCGCACCGAAGGCTCTGCGTTATCTTCGTTTTATCTTGCACAGCTCTATGAATTTGAATATGGCAAGCTGGACTCCGCAAAAGTAAAATATGATCAGGTTAAAAAAGAATATTCAAAATCAGAATCAGCGGAAGAAGCGGCTGAGCGATCCAAATTATTAGGAGAGTATTTAAAAATCCGTACAGATTTAGATAAGGACAAGTCTGATCTTTACAAGCTTGAACATGGTGATTCATCACTTGTTGATAGTGTTGTAACAAGTGTTGATACCTTGTCTGCGCCTGTAACTGCTGAACTTTTCCGGAACCAGGTAAATGAGAATACAAATACGGGGTTTGACAATGATCCCTTTTCTGATCCAGACAGTACAAATAACACCTTTGCCGATACTACGGTACAGCAAAAACTCCCGGATAAAAAAATCAAAACAACAAAAGTTGCAGTTTCAAGGGACCCTGCGAAAGTTGAAGAAAGTTTTTTGAAAAATACATATAGACTTGCTGAATATTTTCTGCTGGATTATCAACACTATGATAGCGCCCTTGTTGAATATAATTTTTTTGTTAAAAATTTTCATGACAGTTTATTAACACCTAAAGCTTATTATTCATTGTTTTATATTTATAATGATGTTGAAAATGACAGCCTTATTGCGGATTCTTTAAAGAATCTGATCTTAACACATTATCCGAAAAGTACTTATGCAAAGCAACTTTCAGGAAAAACAGTTGTAGTTGACAAAGATGATGATGAAAAAATTAAAATCAAGTTTTTAGATGCAGAAGATTTATATACTCAAAAAAAATATGATGATGCAATCAAAAAGTATAACGAAATAGCTGATCATGATTCAGGCACAGTGTGGGCAACAAAATCACGCTACGCTGTGGGTTATATTTATGAAAATGACCTGATGGAAAAAAATAAAGCGATTGAAAGCTATTCTATCCTTGCGAAAGAATACCCCAATACGAATCAGGGTAAAATAGCAATAAAAAAGATAGCCGAGCCGCCAAAAGAAGAACCAAAGCCGATAGAAGCTCCTGTTGATTCAACGATAGATATGAACACTCTCTCACTCCCGGACAGCAGTCAGCAGCAATCTTCTGGTGAAGAATAGAATGAAAGTATCGATATATATATGCCTATTGGTCCTGTTTTCTTGTGCATCAAATAGCACTTTTTCCAGAACGCGATATTATGGGAATAGCACATCACGAATTGTCACAACAGAAGATCAGTTCAGCGGGATATGTTCGTATTATGGACAGAAATTTCATGGAAAAAAAACTGCCAGTGGAGAAGTTTTTAACATGTATGCACTCACAGCTGCTCATCCCAGTTTGCCATTTGGAACAAAACTTGAAATTTTAAATACTGCAAACAATAAAACAGTAACTGTTACTGTTAATGACAGAGGTCCTTTTGTTAAAAACAGGGTATTGGATCTTTCTTATGCGGCAGCAGGTGAGATTGATATGATAAAAAGCGGAACCGCTGAGATTGTTGCAAAAGTAATATTTAAACCTGAAAACTGAACAATTCATAAGCATAGTATTTCAGCTTGTGATTTATTGATAAACTGTATATTTTTATATTTATACAATATTGAATGGAATGGAGGGAAAATGGCAAATTATGTTGTTTTAAATGATGCTAATTTTGAAAAGGAAGTATTAAATTCTGATATCCCTGTCGTTGTAGATTTTTGGGCAGAGTGGTGCGCCCCATGCAGGATAATTGCACCCCTGGTCGATGAGTTAGCTTCAGAATATCAGGGTAAAATAAAAGTAGGTAAAATGGATGTGGATCAGAACCCCCAATCATCAATGAATTACGGTATAAGATCTATACCAACTTTATTGTTTTTTAAGGACGGAAAACCTGTTGATCAATTATTGGGAGCCGTTCCAAAAGGACAAATTGAAGAGAAAATAATTGCACTCGTTTAAAAAAAACTTATAAGAGCTGCCCCCGCGGCTCTTTTTTTATTATGATAACTCAAACAGATTTTCTAAAGGCTGCTTTTTTTAAGAGTATTTCTAATATCTCCCAGATTTCAAATAAAAGTTTACCGGAAGTTGCTTTTGCCGGACGTTCCAATGTTGGAAAGTCTTCATTGTTGAATGCATTGTTCCAGAGAAAAAACCTTGTTAAAACTTCATCAACTCCTGGTAAAACTCAATTAATAAATTATTTTGATGTGAATAATAAGTTCTTTTGTGTCGATTTGCCCGGGTATGGGTATGCAAAGATTTCAAAAGACAAAAAGGCTACCTGGCAGAATATGATAGAGAGCTTTTTGACAAAGAACAAACAGCTGAAAATGATTTATCTTCTAGTTGACAGCCGGCATGAATTAATGAAAAGTGACGAAGAAATGATAGCATGGATGAAGTACTGTAATCTAAATTTTACATTAATCTTAAGTAAAATTGATAAAATCTCAAAAAACGAGTTGGCACATAAAGTTACCTTGGTAAAAAGTTATTCGGATAAAAATACGCTTTCTTTTTCTTTTAAAAATATGAATCTTGTAAACACTTTGAGAAATCAAATTATAACAGATTTAAAAAGTATGCACATGTGATTAAGTTATTTCTTGACAAAAATCGCTAATCTCTTAAATTTTACAACTGTTCACTAAATCTCATCATTTTGATATAAATCACATATATTCTCGATTTTTTTTTGAACTATTGTGTTTATGGAAGTCCATCAAGGAGGAAAGTTGTCTGCTCCGAAAAAAGATATAATTCAAAGCAGCTTGAATACATCAGCAGAAAAACAGGCTGTTTCTAGAGAAAAATGGAAGCAGGTCTGTGATGAAATACAAAGGATTCGTGCCCAGATTTCTCTTGGTGGTGGAATTGAATCAATCTCCAGGCAGCATAAAAAAAACCGTCTTACAGCAGGTGAACGCATAAATTTACTGATTGATAAAAACACCACCTTTAATGAGATTGGTCAATTTGCTGCATTTGGAATGTATGAAGAATGGGGCGGGGCGGCAAGTGCGGGTGTCGTTTGCGGTATAGGGGTTGTTCAATCCAGGCTGTGTATGATCATCGCGAACGATGCAACTGTTAAAGCAGGATCATTCTTCCCAATGACGGCAAAAAAAGTCATCCGGGCCCAAACAATTGCTTATGAAAATTATCTTCCAGTTATATACCTTGTGGATTCTGCTGGTATTTTTTTACCACTGCAGGAAGATGTTTTCCCCGATCAGGATGACTTTGGCAGAATTTTTTATTTGAATGCAAGGATATCTGCTAAAGGTATTCCACAAATCACGGCTATTATGGGGATGTGTGTCGCTGGGGGTGCTTATTTACCTGTAATGACTGACAAAATACTTATGACGGAAGGAAGCGGACTTTTCCTTGCAGGTCCGGCGTTAGTTAAAGCTGCAATCGGACAGGTGATAAGTGCTGAAGATTTGGGCGGAGCAGAAATGCATTCGGCAATCAGTGGTACAGTAGATTTTAAAGAAAAGGATGATCCATCGGCATTAGAACGTATTCGTAAACTAGTTTCACAAATGGGAGATAATGAAGATTCCGGAATAAGGAGAAATAAGTTACTTAGTCCCAAATACCCAATCGCTGATATTTATGATTTTTTTTCTTATGAACCAGGTATACCATATGATACAAAAGAAATTATTGCCAGGCTGGTTGATGACAGTGAGTTTATTGAATATAAGAAGGATTATGGCCGAACAATTTTATGCGGATACTCTCGTATCGGCGGGTATTCTGTAGGAATTGTAGCGAATCAAAAGCAACATATAATGGAAAAAGGTAAACAGCCGGAATTTGGCGGAGTGATTTATACGGAAAGTGCTGATAAAGCGGCCAGATTTATTATGGATTGTAATCAAAATAAGATACCATTATTATTTATTCATGATGTTAATGGTTTCATGGTTGGGCGTGATGCAGAACATTCAGGCATCATCAAAGCTGGTGCAAAACTTGTTAATGTTGTTTCAAATTCAGTTGTACCTAAGATTTCCTTAATAACCGGTGGTAGCTTTGGGGCTGGTAATTATGCAATGTGTGGAAAGGCATACAGTCCTAATTTTATATTCGCATGGCCATCAGCACAATATGCTGTAATGGGTGGTACCCAGGCTGCCAACACGCTTTTGGATATTAAAATAAAGCAGCTTGAAAAAGATGGGAAAAAATTATCAGAGAATGAAAAAAACAAATTGTTAATTTCTATAAAAAAAACATATGATAACCAATCAGATGTAAAATATGCAGCTGGAAGATTATGGGTTGATGAAATTATTTTACCAGAAGAAACACGAGAAAGGCTGATTAATTCTCTTAAAGTTGTTGTAAAAAATCCTGAAATAAAATATAAGAAGTTTAATGCAGGTGTATTACAGACATGATTCCTGCGCATTTAAAATTTGTTAAAATTGCAGAAAGAGGCAAAAGTTGTTTTATAACGATTAATCGTCCGGAGAAAAAAAATGCGTTAAATGATATTCTTATAAATGATTTGAAAGATGCGTTTAATTATGCAAATAATAGCTTTGATAACCGGGTTGTAATTTTAAATTCAGAATCAGATGCATTTTGCAGTGGGGCAGACCTTAAATCATTATATAAAATGAAAGATAATTCTTTTGAAGAGAATTTTAATGATTCGAAAAATCTAACCAGTCTTTATGAAATAATTTATAGACTCAACAAACCTGTTATTGCAGCCGTAAATGGTGCCGCATTAGCAGGAGGTTGCGGCTTAGCGTCCGTTTGTGATTTTATTTTAGCAGGACCCAAAGCAGTTTTCGGCTATCCTGAAGTTAAAATTGGTTTTATTCCGGCAATTGTTTCAGGATATTTAATCAAACAAATAGGAGAGCGTAAGGCAAGATATTTATTGTTGTCGGGAAAAACCATTAATGGTAGTGAAGCACAAAATATTGGGTTGGTTACAAAATTTTTAGACGAAGAAAATCGTTATTACAAAGAAATAGATGACTTGTGTGAGTTACTTATTTTAAATTCAGAACAAGCAATGTCTAAAATAAAATATATATTAAATTCAGATTATTATTTTAATATTGAAAAATTAGCTGAAGAGAACGCTAAATTCAGATCTACAGAATCATTTCAAAAAGGTTTAGAAGCGTTCTTAGATAAAAGAAAACAAACTTGGTGACATTTAGAGAAGGGGGATTATTATGCTAGTATTGACACGGAGGTTGGGTGAAGCAATAACAATTGGTGATAATGTAAAAATAATTATTGTTGAAATTGACGGAAACCAGGTAAAGCTTGGAATTGAAGCACCCAGAGAAATAGAAATTTATCGAGAAGAATTATATGAAAAAATAAAAGGAGTTTCCTTTGATCAACAAAAACAAAAACAAGATAAATAATATATTTTTTAAAATAACCCTTTATAAATATTTATCATCTTTTTTATCAAAATAACTATCCACAAATTTTTCTGATTTATCTTTTAAATCATCAATAACTTTCTTTTTATACTGTTTATGAAGATTGGCAATTATTTCATAGGCTTTTTCAGAATCTTCAGGAATTAATCCTGGGTTTGATTTAAAATATATTTTAACAAATTCAATCGCTAAAGCATCTTTGTCCATAAAAAATCCCCTTATTTTTAATTTATTAACAGTTCAATATATTTTCTTTACTGAAACGAATCAAACAGAAATATACCAGAAGGGAAGGAATCCGCTATAAATCCAACACAATTTATATTTACCTGCACAGAAAAATTTAATTTAAACATATTTAAGTTTACATAATATATATTATATAACAAATGTTAATAATTGTATTATTGCGATGAGCATGATAAATAATTGTTTTTTATGTATTTAGATCAAAATAATTTAGTGTTGATTTTTGGCCAGCTGGTTTTATGGGATTGGTAATATTTCGGTGTGTAGAAAAAATGCCAATTCTTAGAATACAGAACTGGCATTTCGAAAGGAAAAAAAATTAGTTTTTTACGACAATATTTATAAGTTTTCCTGGGATAGTTATAATTTTAAGAATGGTCTTATCTTTGAGAAGTTCCGGGATTCTGCCATTGTTTAATGCAAGTTTTTCTATTTTTTCTTTAGGTGTATTTTTATTGCTGAGAATACGGTCTCTAATCTTTCCGTTAATTTGAATTACCCATTCGGATTCGCTTACTTCAACAAATTTTTCTTTATACTTTGGCCATTCCTGTGATGCAATTGTTTCATTGAACTCCAACTTCATCCACAGTTCTTCAGTTATATGTGGTGCAAACGGATTTAAAAGAATTAAAAAATCTCTGATTATTATATAAGGTATTTGTTCCCATTTGTAGGCTTCATTGATAAATATCATCATTGCAGAAATGGCTGTATTAAATCGAAGATTTTCTATATCTTCAGTAACTTTCTTTATTGTTTTATGCAATTCATGATTTTGTTTATCCATTGGAGTTGAGTTGGCAATTTTTTCACTTTTCATATCGGTATCTTCATTTATTAATAAACGCCAGATTCTGTTTAAAAATCTGCTTACACCGTCAACACCGGTCATGCTCCAGGGTTTCATTGCTTCCAATGGGCCCATAAACATTTCATATAATCTTAAAGAATCTGCTCCGTAATTGACAATAATGTCATCAGGATTTATTACATTTCCCCTGCTCTTGCTCATTTTATAAGCGCGTGCATCCACTTTTATATTAGGATTATTTTTTAATACAAATCCGTCGCCATTTTTTTCAACATCAGATTCTGTAATTTTTTGAATTTTTATTCCAAGATTATCTAGCGCGTCTGATTCAAGATCACTATATTTTTCTGATGTCAATGGATTATTTTTTTTATCAACATACATGCTGTATTCAGTTTCACCTAGTATCATTCCCTGATGAACTAATTTCTGGAAAGGCTCTTTGGTTGTGACAATTCCAAGATCAAATAAAACTTTGTGCCAAAAACGTGCATAAAGTAAGTGTAAAACGCTATGTTCTGCACCACCAATATAAAGATCAACGGGCATCCAGTATTTTTCAATAATCGGTGAAAATATTTTTTCATCATTTTGCGGATCCAAATATCGAAGATAATACCAGCAGGAACCAGCCCATTGCGGCATAGTATTAAATTCTCGTGTATAGATAATCCCATCTTTTTCAATATATTTCCATGACTCAGCGGCACGGCTAAGTGGAGGTTTAGGATTTGTGTCGTCATCTGCAACCGGCTGTGGTTTAAAATCATCCATTTCTGGAAGTTTCACCGGCAATTCTGATTCATCGACAACTATTGTGTCTCCTTCTGGGCTATGCAATACAGGAAAGGGTTCACCCCAATAACGCTGTCTGCTGAAGAGCCAATCTCGCAATTTGTAGTTAATTTTGCGTTGCCCTAGTCCATTTTGCTCAAGAAATGTTATCATTTTTTCTTTTGCAGATTTTACATAAAGCCCATTTAGAAAATCACTATTAATAGCAGGTCCGTCACCGGTATATGCTTTTCCGGAAAAATCATCTGGTATTTCAACTGTCCTTATTATTGGGAGATTAAATGTTTCAGCAAACTCCCAATCACGTTCATCCTGACCAGGTACAGCCATAATTGCACCGGTTCCGTATGACATTAAAACATAATCAGCAATCCATATGGGGATTTTCTTATTATTTACCGGATTAATAGCATACGCACCTGTAAAAACACCGGTTTTAGTTTTTGCAAGATCGGTTCGTTCTAAATCACTTTTACGGGTTGTTTCCTTTATATATTTTTCAACAGTTATGCGGTTTTCCGCTGTCGTTATTTCATGAACAAGTGGATGTTCAGGTGAAAGAACCATATATGTTGCACCGAAAAGTGTATCCGGACGGGTAGTAAAAACTTTTAAAGAAAGTGGAAATTCTGCAATTTTGAAATCAACTTCGGCACCTTCAGATTTTCCGATCCAGTTTTTTTGCATTTCCTTAGTGCTTTCCGGCCAATCAAGTTCATCTAAATCATTCAAAAGCTGTTCAGCATATTCAGTTATTTTTAACATCCATTGACGCATAGGTCGTCTGAAAACAGGATGGTTACCCCGTTCACTTTTTCCATCTATTACTTCTTCATTGGCTAATACTGTGCCAAGGGCCGGACACCAGTTTACAGGCACATCTGCTAAATATGCCAGGCCTTTATTATAAAGCTGAATAAATATCCATTGAGTCCATTTATAATAGTCAGGATCCGTTGTATCTACTTCCCTGTCCCAATCATAAGAGAATCCTATGGATTTTAACTGTTCACGAAAACGATTAATATTTTTTTCGGTTGTTACTTTAGGATGAGTCCCGGTTTCAATTGCATATTGTTCAGCCGGTAAACCAAAAGCATCCCAGCCCATCGGGTGTAATACATTAAAGCCATTCATGCGCTTATAACGTGCAATAATATCTGTAGCAGTGTAACCTTCCGGGTGTCCAACGTGCAGTCCTGCCCCACTTGGATACGGATACATATCTAATACATAAAATTTTGGCTTGTTTTGATCGGGAGAATTTGAAGTTTTAAATGTTTTATTGTTTTCCCAAAATTTTTGCCATTTTGATTCTATTTCTTTAAAAGGATAACCCATTTTTACCTTTATATAATGTGTGAAAAAACTTGTTCTAAGTTTAAAAGTTAGCAATAAGGCCTTAAGTTTTCAAGCAATACTTGCTTTTAAAAAAGCTCAAAACATAAGAAAAATCAATGGAAGTAACGATGCCATAAAGATTGAAATAAAGTTTACGGCATCATTATTAATCCAGATATACCCGCGAAGGAGCTGATTTTCTCTTCCTTTTGAGTCAAGCGGCTTTTCTGTGGTTTTACTTGAAAGATTGTTGATATATTGTGCTTGAAATTTTGCACCAATTAAACTATCAAATAAGGAACCAGAAAATCCAAATAGAACCAATAAAATAAATGTTTGAAACCCGATTGAATCAGAGAACAATAATGAAGATAGTATTATTACAATACTACCTGCAAGAGCCGACAAGGTCCCAATTAGAGAAATAGCCCCTGATTCTCCTTTTTCGACGGGTTTAAATGTTGTAATCATAATTGGATTAGATTTATTAAAAACTCCCAGTTCTGTTGCCCAGGTATCTGCTGTTGCGGCAGCAATGGAGACAATGTATGCCCAATAGATATACTCAATTGGAAAAATAAAATAAATAAAAATCCAAAATACCGCTGTCCCTCCATTGGCAAGAACTTGCTTCGCATCTCGCCTGGAAGTTTTTTCAAACATTAAATTAAATGATTGCTTTAGATTTTTTCCAGTATAGCTCAAGATACTGCTCAATATAAAAAATGTTAATATCGGAAAAGTCCATTTCCAGCCGCCAAGCCCATAAATAATAATAGATAGCATGGAAACAGCTAAAGCACCATCGGTCTTTAAAAAACCAAGTTTAGTACTGGTTATCGCAATAATTGCAGCAAAAAAGAGCGAATAGATAGTCTGCATTTGCGTTTGTTCACTTCCAAAGAAGAAAATAAAAAGAAAAAAGCCACTTATAATAGAAATAGATAAGTTATCTGATCCTTTTGAAGAAATAGCTTCAGCAAGAGTTATAATAAGCGCAATGATAGGTGCAATAATCCAAATGCTATACGATAATTCAATTTTTTCATTTGTAAAATATAGACCAACAATAATAATAAATGTCGTAAAAAACATTGCACTACTACCCTGAATGGTTTTAACATCATTTAGTATCTTGTAAGTAATTGGCTTTTTTGAATTTTGGCCAACAATTGCCGCTGCTGCATCAGCTAATGCTAAAATAAGTACAATATTCAGAAAAATTATTTTATAATGGTCCCAAAGCATAATCAGTGCAATCATCAAGGCAAGTGGATAGTACACTGTTCCATAACTTTTTCGGTTACCATTTAAGGCAGGAACAAGGTCAAATTTAATTATTAATAAATTTATGATGCTAAAAACCAGGCATAAAAATATGAGAGCTTGTGCACCTGTGATAAAAAATGAAAAGATAAATACAAGTACACCCACAGAAACATGAACAAATTTTCGTGTAAATTCTTTTGACAGGCCAAAACTGCGACTCAGGAATTCCGAAATTCCAATCAAAAAAGACAGTATAATAAAAAAATAAATTGTTTTAAGCCATTCGGCAGCAGTTGCAGGGAAAAAATCAGTCCAGTTCAAAGTTATATTATTTATTAAAGTGAATTTTTCAATTTAAGCAGATAAATAAGGAAAGAATGTTTGTCGGGGTGAGAGGATTTGAACCTCCGACCTCACCGTCCCGAACGGTGCGCGCTACCAGGCTACGCCACACCCCGAAAACAAAGCACTTAATTTACTCTTACAAAATAAATAAATCAACTGCATAAAAAGGTTTATAGTATAAGTATTTTACTTTTCAGGTTTTGCAGCAAATTTCAAAGAAATTAAAATTCCAATTACAAAAGTAATAAGCGCCCCTGCCCCATTCAAATTAATTTCAAAACCAGGATAAATCTGGTAAAATGACCCAATTATTAATCCTAAAATAATAAACATGGTTTCTGCAGGAAATTTTTTCAAAGCCCAATCCATAATTCTTGAAAATCCAAGAATGCCAATAACAACACCAATGCCTAATGCACCGATTATATATCCTCGTATCATAACTTCACTGGAAAGACCATGTTCAATGAGCATTTTGGGTAAACCACTAAGCGCTTCTAAAACTGTCCAATAAGCGCCAAGTAAAATCAGGATAAATGAACCGCTTACACCGGGAATTATCATTGCAGAAGAAGCAATTATGCCGCAAATAAAGAAATATATATAATCAAAAAAACTGAACTCGGTAAAAGAAATTGTGCCGGCTTGTGTCGTTTTATCTCCCTGCAGCATTGCTAAGATAACAACAACTGTAATTCCAAAAACTAAAACTAAAAAACGTGTTATATTTATTTTCATATCATGATGTGATTTTACAACTACAGGAATACTTCCAAGGATAAGTCCCATAAAAAAGTAAACAGTCATCAAAGGATAATTAGCATAAGCCCACGACAATATTCCAGCCAGGGCAATCACCGCAATGAGTGATCCACTGAAAAGAACGGTTAAAAATATTATATGCTGTTTCCGTTTGTTCTTATCGGTTATAAAGTTGCCTAATGCCTCCATCAACTGGCTGTAAATCCCAAAAACAACTGCTATTGTTCCTCCGCTTACTCCCGGGATAATATTGGCAACACCCATTGCAACCCCGACAAAGAATAATCTTATTAATTGTTTCAGATTCATTTCTGCTCCATGACTATTTTCTACCAACCATCCTGACCTATCAAAGGGACGAAGGAAAGTTTTTCAATTTCAATTTTTTTAAATTCATTATCCTGCTTTATGAACATAGTTAGAATTTGCTGATTTCTATCACCAACAGGAATAAGTAGCTTACCCCCGTTTTTTAATTGATTCATAAGGCTTTGTGGGGAAACAGGCGCACCTGCTGTAATTATTATTGAGTCATATGGTGCATAATTTTGCCAACCCAATGTTCCATCTCCTGCCCGAACAGCAAAATGATATTTTAATTCTCTAAGCACCGCTTCAGCCTTTTTAGCTAATGCGGGAATTCTCTCAATAGTGAAAACCTGTGCACCCATTTCAAGTAATACCGCTGCCTGATAACCTGATCCAGTACCAATTTCGAGTATTTTTTCATTTTTTTGAACATTCAATGATTGAGACATTAAGGCCACTGTATATGGATGCGAAATAGTCTGTTCAAATCCAATCGGTAAAGCTTTCTCATCGTAAGCTTGAAACTCAACACCCATAGCAACAAATTTGTGTCGTGGAACCGTATTCATTGCTTTAAGGACTAACTCATCACTTATTCCTTTTTCCCGAAGCCGGGCAATCATTTTTTCTCTTTGTTTGGTATAAACCATTTTTTACGAACCTCTTTAATCACCAATTTTAAAAATTTAAGTGAATCATAAAAATGTTTGATATTTGATCCATGTTTGTTGTAAACAGTTGGAATTGGTATAAATTCAATTTTAATATTTTTTTCAGAACAACGTATTAAGAATTCACTTTCCAATTGAAAACCATTTTCATATAAGGGCATATCTTTAATTACAGATCTGTGAATCAATCGGTAGCCACACTGACTATCTTTAAGTTTTTGCTTGCATAGCACGCTTAATATATAAGACGTGATTTTATTTGAAAGAAATCTGGCAAAAGGCATTTTTCCAATACTGATATCACGTAACCCAATTTCAACTAAATTTCCGGATTCCTTTGCAATGGATTTAAAATCCTTTATAGAATTTGGTGAATGCTGAAGATCGGCATCCATACATAATATATATTCTGATGTAAGGTTTTTTAAAAAAGAATCAAATCCTGTCCGCAGAGCATAGCCCTTCCCCATGTTTTTACCAGTCTTATGGAGATTAATATTATATTTACAAATCTTTTTAACAGTACCATCCGTAGACCCGTCATCAACAACGATAATTGCATCAGGTTTATCATGATCATCGAGATTCAACAATTCATTCAAAAGTAGCGGTAGAGAATCCTGAGCATTAAATACTGGAATTAAAATGGAATAACTGGGATTACTCATAATGTGTCAATTTTCCAGTTGGAAGGCATAAAAAAAGGGGATTAAAATCCCCAAACATGTCGGAGCGACAGGATTTGAACCTGCGACCCCTTGAACCCCATTCAAGTGCGCTACCGGGCTGCGCCACGCTCCGAAAAATTGGAAATTAGCTTTTCAATTGATAAAAATCAAATAAAGACATTGCTTATTCTGCTAAAATTTTCTTTATTTTTTCCAGTTTTTCTATGAGCTGCAAACTACTCAGGCTTGATTTAATATTTTTAAAAGATTGCTGATCGTTTGTTTCCTTTTCTTCTGATATTGAACGGTCATCATCGTTTGGAAAAGGAAACTTGGATTTCAAAAATTGGTTAGCTCCTTTTATCGTATAGCCCTGGTTGTATAATAAATCTTTTATTGTACCTATTAATTCTATTTCATGCCGGTTATAGCGTCTGCTGCCACCTGGAGTTGTTCGAGGTGTCAATACATCAATAACAGTTTCCCAGTAGCGAAGCGTTGACTGTGCAATTCCTGTCATTTCAGAAACCTGGCCAATAGAGTAAGATATATTCTCGATATTCAACATATTTTTATCTAAAGTAGCACTTAATATTATCTTAAATATAAGTTTAGATTTAAAATGATGAAACTAAAAGTTAGTAAAGTTTTGATCTTTTAATAAGGTATTCTGATAAAACCGATTCAATCGCTTCAGATGTAGTAACAGGTATATAGTCAATAAAATTTTCATGAAATCTGGATTTAAAAAATTGGCAATGTTCGTCAAATCGCTTTAAATATTCATCCCTTATAAATCTTGAATCAGCTTTTATTTTTTGATTAGATTCAAGATCTTCAAAAATATACTCACCTTTAAATCTGAAATTTTTTTCATCTTCATCAATGATATGAAAAACCAGTATTTCATGTTTGTTATAACGCAAATGTCTCATTCCGGACAAAATTTTCTCAGCATTATCTATTAAATCAGAGATTACTATTATCAAACCGCGTTTTTTTATTCTGTCTGCAATAGTGTGCAGTGCCGTTGTGATGTCGGTATCTTTTCCTGGATTAACGGTGTTAAGAGCACTGACAATTTCCCTGATGTACACAGGAACTGATTTTGCCGGAAGATTGGTTTTTATAGAATCATCAAAAAGCAATAAGCCAGTGGCATCGCGTTGTTTTAACATCAAATATGCTAAAGAAGCTGTTAATATACTTGCATATTGAAGTTTACTTACGCCGGCACCAGCATAGGTCATAGAATTTGATACATCCAGAAGAAGATAACATCTCAGGTTAGTTTCTTCTTCAAATTGTTTAATATAATAGCGGTCGGATCTGGCAAAAACCTTCCAATCAACATATCTTAAACTATCTCCCTGCATGTAAGGTCTGTGCTGACTAAATTCAACGCTAAATCCATGAAAAGGGCTTTTATGTAAGCCAGTTATGAAACCTTCAACAATCATTTTTGCAAGGAATTCAAGATTATTTATTCCTGAGAGAATTTCTGGCTGGAGATAATTTTTTAATTCTTCATTTGTCATGAAATCATTTTGAATTTGATGTTGAAGATTCTAATTGGAAATTAATACAAGAGTCATTCAAATGGACTCCGGTCTGGGTAAGTCTGCACCGATAAAAAAACATATCCTGTTGCGCATCACTAATTTCAATAAAACTCTGTCGGAAAACGCAATTTTGGCATGTTTTGTATGTGTTGTTTGCAATAATCTCTTTTGTGAGATTTTGATATGTAATTTTTTTCCTGGTATTTTTTAATTCACTGACGAGTACAGACATTCCTTTCATTAACCTTTTAATTACAAATAATGCAAATATTTGAATAAAGAGAAGAAATAATAAAATTGCGATAAAGAGTATTGACGAGTCTTCCTGCATATTAGAAAACCATTATATTGTTTGATCATGGAATTTTAATCTAATACATAAGCAGATATTTTTTGTTCCTGTTATAAATCAATGTTGTTTTGTTTTGCACATGCATGTATTGTATTATGCATTAACATACTGATTGTCATTACACCAACACCGCCAGGTACAGGGGTAATCGCACTGCTCATTTCAAATAATCCGTTATAATCAACATCTCCAACAATTCGGTATCCTTTTTCAGTTGATGCATCTTCTACCCTGTTTATACCGACATCGATAATAACAACATCTTCTTTAACCATGTCCGGTTTTAAAAAGGCAGGCTGACCAATAGCTGCAATGACGATATCAGCATTCTTTGTATAGCGCTGCAAATCTTTTGTCCTGCTATGAACGATAGAAACTGTAGCATTTGCATGTTCTGATTTTTGAATGAGAATATTTGCCATAGGTTTACCAACGATATTACTTCTTCCAATTACAACGACATCTTTTCCGGAAGTCTCAATTTTATAAAATTTAAGTATTTCGATGATACCAGCCGGAGTACATGGCAATAAATAGGGACTACCAATACTTAGCAAACCAACATTTCTTGGATGGAAGCAATCAACATCTTTTAAATGGTTTATACTTTCGATTACTTTTGCTTCATTGATTTGTTTGGGCAAAGGTAACTGTACCAGAATACCATTATATCTGTCATCATTATTTAGTTCATCTATTAGATTCAATAGCTCAGTTTCACTTGTTTCTGCAGGAAGATGATATGTTTTTGAGAGTATTCCCATTTTTTCACACATTCTCCCTTTGCTGCGAACATACACAGCAGACGCAGGATCGTCACCAACTAAAACAACAACAAGACCAGGATTAAAACCTTTCTCTTTTAAAATTTCAATCTTTTCAATTGTCTGCTGATTTACAAACTCAGCAACTGCTTTACCAGCTAATATTTTTGATCCCTGCATATTCATCTCTCGAAAAATTTAAACGTTTTATATCTATTGCTTTTCCGCTGTTTTCATTTACAGATATAACAACACCATTAATTCTTAGGTTACCCGTAGCCAATTTAAAAAACTTAGGTATCTGTGTTGTAAATCTTTTTATTGCATTATCAACATCCATCCCAATAACACTGTTAAAAGAGCCAGTCATTCCAACATCTGTTATGTAAGCTGTCCCTTTAGGCAGAATTCTTTCATCCGCTGTCTGCACATGAGTATGTGTGCCAACAACGGCAGAAACTTTTCCATCAAGATACCATCCTAATGCTTGTTTTTCCGCACTTGCTTCCGCATGAAAATCTATAAAAATAAGTGAAGTTTGTTTTTTTAATTCGTTAACAATGTCAAGGCTTGTTTTAAAAGGGCAATCAATTGGAGGAAGAAAACTTCTTCCTTGCAGATTTATAACACCTAGCTTAACGTTTTTTTCATTTTTATGCAGAAGAAATCCTTTACCGGGGTTTTCTGGTGGATAATTGGCGGGTCTTAATGTCTTATACTGATCGTTTTGAAGGACATTGATGCTGTTCTTTTGCCAGATATGATTTCCACCCGTTATCACATCTACGCCAGCCTGTAAAAGCTTTTGAGCCTGTTTTTCAGCTATTCCCTTTCCTGCATCGGAATTTTCTCCGTTTACTATACAGAAATCAGCATGTATATCTCTTTTTAATAATGGAATAAAATCAGTACTCAGATTTAATCCATCATGACCTACAATATCACCAATAAATAAAATTCGTATCATTAGGCGTAATCAACAGATCTGAATTCTCGGATAACATTTACCTTGACGGTATTGTTTGAATCAACAACGGTTTTGATTTTTTTAGCAATATCTGTGGCAAGCTGAAGGCTCATGGCATCGTCTGCTTTATTATGGTCAATTATTATTCTGATTTCTTTTCCAGCCTGAATCGCATATGCATTTTTAACTCCTTCGAAGGAATCAGCAATCTCTTCCAGTGAGTTAAGACGCTTTACATAGTTTTCAATAACATCACGACGGGCACCGGGACGTTTTCTGCTTATTTCATCCGCTATTTGTAAGATCATAGGTATAGGAGAATTCGCTTCAGCTTTATTGGTAAAAGCAAGAATAGCATTTAAAACAACCGGGTGCTCACCAAACTTTTTAATAAATTCATGCCCTACTTTTGAATAATCAGATTCATTCGCTTTAGTGATAACCAGTCCAATTTTATGAAGAATGCCTGCACGTCGAGCTAAAATAGCATCTAAGCCGAGTTCTGCAGCAAGGATTCCGGCCAGCTCTGCAACTTCCTGGCAATGCTGTAAAACATTCTGTCCATAACTGGAGCGATATTTTAAACGCCCCAAGGTACTGACTATATCCTTGTGCATACCATGGATACCTATTTCGTGAAGCGTCTGTTCTCCGATTTCTTCAAAATGTTCTTCCATTTCCTGTAGAATCTTTTCATATGTTTCTTCTATACGCCCGGGATGTATTCTGCCATCGCTTACCAAACGTTCCATGGTCAGCTTTGCCAATTCTCTGCGATATGGGTCAAAGGCACTAAGTAATACTGCTTCCGGTGTATCATCAACAATTACATCAACGCCTGTTACAACTTCAAATGCTCGTATATTACGGCCTTCTTTTCCAATAATACGACCTTTCATATCATCAGAAGGTAATGAAACTGTAGAAACTGTAGACTCAATGGTATGGGTTGATACGATTTGCTCCATTGCGGATAATATTATACGTTTTGCTTCTTCGTTGGCCTGTTCCTGAGCATCCTTGGTAATTTGATGCACTGTATGCGCCGCTTCTTTTTTAGCCTCTTCGATAAGATTGTCCATTAACAGTTTTTTAGCTTCTTCAGTAGTCAGGCCAGAAATTGCTTCAAGCTTTTTGTTTGCTTCTTCTATTGATTCATCCAGCTTTTTTTGACGGATATTTAGAAGGTTTTCTTTATTTTTTAATTCACGTTCACTTATAAACAGATCACGTTCTTTTTTAGAAACCAAATCTGCTTTGCGATCAATGTTATTATCCTTATTTACTAATTCATTCTCAAAAGATTTAAGAGAGTTTTTCTTTGATCTGTATTCCTCTTCGAGTTGTTGTTTCTGTTGATAAATCTCTTCATTCGCTTCTAAAATTTTTTCTTTTTTCAGATTTTCAACATCAGACTTTGCATCTGCAATAATGGCTTCAGATTTTTTCTTTGCAGTTGAAAGACTTCGTTTTCCTGCTATTGAGTTTAAAAACCATCCTGCTGAAAAGGAAATTAATATGAAAAACAGAAGTATACTTGCATCTACGAGCGTCATTTTTCCTCCGGCTAACTACTCCCTAAAAAAAAACCCCGTACCTATAAACCTAATAGTATGGGACCTGGCTGCGTTATTATGGGCACCTCCTGAATGTTTCATGCTTCCTCATTTAAGTGGCTTGCAATACTCACATCCAGAGTCAGTTCCCTGCGCTCATAGTGTTGGTCCATTTATTAGATTTAGATACAGGGTAATATCTAATAAAATCTATATCTTTTTACTCTTCTAATAGCTCCGTAATTGAATGGTTCATTTTTCTCGCTTCTTCATTAATCTGATTTAAAAGCTTTTTTCTGTATTCTCGTTCATCAAACAGTTCTTCAGTTATATTCAAAGCTGCTAAAATTGCAAGTCGTGCTGTTGATTTCATGTTTTGCGATCTGTCAATTTCCCGCATTTTTTCATCAAGATACAGAGCGATGCTCTTTACAAAATTATCATCATCTTCAGAAACAAGAGTATATTGAGAACCAAATATATTTACGTTTATTTGTCCGGGAGCCATTAAAGCATCCAATTATTATTCAACACTATGATTTTGGGCAACATCACTTCTAACGAGATTTATAAGCTCATCCAAACGTGCCCGGGCCTGTTTATTTTTTAAACTGAGCTGGTTATTTTCTTCTTTTAATTTATTTATTTCTTTTAAATATTCTTCGTCTGTTTTAGATTTTTCTGTTGGATTATTTATTATTTTTAATTCAAGGTTTTCTTTTTTTAAACGGTGATTTTCCTGCCTTAATTGTCTTACTTTTAATTCAAGTTCTTTAAATAGTTCCTGTAACTTATCGAATTGATCCAACCGCATTATTTATCCCGCAAAGTGGCTTTGAATTCTATTTCGGTTTGCTTAATAATTTTCCTAAATACCTGATCAACTTCTTTATCATTTAATGTACGTTCATCAGATTGAAACATAAGCCGAAAAGCAATGCTTTTTAAACCATCGCCAATGTTTTTCCCTGAATATACATCAAAAATATCCACTTTCTTTAATAAATTACCACCCTGTCTGTTAATAAATTTAATAACGTCTGCAGCTCCAACATTATTCTCAAAAATTAATGCAAGGTCTTTTTCAATATAAGGATATTTTGCAATTGTTTTATATTTTTTCTCAAGAGAAATTCTTTTAAAAACTTCCGATAGATTGAAATCAGCATAAAAAACTTCATTGTCTATGTCAAATTGTAAAGCAAAATTTGCAGATATTTTTCCAAAAAAACCGGCATTAGAGCCATTAATTATTACTTCAGAAGACATTGCTTTATCAAAATAATGGATTTCTGTTGACATTTCTTTAAACTCTAATGAACGAATATTGAGTTTATCACATAGTGATTCAATCAAACCCTTGATATCATAAAAATCAACAGGTGAATTTTTATCATTCCAAAACTCAGGGGAACGCATACCCGATAAAGCAATAGCAAAATGAATCGGCTGCAAAGGTATATCATTTTGTTGGTCCCTGAATATCCGTCCAATTTCAAAAATTCTAAGGTTGTCTATATTACGATTCCTGTTATATTGTATAGTTGTCAAAATTCCAGGCAAAAGTGCGGGACGCATTACAGACAAATCGTCACTAATCGGGTTAATTATTTTAACCGGGTTTTGTGATTCTAAAGTTGCTGCAACTTTAGAAGAAAGCATACTGTTAGTAAATATTTCCTGAAATCCAAGTTCAACAAGAATATTACGAAGCAGATTTATATAAAAGTCTTTATTGTCAAAAGCCTGATCAATATATACAGGTTCAAAAATACTGGTTGGTAAATTGTCAAGATTTATTAGCCTAGCCACTTCTTCTATCAGGTCAATTTCTTCTTTAATATCAACGCGATAGCTTGGAACAGAAATGCCGTTATCTGTTTTATTAAAGTCAAGTTTGCTCAATGTATCCATAATTGATTGCGTAGATAAATCAGATCCAAGAATTCTGTTAACTCTGTCGGGATTAAATGATATAATTTCGGTTTTAATTTCTTTTGGGTATTCGTCTATAATACCGCCAGATATTTCACCACCTGCTAATTCCTGAATTAATTTTGCTGCCCTGTCTAATGCGTAAATGACAATATTGAAGTCTGTTCCTTTTTCAAAACGCTGCGATGCATCCGTCATCATAGAAAGCCCTCGAACAGATTCAATAATCCTCGATGGATTAAAATATGCGCTTTCAAGCAGAATATCGGTCGTCGTTTCGGACACTTCAGAATTTTGACCACCCATAATTCCACCAATAGCAACGGGCCGACAATCATCACAAATCATTACAGTGTTTTCAGGTAAAAGGCGTTCTTTGTCGTCCAGGGTAAAAAACTTTTCTCCCTTAACACTTTTTTTAACAATAATAGTGTTATTCGTGATTTTATTATAGTCAAAGGCATGTAAAGGTTGTCCAACTTCATTAAGAACGAAATTTGTTACATCAACGACGTTATTAATTGAGCGCAATCCGATGGCTTCCAGCTTTTTTACAATCCATTCCGGTGATGGCCCAATTTTGACATTTTTAATTATTCTTGCAGCATAACGCGGACACCCATCCGAGTCTTCTATTTTAATTTTAATAAGATCTGCAGTTTTTATTGAAGTGTTTTCGATTAATTCATTTGATGGCCACTTCACTTTTTTCCCGGTAAATGCTGCAATCTCCCTTGCGATACCTATATGACTAAGGCAATCAGGACGATTGGATGTTATAAACAGATCAAGAATATAGTCATTGAAATCCTGAAGAACGATATTGATATCTGTTCCTGGCTGATGATTAGTTTCTAATGGCCAAATACCTTCTGAGTTCTCTTCAAGCCCAAGTTCTTCTTTTGAGCATATCATTCCGGAAGATTCGACACCACGAATTTTTGCCTTTTTTATTTTGAGTCCATTGGGAAGTATTGATCCAATTCGAGCAAAAGGAATCAGCTGTCCCGCCTGAACATTTGGAGCACCACAAATTACCTGGAAAATCTCCGTTCCGTCGTTTACTTCACAAATACTTAATTTATCAGCATCCGGATGACTTTTTTTACTTTCAACTTTTCCCAAAACAATGTTATTAAATTCAGGTAATCGACTTATGATCTCTTCTACTTCAATACCTGAATCAGTAATTTTTTGTGAGAGCTCATCTATTGAAATATCAATATCTATGTATTCTTTTAACCAATTGTATGAAATTTTCATAATAGCCTGTTAGAATTGCTGTAAAAAGCGTAAATCGTTTTCAAAAAATAGACGGATATCCCGAACATTATATTTTAGCATTGCGATTCTGTCAATCCCCATCCCAAAAGCATAACCGGAATATTTCTGCGGATCGATTTTTACTGCTCTGAAAACATTAGGATGGACCATTCCACAGCCTGAAATCTCCATCCATTTACCGTTAAACCAAACATCATATTCTGCACTTGGTTCGGTAAATGGGAAAAAACTTGGCCGGAATCTTACTTTTGCATCTTTTCCAAACATTCGATGAGCAAAAGCTTGAATAATGCCTTTCAGGTCGGCAAAAGTTACTGTGTCACTTACAACTAAACCTTCTACCTGGTGAAAAAAAGGTGAGTGTGTAGCATCAGGTGTATCCCGCCTGTAAACCCGCCCGGGAGCAATAATCCTGATTGGTGGTGGGGTATTTTCCATCACACGTATCTGCACAGGTGAAGTGTGTGTTCGCAAAACAATATCTTCAGTAATGTATAAAGTATCCTGCATTGCACGTGCCGGATGACTTTTAGGAATATTCAAGGCTTCAAAGTTATAATAATCTGTTTCAATTTCAGGTCCGTCTTCGACGCTAAAACCAAAGGACCGAAAAATATCTTTAATTTGATCTTCTACCTGAATCAATGGATGTTTACGGCCAAAAAACTGTTTTCTTCCAGGTAAGCTTAAATCCAGTGCATCCTTTGACTGGCTTGATTCACCAAAACCATTTTTCTTTTCGGTTAATAAATTTTCAATATAGTTTTTACATTTATTTAGTTCGGCACCAAATTTAGGTTTATCCTGGTTTGGAATATCCTTTATTAGCGAGAATGCATTAGTAACCAGTCCTTTTCTTCCGACATATTTCACGCGAAGTTGTTCCAAATCACTGGTATTTTTAACTGTTACTATGTCAATATCAAAGCTCTCTTTGATCTTGTCTATCTGGTCCACGATAAATCCTTAATAAAAAAAAAGGAAGTGCTTTATACAAGCACCTCCTTTATACACAAGTTAAAAAAAATTTAAGCAGAAACTTGTTTTACAAGCGCACTAAAATCTTCAGGGCTGCGAACAGCCATATCTGCTAATACTTTTCTGTCAAGTTCAATATTTGCCTTTTTCAGAAGATTTATCAATGCAGAATAGCTTGTATTATTTAATCGACAGGCTGCATTAATACGCGTGATCCACAAGCTGCGGAAATGGCGTTTTTTTGCACGTCTGTCTCTGTAGGCGTATTGCCACCCTTTTTCAACCTGATCTTTTGCGGTTTTATAAAGACGACTTTTGGATAACTTATATCCTTTTGCAGCTTTTAATATTTTTTTACGCCTTTGACGAGCTGCAACATTATTAGTTGCTCTTGGCATCAGATTCTCCTGGTTTTATTTCATTATCATTATTTTAACACGTGAATAATCAGCATCAGAAACCAGGCTTTCTTTGCGAAGATTTCTCTTTCTCTTCGCAGATTTCTTAGTCAAGATATGGCTGTGATGCGATGAATGTCGTTTTATTTTACCGCTGGCGGTGGTTCTGAAGCGTTTAGAAGCGCCGCGGTTTGATTTCATCTTTGGCATAGGTATTACCTTTCTACTTTTGTGTCATTATCATGGTCATGTTTCGCCCTTCAGACTTGATTTCGCTTTCGATTTTAGCTACATCTTCAAGGTCCTCGGCAACCTTTTCGAGCAGACGTTCACCAAATTCTTTATAAGCGAGCTCTCTTCCACGAAACTGAACCGTAAACTTTACTTTAAATTTATGATCGATGAATGACCGGGCATGTTTCAACTTATACTCAAGGTCATGGTCATCAGTTTTAGGCCGCATTCTTATTTCTTTCACGACCACTGTATGCTGTTTTTTCTTGCTTTGTTTTTCTTTTTTACTCTGCTCATAAATATATTTTCCATAATCAAGTATTTTACAAACAGGTGGTTTAGCAGTTGGCGAAATTTCGACAAGATCATATCCGGCTTCAGTTGCTTTCTGCAGGGCTTCGTCGACAGATACAATTCCTATCTGTTCACCATTTTCACTAATCAGACGAACTTCCTTAACCCTGATCTCATCATTTATTCTTACTTTATCACTTGCGATAACTGTCTCCTTTGTGTTGGATCAACTATTTTGTAATTCGCTTGCTAATCTATCAATAAAATCCTTAAGCTTCAACTTTCCAAGATCACCTTCACCTTTATGACGAACGCTTAGAGAATTTTCTTCAACTTCTTTGTCACCAATAATCACCATATATGGAATTTTCTGAACTTCAGCTTCACGAATTTTATATCCAATTTTTTCATTACGGTTATCTATATCAACACGTAAACCGCTATCTTTTAATCTTTTACTAACTTCTTCTGTATATTTTTCATGCCTGTCAGCAATTGGCAAAAGGATAATTTGCTGTGGAGCAAGCCATAAAGGAAAATTTCCAGCACAATGTTCCGTGAGAATGGCAAAGAAACGTTCAATAGAGCCGAATGGCGCCCGATGAATCATAACGGGCCTGTGTTTTTGGCCATCACTACCAATATATTCCAGTTCAAATCTCTCGGGTAAATTGTAATCCACCTGGATTGTTCCAAGCTGCCAAGGCCTACCTAAAGCATCCTGAACAATAAAATCAAGTTTAGGCCCATAAAAGGCAGCTTCGCCATATTCTGTTATTGTATTTAGACCTTTTTCTTTTGCTGCTTCAATAATATCATTTTCGGCTCTTTCCCAATTCTCGTCAGAACCAATATATTTGCTTCTGTCATGCTGATCACGTAAAGATATCTGAGCTGTAAATTTTTCAAATCCAAGTTTTTTAAATACCATAAACACCAGATCAATAACATCTATAAATTCTTTTTTAATTTGATCAGGCCTGCAAAAAATATGAGCATCGTCTTGTGTAAAGCCCCTTACACGTGTTAAGCCATTTAATTCACCTGATTGTTCATACCTGTAGACAGTTCCAAATTCAGCGATTCTCAAAGGCAAATCCCTATATGAACGCGGCTTAAACTTGTATATTTCGCAGTGATGCGGACAATTCATGGGCTTCAGCAGGAATTCTTCACCTTCACGTGGCGTATTAATAGGCTTGAATGAATCACTTCCATATTTTTCATAATGCCCGGATTTAACATATAATTCTTTTTTACCAATATGCGGTGTTACAACCTGTTGATATCCACTTTTAACCTGGGCATCCTGCATATACTTAATAAGTTGTTCACGAATAATTGTGCCTTTAGGAAGCCAGATAGGAATACCTGAACCAACATTCTCAGCAAACATGAACAATTCCAGCTCTTTTCCAAGCTTACGGTGATCGCGCTTTTTAGCCTCTTCGATACGGAAAAGATGCTCTTTCAGATCTTTTTTATCTGGATAATTGGTGCCATATATTCGCTGAAGTTGCTTATTGTGCTCATTACCACGCCAATAAGCACCTGCTAAAGAAAGAAGTTTGAAATTCTTTCCAAGCACACCGGTAGAGGTGACATGGGGTCCACGGCACAAATCTGTAAATTCACCCTGGCTGTATGCCGTTATTACTTCATTAAGCTCCTCAATTAATTCAATTTTATAATATTCATTTTTATTCTTGAAAAATTTGAGAGCATCTTCTTTATCCATCACACTACCTGAAATAGCAAGATTCTCATCAACTATTTTCGCCATTTCTGATTCAATTTTTTCTAAATCTTCCGGGGAAAATTTGTGTTCAAGATCGATGTCGTAGTAAAACCCGTCATTTATTGGAGGACCAATACCAAGTTGAGCTTCTGGATATAACCGCTTAATAGCCTGAGCCATCAGGTGTGCAGAAGAATGCCAAAATACTTCTTTTCCCTTACTATCATTAAATGTTAAAATATGCAACAGTCCCGGTTCCTGGAGTGGTGTATCAAGGGAAATCACTTTCTCATTAAAAAGCGCGGCAATTGCTTTTTTTCGCAAAGAGTTACTAATAGATGATGCAACTTCTGATGGTGTTGTCCCCTGCTCAAATTCGTTTCTACTATTATCAGGGAATGTTATACTTACCTTACTCAAAATAATCCTTAAAATCTAACGAAACAATGCATAAATCTGTATGAATTGTGGGACGAGAGAGATTCGAACTCACGACCTCTACGATGTCAACGTAGCGCTCTAACCAACTGAGCTATCGCCCCTCCTAAGCAGGCGCAAATTTAAAGGCTAAAGCCAATAAAATCAATCATTATTAATTTAAAAAGCACTGCTTTTATACAAAAAAAAACCCTAAGTCTACTTAGGGTGTCGTGGGGAGAGGAGGATTCGAACCTCCGAAGGAATTTATCCGGCAGATTTACAGTCTGATGCGTTTGACCGCTTCGCTATCTCCCCTTAGGAAGCACTTAATATACAACTTTGAAATTAATATAGTCAAGTAGTATTATGAATAATTTTTATTCATTTAAAATATTTTTCTGTTAGCATTTTATTAATATCTAATTCTCCAGGATAGTCCTGATTCGTCCATATTTTAAAACTTTTTTTTGCCTGTCCTGCCAGCATTTCCAGTCCATTTAAATATTTTAGACCTAATTGTTTTGCCTGCTTTAAAAATAAGGTTTCAGGTGGATTATAAATCAAGTCATAAACGATTGTTTCAGAATGATAAAGTTTTTTAATATTTAAAGGATTTATTTCCTTCTGAGCACCCATACCCGCACTAGTTGTGTTGACAATCAGATCAAATTTTTCATGCATTATCCCAGCATTATCAAGAGCTAAATATTTTTTTTCGTTTACTGAATCAGTTTTTATCTTCTCTAAGAGTTTTTTTGCACTCTCAGGATTTCGGTTTGCAATTAACAGTTTTTGTGGCTTGAAAAATTCAATACAAGCATATGTTACAGCATAAGCGGCACCACCTGCACCCAGTATCAGAACATTCTTTATTTTATTTGTCACTTCCCTAATTGGATCTAGAAAACCATCAATATCTGTATTATAGCCAAACCATTTTCCGTCTATTGACTTTACAGTGTTCACTGCATTTATAGAATCTGCTGTGGAATCAATTTTATCCAGGTAAGGAATTATTTGTTTTTTGAATGGTACAGTTATGTTAAATCCCTTAAAATTTGAACTTTTTAAGTCCAGAATTTTTTCATGAAATTCTTCCGGGCGAATTTCTATCCTTTCATAATAGGC
Organism: Calditrichia bacterium; assembly: GCA_020635035.1. Classification (GTDB taxonomy): domain Bacteria; phylum Calditrichota; class Calditrichia; order Calditrichales; family J004; genus JACKAO01. The sequence goes on from JACKAO010000001.1 coordinate 369,374, forward strand.
ATCTAATGAGAGTACTTTAAAGGCAGGATTATGAATATCCGGTGAAAAACTGTGTGCTATTGGAAATCCTACAACAGCATATTTTTCCATATTATATTATAATACTTTTAAGTGTTTTATAAAATCCGGGAAACGATACAGAAGCACATTCAGGTTTGTCAACGTGCACTTCTTTTTCTGAAAATAAACCGGCTATACTGAATGCCATTGCAATCCTATGATCTCCATGCGTAGTAACCAATCCACCCTTTATCTTTTGCGGACCATTAAGGGAAAATCCATCGTCAAATTCTGTTGCATTTACACCAATGTTTTCAAGATTGTTAACGATTGTTTTTATTCTGTCAGATTCTTTGAATCGAAGCTCTTTGGCATTTCTAATTTCGAATTTCCCTTCAGATTGAGACGCAATAATTGCCAGAATTGGAATTTCGTCGATGATATTTGGTACGATTTCATCGTTTATCTTAATATTTTGTAAAGTGTTAAATTTTATCTCCAGGTCACCAATTGGTTCAGGTATTTCGTGTTTTAATTCTGCCTGGATATCTGCACCCATTTCTTCAAGAATTGTAAGTAAACCTGTCCGTGTCGGGTTTAAAGAAACATCTGAGATGAGCAGGCTCGAGCCTTTTATTAAAAGTGCGGCGGCAATAAAAAAGGCAGCTGAAGAAAAATCACCCGGTATATGCATGGAAATATCAGGAATAAAATGATCTCCGGAACTTTTGATTTTACGCAGTCCTTTATCTTCTGTAATTTCAAGATTCAGCATTCTTTCTGTATGGTCACGGGTTTGTGCACTTTCAAATATTTCCGTTGTGCCGTCAGAAAAAAGTCCGGCAAGAAGTATGGCGGATTTCACTTGTGCACTTGCCATTGGCAAGTTATACGAAATTCCGTTTAATTTTTTTACAGGAGTAAAATGTAATGGCAGATAACCATTCGATGAGTTAATCAACGCACCCATTTTGGTTAATGGATCTATAACTCTCTTCATCGGACGTAACGTTAATGATTCATCTCCGGTAAGACTGGTTGCAAACTTTTGCGCTGCTAACAATCCACTGATTAAGCGCGCAGTTGTTCCGGAATTTCCTGCAAATAAGCTCTTATTTGCTGGCTTCCAATCCCAAAAATCTCGTCCATAAACTTTCAATTTTCCATTGCTAATATCGTGATCAATACCCATCTCTGATAAACATGATAAGGTTGCCGTACAGTCATCATTTGAATTAAAGTTCGTAAACTCAGATGAACCAGCACGAAGTGCAGAGAATAGTGCTGCTCTGTGAGAAATAGATTTATCGCCAGGTAATTTAATTTTTCCGGATATCATAAATTCCAACTTGTTAGATAAAAAAAACGCGAACCGTATTTCGATTCGCGCTCAAATATATACTAAAAATAATATCAGTCAATTTATTTGGCTTTTTTCAACATTCCTTCTATTAAAAAACCAAAGCCAACTGTAATTAAAAGAACAGGCCAATATGTTGAAAATAAATCAGCAATTTCCCAGTAACTTATTTTTCCATAATGCATCACGAGAAATGGAATTCCTGCTGCAATAAAAATTAGCCCAAAGGTTACATTGGAAAATGTTTTTAAGGTAAATATGTAATAAATAATATTTGATAAACCCAATGAAATAAGCAAAACAGGAAAAACAAAATGATCATAAACAGGGAGATATCCAAGATCAATTAATACCATTGCAGACGCAAGAAATATGAAAAAGCTGCCGCCCAAGAGCCCTTTCCGGGATGGATTTAAATAAGCTTTCCGAATAAGAGCAATTCCTAAAAAAGTAAAGCCATAGATAAAAATATATGGTCTGGTAAATGAAATCAGGTCAAACTGATTAAGCAATAAAAGACTACCAATTATTATTAATGAAATTGGTAAAAAATAGGATTTGTTCACTGTTTTCCTCCATCATGTTTAAAAGAAGAAACTGTATGTGCTTCAGGAAAAACAATTATTGCAATAATATATGCTAAAATACCTAAACCTCCGGAAGCTAATGTTGCAAAAACCCATAATAATCGGATTAGAGTAACATCAATGTCAAAATACTCAGCAAGACCTGTACAAACTCCTGCGAGCATCTTATTCTCATTTATTCTGTAAACAGTGTTTATTGGCTGCTGATCTGCGAAATTAGTTTTATCGCTTTCTTCGCTTTTACTTTTTTGATTATAAATAAGGTAAACTCCAAATCCCACCAGTAACACAGCGAAAAGCCCCTGCCAAGGAACAGCCCACCAGTGGAAATTATAAAAAACACCTAATTGCTTAAGCAGAATAATTCCTCCGACTATAATCAGCAATGATCCAAATAACTTTGAAAAATCACCTGAATTCTTTCCTGAAGATGGTAAACTCTGCTGAACAGGATTGTCAGGGATAATTATCAATGCAATAACATAGGCAATAATTCCGGCACCTGCGAAAAGTGTAATGAATACCCATGCAATTCTGATAAGAATTGGATCAATGTTAAAATATTCAGCGATCCCACCGCAGACACCACCAATTAAGCGGTTTGCCTTTGATCTGTAAAGCTTATTTGTTTCTTTTGTTTGTTCAGATTGATTATGATTCATTTTACCTCCTGCTTTACTCTAAAAAGACGATCGGGACGCTTTAATGTTTCATTCAGGAAGACTGATAGATAGCAGTTTATATTTCAAAGTACCTGCAGGAACATTTATTTCAGCAATTTCACCAACTTTTTTCCCAAGAAGTCCTTTTCCCACAGGTGATGCTATTGATATTTTACCAAGTTTAAAATTAGCTTCGTCATCAGAGACCAAAGTATATTCAAATTCTTTATTTGTTTTCTGATCCTGAACTTTTACTTTTGTCAGGATGCTGGCCTGGTCCGTTGTGAGTTCACTTTCATCAATGATCCGTGCCCTGGCAACACGATCCTGAAGCTGTAGTATTTTTGTTTCCACAAGGGATAATTCTTCCCGCGCTGCATGGTATTCAGCATTTTCTTTAAGATCACCATGATCACGAGCCGTTGCGACTTTTTGCGATACTTCAGGCCGTTTTGTGTATTTAAGTGTGTGTAATTCAGTTTTTAGCTTTTCCAAACCTTCAGCTGTTAAATATACGAATTCCACAAATAATCCTTTCTTATAATTCTTTACTTTTATTAAAAATATTTAGTTAAGTTCGTTTACGCGTTCAACAGAAAAAACGCCAGGCAGTTTACTAATACTGTTGATAATTTTGGTGAGATGTTCCAGGTCTTTTACCTGGATATGCAGTTGTCCGCGTGCATACATATCTTCGGTGGAAAAATTAGCCATAACAATATTGGTGTCTTGTTTTGAAACCGACAAAGTGACATCTCTTAAAAAATCACGTCTGTCTTCACCAATAATCATCAAATGAACAAGAAATTCCTGATTCTTTTCTATATCCCATTCAACATCTATAATTCTTTGTTTTTCTTCAAGAAGATTTATAAGGTTTTTGCAATCATTTCGGTGAATAGTAACCCCTTTGCCCTTAGTTAAATAACCCATAATCTGATCACCAGGAACAGGATGGCAGCATTTTGCAAAGTTAATTAGCATGTTATCCATGCCCTGCACCCTTATTCCGGATTGATTTCTGGATTTCTTAAGATACTTTGTAAAAAAGTTTGCGGGCTTAGGAGTTTCCTTTTCTTCTATTTCTTCAGGAAAAAGTTTTTTCTGAATTGTATCAATAACAATTTCACCCCGGCCTATAGCAATAATAAGCGATTCAAGATTACTGAAACCTATCTTTGAAATATTGTCCACAAGTTCAGGACTTTTCTCTGTCAGGTGGTTTTTCTTTAGAAATTTATTGAAAATTTCCTGACCTATTTCACGCGTCTGGGTAAATTGTTCTTCTTTCAGATATTTTTTTATCCAGTGCCGTGCTTTACTTGTTTTAACGAAACTTAACCAATCCCGGGAAGGTTTCTGATTCTGTGATGTAATAATCTCTACCTGATCACCACTGCGTAATTGTGTTCGCAACGGGACTATTTTACCGTTAACCTTAGCGCCAATACAATGATTACCAATATTGGTGTGAATGGCATAGGCAAAATCAATAGGTGATGAACTTGCCGGAAGTTTGTATAAATCTCCTTTTGGCGAAAACAGAAATACTTCATCCTGGAACAGATCGATTTTAAGGTCTTCCATAAAATCGCCCGCATCTTCATTAATCTGCCGATCTAAAAGTTCTTTTACCCAATTAAGAGCAGCTTCAATAGAATTGTCTTCTTTGGATCCATGCTTGTATTTCCAGTGAGCAGCGATACCGTCTTCAGCTAAAATATGCATAGCGTTTGTTCGTATTTGAATTTCAACCATTTTTCCTGCCGGCCCGACAACTGTCGTGTGCAGAGACTGATAACCGTTTATCTTGGGCATTGCGATATAATCTTTAAAGCGATCATACACCGGGTTAAACAAATTATGAATAATGCCCAAGGCGTAATAACATTCTTCAACTTTTTCGACAACAATACGAATTGCCAGCAGATCATATATTTCTTCAAAAGGCCGGTTACGTTTCTTCATTTTAGTATAAATACTGAAAAAACTCTTTGGACGTCCGGAAATGGTTGGATAAATATTGTTTTTAGCCATTTCCTTGTAAATGGGATTGGCAATGTTCTCAATGTATTTTTCTCGTTCACTGCGTGTGAGTTGGATTTTATCAACAAGCATTTCATATATATCGGGCTCTAAATGCTTCAGACAAAGATCTTCCAGTTCCCATTTGATTTTGGCAATACCAAAACGGTGAGCTAAAGGCGCATATACATCGCGTGTTTCAAGTGCAATCCTGGGGCGCTTTTTCTGCGGAACATGTTCAAGTGTACGCATATTATGCAGACGGTCAGCAAATTTAATAATAATTACCCTTACATCCTGAGCCATGGAGAGAAGCATTTTTCGAAAAGTCTCAGCCTGCTGTAGTTCCCTGCTCTGAAATTTCAACTCACTGATTTTTGTAACGCCATCTACGAGTTTTGATACATTTTCACCAAATTCTTCGGAAAGATCACTCAAAGAAATATCGGTGTCTTCTACAACATCGTGCAGCAGCCCCGCAATTATTGTTGTAACATCCATCCGCAATTCAGCAAGCAGTATTGCAACATTTAAACAATGATCAAAGTAAGGCTCGCCGGAGTAGCGTTGTTGACGTAAATGTGACTTTAAGGCATAGTTATAGGCTTTACGCAAACGTTCTTCATCAAAATCGGAAGCATAGTCCCGGATTTCCATCAGCAGCTTCTCAAATTCCTTATCGTAGCGCTGATGCATGCGTCTTAGCAGTGTAGATTCTTTCGCCTGAAACACAGTTTTCATAAAGATACCTGAAAAATTGTCCTAAAATTCAGCCGGTCCCATAACAGAGCTTCCATGATACAAATCAGGATCCCCAAATTTACCGAATTCTTTTAAAAAGGTTAAACGAATGTCCCCAACAGGACCATTTCTTTGTTTTCCAATGATTATTTCACACATATTATGTGTATTAGTTCCATCTTCAAATTCCTGGATATTGTAGTATTCCGGACGGTAAACGAACAGCACAACATCCGCATCCTGTTCAATTGCACCGGATTCGCGTAAATCCGAAAGCTGTGGCTTTTTAGACTTGTCACGTGTTTCCGTGGCACGCGAAAGCTGTGAAAGCGCAATAACCGGAATATCAAGCTCTTTAGCAATACCTTTGATGGATCTGGAAATATGTGTAATTTCCTGCTGCCTGTTCTCTCCTTTTGTGCCTTCCATAAGCTGCAGGTAGTCAATAACGAGCATCTGAATATTTGCTTCTGCTTTTAGTCTCCGCGCTTTTGCACGAAGTTCCAGCACATTAAGCGAAGCGGAGTCGTCGATAAAGATAGGTGCGTTCATCAAGCTGCCAACGTGGCTGGTAAGGCGCTCCATTTCCTGCTTTGAGAGTTTTCCGGTTCTTACAGCCATCTGGTTAACTTTGGCTTCTGTACATAATAACCGCATTACCAGTGCTTCGCTGGACATTTCGAGGCTGAATATGCCAACAGGTAAACCATGATCAATAGCAGCATTCCGTGCAAGATTTAATGCGAATGCTGTTTTACCCATACTGGGACGGCCGGCAAGTACAATAAAGTCAGCTGATTGAAATCCTGCAGTCATTTCATCAAGCTTCTTATAACTTGATGCAACACCGGTAACGCCTGTTTTACTGGAATGATAAAGCTGGTCGATACGCTCAAAAGTAGTATGCAGGATGTTTTTTATATCTGCAAAACCTTTCTGCATACGTCTTTCAGATATTTCGAATATCTTACTTTCAGCATAATCCAGCATTTCATTGATGTCATCTTTCTGATCAAAAGCTTTGTCGATTATAGTTGTGCATTCTTTTATAAGCATTCGCGATAATGCTTTTTGTTTAACAATACCAAGGTAATTGCGAAGATTTGCTGAAGAAGGTGTGCTGTTGGCTATTTCAGAGAGATAAAATACACCACCGATCTCATCGAATTTTTTCTTTCTTTTTAATTCTTCAGTGAGAGTGACCAGGTCAATTTCTTTTTTCTGGTCAAACATCTCCATGATTGTGCTGAAAATGATTTTGTGTGCAGGTTTATAAAAGTATGATGCGTCGATGGCTTCGATTGCAATTGATACAGCTTCTTCATCCAGAAGTAAGGCACCTAAAACGATCTGTTCAACATCAATGGATTGCGGAGGAGTTCGCAATATCTGATCGTCTGTGCTGTTGTTTTCCATATATTAAATTGCTCCATAAACAAAACCTTCCTAAAAAGGAAGGTGGTCAATTTGTTTGTCAAAAGATTATTTTTGGTCAGGTTATGAGACAAAAGAATAATCAAATTTAATCAATTGCGCAACAGAATCTGCGAAAATTAGCTAAAAATCAGAGTGATAAAATCCTGTTCTAACTAAAAACTGAAAAATGATTTAAGCTTTTGCAGATCATCCCATGCATTCGACTTCCATCTCGGATTTCGCAGAAGAGCAGCAGGATGGTAAGTGACTATAAATGGAATTTTCTCGTAGTAGTGTGTATCTCTTCTCAGGGCACTTAATGGATCTGATTTTTTTAAAAGAACCTGTGCTGATATTCTTCCAAGAGCAACAATTACTTTCGGCCCGATCATCTCAATCTGCTTTTTTAGATATGGTTCGCACTTACTTACTTCATCGGGAAGCGGATCACGATTATTCGGTGGGCGGCATTTCAAGATATTTGCAATATATACTTCATCTCGCTTAAGCTTCATGGCAAACAGCATTTTATCAAGTAACTGCCCGGCCCTTCCTACAAAAGGCAACCCTTTTAGATCTTCTTCCTGGCCGGGTGCTTCTCCAATGAACATAAGATCAGCAGTGGGATTTCCCATACCAAAAACAAAATTCTGACGTGTTTTGCCTAATGCACATTTCTCACAGTTATTAATTTCGTGATAAAATTTTTTTAATTGCAGATTATTCTGATGTATTAGATTCTCATCAAATCTCAATTTCTTAACTGGTTCAGCGACCGGTTCTGGTTGAGCTATTTTTACCGGATTTACTTTTTCTGAAGCGATAGTTCTTTCAGGCAAACTGAGATCCCCGTCGAATCGCAAAGAATCTCCGTATACTGTTTTGTACCAATTAAAATATTCCTGGATATCTTTAAAAGTCTCGTTCATTTAATGCAATGTTTTTATGTGATTTAAAATCTGATGGGCGGTTTCTTTTTTTGAAAGCAGTGGCACTGAGACAAGCTTATCTTCCGTTATAATTTCTACCTGATTTGTATCTGCGGCAAAACCTGCACCGGTTATCCCGGGATTATTGGCAACAATCATATCAAGATTTTTTCTTTTCATCTTTTGCCTGGAATTATCAATAAGATTTTGCGTCTCTACAGAAAAACCAATCATTTTCTGATGGGGTTTCCGTAAATCATTAATTGTTTGCAAGATATCAGCTGTGCGTTTCAATTCAAGAATTAAATTGTTCTTATCTTTTTTTAATTTGTTTTTATTGACTTCAATCGGTGTAAAATCAGCAACAGCAGCAGCTGATATAAAATAATCGCACCATGTAAATTTTAACTTAATCTGATCAGCCATCTCTGCAGCACTTCTGATTTTGATGCATTCAACCATTTGAGGTAATGTTTCCGATACCGGGCCAACGATCATTTGAACATTTGCTCCACGAATAAATGCAGCTCTTGCCAAAGCTATTCCCATTTTACCGGTTGACCTGTTGGTTAGAAATCTTACAGGATCAATATCTTCTGCAGTTGGTCCGGCTGAAATAAGTATATTTTTATTTTCAAAATCATGTTGTGACAGGTATTTGTCCACATAATCGATAGCAGTTTCCAATGATGGTTGCATATAAATCATCTGATTTTTAGAAAAAGGCGGGATAATATTATCCTTCTTGAGATGAGATTTTTTGCTTTCCAATATCGGGTAAATAAGATTGGCAGATTGAAAATCCGCAGAATCCGTAAAATCAATTATCAGATCAAACGTCTTATTTGGTGCAGGAATTTTAATGTTTTTAAAAAGTTGAAAGAAACGCTTTTTTTCCTGTCCGGTTTCTTCTTTCCTGTAAACATCGTAGGAAGATCCGTCCAGCCATTGCAAAAATTCCGCAGCTAAGAACAGCCGGTTTTTTGTATGATCTATTAATAAAATCTCAAACATCTACTTTACAATAATTACTTCTTCAACATCCTGAACAGCTTTTTCCAGACTATTATTTATTATGGTATAGTCAAAGAACCGGGCTTGTTCATATTCAAAATCAAGCCGTTTCAGTCTTAAGCTGATGGTTTCTTCTGTTTCACTTTTACGTTTTACCAAACGATCTCTCAACGTTTCTTTGTCAGGTGGTTTTATAAAAATTAAAATGGCATCAGGATATTTTTGCTTAATTGATTCAGCGCCTTTTACATCGATATCAAATAAAACAACTTTTCCTATTTTTACCTGAAAGTCAACCTTGTCAATTAATGTTCCATAATAATTTCCATGAACTTCTTCGAATTCTAAAAATTTTTGTTCTTGTATCGCTTTAGTAAATTCATCATTTGTCAGAAAAAAATAATCTTTACCATCTTCTTCAAACGAGCGCATTGGTCGGGTTGTTGCAGAAATAGAAAGCGCTAATTCATCGGGGTATTTACTCAGTAATTCTTTAACAATTGTTGTTTTACCTGCACCGCTTGGTGCAGAAAACACAATATAATCAGATTTAAATGTGTGCATCATTATTCCAGATTCTGTGCCTGTTCCCTTATCTTTTCAATTTCTTCTTTAATTTTTATAACCTGATGCGAAATTTCTACATCAGTTGTTTTAGAGCTCATTGTATTTGCTTCACGATGCATTTCCTGTAAAATAAAAGTCAGCTTCTTACCCAGTTCTGAATCGTCTTTCAAAGTATGTTCAAATTGCTGGATATGGCTTTTTAGTCGCGTCAATTCTTCAGTTATATCAACCTTGTCGGAGATAATTGCGATTTCCTGAAGCATCCTGTCCTGATCAACTTTTTGCCCTGTAAGGATCTCATTAATCCGCGAAACAAGTTTTTCATATTCTGTCTTAACATTCTCAGGTGCTTTTTGATCAATTTTCGATGAAATATCTCTGATTTGCAAAAGGCGGTTTTTTATATCTATTCCCAGGTTTGTGCCTTCTCGGGAACGCATTTCATTGAATGCCTTAAGTGCTTCCAGCAGAGTATTGTTTATGGCCGCAAAAAACTCTTTCTCATCGATGTTTGAAATATCGACATCAAACAGCTCCTGGAATTGCAACAAGTGTCGTAATTCAATTGGATCCTGTAGTTTAAGTTTTGTTTTAATTTCGTTTAGTGTATTAAAATAATGCATTAATCGTTTTTCATTAACAGTGCTTCCATTATTGCCACTGCCAACTTCTTTGATATCAATAAAAACACTAATTTTTCCGCGAACAGCGTTTTCTTTGACGGTTTCTCTTAGTTGCGGTTCGAAATGTGAAATAATGGATGGTAGTTTGAACATTATATCGATATAACGGTTGTTTACACTTTTAATCTCAATTGTCACTTCAAAAAAATTAAATGTATTTTGAGATTTTCCATAACCTGTCATGCTTCGCATATCAATGATCCAAGTTTATTTTAAAAATATGGTTAACTTTTATAAATTAAAAATTATATAATTTAGCAATAATTTAAAAACTATAATAGCAATATTTAAGTAAATTAAGCGAATGTTTAAGAATTTTTATTTGTTTAAAGCTGTTGTTTCTGAAATTCAGGATATTGTAAGCGGATCAGTAATAGTTGAAGCTTTTACAGTTCATAAAAATGAACTTATTTTAGTCTTTGATAAAAATGAATCTCTTTATCATCTGAAAATTTGTATAGATACCCGTTCCCCATATTTGCTTTTAGATTCAGTCTCTAATTATAAAGGCCCGCGTTTAAATTTTTTCCCTGAATTGAGTGGCAACAAAATTGAAACTGTTAAGATTATACCTTTCAATAAGTATTGTATAATCAATTGTCGTGATTACGCTGTACATGCCTGTTTTTATGGAAAAGAATCAAATATTGTTCTTCAAAACTCTCATAACGAAAGTATTGCGACGTTTAAGATGAATCGTGAACTGGGTTTACCTGAGATACCGGTACCCGATACCATATCTCCAACAGAGAGACTTGTTAAAAATATTATTGATAAAATGCCCCACTCTAGCTTATTAGATTTGTTTTCTGCAGTATGTCCCGGATGTAATTTTACAATGTATGATGAATTATGCTACAGGTTGCAATACTCCGGGGATATGAAACTGGAGAATATTTCAAATCCGGAAAAAATTTCAGAAACTTTGCAGAATTTTTTATTGGAAGTAAGCTCGGGAAAAGCTTATATCTATAGAAATGGCACAAAAAAATCTATTACTTTGTACAAATCTGAAAGCATCGATTATAAGCAGATGGATGTTGAAATATTCACTTCTGTTAATAAAGCCTGGCAAATTTTTATCAAAGAAAAAGATAAAAGCTCAGGTACAGAAAAAGATCGGTTAAAGCTTGAATCAGCCATCAATAAGCAAAAGAATAAACTTCAAACATCACTTTCACAACTTCAGGAAGCAGGAAAAATAGAAGAACGAAAAAAGGAGGCTGATTTAAAAGGTAATCTGATATTAGCCAATAAACACAAAATTCCCAGGGCTTCAAAAACAGTAGATCTTGTAAATATTTTTAATGAAAAAAATGAAATTATTTCGATTAAACTAAATCCCAACAAGACTTCTGTGGAAAATGCACAGTACTATTTTGAAAAATATAAAGACATCGCAGAAAAGAAAAATGTTATAAGTTTGAAAAAAGCTGGAGTTCTAAGAGAACTTGAAGAGCTTGATTTGCTTCTGGATAAATTGAAAAATGGTTCAGCAAAAGATATTCAAAAAGTTAAAGAGCAAATGATTGATATGAATCTTATTCAGGCGGAAAATGTAAAAAAACAAAGCCAAAACAATGACTCATTAAAATATGCTTTTAAAAGATTGATCTTTGAGAATAAATGGGATATTTACATAGGCAAAAACGGCGAAAATAATGATCTTCTTACATTTACATTTGCAAATAAATCGGATCTCTGGTTTCATGCACAGGGTGTGGCCGGGGCTCATGTTGTTGTAAAGGTATTATCAAAAGACAGTAACATTCCACAGAATGTAATTGAACAGGCAGCCCGCATCGCGGCAGCGAACAGTGAAGCAAAACATTCTGCAACAGTTCCAGTGATTTATACGCAAATAAAATATGTCAGCCGAATTAGAAAAGCTTTGCCGGGAACAGTAAAAACAAAAAATGAAAAAGTGATTTTTGTTAAACCTTTAAATCTGAATGTATAACGATATGTCGATTTGGAAAATTATCATTTTATGTTTAATCGTTTTAAACGTCTTGCACAGCCAGGATACAGCTGACCTTTATTATGAATTACTTGATCAGGAATTCAGGGATAAAACAGATAATACGGATATTAATACTCTGATAACTGAGTTTGAAAATTATATCAACAGCTATCCGAATTCTGCTCAGGAAGATGAAGCACTGTTCAGGCTGGCAGGATTATATAAAAAAAACAGCAAAACGAACAAACAGTTTTTTACCCTGCTCAAACTTAATCTTCTTCATGGTAAAAGCCCTTTACAGAAATCTGTAAGTTTTATCCTGGATTCACTGATAACATATAATGTTGAGATGCATCTTAGCCCGGAAAGTGAAGCAGCAATAAAAACCCTTAATAACAAAGTGGCCCGGGAAGATTATCGACTGTCATATATAGATTTTCTTTCGTTTTTGCATTCTGTAAATATTGCAAGTATTGATCCCTTAGCAATAGATGCTTTCAATAAATACCGCATACTTTTTAAAACAAATACAGACCTTGATGCAGTGCTATTCTGGCAGGCAGAAATTTATAAACGAAACAAAATGCAAGGACTGGCGGCTATGAATCTAAAAGCAATTACAAGCATATTCAAAGAATCACGTTTTGTCCCTAAAGCTTTTTTTGAATTGGCTCAAATAAGTTTTAATTATTATAAGCAACCAGATATTGCAACAGATTATTACATTGAACTAATAAATCAATATCCGGAAGCAGATATCACAGGTGATGCCCAATATGAGCTGGCGCGTATTTATGATGTTTATTTCAAGGACACAAAAGAAGCCCTTACAAATTATAAGTTACAGGTGCAAGCGTTTCCCGATAATCGATACTATGCACGTTCTTTAAATAGAATCGCGGAGTTATATTTAGCAGAAAATGATTACATCCAATCAGTAAAATATTATAAACAGATCGTAGAGTCCGTGCCGGACAGTACGTTTGCATATGGTGCTCTAGTGAAAATTAAGGACTTGTATCTAAACAATATTAATGACAAAGCTCAGGCTGCTGCAACCATGCAGCTATTTCTTCAGATTTTTCCAAAACATCCTGAAACGCCGGGATATATTCTTAAAGCTGCAAAACTGTACCAGAAAGACATCAAAGATAATTTGAAAGCAAATGAGCTTTTTAAAATACTAATTGAAAAGTATCCTCAAACTGCAGCTGCTAAGGAAGCAAAAACGCTTTATACTCAAAACTAAAAAATATTATTAAAGAAGATGTGAAGTGAGATGCGATGAATATTTCCAAGTTCATTGCCGTATTCAGTAAAAGCATAGTCAAGTGTTACTCTTGGGAGTGAAATCCCAATGCCTGCGTTAAACCTTTGTATATCATCTATTCCCAAACGTAAAGCGAGCATTTCATCATAGGAAATTTCCATTCCCGCCATGAGATCCGCGCTTAAAGGTCCGATACTAAATTGGGACGAATATTCCCTGTTTTCAGCCAAAAGATTAACATCAATGGTTGGAGTGATCGCCAGATCAGCAGCGGGTATAAAAAATGAAAATGCAGATCCTAAACGCATAGATGGAGTAATGAACTGTTTTTCATTTGTGCTCCAGGCAATCAAAGTGCTGGTAAAATCACGCAGAACTAATCCAAATCTTAGATTATTCATTGTGTATTTTAAGCCGGCATCGAATCCTATCCCTGTTGCCGATTCAAGTTCAAAGTCTCTGTAAATGAATTTTACATTAACGCCCCAGTCCAGGTCTTGATTATATTTTTCGGCATAAGCAAGAGTAAAAATATAATCACCGGTATTAAAAAGTTTGACAAGTGCGGGATCAACACGGTTATTAACAAGTGCATTCCGGCTGTCTTTTATATCATTAACAGTGAGATAATATAATGAAGCAGCGATGGCTGAATTTTCTGTCAATGGTGTTGATGCAGAAAGAAAGCTATTTTGAATACTGGAGATAAATTGTTTACTGTGCATAAATTGGAGCTGCAGACCATTTGCTTCCATTAATCCTGCAGGATTCCAGTATATAGCGGAAACATCATTCGCGAGAGCAGAAAATGCGCCACCCATCGCCGTACCACGGCTGCCTGCACCAAGATAAAGAAATTCACCTGCATATTTTTTAAAGGAACTTGCCCAGCTATTACTGCAAAATAAAAGTAATAAGGCAAGAAAAATCATCTTTTTAGGCATAAAATCAGGTTCTTTCATTTTAAGAGAGTCAATATTGTGCCGCTTAAAAGTGGAATTGAAAGATTATCATTTATCGGTAGCGGAATCAACTCTAGCACCGCGCATAAAGCGGCAACACCAATTATCATATAATAGTTTTCAAAAAAAATGCTAAATATCATTGCGGTAATAATAAAGAATGTCAATGTTCCTTCAAGTGATTTATTAAATAATTTTATTTTTCCGAATTTTTTTCCAAAAACAGCTGCCAGACTATCTGAAAATGACAGTAACAGCATTGATACTATTGCTACATCCTTATCAAAAACAAAACAAGTTAAAAAAAAGGCAAGGAATAAAAGCGTTGCTCCGTTAAACCTGCTTTGCAATTCATGGTTCCTTAAAATTTTACCAAAGAACCCTTCATAAATCTGTTTAATTTTAATAACATTTGTACGAAGAATTTCACCTGTAATAAAAACAATTAAAATGATTCCGCTAACAATGATCGCCTGATCTTTGGTTAAGAAAGAAGCGTATATAATTGGAAATAGTCCTGTTAACAAATGGATCGATTTTCTCAGGATTTCATCTTTTATTGATAGATCTTGGACCATAATAATATTTTAATTTCAACTATAAAAAAATAACAGGCAATTGTTTAGTTGGAAATGCAAAATTATTTCCCCTGTGATTATTCCGATTTTTCAAGATTGCTCACTGTCAGTTCAATTTCTGGTTGTTCTCCTATCATACTGCCTTCGGGAAGGCTTTGTTTTAGAACGGTATTGGGTAAATAGGAAGAATTCTCTTCGTAACGAATATTTGAAACTTTTACACCAAGTTGCTCCAGTTGCTGACTGGCAGCCGACAGACTTTTTCCAATCAGATTTGGAATTTTTCTTTGTGAAGGTTTTTCACCCAAGCTAACTGTAATTGTAATAGGAGTATTTTTTTGAACAATCTGTCCTTGTGGAAATGACTGACTTATTACAGCACCTTCCGGATACAAATCGGAATATGCATACAATGTTGTGCGTAATTTTAAGTTCATTGCATTCAACTTTAACTCAGCATCTCGCGGGGAAATACCAAAAAGATTAGGCATTATTACAGGCTTTTCGCCAATACTGACTGTCAGGTAGACGTTTCTTCCTTCCTTTACCGTGGAATAAGCAATTGGCATCTGATCTATAACTGTTCCTGCGCTATAATGTGCATCGTAAACAGAATCCGCGATCACAACATGAAAACCATGGCTTTCCAGTGCTGCTTTCGCATCATTAACACTCATTTCAACGCTATCAGGCATTTGAATTTCATCTCCAAGATCGACATACCAGGGCATTACAATCTTATCCATGATAACTGTAAATAAAAACAGGGACAGAATTACTGCCAGTATTTTAAATAATTTTGTTTGTCTGAATTGCTCAAAATCAAATTCCATCTAACTATCCGTTATTTTTACTTTCAATCATTATCGTAACAGGTCCGCGGTTAAGCAGCTGAACATCCATCATAGCGCCAAATATACCTGTTTCAACTTTTACAGGGTAATTTGTTTTTAATATTTCCAGAAATTTAATATAAAATGCTTCGCCCTTTTCCGGAGCAGCAGCTTTTATATAACTCGGTCTTCTTCCACGCTGTGTATCCGCGAGCAATGTAAATTGAGAAATTACAAGTAATTCTCCGGAAACATCCAATAAAGAAAGATTCATTTTATCATTCTGGTCTTCGAAAATCCGCAGGTTTACACATTTTTCTGCTACCCAGGACAAATCTTCTTCTCTGTCATCTGTCGCTATTCCTACAAGAAGCAACAAGCCATTATTGATTTTTCCAACAATTTTTCCTTCTACAGCTACTGAAGCTGAAGAAACCCGTTGAACTAAAACTTTCATTTGTACTCATTCAGGCTGATTTTAACATTTTGAGTTCCAATTAAGTTGCAAAGTTGCCTTAGGGTAGCCTGGGTCATATTTATTCCGGTTTTTGTTGATTGCATCTGAATGTTGCCGTCACCGTTAAAATTAAATCCAAAAGATAAAGGTTGTTTTCCGGGACTCGAACTAATAGCCATCTTCAGTTTATACAATAGTTCATCATCCATTTTTTTTCGATCAAGTTGCAGCATTACCGAGTTTGTCAGAAGCTCAGGTACCTTATTTACATCAAAGGCAGAGTCGACAACGATTTTAATTACATTGTCATCAGCGCCGGAATTTAGAGTGCCCTGGATAAAAACAATCGCATCTGATTTTAGGAATTCTTCACATTTAGGAAAAACTGAACCAAAAACAACTGCTTCGTACGTATGTTCATAATCTTCAAGTTTTACAAAGGCCATTTTTTGTTGTTTTTTGTCAAATAATGTACGGATTTCAATTATCTGGCCGCAAACTCTTAACGATTTGGGTAGTGGCAAGGGTTCAGCATCATCATCTTCATCACTTCTGGATGGCAATTTTGTTGCATAAAGCTCTATCAATGGTTTAAATGGTTCTAAAGGATGTCCTGAGATATAAAAACCGAGAAGTTCACGTTCTTTCTTTAACTTTTCTGTTAAATTCCAGTCGGGAATCTCAGGTAAAGGCGGCTCTTTTATGGACTCTTCTGCTGATAACTCTCCATTATCAAAAAGACCGAGCTGGTTTTTGTTCTGGAAACGGTTACTCTGTACCTGCTGGCCGAATTCAATCGCTGTTTCAACGGAATTATACAGCTGTGAACGGTTACCTTTTAGGGAATCAAGAGCGCCCGCCATAGAGAGACTTTCCAGTACTTTTTTATTTACAAGTCGTAAATCAACCCGCTGGACCAGATCAAACAAAGTTGTAAAATTTCCTGCTTCCTGACGTGCCTGAACAATATTATTGATAGCGTTTGCTCCAACATTCTTGATTGCAGCCATTCCAAAAGCAATTGTTTTGCTGTCCATCGGCATAAAATTGGCTTCAGAATAATTCACATCCGGGGGATTGATTGTTAACCCCAGCTTACGGCATTCATCCATTAAAACCATGATACGATTCAGACTGTTTAATTCACTTGTTAAGTTTGCCGACATAAATTCTGCCGGGAAATGGGCCTTTAGATATGCTGTTTGGTAGGCAATAAGGGCATAAGCGGCGGAATGCGATTTATTAAAGCCATATTGGGCAAATTTTTCAATAAGGTCAAAGATATCTTCAGCAATTTTCTTGTCGATGCTATTGGTAATACAGCCTTTAACAAAGAATTCTTTCTGCTCCATCATAACTTCAAGCTTTTTCTTACCCATAGCGCGTCGCATTAAATCCGCTTGGGCAAGACTGAATCCGCCCAGGTCGGATGCAATACGCATTACCTGTTCCTGGTAAACAATAATCCCATAAGTTTCAGCTAGTATAGGTTCAAGCCTGGGGTGCAGGTATTCTATCTCTTTGCGGCCGTATTTACGATCAATAAAATCATTGATCATTTGCATGGGGCCGGGCCTGTAAAGAGCATTCATAGCAATAAGATCTTCAACACGGCTGGGCTTAAGTTTCTTCAGATATTCCTGCATACCGGAAGATTCAAACTGAAAAACACCAACCGTTAAACCTTCTCCAAATAATGAGAAAGTTTGCATATCGTCTAATGGGATTTTCTGGACATCAAAATTCGGGTCATGTCTTTGCCTTATCATGTTTTCGGCTTTTTGGATTACAGTAAGGTTACGCAATCCAAGAAAGTCCATTTTCAGGAGACCCATTGTTTCGGACCAGCCCATTGTCCATTGAGTTGTTATTTCACCTTCGCTGGTCTTATAAAGGGGTGCATAATTTGTTATATCTTCAGGGGCAATGATTATTCCTGCGGCATGTACTGAACTGTGGCGGGCAATACCTTCAAGTGTTTTCGAATATTTGACCAGCTCCTGCATCTGAATATCATCACTTTGAGCTATTTCTTTTAATTCAGGCACTTCTTCAAATGCGCGTTCTAGCGGCAGTGGTTTTGCACCTTCATGCGGTACAAGCTTTGCAATAGAATCTGCTTTTCCGATCGGGATTTTAAGCACTCTTGAAACATCGCGAATTACTCCGCGTGATGCCATTGTTCCAAAAGTAATAATCTGAGCTACATTCTTACGTCCGTATTTTTCTCTTACATACTCAATTACTTCATCGCGTCGTTCAACACAGAAGTCGATATCAATATCAGGCATAGTTACACGTTCAGGATTAAGAAAACGTTCAAAAAGGAGATCATATTTTAACGGATCAACGTCTGTAATTCCTAAAGTATATGCAACCATACTGCCGGCGGCCGATCCCCTGCCCAAACCAACGGGTATATCTTTTTCTCTTGCTGCATTTATAAAATCCTGTGTGATTAAAAAGTAGCCGGCAAAACCCATTTTTTGAATTACGCCCAGCTCATAATCAATACGATTTTTTATTTCAGGGGTGATATTCTTGTTGAATTTTTTATCGGCACCGCGCATTGTCAATATTTTTAAATATTCATTTTCGTCCGCAGTACCTTCATTGGCCGGAATGCTGAAACGTGGCAAAAGACGGGCGTTGAAATCAAGTTCCAGATTGATCTTTTCGGTTATCTCAAGTGTGTTTTCAAGTACCTGGGATTTATCCTTAAAAAGGCTGTACATTTCTCCGGGAGATTTCATGTACAATTCTTCAGTACCATAGCGCATTCGATTTGGATCGTCGCGGTCTTTTCCGGTTTGCAGACAGATCAGAATATCATGGGCTTCATGATCACCATGATTTAGATAATGGGTGTCGTTAGTGGCGACCACTTTTACACCCATCTCTTTTGCCAGATCATAAATCATTGGATAAACATGCTGTTCTTCGGGGATATGATGGTTTTGAATTTCAAAATAGAAATCGTCACCAAATAATTTTATATATCGCTCAGCTTCTTTTATCGCATCATCACGCCTGCCCTGTCTTAATTTCCATGCAATTGGACCACTCATACAGGCAGAAGTTGCAATGAGCCCTTCTGAATACTGAGTGAGTGATTCAAAATCGATCCGGGGTTTATAATACATACCTTCCAGGTAGGCAAGTGATGATAACTTAATTAGGTTTTTAAATCCTTTTTCATTTTTGGCAAGCAAAACAAGGTGATAGGCATTTGCTTCTCCGTCAATTTTTTGCCTGAAATCACGCTTTCCCGGAGCAATATAAGCTTCACAGCCGATTATTGGTTTTATACCGGCTTTTTTGCATTCTGAGTAAAACTCCACTGCACCGAATAAATTTCCATGATCGGTAATGGCAAGGGCTTGCATGCCTAGTTCACCGGCACGGTTAACCATATCCTTGAGCCGGCCTGCTCCATCTAATAATGAATAATGTGTATGACTGTGTAAATGTACAAACGACAAAACTTTTCCTTTGTTTATAAGCTATTGAAAATATATCACTTACGAAGGTTTTATATTTAATTTGATGTGGTTTTTAATTTAGACTCGCTGGTAAAAAATTGCAAAGTAAAATAAGGATAATAATAGCAGTTATTTTAAAAGCTTTTTGAGTTCATTTAGTTTTTGTAATGCCTGGAGCGGAGTCATATTGTTTATATCAAGCTTATCAATGTGCTTTTCCAGTTCAGAATTCTGGGGCTGCTCAAAAAGATTAATCTGGTTTCTGTCAACATTACGACCCGGCTGCCGTCGGGCAATTTTAGGCTGTTTGCTGTTTGGGGTTAGCTCATTTGCTTCCAGATTTGATAATATTTCCTTTGCTCTCTCGATAAGTTCGGGGGGAAGACCTGCAAGCTGAGCGACATATATTCCATATGAATTATCTGTTCCACCTGGTATAATTTTTCTTAAAAAGATAACCTGATCATCCCATTCTTCTACTGCAACATTATAATTGCGAATTCGTGGATAAAGCAAGGCCAGTTCTGTTAATTCATGGTAGTGTGTTGCAAATAATGTCTTAGAAAAAATCTTTTCTGTTTTATGAATATATTCTGCAACTGACCAGGCGATAGAAAGTCCGTCAAAAGTTGATGTACCGCGCCCTATTTCATCAAGCAAGATGAGACTTTTGGGGGTTGCATTGTTTAAGATATTAGCTGTTTCGTTCATTTCAACAAGAAAAGTACTTTCACCCAAAGCCAGATTATCCGAAGCCCCAACTCTAGTGAAAATGCGGTCAACAATGCCTATTCGTGCACTCTCTGCCGGTACATAGCTGCCGATCTGAGCCATTAAAACTATTAAGCCCACCTGTCTTAAGAAGGTTGATTTTCCAGCCATATTGGGACCCGTAATGATCCAAATCTGCTCTTCTTTTAGATTCATTCTAGTATCATTGGCAATAAAGTCGGTCCCGGGCGGAAGATTTTTTTCAACGACAGGATGGCGACCTTCAATTATTTCAAGATCTGTTGAGTCATCAATAAGCGGTTTGTTGTATTTATTTTCATAAGCAGCCAGCGCAAGACTGTTGATACAATCAATCTCAGCAATTATTACACTGTTCTTTTGGATTTCTGCCGTGTGAGCCGCTATTTTTTTACGAATCTCCTGGAAGATATCGTATTCCAATTGATTGATTTTTTCTTCTGCACCAAGAATTTTTTCTTCCCATTCTTTCAAATCTGGTGTTATAAACCGCTCAGCATTAACCAGAGTTTGCTTGCGGATATAATAACCAGGGATTTTATCTTTGTGAGTATGGGTTACTTCAATATAATATCCGAAAACCTTATTATAACTTACCTTTAAAGTCGGTATACCCGTGCCTTGACGTTCTTTCTGCTGATAATTTAACAACCAGTCTTTACCGTGTTCTGCTATTCCGCGCAGCTCATCCAGGTCTTTATTGAATCCTTTTTTTATTAATCCGCCTTCCTGGAGTGTATTGGGTGGATTATCAGAGATCGCATCTTCAATTTCTTCCTTGAGCTCCGGAAGCGTGTCAATATTTTTGGCAGCTTTTGAAAGCTGGATAAACACTTTCAATTGCAGCAGATCTTTTATCGGTTTAAGCACAGCCAGAGAACTTTTAAGATTTAAAACATCTCGTCCATTTGCCCTTCCGGTTGCAATTCTTCCCAAAAGCCTTTCCATGTCAAAAACAGAATTAAGGAGTTTGGATAGTTCATCCCTTTGCTGCTTGTTTTCAAGCAATTCAGACAGCCGATCCTGCCGATTGTTTATTTCATCGATTGATAATAGTGGGTGCTGTAGCCAGTGTTTAAGCATTCGGCTGCCCATTGAAGTAATTGTAAAGTCTAACACTGATAGTAAAGTGGGAGTATTAGCAAGTGCATTACCTGATTGGGATATTTCAAGATTTCGGCGTGTACTCTCATCTAAAACCATGTATTCAGATAAGTTTAGTACCTGAAGGCTTACAAAATGCTCGAGACGGGTTTTATAGTTTTCGGTAATGTAATGTATTACGCAACCAGCAGCGGAAATACCGTAGCTCATCTCATCACAACCAAAACCTTTTAAGGAATGTGATTTAAAATGTGACAACAGGGCTTCATATGCATAATCCCGATTAAAAATCCAGTCTTCACGTTTTGTAAGAATAGAGTTTAAGCGATTCTGGCAGATTTTTTCCACGAAATCAAAATCCTTAGTGGAAACCAGTATCTCTTTGGGCTGATAGCGTATAAGATTTTCCAGTATGTACTGCGTTGGAAACTCGGCAATACGAAAAGTGCCGGTGGAAACATCGGCAACTGCTATACCGCATGTTTTATCATCAAAACTAATCGAAAGAAGAAAGTTATTGGTTTTACTGTCAAGAATCTTATCGCTGAGTGTTGCCCCGGGTGAAGCAATTTCAACTACTTCCCTTTTTACAACACCCTTCGCCAGCTTAGGGTCTTCGACCTGTTCACAGATTGCTACCCGTAATCCATTGTTCAGTAATTTAGGCAGGTAGTTATCTAATGCATGGTACGGAAATCCTGCTAAAGGAACATCTGCAGATTTGCCATGAGCACGTTTGGTAAGCGCGATACCCAATACTTTTGAAAGTGTTTTGGCATCTTCATAAAATGTTTCGTAAAAATCACCCATACGGTACAGGAGCAATACGCTTTTGTAATCAGCTTTAATGCTGAGATATTGCTCCATTAAGGGTGTTGTTTTTGGAGATTTTGCAGACATGTTATTTTTGTGTTGTCACAGGCAGGCTAAAATAAAAAGTACTTCCTTCTTTAGGTACACTTTCGACCCAAACGCGGCCGCGGTGCAATGAAATGATTTCTTTACATATTGCCAGCCCAAGACCGGTACCTTTTAATGATGCATCTTTACCGGCTTCTGTTTGTTCATATTTGTTAAAAACTTTCTCTTGCTCATCGTAATCAATTCCAACACCGTCATCTTTAACCCAAACGTGAATTTCCCTGGGAACTTCACCATTACTGTCTTTATTCTTCTCAACCAGCTTATCACCAATTTCTATTTTGCCGCCATAGTTTGTAAATTTGAGTGCATTACTGATATAGTTTGTAAGAACCTGTTCTAAACGAACTTTATCAAACGCTACCAAAGGTACTTTTTTGTCGATATTCAACTGGAGTTCAATATTTTTCTTTTCCGCCAAAACTTTATGATTTTCAAAGACAGATTCGACTAAAGTATTCAAAGCATTTACTTCCGGGGCAACCTGGAACTGACCTACTTCAAGCTTGGAAGCTATCAGGAAATTGTCGATTAGTTTCAAAACTTTATAGCAGTTCTCTTTAGCGATGCTTAATAATTCTTCCTGCTCATCACTTATCTCACCGACAACTTTATTTCTTACGATATCAATATATCCCTGAATGATATTTAAAGGCGATCGCAGGTCGTGGACAACCATTGAGTTGAAATCAGCTTTTAATCTTTCAATCCGCCGCTGTGGTCTAAGATCAGCTAAAACGCCTACAAAACCTTTTTCAAGTTCATAGTCAGAGCTCTTGGTTAAGTAAATTTTGAATGGAATAAACTTATTATCATTTCCTAAAACTTCAATTTCCAGCCCCGATTCATATTCTTTGGCAATTTCTTCATCATTAATATTTACCAGATCTGCGACATATTTTTCCAGCAATGTTCTTGATTTATCAGAAGATATATCATAAATGTTACGGCCAAGAAGACTTTCAGGAGACTGGTATCCAATCAATTGTGAAAAACTGGGATTACTGTAAATAATATCACCCTGGTCATCACAATTTATCAATCCCATTGTGATCGTTTCTGCAAGTGAACGGTATTTTGTTTCTGAATTCTTAAGGTCGTCATACAGTGCAGCATTTTCGAGTGCAACAGCTGCCTGGTTTGCAAAATATTCAAGACTCCGTACTTTATCTTCATTTGGGCGCAAACGGTCAACAGGATCATTAACACTGATAATCCCCAGCTCTCTGCCGCGGCTTTGGATAGGTATAAAAAGCCAATCCCGGTCATTCCATTGTTTGCCAATTTTCATTTCAAACAAACGGCGATCGTTGTCTGTAATTTCAATCTGTGCAAATTTATGATCAAGAAAATAGGAATTACTTTGCCGGAAACAGCGATTTTTCAATTTCGCATACATGGTGTTCGGATATTTATCCTTAATACCTTTGTATACTTTTTCCTGGATCCCATAATAACAGACATTGCTGTAGCGGTCGCTGTAAACATCTCTTTTGTCAAGAATAACAATATTCCAGCCAAGTGTTCTTCTGATTGCTGATGCAATTTTTGGCAACAACTCGTTAATATGGCTTTCCAGGGTCAGCTCTTTACCAAGATCAAAAACACGATCCAATTGTTTAATTGTCTGATTTGCCTGTTTAATAAGACGACCTTCAGAAAGCACATCGGTTGCCTGTTTTATTAATTCTTCTGCTTCTTCCAGGAGCGCATTTGAGAAGCGTTTCATGCTGTTTTCATTTGCGGTAATCAGATAGCCTTTAACTTCACCGGCGATTTCAACGGTGAAGATTACTATCGCATTGTAGCTGCCGCCGGCAAGGCCTGCCATTGTTGCAAGATCAGGTAATGCATTTTTTGTCAGATTATAAACAGCACTTTTAGTTTTGCTGTCGAGAAACGTTTCAAAACTGGGATAATCTTTGGCCATTAAAACCGGTGGTTTATCATCTTCAAAGAGATTAACATCCACCCCGGATTGATAACAGTATTGGGGATAAAGGAATCGAAAGCCTTTGTTGTAATTAAAATAAATACTTACGTCAGTTTTAAGTTTATTTAAAATTTCTTTGGTTATGTATTCAAATATTTCATCTTCATTATAGCGCTGAAAGGCATTTTGAATCTCTCCTTTTGGCTTTTCTGAAGCTTCGGGACCTGAATAAATCTTACGCAATTCAAATATGCGCTGTCCGGCTGAACTGACCAGCACCGAAAGATCATTAAATTCACTGTCCGTTAAAGCGTTCTTAACAGTGCTTCCAGTAACAATTATGCCCATTGTTTTCTTGTTAGCATATAAAGGCATCTGGTAAAAAACTTCTGAATTCATCCCAATTTTCTGGAAAAGGTCCAATAGTTTTGTATCCGTTATCCTTTCCGGATTTAATACTTTTCCTGAAAAATAGTACTCTTTCCAAACCGGTTGTTCAAAAATGGAAGGTATTTTTTCACGTTGTTCTGAATCTTTTGTAATAAAATTTTTGTAATCAAATTCTCCTTCTTTGTGGTTATAAACCAGTTGAAGGATAAAATCGAAAGGATAATCGGAATAGAGAAAGTCGTCAAAAAGTTCGCATAAACGATTCAAATCGTTGGCAATGGTAATATTATATTGTATTTCCGAAATATTTTGAAGGCGCCTTATTTCTCTCTGGAATAACAGATTTTTACGTTTAAAATTGAGATGCAGGCGAATTTTAAGTCTTAATTCCGCAAAAACCGGTTCAGCAGTTATAACATCATCAATACCATTGTTCTCAAGTTCTATACGATCATAAAGCTCGATGTCACTCATCATTGCAATTACAGGAGTATTTTTCCCAAAACGGGAACGGCGAATTTTACGTATAACTTTTTTAGCATCTGCTGTAAGTGTTGCCCCCCAAAGAATGATATCCGGCTCAATTGTTTTAGCCGTGTTATAGGCTTCTTCAATATTCTCAGCAAGAATTACAGCAAAATCTACTTCACGCAGGTAGGAGGCAATTTTATCACGTGCAATTTTATTTTTATGTATAAAGAGAATTTTTTGTTTGTATAACATATTTTCTTCTTATGCTATTGGTTTCTTTTATAAATGAAGGCGCTGCCTTCTAAACTTAGATGCGGATCAACAAAGTCTATTATATCGGTTTTTTGTGCAATAACCTTAGCCAAACCACCTGTGGCCACAACGGTTGTATTTTTTCCTAATTGGTTGCGGATATCTTCGATTAGGCCTTTAACAGAATGAATAGCGCCGCGAAGGATTCCAATTTGGATACTTTCTTCAGTAGTTGTGCCAATAACAGTGTCCGGAATTTCTAATTCAACTGTTGGTAATTTTGCTGCTCTGCGATGTAATGATGAAATAGATGTTTCTATTCCCGGTGCAATCACGCCACCTGCGTAATTTCCGTTTTCATCGATGCAATCAAAGGTTGTTGCCGTTCCAAAATCGAGAATGATTAAAGGTTTTCCATATTTTGCAATGCCCGCAACTGCATTACATAAACGATCGGCACCGACTGTTTTTGGATCTTTGTATTGTATTTTTAATCCAAGATCAAGGCTGGAATCAATTACAAGAGCATTCTTATGGAAGTACTTTTGAGCCATCCAGATGTATGCTTTTGTCAAATCCGGTACGACTGAAGAAATAGTAACACCCTTAATCTGAGAAAAAGAAAAGTTTTCATGTTCAAAATAATTTTTAAGGAGTATACCGATTTCATCTTCGGTTCTCGCCAGAGATGATGTAACTCTCCAATGTACAGCTAATTTGTCATCTTTTACTATGCCAAATACAGTATGCGTGTTACCTATGTCGATCACTAATATCATTATAAGCTCACCAATATACGGTTAATGCTAATTTACAATAGCTCCCAGGAAATCCGCTGGCCTTCTCTGATCTGGTATCGATCACAAAATCCTGAACGTACTTCTACTACAAACTGAGCCGGCCCTTCTGAAGGAAACAGGTCTTCTGAATAGGGTTTTGTGCTTCGGTGAATTTTTATAATCCTGTATTCCGAATTTATAAAAATAATATCCAGCGAAACACTTGTATTTTTCATCCAGAAATAGCGCTCCAGTTCATCATCGTAGGTGAAAAGCATTCCCTGGTTTTCAGGTAAATTTTCACGGAACATAAGGCCGTTACTTTTTTGGTATTCGTTTTGCGCGATCTCGACAATGATCTCTATATTACGCTTGTTGTCATCATCAAAAAATACAACTTTGCCCAGATTTTCGACATTCTGTTCTTGCCGGATATTATCCTGGATTTCAATATGCCTTAATACACTTAAGCGATAAAACATAACTAAGCCAAGTACAACTCCAATAATAATAACAAGATCTATAACAGTTAAACGGCGTGCTTTTTTGGCCATTTTTTTCGGATCATTGGAATTCATAAATTTTTACTCAAATGCTCAGCTATACAGACCACTTAAATCTATTATTTTCAAGGAAGAAGTTCAACTGTTCAATTGATTGAGCGGACTTTCTTTCAACTGCTTCCAGCGTATTAAATGCATTATGCGGTGTAAGGATAACATTCGGCATTTTCATCATTTCTTTTATAGCCAGTACCGAACTTTTATCGCTCTCGACTTTGGATCTCAGCAGTCCGGATAGATCTTTTTCATTTTCGAAAACATCAAGTCCCACTGCCCCTATAACACCAAGTTTAACAAACTCTAAAAGTACATCAGACGGTGATAATTCACCTCTTGAAATATTTACAAATACAACACCTTTTTTAGCTCTATTAAAAAAGGTTTTATTGAAATATCCATAATTCAGAGTCGTAAGATTCATCGCCGAGACGATTACATCCGCAATTCCTGCACCCTGTTCAGGTGAGATGTATTTTACATCATTGTGACGCTTTTCAATATCAACACCATATACATCCATATTAAGTGCCTGCGCAATGTTATACACTTCTTTTCCAATATTACCGACACCATAGACAACAAGTTTTTTCCCACCCAACTCAGATCCTGTTAATCCATCCCTGGCAAATTCATTAAATTGTGCAGTCTGCAATGGTAATCTCCGCAGCAGGCTTATCCACAAAAGCAATGCCTGTTCAGCCACAGCCCGGTTGCAATACAATGGCAGATAACCCATTTCAGCTTTTGCGGAGCTTTTCTCTCTGTATTCCAGCAGGTGGTCGTATCCGGTACTTCGGGAAAGAACTGCTTTTAGAAATTCAGCCCACTCTAAGGGGAAAATACTTTGAGTTCGTGTACTGATAATGGCAGAAGGTGGTGATTGATGATCAGATTCTTGTATGGTTTTCCAGGTAAATCCTGCTTTTATATTTTCAGGAAGATGTTTCCTAAGGGCGTGTTCTTCTTCTGTAAAAGCTTCATAGAAATAAACATCATATTCTGTATTCATAATCATCTATTCAAAAAGTTTATTAAATTTTCTGGTAATAACATCGCTGATTTCAATAATTGCGCGGCCTGGGGTTGTCTTTTCATTTTTGATGGCATTTTCAAACTTAGCGATGAGATCGTTAAGATGTTTGTCTTTATGGATTAGAGATGTAATTTTTTCATTAATAACACTATTTAACCAGGAAATTTCCTGTTGTTTCCGCAGATTTTTTAAATATTCTTTTCCGGCTTTTTCTACATAAAGCATTATTGTTTCCCACAAGTCTGAAATTCCGTCGCCTGTTAGCGCCGAACATGTTAAAACCGGTGTTTTCCAGTCATTTATACCAGAATCGAGATAATGCAGGGCTAGTTTTAAATCACGTTTGGTACTCACTGCTCTTTGAATATTTTCACCATCAGCTTTGTTTATTACAATGGCATCTGCCATTTCAATAATGCCTTTTTTCAATCCCTGTAGCTCATCACCGGCCCCTGTTATCTGGAGCAGAAGAAAAAAATCTACCATTGAACGTACTGCAATTTCTCCCTGACCGACACCAAGGGTTTCAACCAGGATAACATCATAACCCGCGGCTTCACAAAGCAGGATTGTTTCGTGGGTTTTACGTGCCACTCCGCCAGGATTTCCGGATGATGGCGTTGGGCGGATAAAAGCATTTTCCTGCAATGACAATTTTTCCATCCGGGTTTTATCACCAAGAATACTTCCGCCGCTTTTGCTGCTGCTGGGATCAACCGCAAGTACAGCAACTTTATGCCCTTTTTTTATCAGGTATAGCCCTAATGACTCAATGAGTGTGCTTTTCCCTGCGCCTGGTACGCCTGTTATTCCTATCCGGATGGAGTTCCCAGTATAAGGCAGAATTGCACTCAGAATTTCACCTGCCTGTCCAGAATGCTTTTCTGAACTGCTTTCTATTAACGTAATTGCTCGTCCAAGTAGAACGCGGTCACTATTCAGAACGCCTTCTGTTAACAGTTCGGTCGTTAGATTACGCTGGTTACTGTTCATTAAAATACAACTTATTATAATCAAATCTTTGCATTAAGCTTTTCGATAAGTAATAAAGCTGCATCCGGAATAACTGTCCCTGGGCCGAAAATTGCAGCAGCGCCGTTTTGGTAAAGGAAATCATAATCCTGATGCGGAATGACGCCGCCGCAGACAATCAGAATATCGTCCCGATTTAGTTTTTTTAATTCAGAAACAAGCTGCGGAAGCAGTGTTTTATGTCCGGCTGCAAGCGAACTCATGCCGATAATATGAACGTCATTTTCAACAGCCTGCCTGGCGGTTTCCCAAGGTGTTTGAAAAAGCGGGCCAATATCTACATCAAAACCCATATCAGCAAAAGCAGTGGCTATAACTTTTGCACCACGGTCATGGCCATCCTGCCCCATTTTCGCGATTAAAATACGTGGACGTCGCCCTTCAGACTCTTCAAATTGTTTAGCGCTGTCAATAACGGTCTTAATTTTTTTACTATCTGAATAACTCGAACTATAAATGCCTGATATCGATTTTGTCACAGCCCGGTGCCTCCTGAATACTTTTTCCATGGCAAACGAAATTTCACCTAATGTTGCTCTTTTTCTTGCTGCATTTATTGCCAGCTCTAACAAATTGCCTTTACCGCTATTTGCGCAACGGGTAATTGCGGCAAGGGTTTTTAGCACTTCACCATGATTACGTTCCGCTTTAAGCTTTGCAAGGCGCTTTAATTGGGATTCTCTGACAGCAGAATTATCCACTTCAAGTATGTCAATGTTTTCGTGGTTTTCCTGCTTGTAGCAGTTGACACCTACAATCGATTCTTCTCCTGAATCAATTTTTGCCTGGCGTTTTGCCGCAGCTTCTTCAATTTTAAGTTTTGGCAAACCTGATTCAATGGCTTTCGCCATTCCTCCTAATTGTTCAACTTCTTCAATATGATTCCAGGCTTTTTGCAAAAGAGCATTCGTCAGGTATTCTACATAATAAGAACCACCCCAGGGGTCAATCACCTTGCAAATATCTGTTTCTTCCTGTAAATACAGCTGAGTATTGCGCGCTATCCGTGCTGAAAAATCTGTTGGTAATGCAATTGCTTCATCGAGTGAATTGGTATGTAATGATTGTGTATGTCCCATTGCAGCTGCCATAGCTTCAATCGCAGTTCGTGCAACATTATTATATGGGTCCTGCTCTGTAAGGCTCCAGCCGCTGGTTTGTGAATGTGTTCGTAATGCCATTGATTTGTTGTTTTTCGGATTGAATTGCTTCACGATTTTCGCCCATAGCATACGTGCTGCACGCATTTTGGCGATTTCCATAAAGTAATTCATGCCAACTGCCCAAAAGAACGAAATCCTTGGGGCAAATTCATCAATTTTTAAACCAGCATTAATCCCGCTGCGAAGATATTCAAGTCCATCAGCCAAGGTATAAGCCATTTCAAGATCTGCGGTTGCACCTGCCTCCTGCATATGATACCCTGAAATACTGATACTGTTAAAAAGCGGCATCTTTTCAGCAGTAAATTTAAAAATATCTCCGATGATACGCATTGATGGTTCAGGCGGATATATATAAGTATTTCGAACCATGTACTCTTTCAGGATATCATTTTGAATCGTTCCTGAAAGCTTTTCCATGGGGACGCCCTGTTCTTCAGCAGTAACAATATAAAAAGCCAGAATGGGTATAACTGCCCCGTTCATAGTCATTGAAACAGAAATCTGTTCAAGAGGGATCTTATCAAAAAGGATTTTCATATCCAGAATGGAATCGATTGCAACACCTGCTTTACCAACATCACTCACCACTCTTTCATGGTCTGAATCGTATCCGCGATGTGTGGCAAGATCGAAAGCTACAGACAACCCTTTTTGGCCGGCAGCAAGATTGCGCAGATAAAAGGCATTGCTTTCTTCGGCGGTTGAAAATCCGGCATATTGGCGTATTGTCCATGGACGCATCACGTACATGGTGGCATAAGGACCTCTTAAAAATGGAGGAACACCTGCACTATACCTTAAATGAGATAAGTCCTTTATATCAGTATTATCAAATACAGGTTTCACAGGAATACCTTCATTCGACATTATGACTGAATATTTTGTCCCGTTTTTATGCCTGGATGCAATACCAAGATCAAGTTTATATCTCGAAAAATCAGGATTAATCTTCTTCATATTGCTACTTTATACACTTCAGTTAAAATAAATTTTAACTTTTCGTAAAGGTTTGTATCTCGGTTAATAAAGTCATTAATACCGGCTTTTGAATATTCTTTTGACATATTTCCCGGAGTTCCGGCGAGTATAATATACACACCGGGGAATTTGGATTTTATGTGATGGGTAAGGTTAATCGCCGAACTTTCATATAGCACATCACTGGAGCATAAAACTATAACAGGATTCTTCCCCGCTGATGTTATATCATTTATTGTATTAACTGTTTTAATTTCAACTCCGGCTGTAGCGAAAAATCCGGCAGAAAAGTCACTTCTGGCCTTATAATCCCTGACTTCACCGAGTTGATAGAGATATACAACAGGTTTATCAGCAAGCAATTCAACTGTTATCCGTAATTTTTCAAAGTGTTCGGATAAACGTTTTTCCTTTAAAGAAGGAACAGGATATTGGGATGGATGTGTTAAAAAATTTACAGAAATAATTTCCGTTTTCCCGAACGGCCTTTTTTCAGAATTGTTAACATAAACATTGGTGCCAATAGTTATATTTTTTCGATGGTTCCAATCTGTGTTTTGTTTTGATGCATTAGCTTTTATTCTTTTCTGAAAAGAACCGCTTTGTATCTGTTCTAAAATACCACCACTCTTTTCAATTTCCTGAAACAGGTCCCAGGCTTTGGATGCTAATTCATTGGAAAGGTTTTCAAAAGAATAGGATCCTGCAGCAGGATCAGAAACAGTTGACAAGTGACTTTCTTTTTTAAGTATCAATTGAATATTTCTTGCAATGCGTCTTGAAAAATCGGTGCATTTTCCTGATACGATATCAAATGGCAATACATCTATTGAATCAACACCACCGCATGCAGCAGAAAACGCCTGGCCTGTTGCACGTAACAGGTTGCTCCAGGGATCAAAATAACTCATACTTCTCCAGGATGTTACAGCATCAATTTTTACAGGTGTATTCACAGCTTCGAAGGCATTACACAAGTTTTGCCAGAGTATTTTCAAAGCGCGGATGCTGGCAATCTCCATTAACTGATCTGAACCCACTGCTATTTTGATTCGTGTTTTGGAAAGAATTTGTTGCGGTGTTAAGCCATTTTCCTGAAGAGAATTTAAATAATAGACAATAGCTGATACTATGTATGCGAGATCCTGAATCTTGTTAGAGCCACAATTATGAATATAATCCGTTGCAATTGTAATAACATCAAAATTATTTTTTGTATCAAATATATTGCTGACCGATTTGATCATGCTGTTAATAGAATCAGGAAAGCCACCATATTTAATCGCGGCAGTTAATGGATCAGAACCTAAACCACCTTTTACAAATGAAAGATCAATGTTCCTCTCTTGCAGATATCCCTTTAACCAGGCATAAATCTTATCAGCTGTGCAATACGCATCAAAAAATACAGGAACTTTTTCAAGATCAATACCTGAAAAAATGCTTTTTAACGAATTCGGTCCGGTAATATGTACATTGCCATTTCGCACCGGCACTACGGCAGCCGTGTTTGAATATTGGGAGACAAAATCCAGGTTAATGCTGAGCGCATCCTGGCCGTTTTTTAATGCATGTTCCGCAATCAGGTTTAACGAATCATTCTCCGCAAAAAGCGTTTGAGCAATATGCCAGTCATTTGCTGATATTCCGGCAGTAGAACTAACTTTTTCAGGCAAAGAGTGATAAATAGGATTTACTAAAATACCTTCGTCTGTCAGGGTTAACAGAGTTTTCTCAAATGAGCGGCCCTTTAGTAACTTTTCTGCCGCATCATGCCAGTCCTGTTCTGAAGGGAAATCAAAAAATTCACTGATATCAATTTTAGTATGCATTGCTTCCGCTAAAGGTAAAATCTTTTAGGTCGTTGTGATTTACAGGCCTTTTATCCTGAGTAAAACCTGATTTTGAGTCACTGTATCTTTTTCACTGACTTCAAACTTTAAAACTTCACAGTCAAAGGGAGCTTTAATTATGTTTTCCATTTTCATTGCTTCCAGAATAAGAAGGCCGTTTTCTGCCTTTATATTTTCTCCTTCCTGTGCGAGAATTTTTACAACTAATCCGGGAATAGGCGCCTTTATCGTTTTTTCTCCCTGGACAGTTGATGCTGCATTTACAAGGGCTTTAACCTGCCTGGTTCTTTCATCTTCAACTTTTACATCGAAATGCTCGCCGGCAACCCGAACACTGTAGGTATCGTCTTTTTTACTCACATTAATAATATAACTCTGATTATCCTTTATCAGTGAATAACGACCATTGCCAAGAGCAACAAATTGTGCATCCACAGGTTGATCATCTTTAAACAGAAAACCATTTCCGTTTTCCTGCTTTAATTCGTATTCAAATTGCCGGGTACGGGTATTTGCAAATATTTTCATTATGTTCTCAATTGTCTGATTCGATGCGTCGTTTTCCAGTTGGAACTGATTGTGTTATTATGACTATTTCCGGATATAACTTTAATTTTCTTTTGTTCTTCAATCTGTGCTAATATTGCTGCTAACGAAGCAATCTCAGCTAAAGCTTTATCTTCTCCCAACAGTTCGGATTGATGTTCCTCGATAAACTTAGTTGTAAAATTTCCCGCACGGAAGTCTTTATGCTCAAAGACTTTAATCAAGAAAGGTATGGATGTTTTGATTCCGGAAATTTCATATTCACGCAATGCACGGAGCATACGATTTAATGCATGATGACGATCTGCCGCCCATACGCATAATTTTGAAATCATAGGATCGTAGTAAAGTGAAATTTCGCTCCCTTTTGTAACACCGCTGTCTTCCCGGACCCCGGGACCTTTTGCGGCATTTAAATACTCTATTATTCCCGGAGATGGCACCCAGTTATTTTCGGCATCTTCTGCATATAATCTGCACTCAAACGCGTGACCATTAAAAGAATTAAAACTGTCTTTAATGCGTAAAGCCGAGCCTGATGCGATATACAGTTGTTCTTCCACAAGATCTATACCTGTCACCAGTTCTGTTACAGGATGCTCAACCTGCAGGCGTGTATTCATTTCCAGGAAATAGAAGTTTTTGTTTTTGTCCACAAGAAATTCAATGGTTCCGGCATTTTGATATTTACAGGCTTTGGCAGCATTAACTGCTGCTTCTCCCATTCGCGTACGTAATTTATTATCTAAAAGTGACGACGGCGCTTCTTCGATCACTTTCTGATGCCGTCTTTGGACAGAGCATTCTCTTTCTCCAAGATGAACAACATTTCCAAATGCATCTGCAAGTATTTGAAACTCAATATGGCGCGGCTCTTCTACAAATTTTTCAATATAAACAGCTTCGTCATTGAATGCCGCTTTTGCTTCCCGTGCCGCACTTTCAACAGATTGCACAAAATCTTTGTCTTCTTTTACAAGACGCATACCTTTTCCGCCGCCACCGGCAGCGGCCTTAACCAGTACAGGGTAGCCAATTTCCCGGGCAATCTTTTGCGCAGCAGCATGATCGGTTATCGCATCTTCTGTTCCCGGAACAGTGGGTACATTATTTTTTATCATCAGTTTGCGGGCGGCTGTTTTATTACCCATTATGCGGATTGAATCCGCTTTAGGTCCAATAAAAACTAATCCGGCTTTCTCTACTGCTTCGGCAAAATCAGCATTTTCGGACATAAAGCCATAGCCGGGATGAATCGCTTCCGCTCCGCATTTTTTTGCAATGTCAATTATCTTCTGCCAGTTAAGATAGCTCTCTTGTGATGTTTTTCCTCCGAGGGGATATGCTTCAAACGCACTGTATACAAAAGGGCTTTTTCGATCTACGTCAGAGTATACTGCTACAGATTTAATACCCATCTCGTTGCAGGTGCGAATGATTCTCAAGGCAATTTCACCACGATTGGCAATCAGTATTTTTGTGAACATTGCGTTTCCTTAATACTAATTTTACAGGTTCAAAACAGGAAAAGAAAAATATTCAAATTTCATGAATATGCAAAATGAATTACTAACACACTAAAACTTATGTTACTTTTGATGAACTTTCACATCAAAATTCTGGAACGTAATATAAAATCTGCAACAAATAATGTAAAAGGAGATGTAAATGAGTTACTATTTTTCAAAAACACTACAAAAAGATTTTGATGAAACGATAACATATGTAACTGAAGCGCTAAAAAAAGAAGGCTTTGGAGTCTTAACCGAAATCGATGTAAAAGCCACCATGAAGAAGAAACTCGATGTAGACTTTAAACCTTATAAAATTCTTGGTGCCTGTAATCCACCTTTTGCCTACGAAGCGCTGAAGAACGAAGATAAGATCGGATCTATGCTTCCATGCAATGTAATTGTCATTCAACAGGAAAGCGGTGTTGAAGTAGCTGCCGTGGATCCGATTGCATCAATGTCAGCAGTAGAAAATCCCGCACTCGGTGATGTAGCAGTTAAAGTGCAATCCAAACTTAAAGCTGTTATTGATAATCTTTAGTATCAATAACCTGCAGCCGCACCATCCGGGCTGCGGCTATCTGCTGTACCTGAAATAATACCACTTTCATGATCGATGAAAATACCCATGGCACGTCCCTGGACGCCTGTGTTTATATGAATTTTGTGTCCCATATTCTCATATAATTTTTGTGTGTCCGGGGAAATTTGCCACTCTTCAATGCTTGTTACATCCGGCAGCCATTGGTGATGTATTCGTCCCGCTTCGATTGCCTGGCCAATATTCATACCATGATCAATTACATTTAAAATAACCTGCAGAACTGTGTTGATAATTGTACGCCCCCCCGGACTCCCTATTAATAAAACGGGTTTATTATCTCTGGCAACAATAGTTGGCGTCATACTTGATAACATTCGTTTTTCAGGTTCAATAAGATTTGCAGCAGTTCCAATCCTGCCATGGCGATTGGTTATCCCTGGTATTGCGTTAAAATCACCCATTTCATTATTCAGAAAGAAGCCAAGGCCATCGGCGACTATTTTTGTACCCCACCAGGCTTCTATGGTATATGTTAAAGAAACAGCATTTCCATCCTTATCAACTACTGACAGATGTGTTGTCTCATTTCCATTGGACTCATAAAATGAATTGAATGCACTGCTATCACTTGCAGATGCTTTAAACCAATCGATTGATCGTCTGAGTTCTTCCGCATGATTTTTATTAAGTAACTTATCAACAGGCATGTCCGGGTTAAAGTCTGGATCACCTAAAAACTGGGCACGATCCGCAAATGAACGACGCATTGCTTCAGTAAGTAAATGCAGGTAAAAAGCTGAATTGTGTCCAATATCTTTAAGATTATATCCTTCAAGAATATTGAGCATATTGATTAA
Source organism: Calditrichia bacterium (assembly GCA_020635035.1). Lineage (GTDB taxonomy): Bacteria > Calditrichota > Calditrichia > Calditrichales > J004 > JACKAO01. The sequence continues at coordinate 405,586 of JACKAO010000001.1, forward strand.
TGTTATTCCACCCGAGCTTGGAGGCGGCATACTGTAAATATCATATCCGCGATAGGAGCCTTTAACAGGTTCACGTTCAATGGCATCGTATTTTGAAAGATCTTCTTCCGTAATAATCCCACCGTTTTTTTGCATAAAATCTGCCAACAAACGTGCTGTTTCACCTTTATAAAATCCATCCCTGCCATTGTCCCGTATCCTTGTCAGTGTTTCAGCAAGGTCTTTCTGCTGCCAGATTTCTCCGGGGGCGTAAAAAGTACTGTCACTTTTTAAAACGACTTTCCGGGTAGAAGGGTGTTTAAGTAAATCATCTTTAAAATAGATACTCACATCATTATGCAATTTCCAGGAAACAGGAATACCACCTGCCGCCAGGTCAATAGCCGGTTGGACCAATACCGCCCAGGGAATACTACCCAGATTCTGATGTGCGAGATACAAGCCTGCAACTGTTCCCGGTACACCAACGGCTATCAGGCTGTCATGATTTGAGTTGTTTATAATTTTTCCGTTTGCATCGAGATACATTTTTTGTGAAGCAGCTAATGGTGCTTTTTCCCGAAAATCAAATGTTGTCACATCTCCGTCGCCGCTATGATAAACTATAAAACCACCACCACCAATATTTCCTGCCTGTGGCCAGGTTACCGCCAGCGCAAAAGCAGTTGCAACAGCAGCATCGATCGCATTTCCGCCATTTTTAAGGACATTGCAGCCAATTTTAGATGCAATATCCGACGCGGAAACTACCATACCGTTTTTTGCATAAGTGGGGATCCTGCCATGGTTAGCAAAAAGATATGATGTTAAACTTAAAATAATAAAAAGATATTTTACTTTTTGATACCGCAAAACAATCTCCTTTAAAGTTTTATAAATTCTTATCGTGTAATTGCTTTTACCGCCTGGTATGCTGCATTTTTAATGTCCGGACTTCTGGTTGTTTTCTGAAGTTTTTCCAACTCACTTTTCGCAGAAAGCGCATCTTTTCCAATCCGGCCAAGAATAACGGCTGCTCGGTATTGAACACTTCCGGCAGTATCTGATAATTTATCAATTAATGTTGGAACCGCGGCTCTGCCGATTGCCACCAATGCATCAGAAGCGAAGTCAGGAATCATATATTCAAGACTGCTTAAATGAGCAGCCACAGATTCAATACCATCCTTGCGGTTAGTTTTGATATTACCCAGTGTTTTAAGTGCTTCCTGGCGGACTGCCCTGCTGTATTCAGATTTATTTATCAGCGATGCACTTAAAACTTCTATCATTTTTGTTTCAGCAGGAGCTGCTTTTTTACCAATCAATGCAATCATTTCTGCTGCACGCTCCTGAATATTCTGATTATCGGAATCAATTTGTTCTATCAAATCTTTAATCGAAGGGAGACTGCCGCAATTTAGCTGATTGATTAATGCATAATCCTGGCGTTCTTCTGTCTGGCTTCGAAAACGCGCTGCATCGAGACCGTTACAAAGTGCGGTTGCACATTTTTCATTAAAGGTAATAACGTGATTTTCCGGCGCCGGTATATCATCGGCGGCATAATTACCACGCCCTTTGGTTGGTAAAGATTTAGCGAAACTATAAAGATCCTCAGCGGATTTATCATTAATTTCAATGTTGTTAAAATATGCTATAAGCCATTCAAGTACTCTGTCTCGTTTCCCGGAGTCATTTTCCCTCCAGTACATGTTTTGAAGAAGGGATAAAATTTCTTTACCTTTTTTGTCAGAATAGTCAAGCTGCTCTTTATAATCAGCAAATAAGGGAAAACAATAACGGTTGTCTTTTGCATAATTATAATTTACCGCTCGCATCATGGCAAAGAATACAGTGTGAACATCGAGTGAAACAGGCAGGCCAATCTTTGCATTGGCAGCATCGTTCATTACAATCTCTGCCCTTTTTAAGACAATCTGATCATCATTCTGAACATCCGGTAAAAGCAGCGCACGAAGATAACTACTTAATGTAAATCCGGAGACTTTCTTCGCAGCTGCATATCCTGTATCCCATTCAGTGTCATCAATAGTCTTATCGTTACCGAAAAACCGCAGAATTGTTATACCACGTTCATCATTTTGGGGAAAATCAATGCCCTTTAATGTTTTCAGTAAAAAATTATGGTATGCTTTGCTTTCAATTTTATAGCGTGTCAATCGTGAAATAACTTCGAAATGAATTTTACCACATTCCATATCAAACGGAATAGAAATTGCAAAATTTACCATTTTGCTAATCATTTCCGAATTAGACAGGTCATTTAGAAGGTTGCGTAATTTGTCCTGTTGCTGCCCGCAAAGATCGACATCTTTATTAAGTTTATCTGCTGTAAACAAGCTTTCCAATTGCTCATCCTTTAACATTTCCACACTGTATGTCATCAGGATTTCACCACTTACAGCATCGATCAGCCTTGTGTTAACAGCAACGGTGCTTTTTAACTCACTGTATGTCCCGGAAAAGACAGCATCAATAGGTGCCAGTTCACCAAGCCGGACGGCTTCTTTAGGATCAAGTAATCCACTTTGACCCAAAGCCAGTTCGCTTAGCACGGCATCCAGCCTGGAACGCTCGAATAATCTGAAATTTTCGGATTTATCGGCTAATGCACTTATAAGTGATTCAGTAAAATATGCTCCAAATTTACTCTCTGATAATGATTGAGAGTCGCCTGCAGGCACAAGCGATAAGATTGCAAGGCGTATTTTCCTTGGGCCAGGCTGAGCTTCATCCATTTTATCAACCAGCTCCTGCATGATCACAGGCATGCTTTTCTGTGCTGAAACAGAACCGAGCAGAAATAAAAGAAGTGTAAACGCTCCATAAAAAAATTTTAAATATCGCATAAATAAGCCGGTTAAACTGTAGGATTATTCCATTTTCCAATCAGGAACCCGGCCGGGGGTGATCGGGGTTCCGATCAGCTCAGCCTGAGCTTCCAATTGTTCAAGGTTGTTTAAGAATGTCTTTAACTCTGCTAAAACTGGTCCGAATTCTTCAGCGGCAATTTTATATGTTTCACGATGTGTTTTTGTTACCTGTGATGTCGATGTCCAATGCCCATAAATAATTTCAGATATCCTGCTGCTTATAGCGGGTGCTACCGGTTCCGATGATCCCCTGATGATATCATCTCCGTTCAATTTATTATCAATATCTTCAAGGCGATTTGCAAGTAAATTGAGCTGAGTCATAAGTCCTTTTGAATCATTTGCGGTGTCAAACAAACCCTTTTTGAGATGATCGATCCGTTTATGGGCAAACTGTACAACTTCCATTGCACCAAAAACTGCACGCTGCAAACGGGCTGATTTTTGCTGGAAAGCCAGAACTTCTTTAAGGTCAGCCGCAGCAAGGGTTGCATTGTTCAATGGTATACACTCAAAGTTTTGTGCAGGGGTTAATACTTCAAATTCATTGTCCTGCATTTTTTCAAGTGTTACTGTAAATTTTCCCGGAGCAATCATCGGACCTATTGCCGGACTTCCAAATTGATTGTCTTCTGCAGGTGTACTCAAATCAACAGGGTCCGAAGACGGATAACGCAGATCCCAGGAAACCCTGTGCAGACCCGCAGTCTTGGGAGCATTTATTCTCCTGACCACCTGATTGTCAGCGTCTCTGACAGTTAAAATAATTTGTGGACCATTTTCGCGTTTTTCCATACGCAGCGCATCCCAGGATGGATAAAAATCATCTTTTTGTGATTTTTCCCGTTCAACACGCTGCTCTTTTAATGACTTCAGTGAATCCTTTAAGAAATAAGTAAAGATTGCCCCGAACTCCGGATTTTCTGCAACAAAAAAACCATCACCCTGAAATGCTTTATCCGGCAAGCCAAGTGGAACAGACGGCATGTACATCCAGGCTTTTTTTACAGGAAATATATATGCATCCTGTTGTAATGTTTTGGCATCAATGTTTCTTAAAGGTGAATAATCATCTAAAATATAAATTCCACGTCCGAAAGTACCTGCAACAAGGTCGTCTTCCCTTCGTTGAATTTCCAGATCACGAACACAAATCAAAGGTAAACCACCCTTTAATGGCGTCCAGCTTTCACCTTCATTGGTGGTTACAAAAACGCCAAATTCTGTTCCGGCAAAAAGCAATCCTTCCTTTTTATGATCCTGAACGATTGTATAAACGGTTCCTTTTTCCGGTAAATTTCCACTGATTGATTTCCAGCTTTTACCTTTATCAGAACTTTTTAAAATGTAAGGTTTAAAATCGCCCATCTTGTGATTGTCGAAAGTTGCATAAACTGTTTGTGCAGCAAACAGAGATGCTTCAATATCACTCACATAGCTCATCTCAGGTACACCGGGAAATTTTTCATATTTAGTCCAGGATGAACCGCCATTTTCAGTAATCTGGATTAAACCATCGTCAGTACCGGCATATACCAGATTTTCCTGAATTGGCGATTCCGAAACAGAAACGATATTTCCAAAAAATGATGTTGATTTGTTTTTCGCTACCGCATCAATGCTCCAGATCTGGTCCATTACTTTAAGCTTATTGCGGTCAATTTGCCGCGTTAAATCAGGGCTTACAGCCTGCCAGCTCTGTCCCCTGTCATCACTACGGAAAAGTATATTGGCAGCATAATAGAGCCTTTGATTATTATGCGGACTTATTATAAGCGGTGAATCCCAATTCCATCTTAATGCCTGATCTTTCAAAGGCTGCGGTTGAATTGAAATGATCTCTCCGCTTTTTTTGTCGAAGCGATTTAAACCGCCATTTTGTGATTGCGCATAAAGGATATCTGGATTTTCAGGGTCAATCCGTGTTTTAAAACCATCTCCACCCAATGTAATAAACCAGTCCCGATTTGTGATTCCGTTTGCTGATATATTGCGTGCAGGGGCTCCAAGAGAAAAATTATCCTGTGTTCCGCCGTAAACATTATAAAAAGGGAAATCATTATCCGGAGTAGCCCTGTAGAACTGGCAAATCGGTAAATTTGCAAAGAATTTCCAGGTTTTGCCTTTGTCATACGTTTCGTATAGTCCGCCATCACAACCGGTCAGCATATAATTCGTATCATCAGGATCAATCCACCAGGCATGGTTATCAACATGTTTATAATATGAAACCAGTTTGTCCCAGGATTTTCCGCCATCATGTGTAACCATGGTCCACGTATCCAGAGAATATACCAGGTCAACATCCTGCGGATCGGCAACGATTTCATTGTAATACTGCGGCGATCCGCTGACATAATTATTCATCTTAACCCAGTTTTCACCGGCATCCGCAGAGCGATAAAATCCCTGAGATCCGCTTCGGGCTTCAATAATGGCATACACCACATCAGGATTTGCTGGTGAAACGTCAAGTCCTATACGTCCCATCTCTACTGCTGGTAAACCCGAAGTGATTTTTCTCCATGATTTTCCGGCATCTGTGGATTTGTATAATGCAGAGCCTGGGCCGCCGTTGATCAGGGTCCAGGTATGACGCATTCTCTGGTAGGTAGTTGCATATAAAATATCAGGATTTCTTGGATCAAAATGAACTTCGTTACACCCTGTATATTTATCTGTTTCAAGGATTTTCTTCCAGCTTTTTCCTCCGTCTGTTGTTTTATATAAACCACGATCGCCACCACCCTTCCAAAGTGGGCCCTGGGCAGCAACATAAACGACATCAGAGTTCCGGGGATCAACAATAATATTCCCTATATGTTCAGATTCTTTCAATCCGACATTTGTCCAGCTTGTACCGCCATCAATTGATTTATAAACACCGTCACCATAGGAAACACTGCGCTGGCTGTTGTTTTCTCCACTGCCGACCCAGACTGTTAAAGGATTTGAAGGATCAATTGTAATACAACCGATTGAGTATGAACCATAGTTGTCAAATACAGGCTCAAAAGTCGTCCCGGCATTCAATGTGCGCCAAACCCCACCGGATGCAACCGCGACAAAAAAACGGCTTCGATTACCCGGATCAACAGCTATATCACTTACTCTGCCGCCAACCAATGCCGGACCTACCAGTCTAAATTTTAATTCATTAATAGATTTTGGAAGGTCACTTCCGGTTTTGGCAAACCCCGAAACTGATATCAAACAAATCAAAAACAATAAAACAATCCTTTTACTGGAAAGCATTATATCCTCCGGACAAATTAAAAATCTGGGATTTATTAAAATGGAAATACTCAGGCAATATAAGTTAATCGATGTAATTAATAAAGCAGTACGATAAGAAAACATCTTATAATATTTATTGACATTAAAGTAGATTGACTTAAGCAATAGATGTATATGACGATATATAAAATATTATCAGTAAATGCCTAATTAATTACAAAACAATAACCATTATTCTCCTGAAATGTTAAAACTGATAGAAATTAAAGAACTAAAACCGGGAATGTTCATTATCGATGTATCAAATACATGGAGCAGAAAGCTTTCCGTTCCCAAAAAGATGTATGTCCTGAACACTGATTTTGTGCAGCGATTAGTTAATACAGGGATTATTGAAGTATTTATTGATACTTCGAAAACCAAGGATTTAAGCTTCACTAAAATTGCAGAAGAAAAACCAAAACAAAATGAAAGCTTTGCTTTAAAAAGTCTTCTCAAGCAAGCATTTTCCATAAGGCTGGAAATTCAAAATGTGATATCAGAACTGATGAACGATGCCGGAAGTGATAAAAAAATTAATCTGACAAAAGCACGGGCAGCAATAAAGTCTGTTGCAGACTTTACTCTTGACAACCAGTTCCTGTTAACAGGTCTTGTGATGATGCGTCGCAAAAGCCGGTACATATTTGAGCATGCTTTATGCAGCAGTGTTCTGATGGTTGCTTTTGCTCAGGAGAATGGTTTTGACACCGAAACCCAGCAGGACTATGGTATTGCGGCAATGCTGCATGATATCGGTATGCTGAAGGTACCTTCTTATGTGTTGAATAAAAGATCGGATCTGACACAAGACGATATTGAACAGCTTCAACGACATGTAGCTTATGGCTACATAACATTGAAAGAAATAGACGGTATCTCTGATACTATTCTTAAAATGGCATCACAGCATCATGAGCGATTGGATGGAACCGGCTATCCGTTGGGACTAAAAGGTGACCAAATAAGTATTCCCGGGCAAATGGCGGCAATCATTGATGTTTACAACGCAGCTACATCCGATCGTGGTTATAAAAAAGGAATACCACCGGCAAGGGCGATCGCTGAAATTCTTCTGAAAAGCAAAACAGCTTTTAACCGCGATCTTGTAAATATATTTATACGGTCGGTTGGAATCTATCCTTTTGGAACGCTTGTCAGCCTTGGCAGCGGACTGATTGGAATTGTTGTCCAGGTCGAAAAAGATGATTTATTACACCCTGTTGTGCGAATCATTTATAATCCTTCTAAAGGCGGAATGATATCACCATACAATTTGGCTCTTCAGGAGCACAAGAACGATCAGCATCTTAAAATTAAAGGTGTGGTTGATAAGGAAAAGTTATTCCTGCAGGATGAAGATATTGATAAGATTCTGGGCGTGTCTTAAAAAGTAAATAAGAAAGAGCTGACGATACACCCGCCAACTCTTCTAAACTGTAAACTATTGAGCCGGAACAGTTATCTTAAACGGTACTTTAAGCTTTTCCCATTGTAAAAATGCAGTTGCTGAAGTATCACTTAAATCATCAAACCCATATAAAAGCCACTCCTGGAACCCGGCTTCCTGCGGTTTTACCTTAACTCTGAGTGCATCTTCATCCGGATTATATGAGTAACTTCCCCAGGAAGAATTATTATTGCTGAAGATAATTGTCCATTCATCCTTTTCCGGAATCATGTGCAGACCGTATTTTCCCGCTTTTAATTCTTTACCTTCTACAAGAATATCTGTACTTGTCTCAAATGTTGTATTTTCATTAGCGCCTGCCCGCCATGGGATAAGACGATCTTTTCCCTGCGTCATACCGTATGGCACTAATTCACCCCAGACTGTACGCTCCTTTACTCCCGGGCGACTGTAACTGATGGTGATATCAGTAGAAGCCCCGATATGCTGAGTTACCCCTGCTTTCGGACTCTTACGAATCTCATCTTGTGAAAAGACGACAGAATAGAAAGAGAAAAACAAAATAAATGTAAAAAAAGAGACGAAGCTGAATAAACGTTTCTGCATGCATACCTCCAAATAATAAATTGTGTTATTTCATATTTCTTACGCGTACATCGACATCCTTTTTGTTCTTTAATAATACAAGTAGATCGTCCATATTTGTATCGCCGAAATGATAGGGGTAAAATATCTTTGGCTGAAGCATATCAACAGCATGAGCCACCATACCCGGAGTCATTGTATAAGGAAGGTTCATGGGTAAAAATGCAACATCCACTCCTTTCCAGTTTTTCATTTCCGGAATATCTTCTGTGTCTCCGGCGACGTAAACCTTATAACCGGAAAATGAAAGAATATAACCATTACATTCTCCTTTAACATGGAAAAAACTGCCATCATCTCTCTTGTGCACAAGATTATAAGCAGGAACAGATTTTATTTCTATATTATCTATAGTCGTTTCTTTTCCATTTGGAAGAATCATTCCGCCCGTCTTTTTCTGGCTGCAAATGGCCGTGTAAATAAGTTTAGTATCTTTTTGGGACAGTTCATTTATGGCAGCAGGATCCATGTGGTCACCATGATGATGTGTTATCAAAATAATATCCGCATCCGGTAACTTAGTATAATCTGCATAACGGCTGACGGGATCAATATGAAGAACAATACCATTGTACTTCATCATCAGCGTTCCATGAGCAATAAATGTTATTTCTAAAGGGCCGCCGGTAGTTTCAAGTGTATCGGTTTTAAATGATGTCTGGGATGCAGCAAAAGATAAGAAAAAGAACAAAATAATTATTGTTTTAACCATATTTCCCCCGCTTTTAGATGCTAAAACTAATTTAATTGAAAAAGATTCCCAACCATTTAAATGGATACTTTAAATTTTAATATCATTCTTTTGGTGAGATAAAAGTAATGTTCTTGTCTGATATTTTTTCAATCAATGCATCAGATATGGCGGAGCGTTGCTGGTGGAATAGCCACAATTCAGGCAGTATTTCCGCAATAATTTTTCCATCTAAAATAATACGCACAACGGCGCTTTCAGATACAACAATAGCGACACAACCCGTTTCCCTGCTGATGCTTGCCGCGGCTACATGCCTGCTGCCAAGCCCAAGCGGTAAATCTACATTCTCCTTACGTGCATCCAGGTAGCGTGTAGCTGAAATTACTTCACCGTCCCGTGATATTATAAACGCTCCGTCCAGTTGTGAAAGCTCCTTAATTGTTTCCCGCACACTTATGTCTGCGATCTTCTTTTTTTCAGATGCATGACCTGCTAAGGGATCAAGAATTAACGGGTGCGAGAGATCGATTACTTTCTGCTCACTGCCAACTGTAAAGATTGTACCGATTTTTCTTCCTTCTCTGCCTTCCCGGGCAATTTCTACCGCTAACTCAATGACATTCTTCAGAACAGATAAAGGTATATTAATCTCACCTGAAGCAGACGATTTTATCCTGTCTACCAGTTTTGCATAAGAAAATAACAACCTGTGCCTTTTGCTGTCTCGTGTTTTTACCCGTTCTTCCATAGTTTAATTCAAAAGTATATTCTATAATTCAGTTGGATTTACCGTAGTGTTTAAAAAGTTCTATTTCATATTCAGGTTCAATGTTTGCATTTTTATCATAAGGCGGACTGTTCTTGATAACTTCCGGTTCCTGGTCAACATTAATCTGATTTCTTGTCCAGTCAACATTTTCGATCCAGGCCGGAGAAATCAGTTTATTTTCTGTACCCGGGAGCCATTTGCTGCTATCTAATACAAGATACCTGATCTTCCATGTTTTATCATCAACAAGAAAATCATCAACATGCCCGATGTCTTCTGAAATTGCATGCACGGAATATCCTTTAATTTCGTCGTAACTGCGCAGATGTGTTTCAAGAACACTGCGGTGCTTATTTTTTTCATCTATCGCTTCCTGTGTCCACATATTGCGTAACAGGGTTGATTCCTGTGCAGGTATAGCAGTCATATTCATCCAATAAAAAGGCCATTGATAATACATTGCAAGCTCCATCTCCTTCTGACGTGAAACGGGCATTTTTTTATCGATATGCGGACTACTCTTAATTTTTTCTACCGTTAAATTGAGCGGTAAAACATTCATTTGGGGATCAGGCTGCTTAAACGAATAATGCGAGATCAGCACCTTACGCCCAAGAATAAATTTCCCTGTGTCAACAACCAGGTAACGAATATTCCAGCCGACATCATCAAAATAAAAATCTTTTGACTTCCCAATCTCATCATCAATTGCAGCTATTTTTAAGCCGATGAGATCTTTTAAACTGGTAATCATTGCATTCTCCTTGTTATTTAATTCTACTTAAATTGCAGCGATTTAAGGTAACCGTGAGCGAAAGATCCATTTGCGGGCATCTTCCACATCCGCAACCGGAAAAGTTTTAAAATCGGCATCAGAGAATTTATCAAGCTGACTCATTATCATCTTTTCCGTTTTTCCATCTGTTACAAGTGCGAATCGGTCCAGGTGTGTTTTATACTTTTTGTAAAAATCATATTCATCCCACAGGATTTTAAAATCAAACGACTTTGTATCCGCGGCATCCAAAAGAATATTTATTTTCGGATACATTTGACACAGGGATTCCCATTGATGAATAACCTGTATGAAATCTTCTTTACTTACCTTTCCGCTAATAGCCATTTCCAGATTATTTTGTTCATGATATATTACCTGTTGCATAATATTCCCCTGTTTTGTTTAACATAAATTCAATTTTTGAAGCGGTTCTTCAACCGTTGAGTTTTAAAATACAGTCCCAAAAGCTTTTTTATCTTTGCGGCTTTTGGGACAGCCAAATTTTGCAGATCTAGTTTCGCGAGAAGACTAAAGCAGGAATCGTTTATATCTGTGGTGTATTATTCAGCAACAAGCCTTTTTATGATCTTTTGAACGTCATCTTCGGCGCCAATGACTGTTACAAGGTCACCGCTTTTAAATTGTGTGTTACCGTCCGGAATCAGCAGATCATCCCCGCGTTTAATGGAAGTTATCAGCGCAAGTTTGGGCAGCAGGACATCCTTCATCAGCTTTCCATTCAGATTTGAATTTTCAGAAACACGCGCCTGGTCCATAATGTGTCCGCTCTTTGCCAGTTCATCACTAAACTTATCGATCACATAATTTTTACCAGCCTGCTCTTTCCTGGATTGTTCATATTTCTGCGTTTTTTCAAGGATACGGGTGTTAAGGTCGGCTATTCTCTGCATTTGTTTTTCAATAATTTTTTCCTGTGTTTCATCCGCTGTTTTCTCCTGCTTTATCATCTCGTACGTAACCTTTCCAAGCGCCAGGAACGCATCATCAAGGCGTTTATTATCTTCATAAATTTCAAAACGCATCTTTGCCAGGGAGCCAATTTCAGAAACTTTATCACTTACTTCACCGAGAAATTCCTTGCTGCTTTCCAGTCCGTCGTCACCAAATTTACGTGCTTTTTCCCAAGCGTCTTTGGTTGACTGCGGGGCTTTGTCTACCACTTCTTTTAAAATCTCTTTAATTTCATCTATCGGGTTCATATTATATCTCCGCTTTTTTACGTTTTGCTTCAATGTTTTCACCATGCTCAATTATTTGCCTGGCTTTATCATCAATCTGATCAATAAAAGTTTTCAGATCTTCATGCTGAAGCGCTTCACTTAAAGCAAAGTTTTCAGCCTGTTTCTTCTCAAAGAGTGCTTTGCCCAAATCACGGAAAAGCTTTTCCTGGTCGCGCTTTAAACGGATCATATCCACACGGTCACTGTACTTTTCACCGTATTCATTTGCTTTTTCACTCAGTGCATTGATCAGTTTCGCGCTTAAATCGAACAATTCCTGCGTACCTTTTTTAAGCTTCTCGCGCAGAGAATCACTAAAACTGCCACTTTGCTCTCTTTCATCTGCTTGTTTCTGTGTTTCTTCTGACATTTCTTTTTCTCCTTAAGGTTTACCTGACATTACAGATAATACGCTTTAAAATTAAACTTGATTCAAATTTTAATCAGGCGACTGCTTTCTGCTCATTTTTAACAACATTTATAAGGCTGCCCTGTAAGATCATTTCTGCCTGCCTTGGGGATAAGTTATGTTTAACATTAAAATCTGTTCGTTTCGTATAATTATGTACTTTTAAAGTTTTACCATCAGTCAGCGCCGCATGGAGATTATCAATCACAATAACATCACCCTGCTCATTTTTATTATAATCCGATGGATTGTTGAAAAGCAGCGGTAAGATTCCAAAATTAGCCAGGTTCTGAAAATGGATCCGGGCAAAACTTTTAGCAATAACAGCTTTCAGTCCCAGGTAGCGTGGTGCCAGTGCGGCATGTTCTCTGCTTGATCCCTGTCCGTAATTACTCCCGGCTATTATAATAAAACCGTTTTTTTTATGATTAAGTGCCCTGGAATAAAAAGATGAATCCAGCTGGTAAAATGTAAACTTGCTTATTTCTGGTATATTACTGCGAAATGGTAATACACGGCTACCCGCAGGAAGTATTTCATCCGTAGAAATATTATCGCCGGTTTTTAATAAAACAGGTGCTTCAAGACTAAAAGACAGCTCATTAAATTCCGGTAAAGGTTTAATGTTTGGCCCCTTTTCCAGACGTGATTCATTGCTATTTACCGATGGTTTATGCAGCATTTGTTTATTTACAGGCATTGCTTCAGGTTTTATATATTCAGGATAATCCATGTCCATAGTGCGCGGATCGCATATCTCACCCCTGATAGCAGAAACAATAGCTGTCTCGGGGCTGCATAAATAGACCTTATCTTCTTTTGTCCCCGAGCGTCCCGGAAAATTACGCGGAACTGTGCGCAGGCTTATCTTGTCTGTCGCCGGCGCCTGTCCCATACCAATACAACCGTTGCATCCGGATTGATGGATGCGTGCACCGGAACGGATCAAATGTGATAAATAACCGGAAGTACTGAGTGTTTCCAGAATCTGGCGTGATGTAGGATTGATATCCAGCGATACACGATCGTGAATCCGGTGATCTTTTGCTATCATAGAAGGAATAATAAAATCACGAAGTCCGGGATTTGCTGAAGAGCCAATCATTGCCTGGTATATTTCTTCTCCGGCAACTTCTGCTACCGGAACAACATTGCCAGGACTTCCGGGCAAAGCAATCAAAGGCTGTAATTCGGAAAGATTTATTTCATCTTGTATATCATACTCAGCATCTTTATCCGCCAGGATTTCTGTCCAGTCCCCGGCTCTTTGCTGATCTTTAAGAAATGTTTTTACTGCTTCATCAGCAGGGAACACTGTTGTTGTAGCGCCAAGTTCGGCTCCCATGTTAGCAATTACATGGCGATCCATAGCAGAAAGCTGCTCTAAGCCGGGTCCATAATACTCTATAATCCTTCCAACGCCTCCGGCAACATCAAAACGGCGCAGCATTTCCAGGATAATATCTTTGGCGCTTACCCAGTCCGGCAGCTCTCCGCTTAGTCTAATTCCCCAAATCTGCGGCATTTTTACATAAAACGGTTTTCCTGCCATTGCCATGGCAACTTCAAGGCCACCTGCTCCCATAGCCAGCATACCCATCGATCCCGCAGCACATGAATGACTGTCAGAACCAAGCAGGGTTTTACCCGGTTTGCCAAAATATTCCATATGTAGCGGGTGACTTACTCCATTTCCCGGCGGACTGAACCATACACCAAACTTTTTACAGGCACTGCGCAGGAAAATATGATCATCGGCATTTTTAAAATCATTTTGCAGCAGGTTATGATCAACATACTGAGCGGATATTTCCGTTTTAACTTTCGGTAATCCCATTGCTTCAAACTCCAGCATGACTAATGTACCTGTTGCATCCTGGGTTAATGTCTGATCAATTTTAAGGGCAATTTCTTCCCCCGCCTTCATTTTTCCTTCCAGCAGGTGTTGTTCAATCAATTTTTGCGTTACATTACAGGCCATTTTTTTCTCCTTTAACTTTGCACTTTATGCAGATAAATCACTGAATATAGTTTTTTCCAGTATTTGCCGATTTATCTGTGCCCACGACAAAAGCACGACTCCTTTTTGTTTTCTCAATGCGTGCTCTTCAGATTGATCTGCAGGTATTCCGGCAATTATCACCGGGATTTTTATATTAAAATCACGGATATTCAAGATGAACTCGATGACATCATCAAGAATACTGTGTGCATTTATTATAACCGCTTTAAGCTGCTCGTGCCTTAACACCTTGATAGCATCTGTTATATTGGTTCGAGTGATTGGAATAACACCGATTTCAAACAGGTCATCAATCAGAACACTTTTTTTGGGGTTATCCAAAACAAGAACAGGCGTATTATGTTTTATCATCCGCGATTCCTGCCGAATCATTATTTTCAGAAATCATTTACAATTGTATATAAAACAATATTTGTGCCAGTTCGATTAATAATATTTATAAGATATATATTTACAATAGTTTAGATAACTAACAAGGAATGAAAAGCTTATAAAATAAGTATCAGAAAGCTTAGATAAACCGTAGTGTGTACCTGTTGTTCACATCATAAAACATGGATTGTGCTTTTTCGGAACACACTTCTTTTGATATTAAGAATGGAACAGAACTTTATTTAATGTTATGACGGGATAAACGGTTATATAAGGCGCGCCGGCTTATCCCGAGCAAGCGTGCGGCTTCTGTTCGGTTATTGGCGGTGGCATTGAGTACAGCTAGGATCATTTCCTTTTCAACTGTATCAAGGGGTGTGCCTATTGTGAATGTTAACTCCGGACCGGATGCATCACTTTCTGTATTTTTGAAACGGGCCGGCAGGTGTTCTGTTTGGATCTGCTCACCATTGCACAATAATACAGCTCTCTGGACAACATTTTTGAGTTCACGTATATTACCCGGCCACTCATAATTATAGAACACATCCATGCAGGATGGTGAAATCCCGCTTATATTTTTGTCGAAGGATTTGTTAAAATTCTGAAGGAAAGCATCACAGAGCAGGCTAAGATCAGTTTTACGGGCACGTAATGGCGGAAGCGTAATGCGGAATACATCCATCCTGTAAAACAGGTCTTCGCGGAAGTTATTGTCATTAACCAGGTCATCTATATCGGCATTGGTGGCTACAATCATACGTACATCCACGGCAATGCTGTTAGTTCCACCTAATCGCTGAAATTTTTTATGCTCAATAAGACGCAGAAGGCTGACTTGTACTTTTTCATCAATAGCATCTATTTCATCAAGGAAAATCGTGCCCTTATCAGCTTGTTCAAACTTGCCTTCATGGGTTCGTAAAGCCCCCGTAAAAGCACCTTTTTCGTGACCAAAAAGTTCACTGGCAACCAGTTGCGTAGGTATTGCTCCCAGGTTTACCGGTATATAGCTCTGATCTTTCCGCGGAGAATAATTATGAATAGCCTGGGCAACCAGATCTTTCCCGGTTCCGGTTTCACCAATCAGCATTATGGGTATTTCGGTGACAGCTGCCTGCTTTATCTGGTTGAAAACCTTATGCATCGCAGGAGAATCACCTATAATTTGGTTAAACGCCATTAGCTTTTCCCAGACTTATCGGCAAAGTGCCTGAATATTTTGCTGATTGTCTATTCAACAACGTTATAATGGGTATTGTTGATTGCCATTTTAATAAAAAGCATATCTGTTGCAGCGGCATCATATTTTACAGAGACTGTTCCATCCTGATGCGATGCTTTGGCTTCTATAACGCCTTCGACATCTTTTACAGCATTTACTACAGTGTTTTCACAGCCATTGCACATCATACCGTTTACTTTTAAAGTTTCTTCTTTCATCTCTGCCATTTTAGTACTCCTGATATATATAAGTTTATGCAAAAGTTTTAATTTATGTTTTTAAGCTGAAAGTTGAAACTCGAAATTTATTTTTAGGTTCATTTGTACTTCCGCTTTAACGGGAATAACAGGCAAATGGTTGTTCGTCATTTCGAGGCCAAAGGCCTAGAAATCTATTGGTTCGCATTCAGGTGATCCCTGCATAAAACCGGGATGACGAGTCTTTAGTTATAGCCATTGACTGATGGTAAGTTGTTTCCTATGATGAGATCCCGGTGTAAAACCGGGATGACGAAATCTGTGAACATATGTCCTTTTATCTTGATACAAAAGGACCAAAAGATCAAGACGAAATTTAAGTCGCACGGGTGTATGAATCGTTCGTTAAATTCACAGGCTTCAACAGAAATTTCGTCAATTTATATTTGCCGCAGGTAAAAAACTTGCAAATACATGTTTGAGTCGTCTGTAAATGAATTATAATTCTAAACCAATAAATAATCATGCTTTGAGAATCTGTCCGAGTTTGTATTTGCAGAATGAGTTTTGGTTCTTTTGCTCTCTTCAAAAGAACATGTAAATAGTTTTGTTATAATAATAGATCCCCGTTGTAAAACCGGGATGACAGATATGTTGGTTTCAACTGGATTCCCGCTTTCTTGGGAATGACAAATGTGGCTACTTTAGCAACAGCATTTTCATACTGGGTATTATGACGGCTGTTAAGCGGGTGAAGTAAGCTTACCAGCAGCAGAGTAAGCCTGCATCAAATTCTAAAACGTATGTACCCGGTGATTGCCTTTTGTTGGTCAATGTGGCAACTTCGCTACCCAGTGCATTAAATATTTTAAGCTGTACATAAGCAGAATGCGGCAAGCTGTATTCTATTCGCGTGGCAGGATTAAATGGATTAGGATAATTCTGTTTCAGATTAAAATCGTCTGCAATAGCAGCTGACTCCAGCGCTGTTTGCAATCCAAAATCCCTTTCCATATTCCCGCATCGATTGTACCGGCATAGACTACATCCCCGGCAGAAATAAAGCTGTTAAACTCCACACCGGATGGCAGGTTACTGCTTTTCTTAACCCAGAGCTTCGTTTTGAAGCTGGTATAAATCGCCGCCCGGCATTGTGTTTACCAGGTATAAATTGCCTTTATAGCGGAGAAATCGGTAATAATAGACATCCACCTGGTCAAAGATATCCGGAAAGCCATTGTTTAAGGACTGCCATTCGGACTTGTCTGCTTGTGAATAATAAATTCCCTTACTTGTAATGGCAAAAATACGATCTTCAAATCCGCTGTAGCGAATTACAAAGTTATTTTGGGACATGCCATCACTAAATGCCGACCAGCTGTCGCCGTTATCAACAGAGCGATACAGGCCGGAGTATGTTTTTATAATCAGGTGATCATCACAGGCTAAAATCGTATAAATCGGTGTTTTAACCGCCCCTTCTGACGGCAGGCCGACCGATGCTGCAGTCCAGCTTTTGCCATTATCCGCTGAGCGATAGATACCACCGGCTTCCCATATCGGCGTTAAATGATCACGCGCTCTGAGCTTACTGAATCCTGCGAAAATGTAAGGACCCACAGAAGAAACAGTATTGGAGTAATTTTGGTAATTCGGCGGAATGCCGTTTTGAGCCTGTCCCCAGGTTTGCCCTTTGTCGGTTGAATGATAGATGCCCTGCGGCCCGACGGCGAACATATCCTGCTCTTTTAAAACAAACTGACGCAGCAGCGGTTCGGTTAACTCCGTCCAGTTATCACCCCCATCAGCCGTTCTGTACCAACGATCGTAAGCACCTGCCAGAACTATTTCATCATCTACTACAAATGGCTCCAGTGAAGTTGCAATCAGACCGGGTGTGATATCCGTTACGCTATTATCATCCAGCGAAAATTGGTATAAAGAACCGTTTGAAAGCAGAAAAATATCTGTACCATCCGTGCTGATATCATAAATGGAAAGGTTGATAGAAATAAGCGACCAGGTTGTATCCGACAGTTGATAGAGTGACCTGTCTGAGTTACTAAGGGCATACAGCTGGTTGTTTAATGCCAGCAGTTTATCAATATTACCAGTCGGAAGACCCTGGTTTATTGCCTGCCATACCCTGCCCTGATCTTCTGTTTTAAACACACCAAAATTGGAACCCATATAGAATGCGCCGTTATACATTTTAAAATCCCGTGCATAGGTTGGTTCTTTTATACCTTCGGGGAATTGCCAGTTTTCGCCCTTATCCCCTGTTATATAAATCCCCTGCGGAATAGGATATACCGATGTTGTACAACCCAGCAAGGCGACGGAATCAGCAATGGCAAAAGCCGTAATATCAACAAGCTGCTGCACGGTTGGTTCATCAAAAAGAATAGTATTGGCACTTGTACTAAGCAAAGCCGGCTGCCAGTCACTGCCATCTGTGGATTTGTATATGGTATCGTTAACAGCTGCGTACAAGACATCATTGGTGCTGTAAAAGGCAGAAGCACTGCCGGGATTTAGCAATTGCCAGCTTAGACCATCATCCTGAGAGCGGTATAAACCATTATAGCCACGGGCAAAAAGCTGATCTTTAAAACTTATAAATTGTTCAACATAGGAGATATGCGATATGCTCTGCCATTCTCCCTGTTGGTTTCTGAAAATAGCCCCACGGGATGTTGCCGCGTATATATCCCCTTTGTGATGGCCAACAACCGTTAAAGCCCCGCCAAAAGGACCGTTTGTCTGCTGCCATTGGGCCTGCAGAAAGGTAGTAAATATTAAAGAAACAGCTATTATGAGTTTTGCTGATATTTTAGCCATACTGTCCGGCCTTCGCTTTGTTTTGATGTTTTCTTATAATGCTGATTTTTAACCGCATGGAATTGTCATAAATTCCATTTTATAAATTGTGCTTCCAAAAACCATCTGGATTTTTAACCTAAGGGTTTTAGGTTGAAAAGATCTTACCAGGTTTGCCGCTAAGATTCGCTGTAGATTTGTAACCTGTGTGTTTTTGGATGATTATTTGATTCTAAAAAACATTTTGAATGTATGTATATTAATTTTCAATCGTGGTTTGATTCTTGATTTATTTTTGCCTTGAAAGAAATTTAATCAATAATATATATAAAGGTTTGAATAAAACTTCCTGATAACTAAATTCCTTAACGCTTCTAGATATAACTTCAAAATGAATATTAAAATGAATTTACAACGGAACAATTTACCTGTTAATATACAGCTGCTTGTTTAATAATACTATTTTGCAACATATAAATTTTATTAACGGTTTTTTTATCAAATTTTGCAATGCTTGAAGCAAGGAAAGGATAAAATTCCAAAAAAGACATTTTCAAGTTCTTGTTGGCTAACGCACGGTATACTGTCAATTTTTTCCACATTCTTTTGGAAAACAGGACTTAATTCAAAACGCTTTCGTCAAATACAAATCATAGAAGATATTAACATCAGCGAAAGAAAAGACGGTTTATTATAAGAAAACTAAATACTACAAAGCAGAATCTGTTTAAAATACTTAAACATTTGTAAAAAATGTCCCACACACTGGTTTTAAGTCATGGTTTCCAAGTTTTGCAAGGAGAAACCATTACAAACAGAAAAAAGAATTTTATAGCCTATCAAAATCTTTTAAAGCACAATGTTTGTATGGTTTTGTATGATAAGATATGTTGAAGTGAATCACTTCTTGAAATATTATTTGATTGCTAATTTGCGTCTTTTGAAAGATTACTGTTATTATTGGAATCTGGCTTTTATATTTACAAACCAAAAATCCAAACGTACCAGACATCCCAAACAAACTAATTAAACCCTTTAAAAGGAAGTAACTTAATAAAGCAGCGAACAAAGTATTTGGGATTTAGTTGTTTGAACTTGGATCGTAAAATGTATCTATACCGGAAAAAAAAATTAACAGTTAAATTATGCTGTGGAACTTCCATTCCATACAACTATTTTCTCATGACCTTATGTGGAATTATTCCAATGATAAAAATTTAATAACATAAAGAGCGATAAACTTCCTTCCTTAGAAATATTTCGATTCATTTTTTGACATGCAAAAAATAGCTTTTTGATATAATAAAACACAAAAATCCTAAAATAAATTTCTTGAAGATTATTTAACAATCTTTCACTAATTTGAAACTACTGTTAACAAAAATAAATTTGGGAATTAATACAACCCACTTATATCGATTGGCCAAACAACGGTTTTGAATATTTACAATAAACAAACAAGTAATTCAGTTTTCTATGCAAAGAACGAAATCTATCTCTCTTATCCATGGATATTTATTAAATAAGAATTTATTGATTGGCGATGTATTGGATTTTAAAGTTTGCGGCTTTGGTAGTGATGTTGTTCTTCTTGAAGAAAAAGGAATCAAAATTGTGGGGTATGACCAAACATTTCAAGTTATCCTACTAAAAATTTGATACAATCCTTTGCTTTTTTATGTACTCAATGTTCTGATGAAGAAGAAGAACAAGCAAATATTTTGATTGAAATTTCCCAACACTAAAACCTACTGGTAAGGCATATTTTGCGGTAAGAAGAGATATAAGATTTTGAAGGTTCCGCAATCATAAAACGCATCAAAACCAACTTATCAATGCAATGTAATTCTAAATTTTAATTCAATTTTTTCAAAATGAAAATTGCGGGAATTTATAGATATATGCATTTTCAATAAAATCATTGATAAAGAAAATCCGTCTTGTCCTTTTTTGTAATCACGTTTGAAAAGCAAATTAATTGGAGAATCTACAACTACATATACCTTGTTGATAAATTTCCTGTAAATAATAGGTCACGTTTGATTATTCCTAAAGGCACACCGAGAACACTATTTTGATTTGACTCAAGGGCAATTGGCGTGTTGGTTTATGATCAACAAATAAAAGAGCTTTAATTAGGGATTATAGACCAGATGGATTAATATTGGGTCCAATGTTGGAAGTAAAGCTGGACAGACAATAGAATCATGTTCATATCATCTAATTCCTCCAATGAAGGCAGTGTTTGAGATCCAAAAGGAGGGTTCGAGAGGAGTTATTCTGATAAACAGAAATACTAAAATAGAAATATAGTCCGATGTAAAGGGGTATGGCGGTACGCCACCAGAAAAGGCAGACTTTTCACTCCCCGTCAAAACATCAGACTATGGTTCACGTGGCTTTAAAACTCTTCCCGGTTACAAAACAAATCAATACTATTCGCAAAACACGGTCTGCCACCTGTTTGGCAGCAGAAACTATTATGAGCATATTATAGAGATGAAAAAGACCTTCACCCTGTGAGATAGTTATTTCATATTCTATTAATAATAATTCTTTTTATCTCGCAGGGTAAATCCTTATTCCCTTGCCCATCATTAATAATTCTGCCCAATGGTCAGAAGACAGATACTTTTTGTATTAATTTTTGTCAGTCACAAAGTAACATATGATTAAATGATTGTATTCCAGGTTTTTCTTGGCTGATCCGTTAACCGACGTATGACAAAAGGTAAAGGATTCTATAATGAATATACGAAACGCATTCCTGGCATCCTTAATATTATTAACTCTCCACAGTTGTCATTATAAAAACAGCACGGCGGCTATCGAAGGTATGTGGATATCTACCGAAGAAACATCGGCCTTGTTTAATCCCTGGGCTGATAACGCGGCGCTGCTGATCAGAAGGGACAGCACTGGTATGTGGGCTGCCCGCGGTTTTTTCCTGAAGAACAATGGTTTTAAGGCAGAATGGAACTTTAATAATGTGCAGTACGATCCTGTTACAGAAAGCATTTCCCTGCTCGATGAAGATTCGGATACCCTGTTATGCCGCCTGGATGTAAACAATGAAATCCTTATTGGCGCCATCCATACACAGGATGAAAAGAATCCCTTACATTTTATCCGTGCCGGTAATAAGCTGGAGAACAGGCTGTTGTACCCGCGCTTTCCCGATGGCAGCGGCAGGACAACCTATACTTACAGCAAGCCCGTGCAGGTAAATGACGGCTTGCAGACCGGGTCCATTTACAGATATACCGCTGATTCAACTGCCCTTTCCGGCTTGATGAAAGAAGTAATCGATCAGAAATACGGCAAAATAAAATCACTTTTAATACTCAAAGACAACAAACTGCTGGCAGAAGAATATTTTTATGATTATAACGCGGAGGATCTGCAGCAGCTTCGGTCCTGCACTAAAAGTATTACGTCCATACTGCTGGGCATGGTACTGGACCGTCACCCGGATGTAACAACCGGCCGGCCTGTCTTTACTTTTTTCCCTGCTTATAACGCGTTCGGCACTGCAGGCAGGGAGAAGATCACCATAGATCATCTGTTAACAATGACGGCAGGATATCAATGGGATGATATTCCCGCTGAGATGTTTGAAGCGGATGATTGTATTGAATTTATTTTGAGTCGGCCGCTTGAAGCCGAACCCGGAGAAAAGTTCAACTATAACAGCGGCTGTTCAAATCTTCTTGGCGGAATAATAAGCCATATTGAAAATACAAAGACACAGGCCTTTGCAGATAGTTTTCTCTTTAAGCCATTGGGTATCACAGAATATGACTGGGAAACACATAAAGATGGTACTCTGCAATGCGGCAATGGGCTCAGTTTACGTTCCCGGGATATGGCCAAAATCGGCTTACTTGTTCTTAATGATGGCATATGGCAGGGTAAACTGCTTGTGTCAAAAGAGTGGATACGCGAATCGACCCGCCCGCATGTCGCGGAAAGTCCCTATTTTAACTACGGCTATCACTGGTGGCATCATTCCAGGAATAACCTGCAATGGTGGAAAGAACCGAATGTGGCATCACCCGATGAGCATGATCTGATCACGGCACTCGGGCATGGCGGCCAGTATATCATGATTATCAGGGATTTAAACCTTGTGGTGGTTACCACAGCATCTGATTTTGAAAATGGACATATTGCACGCAGTAAAATCCCGCTCGCCATCGAAGGTATTGTCCCCCTTTTTGAAGATAACAAGGGACGTGAATCAGGTTTGCTATGATAAAAAAAACCTGCCGCGGTTAAGCAGCAGGCCAACTAACGAGAACGTTATTAACCCAACAAGAAAATAGAAATGTTCATTAACTGGATTCCCGCTTTCGTGAGAATGACAGGTTTGAGTTTAAAGGCTAGTGTAGCCTTCCCTTTTTTAAGGGAAGGTGTCCGTCAGGACGGATGGGTAAGCTGTTTGCATTGATGAGATCCCGGTATAAAACCGGGATGACACCAAACGGCTTTTACACTAAATTTCTTTTAAACTTTTAATTTTTCACTTTTAACTTTAAAAAAACAACTTACCAGCGTCTGCCGCCGCCACCATAACCACCACGGTTTCCACTGCCGGAAGATTTTTTTGGCTTGGCTTCATTTACAACAATGTTCTGGCTATTTATCTGGCTGCCATTCAGGTTTTGTATAGCATCCTGGGCTTCTTTTTTTGATGGCATTTCAACAAATGCAAATCCGCGTACTTCCTGAGAAAATTTATCTTTTACCAGGTTAACGGATGTGACTTCACCATATCCTTCAAATGCCTTGCGTACATCGTCAGCCGTGCTTGTTTTGGGAAGATTCCCTACGTAAATGTTCATAATATTCTTTCTGTAAAATAAATGTAAATCCCTTTTCAGGGAAAAAATTAAGAGTGATCATTAAATGTGATTTTTAATCCTGTTTAAGCCACAGAAAAAGCAGATAAATCTTTTTACAAAAAGAGAAGGCTGTATGCGGGATGTGAAATTCGCACTTGAAAATTCACTTAAGACAGAACATACATAACAAACATGCCGATTCCTAAGTTTTTCTTTCAAAGCATATCGTCATGGTTTTGCATCAGAAATGTATAATAAAATCCCTTATATCAAACAAAAATGATACAAGGAATTTCAATAGTGCTGTTTACCAATGTCTTTGGTAATTAAATGAGTATCTGTTAGTTGCTTCTTTGCGCGGTTTAGCTTCACTTACGACCATTCTGCGGCCGCCTATATCTCCGCCATTAAGGTTTTCAATGGCTTCAGATGCTTCTTTTTCATTCGGCATTTCAACAAAACCGAAACCACGCGCTTCTTTTGTGTATTTATCTTTAATCAGGTTAACGGATCTTACTTCGCCAAATACTTCAAAGGCTAAACGAACTGAATCCGGTTCTGTGCTTTTAGGAAGATTCCCAACATATATATTCATAACTTACTTTCTTTATTGATTATTATAACGCCATATATACAGGCAAAAATTAGTTTAGTGGATTAATAAAAGATTTTTTCTGTCCGTTGCTAAGGCTTTTAAAAGAGTGGCAAATAGTGCAGAAACTTATAAAGAAGGCCCATTCAAAGGGTATAAAAATGCATTTGTAAATTCACATAAAGCATTAATGTACATAATAAATATTGCTATTCCTATTTTTATTTTTTCGTTTTACTCTCAGATATTTCTTTGTTGCTCTTTGGATGTTCTTTATTTACCTTGTCCACCTTTTTATAACGAGGAGAAAGATATGCCTGTCGATAAAGAGCTTCTCTCAATCTTATGTTGTCCAAAAACAAAAGTAGATATCCAGGAATTAATCAAGCAGGATTTGGACAAACTAAACAGTAAAATCAATGATGGAACAATACATTATGCTGATGGCAAGGTTGTGGAAGAGCCGTTAAGCGAAGGTCTTGTAACTGTTGATTTACAAACCGTTTACCGTGTGGATGACGGCATACCTGTAATGCTTATAGATATGGGGATTCCCTACAAGCAGATCCAATAGTTTTAAAAATAGTGCCGGATTAACCCGGATGCTGACTCTTTTCACTTTTTACATACCTTGTTGATTTCAGCAAGATCATTAAAAAGCCTAAATAAGTTTTGTTTTTAAATCACACTATTATTATTTTCATTTAAAGTTAGTTCGGCAATCAAATTAACCTATTAAAACAGCAGACATATGAAGAAAAGTATTCTTTTCCTTTTAGTCCTTTTTGCCTGCAGCCAGCAAACACATGTGCTTAAAACCGAAAAGGTCAGCGGGCAGGCAAAGGCAGCAGTATCAATGGAAAAATCAGTGGTGTTAGGGGTGGAAAACTTCCTGATGAACCATGTGGATTTAGTACGGGGTAAACGCGTTGGGCTGGTCACCAATCAGAGCGGTGTTGACAGTAAGTTAAAATCAACAATCGATTTGTTTTATGAAAATCCTGATATAAATCTGACCGCATTATATGGTCCCGAACACGGTATCCGTGGTGATGTTTTCGCGGGTCATAAAGTGTCAGATCAAACTGATCCTAAAACCGGCTTGCCTGTTTACAGCCTTTATGGAAAAACGCGGAAGCCAACAGAAGAAATGCTTGCGAATGTGGACGTCATCTTTTTTGATATACAGGATATCGGTAACCGCAGCTATACTTATATAGGAACAATGGGCTTGTTAATTGAAGCTGCAGCAGAATTTAACAAAGAAGTTGTTATTCTTGATCGTCCTAATCCGATGGGCGGTGAAGCGGTCGAAGGCAATATTGTTCATGAAGGTTATTTTTCTCTGGTTGGCTACTACCCTGTTGCTTACCGCCATGGAATGACTATTGGGGAAATAGCAAAATTTCATAATTCTGAAAAAGATCTGGGTGCAAAACTAACCGTTATTCCTATGTTAAACTGGAAACGGGAAATGTTATGGCAGGAAACAGGATTGCCCTGGGTACCAACGTCACCGCATGTACCCTACTGGAATACTGTTTTCTACATAATGGCAACAGGAACCTTTGGTGAGTTACATACTATTTCAGAAGGTGTGGGCTATACATCACCGTTTGAGTTTGCTGCTGCTACCTGGATTGATGCCGATAATTTTGCCAAAGCTCTAAATAAACTTAATCTGCCGGGTGTACTTTTCCGTCCAATTCATTACAAGCCTTATTATTTCAGTTTCAAAGACCAGGAAATGAAAGGTGTGCAATTACATATTACGGATTATCGCACATTTAAGCCCTTCATCACCGGTCTGCATATCATGAAGACAGCCATGGATCTTTATCCTGATCAGGATATTTTTGCCGAAGGAAACCGTATTTCTTCTTTTAACCGCGTTATGGGCAGTGATGCGATAACAAATGCATTGAAGAACGGTGCCAGTGTAAAAGAAATCCAACAACAATGGCAGGACGAGCTTAACAATTTTCTTAAAATTCGCAAACAATACCTTTTATACTAAAAACAGGAGAGTCCTTTAATGTCGGATGACAAGACGTCAGTTGTTTTATTTTACAATCAGGAAAATGCCGGTCAGGTTTTTAATGATCTGCTGCATTCCCTTGAAATACAAAATGATTCAAATGTTGAAATATTTGCAATATCTTCTGACGGTTCCGAACCGCCTTCCGGAAATGTCACAACCATTAAAGTTCCGTCTTCAGATGAGACTCTTGGAGCCCAATTAAACCTGGCATTCAGTAAGACTACAGGTACAAATATTTTATTAGTCGATAACCGTTCCAATCCCATTGTGCTTAAAAAAGGCGCGATAAGCTTATTCAAACTGGCATGCACTCGGGTAAAAGAACCCGGTCTTATATACAGTGATTATGAATTGCTGGAAAAAGGCTCCGTAAAAGAAGTTCATTTATTAAAGCATCATATTGGACGTGTGCGTGATAACCAGGATTTTGGAAAGGTATATTTTATCCCGCGTAAAGCACTGCAAGCCATAAATAATGCAAACCCTGAAATAAAATTTAATACTTTATATGATCTGCGCCTAAGACTGTCACAAAACTTTGAAGTGGTACATGTTGCCAATCGTTATGCCGGATCTTTATATCGCGTAACCGCAGAAAGCAAATCGCAAAATGTATTTGACTATCTGCTTGCCAGTCGTGAAAGTCAGGTTGAAGCTGAAGAAGTGCTTACCAGCCATTTGGCTAAAATAAAAGCAAAATTAAATCCGGGTGCACATTATATGGAACGTCCTTCCAAACCGGCGGGCGCATCTTTAAAAGCTTCTGTGATTATTCCTGTAAACAACAGGCCTGATTTTATTGGACAAGCCATTGAGTCTGTGCAGGCACAAACTGTCAAGGAAGTGGAAGCTATTATTGTAGTAAACGGTGGCGATGACGATCCAACTGTTGCTGCAGTGAAACGCTATATGCCAGGTGGTGATAAATATGATGCCCAAAAACCTTCGGTCCAATTGCTGGTATTTGATATAAACAATCTCGGGCTATGTCTGAATATGGGTGCATTAGCGGCAAAAGGCGAATATTATGTTCAGCTTGATTCAGACGATCGCTTAAAAGCGGATGCCGTTGAGAAAATTCTTGCAGTATATAACGACGATCCTAAAATCGGTATGGTAATCGGTTCTTATGAAGTATGGGAAAAACAGAATGACGGTAGTATTACCCGCATGGAGAACCTTCCTGTTGTAACACATGATGAATGGACTGAAGAAAATGGCCGTAACAACCTGCTGCGTATTAACGGTGCCGGCGCTCCAAGATCGATCCCAATTGAATTAATCAGACAGGTGGGCTTTAGTGTAAATGAAGAGCCCTACTGCCGTAATTATGGTGAAGACTATGGTATGGTGCTAAAATTAAGTGAAAAACACCGTATAGGCCGTGTTTGGGATGCAATTTATGAAGTGATACGGCATTCCGGTGGAACCGACCACAGTATCGACCAGGCGACAGTTGACCGTAATGATGAAGCAAAAGATTTTATGCGAAAAGAAGCCATACTACGCCGTATTGAGCTTAACAAAGGTAATTAGATGAGTAACATCCTGATCATAGGCGTCGATGGCGGCGCAACAAAAGTAAGTGCCTGGGAAGTTGTTTTTGATGATAAAAAGCGTGTTTTTTCCATGGGAAAGAACCATGCAGAAAAGAAATACAGCGAGATTACAGGTTTTGTAGCAAACTTTCAGCCGGTTAATATACAGCAGCAATTAAAAGAGCGTGATGAAAACAATATAAATCCTAATTCGGAAGAAAAACAGCAGGAATCGGTTTATGTACAGGCTTGCGCAGATGTCATTCATCAGGTAGCTGCAGCATCTGAAAAAAGCAGGATATTGGTTGGTATTGGAATGCCCGGTTTAAAAACTGATGATAAACGTGGAATTGCTGTAGTTGCCAATGGTCCGCGAATGATAAATTATTCGGATTTACTTGAAAGACTTCTGCGGGATAGCAATTTGGAAATGATAGCCCCTGTGCATCACCTTGGAAGTGATGCCGATTATTGTGGTATTGGTGAGAATTATTCAGACCAGGGGATATTTAAAGACTGTGAGAATGCCTATTATCTTGGTGGAGGGACAGGTGTAGCAGATGCCCTTAAATTAAAAGGCCAGCTTCTTCCTTTTGATGCCACAAAGGATTGGATTGCTAAAACCTGGGAAATGAAAAGCTCTAATGGTAAATCACTTGAAAGATTCTGTTCTGCCGGAGGTATACAGAGTGTTTATTCTGAATTATCGGGTGTCGAAGTAAGTGAACTAAATAAAAGACAAATCTACCCATTACAGATAGCAGCCCTTTCCCTAGACGCAGAAGACGCAGCAGTTAAAACAATGAACCAGTTAGTTTCCAATCTTGGTGATTTGTTTATCTCACGCATAACAACTCTTTATTCAGGCTGGAATAATGAGTTTGAGTTTATGAATCCCAACCGCCCTGCACTTTCCAGCACACATGAGTATAAGGGGATGGTGTTCGAGAAGATCATTCTTGGTCAGCGACTTGGCGATTTGTATATTTCTGAACAAGGTGTTAAGTCTTTACAAGAGCCTTTAATTGCTAAAATAAAAAGCTGGATATCAGAAACAAATATCCTGGATATGCAAGCAAAAGAACACTACAACAAAATAGATTCCATTATTGTTACATCAAAACTTCGCGAAGCACCGGCGTTGGGTGCCGGAATCGATGCATTTTTCAGTTGGCAGGATTTTCAATAAACTATGCTCATCCCCAATCATACTCCCGAAACCGAACCGACAATCAATGTCGGGATAATACTTCCTGAAGACAATATCACTAACATAAACTTAACATTCCCCGGACAATCCGGTTACGATTTAATAGCAGATGGAAAACAATATTCTATTGAAACAGGCAGTGCTCTTTCTGTAACCTTAGATGTAAATGGGATCAGCTGTCGTATTAATCATGATGAAATTATCGCTGCAGAATTCGTATTTTCCAGCAAAGAATCCACTGCAGACCCAAAAACAAAATCTGGTATAAAAGCAGGTCCTGTTATTGCCGGGCGCGGTTTCCACTGGCAGAAAAACATAGAAGTCTTTCTTCCCGACACGATAATCCTGCGTATTGTTAATGATAAATTAATATTAATCAATCAGCTTCCCCTGGAGCATTATGTCATGTGTGTCTCTACCAGCGAGATGAGTGCTGCATGCCCAGAAGCAATGATTGAAGCTCAAACAATTGCTGCACGGTCTTGGCTACTGGCCAATGTTGAGCAAAAACATCGTGACCTGGATATGGATGTTTGCAATGACGACTGCTGCCAGCGTTACCAGGGTACTACATATCTTTCTCAGCAATCTGTGCGTGGCGCACTCAATACAAATGGCCAGGTGCTTTTGTATAATAACAAGATTTGTGATGCACGCTATTCTAAAAGCTGCGGTGGAATGATGGAAACATTTGGTGCTATATGGCCCGGTCACGAAGAAGATTATATGAAGAATATTCCGGATTCAAAACACCCCTTGCCTGATTTAAAAACCCCACTATCTTCTGAATCCAATGTTGATTCATGGATACAAGCCGTCCCTGATACGTTTTGTAGTCCGCACACTATTAATGAAAGTGAATTAAAGAAATATCTTGGTAATGTGGACGAAGAAGGCAGCTATTTCAGATGGCAGATATCCTTAACAAATCAGGAAATCAGCCAGAGTCTGCAAAAATATGCCGGTTTAGATGTCTCTGAAATTATCAGCTTCAAGGTATTGTCGCGCGGTGGCTCGGGCAGGATAAACAAATTGGAAGTAGTGTATTCGGACAGTTCCGGTAAAATGAAAGTGTTTACAATTGATTCCGAATACAATGTCAGGCGTTTTCTTTCCGATAAATTTCTATATAGCTCTGCGATAGTCATTTCTTCGGCAAAAAAGAAAGGCGATAAAACTTCCATTTTTCAGATTAAAGGTGCCGGCTGGGGGCATGGTGTTGGATTGTGTCAGATTGGAGCACTTGGTATGTCCCTGAAAGGTTATCAAACTTCTGAAATATTGTACCATTACTACCCCGGAAGCCATTTAAAGAAAATATACTAGCGTTTAGTTAATTCTGCACTGTTAGGAGATTCATGAGTAAAAATTCAAAAAACTCCTGGTTATGGATTCCTTCACTTTATTATGCTGAAGGCATTCCTTATATCGTTGTAATGACTGTTTCTGTAATCATGTATAAACGTCTTGGTATATCGAATACCGATATCGCGCTTTACACATCATGGTTATATCTGCCATGGGTAATCAAACCTATTTGGAGTCCTATTGTTGATATTCTAAGAACCAAACGCTGGTGGATTGTCACAATGCAGTTGTTTATTGGCGCCGGATTTGCAGGGGTTGCCCTAACAATTCCTGTCCCCGATTTTTTTCAATATACACTGGCATTCTTCTGGTTGCTGGCATTCAGCTCCGCTACACACGATATAGCGGCAGACGGTTTTTATATGCTCGGCCTGACTACCCATGAACAAGCGTGGTTTGTTGGAGTAAGAAGTACTTTCTACCGGTTTGCAATGATTACCGGTCAGGGATTGTTAATTATCCTTGCCGGGTATCTGGAAGCTACTACAGGATTAGGAAGTGCCAGCCTTGAAGTACATTCATCACCTGTTTCCACTGAACAAAGCTTTATTGCACCGGATTCTGTAAAACTTGAAAGCAACTATGCAACGCTTAACAAAGATGAACTTGAAGTGCTGTACACTCCGCAGAAATTAGTCATTAATACAAAAAGGATTACACCACAGGAAGCCGATTCTATATTAAACATGGCTAATAGCTGGAATCAAAAACATGGACATGTTACAGCAGAAACAGGTACATCAGTAATTAACAGTACCGATGAGTCTTCATGGTGGGATCATTACATTGTTGAAGGGCTTGAAAAGTTCCTTAAAGATTGGTTTGGTCCTGAATCAGAAATTATTTCTGCTAAATATGCCGGAAATATCGGGGCAGTTTATTTTTATTTATCCGGAGCTCCGGAACAGGACCAACAAGTTGTTGTTAACTTTGGCCGCAGCAGCGGAGAAAAAAGTATTTCACTGGTTAGTGGTGAACGTTTTGTTTTTACAAAAGATAACTGGAATATTCCTGCTGTCGGTATTATTCAGCTTGATCCCAAACTTAACAAAGAGAGTTCGGCGGTATTTACAGCACAATCTGGGAATATTACACTTGCATGGTCCATTACTTTCTTTATTCTTGCGGCTATGTTTGCAGGATTTTTTATCTATCATCGTATTGTGTTACCCCGCCCCGTCGAAGACGGTAATCATCTCGTCGGAAATTTTAGAAGTTTATTTAAAGAATTTATAAACACGTTTGTTCTCTTTTTTAAAAAGAAAGATATCGGTTATATTATCACTTTCCTGTTGTTGTTCAGGTTTGCCGAATCACAAATTGTAAAACTAGCTTCACCTTTTTTACTCGATTCACAGGAAGCCGGCGGATTAGCCCTTACAACCGGTGAAGTAGGTCTTGTATATGGAACAATCGGATTAATTGCACTGACTATTGGCGGGTTATTAGGCGGTTTTCTGGCAGCAAAACAGGGTCTGAAATACTGGTTATGGCCAATGGCAATTGCGATCAATTTGCCAGATTTGGTATATGTTTTTCTTGCCTACACTCAAACAGACAATTTTTTGTGGATTAATATAGCCGTAGCCATAGAACAATTCGGCTATGGATTTGGTTTTACTGCCTATATGTTGTACATGATTTATGCATCAGAAGGAAACCATAAAACAGCACATTATGCAATAACCACCGCTTTTATGGCTTTAGGGATGATGATTCCCGGAATGTTCAGTGGCTGGCTGCAGGAAATAATTGGCTATAAACATTTCTTTATCTGGGTTATGATTGCAACTATTCCTCCATTGATACTGATAAAATTTACTCCGATTGATGCAGACTTTGGCAAGAAAAAAGAAGAATAAAAAAAGCTGTTTTAAATTAATAAAACAGCTTTAAGGTATTTTTAAATATCAATTACATTAAGGGTTTTCATCTGCTACTTTTACACCACCAACGGTGGTTGATCTATAGCCATTTCCTTCGGCAGGTGTTGTTACAGTTATAGAAATATATACCTGTGGCGCTTCCAGGCTATCGCCGGGCGCCCAAGCAAATGAAAAATCTGTGCTTCCCGGTCCGGGGTATCTTGTATCCAGCATTTTTATATCTGTGTCACCATATAATTCACCGGCTGTTGCTTTAACTGATATAGCAGTATTAGAAACTACAGGATTACCATATATATCAGAAACAATAAAATCAAATGTTTGTGCACGGTTTGAATTATCATATTCAAAACTTGATGGTGTAACCTGAATAGCATCCGTTACACTGCTTAACAGAAGTGACACATCAGAACTCAATGTCAAGTTTGTCAAAGTATCTCCATATGTCCACGCAGTCACCTTAGCAAAAGAAGATGCTGCCGGATTGGGTGGCAATGGTGCCGCACTCATATAACTTACAGTAGCCCGCCCCATTTCATCAGTAACAGCTGCACCCTGTACAATGCCATAGTCCGTGGAAAAATATACAACTGTACCGGGAGCAACCGGATTACTGTATTTATCACCAACAAAAGCGGTAACATTGTCAAGAATCCCAAAATGTACCTGACCCGCAATATTGACCTTTTCAATAGCCACACTAAAATGATTATCATCGGGCAGGCCGCCATAAATAGCGACTCGGGATGGAGTGGATCTGATTATTTTGGAGTCTGTTTCTATATAGGCTTCGATTTGTACAGGGCCTGAAATTGTTCCACTGTTAAGCGTTGTATAAACATAACCATCAACTGTAACAGCTTCCTGCGGATATAAGTATTCGCCACCGTCCGGGCCATGGAGAATGTTAAAATGAACTGTTTCGGCATGGTCATTATCAACAGGAATACCTTCAGAATCCGTAATTTTAAACCAGAATCCAGCGGTTTCCTGCAGCCCTGAAGAATAAACATAGATATGATCTTCATTAGGAGTCACTACTTCGATATGTGCGGCATCACCACTGACTGTTCCATCTCCGGATGTGTCTTCTTCATCTTTAAGTAATTCAATTTCGGGAACCTGAAATGTCAGCCCTTTTTTTACTGAAACAGATGACCTTGCTCTAAGATACCCGGTTTTTGTAATACTTAAACTAACATATGCGGTGTCTGTTTCTGGTTCAAACTCAAAGCTAAACTCGCCATATTGATTGGTGAGAGTTTGTTTATAGATATTTGTTGCGCTGACCAAAGCATTTTCAACAGGAATTGCATTCTTGTCCGCATCATATGTATAAACAACTCCGTTTATAATCACAAGATCTTCCGAACTTGTCCCTGAATCGCATCCACTAAAAGCGAGAATTGAAAAAAGGCTTATAGCCAAAATATTTTTTAAATAACTTTTCACACTTCCTCCACAATTCTAAACAAATTCTTCAAGTTCAAGTTGAGGCGAGATTACATTGTTTTGTTTTAAATCTGACAAACTTCGTTCAAAACTCTGCATTCCATGCTCAACACCTGTTTGAATGGCAGAATCCAGTTGATGTGTTTTACCTTCACGAATCAGGTTTTTTACCGCATCAGTATTTATAAGAATCTCCATCAAGGCGACCATATTCTGTTCAAAAGCTTTAGGTATTAATCTTTGAGAAATAACGGCTATTAGTGTACTGGCTAACAATTGTTTAACCTGTTGCTGGTTCTCCGCCGGGAAAACATTAACTATTCTGTCAATCGTGTCGGCTGCTGAATTAGTATGTACCGTTGAAAGTACAAGATGTCCAG
Organism: Calditrichia bacterium; assembly: GCA_020635035.1. Taxonomy (GTDB): domain Bacteria; phylum Calditrichota; class Calditrichia; order Calditrichales; family J004; genus JACKAO01. Next base: position 439,633 of record JACKAO010000001.1, read on the forward strand.
TTTCTGCGGCGCGTAGTGCGTTATTTATTGTTTCCATATCCCGCATTTCACCAACCAGAATAACATCAGGATCTTCACGCAGGGCACTGCGCAGAGCCATCGCAAAATCATCAGCATGAATGCCTATTTCGCGCTGATGAATTAAACTTTTTGCAGGTTTATGCACATACTCAATTGGATCTTCAATGGTAATTATATGATCCCGGTTATGTATATTTATTTCATGAATCATACCAGCAAGAGTTGTTGATTTTCCTGATCCTGTTGGACCTGTTACCAGAATTAAACCTTTTTGACGTGAAATAATTTTTTCTAATATCGCAGGCATTCTTAGCTGCTGCAGTGTGCGTATCTCATTTTTAATAATTCTGAATGCCCCGCTTATCCCATTCATATGCTGAAAAAAATTAATACGAAACCGTGCTAATCCGTCCAGTTCAATCGCAAAGTCAATTTCATTATGCTCTTTAAAATATTTTACCTGCCGGTCATTCAACATGGAAAGGAACAGCTTCGTTAAAACAGAGTTGTCCAATGGTTCAACATCCACCTGGCGCAATTGCCCTAATATTCTTAACACAGGAGGCATCGAACTGCTGAAATGCACATCAGAAGCATCATTTTTAATCGCTAACCGAAGTACTTCGGTAAAGATTTTATCGATCTCGCCGCTCATTAGTCTCTCGCAGTACCCTGGTATTCAATTATTTTTGGTGTAATAAAAATCAACAGATCAGACTTTTCATTCCTGGTGACGGCATTCTGAAATAAATATCCCAAAATAGGTATATCTCCTAACAACCAAAGTTTTTCAACTGTCTTGGTTTTTGTTTCCTTTATTAAACCACCTAAAACTAAAGTCTGGCCATTAATCACTGTAACCGTGGCGTTCACTTCTCTTTTTGAAGTGATCGGCTGTGGAGCATCAGCGGTCCCTGTGTAACCAATAATTTCTTCCATTATTGGATGTACCTGCATAGTAATTTTATCATTGTCTCCAACTTGCGGTATAACTTCCAAATCTATATTTACTTCTTTTTCCCTGTATGTGATAAGATCACCGGCGATGCCACGCGATACTTCAGGAACCGGAACAGTGGTACCAATTTTTACAATTGCTTTTTTATTGTTTAAAGTCGTTACTTTTGGATTGGATACCAGCCTTGAACCATTATCTTTTGCCAGCATATCCAGCGCAATAGTTAACTGATCAACATTCAAAACCCCCATATTCAGGTCGTTGCTGTTATTGGGAATCTGATACCAGGCTGATAGAAGCCTTTGATCCCCTGATGATGACTGACTTTTAGTAATGGGTGCTGTTGTTTCAGCTCCATCCATAGACGCACTTATTCTTTTGGGGAGATTTAATCCATATTGCTCTTCTTCACCAATCAATGACTCAACTAAACGGACTTCTATCAATAATTGTTTGGCAACGACATCCAATTCTTTTATTACGTTTGCAATTTGCCTGACATTTTCCCAAAGGTCAGTAACAACCAGTACAGAAGCTCTTTGTTTTATTTCATCTTTTTCAGGTTCTTCCAGTAGTGGCATCATCTTCCCTTTTGAGGACAACATCGGGCTTAATGCATTTACAAGAAAAAATGCATTTGTATAATTGAGATAAAAAACACGGGAGACTAGTTCGCCGTTCATTTCAGTCTCAAAAGGTTTTACCATAAGCACTTCGTTGTCAATCACGTAATGGTAGCCCATAGATTTTAGAATTGTATTTAAAGCATCTTCCAATGTTACATCATACAACTGGATACTCACCCGCCCTTTAACATCATCGCTCACAACCATGTTTAATGAATGCTGTAGTGCAAAAAGTTTAAGAACATCCGTGATCGAAGCCCCGTCAAATTTTGGAGATACTTTTTGCTTCAATTTATCCTGAAGGTTTGATGCAAATATGCTGGTAAAAAAACATAAGGTAATAACCAGAATTCTTCTTCTCATTTATCTGTTCCTTTATTGAAGCTTTAATATTTTAGATTGGCCATCTTTTTCAAGAATAACCTGTTTGGGTTCTATTTTTGATACCTTATAGCCTTCGATTGTGTCACCAACTTTTAGTACCTGGCTGTTAATCATTGCAACAGACATGCCTTCTGAAAAGCTTATCGCTTTTAGCTGAAAAGTTGTCTCTTTAACAGTATTCCTGTATACTGTCTTACTGACGCGAATAGATGAATTATAAAATGGATCTCTATCCCAATTTGTGTAAGTAATCTGGTTTTTCATCTGACTAGATTTTAGATTTTGAACAGGGATATTGGATTCTTTTTTCTCGACATTTTTCTGGTCACTGCTATAATAACCCAGATAATCTTCTGTATTAATAGCGAAATCAACAGCTCCAATAAGCACAACTATGCCAAGAATAATTAATAAATTACGTTCTCGTTTTTCAAGCTTTGCCATAGTTATTCCTGAATATTAGCCCAGGCATACAGATGCCCTGTTATATTTGCTTCCAATAAATTTGAACTGGAAGACATTCTATTTAAATAGATCTCATCGGGGATCATAAAGAAGTCAAGATTTTCCCAACCGTCTATAAATCTGCCGATCTCAAGATACCGTCCTTTTACAGTGATTGAAAATGGCAGGGCTTTTATATCAGCAGTTGAAGTATCTGAAAAATATTCTTTGAAGATAGGAGTGAAGTCAATTAATTCAAGATTGCTTTCTCTCGTGTTTTTACGAATTTTCATCGTAATATCGCTGAGATTATTTTTTTTGATAAAACGTGTACTTAGTTTTTCTAAATTGTTCTGCTCAACTGTTAAAGACCCACGAATATTCTCAAGATCATTTTCGGCTCTTTTTGCAGAATTAAATTTATTGACAGTTTGATTTAATTCTTGTTTTAAACGATCTATATTATTTTGCTTTGGTGTATATATCAGCAGGTAAAAACTGCCAATAAGCACAGCAACAATCAACAATAAACCAAAAAATACATTTCGTGTAAGCATCTATAGTCCTTTTAAAGTGTTGCTCTTATTTCAAACCTTAAACTTTGCCGATCACTTTTTTTATCTTTTTGACTTATTTCTATTGTTCTAAAAAAATTAAGATTTTTCAAATGGTCAACATAGTTAATTAAGGTTATATCACTCATTAAATAATCACCAACAACATTTCCAGAGAAACTAACAACATATTGCGAATCTGCATTATCAGATCTGACTTGATTTTGCATACCTCTTCTGCCTGTTAATGCGGCTCTTTGTGAAGACAATGAAAAATCAGACAATACAATTTGTTCGGGAGTTTCATTACTCAAAAATTTAAGTACATTAATCAGCGGGCTGTTGTTTTTGATCAGTTTCAATAGCCTTGCTTCTTCAGATTTTAAACTTTGTATTTCTTTTTCGTGTCTTTGGAATTCTGTTTCAATAGGATTCAGCTCTTCGTACTGCTTTGAAACAGATACTAGTTCATTTTGAACAGCTTCAGTAGTGTTATCAATTGAATTGTTTAAGTATATCAGACTTATTAGCGCGATGACCAAAACTATAGAAACAAGATAGTTAAGATTTTTATATAACTGTTTCCTGAGATATTCTTTAGGGATCAGATTGAACGTGTCTTTTGGATCGATTATCGTTCCGATTGTTGCAAAGTACTGTCCGAAATTAAGCGTGTTCTTTTCATCTTCTAACTTAGGTGATAAAACAAAAACAGGTTGTGAAATGTTATTTTTCAGAAAGGATAATAAGCTTTCTTTTTGTATACCATAGCCGGTTAAAAATACTCTGTTCACTTTTTTATTTTTGTTCAAACCATTAAAGTATTCTATCGAGTTTTCAAGTTCGTTTTTAAAAAGCTGTAAAACAGGGTTTTGTTGGGCTTGCAACAACTTCAAACGCGATTGGAGTGATTTGCGAATTAATTCAGGCCTTAATGCCCCATTTTTACCAATTCCATCTTCTTCTTTTATAGAGATATCATCGGGACCTAAAATTTTACCTTTTTTATCATGAACAGCTACTTCAAGATTGGCAGCGCCACTGGCAAGATTTCGTGCATATTCCAAATTTGAGTTAGCGATAAAATTTATATGAGTCATATCGTAAGAGATATCAACAAGAATATCTGAATCAGAATCTGAAATCATTTTCTTAAAACTGTGAAAACTGGCTACAGACCTTGGAACTAAAGTATCTGGTGTAAGCCCGGAACTCTCCAGCATTCCTATCAGCTTCTTGATTAAATCAGATGGAACAACAACAACGACAACCCTTAAATACTTTACGTTATTATCCTGAAACTCATCAATAATTTTATAACGCCATTCACTCTTTTCAGAAAATCCCGGTAGATCTGTTTGTAGTTTATAATAGACCGCATTATAGAGCTCTGAAGCCTTTCTTAATTTTGGCAGAACGAATTGTCTTACAGTGATATCCGGACTAAAAAAACAAACATGGACCTTGAAACCTGCTTTATAATAATTGGCTTTAATATTGTCCAGTGTTAATTTGATGCTTTTAAATCTGTCTTTTTCCCCAATAGGAGCAACCTGAACTCCCCATTTTTTTACCTGGATATTTCCTGACGATGATTTACCGGTAATAAATCTGATTTTATCGGTATCAATATCAATTGCTAAAAAGTTATGTGCAGATAAGAATTGCAGAGTTGAAAGGTTTTGAAAGAACTCAACGTTTGAGTTCTCATATTTATACAAAGATTTGTTATTGTCTGAATCAAACTTCGTATAATTCGATTCATTAGAGAAATTACTCTCTTTTTTTTCATTTGAAGAGTTAAGACTATCTACATATTCGGAATTTGTATTCTCTATTTCAGCATTTTTCATTTCTTGATTTATCCATAAAATTGGAAACTCCGGCGACAAGAATAATTAACAATTATGTTAACGGAGAACTTTTAAAAATCTTTAAAAAAATGTCTATAAATTAAAATAAAACTTCAATCGTATTAAAATGCATTGCCTACTCAAAACACAATATTAATGCTTACATTTAATAAAAGTATATTTCATCTGCGTAACCGATTAATTTAAACCGCTATAGGAGTGATTTAGAAAAGAATAAAATAAAAGAAATATTAGGTTTATAAAGAAGATGCCATGACGAATTCATGGCATCTGTAAAATGAATTTAAATATATATCTATTCGGTTAGTTTTTACTAACCCATTTTGATTCCAAAATTACCCTTGCGTTCCCATTCACAGAATACTTTAAGAAATCTTTCAGAATTTGCTCATCGCGAACAACTTCTAATCTTGTAATAAGTTCTTCATCATTAATTATTTCATTTCTCAAGCCATAAACACTACCATGTGATATTATACCACCTTTGAATGGAAGAATATTTTCTGCAACTACTTCTTCATCTCCTGGTGTAATAATAAAATCTGTGGGCTCTTTTGCCAATGATACTAAAATCACAACATCCTGAAAATCGGCAGCAGATGAAGTTAAATCATACGTATATAACTCAATTAAATAAATTGCCTGATTTTCATCAAGAGTAACTGTTTGAGTTTCAAAGTCTATATAGTTTTCAATAAATTCAGCAGCGGACGCCTGATTCCCAAAGCCTTCAATATTTGGCACGGGATCGCCATCACGTAAAGTCTTAATTATAGTAGTTGCATCAGAAGAATTCGCCGAATTAGCATTCATATGAAGTTTATATTGACTTCCGGAAAACCATTTCCATTCCCATGAAGTTGCATTAACAGAGATTCTCGTTCCAGCTTCAAAAATATTCGGGAAAACATATTGCTTTGGAAAATCTCCTTGATTTACATTTCCTTGATCTACCTTCGCCTTTAGATTACTTTCAAAAGCAGTAGGATTTGGGCCAAAAGGATAAATACTTTCGCCACCAATGTTACAATTAACAGTTATAGGAGAATTATATTGCCAGAACAAAAAGTACATAGGCAGTGCTGCTCCAATAACATCTATTCTAGCAGCATAAGGTTCTCCGGGAATTACTTCACCATCTCTAATAATAAACTCAACGGGGTCATCATCAAGGTTACGGGGTTCAATCCATATTTTTTTATTTGATTGCCCTGAATAAACAACCATCTTTACATCTTCTGAATTACGCCAGGTGGATTGAAACCCGATATCATCCATAGCTACAAAAAATACATCTCCTGTCCAAACCCCCTTAGCAAATTTAAGCTTGCCTTCTGTAAAAACAACAGTTCCATCCGGCGGATTAAAATTTTCATCGACGACTAAATCATTTTCAAAATAATAAGAATTTCCATCTTCTTGTGTTTGTTTGGCCAGATTGCGCAGTACATCATTATCAAAAACCGGTGCTGAAGCAGCATTTTCATAGATAAGGCCAGGATTATAAACTCCCGCTATTGAATCCTTGGTAACAACATTTACAACCGGCTTTTTGGAAAAAACAGCATAATCAGGGACATAGTTAGAATCTGCTTTTGAAATAATTGTTTGCACGGTTTTAGATGTGTTATTTCCTTTTCCTGTAGAAGTGATAATAATTTGATCGTTCCCTACTTTTTGAAGTGAAACATCAAGAGTAAGTCCTGAACCTCCATCCATATCATTTACAGTCCATTCATCTACATTATCTGCTGTCAGATACTCTTTTAGACCATATTCCATCCCCGATTGGGCTGCATAAAACGCTCGCTGCTCATCGGCGTCAAGAGAAGCAACTTTACTGGATGAAGAAACAATGTTAGCCAGAATAAATCCCAGCGTGGCTAACATGACTACAGATCCGATCAGGATCATCATCATATTGCCTTTTTCTGACTTTAGATTAAAACCTTCCATGATTTTACTCCTTGGAGAGTGAATATTATTTTATTTAGTTGTTTTTAATTTCTCGCAAAAATCATCTCTTCAACAAGTACTGATTCATTGTTTCTTGTAACGGAAAGCCTTACCTGAAAAAAACGTACAGAATCTGTACTGCTTGTTGCATCTTTATCCGAATTTAAGAAAGTAAATGGATTTTCATTAAGGTCATCAAGAATGCTTGTTCCATTTCTGAGCAGAGAACCACCTGATACTTCATATTTTACTAAATTACCTGAGTCGTTATTAAACTGCAGATCACCGGATTCCATTTTGACAATATTTTCAAAATCCAAATTTCTGATATCAGTACGCAATATTCGCATAGTATTACGGGCGTCAAATATAGCATCTGTTTGATTAAAAACCCGGTTAAAAGTCATACTTTGGTTAGCCATGATTGTAAATACAATAGTGCCTATAATTCCCATCAGAATTATAGAAACTACTAATTCCATTAATGTAAACCCGCTATGCCTGTTTACAAACGCTCTTAATAAGTTCATTTCGAGTATTTTGTTAAAAAAAACCGCAAGGTATATCCTTGCGGTAATTTTGAATGAGATACATTTACATTTATTTCGTAAGCTTCATATCCTGAATTTCCCCAGGAATTGTGGTAAGTAATAGTAGTATTTCTGGTAAAACCATTACTGTTTTCTGTTTCACTATAGTTATTTATGTCTTTATACCAATCCCAGCTTTCTTCTTTAAACGCCTGGATTTCTTCCATCCTGCTGTTTGCCAAATTAATAACCTGACTTGTCAAACGACTATTAAAACTTTGTATTGAAAGGTTTCCCATTAACACAAAAAGAGAAGGCAGAATTATTCCTATAATTGTAATTACTACAACTAATTCTATAAGCGTAAATCCCTGCTCTTCTCTTTTATATTTCATAAAAGCCAATAATTTAATTATTTAGGTACAACTTTAACAGTGTTGTTTGTATTATCATAAGTTATTGTAAAATTTGCAATTGTTGGTGGAGTACCACTAAAATAATTTGCTGGTGTTGTTGTTACTTTAGTTCCAGATGCTGTAATTGTTGTCGCTGTACCAGCTAATAGGTCTTGTGAGTATTGCATAATTATAGCCGCCTCAATTGCTTTTGCATTTGCTTCATTTGCTGCATCCTGTGCGTCACCAGTTAATTGGAAATATTTGGGAACAGCTATCGCAGCCAAAATTCCAATAATAACTATTACAACAATCAGCTCCATTAATGTAAAACCACTCTGATTACTACGCATTACGTTTCTCCTTTATTTAAATTAAACAATTAGTTTTGTTTTTACTATGTATCTAAATCACACTTTCGACATTTTTTTTCTAAAACGCACTCATCATATCCCACATTGGTAAGAAAATGGCCAATGCCAAAAAAATCATCATTATTCCCAGTAACACAGTAACGATGGGTTCTATCATTCCTGTAAGGTTATCTACTGTTTCGTTTACATCCTGGTAATAATAAGTTGAAACATTACCCAACATTTCATCAAGAGAACCTGATTTTTCTCCGATTGATATCATGATAACTAATAGTTTTGAAAAGTATGGGCTTTGTTTTAATGAAGATGCAATATCGCCTCCTTTCATAATTTTTTGTCTCACCTTCTCTACTTCTTGTTGATAAACCACATTATCTAAGGCATCCCTTGTTATTTCAAAAGATTTGGTAATCGGTATACCGGTACGATTCATTGTATGAAATAATTTGGCAAACCGGGAGATATTAACTTTCTGCACAAGTTGCCCCATAATTGGCAATTTTAGTTTCCAGGAGTCAACACTAAATCGACCCTTTGGAGTCCTGGCCCAGGAAACAAGCGCAATTATTGCTCCAATGATAGCTATTAAAATAAACAGCCCATAATTTGTAATCAGATAATAAAAACCCATCAATACTCTGGTTGGAAGCGGTAAAGCTTTTCCACTCATTTCAAAAATGGGTATAAAATTAGGGATTACGAAAGTAGTAAATACAACAAATGCAACCAGCAAACCACTTATTACAATAATAGGATAGCGAAGAGCCTTTTTAACCTGTTTCTTAACTTTATCATCTTCTTCCATAAAAGCGGCTAGCTGTTCAAGCGTTTCTTCAATAGTTCCGCTTATCTCACCCACTCTTATAGAATTTACATAAATCGGTGGAAATGCTTTTGGAAACTGTGCTAATGCATCTGACAACTTACTGCCTTCTTCAATGTCACGCGCAACGGCTGTAATCATATTTTCAAATGTTTCCGTCTGTGCCTGTTCTTTGATTACATTAAGACAGGTAACGATAGGTATTCCGGCACGGATTAAGGTACGGAGCTGCTTGGTAAAAAGCAGGATAGCCTTGATGTCTACCTTTGATGATTTTCCTTTTCCTGTTAATTGTCTCTCTTTTTCAACCGTAATGGATACAGGTGTCATTTTCAGTTTTTGCAACTGCTGTATTACAACCTTTTGATCTGCTGCAAGAATAACACTTTCTACTACTTTCCCTTCCGGATTTATCGCTTTATATCTGAAATTTGGCATACAATTAACCTAATACGTAAGAAAAATAAACATTAATGATTAGCTTACCCCAAAATAAAAAAACGATAAGTCCGGCAGCTAAAAAGGGTCCCAGGGGTATTTTACCTTTTAGCTCGGCCTTTTTAAATATTCTTAGTACAACCATTGTCACTAAGGCTATTATAAAACCAAAATATATGGCAATAAGCACATTTTGCATTCCTAAAAAGAACCCGGCTACAGCTGCAAGTTTGACATCACCCATACCTAATGCTTCTTTTTTGAATAGTATTTTACCCAGCAGAGAAAAAAGAAATAAGATTCCTCCACCGGCAAGCAAGCCATACAGCCCTGCTTCCCATGCCATGAACGGATAAAAAACATTAAAAATAAGTCCAAACACTAAAAGTGTGATGAGAACCTTATTGTAAATAAGCTCTGTTTTATAATCGATAAATGCTATCACAATGAGAAAATAAATAAAAACTGTATAAACAAAGAATACTGGCGTTAAACCAAAATAATAATAGGTCAGTACTGTAATCAGTCCACTAATTAATTCAACTATTGGATATTGCGCAGATATTCTACTGCCACAATTCCCGCATTTGCCCTTTAAAAATACGTAGCTAAAAATTGGTACATTTTGCCAGGCTCGAACCGGATTTTTACATGAAGGACAAAATGAACCAGGTTTAACTAAAGACAGATTTTCTGGTAGCCTGTAAATACAAACATTAAGAAAGCTTCCAAAAATGCTTCCTAAAAAAAACACAAACAAAAAGTCCATCAAACGAGTCTCAGCTCCATTTCATCATCTTTCTGTACAGATTTTTTATTGGTTACAATTTTTTTTCTTTCAAGCACTTTAGTTATCTGTTCTATCATGCGATTGGGCTCTATTGGTTTAACAATAAACCCGTCTGCACCAAGTTCATAAACCTTTTGCTCACTCTTAGGCGTTTTGAGCGCAGAGAAAATCAGAACCGGTATATCTTCAAGATGCGGATTGGATTTTATATTTTGCAACAATTCATATCCATCCATATTAGGCATCATAATATCTAAAACCATCAGGTCCGGTTTTGATTTTTTAATCATCTTAAGTGCTTCTTCTCCGTCGCGAGCTTCAAGTGTTTCCCATTTAGTCATTTTCTGGATGATTTTAGTAACCATAAGACGTGTCTGATCTGAATCATCGGTTATTAAAATTTTAGCAGGACCAGATGCTGTTGCACTTGGCTTTTTAGCTGATGCTTTGGATTTTGTGGTTTTGGGTTTTTCGGTTGGCGTACTTTCTTTTGGAATATTTAATTTTAAAGAATCATCTGCATCAGAGAGACTCGTTTCATCTGATTCAACTGGCTTTTCTTTCCGCATAACAGGATTTATTACACGAACAACTTCATCATAGTCCGTGATTCCCATTGCCACCAGGCTCATCGCATCTTCAAATAAATTCTTAAAGCCATTTGTTTTAGCCGTTTTACGCATCAATTGAACAGATGCATCATTGGCGATCATATCCTTCAGCATATTATTAAGAATTAGTATTTCATATACGCCAATTCGTCCTTTGTACCCCGCAAAACCGCATTTTGCACAGCCTTTAGGTTCATACAATGTGACACTTTTATTGTTTTTCTTTAAGATGTTAAGCAGCTTTTCATCAACATTTTCTTCATTAACAGGCGTTTTACAATCGCATAATTTTCTTACCAACCTTTGAGCTATAACTGCTTCCAGGGCTTCAGTAATTTTGAATTTATCAACACCCATGTCTTTGAGCCGTGTAACCGTAGTAAAAGTATCGTTTGTGTGAAGCGTACTTAAAACAAGATGGCCTGTTAAAGCTGCCTGAATACTTGTTTCGGCTGTTTCCCTATCTCTAATTTCACCGACGAGAATAACATCCGGATCCTGTCGCAGGAACGAACGCAAAGCGCTCGCAAATGTAATGCCTGCCTTTTCATTTACCTGGACCTGATTGATACCTTCAAACATATATTCGATGGGATCTTCAATAGTAAGAATATTGTTAGTGGTAGATCTGATGCGGTTAATTGCAGCATATAAGGTTGTGCTTTTTCCTGATCCCGTAGGACCTGTTACCAGCACCATACCTTGTTTTAATTGAAAACACTGCTCGAGAATTTCACGGTTTTCACCCATTATCCCCATTTTATCAAAGGAGACACTGGCATTACGTTTATCCAAAATACGGACAACAATTTTTTCACCAAAGCTGGTTGGCAGAATAGATACACGAAGATCAATATCAGCATCTTCAATAGTTACTTTTGCTTTTCCATCCTGCGGCTTTCTCGACTCGGCTATATTCAGGTTACTTATAATTTTAATACGGCTGGCAAGTGCTGAGTGCAACGAACGTGGCACTTCTAACTCATTTCTTAAAACGCCATCAATACGGAAGCGAACCTGTACAACACTTTCTTTTGGTTCGATGTGGATATCACTGGCTTCTTTAGTGATAGAATCAGATATAATTTGATCCACTAATTTTACAACAGGAGAATCACTGTCGAAATTTGTATCACCGGCAAATTTAACATTTGCCTTACGGCCAGTCTTGTTAACAAAGTTTGTTATAATCTTCTCAGGTGAGTAGTACTCGTTAATTTTTTGCTTTATGGTGTTTATTGGAGCAAAAAACTTTTTAACATATTTCCGTGTTACATATTCTATTTCATTTTCTGCATCCAGATTAAACGGATCTGAAAAAGCCACAGCAATATGTGTTTTATCCATTTGCAGGCCAATTAAATTATACCGCCGACAAACTTCTTCAGGTATTAAATCAATTACTTCTTTTTCAGAAACTATTTTATCCAGATCAACGGTTGGGATTTGTAAGGCAATTTTTACAAATTGACGGATTTCTTTTTCGTTTAAATAATCATTCCTGGTAAGAATGTTATAAAAATACCTTTCTTCAGCATTACGCATTACCAATTCCTGAAATAAAGACTCATCAATAATCTGGTAATATACGAGTGCTTTTGAAAGCCAAGAATCTTCTGTAGAGTGTTTTACACTAACGTCCATAAATCTTCCGTTTTGTTAAATTAACACTCTATTAATCGTGATAATAATCTCTTACTTGATAAAAAAAGCAAAAAGAGCAAGTATGTTTATGATAATTTTATTCTTTTATGATAAAAAAGTGGATTTAATCAATATTTAAAGCGGAAGTGTTAAGCATATTTTGCAGAAAATTAACATTATTGTTTGTTTTTCTCACGGATCAGGGAAGAAATTTTTTCGATAATATCAGTGTCAGGAAGGTTAAACCAATTAATTGAAGTATCTTTTCTAAACCAGGTCATTTGTCTTTTTGCATAACGCCGGGTATTCTGTTTTATCAATGTGATACAGGAATCATAGTCAATTTCATTTTTAAGAAAACGTATAATTTCTTTATAACCAACTGTGTTTAAAGCGTTGGTGTTTTCATATCCCAAATTTATAAGAGTTTTAACTTCTTCTACCAGGCCATCATTCATCATCATATCAGCACGTGCATTTATTCTGGAATAAAGTGCTTCTCGCTTCATGTTAAGCCCAATCTTGATATACGGAAATGCCGCGGGTTCTTCGTCTGCTTTTTGCATTTCAGACAATCTTATTCCAGCGGAATAGTAGACTTCCAGTCCCCGAAGAATCCGTTGCTTATCATTAGATGATATCCTTTTAGCTAAATCAGGATCTATTCTTTTTAAATCATTATACAATTCATAAACGCCTTCATCTTTAAGTCTTCGATACAAACTATTTTGAATTTCCTGGTCAACTTTAACGTCATTGATAATACCTTCTAACAGAGCTTTTATGTATAATCCGGAGCCACCAGCTACAATAACATTTTTTTGAATGGATCGAAGTTCATTAATTTTCTGACGTGCTTCCTGTGCAAAATCACCGGCAGTGTATTTAATGTCAGGTGATATATGGTTTATAAAATGGTGATTCAACCTTTTGAGAATAGCTTTAGACGGCTTTGCAGTTCCAATATCAAGATATTTATAAACCTGGCGAGAATCTGCGGAAATAATTTCTGCCTGATACTTTTCTGCTAATTCTATCGAAAGATCCGTTTTTCCAACAGCTGTTTGTCCAGCAATAACCAATACGGGAATAAGCATTACTCACCGAAATTTCTTTGCAAGTTCTTCCAGTTCTATGGATACTATGACAGGTTTTCCATCGGGGGCAAAAAAAGGATAGTCACAAGCAAAAAGCTGGTCTACAAGACTATTCATTTTTGCATTGTTTAACTCTTCACCACTTTTGACAGCATTTTTATAGGCATATGCAGCTGCAATCTTTTCGTTCAAATTAAAACTGCCATGCGGATTAGTCTTATAATAATCGATAATATCCATCAAAATCTGACTTTCTCGGCCAATCTTAACATCGGACGGCATTTCTTCGATGATAATAGTATTCCCGCTGAACACATTTATAGTGAATCCAATCCGCTGCATTAACTGGTAGATATCTTTGAATACAAGAAAATCATCCAGTGCCAGGGTAATTTTTTGCGGGAAAAGCAACTTTTGAGCATTTACGGGTGCTTTTTTTTCAAAGATTTTTAAAGTTTGCTCATAAAGTATTCTCGCATGAGCCAAATGCTGATCAATTACAACCAAACCGCTTTTAATCTCAGAAAAAATATATTTTCGGTGAACTTGCCAAAGACGGACCTCCAATTGATTTTGGCTAAATCCGTCAAATATATTTGTTTCATGAAGATCACTTTGCTGGATATTTTCTAGTTTATTTAAATCCGATTTAAAGTAAGCCAGGCTTAATTGCTGACCTTTTCGACTAAGCTGTAATTTTTCCTTTTTACCGGACTTGATTGAATCAATTTTCCGGGACTCAGTCAAAGCTTCTTTTTGTTCATCAATAATGACTTTTTGAATGGCGCTGCCTGTTTTAATCTGACTAAAATCAGCAAGAATGCCCTGGTCATTCAAAGCCCGTTTAATAGAATTTAAAAAGAGATAAAACATGGTCCGGTCATTTGAAAACCTTACAAACATCTTGGTTGGATGAATATTTACATCAACCAGGCTTGTATCCATTTCAATAAAAAGACAATAGACCGGGTGAGTGCCTTCTTCCAGTGTTTCAGAATAGCCTTGAGTTATTGCAAATCCCAGATTCCTGTCTTGTATCGGGCGCCCGTTAAGAAAAAGGTGTTGATGGGTTCGGGATCTTCTTGCAACTGAAGGCTTTCCAATATAGCCAAAAATTTTTATCCCCCCGATGCTGCTTTCAACATTAAGCAAATCATTACTGATTTCTTCTCCAAAAACTTCACCGATTCTGATTCTTAAATCCGATGGTTTTAAGGAAAATATTTTCTTGTCATCTATGTTCAGATTGAACTCAATTGAAGGATACGCGAGAAAAAATCTCTTTAATACAATTAATATTTGCTGATTTTCAGCATTATCTGATTTTAAAAATTTACGTCGGGCAGGAGTATTAAAAAATAGATTTTTAATCTCAATACTTGTTCCCATGTTTGAAGCAATTCGTTTAAGCTGCCCAGCCTTTCCGCCAATTACTGAAAAGACAAGTCCTGTTGCGGCATCTTTTTCCTTTGTCTTTATATCAACATGTGCAACGGAAGCTATACTGGGCAGTGCTTCTCCACGAAAACCAAGTGAATGAATATTTTCAAGATCGGTTTCTGTCTTTATTTTGCTAGTAGCGTGTCTTTCAAAAGCCAAAGGAAGATCGGTTTCTGATAATCCACAGCCATTATCAATTATATGGATTAATAATTTCCCGCCATTTTTTATAAATAATTCAATGTGGCTGGCACCGGCATCAATAGCATTTTCAACGAGTTCTTTAACAACAGAAGCCGGCCTTTCTACTACTTCACCGGCTGCTATTTTATTAGCTAATGTATCAGATAGTATTTGTATTTTATTGATTTTGTCTGTCATTATTTTAAAACAAATTGGCTAATACAAAAAACGACGCCATAATGTGACGTCGTTTTAAAATATAAACAAATAACAATCCAAATGTTATTCTAAGTCTGCAAAATTAAAAGAATATCAAAGTCACCAAAATAAATGATGGTATCAATATTGTGAATGACCAGGCCATGTAACCAAAGAATGATGGCATTTTGATATTGTTTTCTTCTGCAATTGATTTAACCATAAAATTGGGTGCGTTACCAATATAAGTATTAGCTCCCATAAACACGGCTCCTGCACTTATAGCAAGTAATGTAGAGGAATAAGTAGTCATTAAATCGGTAACTTTTAAACTTTCGCCTAGTGCGGTATTAAAGAATACAACGTATGTAGGGGCATTATCCAAAAAGCTTGAAAGTGCTCCTGTTGCCCAGAAAAACGCACCGTTAATAAATTCTCCTGAACTTGTTCGTACACTGTCAATAATTACACCTAGCGGACCATCTGACCCGGCTTTAAGCATTGCAATAGGTGGCACCATTGTAAGAAAAATTGTTGCAAAAAGTTTTGCAACTTCCAGTATTGGTTCCCAGGAGAATGCATTGCCCTTTCTTGCTTCCTGTGGAGTTATTTTCAAAGAAACAAATGTTATTAGCAGCAGGAGCAGAACCTGAACCAAAGTTCCTTTTGTCATCAGTCCGGTACCCCAGAGAACAATGGCCCAGTCTTCAGGATTTTCAATACTGGGATGCCATATACCACTGAATATTACAGCGCCTACAATGCCAAGTAGTAAGATAAAATTTACTTTTCCTTCTATTGCCAGTTTAACTTTTTCGACGCTCCGTTCAGGTATATTCGTTTCTTTTTTATAAAAATGAGCATCAATAAAATAGAACAAGGTTAAAAGAATGACAACTTCAAACAACATTGGATAAATCATGTGGGTAGTTGTCCAGAAGAAGCTGACGCCTTTTAAAAACCCTAAAAACAAGGGCGGATCACCTAAAGGAGTAAGTGAGCCACCAATATTCGCAACAAGAAATATAAAGAATATCACCACATGTTTCTGATTTTGTCGCCAGGCATTTGCCCTTATTACCGGTCGAATCATCACCATTGCTGCACCTGTTGTACCCATCCAGCTTGCTAGGATAGTACCAATAAATATTAGCAATGTATTAAGTTTTGGAGTACCAACAAGCTCCCCTTTAAGATGAATACCGCCACCGACGGTAAAAAGAGCGAGCAATAAAACAATGAATGGTATAAACTCACCCAGGTAAACCTCGGCAAGATAAAACGCACTCATGTTAAAGCCTTTAAAGACTGTAAATATTACAAAGAATAAAACGCCCCAAAACAAAGAAACTTTTCCGTAGTGATGATGCCAAAAATGCGGCGCTACAAGAGGAAAAACAGCAATCGATAAAAGAATTCCAACAAATGGAATAATCCACCATAAAGTTAAAGTACGTCCATCTAAATGCGGCGCATGATGCTCAGCAGAATGACCTTCTGATTCAACTGCCGAATGCTGCAGGGTATCAGTTACTGCATGTGTTTCATGTTCATCTGAAGCATGAGATTGTGAAAATAAATTTTGTGTCCCAAAGGATACAATGAATAAAACAATTAATTTTAAAATAAAAAATTTAAAAATTCGCATAATGCCTCCATAAAGCGAATAATCGGGTTCAACATCTATTTAATTCTGTAAATCATTCGGAGGTAAGTTTAATTCAATCGGATGGATTTCTAAATCAATCGATGTCTTGATAAAAACTCATTTAACCATTCATGCATTTCATCTCTAACCTGCCTGAAAGCCTTTTGTACAATAATCTCGTTGCCTTCAACCTTGCGGGGATCATCAAACTCTTTATGAATCTTAGTCTTACTATTAACAAGAATACTAACATAATTTCTAGCGATTTCTGTCGTGGTAATAATAATATCAAACTGAGTATGAACAAATTCATTAATCGATTTGGGCTGAAAATCAGAAACATCGATACCCATTTCCAATAATACTTTAACCGTCATCGGGTGAATTTTTTCAGGATGAACACCTGCACTAACCACATCAACTTTTTTGAAGGTAAGGTGCTTAATCAGTTCAGCCATAATAGGTGTATGCACAGAGTTTGCGGTACCAAGTACAAGTACCTTTTTCATCTTTGAGACTCCCAAAAGTAAAGATAGTTATAGAATTCGCATGAATAAACCAAATTTACAAAACAAGATATTATATTGCTATTCTTTTATTACTATCTTAACAAGGTTCGGATTTGGTCTCTTGCAGTATGTATATCGAAGGGTTTTGGAAGAAATCCGTTGGCACCATCCTTTTTTAACTGTTGCTGAATCTTTGGATCATGATGGCCATAGGTTATTATTACTTTTAATTCAGGATTTATTTCTTTCAGCTTATAATATAATTCATTGCCGTTGAGATTAGGCATTTTTATATCAAGAATAGCAAGACCAATCTCTGTGTTGTGCTTTTTAAACATATCCAAACCTTCCAGCCCATCTTTAGCAAGTAGTGTATTATATCCATCTGTGCCAGCAATATCTGTTAGCAATTCACGAATGACAGATTGATCGTCAACAACTAAAATTTTTAAATCATTTCTGCTTTCCTGATTATCTTTTTTGTCTTCAGCTTTGGATTTATCAATCGGTAAATAAATTGTAATATTTGTTCCGTTATTTTCTTTACTCTCTACAGAAACAAAACCATTTACAGATTTAACAATATTAAAAATTAATGTGGCACCTAAACCCTTTCTGTTTTGATCCCCGGAAGTAGTAAAGAAGGGTTCAAACATCCTTTTTCGAGTTATTGAATCCATACCTTTACCATTATCATTAAAGGATAACTGCAGGTAATCGGAATCATAAGCATTGCTAATTTTCAGGAAGGGATTATCTACCGGCCTTGTAATATACGTGGAAATAAATATGTTTCCTTTTTCGCCAATTGCGTCTACAGAATTTAAAGCCAGGTTTAATATAATCTGATTCAATTGAGCTTCACTTATACTTACTCGGCCATGTGTATTTAATTCCGCATCTATTTTTATACCTGGTGGAATAGTTTTATTTAAAACATAGATTGAATTTTCAATAACTTCGTCTGCATCTGTTCTGTATTTAACAGAATGAGTATCTGTGCCAGATAAACTAAGAATTAAATCTGAGAATTGGTGGGCTTCCCTGATTTTTTGTTCCGTTTGTTTCAAAACTAATTCTGTATTTAATGTCTTTTTTCTGGCATTGTCAAGAGTTGATAAAACACTACTAAATACTTCTTTATATTTTTTAGCTATTTTATCAGTTAAACTGTTAAACATCTCCATCTGGCGATTATCATGAAGACGCTGTTCTAATAGACGTATCTCAGTCAGATCCGTTCCAAAATGAACATTTACATACAATCCGTCGTCTGTCTTCAGCCGTATAACCGTCCAGCTAATTGTTTTTTTGCTGCCATTTGCTGCTGTTAATTCCGTTTCTATTGGTTTTACATGTTTCTGATTCAAATAGTCATCAAAGTCTTCTTTTATATGATCTCTATAGCTTTTTTCGGGAAATAACATTTTAAAAGCATCAACATTTCCTATTATTTCCTTTTTTGAATAACCTGTAACTTTCTCTGCCATCTTATTCCAGATCAAATAAATATTATCATCATTTTTTACAGAAATAATGAGGCTGGCGTTTTCGATTAGATTGTTAGAAAATAAGCGTGATTTTTTTAGATTTTCTTCCAACTGCATGTTTTCAGAAATATCCCGGAGAACACCTTCAATATATTCCATACCATCATTTTGTTTTACAAGATGTGCATGTTCAACAATAGAAACTACTTTCCCGTCTTTTCTTCTCAAACTGGTAATATAATTTTTTACACCACTGTGATTTTTTAACTCTTTTACAAACTCTTCCCTGTCTTCCTTCTTTTCATAAAGATCTGCAGCTATATGTATATCCGAGATTTCTTCCAGTGAATTGTATCCAAGCATTTTAATAAAAGCGTGATTTGCATAAATAATTTTACCGTCAGTTGTCGATCTGTATATGCCATCTACTGCATTTTCAACAATTTCTTTAAAGTTCTGGTCTTTAAAAGATTTATTTAAAACAAGAGTTGTTGCATCCAGCCCCAATGCAAAAAGCTCTTTAAACAATTGCAAGGCGTTGTTTAATAAAGGATCTGGTTCAAAATGATTTACGTATAGTAAAAGAATTATACTGTTATTGGTCGGTGTTGTAACAGGAATAAAGATAACGGTCTGTGCAAAATTTATAATATTTGAATGAGCTGGATTTTCATGAGAAAAATCCAGTACAGCAATGTCATTTTTTCGCTGTAGTGTATATATTATTCCTTCAAGAGCTTTTACTATATCTTTTTCATTGTCATTAAAAGGTGTAAAATCAATTTCAGGTTTTTGAAATGTACTTCTATTAAAATTGCAGATCAGTATTGTATCTGAATTAAATAACTTAAAAGGGCCGTTTTTTTGTTTAATCTCAGGTGTTTGAGAAGATAATATGAAGTCATGAAAGAATTCTTGAATATCATTAAATATACGTTGTTGATGCTCTGATTGCCTTTTATAATTTAACAACTCACTTCTGTCATAAACAAAAAGGTAACTGTGCCCTTTTGGTTGAACTGCATTTACAGGCCTTATCAGTACAGGAATTATCTTGTCATTAATATCCAGAAACGTCGTTGGTATTCCATGGTTTTTTTCAAATTCATTAAGCGTATGAAGATTCTTTGTGGAAAAATTAGGGACATATCTGCTTATGTGAATTCTAAGTATTTGTTTTTCTGAAAACTTGAAATTTTTCAAAAAAGCGTGGTTTGCGGATACAATTATCCCTTCAGAATCAATTTGTACAATATTTTCTGGTGCATTTAATATAGTTTGACGGGCATTTTCAAGAGCTTGTTTGAAGACAGTGTTGCGATTTGTTGTTATTTCAAGTTGATGCAGTAAGTGATGTATCTGTTCCTTCACATAAATTGATTTTTCATAAAAATAGCAATTTTCAATATTCTGCAGTTTTCTGTAAAGATCTTCTTTTGAAACATTACCCAGAACAAAAATTATCTGCTTATTATTATACAGGCGGAGCTTATTCAGATAATCGATAATATCTGCGTTAACCTTGTTGGGCAAAAACAGAATACTTTGATAGATTTCATCAGTATAATTTAAAGGTAATTCACCAATTGTATCATAATTAAGCAGGTCAATGTAATCCCATTGTGAAAAAAAGTCTGGTCCAATGTCTTTTGTAAATTGATCACGTAAAAGAAGTATTTTGCTTTTCACAAATCTTCCAAAATATTATTGAGTTAAGTTGTTTTTATGGAATAATCAAATACGAATTTTCATTATCGTAATAATACATATAATTATAAAGAAAAATGCTATAAAATGTTAAGGAAACTGTGTGCAAATATCACAAAAAGCAGGTCAATTTTATTACCAGATTGACATATCACTGGGAATAATCTATATTTACGCAACTAATGATTTTAACCCCCTAAAAATATCATGAAGATTATTGTTAAAAAGGAGTTTGACGGTAAATATTATATTGGGTCATGTGAAAATCTTTCCAGTTGTTACGCTCAGTCCGAGTCTTCAGAAAAACTGCTAAATGAATTGAGAAAAGCAATAGAACTCTACCGAAAAAGCTATATAAACCGTAGCCAGTCTTTACCTGTTTCGCATGACGGACCGGTAATTGATAAAAAAATCAGATTCAATAAAATATCAACCAGTCAACTCGTAAAAATTCTTGAGCGAAGTAATTATCATTTTGAAGCGCATGATAACGACTCAATATTATTGATTAATTCAAATTATCCATTCAACAGAATTTTATTGCCTGATACTGATGAACTGTCTCCAATGATTGTTTCAAAAATATTTGGCAAAGAAAATATCATTTATCTAAATAAAACACAGCTAAAGATTAATTCTTCTGCCTAGCGATCCAACCTGAAATTTTCACCCAAATATAATTTCCTTACCTGTTCGTCAGAAGCGAGAATGTCCGCGGTTCCTTCTTTTAATATCTTGCCTTCAAAAAGAAGATATGCCCGATCTGTAATTGATAATGTTTCATGGACATTGTGATCGGTTATCAGAACTCCTATCCCCCTGTCTTTTAGGCTATAGACAATCTTTTGTATATCTTCAACAGCTATGGGATCTACGCCGGCAAAAGGTTCATCAAGGAGTATAAATCTTGGATCTGTTACAAGGGTTCGTGCAATTTCAGTACGTCGTCTTTCACCGCCAGAAAGATTATAACCCAAACTATCAGCAATATGTGTAATATTTAACTCAGAGAGCAACTGATCGCATTTGGACTTTTGTTCCTTTTTGGGTGTTCCTATCATTTGCATAATTGAAGTAAGATTTTCCCTGACAGTAAGTTTTCTGAAGATAGATGCTTCTTGTGGCAGATAAGCAATGCCATAACGTGCTCTCTTAAACATTGGCAGCTTTGTAATTACTACATCACTAAACAATACTCTTCCAGAATTTGGTCGTATCATCCCTGTAATTATGTAAAATGTTGTCGTTTTTCCCGCACCATTAGGACCGAGCAATCCTACAATTTCACCCTGATTTACATTCAATGAAACTGAATTTACAACAGTTCTTTTGCCATAAACTTTGATTAAATTTTCACCTGTAAGAACAGCGGTATTATTCTCCAAAGGTTTTTGCTCCTTTATATGATTCAGGAAAATATGTTCCTTCTGCACCTCCAATGATTTCTATTGAATCAAGTTCTCCTGCCTTGAAGTAAACATAAATACTGTCGGATGTAGAATGATTAATTCCCTTTTCTGATTCTTCTGTAAGATAATATGTACTGCTGGCATTTTTCCTGGCAATAATAAGTTTTGGTTTTTCATCTTCCATCAGCAATTCTATTGTCCGGCCTTTTAAAATATTATATTCATTTTTTAAAGAATCATTAAGTGTTTTTGCGAATGCATTTTCATAAATGTTAATATTTTTAATTTCAGTTGAATCAAATTCTGCTTTAATCTGATTACCAGTCAACTCACTGTTATCTACCCAAACAATTGGTTTTCCTCTTAACCAGGCTATTTCTGATTTTAAATAATACCACGCCGTATCAGAATATGCCTTAAAATTTCCTTTTGTTATTCTTACGCTATCTGTTGCTATAACATATTTTAATGTGTCAGAAAAATACTCCAACTTTAAAGCTCTTACCTCGAAGCTGTCTTTAGTAGTTGAATCCAATTGGATAAAATGTGAGTTTCCTGTCACCCGAAAATAATTATCATTGTTATTAAAGTAAGCTTTATCTCCTAAAATTATGGCATTATCTGACTTGCTCCAAAGATAGACATCTGTTGTTGCTGATGCTTCTTCTGTCTTAAGATTGTAAATAAGTCTCTGTGAAAATAATGAATCATTTTTACCACTCGCTTTCACATTCCAGAAACATTCTGCAAGATCTTCTTCTGGGTAGTAATCAATTTTCTTGGCAAATAATTTTCTAACACCATTGTCAATATATACATCGCCCATTAATTCTATCTTATCGCGTGATTCATAATAGAAAGCACTGTCACAATACATATTGATAGTATCTTTTAAAACATGAACAGATCCTTTAAGGATACGCAGTTGTTCATCATTTACTTTTCTTCCCAGATTAAGATCAGCATGAATAATACGGATTTTCGACTCGGATTGTGCAAAAAGAATTATTGCAAAAAAAAATGAAAATACAGCAAGGATGCTTCGCATTTAAGATTTCTTTCTGAGCAAATTACTTCCGGTACCACGGGAATTTGTAATCTCATAGTTTTCCAGTCCGGGGTCTGAAATAAAACTATCACCATATAATGTATCAGTCTCAGATATTATTGTGACCGGTATCTCAGAAATTATTTTTTGACGTTCATTATCCCATCTTAATGTATCTGTATATAAAGTCATACCGCTATCCGAGACAACAACAACGTTGCCGTAGGCAATCATATCTTGCTTTACATCGTGTACTCTTCCGCCTTCGGATGTTAGTACAGAAGTGTGTCTGCCTTGCGCATTATAAAAATCTACTTTTAATCCATCAGAAATTAGTGTGAGATTTTTTGAAGAATATTTTTTAAGATGACTGGCGACCACTACTCCCATTTTATTTCCCTGATTGGTAATGGTTAGTACCGTATTCCAGCTTTCCTGATCGGGATAATCCAGTTCTGTTCCGGATTCTACAGATTCGGATTCTTTCGTACTGCAGGCGAAAATGAAGAATAGTAATAAAAGGATGATTAGTTCTTTCATGCCGAAATTCCCTGTTGCATCAGATCATGCAGATGAATTACACCTACAAGTTTATTGTTTTTACTAACAACCGGCATCGCAATTACCCGATGTTTTTCCATTTCTTTATAGGCTATGGCTGCTAATGCATCATGTTGAATAATTTTTGGTGCTGTATTCATTACATTAACAACATCAATATTCATAAAGTTATCATTGGATTCGATTAATCTGTTTAAGTCTCCTGTTGTTAAAACTCCCTGGAGAATCATTTCCCGGTTTACTATCGGGCATATACCTCTTTTATGTGCCATCTCTATTACAGCTTTTCTCATTTTATCTTCAGGATAACAGAATGGCAGCTTCGTATCAGTTTCCATTAAATCCGATACACGCATTAATAGTTTTTTACCAAGACTACCGCCGGGGTGTAATAATGCGAAATCATTTGCTGAAAAACCACGTGCCTCAAGCAAAGCAACAGCAAGTGCATCACCAATTACCAGAGTAACAGTCGTACTGGCTGTTGGGGCCAGATCATGCGGACAAGCTTCTTCTTTAACGCTAATATCAAGAGAAACAAAGGCATTCTTCGCCAAAGTTGAGTCAGGATTACCTGTCATTACAATTATCGGGACATCAAGCCGTTTTAATGCAGGCAGTATATGCAGAAGCTCTTCAGTTTCACCGCTTTTAGAAATGGCAATAACAACATCGTTTTTATGCACCATGCCAATATCGCCATGCAATCCTTCTGCAGGATGCAGGAAATAGGATGTGGTGCCGGTGCTGGCAAAAGTAGAAACAATTTTTTTTGCAATAGCTCCTGATTTACCCATTCCGGTGACAATTACCCGTCCGTTACTTTGCAGAATTGTATTTACAGCGGTTTCAAAATTTGAGCCTATACGGTTTTCAAGTTCAAACAACGCTTCACGCTCAATGCGGATTACGCGTCTGGCTGATTCAAGAATTGGCACGATTATAAACCTTTCTTTGGCAGAATACCTTCAACATAAACTGAAACAGATTCAGAATTCCGGTTATCCGGTTGCCCAAATACTTCAGCTATGACTTTTAAGGATGTCTGCCCTATCATGGAAGCGTTTGTAGTAACACTAAAATTGTATAAATTATCTGGTGAAAAATCTTTTTGTTCAACCAGGCTATCATTTACAAATAACTCCACTTTACTTAAATCATTGTCATGATATGCTTCTGCCTGGATACTTATTGTCTGGCCAAGCACGTAATACTCGCCCGATTTTGGGTTTAATATATTGACAATTGCCTTTTGTGCACTGATAACATTAATGGTTTTAGTGATTGATTTATTCTTCTTCTCGTTAGAAACGGATGCTTTGACTTCATAGGTTCCGCCTTGCAGTGGTGCAATCCAATAAGCAGTATCCTGATCCGCCGGTTCAATAAATTTACCACCTGATTTTTGCCATGAATAAGTCAGTAACCCTTCTTCAGGATTACTGGCCACAACCCATACAAGAACTGTATCACCGGGATTTGCAGTATTTACTGAGCTGTTAATGGACTCAATTTCCGGTGCTTTATAGTCATCAGGATTGATAATATCATCCACTTTATTACAAGCGGACAATACAACCAAAATCAGAAAAATCAATAAAATGATCTTCATATTTCTTTTTCCAGAACGCACAGCACTGAGCTTGCGGTTTGATCTAAAAGAATTAATACAACACGATCTGTCTGTTTCCCGGTAGAATCTATCTCAATTTTGTCTTCTTTAAATTTACCTGCGGAAATTTGTGATATAATAATGGGTAATTCGATGATATTAACGGTATTTGCTCCGGTTTCTCCGCTATTATAGGTTGTCAAAATTCTTAAGCGCATTTCATCAGAAGTTTGATTTCCTAAACGGGCTATCCTGTAGGTGATATTTATATTATTGCCCTGGTTAACAATATCTGCTTCAAGTGTGTAATCAGCCATCTTATCAAGGATATTACCTGCAAATACCTTTGCCCGGTTAACAACATTTTGTGCGCTTGAAGCGCCCTGTACCCTGTTCAATGCACCATTAATAAAAATATCGGGTACTCCCTTAACACGTTCTTCTTCTTTTTCCTGGGCATCAATATATGTATCATAAACAGATGCGGAATTATTTAACGACAAGGGATCAAGATACACAGGATTAGTTGTATTCCAATGGTATTCACAAACAATGATTCGGTCTTTATATATATTTTTTAACTCTTCCAGCGCATTTAAAGCTTCTTTATTGTAGGTAATTTGCGCCGGTATATTACTGCTGGTATTAATAAATGCTTCAACAAGAATGGTATTTTCCCTCGTACTGGAAGGATTTCCCGGATCAAGAAGGTTATCCCTGTCAATTTCTGAACAGGCAATACAACTTAGCAGAATTAAGCTAAAAATTAATCTGAACATTAAAGACAATTTCATCATTTCTGGTTAACTTTATTGAATTATTTAATAGTACATTTGCCGAACGTCCGCTGCTAATTTCATTCTCAACGGAACCATCTATCAGATCTATTATTGTAACAATTAATGCAGCGCCGCCTAATATTGCAAAAGTGCTGTAAAGATTCCTGGAATCATTTGCTTTGTCATAAAATTTTTCAAAGTCTTTTAATTCGGTTGCAGAATCATACTTTTCGAGATTGCTTTTGTAATTTGTATTTGTAATAAATGCTGCGGTTCCAAATAAAATCGTAGCGCCGCTCCAGTACCATAGTGAATTTGAAGTAAATGTTTCTTTGTTCTTGTACGCACCTTTTCCGGTAAGCCTGAAAATAAGGTTATTTGCCAGCATTTCGATCATATCATCCAGATAATCCCGATCAGCTGAACGAACTATTTCAGTTTGTATCTGGCCTGTTTTTACACGGATCAAATCAGCGCTTATCACATATTCACCAGCCTGTCTGTCAACATTACCGGAAAGGATGAATTCTGCGCCGGCAAGTTTTCCAATTTCCTGAATGGATGTTGAGTCGGTTAAACCGGATAAACTTAAAGCTTGTTCTTCCAGAACCTTGTCCAGCCTGCTTCTATCCAGTACAGTAATTTCATTAATGGATGAAAGGTTTGCGCGCAGTAAGTCGGGAACACTTCGCTCCCAACCATCAAGAAAAAGTATATCCGTTTGATTGTTGAAATCAGATACAGCCACTCTTATCTGAGCAGAAAGCGTGCAGACAAAGAAGGTTAAAAACAGAAGAATCAAAATAACTTTTTTCATGCTATTCAAAGTATTTTTTTAGCAAGGATTCATATTTTCCCTGCGACTTTAAAATTAATTCAATCACTTCCCTGATTGCCCCGTTCCCACCTTTTTTCTCTGTAACATAGTGGGCTACACTTTTTAACTCATCCCTGGCATTTGCAACTGCTACGGCAAATCCTGCCCTGCGTAAAATCGGGATATCGGGCAGATCGTCACCAATATAACAAATATGTTCGTCCGAAAGACCGAATTGTTTCTTAATTTCCATGTATGGCGCTGATTTTTCAGGTGTTCCCTGGAAAATTACATCATAATTAAGTTCTTCAGCACGTCGTGCGATTATTTTTGATTCACGTCCGGTTATAATCCCAGTAAATAAACCTGCTTTTTTTGCCAGTGTAATTCCCATTCCATCCTGAATATCAAATTCTTTTATTTCATCTCCGGAATTTGTAAATATCACTTTGCCATTAGTTAAAACGCCGTCAACATCCATTAACAGCATTTTTATGGCTTCAAGTTGTTTCTTCACTTAGTACAGGCCTTTGCTGTCATTATGTATATGGGGTTTTATAACATTGTCAATTTCAATCAACTGAGTCAATAAATCTTCAAGCCTATTTAAAGGAAGCATGCTGTCTGCATCACACAAGGCACTGTCGCAATCCGGATGTGTCTCAATAAAAAACCCATCCACCCCGGCAGCAACTGCAGCTCTTGATAAAGAAAAAATAAACTCTTTACTCCATGTGCTTTTATCATTACTGCGGACACCATATTTTTTTATAGCGTGAGTTGAATCCATAATCACCGGGTAACCAAGGTCACGCATAATTTTAAGACTGCGGATATCAACAATTAGATTGCCGTAACCAAACATCGTTCCGCGTTCTGTTAATATAATCTCATCATTGCCCGCATCTTTAACTTTGTTGATGGATGCTGTTAAGTCACTTCCGGCAAGAAACTGACCTTTCTTAATATTTACCACTTTACCGGTTTTTGAAACAGCTTGCAGTAAACTGGTTTGCATGGATAAAAACGCCGGGATCTGAATTATATCAAGAACTTCTGCACAGGCATCAGCATCATGTGCGTTATGGATATCAGAAAGTACAGGGATATTAAATGTATCTTTGACTTTCTGCAAAATCTTCAAACCCTTGTCTAATCCGGGTCCTTGAAATGCAGATGCAGATGATCTGTTATCTTTAAGATAGGATGATTTAAAAACATAGGGGATTTTAAGTTTTTCTGTAAGCTTTACAATATATTCAGCTGTTTTAAGTACAATATCTTCAGATTCAATCACACAGGGTCCGGCGATCAGCATTAGGGGGTTGTTATTTCCCACATTGATTGAACCGACTTTAACAGTTTTCATTATTACTCCAAATCTGATAAAAATCTCAAACTTTAATATACACTTTTTATGAAAAACCCGCAAAAGATAGACCCCGATTTTAAAGAATGTTTTTGTAAATACTGATGATATGTCGGTGTAAATATTTATGAAATTTTTTAAAATATTTTTGCCAGTAAATGAAAGAATAAGGAAATTCGCTCTATGGAACTATTTTATGCATCCCCTGAAAATATTGTCTCTAATTTACTTACATTAGACAGCTTTGAGAGTAATCATATAAAGAACACTTTGCGTAAAAGAGAAGGTGAATTGATTGATGTTACAGATGGCTGCGGAAATCATTACAGCGGCACAATTCTCTCACTTAAGCCACTGGTTTCTGTTTCCTTATTATCAAAATCATATTTCGAACCAGACCCGGTAAGATTTCATCTTGGAGTGGGATTTATTAAACCCAATCGGCTGGAATTTATTCTTGAAAAAGGTACAGAGATCGGTATAAACAACTTTTATTTTTTTAAAAGTGAGCATGCAAACTATTTCAGTGATAATATTTTGCGGTTTGAAAAGATTACCCGGCAGGCGATAAAACAATCCAATCGTTTTTATTTGCCGCAGATACAGGTGTTTAAAAATTTTGATGATTTTATTAAAAGTACGATGGATAATACAAACAAGATAGCCGCCATCGATTCCAGCTACCCCGGATTAAAATCTGTAATTACTTCAGATGAGAGTAATTTTCTTTTTTGTGCAGGCCCAGAAGGCGGTTTTAGTGAAACTGAAATTCAAAAGCTCAAGGAGAATCATTTTAAACCAGTTTCATTAGGCAGGCACCGCCTTCGTGCGGAAACAGCAGCCATAGCCGGGATAGCCGGAATTCAATGTATTATTTCTTAATCAACCTTAAGTTCGTCGATATCAAAAATCCTTTCGCAATAGCTGCAACGCAGACGAACCGGATCTCTTGAAACAGTTGTAAAACAGGTGGTCATGCTTTCATTATTAGTAATGCATTTTGGATTACCGCATTGGGCTGAACCTTTAATTATATCCGGTATTTCAACAAGCCTTTTATTTACAACCTGGTAATCGCGTATAATAATAACATTTGCGTTTGGAGCCACAAGCGAGATTGTATTAACTTCTGCAGATGTAAGTTCTCTGCCTTCTATTTTTACAATATCTTTTCTTCCAAATTTTTTACTGGAAAAATTTATTCCAATAGTGACAATATCGTCGTTTACCGGCTTAATAATGGAAATGACTTTTAAAGCCTTGTTGGCCGGAATGTGATCGATAACAGTTCCTTCTTTTATAGGATCAACTTTCAAGTGTTTCATTATTCAACCCCTAATAATGTTGATAAAATTGACTGGCGCATATAAACCCCGTTTCCAGCCTGTTCAAAATAATAAGCCGATGGTAGTACATCCACGTCAACATGAATTTCATTTACTCTTGGCAAAGGATGCAGAATTTTAAAGCTGCTCTTTACATCTTTAAGCTGTGCGGCACGAATAATGTAGGTATTCTTAACCCGTTCATATTCCTGCGGATCAGCAAAACGCTCCCGCTGAATTCGTGTTACATACATAATGTCCAGCTCAGGTACCACCTGCTCAAAATTGCTAAGCACTTCGTAACGAATATTAAGTTTATCAAGATCTTCTGTTATGTATTTAGGCATTGAAAGTAATTCGGGAGAAATAAAATAAAACTTGGGTGCGAATGAAGACAGTGCGTAAACAAGTGAATGTACCGTCCTGCCGTATTTTAAATCTCCTACCAGGGCTATGGTAAGCCCCGAAAGTGTTCCCTGTGTTTTAAAGATTGAATAAAGATCCAGCATCGATTGTGATGGATGCTGATTGGATCCATCACCGGCATTGACAACAGGAATACGTACTTGCTCAGAAATATAGCGGGCCGCTCCTTCCAGCGGATGTCGTACAACGATGATATCCGAATATTGATTAATTATTTTAACGGTATCCGAAAGAGTTTCACCTTTTTCAACAGAAGTTCCCTTTGTACCGGACATCTGGATCACTTCACCGCCTAATCTTTTCATAGCTGTATCAAAAGAAAGCTGCGTTCTTGTTGATGGTTCAAAAAATAAAGAAGCCATCACTTTTCCGCGCATATCGGGCCAAATTTCTTTTTTCTCAATCTTCCCTGCTTTGTCGATCAGATTCAAAATGTGTTTTGGATCGAGATCGCGCATTGAAATTAAATTTTCCATTTACCAATCCTGTTATAATTGTTTTGATTTTTTCAGATTCTCCCGGATTCTGATAATGCCTTCCAACCAGCTTCCCGGTAACGTGCGGAGGCTTTACCCGGATCTTTCTGGCCAATAATTCCGCGTCCGACAATTATCAGATCTGCACCACCCTGGACCGCGTCATTGACCGATACATATTGCTGCCCAAGACTGTCTCCTTTTACATCCAGATTAACTCCGGGCATAAGAAGCAGCATATCCTGCGGTATTTTAGCTTTTAATTTTTTCAAATCTTCAAGATTTTTAGCAAATCCTATAAACCCTGATACTTTTTCCTTGAAGCGATCACCCATAGCGATTGTATTTCTTGTATAAGCATCAGTAATTAAAGCACCTTTTGCTGACATCGCTGCCAGTAAGAAGGCGCTGCAATGTAATGAACTGTCTTCAAAAAGGCCTTTTAAAATTCCATCTCCAGGCAAGGCATGTACCGTGATAAAATCTGCCCATTCTGCAATTTTGTAAATTCCTTCATGGAACTGTTTGCGAACCGTATTACCGATATCAGCGAATTTACGGTCTTCGAAAATCATAAATTTCTTCTGTGCAGACAACTTTTTAAGCTTATTTACAAAAGTCTCATCAAAGTCGTTTAGAATATCAACATGCGTTTTTACCAAAACGATATCATCCGCAACAGCATTTAAAATTCTGAAAAAATCCTTTTGGTTATCCACATCAAGCGATGCCACAAGGTTCGATTTTTTTTGCTGTATTAATTTGATTAATGCATGCGAATTAAAATTTGTAGTCTGTTCCTGGGTATTATTCAGTGTTGTTATCGCCTGATTAGATTGGTCAACAGCCATAAATTCTTCAACCTGCTGCTTTTGTGCAGAGCTGAGTAGTTTATTCTCATAAAGCGTGTTAACGATATCAAAAATTGATATTATTGAAATCAGATTATATCCGTTGTCCGACATAAATTTTCTACCGTTATAACTGCGGTCAACAAGAATTACAAAATCCCTTATTTTTATACCTTCAGCCCCCAATGCTTCGGCAATCTCAATTTTACTTTCTCCTGTACTCATAACATCATCAATCACAAGGCAGCTGTCACCAGGACTATATACGCCTTCAATTGATTTTGCCGTTCCGTATGCTTTTGGTTCTTTGCGCTGATAAATCAGGGGTTTATTTAATTCTACAGATAATATCGAAGCCATTGGCAATGCTGTGTATGGGATTCCTGTTATAAGATCAAACTTTTTTCCATTAACGGCTTCTTTTAATAATGACGATATCAATGTCATTATTTTGGGATAAGAGATAACACTTCTAAGATCAATATAAAAAGGAGATGTTAAACCGGACTTCAGCTTAAACGACCCAAATTTTACAGCTCCTATATCATGGAGCGCGAAGATTAATTCTTTTTTAGTTGAATTCAACTTCTTTACCCTTTATGTCTGTGATTTTACCATGATTATAAACAAGATTTCCGTTTACTAATGTCATTTTTACTTTTCCCTTAAGATTCATGCCTGAGAATGGAGAGTATTTTGCTTTTGTCCTAAATTCCTTCGGATCAACCCGCCATTCTTCATTTAGATCAACAATTGCAATGTCCGCATATTTGCCAATCTGTAACATTCCGCGATCTTTAAAATTAAAAATATGAGCCGGATTTTCTGACATTATTTCTGTTAATTTTGTTAAAGTAATTTTTCCGGAATGTACCAATTGAAGCATTAGTGCAAAACTGGTTTCCAGGCCGGGGAATCCTGAAGGAGCTTTTACGTATTCTTTTTGTTTTTCTTCAAGACTGTGCGGTGCATGATCCGTACCTATTGTGTCTGCAATACCATTAATTATTGCCCATTCCAAAGCATTATTATCTGATTTGCTTCGTAAAGGTGGATTCACTTTACCAAAGTTTCCGGCAACCTTCAGAACATCTTCATTTATAAAAAGATGATGCGGGGTGATTTCGCAAAAGAGATTGTCCAACCCGGCATTTTTTGCCTGCCGTATCATTTCAATCTCCTGTTCAGTAGAAATATGTGCCAGGTAAACTTTTGCACCTGTTTGAGCAGCGAGTTTAATCAACAGTTCTGTTGCCTTAATTGCACATTGTGGATTGCGGATTTTATTGTGATTCCCAATTGTCGCTTGATATTTTTTCTCAAATGCTTCAACACAGGTTTGCAACTCGCTGTGAACAATAACCGGTTTATTAATTTCTTTGGCTATTTGCAAAACCTTTTTTACTACTTCAGGTTGTTCAACCACATATCCTGAACTGGATTCCGCCATGAACATTTTTAGAGCATTAATTGATGCAGCACTTTTAATTTCTTTTTCATTGGATTCAGTAACACCAAAATTATAACTATAATTGGCAATTGATTTTTTAGCCGCGTCTTTTTTTACTTTTAAACTGGCTTCATCAAAAGTTGCAGGACGCGTATTAGGCATATCGCAAACTGTTGTCACACCACCGGCAACCGCGGCTTGTGATGCGCTAAACCAGTCTTCTTTATAACTCAAGTCCATATCACGTATATGTGTATGAACATCTATTATTCCGGGCAGAAAGTGATATCCTGTACAATCAATCTCCAGACAGTTCTTGATAAAACTGGAGCCAATATATGCAATTCTCTCATCTTCTATCATGATATTGCAAGTTTGACCATCCGGAAGCCGGCCATTTTTTAATAAAATATTTCCCATAACTGCTCAATAAAGTTGGACAAAAAAAAAGCATTCAACCACTACGGCAGAATGCTTTTTTGCTTTTCAATGTTTTAAATTTACCCTTTTCATATCGGGAGTTAAATTTGCACAAAATTAATCAAAATGGCAAACATAAATATAACTATTATACTTTCACTTCCTGAGATTTTATCATCTTGTCAACCAGATTTTTAAGGCTGTTTAATTCAAAAGGCTTTGTCAGAAAAGCGTCTGCCATCTTTATTACGTCTTCATATTCGCTATCAACTTCATAACCGGTCATAAAAACAAAATAGCCTTCAAAAGAAGCTTCCTTTATCTTTTTAAACAATTCGATACCACTCATTTCAGGCATATCAAGATCGGAGATAATGAGTCTGTAAGGTGTATTACTTATTTTATCCAGAGCCGTTATCCCGTCGCTCACACCATCACAGTTATAGCCCGATATTGTTAAAAGCTCAACAAGAGAATCCAGCAATTCTGATTCATCATCAATAATAAGTATGCGATTTTCCTGACTGGCCAGAAGAGCCTTTTCTGATGAAGCGCGGATATCCAAAATTTTTGAAGAAAGATAGTCTTGCTGCTTCAGCGTCGTTATACTTTTAAGACTGTCTACAAGCGAGATGATTCGTTTTATCATTTTGTTTGATTTATCAAAATACTCCGACTCTCCAAACTCCTTTTCCATTAACAGCATACTTATTGACAAAACCTGAAGCGGTTGTGAAAATTCGTGGGCAATACCACCGGCAAGTTCCTGAACACTTTTCAGAGTTTCTGCTTTTTGCTTTGCTTCTTCCTGTTTTTTGCGTTGAACATCATCAATTCGTATTGAAACGTAATAGATTGTTTCATTTTTTAAATTGTTAACCGGTGAAATAAGCTGCTTTTCCCAGTATAATTCACCTTCTTTTGTTCGGTTACAAATAAGACCTGACCAGGAATTACCACTTTTAATAGTACTCCATAAATTCTCATAATAATTACCGTCATGAACATCAGATTTTAAAATGTTTGGCCTCTTGCCAATGAGTTCATCTCTTTTATAACCGGAAGTCTTTTCAAACTGTTCATTAACATAGAGAATTTTCGCATTTTCATCCGTAATTAAAATGGGCAAAGGACTTAACTGGATAATCTGTCTGAAAGTAACCAGTTCATCTTCCAGATTTCTTTGTTTACTGGTATCTCGCAGCCCAACAGTATAACAGACTTCATTTTCCCAAACCAGATCACTTACAGTTATTTCTACGATTTGCCGTTTTCCAGTCAAGGGTGCAAGATCAATCTCTTCAACCTGCCCGGAATGGAGATCATATGGAAATTGCTGGCCAATAAAATTCCTGGCTAATCCAAAATTTGCTTCAGTAGCAGAATTAACAAAACGTATTAAGCCTGACTGATCAATCACTAAGACGGCTTCACCCTTTGAACGGAAAACACCTATAAAGCGTTTCTCACTTTCATGGTATTTTTGCCTGAAATAATTTGCCTGGCGCCGTGTCCTGTATAATGCTTCTGCTTGTCTTAATATAGCTTTAAATATATTTATATTAAGATTTTCACGGAATAGCCAGAAATCACTTTCAAAAGTTTTTTTATCAACCTGATTTACTTCATCATAACTATGAAATAAGCAGATTAAAGGTGCGGTGGTATGAATGGAATGGTCCGTGTCCCTGCTTTTATTTTTCAGGGATAAATATTCACAACTCGAAATATATACCGGTACATCTTTATAATCTTCTGAAGCGTCAACCAATTGATCTGCATTGATAAACTGAAGACTTATGTTCAAATCGTCTATACTTTGACATAGGTTTGTAAACAGAACAAAGTCACTGTCTTCATCCGTCAATACAGCAATTTTAAAAACAGTTTTTGGATCAGAGATATTCAAGGATAAGTATCTTTCTGTTAGCCTTTGCACTTGATCGGTAATTATAATAAAAGTCTTAATTCAAAAGCTAAAAAAAATACACAATTCGTTTTACAAATTTTCACTTTTAAATCTGAAAATATAAAAGATATCCGGTTTTTATGAATCAGGAATTAAAATAAATATTTTGTGGCAAAGAAAAGTATCCATCCGCTTTTACTGAATTGTCAGAAAGATCTTCCTCTATTTCCAATTCATCAAGCCAGGTTGCATTCTCATTAAATTTTGCAAAAAACGGTTTGTTTATCTGGGAAGCATCACGTGCCTGGATAAACTTCAGGACAAAATGTTTGGCGCCTTCATATTCAACGATTCCATCAATTAAAACTTTACCCGGATCGGCTGACATAGATGGACCGCGAACCGTTTTAGCGAGCCCGGAAATTTGCGAATACGCTTCAGTGAATATTTCATATGCCCGGAATAATGGTACAGAAAAATAATTATGTGCACCTGTATCTCTTTCTACAAACATATAATAAGGAATAATTCCCATTTCAACCTGTTTTTGCCACATATCTCTCCAGGTTTCAGGATTATCATTAATTCCTTTTATCAATGGGGCCTGGGAACGGATTTCAACACCGGCATTTCTTAAACGCTCAACCGCACGTGTAACTTTTTCGGTGCTTAACTCATTTGGATGGCTGAAATGTGCCATAAAAGCTATGTGTTTACCTGATTTGATAATCTGTTTTAACTTATAGATTATCTCATCACCTTCTTCACCAAGAAACCTGTTTGGATAAAAAGATAATGACTTAGATCCCAGGCGGATACTTCGTATATGGCTTAATTCAGGCATGGTCAAAACATCGAGATAACTGAAGAGTGTTTTATTCGGCATAAACAGCGGATCGCCACCGGTTATCAACACGTCAGTAACATCAGGATTTACTAATAAATAATCATAAAGATCTTTGTGGTCTTTAGACTTAAATTTATGTTCATCCAGATTTACAAATTGGGCCCAGCGGAAACAATATGTGCAATAAGAATGACAAGTCTGTCCCTGTGCTGGAAAGAACAATACTGTTTCCCTGTATTTATGCTGCAAACCACCGAAAGAACGATCACCTATTTTAGGTATGTTTTTTTTCTGTCCGTTTGGGTGCGGATTAAGAGAATGTCTTATCAGATTTACAACTTTTTTTTCTTCTTCAACAGATGATAGATTCTCCATCATATTCCAATGTCTGTCACTCAGCATCGATTTTCTGGGGAATGTAAGCCTGTAAACCGGATCATCATCATAGTTACGCCAATCAATGAGCTCATCTAAAACATACCTGCTTACCTTGAATGGAAAAACTTTGGCAAGCAAAGCCAGATTCTTTTGGTCCTGTGAATTTATTCTTTCAGCGTATTCAGATTTTAGAAAGCGTTTTACAGTAAAGAACATTAATTTATGTACCTCCTATTTTTAAATATATTTTAATTTTATAGTTAGAAATGATCTGTTTTGTTTATTTTAGTTAACTCAAACAAAAAATGATCTTAAATAAATAAATAAAAGTATTTGAAAAAAATTAGTATTATATTTAGATATTCTTTTATTTTATATACTACTTTGTTATTTTTAAAACAAATTAAAATGACTCAAGTAATTAAATTATTAACAGAAATTTCCGGAGGAATAAATGAGTAACCTGGATAAAATCCAATCTTTATTAGGGTCTGAAAGTGACAGCCTTCTTAATCATCAATGCAAAACGGTAGATAAAAGTTCCATTCATTTACCCGGATCAGATTTTGTGGATCGTGTATTTGCTCTTTCTGATCGTTCACCACAGGTTTTACGCAATTTACAGGTTCTTTTTAATAATGGCCGCTTAAATAACAGTGGCTATCTGTCAATTTTACCTGTAGATCAGGGAATTGAACATTCTGCTGGTGCATCTTTTGCACCTAACCCCATCTACTTTGATCCAGAAAACATTGTTAAGCTTGCAGTAGAAGGTGGTTGTAATGCTGTTGCTTCAACACTTGGTGTTTTAGGTGCGGTTAGTCGTAAGTATGCACATAAAATTCCATTCATTGTAAAAATTAACCACAATGAACTAT
Source organism: Calditrichia bacterium (assembly GCA_020635035.1). Taxonomy (GTDB): domain Bacteria; phylum Calditrichota; class Calditrichia; order Calditrichales; family J004; genus JACKAO01. The sequence goes on from JACKAO010000001.1 coordinate 476,882, forward strand.
TAACTTATCCAACCACGTATGATCAGATCATGTTCAGCAGCATTCAGCAAGCCTGGGATATGGGTGCTGTTGCCGTTGGTGCAACAATCTATTTTGGTTCAGACAATTCTGCCAGACAGATTATTGAAGTAAGTGAAGCTTTTGAAATCGCTCATGATATGGGTATGGCAACTATTTTGTGGTGCTACCTGCGTAATTCTGATTTTACAAAAGATGGAGTTGATTACCACGTTGCTGCTGATTTAACATCTCAGGCAAATCATTTAGGTGTTACAATTAAAGCAGATATTATTAAACAGAAAATGCCGGAAAATAATGGCGGATACAATGCAATTAAATTTGGTAAAACTCACAAAAAAGTTTATAGTGAATTAACAACAGATCACCCGATTGATCTGACACGCTATCAAGTTGTAAACAATTATATGGGACGTGCAGGATTAATTAACTCTGGTGGTGCTTCAGGTGATAATGATCTGGCCCAGGCAGTAAGAACAGCTGTAATTAATAAAAGAGCCGGCGGTATGGGATTAATCAGCGGACGTAAGGCTTTCCAAAGACCGATGAAAGAAGGAATTGAACTGCTGAATGCTATTCAGGATGTATATCTTGAAGATAAAGTAACCATCGCATAATAATCGTTAATTTATTCAAGAAATTAAGGCTGTCTGAAAAGGCAGCCTTTTCTATTTTAAAAGATGCTTTACTCTTTCAATATCTGCGTCAACAGAATCAGCCGGCTTTATTTGAAGTATTTTGCAGATAAGTGCATAAACATCAATATTTAAGAAAGTATCTGCTGTAAGATTCTTTTTAAAACCGGGTCCGCTGGCAACAAAGATTCCCTGCATTTCTGGTATTTCATTATCATATCCATGAACACCCACAGAATATGTTGATTTTCCGCTTAAAAAATAATAACCCGGATCAGCAAGGATAATTATATCGCCAATTAGTGGATTCTTGCTGAAATGAAATCGGCCGGGTAATTCTGATTTCCAGTATACATTATATCCTGAAGCATTCTGCTTTAAAGCAGAATATATTTTTTCAAGAGAATCTTCAGATGCAAAAATTGAATAAATGGGATCATATCCCTGCAACGTATAATTAAATCCTTTTAGAATTTCGGGCAAATTGATTGCATTCTCTTTTTTTGTTTCAAGCATTCCATGATCTGTTAAAAGAATAATATTGGTCGAATCTGTAAGGTTATGCTCAGCGACTACCGAAAGTAATTTTGATAACGTTTTATCCAGTTTTACAAGCGCAGAATCGAGTTGCGGTGAATCCGGGCCATATTTATGACCATTATCGTCCAGATCTGCAAAATAAAGCATCAGTAAATGCGGACGATCAATGAGTGGTAAATCAAGCCATTTATCAATCATGGCGATGCGTTCATCATGCGGCATATGGTGATTATAATCCAGGCTGTATGTTGGCCTGCGTTTATACACTTCTGAACCAACCCAAAAGACGGAACCACTTTTGATTCCCTGTTCCTGCGCCGTAAACCAAATCGGAATTCCTTTGTACCATTTGTCCTGTTTAACAGAATCGTCTTTTTTAATCCGGTAGGAATCTCCACTTGCGGGGTCTATAAAATTATTAAATATTATACCATGATTCTCAGGATACATTCCGGTTATAATAGAATAATGATTAGGAAATGTTTTTGTTGGAAAACAGGATTTAAGTGATTTAGCCCGTACACCCTGATCAATAAGTGACTGCACTGTAGGAGTCAAACCGCGATCGATATAATCATAACGGCAGGCATCCCAGGAAATCAGAATGACGTATGGTTTATCTTCACCTGCTTTGAGATCGGTGATCGTAAAAAAAAAGGCGAGAAATAAGAAAAGCCTTATTTTCCCGCCGTTTTGTAAAAAATGCATACCTGAACCTTTTAAAAACTTACACCAAAGGCAACATGGTGTACTATGTCAAGAACTCCAAAATCCTGGTAAGCGTAGTCAATCTTAATTTTCATATCACCACCAAGACCATAAAGAACTCCCGCACCAAATGTTAAGCCCTGTTCTGTATCTTTTTCAAAAAGTGATTTATAACCAAAACGCAGAAATGCCTGCTCATTTAAAGAATACTCGACACCGGAATTGACATATTCTGTGTGATCATTAGGATGAACGGCATCAAAAGCTAAAGTAAGCCTTGAATGGCCTTCTTTAATAAGATCTGCAGCAACACCAACTCTGAACAGAAGCGGCAAATCAAATGAATCCAGATCGTATTTTGCACTGATCAGGTTTCCGTCACCAGAACCTACACTGATAATTTCCAGCACATCACGTCCATCCATTTTCATTTTACTGCCAAAGTTAAAAACACTGGCTCCCATCCTGAACTCATTTAATATGTTGATTCGGTACAGAACACCCATATCAAAAGCAAAACCGGTTGCAGTGGAATGCCAGATAGATTCCTGGATATATTTGGCGTTAAAACCGATTGAAAAACGATCTGTTAAATTACGGGCATAACTCAATCCAAAGGATAACCCACCGGCATCAAATAATTCTCCGCTTCCGGTTGGATCAACCTCTGTACGAACAGGTTCATCTTCGATTGCATTAAGAGACGAAAAACTCACTGCAACTGTACCGAATTCTGGTATCATAAGTGCTGCAGTAGCAACAGAAAGTTTAATATCTGCGAACCAGTTAATATGATTAAATACAGCTTCACCATTCCCTGTTAAAGATGCTAATCCTGCCGGATTCCAATAAACAGCGTTAATATCTGTAGCAGACGCTATGTATGCCCCACCCATGCCTATGGCTCTGGGACCCACGTCAATTTTCAGGAACTGCGCAGCCGTAGTACCTGTTTTTTGCAGATTTTGCGAAAAGACAGGCAGCGCAGAAAAAAGAATTATGCTGATCGCAGCATAAATTTGCGAAAGTTTAAATAATCGTGTTTTCATATCGCCCCCGTCTACTTAATTAATGCAAATTTAACGATTTTTTCACCAACCCCTGGTGCATCTATATGCGCTATATAAACACCATAGGCAACGGTAAAACCATCTGTACTTAATAAATTCCAGTACTCCCGACCTGATTCCAAACTGGTGTCATGATGCAATGTCCGCACAAGGTTACCACTTAAATTGAATATTTTTATGGTGCATTGCGGTGGCAGGTTTTCAAAATAGATCCTGCGTTCTCCCCTTTGCTGACCCGGAATTTTTGTTGTGGGCTCAATTGTACTAAATGCAACATAAGGATTAGGCACAACATAAATATCATCCAACTGTGTCTTTGCTTTTGCAGCACTGAATTGCGGCGCCGTTGTATTTATTTTATATACGTCATCTTCAGTAAATGGCCTGTACGTACCAATAAAAAGTGTATCACCATCTGTAGGAATATTTACAGAATCGGTTGGAAGGCCGATTGTAACGGTCCATGTTATAGTGTCCTGCGGCGTTCCTGCTGAGCCTGGTTTGAAAAGGATCATTCCTTCTCCCGGATCCCAAGTTTCGCTGCGAGTCGCTTCGTTCAGATAAGTGATAATCGGTTCATCGGCTCCCTGGAAGACATAACGTACTTTATAATTAACCGGAACTCTTTTAGGTCCAGCGATTACGGCAGTATCAATGTTTTCAGATGAAAAGATTATCTGGTATTCACCTAATTCTTCAAATCGTTTTACTGGCCCTAATCGCGCCGGTATAACATTAAAAGTCAAATTCGATTTACTTCCGGCTGTCCAACCTGATGTTTCAAAGTCAATTCCTGGTTCTGAATCATCATTAACCAGCAGATTCATTCCATCAAAAACAGGGTTGGAATCTTCACCATTCAAAGCAAGACTCTGGAATACAGGATAATATCTGAATGTCGCATTAAACTCGGTATTATTCGGCATAGATGAATTTCCAGTCCGGCGGATTGTCCCTTTGTTCAATTCCAGAACATAGTCAACATCCCTTTTATATTCGGTGCCGGAACCATCTTTTACCGACAGAAATTCATCATCACTGATATTTGTGTAAGTTAGTGTTGTAAAATTAGTATCTATCAATGTAAAAGTATCAAAAACCGGATTTTCATTAATAACAGAAAAGTTTTTCTTGGGAATACGTTCACCCTTAACCGTCATGCTGTCATCAAAGAATATCTCATACTGACCATCTTCCTGCAGATTGAGTTCTTCAAAAACTTCAAGATTAACATCACCGGATGCTATGCCGGATTCATGAACAATATTGTTTGATCCAACACCTGCATCAACAAACCCACTGGATCTTGGTCCGGGAATTACACTAACTGTATTCCTGTCAAATTCCAATACAGATGTTACAGGATCTACTGTTATCTTTTTTGTTGTTTCAGATGGCGGCACTTTAACACTATCGCCATGATCATAGGCAACAACTGCATAATAATATGTCTGTCCGTTTATGACATTATTAGAATCCACATAAGAATGCCTTAAACCCGTATTATTTCCAAGAAAATACTGGATTCCCCTGTTCGCATAAGGAACGGGATGATAGCCTTTCCACCAATCGTCAATGCTGTCGTCATATTCACCATTTATATTGACATCACTGTAAGGTTCTCCGGAATCATATTTACCGTTTGCATTTGTGTCAGTATAGGGTTCAGGACGTTTATCCACATCAAATCGTGCTGATGTGCCATCTGCGGCTTCCAGTGGTTCAGATAGAAAACTTGATCCTTTACCATCAGTGATTGTCTGTACATCCTGGAAATCCGGTTCTGTACTTCTGTATATCACATAACCTTCAAAGTCTTTTCCTGTAAGCGGATCAATGCTTTCTTCAGCACGGGTATCCCAATATAATGTTACTTTTTGATCACCCGGTACTGCTCTTACAGTTGGCTTTTCCGGTGGCTTAAAGAAGCGATAGTTCTGGTTATAGATAGTTTGCACGGTTTCAGCAGTTGTTAACAGATCATCCAGGTTTTCACCCATGATCAAAGCCATCGAGATGCGTTTTGTTTCGCCTTTTTTTAAAGAGATATAACCTGAACCAAAGATAAAGACAAGGTCATCGTCCTGGGTAATATCGCCAAACCCGTCATAACCATTTGTATTATTAACAGTCTGTTCATTTGCCCGCATACGGTTCCACATACTTACATCATTGGAAACCTGGTCATCATTCCATGTCCAGCTGTTAAAGCTGGTTAAACCAATCTGGTCAACTTCATCAAGGTCAGTCAGTTCAAAATTAGGCTCACCGGGTAAAAGCGGATCGAGCGGATCACCCGCTGTTGGCTGACGGTCGCCTTCTCCTTCATCAAAGGTACCGGGCACTCCGTCTTTTCCAACATCATGCACATCCGGATCCCAGTCACCATCGTTATCAATGCCATCATCCTGGCGTTCATCGATCATCCCGTCACCATCATTGTCAAAATTATCATCAGAGTCACCGGGACTTTCAAGGAATTTACATGCCAGGTAACCGGTTGGCAGGCCAAGTGCACCTTCTCCATCCGGATCCCAGAAATAAACCATACTGCGCGAGTAAACAGGAATATTATCCACATCTACATCTGGTGTTGAATAGGGCGGGATGAAAAATCCCCAGTCATCATCGTTATCTGTATCTGTACCAAAAGCTCCAAGATCCGGGTCACCATAGATACCAAAAATCAGTGAATCAAGGTCTTTGTCGCTGGTATTGGTTACTGTGTAGATAAAAAAGATTGTGTTTTCTGCAAGTGCATTACTCCACTGAAAGGCACGCCCTTCAACCTGGATACCTAATCCACGGCGCGATGTATCGCTGTCAAAAGGATAATAATTAAACTCCTTGTTATCACGATCATCCATCACCCAGAGTACTTCCTGATCAGCATTGGTTGTGTTTTGTGACAAATATCCGGGCCAGACATATTGGCCTAAAGTTGGATTGTACCATTCACGTGGCCAGCTGTCAGGTTTTCCATCACCATCTTTATCAGGGGCGGGATTGGATGCCATATCTTCCTGATCCGGGTCAGCGTAGCCAGGCAGTGGCTGAAACTGCCATAACTCCCCTGTATCAGGATTTCTTTCAGGTTTTGCACTTGGATATTCATTCAGTGCATCAGACACAATGAACAGAGTTTTTTCCGGATTAGTGGCATCCGGTACTGCTCCTGCAAAAATCGGCGTAAACTGAAAAATATAGGAAAGTGTCCGCCAAACGACATTATTAACTCCACGTATACCACCGTAACCCGGACCTATACCGCCGTAATTATAGACTTCTGTGGCAATTTTATTACCATTCATAAAATAAGATTTACGGTCTTCCAGAGCAGTAGTTTTTTCCAGTGATTGAGACTCTGACTGCGCTTTCTTGTTTACCGTTTTGTCTGATTTTTTTGCTTTTTCCATCTGCTTTTGCAGCAAATCCTTAACAGCCTGATGTTCTTTGTTGCGTTGAACCTGGTCTACCGTTTGGCTGAATCCTGCTGTGAGAAAAGAAAACAGAAGAGCAAAAATATACAGGATGGATAATTTTTTTTGTTTCATTTAACTTCTCCGCTAGAATTAAAATTGAAAACTTAAGCCCAGTCTCACTTCCCGTGGCGGCAAATAATATGCTGGATTTGTAAAATATTCATCTGATGATTTTACAGCAGGAATACGTTCAGAAAGCTCATTCGTCGCTTTAGGCCCGCTTTTTGTCTGCTCGAGAGAGTAATCTGCTGTACCTGTGTCGTTATACACCAGACGTTCGTTCAATGTATCAAACAGGTTAAATACTTTTAGGAAAACAGCTACATCAAAGTCAGCTACTTTAAAATACTTTTCCGCCAGTAAATCAACAGTTATTTGAGTTGGCTTACGCTCACTATTGGTTCTCAATATAACTTTTCTTTTAAATAATTCCGGTGTATATGGTAAACCTGTACCAAATTTTCCGATAATGGATGTATTCCAGTCTTTTGTTCTGCCCAGCGAAATTGTGGAATTAAGTGTGTGCGACTGATCCCAGCTAAGGTAAACCGGAATTTTTTCACTCTGCCGGCCCGATTGAGTATCAATAAAAAATGCATCTGCACCTACTTCGTTACCTTCGGCTACCTGAAATGTATAATCCAGTGATGCCCTTACAAGGTCATTCCCAAAACGCTGTTTGATGAATGAAAGAATAATACCTTTAATATTTCCATAATCCTGGTTCACATAGCGGTAGTATGTTTCATCATCACTGATACGAATTTGCTGAATTGCAAGCAGATCACGAACGTCTTTATAAAAACCGGTAACAATTAAGGAAAGATTATCTCCAAACTGTTGCTGCAGCCCTAATTCGTATGTGACGGTTTTTTCAGGATTCAGATTAGCATTCCCAAAAGTTGGCGTCCCTGCTCCCAACTGATACTTGAAATCAGGATTGGTATACAGGTATTGAAATGGCGGCATCTGGAAAAAATGGCCATACGAAAAGTGAATAGCCCCTTTTTCTGAAATTTTAAAAGAAACACCAAGACGCGGGCTTAACTGATATTTGCCACTGCTATTATCCAATAATGCATTTTTATCTACTGTTGTTGGCAGCGTTGCACTATATGGTGAAGGATACAGTGTGTTGGTGGAATATTGTGACTGAGCATCAAAATAGTCGAAACGCAATCCCAGGTTAAGAACCAGGTATTCAAATTCCATTTTATCCTGAACATAGGCTGAAAATTCAACAGGATTTTTTGAATAGCGATCATGGTAAACACTTGCAAGGCTGGCAATGGTAGCAACAGGGTTTGTAACGGAATCACGAAGAACATCAAAATCTTCAAAATCCAGTTCGTGATATTTATAATCCATCCCAAACTTTAATTCGTGACGGTTATCCAGCTGACTGGTAAGATCAAATTTAATGCCTGTTGTTTTTGTTCTTTGGTAAAAATGCCCATTCTGTGTTCCGCCTGCCAGAAACGTAAAGGGAGCGGCAGGAGTAAGTTTATGATCCGGCTGGTACCTTGGATCAGCTGTATAATCAGTGTAATCAAGCCCCGGATAATAATTAACATCATCCCCATTGCTATCCAGCAGCGGATATAAATATCTTTTAAAATCACTGAAGTTATAGGATCCGCGTAAGGTGTAAAATGTTTTTGGATTAAGAATATGTTTTATTTCGATTGAATTTAATACACCCAGTTCATAGCGATGGTAATTTGCATCCGGATTGTATTTAAAATCGTGGTTGTAGCTTTCATAATTGGCATTTGAAAAGACCACATCATAATTAATTTTAAAAACAGCACTTGGTTTGTAAGTGAGTTTTAAAGTGGATGTAAGGTCTTTACTGTACTGCATAGGGACATATTTATTATCACCCGAACTTGCAACAGTAATGTTATTAGGGTTTGTCGGATCTTTAAAAACAGAATCGGTCGGGAAATGTTCACGTTTTCCGTAAAGGTATCCTTCATCATTTTCATATCGACCGGAAAGGAAAAATGTCAGATAGTTTGACAATCCCGGTACGGGACCTCCCAAAGTAAATTCTGATACATAATTTGCAACCGGAGAGAAAGCATCAATATGGTTAAAGATTCTGGTATGATCACTTAAATGATCCCCGCTGTAAAGAGTGACACTACCGGTAAGATCTGCCCCGCCTTCTTTGGTAACAGTATTTACAATACCGCTTAGGGCGTTTCCATATTCTGCATTAAAAGTACCGCTGACAACAGAAAGCTCCTGGATGGCGTTAGTTGCAACTTCAACAGAACGGCTGTTATCATAAGGGTTTGAAATGGACACACCATTAACATTGTAAGCAATCTCGGTGCTTCGCCCACCCCTGATATGCAGTTCGCCGCCGGCGCCCTGGATGATACCTGCCTGCAGAACAAGCAACTGACCAACGTCTTCAACCGGTAATGCCTGTATTTCTGCAGCGTTAATGGATGTTTGAGAAGAAGTAAGGTCGTTTCGTATCATCGGCCTTTCAGCTTCCACAACAACAACTTCGCCTTCCATAACTTCCGTTTTGAGCTGGAAATTAAGTTTTGTTGTAAAATCTGAGTTAACTTCAACATTGGTAACCATCTGCTTGGCATAACCAATTGTCTCAACTGTTACGTTATATACTCCGGGATTTATATTATTAATAACATAAAATCCTTCGATATCAGTCGCAGCCCCAAGTGTTGTGCCCTCAATATAAACATTGGCAGCAACAACCGGTTCTCCTGAGACAGCTTCTGTAACAATCCCGGAGATTTTACCTGTTGTACCACTGAATGCATTAGTACAAATGATAAATAAAAGCAGGATTGCATGCGTCGAGCGTCTAACCATTATACCCTCCGTAAAGTGTTCAAAAAAAGGAAAGGGATTGTTCAGGATCCAAACAATCATTGAAAAAAAATTTGTCAGGTCAAATTTGTTTTGAAAGATAACTAGATCAAAACAGATAGACAATAAAAAAGCTTATGCATAAAATCAAATGAATTTTAGCATTTTACGACGATTGTTGTTTAAGCAGCTCGCTGATCTTTTTAAAAGTATATCCCTTTGATTTTAAGCTGTCAATCAACTCTCCAAGTGTTTGATAGGGAAAATCTTCTGAACGCTCACTTCCTAAGTGCATAAGAATTATTTTCCCGTTTAAACCATCTTTTTGTTCCAGCTGCAGAAAATGATTTTTTATATCTTCTGCCGTTCTGTAAAGTTCAGAATTTTTATCTTCCACCCAATCCCATGAATCACAATGATATGACCATCCTATATGACGATAACCCAGTTCTGCTGCCCAGAATAGAATTTCCCTGTTTATCTCACCAAACGGAGCCCGCCAGAAAGGCATCATATGTTTTTTAGTCAGGTTATAAAACAGACTGTCAGTGCGGTTTAACTGAGATTGTAAATAATTCTGATTAACATAAGTCCGGGAATTGTTTTTCCCGTCAATTTCCAGATTTGTAAAATGGGGATGGCTGTAAGAATGATTTCCAACTTCATGACCATTTGTAATTATTTCTTCAACAAGGTCAGGAAAATTCTGAATAAACTGCCCTGTCAGAAAAATTGTGCAGTAAACCTTTTTTTCAGCAAGAATGTCCAGAATTTCTTTTGTACCTATGTTACTCGAACCGCCATCAAACGTCAGTGCCAAAGATTTCAGAGATGTTTTGGTTCTGTAAACAGGCTGCATCAGGTAATCAAGCCTTGGTGCGCTGTATGTCATACTGAAAGAATCAATGAGCGTGCTTTTTCCCGTTTGATCAATTCCCCAAATTGTGAAACTGTTCTTGCCGGAAGAAAGATTTATGTCATTGAAGGAAAAGTTTTTTTCACCCGGCAGAAGACTTTCTACAAACTTTCCATTATGCAGGAGAGTAAGCACCATTTCTTCGGTAAAATCGACATTGATTTTAAAGCGTCCTTTAACTGCATAACGGATGGAATCAATAACATACCCTGCTGGTGCGGGAAAAGTGACAATACTATCGGTTGGGGTAATAATTTTTTCAGAACTATCATCAATCCTGGAAACGATCAAATTATACATGATTATATTTGAAAAAATGACAATCAAAATAAACCACGTAAATTCTTTACTTATTTTAAAAACACTGAATAAATCTTTTGTTTTCCATAAAATTATGCATTTGACACTGCAAAATAAATGATGAAAGTAAGTCTTCTGACAATCAAGACAAATAGGATCTTTACAATGAAAGCATTTACGTGCTGTAAACTTTTCGGGGTGATTTTTACATGGATGTTTTGCTGCAGCCATATTGGTATCTGAATATAGTAAAAACAGGTAGTAATTTGTTACAAAGCTCGTTACAATACAAATCTGATCGCAGACATTTACAGACAAACCTGGTCTATATATTTAAGGGCATCCTTAATTTCTTCATTGGATGGATATCGATAATACATCTGAATTCCGGATTTTTCAAACATGTCCAATAACGGATCAGCTATTTCATTTACGGTAATTCTGCGGCTATTAACCTGTTCCAAAGACATTGATTTTTCTTTGAGAAGATTTTTTTGCTGTTGTTGTTCGTCCGGATTTAAGAGCAGGTAATCTATGATTTCTTCATGTGTCGGTTTGATCATAATCGAACCATGTTGCAAAATTGCATATTTTAATAATTTTTGGGCACTTCCAACGACTTTCTTACCATCATATTGAATTTCACTCAATGCGGAGCGGTTAAAGCATGCAAAAGTATCGGCTGCCTGATTAAGATAGATCCCCTTTTTTTCTGTACCAGCCAGTTCAACATTATATCCAATACTGTTTAATGCCTTAGCCAGATTGCTATGAAAATAGGCATATACTGCATGATGGTTTACTTTATTACGCGGAAGAATAAATGAATATGTCAATTCATCAGAGTGCAAAATTGCACTTCCCCCGGTTGGCCTGCGGACTATATCATATCCATTTGCCTGCAGTTTTTCAATGTTTATTAAATCACTTTTCTGATGATGACCTAAGGACAGACAAAAGGGATTCCATCCATAAAACCTTAACAAAGGTGTAGTGCTATATTCCATCTGTTCTGCGAAATAGAGATCAAGGCACATATTCTCCGTGCCATTGAACTTCTGAAATGGTAAAACACGGATCTGCTTGAACGGAAATGGCGGATTTTTATCGGATAATACCACGATCACAATTTTTCAGAAAATCAACAAGGTGCATTACTTCGGGGATAGAAGTATAGCTTTCAGAAATAATTTGTATAGCTTCTTTAATTGTATTGTTTTGTCTGTACAAAATTTTATAGGAATTACGCAACGCTGATAAGGTTTCTTCAGTAAATCCGCGACGCACTAAACCAATTTTATTTAGTCCGGCAAATTGCAGGGGTTCGCCCATTGCCAGAATGTAAGGCGGAACGTCTTTGGGAATGCGTAATCCCCCGCCAATAAAGCTTTGAGTCCCTATTTTTACAAATTGATGTACAGGTGTCAGACCGCCAATACCTACAAAATCTTCTATTATGACGTGCCCGGCTAAATTGACTGAATTGGCAAGAATTACATTATTTCCGATGTGACAATCATGGGCAACGTGACTATATGCCATCAGAAGACAATTATCACCAATACGTGTATAATAGCTGTGTGTGGTTGCCCTGTTAAGTGTTGCAAATTCCCGGATAGTTGTATTTTTTCCGATTACCAGGAAGGTCTTTTCATTTTCAAACTTCAAGTCTTGTGGTTCTGTGCCCAGAACAGCACCCTTGTATATTTTACAACCTTCACCAATCTCCGTACCGGAAGCAATTTGTACATGCGGCCCGATCTTAACATTATCAGCTATTTTTACATCAGCATCGATAATTGTATAAGGACCAACACTCACATTGTTACCAATCTCTGCTTTAGAATCTATTATTGCTGTGGGATGAATCTCAGACATCGTTGCTCCTATTTCTCTACTATCGCAGCCATCATTTCAGCTTCACACACCAATTGTCCCTTTACATATGCTTTACCAGCCATTTTAAAAGTACTTCGCCGGGCTTTTAACATTTCAAGCTCCATTACCAACTGGTCACCAGGCACAACAGGTTTACGGAATTTAACCTGATCGATCCCCATAAAAAAGACAAGTTTCTCTTCAACATTTTCTTGTTCATTTAACAGGAGTACCCCACCCACCTGAGCCATTGCTTCAACAATCAACACACCTGGCATAACGGGTCTGTCCGGAAAGTGTCCTTCAAAGAAGGGCTCATTTGTTGTTACATTTTTTAATCCGACTGCTCTTACTTCTGGTTCAAGTTCAACTATCGAATCGACTAATAAAAACGGATAACGATGCGGAAGAATTTTCTTTATGGCGTTTACATCAAAGACTACACCTTTTTTCTGAATATCCTGGTATTTTCGTGTAAGGCGCTGTTTTTTATAGAGCGATCTTAAAATTTTTGCAAATTCTATATTACTTTGATGACCAGGGCGGGCAGCAAGAATTTGTGCTTTAATATTTACACCGGCGAGCGCCAAATCTCCCATTAAGTCCAATAACTTATGCCGGCAAGGTTCATTTTTGTATCGCAGAGTTTTATTATTAAGTGTACCGTTTTCGCCAAGAACAACTTCATCAGCAATATCAAACATTTTCCGGAGCCGGGTTATGTCATCGTCCGAAAGTTGACGATCAACAATCACAACGGCTGAATCCAGGTCTCCGCCTTTTATAAGTCCCTGCTCAGCTAATCCTTCAACTTCATGCAGGAAACAAAATGTTCTTGCCGGGGCAAATTCAGATATAAACTCTGTCTCCAGATCGAACAAACCCGTATGCTGACTACCTAAGGCAGGATTCTGGTAATCAATCATAACCGTCAGGCGGTAATCATCTGTGGGGAGAGCAACAATCTGAACACCCTTTTTATCAACCGTAAAATTAACTGTTTCTTCAATTACAAGAAATTCACGGTCAGCTTCCTGAATGTCAAGCCCTGCATCCTGAAGAATCTCAACAAAAGGCATGGCTGAGCCGTCCGCAATCGGGGGCTCATTTGCATTCAGCTCAATACGAACGTTATCGATTTCCAATCCGACTAATGCAGCCAGTACATGTTCTATCGTGTGAACAGCAACACCATCTACCTGAATTGTCGTTCCGCGTAAACTATCAACATTAGTATCCTGAACAACATTATCAACAACTGCTTCAATTTCAGGAGAATTGTCAATATCAACTCTTACGAATTTTCTCCCATAGTTTTCAGGGGCTGGCTTAAATGTAAGCTTTGTTTTATTACCAGTATGAAGACCGCGCCCTTCATATGATACTTCTTTTTTAATCGTTGCCTGCTTTGTTCTCATCCAGATTATTTCCCGTTTTTGGCTTTTAGTTCTTCCCTAATTTCAATCAATTCATTCTCTAATTGATTTATTCGTTTAACGTATTCAGGTAAATGCCTTAAACTCACATCAATACGTTTACGTTGCATTATAGGTAATGCAGGGGTACCAAATAAAATTGAATTCGGCTCTGTGTCTTTAGAAATCCCTGATTGAGCTGCAACAACTGTCCTGTCGTTAACTTTAATATGCCCACTGACACCAACCTGGCCACCTATTGTAACATTCCTGCCTATTTCCGTACTTCCGGCAACCCCAGCCTGGGCTGCCATTACGGTATTCTCACCAACGATACAATTATGTGCTATCTGGATAAGATTATCAAGCTTAACACCATCTTTAATGATGGTAGAACCCATTGTTGCACGATCAATGGTTGAATTTGCTCCAATTTCAACATTATTTCCGATGATTACATTTCCCAGTTGCGGAATTTTCTCATAAGAATCGCCTTTTGGGGCAAACCCAAAACCATCACTCCCTACAACCACGCCATTATGAAAAATAGCATTGTTCCCAACAACGCAATCTTCCCTGATACTGACATTTGGATAAAAAATGCAGTTATCACCAATTTTAACATTATCGAGAATAACAACTCCCGGATAAAACGTACAGTTATTGCCAACCGCACAATCCGAACCAATGTATACAAAAGGAGCTATATTGCAGTCATTTCCAATTACAGCAGTAGAATTTATCTGCGCATTTTGGGATATACCTTTAAAACTTAGTTCTCTTTCAGGTGTAAACAGCTTTAAAACAAATAAAAACCCCATATAAGCATTGTCCACTTTTATATGAGGTATTTCCAGATCTTTTATATTGTTATCTACAATAACAGCACTGGCTTTGGTCTGAGCAAGAAAGTGTTTATACTTTGGATTGGCAAGAAATGTAATCTGGCCTTCCGTGGCACTTTCTATTTTTGCAGGACCACTTATTTCAATATTTCCATCACCTGAAAATGAACCATGTAAATACTTTGCGATTTCTTCAAGTTTCATTTTCACGATTACTATTTTTTACCTGCGCCTTTATTCAGTTCATCAAGAACTTGTTGAGTAATATCATGTGCCGGTTTGGCCCAAAGAATTCCTACAGCTCCATCAAAAATAAAATCATACCCTTCATCTTCACCGATTTTTTTAATGACAGCATTGATTTTATCAAGAACGGGTTGCCCGAGTTCAGCCTGTTTTTTATAAATTTCACCCTGGGGACCAAGTTTTTCATATTTATACTTTTCGATCTCCATTGCTTTTTGCTGCATCATGCGTTCTTTTTCCTGTTTTTTCTCTGGGCTTAAAAGCAGGCTTTGTGATTCAATTTCATCAAGCAAAGTCTGATACTCTTTAACTAACTGATCGTATTCTGCCTGGTATTTGTTTTGTATCTCAGTAAGTTTGTTCTGAACACCTTTATATTCTTCAAATTCATTTAAAACTCTTTGTGAATGAACATAAGCAAGCTTTTGAGCAAAAGCAGGTGTTAACACCATTGTTGTTAGCACTAGTATGAATAGCAATTTTACTGATTTCACGAAGTTCCTCCTGTAAAAATAGTGTTTTTGTCTTTAAGTGAGTAATAAACTACAACTTTTTAATTTAGCTAATTGTTTAAAATCTTCCAAATTGAAAGTGAACTTTCCAACGCCCTTCCCTGTTGCCCAGTTTATCGTAATAATCAAAACCATAACCAAAGTCGATCCCGATAATACCAACAAGTGGCATGAATAAACGAATACCCGCACCAAGCGAACGCCGTAATTCAAATGGATTTGTTTCACCGATTGTTGACCAGGCATTTCCACCTTCCGCAAAAAGCAAACCAAAAATGGTTGGATTCGGAGCAATGGGGAAACGCAATTCGAGTGTGGATTTTACCATCGATTTACCACCGATTGGCTGTCCACTGCTGGTTAAGGGACCAACCTGACCGTCATCATACCCTCGTAATCCTTCAGCAAACCCAAGGCCACTTCCACCAAGATAAAAATATTCACCGAAAAGGATGCTTGTGTCATCTTTCAATTCTTTAATCAAGCCATATTTATTCTGGGCATATAAAACTAAATTAGCTGGAAGCGGAATAAACCATTCCGATGAAAATATTGTTTTAAAAAAGTGCTGTTGACCGCCAAAGGGACCACCGGATAATTCTGTAGTGAGTGAATGTGCCGTTCCTTTTGTTGGAAATTCAGGGTTATTCCTGCTATCACGTGAAATAATCTGCGTCAGACTAAACTGAGTTGTACGGCCTTCACGATAGATGGATAATAACTGCGAGTCGCTGATGTTGGAAATTCTGGTTTCTGCAGCACGGAAAATCCAGTCTCCGCGGAAATAGTTGTCAGGCCAGCGGAATCTGCGGCCCAATCTCACCGAAGCACCACGATCATTACGGGTCCAGGGATAATATCCACCGCCTGTACGGGTATCAAATAAAGAGAACCCGCCAAGTGTGGGTGTGTCAAAAAGCCATGGTTCAGTAAAACTTATGGAAAATGAACGGTAAATACGTCCGAACTGCCAATCTATTGCTAAACGTTGACCATCTCCTCCACTGAACGGATGTGCCATGGAAAAATTATTAAAAGTGAGTCCTATGCTTCCGATCAGACCATCACGCTGGCTGTAGCCTGCGGACATATTAGCCATATCCGTTGATTTTTCTTCAACTTCAACTTTAAGATTTACATGTTTTGAGTCATCTGGAATAAGCCGGACATCCGGTGTAATATTACTGAAATAGTTCAGAATCATCAGGTCACGAATTGATCGCTCCAGCTTGGCACTATTAAATTTATCACCCGGATGCAGTTTAAATTCCCGGCGGATTACTTTTTCATGAGTTTTTGTATTGCCGGTAATTTGCACTTCTTTAATTCTTACAACGTTACCTTCTGTTATTGAAAAATTTATATTTAATGTATCATTCTCAACAGGAATTTCCTGTGGCACAATACTTGCGAAAAGATAACCCTGGTTGTAATAAAGTTTTTGCAATCTGTCACGGATGCCTTCATCATATTTCTTTTGGTCATAGACATCACCGCGCTGGATATCGAGAGTGAAGGCTAATTCTTCATCAGTGAAAATCTCATTGCCGTCAAATTTTATATCGCCGAAATAATATTTATTTCCTTCATAAACCCAGATATCAATATACAAATCCTGCTTATCATCGCTATAGTGTAATGAATCACGCAAAACTTCCGCGTCGCGATAACCATTTTCCTTGTAATACTGAACAACCAGGTTTTTATCTTCTTCAAACTTTTTAGGATCAAAATCTGCACTGCGCCACCAGCGGTCTTCCTGGATTTCCTCCATTGCGTCTTTTAAATCATCATCATCGAAAGCCTTGTTATTATGAAAGGTTATTTTTTCAACCTGGACTTCTGCGCCTTCTGTGATGTTAATATTAAGATCAACTTTTTGGTCAGCAACATATGAAGTATCTATAGTAAGCTCGGCAAGCAGGAAACCTTCATCAAAATACTTTTTAAGAATGCGCTGTTTCATTTGCGACATTTTAAAAGGAGTGACTACCATCCCGCGGTAGGTATCCAGTTCATCTTCGATTTCATCTTTAGAAAGTTCATCATAACCTGATATATTAACAAGGTTCAGGCGTGGATATTCCTGCACTTTAATCAGTATGTCTATCCCATCAATTGATTGATTGGTTACATAAATCTGGATATCAGAAAAGATACGAAGCGCCCAAAGATTCTTAATCGCCTGCTGGATATCTTCACCGGTAATTTCCATACCGGATGCAAGCCCGGAGTTTAATCTGATTGAACTGGCATCTGCACTTTTATTTCCTTCGACAGTTATTGCATTTATTACAATTTTCTGTGCCTGCGCATGTACAAGAGTGGTTAAAAACATTAATAATAGTATTGTGGCGAAAAATTTTCGCAAGCCTGCCTCCGTGTTAGAATGAAAAAGAATGTCTTAGACGTATTTTAAAATCTTCAAGGTATTGTTTTTGGTTTTCAAAGTTATAATAACCAAGAAGTTCCCTGTCCCACTCAAATTCAAGGAGAATATTCTGGAAAAATCTGTACTCTAGTCCCAGCGAGTGGTTAAAATCATACCCTGTTTCAGTATTTTCATATACCGAAACCAATTGTCCGGTATATGTTAGATAAAGATCTTCACTAATATATTTGCCAATAGTTACTTCTGAGCTTGACATTAAAAACAGATAAGGTACATCTGTCGAAAGTGGATTAATAAATGGATTAACATCCTGGTTATTTATCTGCTTCCCTAAACTGGAATAAAACAAATTTCTTGCAATGCTTGAGTTGAACCGCACAAGATCCATACCCAAACCGCGTTCCAAGGCCCTTTCAATTGGCCTGAGAAGCGGACGTATCAGATATTTATCAGTTAAGGCACCGCCCACATTCGTTGCTTTTTCTTTAAAATTTTCAACGGAATAACCAAGATATGCTAAAACCTGTTCCTGTGTTTCACCAATCGTTGGATCAGCGGAGACCAGTTTAAACTTGAAATCTTCCCAGCTGCCTGATTGTCTGATCTGGCCAGTTTCCTGATCGATAGCATACAATTGCAGATAAATTGTTTTTGGAACGGCGCCAACACTATCACGAATAGTTGTCCAGGCGCGGCCGGATACATCCGGATAATCTTTATGTTTAGAAAATTCCAGTGCAAACCGGTCTACCTTAAAATTCTGATCGAGATATTCAAGTTGACCGCGTGTTGATTCAAGACTGCCGATCGGTTTAAAAGTTCCTTTATCGATGATCCCTGCAAAGCTTAAACCCTGGCTATTTTCATCAACTGTAATCTCTGCATGAACATTGTCAATATAAGCCGGAAGATCTCTTATATAAAGCACATCTTCTCCCGCTTTTAATGTAACATCCCATTCCATATTTGTTAAAAACTGCACAGCTGTAGATGGTTTTTCCGAAGGATTGTTACTTACAAGAAACGGATATGTGATTGTTGCATCATTTAAAGTAATTAATCCATAAGCAAGGGGATGTTTTAAAGGTCCGGCAAGGTAAAATGTTTCATTTTTAGCTTTCCCTGATAAATGAATTCGTCCCAGATCTTCATCCTGCATAAGTCCGGGGATATTCAGGAAAACCCCATCACCACTGGTTTCCATTGCAAGAATTCCAAAATCAAGATCGAGCCCTTTAAAATCCCAGTGCTCCAGTTTTTTTCCGGATGTAGTTTTTACATTCCGCACCGTTTGAATCTTAAGAAAATCATCATCAACATTAGCTGTAAGATTATTAATATTAAAGCGCTTAGTGCCTTCTTTTAATGACATATTAGCACTTATATTGCTTATATGCTTTGCAACATCTTTCATCCAGAGTTCACCCCGTTCCAGCTTAATCTCCGCGGCAACCAGCTTTATTTCATCTGTCGTACCTTTAAATTTCAGGGCGATATCCGCCAATGATGCACCATCGCGAAAAAACGGTTCCCAATGTGGAATCAGTCCCAGAATATCGCCATCAAAATTTACGGCTAAGTCTACTTCTTTACGACTGTTTAAAGGGAAGCTGCCAATACTGTATAAATGATAATGGCCTTTTCTCCCTATAAAAAAACGCTGAAGTTCTATTTCGTGGTTTTTATAGTCAAATAAATCTTTGTCTTCGGTTGGAATATCCACAAGTGAAACTTCAATGTTATCGAATTCAATACCATCCAAACGGCCATTATGAATTTTCAGATCAGCTTCCAGATGTGGGCGGTCCGTGGTTCCTTTTATCTGAAGATTATAACCTGCAATCCCTGTTAATAAATTATTATCATTATCAAATGTTTTTAATAAAGTAGGCACATCAAGCTCATCTCCACTCAAAGATCCCATTATTTGATTACTAAGCAGGCCCCATTCCAGAGAACCGGAAAGAATTTTATAATTGTTATGAAAAATACGGATAGTATCTGCAAGGACTTTTGTTCTGTCGATCGTACAATGCAAACGCGGCTGATAGTAACCGACTTCATTTAAAACAAATTTTTCACCTGAAAGTGCCACATCAACTTTTGGATCTTTTATAGTACCGGATATTTTTAGCGATCCGTTTATTTCTCCCTGTTTACGATAATCATCAGCAATATATTTATCTGAAAAGGCTTCAAAAACTTTGAAATTAGTTATATCAATATTGCCCTGAAGCTCTTCTTCACTTTTAAGATTTATAAAAAAACGTCCTTCAATACCTTCATCGAAAGCAAAATAACTACCAAGAAAGCGATCATCGAAATCCGCTTCATATTTACCATTCAGATTTTTAAAAAATATACTACCGTTTACCTTTTTATGCTTTTCCAGTATATCCTTTAAATTTGTTGTTAACTGAAAAACGGTGTCTGCAGATGTTTTGTCAAAAGCCAGGACTCTTCCCTGCAAATTGTCAAAAGTTCCTGTTAACTTTGCTTCTGTTTTTATAGAATTAAAAATAGATGTTAGTATTTTATCAGAAGAGAGTACAGAAAAGGGAAAGTTTGTGACAGTCGCATATTCAATATTTGGCGAGATTAAATAATTATTTACTTTAAATTTCCCATTGAATCCCTTCGTATCAGGACTGCTGATATCCAGCCAGACTGATTTTTGGTCAGCCCTGAGATTTCCATCTAAGGTTAATAGCGTGTCAAATCCTGTGATATGATATTTGATTTTTCCGCTGGAAGTTTTGGTTCGCGTATTCAAATCCAGGCTGGCATTGATAATATGTTTTACATTGCTTATGTGGTCAAATAAAACATGTTCTGCTGACAGATAGTCAGCTTTAAAATTAAGACGAATATTACTCTGATCTATATTATAACTTCCTGATGCCGCGATCTGAAAGCTATCCTTTTCTGCTGAAAGTGCACTTATATCCAGCTTTGAATTTCTATAAGTGAACTGTGCGAAGAATCTGTCAAAATCACTGTGATAAAAGGAAAAATCTCTCGAAGAAAGCGAGCCTTCAAGTTTTATGTCTTTTAAATCTGTGGAAAATTTAAATTCAGCTTCCAGGTGACTTCCATTGAATAGTTCAACCGGCAATATTTCTTCAAAACTGGCCATAACAAGACTTTTGGTTGTTGCACTTCCTGTAAAGACAGGATTAAAAATAGTTTTAGATTTACCTTTGAACTGAATAGTATTGCCAAGATAATCAAGCGTTGAGTTATCGATAGTAATTGCGTTGTCTTCAACATCTAAATTAATGTTCAGATTATTAAAGATATTGTTTTTATAAGTTACAGAAGTGTTTACAATATTCAGATTTCCGGTGATAGATACCGAATCTAAAGCAGTGAGCTTTCCGCTAATGTTGAAATCACCATAAGCTGTTCCGTCAATATATAAACTATCCACAATATCTTTTAAAGTATTCTCTTCAATTTTATTATCAACCAGACTTATTTGAGAATTAAAATATTGTGAGATTTTATCATAAGTTAAGTCGAGATTAAAATTCGCGTTTTCTGCTGCAAGCGCATTGCCTTTAACTGAAATTTTCAGTACCCGGTCATCTTTAGACGTCAACCATCCATTTAGGTTTCCAGCATAACTGATTAACTTTCCTTGTTTATTTTCATAAAGTATTTGCGCCTTATTTATTCTCAGAATATTAAGAGCATAAAGCTGGGAAATCTCGGCCACAAGATTTGTTTCAATAGAATCCGTGATTAACGAATCGTTTTTAACACCTTGATGCAATATTATGCGGGGCTCATTAAGATATATTTCCCGAATCGCCTTTTGTGGTTCAGAAAAAGAAGACATTAGTTTCAGAAGATTATAGTCAAAAACTATCTCATTAACTTTTACTTCAACTTTTTTATTTGCCGATAAAAATGCAACCTGGCTGATTTCGAATTTGCCCAAGCCAATTTCAATCTTATCAAGATCAAGGTGATGACCTTTGCCTGCAAAAACGGATTCAATAAAATAATTTTTAACGGGTTCATCCAGCCCGCTGACACGCAGCAGGAAAGGAGCTAAAGTAATTAAAATACCCAGGCTGGATATTATGATACTTATAATTACTAAATTTTTTTTCATTTTTTGTCAGAAGTAAAACGATCATTTACTTCTCAGGTGTATCCAATTTTACTTTTATATTTTGAGTATCTACTGAAATAAATGCAATTGTGTTCCAAATAGCTGGTAAATTTAAACAAAGCAGGCGCTTAAGTCCATTTATAATAAAGCAAAAAAAATGCGTGCCACAAACTGCGACACGCATTACTCAAAAAAATTATTTTTTTATATTAGCTGTTCTGCAACTATTTCTGCGATATCCTTAACTTCCAGCTTTGAATCGAGTTCATTACCGGCATCAGTCATCATTGTCATGCAGAATGGACAACCTGTTCCGACAACTGAACCACCGGTTTGCTGAGCTTCCTTAAAACGTTCCCGCCGAACAGCTTCTGTTCCCTTCTCTTCTTCTTTCCACATTTGTGCACCACCGGCTCCGCAGCAAAAACTATTATTTTTTGACCGGCTCATTTCAACAAGATTTGCTCCGGAAGCTGCCAATAAATTTCTGGGCGCATCGTATTCGTTATTATGCCTCCCTAGATAGCATGGATCGTGAAAAGTAACAGAGTGTCCGTTTTTTTCTTTTTGCTTTATTTTGCCTTCATTTATCAATTGGTTTATAAACTGACTATGATGCATTACTTCATAATTGCCGCCCAATTGCGGATATTCATTTTTTAGAGTGTTCATACAATGCGGACACTGAGTGATAATCATTTTAAAGTTAAAACTGTTTAATGTTTCTATATTATTCATCGCCAGCATTTGATACAGATACTCATTACCTGAGCGTCGTGCAGGATCTCCGGTGCAGGATTCCTTTTTTCCAAGGATACCATAATTTACACCTGCTGCGTTTAATATCTTGATCATCGATTTAGTGACTTTTACATTACGGTCATCAAACGAACCGGAACAACCAATCCAATAAAGAATCTCAGTATTCTCATTAATTCTCGGGACGTTTAATCCTTCTGCCCAATCTTCACGTGAAGATGCGGCGATTCCCCAAGGATTGCCCTGGTTTTCCAGGTTTTTATAGGTGGTTGCCAATTCAGGGGCCATGCTTCCTTCCTCAAGAACCAGGTACCGGCGCATATCCACAATCCGGTCAATAAATTCAATAAACAACGGACAGGCATCTTCACATGCTTTGCAGGTTGTACATCCCCAAAGCACCTCGTTTTTAATTACATCACCAACAAGATTATTACCTTTAAATTCCTGACTCTCTTTATTTGCTGCTAGTTGCAGGAGAAAAGGAGTCTTCTCTTCATAAAGATGATGACGCATGTTTATATTAATCTCTTTTGGATTAAGCAGTTTCCCTGTATTATAAGCCGGACAAACACTTTGACAGCGACCACATTCAGTACAGGTATATACATCCAGAAGATCTTTCCAGGTCGTATGCTCGATTTGAGATACACCAAAATTCTCGGCTTCTTCCAGCTCAATATGGCGTAGTGTCCCAAAATTAAAGCGCTGCAGAAAAACATTCGGCAATGAAGTAATTACATGAAAATGTTTAGAGTTTGGTAACAGGTTCAGAAAAAATAATAATGATACAATGTGCAGCCACCAGGAAATATCATAAACAATTTCCAGGTTTTCCACAGCCATTCCGCTAAAAAATTTTGCAAACAGATCGCTCATCGGAGACAATTCTGCCTGCAAGCCTGCTGCAGTTTTAGCACCGCCTGTTAAAAAGTCTGTTAACATTAGAATACCGATCAGCACTAAAACCAAAATAGCTTCACCAGATAAAGTCACACGTTTTGGTTTTAAAACCAACCTTCTGAACAGTGCAATCACAACCATTATCAAAACAATTACTTCGAAAATATCCCTGAAAACAGTATAGGCATCTCCTAACAATCCTTCAGGTCCGAAGAAAGGTAAATGAAATCCTGCTACTAAACCGTTTCCAATTAAATGAATCGTATTTACTGAAACAGCTACAAAACCCCAGAAAATAAAAGCATGCATTATGCCTGCACCACGAAATCTTTTATCCAGAATCCTGCCCTGGCCCAGAAAGAATTTCAGAACAGCAATAATTCTTTTCCCGACATTGTCCCACCGAACAGAAGGTTCGCTTTTTGCCAGCTTTAAAATCTTAAATCTCTTGTAAATGAAATACGCAAAAGCTGAGAGTGAAACTAAAAGTATGAGCAGGTAAATGATCATACCTGCCGGTGAGTCAGTCGGTCTCATAAAAGCTTCCTTTCATAAAAATGAAAAGTTAACACAATACTACTTTATTAGTTATATGCAGGCAAAAATGCGTAATCTTTTCCGAATTCCATCATCTGAACAGTAAAGTCTTCCGGATAGCTGATTAAAATATCTGTAATTTTATCGTTTTCAATAACTGGTGTAAGCTTTGGCTGAATAAAACCGCCGTATGGTGCAATGTCAAGTTTTTCATAGCGTTTTAACACTTCCGCATGTAATTCTTTATCAACTTTTACACCATAATTTTCTACAAGATTTTTACCTGCAGTATAATCACCTTCAGATTTGATACGCTGAATCTCCCGGAGCAATTCGCCAAATAATACCCTTAGCTTATTATAGTCAGTAATAACAAAATAAGTTTTACCATCGCGCGTTTTTCGTTCAATAACATTATCATCTTTACCCTTTTCAAAAACCCATTTTGCGATCAGTTGGCGATTACGCATATGTGCTTCTTCAAGATTTTCCCCTTGTTTAACCCTGCGTAATTGTTTCATTAAACCGTTGCTGATATAACTGTTATATTCGGCAATACCTGTTTTTAGATTTGGAAGTACACCCATTTCTACAAGGCGTTCATCCATTATAAAATAAAGTGCCACCAGATCAGCGCGTGCTTCCTCCAGAGTATTAGCATAGTTTTTAAGTGTTTCCTTTGGTGTTCCGATCCCAGTATTAATTTTGCCGGATGCATGGCCAATTACTTCGTGCATATCTGTGTGCAGATTACTGGCAAGCTTACCCCATTCTCTTGCAATTTCAATTTCTTCCTGTGACCAGGCAAATTCTTCAAGCGAACCACTGTTTTTGCCGGATTCACTGTATGCATCTGTTATATTACCCAAAGTTATTGATTTAGACCCGTGCTGAGCTCTGATCCAGTTTGCATTCGGAAGGTTAACACCTATCGGCGTTGATGGTGCAGCATCCCCGGCTTCCATGACAGCATTTATAACATTGGCTGTTATACCTTTAACATTTTCCTTTTTATGTTCATCCATAATTGGAGAGTTATCTTCAAACCATTGTGCCCGCTGACTGATTGCTGCAATGCGTTTGGATGCAACCGGATCCATAACCTGTATGATTGATTCATACGCACCACGATATCCAAGCGCATCTCCATATACTTCGATAAAACCATTAATAAAATCAACAGAAGAAGAAGTGTCATTTACCCAGGCGATACTGTAATTATCAAAAGTTTTAAGGTCACCGGTTTCGTAATATTCAATCAGCAGATCAATTGCTTTTTTCTGCGCATCATTTTGGGCCACTTCAGAAGCTTTTTTTAACCAATAGACAATTTTTTCAATGGCTTGTGAATAAAGTCCACCAACCTTCCATATTTTTTCTACTATCTGGCCATTTTCTTTCACCAGGCGTGAATTCAGTCCCCAGGAAATGGGTTGGGGATCGTTTGGATTAATGCGTTTTTTGTAGAAGTCTTCAACTTCTTTTGTTGTAAGATTTTGATAATAATTGTTTGCTGACGCCGCGATATGGTCTGCGTTTTCATCAAGATTCACACTTTTCGCATCCATATCCGGGTCAAATATTACCGGGATAATCATTTCGGCAAATTGCTGCCGTGATTGATTTGCCATTAGTGGAAGCGCTTCATCAGGAACAGACTGTAAAGCTTCCTTAAAGAAATCTGCACTAACTTCGGGAACAAATTTTATTCGTGAATAATGATGATGTATGCCATTTGAGAACCAAACCCGTTTCGTATAAATCAGCAGATTCTGAAAATCCTGTGAATTGCGATCTCCTTTGTAATTTTCAACAATACCTTCCAGTGTTTTACGAACGGCCAGGTTATATTTATAATTCTGGTCATAAATTATATCTCTCCCCGATAATGCTGCCTGTGAGAGATAATACAGCAACGTCTTGGTGTTTGTGTCCAATTCAGTAAAACCCGGAACTTCATATCGCAGAATCCTTAAATCAGCAAATTGTTCTGTTTGATATTTAAATTCCTGTTCTGCTTTTTGTTTTTTTTGCTCACAGGCAAAAAGGCTAAAAACTATTAAAAATAAAATAAAATATTTCATGATGTCCTCTAGGAATAAAAAATAAGGTGTTTTTTAAGTTTTTAATTTAAGAAATCTTATTGGTAAAAATAAAAAAAATAATAATTTGATAGCCAGGTAAACAGTAAATATATTACGCCGCAATTAAGCGGTTTAATAACTAAAGCTACCAATGAATTCACTAAAAAAATCTGTAGAAAATAAACCTGTTATCCTAATAAAATATGGCGGAAATGCCATGACGGATAATAAAACAAAAACATCTCTTCTTAAAGAAATTGCTTCATTAAAATCACATGACAGACATATTGTTATCGTCCATGGTGGTGGCCCGTTTATTTCAGAAGCTTTAAAGAATGCCGGTATCCAAAGCGAATTTATTGAAGGACAGCGTGTTACAACTGTACAGGCCATAATGCATGTTGAGATGGCTTTGAAAGGTCGGGTTGGTGGTGAACTTGTATCCATACTGAATAATTTTGGTGCAAATGCTGTTGGCCTTTCCGGGAAAGATGCCGGAATGGTGAATGCATCAAAAAAACAAATCGTCAGGAATGGAACGAGCTATGATTTAGGCCTGGTAGGGGACGTTGAATCCATTGATACACATTTACTATCCGTTCTTTTAGAAAACGACTATCTTCCGGTAATTGCCCCTCTTGGATTTAAAGATGGTTTTACCTACAATATTAATGCGGATGTTTTTGCATCCAGACTCGCTGCAGCTATGGAGGTTGAGCATTTTATTTTATTGACTGATGTTGATGGATTGTATAAAGACATAAAAAATCCCGATACTTTAGTACGGCAAATTAATCAGCAAAATAAAGAATATGTTCAGCAGTATGTCGATGGCGGGATGATCCCAAAGCTTGATTCCGTTTTATTTGCGGTAAAGTCCGGTGTAAAAGAATGTGTGATCCTGAATGGAAACAAACCGGGTATAATTTCCCGTTATTTGGCAGGAGAAAATCTTGGTACTAAAATTATTTGGAATTAAGCAATGAGTTATCCGGTAGTTGAGCGAAAAAAAACTTACAGGATTGGCATAGTCGGTGCCAGTGGCTATACCGGTTCAGAACTGGTTAGACTGTTGTTGAATCACCCTGAAGTAAGTATCGAAATTATCACATCCGAAACTCATCAGGGTAAGCTTTTCTCCGATTTGTATCCGCAATTCCGCGGTATCGCTAATTTTATTCTGCAGCCTATGGAAAAACTTCGTGAATGTGATGTTGACCTGGTATTTCTGGCATTACCACACGGCATCTCCATGAAGTTTGTTAAAGAATTTGGTACTGATAAATTTACAATAATTGATCTGTCCGCTGATTTTCGTATCACAAATCCGGACGTGTACAAAGAATGGTATAAAACAGATCACAATGCATCAGAATTTCTAAATGAAGCAGTGTATGGTTTACCTGAAATTAACCGGGCTGATATTCGTCGTGCCCGTCTCATTGCTAATCCGGGATGTTATCCTACATCTGCAATTCTTGCATTACTTCCATTACTAAAAAACAATCTTATCGATCCAAAATCAATCATTATTGATTCAAAATCAGGAGTGTCCGGGGCCGGAGCAAAGCCTAAAGACACGACTCATTTCCCTGAAGTTTTTGGCAACTTTTCTGCATACGGACTGCTGACCCACAGACATACTCCCGAAATAGAACAGGTATTAAGCCAGGTTTGCGATACAGTTGTCAGCACCTTATTTACTCCGCATTTATTACCGGTTGATCGTGGTATTTTAACGACCACATACTCTGTGCCAACCCAGGATGTTTCTCCTGCGGATTTACTTCAGCTTTACAGTCAATTCTATCTAAAAGAAAAGTTTGTCCGGGTTTGTGATACCCCGCCTGCTTTGAAGCATGTTCGGGGATCGAACTATTTTGATGTATTTGTAACATATGATAAAAGAACCAACAAAATTGTAACTGTTTCCGTTATAGACAACCTTGTTAAGGGTGCAGCGGGACAAGCAATTCAGAACATGAATATTATGTTTAACTTACTTGAAAGTACGGCACTCTTGAATTTGCCGCTTTGTCCATAATTTTTTCAGGGTTTTGCATTATGATTAAAAATATAGCCCATGTCCGCGGTATTAAATGCCGTGGTGCACATATCGGGATAAAATCGAACAGAAAAGATCTTGCCATTATATACTCAACAGTTCCGGCATCAGCTGCAGCTGTTTTTACCACAAATAAGGTGATTGCCGAGCCATTAAAGATAAGTAAAAAGAATGTTGCCAATGGTGTACTGCAGGCTTTTGTAATTAATTCCGGAAATGCCAATGCCTGCACCGGTGATCAGGGCTATAATGGTGCTTTGGCAATGTTAAAAACATCCGCAGAGTGTTTAAAGGTAGCTGAAGAAAATGTTCTTATCGCCTCAACCGGTGTTATTGGGGAAGCATTCCCTACGGATAAAATTGTTGTGGGTATTCGTGAAAACGCGCCGTTAATAGATTCAGACCAGGCATCGGGTTCGCTAGTTGCAAATGCCATTCTTACGACGGATACTTTTGCCAAAGAAGGATTCACTTCGTTCGAAATTGAAAATATCACCATAAATATGGGGGGCGTTGCAAAAGGCTCAGGAATGATTCATCCTAATATGGCAACCATGCTGGCATATCTTGTTTGTGACGTTGCAATTGATTCAAAATTATTGCAGAAAGCTCTCAAACAGGCAGTTGACAGAACTTTTAATTTAATTACTGTTGATGGAGATACATCAACCAATGATATGGTTGCAATTATGTGCAACGGGCTTGCAGGTAATAAAAAAATCACCGAAGAAGATGCAGAATACGAAAAATTTTATTTTAATTTGGAAAAGTTGTGTACTCATCTGGCAAAACTAATTGTAACAGATGGAGAAGGAGCCACAAAGTTCATCGAGTACCGTGTGCAAAACGCACTTAGTTACCAGGATGCTTATCAGATTGTCCGTACAATTTCAAATTCAAATTTAGTTAAAACAGCAATGTTTGGCCGTGATCCTAACTGGGGACGTATAATTGCAGCTGCAGGCCGATCCGGCGTAGATTTGGTTCCTGAAAAACTTGATTTATATTTTGGCTTTGACAAACCTTTACAGATTTTGAAAAATGGCCAGCCTATTTATCATGAGAAAGCAATTCTCAAAAAAGTAATGTCTGCACCGCAGATTCAGGTTACCCTGGATCTTAACTTAGGTGAACATTCGGCAAAAGGCTGGGGATCGGATTTAAGTTATGATTATGTGCGGATCAATGCTGAGTATACAACCTGATATTATTCAGCTAAACCTTTCCGCGCAGGAAAACACTGATAAATTTAAGCGATTCAATTCTTTCAAATATGATTGTTGCAGTTGCAAGTATCGGTACTGATAAAAGCATACCAGCCACGCCCCACAAGTATCCCCAGAAAATAAGAGACAGTATAACTGCCAAAGGGCTTAAGTCCAGCGAATAGCCCATCAGCCTGGGTTCAAGTATATTGCCCATAAGAAATTGAAGAATGCTAAGCGCAAATAATAACCAAAGCGCGGTTGAAAAACTCCCGAATTGTAATATTGAAAAAACTACCGGCAGGATGGATGCTAAAATGGAGCCTATATTGGGGATAAAGTTAAATACAAATATTACAACCGACCAGAATACAGCGAAGTCTATCCCGAAAATAATAAAGATTATAAATGATATAAGTGCAGTAATGAAACTGACCAGGATCTTCGTTCCAAGGTATTTCTGAATCTTTTCTGTGGCAGCATTAATTATATCGTCAATTCTGTGCGCCTGATGTCCGGAGAAAGCTTTAAATATTTTTGATCTTAAATTTTGTTTGCCAACCAATATATAAGCCATAAAGACAATTACAATCAGCATTTTCACAAAAAAAGAGAAGAATGTACCCACTCCGGAAACAACATTGCTGGCAATTGACATATTTTGAATGGTATCAAGCCAGTCAATTTTTTGCCAGATATTTACATTTATTTGCTGGCCTATCAGATGTTCGATTGTATCAACCGTATTTCTCAATAAAATAATTAATTTCTCTTCATACGCAGGATATTGCTGTACAAATCCCTGAATATTTGCATATACAAGTAAACCAAGTAAATACAGAATTACAAAAGAAATAATGATTGTTATTAATACAGCCAATGATCGCGGAAATTTTATTTTTGTAAGCAGATTAACAAGGGGGTCTAAAATGAATGCAAGAAATATGGCAACAAAAAACGGAAGAATTATTGGCCGCCCTATCACAAGTATCCAGTTA
Source organism: Calditrichia bacterium (assembly GCA_020635035.1). Classification (GTDB taxonomy): domain Bacteria; phylum Calditrichota; class Calditrichia; order Calditrichales; family J004; genus JACKAO01. The sequence continues at coordinate 507,360 of JACKAO010000001.1, forward strand.
ACAAGGAAAATAACTATTATACCAAGAGCGATATTTATAAATGCCGGAAATTTTGCATCCTGTTTCATACAAATTGCTGCCTGTTAGTTTTCAGGCATATAATGTAACCTTCTACGGATAAATATGCCATATAGTTTTGATTGCAGAAACCAAATGAAAAAAGGATTAATTAAAACTTAGGCTTGATTCTCTGATGGTTAATTTTTCATTCAGAGCTGTAATAAAAGTATTCGATATTACCTGCCCTCTGTCTTTTGCATAAAAATTGCGGATTTTTCGGCTTACTTCTTTTTTCTCAATCCTTCCATTTTCAATATCGGAACGATGTTCTTCAAAAATGGACTGTACTGAAGCAGGCCGCGGACCATACCTAAGCAAGAGTTCACCGGATGAATCAATTACTAATACAATTGGAATGGCTTTTTTTCCATTTGTTAAAAAATGATCCATTAATGCAGGGTTTTCATCTCTGATGGCTATGCGTATTTCTGCATTCCTGTCTTCAAAAATTTTTTGTAAAACCGGGATCATAGCGGTTGAATCAGAACACCATGATTCCGTTATTATCAATATTTTTAAGTCATCAAAATTATTTAGGTGATCGTTTATTGTTGCTTTTTTATAATGAAGATCGTGAAGGTTCTTTTGCTCTCCAAGTGTATCAAGATATGTTTCAAGACTTAATGCTTTTTTAAATTCCAGTAGTAAATTCATTAAAATTCCATTTATTATATTTATATAACTTTTTTAGATATCATAATTCGAGATTAGATACAAGATATTCACGTTTTCTTTAATTTTTTATAAAGAAAAGGACCGGTTGTAATAATAATCATAAATAAAAACAAGCCTGCAATTACATCAATTACATAGTGATAACGAAGATAAACAGTTGAAAGAATCATCATTAGGGTGATCGGTAACATAAAATAGAAATACCGATTGTTATATTTTTTAGCATAAAACAAAGTAAGCACTGTAATAGCTGTGTGTCCGCTTGGAAACGCATCACGCTGAATATTTTCAAGTTGGTTTAACAAGTGATGTATGGTTTCCATTATCCATACCCCACTTAATTGAAACGTTTGCAGGTGATCCAATGTAAAACGGGGACCAATGGCAGGAATTATAAAATAACCCAAATATGAAAGATAAAAGCCATACACTACCTGGAAAATAAAAAAATCAAACTCAGCCAGCCTTTTAGATAAAAACAGTATCAGGCCCAAAACAATTGGTAAAAAGTAAAAAGTTGAATATACAATCTGCAGGATTTCTGTTATCAGGGGTTTTGTGAAAGCCTCCATCCAAAGCGTTGGATGAGAGCCGAACAACATATAATCAAATTTTATCAGGAAAATATCAAAATCGCTTGGGTGCACTGTATGTACCATATAATGCAATTGTGTAAAATTTACTGGAATAATTACCAGTAAACTCCAAGCTTTCATTCTTCGTATAATATCGAACCTGCTTATTATCAGAAATGCAAATATAATAAGATTGATAAAAAGCCAGTTAACTGCATTATCAATTTCATAAAAAAATACCATGTTTAACAGCAACATAATGAACTGATATGTCGCAGCAAGTTTGCTTAAAGGTTGCAGATATTTATTATTCAGATTATTTCCCGCGCTGTTATTTTTATTCCGGTTTATTCTCAACCCTTGGCAAAACTATTCCGTTTTGGTTCTGGTATTTACCTTTACGATCTCTGTAGCTGATTTCGCAGTCTTCATCACTTTCGTAAAACAATAATTGTCCCAATCCTTCATTGCTATAAATTTTGGATGGTAATGGTGTGGTGTTAGAAATTTCAATTACAAGGTGCCCTTCCCACTCGGGTTCCAGGGGAGTAACATTTATAATTACACCACAACGGGCGTAAGTTGACTTACCAACACAAATAGCTAAAACATTTCGCGGAATCCGGAAATACTCAACAGTTCGTGCAAGTGCAAAACTGTTTGGTGGAATTATGCAGTGGGATCCTTTAAAATCAAAAAATGATTTTTCCTGAAAATCCTTTGGATCAACAAGAGCATTGTTAATATTAGTAAAAATTTTATATTCATCGGCAACGCGGAAATCATAGCCGTAGCTAGATAAGCCATAGCTTATCATATCACCACCGGTGTGTTCGGCGAAAGGCTCAATCATACCTTGCTCCAAACACATTTTGCGAATCCATTTATCAGACTTAATAGACATAATTCTCCATGCTTATAATATTTTTAAATTTAAAGCGGAATATTTCCGTGTTTTTTGGGAGGGTTTTTATCAATTTTGTTTTCAAGCATTCGCAAAGCCTGAATTAATCTTAAACGTGTATCCCTTGGTAAAATAACTTCGTCAATATAACCGCGTTCTGCTGCAAGATAGGGATTTGCAAATTTATCACGATACTCTTTTTCCTTTTCTGCCAGCATTTTTTCCGGATCAGGAGCTTCAGCAATTTCCCGTTTGAAAATGATTTCAGCCGCACCTTTTGGCCCCATTACAGCAATCTCAGCAGATGGCCAGGCAAGATTCATGTCCCCGCGTATATGTTTTGAACTCATTACATCGTAAGCGCCTCCATAAGCTTTACGTGTAATAACAGTTATTTTGGGTACTGTGGCTTCAGAATATGCGTAGAGCAATTTTGCGCCATGTTTAATAATACCGCCCCACTCCTGATGCGTGCCCGGTAAAAATCCCGGTACATCTTCAAAAGTGACAAGTGGAATGTTAAAGGCATCACAAAAACGAATAAAACGTGCCGCTTTAACCGAGGCATCGATATCAAGCACACCGGCCAGATAAGCAGGTTGATTGGCAATGATACCAACAGAAAAACCGTCCAGTCTGGCAAAACCCACAACAATATTCCGCGCATAATCTTCGTGAATTTCAAAGAATGAATTGTTATCGACAACTTTAACAATAACATCCTTTATATCATAAGGCTGGTTTGGATTTTCAGGAACAATATTATCAAGACTTTCTTCAGCTCTGTCAACCGGATCCACACTGTTTAGTTTGGGTGGATCTTCAGTGTTATTTGAAGGCAAATAGCTGAATAACTGCCTGATTTTCTGCAAGGCTTCAATATCACTGTCGCAGCTTAGATGACTGACACCACTTTTGGTAGCATGTGTATCAGCACCGCCAAGATCTTCAGAAGATACTTCTTCATGTGTTACAGTTTTAACAACATTAGGGCCGGTTACAAACATATAACTAGTGTTACGTACCATAACCGTAAAATCAGTAATCGCAGGCGAGTAAACAGCCCCACCGGCACAAGGTCCTAATATGGCCGACAACTGTGGTATTACTCCTGAAGCCAGTGTATTACGTAGAAAAATTTCAGCGTACCCGCCTAAGCTTACAACACCTTCCTGGATGCGTGCACCTCCTGAATCATTAAGGCCGATAACAGGTGCACCAACCTTCATTGCCTGATCCATAATTTTTATAATCTTTTCAGCGAATGTTTCACTTAAAGATCCGCCAAAAACAGTAAAATCCTGCGAAAAAACAAAAACAAGGCGGCCATCGATATAGCCATAACCGGTAATGACTCCATCACCCAACGGACGCTGGTGATCAAGCCCGAAGTCTCTGCTGCGGTGACGCACCATCATATCCATCTCAACAAAAGTACCCTCGTCAAGAAGATAATCTATGCGCTCGCGTGCAGTTAATTTGCCTTTTTTATGCTGAGCTTCTATGCGTTTTTCACCACCACCCAGCTTCGCTTCTTCACGAAGCTTTTCAAGATATTTGAACTGCTCTTCTCGTGTCATTAAAACTCCCGGTTATGTGTTGAAACCAGTCCCACTCCATCAACTCATCAATCCATGTTCCTTGAAACTATAGTAACCGTTTTCTGTAATAATTAAATGATCATAAACGGGGATATCAAGGATTTCACCGCTTTCAGATAAACGTTTGGTGATCTTTAAATCTTCAGGACTAGGCTCTAATAATCCCGACGGATGATTATGCAGGACGATTATACCCCTGGCATTATATTTAATTGCCGGGTTAAAAACTTCTCTTGCGTGCACCAGAGAAGCATTCAGCAATCCACGTGTGACTTCAACATCACGTATTTTTTTTAGTGATGAGTCGAGTAAAATTACATAAAAACTTTCTTTTTTGAGATGCCCGATGATCGGCATATAAATCCGTGCCACGGCTGCAGGATCATTAAATTTTACTACAACTTTCTGGGCAGTCTCTTTTTGCAAATTACGATATAACTGAAATGCGGCTAAGAGTGTAACCGCTTTAGCAGGACCAATTCCCGGGACTTCCTGCATTTCAATCAGTGATGCCGAAGCAAGTCCTTCCAGTGATTGAAATCTTTTTAACAATAATTTTGCAGTATCGACGGCATTTATTTTAACAGTACCCTGACCAAGCAAAATTGCAATAAGCTCTGCACTGCTTACAGCTTCCGGACCATTTTGTATAAGTTTTTCACGTGGACGTTCATCTTCCGGCCAATCTGTTATCCTTGACGTAAAAGATGTTTTGGTAATACTATCCTGCATTTTATTTTTATCCGGAATAACAATTATATTTTTTTGAAAATGCACACTGTCTGCAATTTGATCACGAGAGAGTATAATCTATTGGTTTATTAATTTCAATCTTACAGGGTACTCATAACATAGTTTGTTCTGAAATCATTTTGAAATTTCGATAAAATTATTGCTAATTTTAAAGTTATTAATTCCTAACTGTTTTAACACAACTGAATTGATATGAAAATTACCATTTTCCTGAATGTCTGATAGTTTTTGCGAAAAATCACCAATTTTTATAGTACTGTTTGGATCGAGCATTAACATTCCTTTGCTGTTCACAGGGATACCATCAAAAGCAACATAAACTTCAGAAAGCATGTCACTTGGGATATTCTTTAAAACCATTTCCAGACCTTCTGCTGCTTCTGCCGGCAAATCTTCCCTGATAATTTTTGTAACATCTACTACAGATTCAATGATGTAATGTCCATCTCGAATTTCACTTTTAATTTTTTTTATAGCAGGCTTAATACTTACATTTTTCATATTTTCTGCCTGGTTAATAATCAATAATGTAAGATCAGATGCTTCCAGCTTTGCGCTTCCTGTACTCTTTAAATCATTATCAATGCGCAACCTAACCGAGTCTGTGGCTGCATTAGCACGAACAGAATTAAACGTCTCTACTTCTGCAAAATATTCAGGCTGGTAAGTAAAGGAATTATATATATAATAAATACCTACAAGAATAATTAAAACAATCGCCGCAACAATCATTAAAAAAGTTTTCATACTGTTTCCGTATTAATAGATTATTCAATTCAATCGGAAGAAAGAATTAGCTTAAAGCATCAACCAGAGATTTCATATATTTTTTTGTTTCGATTCTCAATAAGCCAAAATTGGAAGTTTGGTCAGCAAGTAAAAGTAAAAAACCCAGGTCATCCGGCAGCCATGTCAGCTTCAGCAAACCATCAATATATTCAAAGGTCAATTCTTTTTTATCCATCATTTCTAATAAACCAGATAACGCTTTTTCCTGTTTTAAAAGATTCTCAACATGTTCGGCAATTTCGTCAATTTTGTATTTACTTTTAAAACGGTTATTCATCTCAACAACAAATGGTTTGATCTCTGAATCAAAGACTACAACCATATGAACACCCTTTGTCTCAATGAATTTCGATAATAATTCCTGTATCTTTGCTATTCTGGATTCTCTCGATTCAGCTTTGTTTGCCGCTTTTTCACGAGTTTCATCAGCTCTTCTAAGGCCTTCCAGCATTAATGACTGCCAACCTTTGAGAATTGTTTCCTGCTCTGCTTTGGCACCCCTGTTTATAGCAAATCTCCCGCCCTGCCAGGTTAATATTTCATAGAAAGCGTCTTCACCAACTGAATTACCAACTTGCGCATGAATTATATTACCATCTTCAAAAAAGATTGAACCTTCTTTTTTACCTGTTTCAACAACAATAGCATTTGTAAGTCGTCCAAGACAATTCATCTGTATCAGATCACTCAACTGAAAATCAGAGATTTTTCCTTCAAACCCCTTCTTTTCTTCAACGGTATCAAGAATCATCTGACGCAGTTTATTTATTTCAAAAGGTTTTTCAATGTATTTAAAGCAGCCCCTTTTATTCGCTTCTTCCTGAATTTCAGAAGAACCATAAGCGGTCATTATAATTACTTTAGTGTCCGGGTAATTCTCACGAATTTTCAGTAAAAGATCGAGTCCGGAAATCTCAGGCATGCGGATATCAGAAATTACAAGTTCAACATCTTTCTTTTTCAGTACATCTAAAGCATCAGCAGCACTGTTGACTGCGGTTAGTTTATAATGATCTTTATCTTTTGATAAATGTTTGGCAATCGACCACGTTAAATCTTCTTCATCATCAACAACTAATACATTTTTTAATGACAAATTATTCTCCTGTTTTTAACCCTTTGTATTCTCGAAATCCTTTATTCACTCTTTAATAATGGCTGTGTTTATTCCTTAGGCTCAGGACCATAACAGATAGACTATCATAAACGCCGGAACAATAAAAATCAGACTGTCAAAACGATCCAGAAAACCACCATGTCCGGGAAGAATATGAGATGAATCTTTCATAGCTGCATCACGTTTAAACCAGGATTCGACCAGGTCACCCAATTGCCCAAATACACCCACAATTAATCCGCTTATTAAAGCAAGACTTAGAGAAATAGTATAGTAATCAAAATAAAACACAACTAAAAAAACCGCTATTGCACCGACTAATCCTGCAACGGCACCTTCAATGCTTTTTTTAGGTGAAACACGTTCAAACAAGCGATGTTTACCAATGGCCTTTCCGATAAAATAGGCAAATGTATCGCAGGCCCAAATTGCGATAAAAATAGTGACAATGTAGCCAAATGCTGATGAGATCCCCATACTCTCCGCGTTATTACGGATTACGAGCAATGGTGCCAGAAAAATTCCAGGATAAACAACCCCGACCATTGTAGCGGATGTATTCAGAAAAGCTGATTCTTTATTCCTGAACATTTCATAGGCAAACATTATAATTAATACCGCCAGCGCCATCGCGGTTAGATCCCTGTTATAGCCTATCTGGCTTAAAGTATGGATTATAACCGTTAATATGAATCCGGGAAATATCAGAGCATACGATTCCTTTTGCCTGGCAAGTATGTAAAATTCATACTGTCCGGCAAGACTTATTATTAAAATCAATGCAAAAAAATACCAGCCGCCCTTCCATATAAGAAACACTAATAGCGGAATTCCAATAATTGCAACTGCGACCCGTAATAAAAGCTCCTTCATGAACAATCCTTTTTCATTATTGGATCATTTTAATACTTTGAACCCGATATCTTTTCTGAAATACATCTTTTCAAAATTAATTTTATTAATAGCTGTATAAACTTCTTTAGCACATTCTTTGAAGTTCTTTTCAACCGCGACAACATTTAGCACCCTGCCACCCGATGTCACCAATATGTTTTCTTTATAGACTGTCCCGGCATGGAAAACAATCACATTATTTTCAACTTTATCCAAACCATTGATGGGTTTGCTTTTTGCGTAACTATCCGGATAACCGCCGGATGTCAGAACGACATCCATTGCACATTTATCATATATTTCAAGATGCATTCCTTTTAAAGAACCACCAGCTGCCGCCATAAAAAAGGGAACCAGATCGCTTTTAACAAGTGGTAAAACTGCCTGAGTTTCAGGGTCACCAAAACGGCAATTATATTCAAGAACGTGCACTTCACCTTCACTGATAATCAATCCGATATATAAAAGTCCGCGATAAGCTGCACCCTGATCTATCATTGCTTTCAAAGTAGGCTTAAGGACGCGATCTTCAACAATTGCGAGTATACCAGCATCAACCAGTGGTGCCGGAGCATAAGCGCCCATTCCGCCGGTATTTTTCCCGCTGTCTGCTTCTCCAACTTTTTTATGATCCTGCGAAGCCGGCAAAATACAATAGTTTTCTCCGTCACAGATGGCAAAGATTGATGCTTCATCACCCTTGATAAACTGTTCGACAACGAGTGTTTCGCCAGCTTTGCCAAATTTTTTGTCGGCCATTATTTCATTTATTGCTGAAAATGCTTCGTCCTGGTTGCTACAAATCAGGACTCCTTTTCCGGCAGCCAAGCCATCTGCTTTTAGTACAACAGGATAAGAAGGTAATTTTGATATATAGGCAGTGGCATCATCAATATTATCAAAAGTCGCGTAACTCGCTGTCGGGATGTTATGCTGCTGCATCAGGTCTTTAGAAAATCTTTTACTGCCTTCAAGCCTTGCTGCTGCTTTCGAAGGTCCAAATATGGCAAGACCATTTTTATTAAACTCATCCACAATTCCATTAACGAGTGGATCTTCCGGCCCGACAATCGTCAGTTCAATGTTATTATTTTTTACAAACCTGATAATTGTTTCAAAATCATTTAAATCGATATTTACATTTTCTGCGAGATCTTTTGTCCCGGGGTTACCAGGGATACAATAAAGCTTATCTAATAATGGACTTTGTTTAATTTTCCAAGCTAAAGCGTGTTCTCTTCCACCACTTCCTAAAACAAGAATATTCATGTATTTTTTCCTGCTATTAAGATTCTCTTATTCGTTCAATTTCATCACGTAATGCGGCTGCTTTTTCAAATTCAAGGTTTGCGGCAGCCGTTCGCATATCTTTCTCTAACCGTTTAATAATTTCATCGTTACTAAGATTTTTACCATAGTCAATTTTTACATCGGAGACGACTGTCTGTGCTCTGTGAACATCTGCGACCGCCGTGCTGCGAATAATTTCTTCTGCAGTTTTGAAGATCGTTTGAGGAGAAATATTGTGTTCTTTATTGTATTCTTCCTGTTTTTCCCTGCGCCGCTGACTTTCATCCATAGTCTTTCGCATTGAATCTGTTATTGTATCTGCGTAAAAAATTACTTTACCGCCTACATTTCGGGCAGCTCTTCCTGCAGTCTGCATCAACGATACATAAGAGCGCAGAAAACCTTCTTTGTCTGCATCCAGAATGGCAACAAGGGAAACTTCCGGTAAATCCAGACCTTCGCGTAATAAATTTATACCGACCAGAGCATCAAACTCAGCTAAACGCAACTCACGCAGAATGCTCACTCTTTCCAGGGCATCAATCTCGGAATGAATATAACGCACTCTGATACCTGCTGCATTCAGATAATCAGCAAGATCTTCAGACATACGCTTCGTAAGTGTTGTAATTAATGCGCGTTCTCCTTTTTTTACACGCTCTTTTACTTCATCGATCAGATCATCAATCTGTGTGGCTACTGGACGAACTTCAATTTCAGGATCAATCAGTCCCGTTGGACGGATAACCTGTTCAGAAAATGATCCACCGCTTTTATTAAGCTCGTACTCTGCGGGTGTCGCGGAAACACTGATAACCTGGTTAATGTGCTGTTCAAACTCATCAAATTTCAACGGTCGGTTATCCAGCGCACTGGGCAATCTGAATCCATGTGAAACAAGCATCTCTTTCCTTGAACGGTCGCCGTTATACATAGCGCGTATCTGCGGAAATGATTGATGAGATTCATCAACGAACATTAAAAAATCATCCGGGAAAAAATCCATCAGAGTATACGGCGGCTGACCTGCAGACCTGCCTGAAATATGCCGGGAGTAATTCTCAATACCATTACAGTATCCGATTTCTTCCATCATTTCCAGGTCAAAATTTGTGCGCATTTCAAGCCGTTGTGCTTCAAGCAGTTTTCCTTCATTTCTAAATTTTTCAAGCTGCAGTTTCAGCTCTTCCCGGATTGTTTTGCGGGCCATCTCCATTTTTTCCGCGGTAGTAACAAAGTGCTTTGCCGGGAAAACGATAGCTTTTTCCACTTCATGGCGCACCTTTCCATCAAAGGGATCGATAACCTGGATCCGATCAATTTCATTTCCAAAAAATTCAAGCCGATAGGCAAATTCTTCATAAGCCGGGAAAACATCTATAGTATCCCCCCTTACCCGGAAGGTACCGCGTTGAAAATCAAAATCATTTCGGTTGTACTGGATATCAACAAGCTGCATAAGAAAATCCTGCCGGTTGATCATCTGCCCTTTGTTAAACATTACCAGCATATCCTGGTAATCTGAAGGTGAACCAATTCCATAAATACAGCTGACACTGGCGATAACAATAACATCGCGGCGTGCCAGAAGAGAACTTGTAGCTTTTAAGCGGAGTCTGTCAATTTCATCATTTACAGATGAGTCTTTTTCAATATATGTATCTGTCGACGGGATATAAGCTTCGGGCTGATAATAATCATAGTAACTTATAAAAAATTCAACGGCATTTTCCGGGAAAAAACTTTTAAATTCTCCATAAAGTTGTGCTGCTAATGTTTTGTTGTGCGAAATAATAAGGGTTGGGCGATTAACTTCAGCAATAATATTTGCCATGGTAAAGGTTTTACCGCTTCCGGTAACTCCCAGCAATGTTTGAAATTGTTCGTTACGCTTTAAGCCTGCAACGAGCTCACTGATTGCCTGTGGCTGATCTCCCTGCGGTTTATACGATGAAATAAGTTTAAATTTATCCATTACTTTTGTGTTTGTTAAAACATTTAACTTAAAAGAAAAATAGGTATCAGGAAAGTAAGTTTGCAGACAAATAGTGGCTTTTATCTAAAGGAGTTGAATTGCTTCTTTCATTGTAGGAACGTAAATAACATTTTTAAGGCCTGTTCTCTTATCGGAGACCGATAATTGGATAAGTACATCACGGGACTTGCCAACGACACGAATAATTTTATTGATTTTATAAGTATTCAATAATTTCTGATTTACTTTATTCAATGTTTCTGATTGATCAGCTGAAATTGTTAACAATCCTGAAATATCATTAATTACACTGAAATTTTCTTTCATCTTCGGTGCAACTTCGAATAGTTTTATAACAGCTTTTGTTGTTTGCTCCGCAGAAATAGCCCCGGCAATTTTTACAAGAATGGTATTCTTGGCAGAATCAACATTAATAGCAATCATATAGGACGAGTATTTTTTATAGTCACTATGATATTTTTAGTTTATAAGCCTAATCGGACAATTTTTACCTGCAATTAATATTTTTTTATAAATGATGATTTTCACTTTTACTGGATAAATTAAAACCACAATTTTTTGAAATATTGTTTTACGGTGCTTAGAAAATCAATATAACTTTGTTTTTTCCAAAGACCCAGTTCATGTTGTACGTTTTTGATCCTGGTCAGCATTGCATCGGAAAGCCGTTGTCCCGGGATTTGTCCAAAGTTAAGCATAGCCTGTTCCACTGTTTTCGTTCCTAAAATAAGTGTGGATGTTGCACTAAAAGATAATGGATATGCAGCGGCAGCAATAACATGAGAATTGAAAATCTCTTTTAAAAAATCGAAATGCCCAACAGACGAAAGAAGTTTATTTATTTCATTAACTGTGAGTTTTGAACGTTGATCATCAGAATCCTTGAAGACTGTCTCAGCATTAAATTTCCCGCTTAAAAAACCCATTTTAAGGGCAGACCTTATAATAACACCCGGGTTGTGCTCGATTATTTTATCAAGACGCTTTAAAAATGGAAAAGGATCCAATAAACTAAAGGGTACCTGAAAACCGTCTACAAGATTATTATCCAGTACAAAATCAATATCCGAAGCATTATATAGAGACACTCCGCAATACCTGATCTTACCTTGTTTTTTCAACTTATAAAGATCATTATAAAACTCTTGTTCTCTGGGAACCCAATGGATTTGATAGAGATCAATAACGTCTGTTTGTAATCTTTTTAATTGTTCTTCTGCAGATTCGGGCAGGTTTTTACTTCCACCTGAGTATTTTGTAGCAATTAACCACTTGTTTCGTCTGCCTTTTAAGAATTCTCCCAATACAATTTCAGAATTTCCATAAACAGGAGCAGTATCAATAAAATTACAACCTAACTCTTCAGCTTTGGCAAGTGCAGCCAGAGACTCTTTTTTATCTACTTTGCCATAGCTTTTTCCACCAATAGCCCATGCTCCAAAACCTGTTTCCGAGAGTTGGAGATCGGTCTTCCCAAATTGACGATAGTTCATATTGATTAGTCGATATATTCAACTTCCATATCATAGTTCCAGTCATTAAAATACAGGTTGCCGCCTTTCCATTCGACTTCTCCACGTTGAAAATCAACAGTCTCGCTTCTGGGATAAGTCTTTGCCGGATAGAATGCTCCTGAAAAGTCTTCATTAATTATTAACCTGTATGCATCAGTGCTGCCAAAGAAAAATTCACTTGCGGTTTTTTCAGCAATTTGTTGATTGTTAAAATCAGGATCGACCGGTATCCAGCCTTTTACGGGGATATAAATCTCAGCCCAGTCATGTAGATTCATATTGTCCGGATATATAAACCAACCGCTTTGCCATTTTGCAGGGATACCATTGTACCTGCATAGCGTTATGAATAACATAGCTTTTATACCACAATCACCGCGGCCGTTTTCCACACAATACATAGGTATATTTTGAATGGTGGAATATTCCAGTGCACTTGTCCATGGAATATTTTTACCTATCCATAGGTAAATCAGCTTTGCTTTTTTAAGTAGATTTTTTTCATCACCTACAATCTTTTTGGAAAGCATTTTTATCGCATCTGTGAAAATTATATGAGTTTCACGTTCAGAAGTGTACTCTTTGAAAAGTAAGTTATCTGCTGAATAATCTGGCCTTATATTTAAATCAATCTTATTTACTTCATTAAACGCAGTGTATTCAGCACTGTAACTAAAAACAACCGGCTTACCCTGTTGTGCCTTTTCTTCAAGATATATGCTTTTGTGAACATATTTATCAGGGGCAATTATATATTCAGGATTACTTACAGAAATAAGTTTCAAGTTACTAATTCGTTTATTGTCCGTTCTGGGGAACGGCAGCCAGGCGCGCACTACTTCACCATCTTTAACTTTGTCCGGTTTAACAGATAAACTATATGTAATTTTTAAGTTCTTGGGACTAACGAAAATTTTGGACGAGTCCTGTGCTGCTTTTACTACATCAGGTAAATAGGACTCGAGAAACTTTTCTAGACTGCTTTTATCTGAACCATCTTTCAATTGTTTTATCTTGTTTGCCGTCGGATTTTTTCGGAATAGGTTGGGAACAGCATTTCTGAAATACATTTTTTTACCATCAATAATTTTCATTTCCAATTGATTGGATTCTTCCCATTCTTTTATTTGTTCTTCCGATAAATCAGGAAAATACTTTTTTAAAGCATTCTTAACATATTCTTCATCCCGTGAAAAATCCATCCTGATCCTGTTAAGAACATCTTCCTTAAAACGAAGGTTGTAGATTTCGTCTTCGTCTATATCTCCTTCCCCAATTTTAATATTGATCAGTTTCTGTGCTTCAGAAAACTCTCCCTTATCGATGAGTTTATTTATTTCACTGAAATTTGTTTGAGCTACGGTTGTCGTATACATAAACAATCCTAAAAGGATAATAATTTTTTTCATAATTCCCCTTGTCTTTAAGTCATTTAAGATAAAATAATAAATCACTTCAAGAAAAATAAAAAATCATGCTAACTTTTTGTAAACTTTTATGTCTACTATATCAGGAGGCAAAATTGAATGATAATGACTTTGAGTTAATAAAACTTACTAAAAATGGTGATTTAACAGCATTTGATTCATTGATGCAAAAATATGAAAAACTTGTTTATAAAATCAGTTACGGATTTGGCAGAAGCAAAGAAAATGCTTTGGATATCAGCCAGGAAGTTTTCCTTAAAGTATTTCAAAAGATCAATAAGCTGCGAGATGATCGGCTTTTCAAATCCTGGATTATTAAAATTACTTATAATGAAGGAGTAGATTGGGTGAAAAAAAACAGACACCTTCAAACACATGCTTCTATTGACAATGAAACAGATTTTTTAATACAAGCGCCATCAAACGAGGATGAATTCCTGGCAAAAGAGCATAAGTCAGAATTAATTAAAAGCTTGTACAACCTTAACACCCGGTACCGACTGGCTGTGGTTTTAAGATACTTTGAAGATATGCCAATAAAAGAGATCGCTCAAACTTTACAATGCAGTGAAGGGGTTGTTAAAAATATGCTTTTCAGGAGCCTAAGGAAACTAAAAACTTCTCTTCAACTGCAAAATAGTCAGAGGTAAAAATGAATATCAGAAAGTTGCAGGAACAGCTTATCAAAAAATACATATCAGGAGAAATATCAGATGCAGAGATTTCTCTTTTAAAGTCTTTCTCAAAAGATGATAACAGTATCAGGGACATTCTGGAAGTCCACTCAATTCTTACTGACAAAGATTTTCAATTTGAAAATGCAGATAAAAAAGAGTTTGAAAAAATGCGTGCTATAACTCTGAATAAGATTCAGCATAAAGAGTTACGAAAGAAAGAGAAGAGCTCTTTTTCAGTTTTCAGCAATTTTGGCCTTTTAATCAAAAAACCAGCTTTCAGTTATTCATTCGCGGTGATAATGTTTGTTGCCGGATTTTTCCTTAACCGAAATACACAACCATCCGCATTCATTGATGATATTAAACTGACCGCCATGAAATCCGAAACAATTGCCGGCAGTTATAACTCACCATTTATCTTCAGTAACGCAACATTTAAGGAAAATTCCGACGGACAAATCAGTGTAAATTTTGATGTGTCGAGGCATATTGAAATGCAAGGATCAAAAGACGACCCTTTGGTCAAAGAAGTTCTGGCTCAATCTCTTTTAAACTCTCAAACTGAATCACAACGTCTTAGGAACATTGATGCCACCCAGTCTATCATGGATCCTAAAATTAAACAGGCTCTAATACTTACAATGCTGAACGACAATAACGTAGTTGTCAGGCAGAAAAGCCTGTTCAGCTTGATCCGCTACCCTAATGATAGAGATACTCAAGATGCTTTATTGAAAGTTTTAAAGAATGAAGAATCGACTTACATGCGCCTGGCAGCTGTTGATTATTTAAGTAACAACAATATTGAAGTATCTTCAATGTTCCAGGAACTAAACAATGAAGATTATCTCAAAAACAGCGCTGTTTTTGAAAAATTACAACAAATAAACCAGGAAGAGAGAACTTTAAAATAATCGAATTCAAATTTTACTAGGAGACCAATTATGAAAAATCTTAAATATGTGATGTTATTTTTAGCAGTTGCTACCATTTTAAGCGCCGGCGAAATGAAGCGGCAATTTGACGTAAAACCTGGTGGCTATCTTGACGTAGATATCAACATTGGCGGAGCGATACATGTAAGCGGCTGGAGCAAGGACCAGGTTGAAATAATTGTTAATTTTAAAGGCCGGGAATTGGATGAAGATGTTTGGATTGATATCGATCAGCACGGGAATGATGTAACTGTAAATGGCGGAGCCGAAAGAAACAGTAATGAGCGTCTTGATCTTGAAATCAAAGTACCTTCTAAATACAATATAAAGCTGTCAACAATGGGCGGACCTTTATCTGTTAATGGAGTGGAAGGAAAGCTGGATGGCGAAACTATGGGAGGTAAGATTTCATTAAAAAATCTCAAAGGTAAAGTAAAATTTTCAACGATGGGTGGAAGTATTGAACTTCGAGATTCCGATGTTGATGGAAAAGTAAGCACTATGGGCGGTGAAGTTCTTTTTGCCGATGTCATTGGAGATGTTGATGGTTCATCTATGGGTGGAAATGTTATATATAAAAATGTTAAAAGTCGCGATGGCAAGATATCCAGTGGCAAAGCAGTAACAATTTCAACAATGGGTGGCGAAATTAATGTGGATGAAGCTTTATCCGGAGCAGATGTTTCAACTATGGGTGGTAATATTCATGTAAATAAAGCAGCCGAATTTGTAAAAGCTAACACCATGGGTGGTACAATTGAAATAGAAGACATTGATGGCTGGGTTAAAGCAACGACAATGGGTGGTGATGTTATTGTTAATATGACCGGAAATCCATCAAAAGGTCGCCGTGATGTTAATTTAAGTTCAATGGGTGGTGATATTCTTTTAACATTACCTGATGGTATTTCTGCCGATTTTGATATACGCTTAACTTACACCAGACGGAGCAGTCAGGATTTTAAAATAATCAGTGATTTTCCGATAAAGATTGATGAAGATAAAGACTGGAATTATAATGACGGTGATCCCAGAAAAGTTATTTCAGGAACCGGTGAGATAAATGGTGGAAAAAATTTAATAAGAATATCAACAATAAACGGTGATATTACTATAAAGAAAGGCAAATAAGACAGTATTGCAGAAAAAGAAAAGGCGGCCATTAAGCCGCCTTTTTTAGTTACTTAAGAATTTATTCCTGTACTTGTTCTTGTACTTCGGTTGCCATTGTATCAACAGCAGCTGTATCTGCCGGCATAACTGATTCAGGGGCTGTTTCCTGAACAGCCGGTGCTTCTTCCTGTTTCTGTCCGCCACAAGAAATCAACCCTAAGACAAAAAGTAATAGTAATAGCTTCTTCATACCTAGACCTCCTTCATAAAAAATGAGCCAAAATTTACTTTTATTATCTCATCAAGTCAATAGTTTAAATTTTTTACAGACTACACAAAAAGACATAATTTATTTAAGCAAAAAGTTGATTACGCATAAAAATATTATTCAAATTCATACTTATTCTTTTGGTTCACGAAGTGCGTCTATAATTTTGTGGAGAAAATCATCTGCTTTATTTTGTGGAACAACGCAGGTGCCTGCAGTAGTTCTTCCACTTCCTTGGAATTTTTTTAACAGTTCATTTACATCCGTCTGGCAGGTGCGGTTAAAAATGTTATGCCCCACAAAAATAACAGAGTAGTCTGTATCCCTGCGGTTAAAAATACTCACAGATACATTCTGTTGTGGATAAAGAGTATATATGAGATACCTGTTTCCGTTTGGGAAATAGCGCATTTTTCTTGAATCAGTTATAATAATATTATTGTCAATATAAGAACATTCGCCAAGTGCCTGAACAAATAGTTTATGTTCGCTTCGAACATGTTCAATTCTCTGTTGCACATCATCAGCCAGCAGGATTTCACTAAGTGAATAGTTTGATATCCAATGTATTAGTTTAATGAAATATTCACGATAATTTCCGAGCCTGCCCTTCGAATCAAAAGCATGAAGAGTGCGATCAATAATAAACCAACCACGGGGATTTTTAATATCTTCAATACTGAATTGAGCCGTATCTATTTTATCAGCAACATTAACAACCGTTGCAAAACGTTCTATATTATCGGTATTGTTATAATAATTATATATCACTCGGGAACAACTCGGTGCAATACTAAAATGGCCTTTAAAATTTGTTTTTTCAGCCATTTTAACTTCATTTACATGATGATCAAACCAGTATCCACAATCCGGATGATAAGGAACATTGGCAAGGATATCATTTTCTGATATATCAATTCGATTTTCTAATATATTAACAGGATGCACTATCAGTACATCTTCTATTTCATGCGTAGTATTTAAAAGGACAGAACTAATCAGACTATCAAAATCACCACGAGTAACAATACGCATGTTTATATTCCCCCTTAAAATCAGTGTATTTAAAAGCGGTCAAAACTTTTGTTAATTTAATTTATTTATTGTTTTTCTTTGCTGTAACCCCGTTCTAATATAAAGTCAGCCAAACTATTCAGCGTGTCACCTTTTATATTCTCAAATCCGGGCATAAGCCATGTTCCTTGAGTAATTTTTTCTTTTATTTCCGGCAAATTATACGCATCATCACTAAAAGCAGGATATAATAATCCGCTGCCTTCTCCATTATCCCCATGGCAATGGGCACAGGCTTGCTGATATATAATTTCCGGAGAATCTGTTTTAGGGACATACGGTTCATTCCCGCCATAAAAGACCATATATAACAGCGTAAATAAGGCAATCGAAATCATCAGTATGAAAGGAATCCAGCGCTTCATATCAATTGTACCTGTTAAAGTTTTTAAACTGCTGTAACAAAACCGTTGCCCAGGACCCTGATTGAATTAGTTTATTTTTAAAAACCAACCCTGTGTTGTTTCTAAAATCCAGCTTTTTAATAAAAGCTTTTTCTGAATCCATTCTATAGATATTAATTCTGGGGATGCTATACAAGCTGGTTCCATTTAACTGCTGTTTAAATTTTATTAATTGCACAGCATAGGCATAATGTTCTTGCACATACTTAATTACACGATTATTTAATAAACCAAAAGGATAACTAAAGCTTATTATGTTTTCACCTGTGATGTCCTGTAAAACTTCTTTACTTGTTTTGATTTCGCTGATTAATGATTTTTCATCCAGAAATGTAAGGCTTCTGTGGGTTAATGAATGTGATCCAATTTCAAATCCAGATTTTGAAATTTCGATAAGTTGAGACTCATTCATATGCCTGTATTTTTTTCTTCCTATCTGAACATCCCAGGTATTAAACTTCCCGATAAAATTAACAGGAACGAAAACGACAGCAGTCATTTGAAATTCTTTTAATATGGGAAATGCTTCTGAATAAAATGATTCATAAGCATCATCAAAAGAGATCAGTACAGGTTTTTTTGGCAGTTTATTTTCTTTTAAATGCTTAAAATTAATACTATTAAAACCTTGCTGTTTTAAAATAGCCAGATCTTTTATAAAATCATCCGGGTGACGTGTCGTAATACCCACATCAGGTTTATTGTCTATTTTATGATAATTAAGAATAGGTAAGTTTTGCGGCAGCATTTTTCTCAAATATTTAGTTCAAGAAGATCAAAAATATTGTAAAACGTATGATTGAAGCGATCCGCAAGATGGCGGTTTGTTATTTTACCTTTATATACGGCCATTGCTGATAATAATTCAGGAGAAAGGTTTAGGGCATTCTTTAGCCCGTTTTTCGCAAGAATTTCAATAAATGGGATAATCTTTTTAGAATAAATTTTGCTGGTCGTAACAGGAACGGTTGCTGTTATGTTCGGTACACAATAGTGAATAATATCTTCTGCAATAAACGTAGGTTGTGCTATATTAGTGACATGAGAAGTTTCAATAACCGGATTTTGTTCAATGGATAAATCAATTACAACACTTCCCGGTTTAAGCATCGAAATCATCTCTTTTGTGATTTTTACATTAATATCGGAAGCTTTTAAAAAATAGACTGAAACAATTAAAATATCAGTTGATGGAAGCAGGTCAGACAGATTCTTATCGCTGTATTCTTTTAGTGAAAGCCCATCTCTGACAATATTATACTGAGTCATATTTTCAGGCTTAAGAGACAAAACATTAACATTTGCACCGTTGGTCCATGCCTGGATTGCTGCAACTCTTCCAATCATCCCCGCTCCAACAATTGTTACATTTGCGGGTGCAATTAGTTCGGCCCCGGAGAGCAGTATGCCTTTTCCCTGATGCGACACAGATAACAGGTTTGCAGCAATATGGACCGCCATCCTGCCTGAGACTTCACTTATTGCTTCAAGAACCGGATGTCTTCCCTGCTCATCTTCAAGGAAATCTGCAGCAAAATAGACGGTTTGCATTTCCATCAATGATTTTAATCGATCGCCGCTCGGATTTAATTTGAGCAAAGAAAACACCAGATGTGAATCACTCAAGAGTTCGGCTTCAACAGGAGTTAACGGCAAAACTTTTACTAAAAGTTCAGCATTTCGCATCAGTTTTTCTGCTGAAGGGACAACAGTAGCCCCGGCTTGAGAATATAAGTCGTCCGGGAAACGGCTTCCTTCACCTGCCCCGCTTTCTACAAAAACTTCAACGCCTGAATCTACGAGTAACCTTACTCCTTCAGGACAAATCCCCACGCGGCTTTCAAAGTTTTTTATTTCTTTTAATATCCCGACTTTTAGCATCAGTTTTTACCCGGAGTGATTACCACAGTAGTAAATTTATCTCTATCAAAAAAAGTTTGTGCTGCATTAAATACCGATTGCGCTGATATCTTTTCAATAGAATGTATTACAGCTTCCGAATCAATATATTTTCCAAAATACATCTCATTTTTCGCAAGACGTACCATTCTTTTGTAGGTGCTTTCCAAAGAAAGCAAAAATCGCCCGATTAATTGATCTTTAATCATATTAATAACTTCCTGCTCAGGCATTCTGGCACGAAACTTCTCAAACTCTGCAAAAAGAACTTCCATTGCTTTATTTTTATTTGATGGATCTGTCCCTATATAAAACCCTAAAACACCTGTATCCATATAAAAATCCAGGAATGAATAAACGGAATAGGCATAACCATATTTCTCCCTGAGAACCTGAAATAACCTGGAACTTAAGCCTTCTCCAAGATACGTACTTATGGCCATAAAATCATATCGATTTTCATCATAATACGATGCAGATTTATTGCCCATACAAATATGTGTCTGCGCAACAGGACGGTTTAATACAAAAAAGTTTCTCTCTAATGGAGAAGCTTTTTCGCAGGATTTGATACTGGTTTCAGAGTCAAAGACAAAGTACTTTTCCGCCATGTCGGTCAAAGTATTATGATCTACATTGCCGGTAACACTCAGGATAATATTACTGGGTTGATAATATTCTTTCCAAAATTCTTTAACAGAATTTCTGTTAAATTTTTTAACAGATTCACGATCCCCAAGTATAGGATATCCCATGGGCTGATCTGCAAATATTTTTTCCTGGAATAAATCAAAAATGTATTCTTCCGGAGCATCATAAACCGCTGATATTTCTTCCAAAACAACTTGTCTTTCAAGTTTTATATCATTTTCAGTAAAACTTGGGTTACATACCATATCAGCCAGAATTTCTACACCTTCATCCAGATGGGAATCAATAGTATGAAGATAAAAGCAGGTTTCTTCTTTTCCGGTAAAAGCATTAAGCTGGCCACCATATTTTTCTAATAAGGAGGCAATTTCCAGTGCTGTTCTGGATTTTGTTCCTTTAAAAACCATATGTTCAATGAAATGTGCAAGGCCTTTTTGAAGGTGGGACTCATAGCGGCTTCCAGCTTTAATCCAAACACCTATCGCAACAGAGCGATAGGTGGGGATTTTTTCGCTGACAATTGTTAATCCATTCTGAAGCTTTGTTTTTTGCACTTCAGATACGGTCGCAGTTAGTGACATGAAAAATTAAATGGTGTTTTCTTTTTTCTCTTGCTGCTGCAAAAACATTTTGCGGCTGAGTGCTATTTTTCCGTCAGGAGCAATAGTTTTGATAACAACATCTATTTCATCGCCTTCTTTAACAACATCTGTAACTTTATTTGTGCGATTTACATCAAGTTCTGAAATGTGAACCATTCCTTCTTTTCCTGGCAGAAATTCAACAAAAACACCAAAATCTTTAACTCTTTTAGCTTTGCCTTTATATGCTTTGCCAAGCTGGGGCTTTTCAGTAAGTTGTTCAATCATAAATTTTGCTTTATCTGCTGATTCAGCTGCCGGTGACGCAATAACAACTGTGCCATCTTCTTCAATATCGATCTGAACATCTGTTTGTTCAATGATATGTCGAATGGTTTTCCCACCGGGTCCGATGACTGTACCAATCTGATCTACATCAATTTTAAAATAGAATATCTTTGGAGCATAAGGACTCATTTCACTTCTCGGTTCAGATATCGTCTTATCCATGATGTCCATTATATGCATACGGCCCTGATGCGCCTGTGCCAGCGCATTTGCCATAATCTCACTTGAAATACCTTCTATTTTAATATCCATCTGCACTGCTGTTATGCCATTGCGCGTACCGGCTACTTTAAAATCCATATCACCTAAATGATCTTCGTCTCCAAGAATGTCCGATAAAATAGCAATTTCATCACCTTCTTTGATCAATCCCATAGCGATGCCTGCAACAGCGCTTTTAACCGGTACACCGGCATCCATCAATGAAAGTGACCCGGAACAAACTGTTGCCATGGATGATGATCCATTCGATTCCAAAACTTCTGATACAATTCGTACTGTATATGGAAAAGAACCATCCATCGGAATAACAGGTTTAATTGCACGTTCTGCAAGATTACCATGTCCAACTTCACGGCGGCTTACACCACGTATTGGCTTTGCTTCTCCGGTTGAAAAAGGAGGAAAGTTATAATGAAGCATGTAATCTTTTTTAGATTCACCTTCAATCCCGTCAATTATCTGTTCATCAGACTTACTGCCTAATGTAACAACACCTAATGACTGTGTCTGCCCGCGGGTAAATAACGCAGAACCATGTGTACGCGGCAAGACACCTATTTCGCAGGTGATTTCCCGTACATCTGTTAAGCCACGGCCATCTAATCTCTTTTTTGAATTGAGAATCATTGAACGTACTTCTTTTTTCTCAATGTCATGCAGTAATGTTTTTATGTCGGATTCTGATTCAGGGTACTCGTCTGCTAATTCATCAATAAGAGATTTTGCAATATCCTTTAAAGCTTGACGGCGCTCCTTCTTTTCTGTTATTTTTACTGCTTCAGCAACTTTAGATTGAGAGAAAGATTTAACTTTTTCTTCAAGTCCTTCGGGATATTCTTTAGCAACTACTTCTCTTTTTTCAACTGTTACTTCTGCAAATAATTCTTTTTGCAGAAGCACTAATTTTCGAATGGCTTCATGAGCATGAGCGATCGCATCCTGTAATTCAGCTTCTGATACTTCTTTTGCTTCACCCTCTACCATCATAATAGAATCTTCTGAACCGGCAACGATTAATTCTATATCAGCGTTGTGCAATTCAGAAATAGTAGGATAAATAATAAAATTACCATCAACCCGGGCTATACGCACACTCGCAATAATTCCATTAAAGGGTATATCTGAGATTCCTAATGCAGCAGATGCACCCAGTCCGGCAAGAACGTCCGCATCATTTTCTTTGTCCATAGAGAGTACACTGGCAATAACCTGTGTTTCATTCATAAAATCATCAGGAAACAAAGGTCTTATCGGTCTGTCTATCAGTCGTGCAGAGAGAATCTCCTTATCACTTGGACGACCTTCTCTTTTTATAAAACCACCGGGAATGCGGCCGGTTGCGTAGTATTTTTCTCTATATTCAACACTTAAAGGAAAGAAGTCCTGACCTTCCCGTGCCTCGTCTGATGCAACAGCCGTCACCAGTACGGAAGTATCGCTGTAAGTGACAAGAACAGCCCCGTTTGCCTGTTTTGCCATACGTCCGGTTTCAAGTGTTAAAGTTTTTCCATTAATTTCAATTGATTTTCTTACTATCATTTATCCTCCAGGCAAAATGCCGTCTTATCTTCGAATTTCAAGTTCCTTTATTACCGCACGATAGCGCATAATATCGACTTTGGTTAAATATCTTAATAATCTTCTTCTTTGACCAACAAGTTTTAATAAACCGCGACGTGAATGATGGTCTTTTTTGTGTGTTTTAAGGTGTTCCGTTAAATAAGAAATTCTTTCAGTTAACAACGCTACCTGAACTTCTGCCTTACCGGTGTCTTTGTCGTTCTCACCGTATTTTTTAACGATTTCCTGTCTTTGAGCATTTGTTAATGCCATTTTTTCCTCCAAAAAAATTATATTTGTAAGCTTAGTTTTTTATCTGATTTCAACTGTTCAATCAGTTCATCAACCGATGAAAATTTTTTCTCATCTCTCAATCTT
The DNA here is from genome assembly GCA_020635035.1 of Calditrichia bacterium. Classification (GTDB taxonomy): domain Bacteria; phylum Calditrichota; class Calditrichia; order Calditrichales; family J004; genus JACKAO01. Next base: position 531,065 of record JACKAO010000001.1, read on the forward strand.
TGTTTAAAAAATACTGTGATAGTTTTACCATAAATATCTTTATCCCAATCAAAGATATTGACTTCCATCGCATATCCTGATAACGCGAATGTTGGGCGGTTACCAATATTCATCATTGCTTTTTTTCTGGTACCTTCCACAACAACATCTACTGCATATACACCATGTTTTGGTACAATTTTATGCGGGTTATCAGGTTCAATATTTGCAGTAGGGAAAGATAAGTTTTTTCCTCTTCCATCACCGGGAACAACTTTTCCCGAAATTTGGTAATGCCGTCCTAAAAAATCTGCCGCATCTTTTACCTGCCCGTTAAAGAGTAAATTACGTATCAAAGAACTGCTGATTGTCTGATCTCCAACCAACAAAGGTTCAACCTGATATATTCCGAAACCATCCCTTTTTGCCAAAAGAGATAGGCTTTCAAAATTACCTTCTCTGTCTTTACCAAAAGCATGATCATAGCCAACAATCAATTGTTTCATTTTAAGTTTTTTAATCAGGTAATTTTCAACAAAATCAACGTACGAATTTGCTGCAAAATCCTGATTAAACTCAATAACGACTAATTTATCTATTCCTGCAGTTTCAACTATTTGAAGCTTTTCATCTATCGTTGAAAGTAATTGTGCCTGCTTCTGATTGGCTTTGTGTAAAACCACTCTCGGATGCGGTTCAAAGGTCAGCAGAACACTCTCAAGTTTCAGTTCATCTGATGTTTCAAGAACTTTATCTATTATTTTTCTGTGCCCAAGATGCAGCCCATCAAAAGTTCCCAGTGTTATTACTGAATCGTTGCTGTTTTGTACTTTATCAAGCCCGTAAATTATCTCCATATCAGGCAGCAATTTTTTTCCAGAATTCTATAAATTCTTCTATCGTAAAACTTTCTTCAATTTTCATATCGCCAATTGCGATCCGTTTCAGCTCTTTTAATACAGCGGGTACTTTTAAAGATTCTCCAAGATCATGAGCATAGCTTCTTATATATGTTCCTTTGGAAACATGCATTCTTAGGTTTAAAAGCGGTTTTTCCCACGACTTTAAATTCACATCAAATATCTGAACTGTCACCGGTTTTCGCTCAACTTCAATTCCATTACGAGCATATTTGTAAAGCGCTTTTCCATTTACTTTTTTAGCACTGTACATTGGTGGGATTTGATCATAAGCACCAATTGTTGATTTAATGTGCCTGCATAACAAGTCTTGCTCAAGGATGAATTCAGATTTCTCTGCTATTTTCTGACCGGTTATGTCATAGGTATCTGTCGAAAACCCAAATTGAATAACCGCGTCATATACTTTTGAGCTCTGTAAAAAATCTGACATCGTCTTAGTGCCCTTACCAACTCCTAAAATCATTAATCCAGTCGCAAAGGGATCCAGAGTGCCGGCATGTCCAACCTTTTTAATATGCACGATGTTTCTTATCTTTCGGCACACATCAAACGACGTCCAACCTGCAGGCTTATTAACCAGAACTAAAAAACCTGTTTCCAATGAATCTTTTAAAAGAACATTATCCTTTTTCAGGATCGGAATTTTCATGAATCTTTCGTATTAATGAATCTATTTTTGCAGCATGATCAACGCTGTCGTCATAAAAAAACCTAAGCTCAGGCAACCAGCGTGACTTAATGCTCGGTTTTAATTCATTTCTGATAAAACCGCTTGAACGTTCAAGTACTTTTTGGCTTTTAGAACGCTGTTCTTCATCACCAAGAACAGTGTAATAGACATTCGCTATTTTCAGGTCAGGCGAGACACGAACTGCATTAATAGTCAAAAATCCTTTTTCGGGATCTTTAACCTTTAATTCGATGATAGAACTGATTTCTTTTTTTAAATTGCCGGCAAATTTAACCAGCCGTCTGCTACCAGCCATTATTTATATTCAAACCTTTGTCTGCAAATCTCAAACCTTTGGTCTTTATCAAGTTGATGAAATATTTTTTGCAGAACATCTTCTGTAAAACTTTTACTATTTGAAACTACGGCAAAGGCAATAAGCGACCTCTGCCATTTATCTAAAAAATCAATCTCTGCTACACTTGCGTTAAACTTTTTTGAGATTAAATCCTTAATTGATTTTATCACGATTCTTTTATCTTTTAAAGATTCACTACCCGGAATTAGTATCTCTATTTCCAGCAAACCAACGATCATGCATTTTCCAAAGTACGCTTGGTGTGTGTTACTTCAAACGGTTCTATGATATCACCTACTTTAAGATCATTATAGTTTTCTATCTGAATACCGCATTCAAAGCCGGAATTAACTTCTTTTACATCATCCTTAAAACGCTTCAGAGAAGCAAGATTACCTGTATAAACTTCCACATCATCCCGAATCAGACGGACACGGTTGTTTCTGTTAATTTTTCCATTAAGCACATAGCAGCCGGCAATAACTCCTAGCCTTGAAATTTTGAATATCTCACGCACTTCAATCTGACCGATTACAACTTCTTCTTCATGTGGTTTCAGCATACCTTCTAGAGCGAGCTTGATATCATTTATTGCGTCATAAACGACTTTATAAAGCCTGATATCAACTTCTTCCTTTACAGCAAGCTCTTTTGCTTTCGCATTCGATCTGACATGAAAACCAATGATAACTGCTTCAGATGCAGCGGCTAACAGAACATCACTCTCAGAAATTGGTCCCACAGCTTTTCGAACAACATTTACCTGCACTTCGTTTGTATTAAGTTTTATCAATGCATCTGCTAAAGCTTCGGCAGAGCCATCCACATCCGCTTTCACAAGAATATTTAATTCCTGGGCTTCTCCGCGTAAAATTTGTTCAGAAATTTGCGCAAGAGTTTTGTGTTTATGTTTTTTTGCATCCTGTTCGCGTTTTAACTGCTGGCGCTTTGTTGAAATATCACGAACAATTTTTTCATCTTTTTTAACTGTAAACTTGTCCCCTGCCTGCGGTACACCCATAAAACCAACGACCAGTGCCGGTTGTCCTGGTTTAACTTCTTCAAGACGTTCATCCCGTTCATTTAATAACGCACGTACTTTTCCGCTAAATTGACCGGCAACAAAATTATCACCCACTTTTAAAGTGCCGGACTCAACCAGAACAGTAGCTATGGCTCCTTTTCCTTTATCCAGGCGCGATTCAATTACATGTCCTATTGCCATTCTGCTTGGGTTGGAACGTAAATCAAGCATTTCAGCTTCTAAAAGAACTTTTTCAAGAAGTTCGGGGATACCCTTTCCTGTTTTCGCAGAAATCTCAGCACACTGATATTCGCCGCCCCAGTCTTCTACCAAAACATTACGTTCAGCAAGCTGCTGACGAATTCTTTCGGAATTAGCGCCTGGTTTATCAACTTTATTAATAGCAATTACAATTTTCACACCTGCAGCTTTTGCGTGATCGAGCGCTTCATCAGTTTGCGGCATCACAGCGTCATCTGCTGCAATTATCAAAATAACTATATCGGTTACCTGAGCACCACGCGCACGCATTGCAGTAAAAGCTTCGTGCCCGGGTGTATCCAGAAAAGTAATTTTTTTGCCTTCATAATTTACTTCATAAGCACCAACGTGCTGTGTAATTCCACCAGCTTCGCCTTCAACAATATGACTTTTCCGCAAATAATCTAAGAGAGATGTTTTTCCATGATCAACATGTCCCATAATTGTAACGATTGGTGCGCGGGCCTCTAAATCTTCTTCTTTATCTTCGAGTTCGGCTTCTTCTTCATCTTCAACAAATTCCGTAACATTAGAAAGCTCTACTCTGAATCCGTACTCTTCTGCAAGAAGCGAGATAGTGTCTATATCAAGCCGTTGATTGATGGATACGACCAGACCCAGATCAAGACATTTTGTAATAATTTCTGAGACAGGTACATCCATCAGGTTAGCAAGATCATTGGCTGAAATAAACTCGGTAACTTCTATTACGTTATCTTCAACCATCTCATCTTCATCGTCTTTAAGCTTTTTATGACGTTTAATCTTGCGTGATTTAGTATCAATTGAAGCCAATGTTTTCTTAACCGTGTCCTGAACTTCTCTTAAATCAACTTCTTTTCTCTTTGACTTTTTCGGTTTTTTGCGACGTGGCTGACCGTCTGCATCCAGGGAAGCATTACGTAAATCAGGCTTAACCATCTTACTCTTTTTGCCATCTTTACGGATCATTTCAAGAGCTTTAAGCCGCTTTTTTTCTTTTTCAGTTAAGTTTTCGTCTTCTGCTTTTGGTTTTTTCTTCTTTTTGTAACCTACTGCATCAAGATCAATTTTTTCGAAAACTTTTTGTTTAGGCTTTTCTTCTGCAGGTTTTTCTTCAGCCGGCTTAGCTTCAACTTTATCAATATCCTTAGCTGCTGGTGCGGGTTCTTCCTTTTTCTCTTTCTCAACAATTTCAGGCTTTTCTTCGATCTGTTCTTTAACAGGTGTTTCGATTTCCTGGGTTTCTTCTTCAGCTTCAGGTTCTTCGGATACCGATTCTTCTGGAACTTCTTCTACTGGCTCTGGCTTGGTGAGTGCTTCTGCCCTGTCTTCAATAGATTTTTTAATTGCCTTCATATACTCAGATTGCTCTGCAGTATCTTCAGCAACAGCATCTTCCGTCTTTTCTGCTTCAGGAACAGATTCTTTTTTGCGTTCCCTTATTTTTTCAGCTTTTTCTTTATCTGTTGCAAAACGCTCAACAATCTCAAAATAGATATCTTCTTCAACACCGGAATTTGGACCGGATACTTTTATACCCTTTTGTTCCAAAAAACTAATAATAGTTTCATGGCCTAAGTTCAGCTCTTTACAAATCTTAAAGATTTTGTATTTGTTTGCCATTAATACTCCAAATTATCCGTATTTATTCGTCTTCATCTTCTTCATCCAGGTATCGTTTTACAACATCCCAGATTTTTTCTGCGGTTTTGGGGCCAACACCAGAAATTTCTTTCAGCCCATCCAAACCTATTTCTCCGATTTCACTAATTGATTCATACCCGGCGTCAAGCAGTTTCTTCTTTACAGAATCTGCCAACTCTTCGATGTCGTCAATTGCTGTGGTTGTATAATCGATTGAACTTTCAGTATTATATTCAGATTCTCTGATTGGTTCTATCTGATAGTCTGTTAACTCTGAAGCAAGTCTCAGATTTACACCGTTTCTTCCAATAGCCAAAGACATCATTTCATCAGGAATAACAGCTACAGCCATTTTGTCTTCTTTATTTACAATAACTTTAATCGGCTTTGCAGGAGTCAGTGCACGCATCACGTAGATTTCTGGCTCCGATGAAAAATTAATCACATCAATTTTTTCATTGTTCAATTCTTTTACAATTGCCTGGATGCGGATTCCTTTCATCCCGACACAAGCGCCAACAGGATCAATACGCCGATCAATTGATTCCACAGCAATTTTAGATCTTTCACCTGCTTCTCTGGCTACTTTTTTAATTTCTACAATTCCATCATAGATTTCAGGAACTTCAAGTTCAAATAAACGAATCAGAAAATTTCTATCCGCACGGCTTACAATAATTTCCGGACCTCTGCCCTGATTCCTGACTTCTTTAATCAAGCAGCGTATAGTATTTCCCCTGCGCAATCTTTCGTTAAAAATTTGTTCTTCACGAGGCAGGAATACTTCTGTTTTATCAACGTTGATATACATACCACGCTTATGAATCTGGTGAATATCGCCAATAATAATTTCTCCCAGTCGGCTTTGATATTCATCAAGCAGATTTTCTTTTTCAAAATCACGAATACGCTGATTTAAATTTTGTTTTGCAGATACAATTAACCGCCGTCCAAACTGAATCGGATCAATTACTTCTACGATCTCTTCACCGATTTCTGCATCTTCATCAATTTTCAGAGCATCTGCCAGAGTGATCTCACGAACCGGATCAACAACTTCTTCGACGACTGTTTTTTCCTGATAAATTTCGATATCACCCTTGTCTATATTAACGATAACATCAAAATTATCCGCTGAGCCATATTTCTTCTGAATCATGGCTGTAAAAATATTTTCAAGCATATCGCGCAGATTTTCTTTTTCGATTTTTTTATCTTTAGCAATCTGAGTGATTGCTTCCATAATATCTACGTTCATCAGGCTTTGCTACCTCCTAATAATTACCATTGCAACTTAACTTTGGCTTCTAAAATATCTTTACGCTGAACAATAAAACCATGTCCCTTACTATCTTCTAAGCTTAGTGTATCACTATCAAAGCTTTTCAAAGTGCCGACCATTTTTTTTACAGAGTCTTCGTGAGATATTTTAACATCTAAATTTTTATTTATGTTCTTTTTAAACTGAAAATCTTCTTTTAAAGGACGATCCAGGCCCGGTGATGAAACATCCAGTCTATACTTGACAGGAAAATCATCATTAAAATCAATTTCATCCTGAATTGCCCTGGATAGCTTTTCACATTCTCCTAACGTTATCCCATCTTCCTTGTCTGCAAAGACCAGAAAAAGTGGATTGTTTTTGTCACCTTTAATTTCCAGATCAACCAGGTATAGTCCCATTTCTAAACATCTGTCACTGACTATTTTGTTAAGTTGATCTTCGCGATTCATAAACACTCCATATAACAAAAAAAGTGGGCAGAAACCCACTTCAAACAGTTGACAAATTTAAGGTTAGTAATTTCAATTTGCAAATATTACTGAAGTTAATAACCAACAAAAAAGCCCACCGAAGTGAGCATTTTTTAAATTATTTTGCTTTTTTATAATTTTCTGAAACAGCGTCCCAGTTTACAACATTAAAAAATGCTTTTAAATAATCCGGACGTCTGTTTTGATAATTCAGATAATACGCGTGTTCCCAAACATCCACACCAAGAATTGGTGTTCCTTTCACTTCAGCGACATCCATCAAAGGATTGTCCTGGTTAGGAGTAGAACAAACTTGTAAATCACCGGATTTATTAACAATAAGCCATGCCCAGCCTGAACCAAAGCGGCTTCCGCCTGCTGCAGCAAAAGCAGTCTTAAATTCATCAAATGAACCGAATGTTTTATTAATTGCATCTGCCAGTTCTCCGGAAGGATTTCCACCGGCATTAGAACCCATTACTTTCCAGAAAAATGAATGATTCCAGTGGCCACCGCCATTATTTCTTACAGCATTTTGAATTCCTGCAGGAAGCGCCGAAACACCGGCAACAAGCTCTTCAATTGTTTTATTTTGTAAGTTGTTATGGCCTTCTAAAGCAGCATTTAAGTTATTTACATATGCTGCATGGTGTTTACCATGATGGATTTCCATAGTACGTGTATCAATATGTGGTTCCAGCGCATCGTGAGCATATGGTAAATCAGGTAATGAAAAAGGCATGATATAATCTCCTGTTATTTTGTTATTTGAAATATAAGCTAAAATTTTCCTGTAAATTTTTCATATTTTTTAACATGAAAACTGTTTAAAAAATTCCAGTTTTTACTTTAATTCGAATTAGAAAACTCTCATAAATATAATTAGTTAAATACCGTCTCCTGTGAGTTTAATAAGGAGTTTTTAAAGAATTCGTTTAAGTGTTCTAAATTTTCAATTTGCAAAGTGAAAACAATATTCCCTTTTTTATCTCCGTTTTTCAAACCAGCATCTTCAATTATAACAGTATCTCCTGTCTTGGAATTTGGTGCGATTCTAAAAGCTAATATTTTCCCATCCGGACCAGGTATTTTTTTTACCGCACCCATCAGAGCTTCAGCAGGAGTAATTACATATATTGCGTTTATATCCAACCCATTTAGTTTATATAACGGATGATCTATTATTTTTAATTTAATAAATGCATCACCCATATTTTGCCCATCATCCGAAACATTGCCTAATCTTTTTAAACGTAATACATGGCCATCGGGGGTCCCGGGTTTAAGAAATACTTTTACAATTTCTCCATTGGGAATCTGTATTGTGAAATATGCACCACAGTAAGCCTGTTGTAGTGTGATATTCTTATGAAAACTAATATTTAAATTCTCCATTCAGGCACCTTGTTTATTAAACCTGATTGTATATTCAACAAACAATATGCCAATAAAGTTCAAAACCATTCAAGTAGTTTATAAACAAATATTTAGATGAGTGAGTTTGCATTAAGCTATCGGGAACTGATATGAAATTCTGTCTCATAAACTCATTTAGTGGTCTATTTTGTCAGAAACAGAAGTAATCAATGACAATAATTTTATTTTAGCTTGGCAGTAATTCTATCTTTAACACCTTCTATTTTCGTCAATTCAGTGGTAATATGGCCTACAAGTACTTCACTTGTCATTTGCACCGGAATTTTTTTATCATCATCAGTTAACCAAATTACCAGATTGCCTTTTTTCATAAACAAGCCTTCTCCCTGGATAATTGGTTCTACAACAATACAGCGAAATTTCCCGGCTTCCACTTCAATGGTTTCTTTTCGATGAACTTTAACTTCAAGATTGTACACTTTTTTCTTTTCATGATTTGAAAGGAAAACAGATTTTCCAACTTCCAGTTTTTGCCTGCGGATATAATAAAAGGATGACAGAATGTCCTGAACATATGGCGGCACAGTTACTTCATACTTGTTTCTTTTACGAATTTTATCATCATCATAGCGAATAAACTCAACCTTTGCTAAAGAATCTTCAGGAAAATAATCCGTGAATAAATCAGCTTCATAGCCCCCTTCCCGCAGTTTCTTTTCAAAACGGTAAGGATAGAATTTTTTATGGTTAACATACGAATTCACTTCATCGCGCACTTTATAAATCCAACTAAAAGTACTCGAGCTGCGAGCCGTAGTTTGTAAATGGTATATTGGTCTTTCGTTTTTATCCTTCGTCTCAAATACTTTCATTTTTGCGGAACCGGCAACAATAAATCCATATCGTATATCAAAAGACAGGACTTCACCGTTTTCAAATGCATTTGGCAGTGCAATTGTGTCAGAAACAAAAGTCTTTTTAAACGCGGGTTCAATTCCGTTAATATTAAACAAATTGTTGATTTCAGATATTGAATCCGCGTCGTTTACAAGTGAATCTGAAGAATTCGTCCCGCTTATTAATAAAAATGCACATATCAGCAACAGGCTGATCTGAGAGATAAAAGTAGACATTTAAAATCCAGTATTATTTGATCTAAAAATTATTTCAGACTTATCAGGCATCGATCATCTGACTTTTCGACAATTTTCGATAGGTTTTACTCTTTTCCAAAAGCTCGTTATGAGTACCAATGGCTTCGATGATCCCATTATTCAGAACAACAATTTTTGTTGCACTCGTTATTGTTGATAATCTGTGTGCAATTACGAGTACCGTTCTGCTTTTCAGCAAATTATCAATGGCATCCTGAACCAATCTTTCCGATTCGGTATCCAATGCTGATGTTGCTTCATCCAGAATAAGAATAGGTGGATTTTTTAATATTGCACGGGCGATAGACAAACGTTGTTTTTGCCCACCGGAAAGTCGTGTTCCTTTTTCACCTATGTGTGTATCCAGCCCCTTTTCTGTCTTTTCAATAAATTCCCAGGCATTGGCAACCTTTGCAGCTTCAATAATGTCTGCTTCACTAACATTTTCCATGCCATAAGCGATATTTGTACGAATTGTATCATTAAACAGGATTGTATCCTGGGTTACAATACTCATTTGGTTACGCAGTGAATGAAGCGTAAGAGCCGTGATATTAATTCCATCAAGGGTAATTAAACCGCTTTCAATATCATAAAAACGCGGCAATAAATTAACAATAGTTGTTTTACCTGATCCGCTTGGACCGACAAATGCAACCATTTCTCCCTTGTTTATTTCCAGGGAAATATTTTTTAATACAATTGGATCTTCTTTAGAATAGCGGAAATTAACTCCCTGATATTTTATTGAATCACTAAATGTTGCAATTTCAATAGCATCTTTCTTCTCGTATACTTCTTCGGTTTCGTCAAGAATCTGAAAAATACGCTCTGCAGCTGCAAATCCTGATTGTAGGACATTGTTAATATCTGATAAATCTTTGATAGGTTGAAACATAGTAAATAAAAACACCAGAAATCGAATAAAATCTTCGGCATTAATACCAGTTGACGCATATACAAGGTTTCCACCATACCATAAAAGAAACACCAGTACCATTACCAGCAGAACTTCGTTTATCGGAGATGTGGCAAACTTTAGCTTATTGGCACTAAATTGTCTTTTAAAATAGGTGTTATTTGTTTTATTAAATTTTTCAACTTCTTTTTGTTCATTAGTAAATGCTTTTACAATCCTTATGGCATTAACTGCTTCCTGAAACGTTGAAACGACATCAGCAATCTGGCGAAAAACCTTGCGGCTTCTCCTGCGCATCCCCTGCCCGATTTTAACAATCACAAAGGTACTTATTGGCACAACGATAAAAGTAATAAGTGAGAGCTGCCAGCTGATCATAAAAAGAATTGCAACATTTCCCAATATCTGAACAGGGGAAACAAACATCTTACCAAAACTATTCTGCAAAACATTACGTACAGCGTTAACATCATTAAATACAACTGAAGTCAGATCACCACTATGTCGTCTTTCAAGATAGGACAAAGGAAGACTCAGAATCTTCTGATGTAAACGGCTTCGAATATTTATGACAATATTAATCTGGATAAAATTCAGAAGAACCTGTTTGATGTATAAAGTTATATTCTTAAAAAAGAATGAAAGAAATATAACCAGGCAAACCATCAGCAAAGTATCGTAACGGTTATCCTGGATTATAACATCCTTAACTGCCTGATTTAATGTTTGATAGATTCCGGTTTTATGTTTTGTTTTTAACAACTCAGATGGTAAAGGAGAATCAGACTGCGGCTTTTGAACTTCTGATGATGATTGGACATACTCCGGTGAGAATATTTCCCTAATAAAATCCACTGACACCCAAAGCGAAATATTGTTAAACAACACATAGAATAAGGTAAGTATTAATGTAGTAACAATACCCTTCCAGTGTGGTTTTATAAACTGTAGTATTTTTATATATAGTTGCATAAAGACTTAAAGTTATGAAGGAAAAGATTTAGTAAACATTTTCTCAGCTTTTTCCAGGTCTTCAATCGTATCAATTTCCCACCATTTATGTGAAGCCGTAACCAGACCATAAAAATCATGCCCTTCATCAACGGCTTCTTTTATGATTTGTTCATAGTAGGAATGGACATTCTCACCGGCAATATGTTTTCTTAGCTTCTCCAGCAGATAATTTTCAACAAAGTTTTTACTTAATTTATAGAAGTTCAGTGTCTTATAAGCATCAGAAAAATCGAAATTCTCACCCTGGTCTTTGTTGAGGTACATCTTTAACACATGATTATTTTCATCAAAACGAACAACTGTTCCATTCATTGCTGTTGTATATTTATCAATTAGAATGATATCATTCTCATCTTTGGCAAGGAATTCATAAACAATCTTATTTTCACAAAACACGTCTGCTTCAAACAAATAAAATCCTTCGGACATATATTTTTCAGCCAGATACAGGGAATAAATATTATTTGTTTTGTCAAAAATTTCATTTTCAATAAAAATAAATTCAGATTCAGCGCCGAAGTTCTCCAGAATATGGCTTTTCAGCTTATCCGCCAGATAACCGACAACCACAACAATGCGTTCTATTTTATTTGCAACAAGTTGACGGATCAGATTTTTGATAATGGAAATGTTATTGACTTCTGTCATAGGTTTTGGTTGTTCCAGGCTTAATTCTTTTAGACGACTTCCGCGTCCTGCAGCCAGGATTATAGCAGTATTTTTCATTGGCATTTTGGCTACCTTCGATTTAAAAGTTCGAGCGTTTTTTCTTTAACTCTTACAGCTGCATTTCCATCAGTAAAAGAAAATATATAATTTTTATCTTTTTCAATATTTTTTTTACGTGCCGGGGAAGGATTCAACGCCTGTTCGATTGCATCCTGCAGCTGCTCTGCATCTGATATATGCACAAAAGAATCCTTCAGCCAATCCGAACTTCGGTCTTCCAATAGTGGCTGCCCGTCACTGTGTTTTAGTGCATCATCTTCCAGGTCTACAATTATACCACAGCGTCCCAGTGATAGAAATTCATTAATCACGCTGGAACCGTCGCTGATCATGGTATCTGCCACAAACATGTAAGGCATTATATCGTGGCTGCTTTCTGCTACCAGGCGCATGTAAGGGAAGCGTGTTTGCAGTTTTTCAAACAGCTCATGCTGGCTGTGTGGTGCATATTTTCCGTTCCAGCTGTAAGGATGCAGCTTAACGATCACATTATATTGTTCAGCTAAGCGGCAAATCTGCTCACCGATCATAAATATCGATGTCGGTTTGTAAGATGGTGCATACAGGATTGTTTTCTTAGCCGGATCAAGATTGTATTTTTTAACGAGTTCATCCTTATCAAAATGACCGTTAAAAAACACATCCAGTTTTGGCAGACCTACATCGTAGATTTTTTCGATTTTATCCAACCCATACTTTTTAAATTTCTCTACACGGTAAGGTCCTTCAAGGAAACAAATATACTGTGTATCAGGCTGTTTTAAAAAATGACGGTAGCGCAAGGTTTTAATCCCCGGACCGTGATCTACATTGCACAATAATGCATCACCAAACCGATGGGGATTCTTAATCTGGGCACCACAAAAAACAGCATCAAAGCCTTTTTCTTCGCGTGTAACCTGATAGCCCTGGTCAACGAATTTTTTCTCTATTTTGCCACGTTGTGAAACAAGAAAGATTTTAAAATAACGCTTACTGTTTTTATCTATATTAATAAAAAGCTCAATCTCTTCGTTAGTGGCAAAAGCATCATAAACCGGTTTCAGACTAGGCCAGTAATATTCCTGGGCAAGATAAAAAAGAATTTTTAACATTCACACCCCTTTTAGTCCCCCCTTGGCAAGGGGGGAAACAGGGGGGTAACTTCCGTACCCGAGTCTTTCTAATAAAGCTACGGCCTGCTCATTTGCCATAAATTCTTCAATCCGTTTCGCATGTTCAGGTTTTTTCCAGCGTGCGATTGATTTTGAATATAGATTCTGGACGGGGCTATCCCAATGCTTACTTTTTTTAACGTTGGTACGTTCAATCCAATGGTCCAGATCATTTGGAACGGGTTCATTCAAAAAGGCATAAACTTTATGCATCGTTTTTTCAAACTCCAGTACGAAATCTTCATAACGTACATTCAGAACCTGCGGGTGACCTTCAAAACTCAGACCATATTCAACTTCCTTTACCCAACGCTCCACAGGAACCCAATACTCATCCGGATTATGCCGCGGATGTTTTGATGTCACAACATCACGACCATCACGGATAACATGAATCAGCTGGACATTCTCACCCATATAATCCAGAATTTTATGAAAAGAAATAAGATGCTTTGGCGTTTTTTCCAGCCAGCGCGATGGTCCTTTTGGAACACGATTATATAAAAATTCACGGTATAAACGATCCATGCGGACTGGTTTATAATGAATTGTATCCGAGCCGTTTTTTCTATATTCTTCCCAACGATCAAAAGTATACGTTTGATTAGGAATAGCAAAGATATCCGGGTGTGCCCCGAGAATTGAAAGCAGGATGGTAGTACCTGATCTGGGACATGCTCCAATGACAATCGGGATACCGCTGAATTGGCGCTTTTCAATCCTGCGGCCTAATTTTATTATTAATGGATTAAGAATCCTGGCGAGTTTGTTTTGCTTCATTGTTTGAATTTATTCATCCTGATATATTTCCCGTACACAATTATCACCCGTTCTGAAGTTCCAGTCCTTTACCGGGGTACGCCAATCTCCATAGCAATATTCCAGGAATCCTTCATACTCTTTCGGTGCCATAAATTTTTTACCTTCAAACTCTATCTGAGTATGTTCATCGTAATACTTTTTTGGTACCGATTTTAAAACCGGGCTTTTTGTGGAAACCGTCCAGTAATAATCCCCGTCAATCGGTTTTTTTATAAAGATATCAAGCAGACTGTGTTCTTTAAAAAAAAAGAAACGGGTGGTTTGTATTTTTAAAATTCTAAGGGTTCCTTTCGTGAATGGACCGGTATCTTTTTTGTAACGACGGACACGTGTCCGATATCCTGCCAGCCAAAGCTGCCAGCGTACACCAAGTAGTTTTTCACCATATTGTTCTGTTATAGTGATATCCATATCATTATCCCAAGGCAGCAGCCGGTTTTCGCGCACAATACCCAGCAAAGTTCCTGCTTCCAACACATAAGGGATATTATTTTTTTCAAGAACTGCCGATACTTTCTTTAGCATTTTTACAGCTTTATCGGCGATTTTACCTGTAAGTTTTATACTTCCGGCCATATATTATCTCAAGTAACCTTTACGGAATTTACTATGATAAACAATCTGAAGCTTGCGAAAAAGATTCAAAGGTTTTCTTTTTGCCGGCAACAAATTTTCATTTTTAACTTTTTCAAGCTGTTCTATAATGTTTTCACTGATTTTTCCATCAAGAACAGGATTAATTTCCTTTAGATGTTGTTGCCTTAAATCTGAATATTCAGCAGTGTTTTCCAGGCTTCGGTTAATTGCATCTCTCAACTCAGATGGATTATGAATATTTATACCTTTGTTTTCCCTGGCTTGTGTTTTATAGGTTATAATGGGCTTATCCAGCACCATAAATTCATATATTACCGATGATGTATCAGAAATCATGACATCCGCTGCATGCAGGTAAGGAGTGATTTCAACATTGGGTAAAACCCGTCCTTTATTTGGATCAATCTTTTTAAACTCATCTATCACCTGTGCATCCATTAGCTCATGAAATTTAAAAAGCCAGAATTCATTATCCTTCATTATTTTAGGAATAATTTGCATTAGTGCTGTTGCTGATTCATGCTGAGTGCTGAAAGTAGGAGCATAAAGGATGATTTTCTTATCTTCCGGAATATCTGTTTTTTTCTTCAGATCAGTTACAGGATAGTTTAAAATATAGTCTATTTTTGGCCAGCCAGTTTCGATGATCAGGAAATAGGGATCCTTAAGACGCATTTGTTCATAGCGGTTCGTTACAAATGGTCCGCTTGTAAGATAAATGTCAAAAAAATGCCGGATTTTATAATGTACAGCTTTCTCAACACCCAGTCCGTGAAAAACCTGCACTTTAATTCCGGGAATTCTAAAATCAACAAAATTTCCAGGGCATAAGACAAAATCAGGGTTAAATTTTCTGGCATCCTTAAGATCAGTTAAAACAAGATCATCTGCCCATTCAACCGGTTTGACCTGTTTAACTTTATCAGAAACAAAGAAGCAGTATTCTGCTTTACAACGATCCAGAAACGCTGCCAAAGGTTTAATGATCGAGACAGAATAGGTCTTCGCGATGTAGAACATGTACCGGCCTGTGACTGGAAATCCTATATTTGAATACGGGTTGTTTATTTGTTCTTCACTCATCGCTCTCAGCCTTTCCACCAGCCGTTTTCAACAAAACATTTCTCGCTGTTACAAAAACTTCATCAACTGTAATTCCAAACGTGTTGTCATTTCTATAATTATTATTCTTTTTATGAAAATGAAAATGATTTTCAAAAATAACAGGACTCCAGCGTCTTGGTCCATGTTTTCCAAACAATGCAATTGAAGGCGTTCCTGTTGCAACAGAAAGGTGATTCAATCCACCATCATTACATATTAAAAGAGTGCAATTTTTTAACATGGCTGCTGCCTGGTTAAACGTGGTTGAAGGAGCTAAGATACTTTTTTCTTTCATCAGTGATTGCACATTTTGGGCATCTTTTAATTCTTTGGGTGCCCATAAAACAACCAAAGGCATTTGCAGTTCAGAAACGATCCTGTCACCCAGACCGGCATAATTTTTAAGATTCCATTGTTTTGTTTTTACAGGACTGCCCGGAGAAAAACAAACAAATTGCCCAGGCTTCAGGTTTTCTTGTTTGAGCCACTTGTTTACATACACCATGGATTCATCTTCAATATAATAAAACAGCTCGTGTGGTTCTTCTTTAATGCCAAGGGGTTCCAGAACATCAAATTTTAATGCTGAATAATAGCGTACATTTTTCCGCGGAACGCCATAATTGTAGAGCGATTTCCAACGCTTATCAGTAAATCCCAGGCGATAACGGGCACCGCTGAATAGCGTAATTTGTGCTGATCCTGTATTACGAATCTGGTCAATTACAACATCATACTTTTTAGTACGTATCCGTTTTATGAGTTTCAAACGTTCAGTAAAGTAACTTATCCCTTGCCCGTTTCTAAACGTTATAGTTTCATCAATATGCGGATTGTTTTTCATAATTATGTCGTAGGGTTTACGGACGAGAAAATCAATTTGGGCATCAGGAAATTTTCTTCGCAGCACCGGCAGGTAACCCGTGTTAAGCAGAACATCCCCAAAGGGCTGATATTGTATTATCAGGATTTTTTTTACAGAATCAAGGTCTATGGACATTTTAATGCTTGTTATAAAAGCAGGTAATTTAAAAATATTGGGGATTGAATAAAACTGAATTAATGCTGATTCTTTACATTTGTTTTTATTTCAGTTGATGAAATATCCGGAGTACGTTCAAGATAGATTACTTCACAAAGTTTTTTGAACTCGTCAAATTTTCCTTTCCAGTCATTGCCCATAACAAGAATATCGATTTTATGAGAAACAATATCCTGACCTTTCTGCTCCCAATCATGCTCGGGGATTACTTCATCAACATACTTAATAGCTTCTACAATTCTGGCACGGTGCTGGTAAGGGTAGACGCATTTTTTACCTTTTATTGCATTAAATTCATCTGTGGAAACAGCAACAACAAGGTAATCACCTAATGCCCTTGCCCTTTCCAGGATGCGCAGGTGCCCGTAGTGAAACAGATCGAATGTACCGTATGTGATAACTTTTTTCATTCAAAGTCCAGATTTAATCTTCATCATGATCTTGATCTTAATCTTTATCTATAAATTAAAAAGCTTTTTGATTAAGATCAGGATTATGATAATGATTAGGATTTTTTATAGTTCACGTATTCTTTTTCTTCAACCAGCTCGGAACCGAATTTAAGATTGATGTCTTTTTTGATTTTAGCCCGTTCGTCATTCTCATAATAGACACTGCGTGCCAGTTTTATAAAACCTTCGTCAAATTCCTGGTTGTATTCTTTTATACGAATTTTATCTTCAATTTCCCATAAACGCAGATTTACCGTTCGTAAATCTTTAAACTCTGTTGAATCCGGGGTGATTTTCATTTTTGCAAGATCATCTTTTAAAAGATCATATTCTTTGCGGATGTTTTTTAATTTATCCCGGTCAGTCATTTTTTCAAGTTTAATATCAAGAATCGTTAATTTATCTACTACTTCTCCAATCGATACTTCAATTTTCATGTGTTTGTCTTTCTGTTTTTATACTATTTAATTCTTTTCTAAAATGGTTATTAATCTTACCTGCTACATCATCAGGAGAAATACCTTTCATGCAGATCATTGTATCACAGACAGTCATTTTTTTATATGATCTAAAACAGGGTGAACATTCCACCATATTAATAATATTAAGGTTCTCTTCATATTCAGATATTTCAGGATTAATAAATCCACCATAAATTATTACAGAACGCTTTCCAACCGATTTTGCCAGGTGCATCAGCCCACCTTCAAGTCCTACAAAAAAAAGGCTGTTCTTTATAATTGCAGCTGATTGCCTGATCATTAAACCGCGCCCATCATGAACTCCATCCAGTAATTCATCATTTTTTAAACCTACTTGTACGAATTGATAATTATTAAAATATTTGCGTAACTTCTGAAAATTCTCCATTCCCCATTCTTTGCGATTGGCACTGAATTTTTGTTTTCCATGCGGGCAAATTGCTATATATGGAAAATTAAATCTTTTGTGTATATCATTGAGCTCATCATCTGTTAAAAATAATTCTGGATAAGCTTTCCCTTGAGCCCCGACAGAAGTCATAAATTGCTCATAGAGAGACATTTTAGTCTTCTCATCAATATAATACTTTGGCTTAATATGTCGCCTGGTAGTTTTCAGATGTTTATCTGTAACCCAATCTACGTATGGATTATTAAAAAAAAGGTCCGTCCAGTTTGCTTCCACAATAATTTTATGTTCCGGATATCTCTTTTTAATAAATGGCAGCACAAGTGACATGAGCAGATCGTCACCCAAAGCCCCGGAACGTTTTCTTATAAAAACAGTTTTGGGTCTTAATAAATAGTAAAAAAGTTTAACGTAGCTTAACATATTTTTTTATCTGATCTGAAAAGTAAGCTTCCAAATCATCAATCATTTTTGTTTCGGTAAATTTTTCAGTAAGTGTTTTAAGGCTGTTTTCAGAAAATTTATTTCGCAGTCCGGCATCAGAAATCAAAATTTTTAACTTCTCCATTAAATCAGTGATGTCATGTGCATTTATCATAAATCCATTCTGACCATTTTCGATTATTTCTGAAACCCCTCCAACATCTGACGCGATGACTGCGCTGCCAACAGAAAAATATTCAACTACTGTATTAGGGAATCCTTCCAGGGCAGAATTTAACACTGCGATATCATAGGCTTTTGCAGCCAAAGCCGGTTTATCGGTAAAACCTGCAAAAATTACTTCTTTTGTAACGCTCAAATCTACAGCCAGCTTTTTAAGATTTTCAAGTTGTTTGCCAACTCCGCAAACAACCAATCTGATATTTTCAAATTCTTTTTGCAGTGCAGAAAAAGCCTCGATCAGCTTATCCACCTGTTTTACTTTTAATAGTTGTACTGTTGTTCCTATTACCAGCTGATTTTCTTTAATACCCCATTCTTTTCTTTGTTTATCTATCTCTTGTCTGTCAAAGATTAACGGATTTCGTCCGTTGTAGATTGTCTTAAAATTATCAATGTTAAGCCAGCTGGCACGTGCTTTTGCTCCATATTTTAAAGCGTTGCAGGGTACAATATTTCCATCTACCAATATTTGATGATTCCATTTGTTTTTAAAACTATTATTAAAATCATCTTCACGGCCAATTCTTCTTATATTGGGAATACGCCCTAAACGTGCCGCTAATCCACCAATCGCAACTTCCTTTTCAAGGTTTGTAACAAGAAGATCCACTTTATTTTTTTTGATAAATTTCTTTATATAATTTACTGCAAAAGGATTGTACTCAAATCCGAGTTTGTGTTTAACCAGATTCAGGTCCTTTGGAAACTCCGATGTAATCTTTGAATCCGGATGTGATAAAACCCATACAGTATGGCCGCGTTGCTGGAGTCCCCGCGCAGTTTTTAACATCCAGCTGGCTACGCCACCCCACCTTTTTTTTGAAGAAATATATAAAATACGCATTAGTCCCGTTTCAACTTTTGCCTGATATCATCTGCTACACTAGAAATAAATGATTTAAATACATTTTTGTATTCGGATTTTAATGCGTAAAAGTTCTCAAAAACAGATAGATCATTTTTAAGAATTGTCTGAATTCGTTGTTCAAGTTTTCCTGAAAATTCAGTGTCATTTATGTTTAGATTCCAGTCGACCAGGTTAAATGTCTCCGAAAAACCCAATCCCCTTTTATCAATATTAATATTAATGAATGGTTTTCCAAGTCCCGAAACGAAAATAGATGCATGCAAGCGAGAACCAACAACAAAAGCGGCATTCCTGTAAAAGTCCACAAAATCATCAACATAATTTGAGAAAAATATCTTTCTTTCAGGAAAAAAACTTTGAGCTGTAAATACATCACGGTCATCATGACAAGAAATCACAGGCTCCAAACCGGCTTTTTCAATAATACTGATAGTATTTTCTATTCTGGCAATAAGATCCGAATATAACTCACTTTTATTCTTTTTAATTACAGGAAAAGGAAATGTTAATGCTGCATAACCATCTGTTTTAAAATGAAAAGGTTCATCATAAAGATACATCGCCGGGCATCCTGTCAAAATCGTTTTATCAATACCGAGGCTTTCCAGAAATTTCTGAGTTAATTTGTCCCGCACGGATGAATATCGGGCTGTGATATTGGTTTGTCTAATATCATCCAAGTACTCATGTTTATTTATTTTTGGAGGAGCATCTAATCCTGCTGAAGAAATACCCAATCCAATCAGATAAAGTGGCGGATTAAGTTTAGTAATTTCATCTTTCTTTATTCTAAGTGACCAATTGTTATACTGGTCTGATCCTCCAATAATAACCGCATCAGCAAACTGATTACTTTGATTGATATTCTCACCTTTGAGTTGCACAGGCATGCCCCAACCTCTATTTTTGGCACATGCTTTTGGGATAAACAAAGCTTCAGGCAAATTTTCTTTAAGATGTTTACGAATGGACTTTATTACAAAGTGATCGCCAATATTAAAGGTATGCGGGCAATAATGATGAATAATGATTGTATCGCGGTTAATTTGTTTCTGAAACCGGCCATCTGTTATTTTTTTTATTTTTATTCGTTTTCTAAATAACTTCATTTTTTTTGATTATTGATTAAAAAATAAATTTAACTATCTCTTTAAATATTTACAATTTCTTATCATTAAGGTCCTAAAACTGCAGGTAAAATGAGCTCTGATATTAAAACACTTAATAATGAACAATTAAAATCAATACAAAAAATCCTTATCATCCAACAGAAACCCTTTGGCGACATTCTTTTAAATACTGGTTATTTTGAAGAGCTTAGACGCCATTTTCCTGAAGCTCAGATCGATTACCTGATCCAGAAGCCTTATAAGACGATCCTTGAAGATAACCCATATCTGAACAACCTGGTGCTGATGGATAAAAACAAAGGATTTAAAAAGCTGATCACAATTTTTAAAACCATCCATCAAATACGTAAAACTGGATATGACCTGGTAATTGATCAGTTAAGGGGAACCAGTTCAATCCGCTTTGTTGCTTTCAGCGGGGCACGTTGGAAACTGGGATGGAAACTGAAACCTAAAAAACGCATGGGATTTACATTTAATCGCTGGAACTGGGTCTATAACCTGGCTGTACCGAAAGGTGAAACCCGTTATTATGCCCGCTGGAAGTTTGACCTGCTGCAGCCTTTGGGAATTAAGGAAGTTGAGCATAACATCTACTACCATGTAAAACCGAAATCGTTTGAATTTATAAAAAAATGGCTGGAGAAAGCCGGCCTGAATCAGCGACCTTTTATTGCTTTCTCTCCCGGCACGCCGGTTCGTAAAAAACAATGGGACTTAGATTATTATGCACAACTGGCAGATATGATTCGTCAAAAACTGGATATGCATGTCGTTCTGCTCTGGGGCCCGGGTGAAAAAGATGATGTTGAGTATATAAAAAGCAGAATGGAGTCCGAGCCGTTTATCGCACCACCGACCACTTTTAACCAGGCCGGTGCCCTTCTGCATTCTGCGCTAATGTTGATAACAAACGACGGCGGCATCAATCACCTGGCAGTTTCCCAGGAAGTACCATCTATTTCAATATTTGGCCCTAAATCTAACCCGATAAAATGGTGCGCCTGGCACAAACCAATCCATCCATATATGAAGGATTTTAATTTTAAAAATTTTGAAGACAACCGTTTTAATATTAGTCCGGAACAGGTTTTCAACAAAGTAACGGAACTAATAAAAATCATTGATAGCAAGAACGTGAATTAAAATCAGTAACTATTTTCTAAAAGTAAACTGTTCTCCAGCTTTTAATTGAATATCTATTTCAGTGTCATTGTAAACAATTTTAGTTTTGCCGCCGCCGATTGATGTTATAGTTGCATTTTCAAGCTGATTATTCTGCCATTCAATATCGACAACAAAGTTACCACGTGCTTTTAAACCACTTACATAACCATTTTTCCATACATCTGGTAAAGCTGGAAGAAGCAGGATCTGATTATCATCCCGGGACTGCAGCAGCATTTCTGCGATTCCTGCTGTATATCCAAAGTTTCCATCAATCTGGAACGGCGGGTGGGCATCAAACAGGTTTATATACATCGATTTCTTTAAAAGTAATTGAATATGCTCGTGCGCCATATTTCCATCCTGTAATCTTGCTGCAAGATTTATGAGCCAGGCTCTGCTCCATCCTGTTCCGGCTCCGCCATGTTCAAGGCGATAATCTAATGTTTTTCGCGCTGCATTAAATAGTTCTGGAGTATCTTTACTTATGTAATTACCCGGATGAAACGCATAAAGATGTGACATATGGCGATGACCTTTTTCCAACTCCTGGTATTCGCGATCCCACTCCAATATTCTGCCATCACTTCCTAAAACTACACCCGGTCTTAAATTGGATCGTTTTATTTTCAAACTATCCAGAAATGCATTTTCAATATTTAATAAACGACATGTTTCAATATAATTATCGAATACTTCAGCGATAACCTGCTGATCCATAGCACTACCAAGGCATGTTGCTACGGTATCGTCATTTGCCATAATATACTGGTTCTCCGGAGACGTAGAAGGTGCGGAGATAAGGAAACCGTCTCTCGGGTCTTTAATCAGCCAGTCAAAATAAAAATGAGCTACTTCATTTAGTGCGGGGTATACCCTTTTCTTCAAGAATTTTATATCCGTTGTAAATTTATAATGCTGCCAATAGTGCTGCATCATCCAACCTGCAGCGCCAAAGGAACACCCCCAATAAGCAGTGGATGCCCTTAAAAAAGCAGGTGCCCACAAGTCAGATGCATGCGGTAGAAATGATCCACGACAGCCAAAATTATCTCTTGCGGTTGCTTTTCCCCTTTCAATCAGACGATCAACATAATCAAAAAGTGGTTCATTTAGTTCGCCAAGATTTGTAACATCTGCCGGCCAATAATTCATTTGCAGATTAATATTCAAATGATAATCCGCGTTCCAGGGCGCCTGAATATGCTCATTCCATAAGCCCTGAAGGTTTGCAGGATTCGTTCCGGTGCGTGATGAGCTAATAAGCAGATATCGCCCATATTGGAATAATATAGCTTCGAGATCCGGATCACTGTTTCCCGATTTGATTCTTTCAAGTCGCTTATCGGTAGTAAGTGAATCCAAAAGATTTTTACCAAGATTCAGATCTACTCGGTTATACAATTTTTGATAGTCAGCAATATGATCATTCAATAATTCATCAAATGATTTTCTTGCTGTTAACTTCAACTGATTCTCATTGATCTTTTTAAAATCATCATGATAAAATGAACTGTTTGACACCAAAATCAGGATCAACTCTTTAACATTATTTACAAGTAAATAATCAGCTTGCGATTTAACAATGCCACCTTTATTTCTAACAGAGATTCTCGTTTCAAATTTGACCCCATGTAATATTTCAGTCTTCTCTGATTTAAACATTCCGTTTCGTTGGGTTACTTCACCGGACATTTTAAGTTGGTTATTTTCCGCAGTCGTTATTACCGTTGGCTGTCCATTATCCATCGGGCGCGTTAATTGTATTTTTCCACTGAATCCATTTTCAGAATCTGAAGAAAATTTAATTACGATTACCTGATCAGCAGCGGAGGCGAATACTTTTTGGGTGATTTTAGATCCATCTGCTATATATTTTACATCTACACAGGCAGTATTCAGATTAAGCTCTCTTTGATAATTTTTAACATCTTTAAATCCCAAATTAATATAAAGGTCACCCAAAGTTTGATGTGAACGAATAATACTTTTTTGAGAAAATTTTTCTACCACCAAAGCATCTGCTTCTTTATTTCTATTCTGAAAGAGCAGTTTTCTAATTTGTTCAAGGTCTTTTTTGTTTCCTTCCGGATTATCCCATTCAGCACTTCCGGGCCACATTGAGTCGTCATTGAGCTGAATACGCTCAATA
>JACKAO010000010.1 GCA_020635035.1 Calditrichia bacterium
TTTATTCTGTAATTTCAGCAACAACACCAGCGCCAACGGTGCGTCCACCTTCACGGATAGCAAAGCGCAATTCTTTTTCCATTGCTATCTCTTTTCCAAGTTCTACTTCGACTGTGATATTATCACCCGGCATTACCATCTCGATGCCATCCGGCAATTTGATTGAACCGGTTACGTCGGTTGTACGGAAGTAAAACTGCGGACGGTAACCATCAAAGAAAGGAGTATGACGGCCACCTTCTTCTTTGGTTAATACGTAAACTTCACCTTTAAATTTCTTATGCGGTGTGATTGAACCCGGTTTAGCTAATACCATGCCGCGCTCGATATCTTCTTTGTTCACTCCACGAAGAAGAAGACCAACGTTATCCCCGGCTTCTCCGCGGTCTAAAAGCTTACGGAACATTTCAACACCCGTAACAACGACTTTGCGGTTCACACCCAGACCGATCATCTCCACTTCATCACCTACATTCACAACACCACGCTCAATACGGCCAGTTCCTACTGTTCCACGACCGGTGATCGAGAAAACGTCTTCGATCGGCATAATAAACGGCTTGTCAACATCACGTTCCGGTGTCGGGATATAACTGTCTACAGCATCCATCAACTCAAGAATAGCTTCCGCATCTTTTCCACTTGGGTCATTTAACGCATTCAAGGCACTGCCTTTTACTATCGGAAGATCGTCACCAGGAAATTCATATGATGACAAAAGTTCTCGAAGCTCAAGCTCTACAAGCTCTAAAAGCTCAGGATCATCCACCTGGTCTACTTTATTCATGAATACAACAATATAAGGTACGTTTACCTGACGGGCCAGCAGCACGTGTTCACGCGTCTGCGGCATCGGGCCGTCAGCAGCACTAACCACAAGAATGGCACCGTCCATCTGCGCAGCACCGGTGATCATGTTCTTTACATAATCCGCGTGACCGGGACAGTCAACGTGGGCGTAATGACGTTTTTCAGTTGTGTATTCTACGTGTGCTGTAGCAATCGTTATACCGCGCTCACGTTCTTCAGGAGCATTGTCAATACTGTCAAAGCTACGAACTTCTGATAAGCCTTTTGCCGACAATACCAATGTGATCGCTGCAGTTAAGGTTGTCTTCCCATGGTCTACGTGACCGATGGTTCCGATGTTTACGTGTGGCTTACTTCTGTCAAATTTCTGTTTAGCCATTTTTTACACTCCTTCAGGCAACAGTTTACTTTTCTGTACTTTGTGATTTTTCTATTATTTCTTTAGCAATACTCTCAGGTACTTTTTCGTAGTGAGAAAATTGCATTGAATAAATTGCGCGTCCCTGTGTAATTGATCTTAATACAGTGGCGTAGCCGAACATTTCACTTAATGCGACATGTCCACTTACCACCTGGGCATCTTTTCTTGGAAGAATACCGGATATTTTACCACGGCGGGAGTTTAAGTCACCAATCACATCACCCATATATTCTTCAGGAACAACGACTTCAATTGAGAATACTGGCTCAAGAAGAACCGGACCAGCCTTTTTTGCACCATTTTGCAGTGCCATTGATCCTGCCACCTTGAAAGCCATTTCACTGGAATCCACATCATGATATGAGCCATCAAATAACCTGACCTTTACATCTTCCAGTGGATATCCGGCAAGAACACCATTCTTTAGCGCACCTTCAATACCTTGCTTAACAGGATTGATGTATTCACGTGGAATTACACCTCCAACAATATTATCAACAAATTCAAATCCTTTACCCGGTTCATTCGGCTCAAGCTCAATAAGACAGTGCCCATACTGGCCACGACCACCTGACTGTCTTACAAATTTGCCTTCTGCTTCAACCTTTTTAGTAATTGTTTCCTTATATGAAACCTGGGGCTTACCAACATTTGCACCAACTTTAAACTCTCGCAAAAGTCGGTCAACAATAATTTCAAGATGAAGCTCACCCATCCCGCTAATAATAGTCTGACCTGTGTCTTCATCAGTTTTTACATGAAATGTCGGATCTTCATCTGCAAGTTTTACAAGAGATTGACTCAATTTATCCTGATCTGCTTTTGTTTTTGGCTCAACAGCAACAGAAATAACAGGTTCCGGAAAATGCATGGACTCCAGGACAATCTGGTTTGATTCATCACAAAGAGTATCGCCGGTGCGTGTATTCTTTAAGCCAACAACAGCTGCAATATCACCTGTAGAAACCATATCAATATCTTCTCTGTGATTTGCGTGCATCTGCAGTAAACGGCCAACCCGTTCTTTCTTACCACTTACCGAATTATAGATATATGATCCGGCAGATATTTTTCCGGAATACACTCTAAAAAATGTTAAACGTCCTACATACGGATCAACCATAACCTTAAATGCAAGCGCAGAAAATGGCTCTTCATTATTCGGCTTACGTGATATTTCTTTTTCCGTATGGGGGTGCAAGCCATCAACATCTCCTTTATCTTCAGGAGAAGGAAGATAATCAATGACACCGTCCAACAGTCGTTGAACACCTTTGTTTTTGAAAGCTGATCCGCAAAAAACTGGTGTAAACTTTAGGTCAAGAGTTGCTTTACGAATCGCACGTTTTAATTCTTCTTCAGAAATATCTTCACCTTCAAGATATTTCATCATTACTTCTTCATCATATTCAGATACTGCTTCTAAAATTTCATTGCGATATTCGGTTGCTTTAGCAATCAGATCATTCGGAATGTCTGCTTCTTCGAATAAAGCACCTAATGAACTGTCATTATAAAGCACTGCTCTCATTTTTACCAGATCAATAAGTCCAGTAAACAATTCACCTTCGCCTATCGGGATTTGCAAGGGCACCGGATTGGCACCTAAGCGTTCTTTCATCATGGTCAATACATTGTAAAAGTCTGCACCAACACGGTCCATTTTATTTACAAATGCAATACGCGGAACATTATATTTATCAGCCTGACGCCATACTGTTTCCGATTGTGGTTCAACACCACCAACCGCACAAAACAAAGCTACTGAGCCATCTAAAACACGCAGAGAGCGCTCAACTTCAACCGTAAAATCCACATGACCTGGAGTATCAATTATATTGATTACATAGTTACGCCACTGTGCTGTAGTAGCAGCTGAAGTAATTGTAATACCACGTTCTTTTTCCTGCTCCATCCAGTCCATTGTTGCGGCACCGTCATGAACTTCACCCATTCGGTGCAAACGTCCGGTATAAAACAGAATACGTTCTGTGGTCGTTGTTTTACCGGCATCAATATGAGCCATGATGCCAATATTTCTTAATTTGTCTAGTTTAACTTTCGTTGCCATTTCTAAATTCTTGCTCCACTACCATCTAAAATGTGCGAAGGCTTTGTTAGCTTCAGCCATTTTATGCGTATCTTCTCTTTTCTTAACACTTGTGCCTTCATTTTTATAGGCAGCCATAAATTCTGCGGCTAGTCTCTCTGCCATAGTTTTTTCACTGCGTAGACGCGAATATCTTATCAACCAGCGAATTGCCAATGCCTGCTTTCTTGTATCACGTACTTCAACAGGAACCTGATAAGTTGCACCACCAACACGACGCGATTTCACTTCCAGCAGCGGAGCAACATTTTCCATGGCCTTTTTAAAGACATCGATCGGCGACTTTTTCATTTTATCTTCGATAATATCCATGGCAGCATAAAAAAGCGTTTCAGCAACACTTTTTTTACCATCATAAAGTAAACCGTTTATAAATTTAGCCACTACTAGATCTTTATATTTAGGATCTGGTAATATTACTCGTTTTGGTGGCCTTCTTCTACGCATATTATTAACTCCACTAATTCTTTAATTAACTTTTTGGCCGTTTTGTGCCGTATTTTGACCTGCTCTGCTTGCGATCCTGAACACCAGTTGTATCAAGTGTCCCTCTAACAATGTGATAACGCACACCTGGCAAATCCTTAACACGACCACCACGAATAAGCACTATTGAGTGTTCCTGAAGATTATGACCTTCACCAGGAATATATGCTGTAACCTCAATGGCATTCGTCAAACGAACACGCGCAACCTTACGTAAAGCAGAATTCGGCTTTTTGGGCGTTGTTGTGTAAACACGCGTACATACTCCCCGTTTTTGCGGGCAAGCTCCCAATGCCGGGGCTTTGTTCTTTTTAAGTAAGCTTTTTCTACCTTTACGTATCAACTGATTAATCGTTGGCACTTTCAACCTCCAAAATGTTGCAGAACGGTAATATAACAAAAGTTTTTACACCGCACAATAGAAATTTATTCACTTTTTTCTGTTTCTTCAATCTCTGGTTCATCATTAGCTTCAGAAGTACCTATTTCATCCACTGTTTCAATCTGCATCCGCATGTCATCATACTTTGAAAGACCTGTTCCTGCTGGGATTAGATGCCCCATAATAACATTTTCTTTCAATCCGATGAGTTCGTCTTCTTTACCTGAAGTAGCAGCATCAGTCAGCACCTGTGTGGTTTCCTGGAATGAAGCAGCAGAAATAAAACTCTTTGTCGTTAATGCTGCCTGTGTTATTCCCAGTAACAGTGGAGTAAAACTTGCCGGACGAGCCGGACGGAATTTCACTGGTTCTTTCTTAGCTTTTTTCAGATCTTTATTAATACTGTCAACGTTCTTTTTATCTGATATCTGTCCTTCACGGAATAAAGAATCTCCCGGATCTTCAATTACAATTTTATTTGCAATGCGTGCATTTTCATCAAAGAAATCACTTTTATGAACCTGATCACCATCAAGGAATCTTGTATCACCTGAATCTTTAACACGCACTTTTTGAAGCATTTGACGAACAATAACACCGATATGTTTATCATTAATTTTTACACCCTGAAGACGATAAACTTCCTGGATTTCATTCACAAGATATTCCTGAACCTTTCCAGGTCCTTTAATATTGAGAATGTCATCCGGAGAAATTGCTCCATCCGTTAAACGTTCTCCAGCTTCCACAAAATCATTTTCATGCACAAGAATATGAACACCATGCGATACGGAATACTTTTTTGTTTCCATGTCAGATTCAACGATCAGTTCACGAACCCCGCGCTTAATGGCACCAAATTTTACATAACCATCAATCTCACTAACAACTGCCCGTTCTTTTGGCTGACGTGATTCAAACAATTCTGCCACACGGGGTAAACCGCCTGTAATATCCCGGGATTTACCAAATTCACGTGGAATTTTCACCATAACATCACCGGCATGTACTTTATCGTCGTGGGCCACTTGTAAAAATGATTTTACAGGAATAATAAACTGTCCGATCCTTTCACCCTGCTCGTTCAGAATGTGAATTTGTGGATTCAGATTTTTGTTACGTGATTCAATAACGACACGTTGTTTACGTCCTGTTTGTTCATCAAGTTCTTCACGATAAGTCTGATTTTCGATTAAATCTTTAAATTCAATAATACCTGATTTGTCAGCGACAATTACCGATGAATAGGGATCCCATTCAAATAGATTATGCCCTTTTTTAACAGGCTCTTCATCAGAAACATTTAACGTTGAACCATAGGGTATATTATATGTTGAAATTGGTCTGTTATCGGAATCAAGTATTTCAATTTTACCATTTCTACCGGTAAGAATTGTATTTCCAGCTTTGTTTACAACTGATTTAAGATTAATAAGACGAACTTTACCATCTGCTTTTGATTCAACACTGGATTCCGACGCAATATGTGCTGCTGTACCACCAATGTGGAAAGTACGCAGTGTTAGCTGTGTACCAGGTTCCCCAATACTTTGCGCAGCCATTACACCAACAGCTTCACCAACTCCTACCATATTTCCGGTTGCAAGATTTCTTCCATAACACATTGCACAAATACCTTGACGGGTTTCACAGGTTAATTCTGTCCTTACCCTTACTGTATTTAATAATGATGCATGAACCTTACTTGCGATTTTTTCATCAATAAGTTCATTTCTTTTACAGTAGACTTCACCACTCTCAGGGTCTACAATATCCATTGCAGCGACACGTCCCATGATACGTTCAGACAATGGTTCAATAATTTCTTCTCCTTCTTTCAGGTCAGAAACATCAATTCCAAGAATTGTACCACAGTCAATCTCCGTTACAATTACATCCTGTGCCACATCCACCAAACGACGGGTAAGGTAACCGGCATCAGCCGTTTTCAGAGCTGTATCTGCTAAACCTTTACGTGCACCGTGAGTTGATATGAAGTACTCAATAACCGAAAGTCCTTCAAGGAAGTTTGCGGTAATAGGATTCTCAATGATTTCACCTGTTTGACCGGTCAGCGTTTTTTGTGGTTTTGCCATCAAACCACGCATACCTGCCAACTGGCGAATCTGCTCTTTACTACCACGCGCACCAGAATCGGACATCATATATAAAGGATTAAATCCGTATCTGTTTGTTTTTAATTGACTGAACATGGTTTCAGCAACAATTGAAGTTGTACGCGTCCATACGTCAATGATTTTATTATAACGTTCACCATCGGTAATAAAACCCTGCTCATACTGAGCAACGATCTCATCAACTTCGTCCTGAGCTTCCTGAACCATATTTGCCTTGGCATCAGAAACAACTATATCAGAAAGGCCAACAGATGCACCGGATTTCATTGCAAAAGTAAAACCAAGATTTTTTAAATTATCCAGGAACTCGGCACAAACTTTATTACCGCACTCACGATAGGTAAGAGATATGATCTCCGATATGGATTTTTTAGAAAGAATTTCATTGATAAATCCAATTTCATCAGGAACGATCTGATTAAAAATGACACGCCCTGTTGTTGTATCAATAAGTTTATCTTTAAAACGGATTTTGATACGCGCATGCAGAGATACTTTCTCTGAGTTGTACGCGCTTATTAATTCTTTCGCTGATGAAAAAACCATACCCTGACCCGGTACATCCGGCATCATTTTAGTAAGATAATAACATCCTAAAACAATATCCTGGCTGGGAACCGCAATAGGCTTGCCACTGGCAGGCGATAAAATATTATGACTCGCCAGCATTAAAAATTTTGTTTCAACCTGGGCTTCATAAGACAGCGGAATATGGACAGCCATCTGGTCACCATCAAAGTCGGCATTAAAAGCCGCACAAACTAATGGATGAATACGCAGAGCTTTTCCTTCGATCAGCACCGGCTGAAAAGCCTGAATACCTAATCTGTGCAAAGTAGGTGCGCGGTTTAAGAGTACCGGATGATCTTCAATGATTTCTTCAAGAATATCCCAAACTTCGGGTCCGCGACGCTCAACCAATTTTTTTGCACTCTTTACTGTTTTTACATAGCGGCGTTCAACTAATTTACGAATGATAAATGGTTTAAAGAGCTCAATTGCCATATCTTTCGGCAAACCGCATTCATGAAGATTTAATTCGGGACCGACAACAATAACTGAACGACCTGAATAATCCACGCGTTTTCCTAAAAGATTCTGACGGAAGCGCCCTTGTTTACCTTTAAGCATATCAGACAAGGATTTAAGCGGACGATCACCATCTGAACGCATTGCCGCAGAACGTTTGGAGTTATCAAAGAGTGAATCAACCGACTCCTGAAGCATACGTTTTTCGTTACGCAAAATCACTTCCGGTGCTTTGATTTCCAATAATTTTTTCAGACGATTATTTCTGATAATTACACGGCGATAAAGGTCATTTAAATCACTGGTTGCAAAACGTCCACCTTCTAAAGGTACTAATGGCCGCAGTTCAGGCGGAATAACAGGAATAACATCCAGAACCATCCATTCCGGACGATTGCGATATTCGGTGTTCTTTTCTTTAACCCTGAACGACTCAATAACTTTAAGGCGTTTAAGGGCTTCAAGGCGTTTCTGCTCTGATGTTTCTGTTTTAACCGCTTTTCTTAATTGCAATGCCTGATCTTCAATATCAATCATTTTCAGCAACTGATGAATGGCTTCTCCACCAATTTTTGCAACAAATTTATCCGGATCATCATCCATCAACTCATCATTAGCTTCACCATGAGCATCAAGCTGGTTAAAAAATTCTTCTTCGTTTATCAGTTCTTTAAATTTTAAATCGCTCTTGCCGGGATTAACGACCACATAGTTTTCATAATAAATGATCTTTTCCAATTCCTTCGGTGATATATCCAACAGATAACCAATTTTGGATGGTAAAGATCTGAAAAACCAAATATGGACAACCGGAACTGCGAGAGAAATATGACCCATGCGTTCACGACGCACTGATTTTTGTGTAACTTCAACACCACAGCGATCACAAATAATACCTTTGTAGCGTATTCTTTTGTATTTACCGCAATGACATTCCCAGTCCTTTACAGGGCCAAATATCTTTTCGCAAAAGAGCCCATCCTTTTCAGGTTTAAAAGATCGATAGTTAATGGTTTCCGGCTTTGTCACTTCACCATATGATTTTTCAAGAATATCATTAGGCGATGCCAGACCAATTATTATCTTACTAAATTTGTTAGGGCTTCTTTTTATTTGCAAAGCAATGCTCCTTTGATTCTAATTATTTAGAAACTATTGTTATCAGTCCAGTCTTACTTTAAGACCCAGACCCTGAAGCTCTCTTACCAGAACGTTAAATGATTCCGGTGTTCCCGGATCCGGCAAGTTTTCGCCTTTTACAATAGCTTCGTAAGTTTTGGAACGACCAGTTACATCATCACTCTTAACAGTTAATATTTCCTGAAGAGTATATGCAGCGCCATAAGCTTCAAGTGCCCAAACTTCCATTTCTCCAAAACGCTGACCACCAAACTGTGCTTTACCACCAAGCGGCTGCTGTGTAATTAAAGAGTATGGTCCTATTGAGCGGGCATGAATCTTATCATCAACCAAATGTGACAATTTCAGCATGTAAATCATACCAACAGTCACTTCCTGGTCAAAACGCTCGCCTGTACGGCCGTCAAAAAGATGAATTTTACCCTTTTCAGGAAGCCCGGCCTGTTTCAATTCTTCAACTATTTCAGCCATTGTGGCCCCGTCAAAAACGGGTGTCGAATATTTTTTGCCAAGCTTATGACCTGCCCATCCAAGAGTAGTCTCAAAAATCTGCCCAAGGTTCATACGGGAAGGTACACCCAGCGGGTTCAGCACGATATCAACCGGCGTTCCGTCATGCAGGAATGGCATATCTTCAATAGGTACTACCTTTGAAACAACACCTTTATTACCATGACGACCAGCCATTTTATCACCAACTGCCAGTTTACGTTTTTCAGCAATGTAAACTTTGGCAAGCTGAACGATTCCCGGAGGTAACTCATCTCCAACCATTACTTTATGCTTTTCACGTTTCAGATCATTGTCTATATCGGCCATAACCTGGCGATAATCTGCATAGATCTGACGCACAAAAGTATTTTTTGGATCTTCTTCGAACCATGTCGAATTAATATCCAGGTTTTGAACATCAATTTTTGAAAAAGTTGATGCATCAATTTTTGTTTTTGCTTTTATCGCAACTTTTCCGTCCACCATTTTAATAGCGTCACATGTCATACCATTAAAATGTTCAGAAAGGTTTTCTGCGAGTTTTTTAACAACATTTTTGCGTTGTGACTCTGCCTCGAGCTCCAGCTTTTCAACCAGCTTCTTTTCTTCCTTTTTAGAAGAAGCGTCTTTCCGTTTGCGCGAGAACAGGCGTGTTGCCACAACAACACCTTTCATTCCAGGTGGAGCTTTCAACGAAGCATCTTTTACATCACCAGCTTTAGAACCAAAAATTGCTTTAAGAAGTTTTTCTTCAGGTGTCGGATCGGTTTCACCTTTTGGAGTAACTTTACCAATAATAATATCTCCGGCATTAACCTCCGCACCAACTCTTACGATACCATTTTCATCCAAATCTTTTGTCGCTTCTTCGCTGACATTTGGAATTTCACGGGTAAGCTCTTCTTCACCACGCTTGGTATCACGAACCTGAAGTTCAAATTCTTCAATATGTACAGAAGTGT
The DNA here is from genome assembly GCA_020635035.1 of Calditrichia bacterium. Classification (GTDB taxonomy): domain Bacteria; phylum Calditrichota; class Calditrichia; order Calditrichales; family J004; genus JACKAO01. Next base: position 9,971 of record JACKAO010000010.1, read on the forward strand.
AAACATCATCACGAACGATGCGTTCACTGATAATAATAGCATCTTCAAAGTTGTAACCCATCCACGGCATGAATGCCACAAGTATGTTACGTCCGAGTGCTAATTCACCATTATCTGTTGCACAGCCATCAGCCAGGATTTGCCCTTTCTTAACACGCTCACCAACACTGATAAGCGGGCGTTGATTGATACAGGTATCCTGGTTGGTTCTTCTGAATTTTTGCAGTTCGTAAACTATTTCTGTTGTTTCACTTAACAGTCTTTCTTTACCGGAAGTCGCTTTTATCGGCGTATCCAGTTTCAAAACTATTTTTTCTGAATCAACATAGGAAATTTCACCGTCTTCTGATGCGATGATCAAAGTACCTGAGTCGATTGCAACACGGCTCTCAACACCTGTACCTACAATTGGCGAATCAGGTATTAATAATGGTACAGCCTGACGCTGCATGTTAGAACCCATCAATGCGCGGTTAGCATCATCATGTTCCAGAAATGGAATTAAAGAAGCGGCCGGCGAAACGATCTGATTTGTTGCAACGTCCATATAGTCCAGTTCATCTGGAGCTACAACGGGAAAATCACCTTTAAAACGTGCTTTTACCTTGTCACGTTTAAAATTACCTTTTTCATCAACAGGTGCATTTACCTGAGCAATTGTAAAATCATCTTCTTCTGTGGCAGAAAGAAAACTGATTTCCTGGGTAACAATTCCATTTTTAACTTTTCTGTATGGTGTCTCAATAAAACCAAATGGATTTATTTTTGCATGAACACATAGTGAAGAAATCAAACCAATATTTGGCCCTTCAGGAGTTTCAACAGGGCACAAACGTCCGTAGTGAGTATAATGAACGTCTCGTACTTCAAAGCCAGCGCGCTCACGTGTTAAACCACCAGGGCCAAGGGCAGAGAGTCTTCTCTTATGAGTCAGCTCCGATAAAGGATTGGTCTGATCCATAAACTGAGAAAGCTGAGAAGTACCAAAAAAAGTATTGATCACAGAAGACATCGTACGCGCGTTTACAAGATCCTGCGGAGTCAGTTTATCTGAATCACCAATATTCATTCTTTCTTTGATTGTTCTTGCCATGCGTGAAAGACCAAGGCTGAATTGTGCAGCAAGCTGTTCACCTACAGTACGAACTCTTCTGTTTCCAAGATGGTCAATATCATCCGTTGCTCTTACACCATTCCTGAGATCAAGCAGATATTTAATAATAGCTATTATATCTTCGCGTGTTAAAACAGTTGTATCATAAGGAATATCCAGATGCAGTTTTTTATTGATTCTGTAACGACCAACAGCACCCATATCATATCTTTTTTCATTGAAGAACATACGTTCAATCAATGCACGGGCTGTTTCAATATCCGGTGGTTCACCGGAACGAAGCTGCCTGTATATTGCTTCAATAGATTCTTCATCCGTACTGGTTGAATCCTTGCGCAATGTATTTAGAATGATATTGGGAGAATTTGCATCACCTGGACGAGCAATTTTAACCTTTTTAACACCAACTTCAAGGCACTGATTAAACATATCTTCTGTTATATCTTTACCTTGTTCAGCAACCACTTCACCAGTCTGGGTGTCAACAACATCTGCAGCAAGCATTTGCCCGATCAATGTGGGCATCGTTTCGAGAGAAATCGCAACTTCATCCACGCTGTCAAAAAGACCAAGTATCTCTTCATTTTGTGAAAAACCGATCGCTCTAAGCAGCATTGTTACCGGAAACTTCTTTTTTCTGTCGATATAAACGAACATAACATCGTTAACATCTGTTGTAAACTCCACCCATGAACCACGGAACGGAATAATACGGGCAGAAAAAAGCGGGGTGCCGTTCGGATGCAATGTTTCAGAGAAAAACACACCTGGTGAACGGTGTAACTGACTTACAACAACACGTTCGGCACCATTAATAATAAAGGTGCCGCGTTCAGTCATGTAAGGCATATTTCCTAGATAAACATCCTGTTCAATAAATTCGGTGAAGTTATCTGTTTCACCTGTTGAATCTTTAATAGCCAGACGCATTTTAGCTTTGATTGGAATTGCAAAACTAACACCACGTTCCTGGCATTCACGAACAGAGTATTTCGGTTTATCAAGGTAAAAGTCTACAAACTGCAGTTCAAAATTTCCCGCACTGTCAGAGATTGGGAAAATATTATTGAATACAGAATACAGACCTTCATTTTTCCTCTTATCCGGATCAGACGAAACCTGCATAAACGATTCAAACGACTTCGTCTGGATTTCCAAAAGATTTGGATAATCCATTGCTGGCGCAATCCGCATAAAAGAATGTCTTTTAAAAGAAGTCTTTTCTTTCAAAGAATCCTCTTTCTTTTTTAATACAAGGTTTAGTTAAAAGGAACTATTTAAGTTCGATTGAAGCACCAACTTCTTCGAGTTGTTTCTGAATATCTTCTGCTTCAGCTTTTGCTATACCTTCTTTTACAGTTTTCGGTGCACCATCTACCAGGTCTTTTGCTTCTTTTAAGCCAAGGCCGGTAATTGCACGAACAACTTTAATAACCTGAATTTTCTTTTCACCTGCAGCCTGCAGAACAACATCAAATTCAGTTTTTTCTTCGGCAGCTTCACCAGCGGCGCTGGCAGCAGCTACAGGACCTGCAGCAACGGCAACAGGAGCAGCGGCGGTTACACCGAATTTATCTTCGATTTCTTTAATAAGTTCAGAAATTTCGAGCATTGTAGCTCCTTCAAGATATGAAAGAACGTCACTTCTCTTGATCTCAGCCATTTTTATATTCCTCCAAGTAAAATAGATTTAAAATTTTATGCTTTTTTATCTTTAAGTGCATTAAGCACACCAGCCATCTTCTGCATAGGTGCATTTAATGTTGCCGCAAGCTTTGTCATTGGGGATTGCAGCATTCCCACTAACTGACTGAGCAGAACTTCACGAGTTGGCAGTTTAGCAATTTCCTTAGCCTGTTCAGCTTCAAAAACTTTGCCTTCAAAAAGAACCACTTTCAGTTTAAGAATTTCTTTTTTCTTGTTGAAATCCTCGAAAATTTTTGCCGGTGCAACCGGATCATCGTAACCAATTACGAATGTATTTACACCATTTAAATAACTATCGAGATCATTTATTCCGGCATTATTAAGTGAAATTTTTGCCAGCCTGTTTTTGAGCACTTTATACTCAATATTCTGATCTCTGAATTTTTTACGGATATCCGTAACGGTTGCGACATCAATTCCTGAGTAGTCTGCAATGTATACGCATTTCGCGTCTTTAAACTTCTCAGTATATTTATCGATTATCTCAAGTTTTTGTGGTGTCGGCATTGTAACTATCCTGTTATATTATTTTAATTTGTATAACTCGATGAGTTTGTATCCAAAAAGATACCAGGTCCCATCGTGCTGGAAAGTGAAATTGATTTTAAGTATATACCTTTGGCTGTAGCCGGTTTTAACTTCACTACTGTATTAACAAAGGCTTTAACGTTATCAGCGATTTTATTCTCTTCGAAAGATACTTTACCGATACCTGTATGAATGATTCCAGTCTTGTCAACACGAAAATCAATTTTACCTGCTTTGATTTCTTTTACTGCTGTTGCAACATCAGCCGTTACGGTTCCGCTCTTTGGATTAGGCATTAAACCTCTGGTACCTAAAACCTTACCAAGCCGTCCAACCATGCTCATTACATCAGGAGATGCAACCGCAACATCAAAATCAAGCCAACCGCCATTAACCTTTTCAATGTACTCTTCAAGCCCGGCAAAATCAGCACCGGCATCTAGAGCTTCTTTGGCTTTATCGCCTTTAGCAAATACCAGCACTCGTACTGATTTACCTGTTCCATGCGGCAAAGTTACCGTACCTCGCACCATTTGATCAGCATGTCGCGGATCAACTCCAAGCCGCATAGCTATTTCAACAGTTTCATCAAACTTTGCCGAAGAAACCTGTTTTAAAATTTTTACAGCGTCCTCAACTCCATATTGGATGGATTTGTCTATCTTAGAGAATGCTGCATTATAACGTTTGCTTCGCTTCATTATCACCTCTTAAACCAAGTTATTCTACGGTAATTCCCATGCTACGGGCAGTACCTTCAACCATCCGCATAGCTGATTCAACATTTGCTGCATTAAGATCGGGCATTTTAATCTCAGCAATTTTCTTAACCTGTGCCTTTGTAACTTTACCCACCTTACTTGAATTTGGCTCACCTGAACCCTTATCCAGCCCGGCTTCTTTCAATAATAATGTAGCAGCAGGTGGTGTCTTTGTTATAAATGAAAAAGATCTGTCAGCATACACAGTAATTTCAACAGGAATAATCAACCCTGCCTGATCTTGTGTCTTTGCATTGTATGCCTTACAGAACTCCATGATATTAACACCATGTTGCCCCAGTGCAGGACCAACCGGCGGTGCAGGTTTTGCCTGTCCGGCAGGTAACTGCAGTTTAATCTTGCCTATTTCTTTTTTTGCCATTTTTATTAAACCTCAAATCATTTTGCTATTTTTCAAGTTCAATCTGTAAAAAATCAAGCTCTACAGGTGTTGGCCTGCCAAAAATACTGATATTTACTTTTACTTTGTTTTTCTCTTCATTAATCTCTTCAACAAACCCTGTAAACTCATTAAAAGGACCGTCTATTACACGAATTGCATCGCCAACACTAAAAGGTATGTCAACTTTCCCCTTTATTTCTTTTTCATGACTTCGTTCAATCTTACCAAGAACACCTTCAACTTCTTCTTTTCTCAGGGGTACAGGTTCGTTTTTAGGACCGACAAAACTTATAACACCCGGTGCATTCACAATTACGTGCTTTGTCTGGTTATCAAGCACCATTTCCACCATCATATAACCCGGAAAAAAAACCTTGTTCTTAACACGCTTTTTACCATCTTTCATCTCGATGATATTTTCAGAAGGAATGATAATATTTCCTATTTTATCATCTATTTCAGCCATTTTAACTTCATGTTCGATATGTGCTTTGACTCTGGCTTCTTTACCGGAGTAAATGCGCAGAGCATACCACTTTTTCTCAGACACGTAACGTACCTCGAATTTAGTAAAGGAATTCTACAAGTTTAGAGATGATCAAATCCGCAAAAAAGACATAGATTGTAAAGATGGCACTTACAACTACAACAATTACCGAAGAGTTGAGCAATTCATCACGGGTTGGCCAGGAAACTTTAGCCATTTCTTTTTGGACGTTTTCAATAAACAACTGCAATTTTTTGATCATTTTAACTGTTATCTCCAACGATAAACAAGCAGGCCTGGAGGGACTCGAACCCCCAACCCCCGGTTTTGGAGACCGGTGCTCTAGCCAATTGAGCTACAAGCCTAGCTGTATTATTTCGTTTCTCTATGTATAACGTGTTCTTTACAACGGGCGCAATATTTTTTTTGCTCTAGTCGCTCCGGATGCTCTTTCTTGTTTTTAGTCGTTTTATAATTTCGACTTTTACACTGCACACATTCGAGCGTTACTGCAACCCGCATATTATTTATTCTGTAATTTCAGCAACAACACCAGCGCCAACGGTGCGTCCACCTTCACGGATAGCAAAGCGCAATTCTTTTTCCATTGCTATCTCTTTTCCAAGTTCTACTTCGACTGTGATATTATCACCCGGCATTACCATCTCGATGCCATCCGGCAATTTGATTGAACCGGTTACGTCGGTTGTACGGAAGTAAAACTGCGGACGGTAACCATCAAAGAAAGGAGTATGACGGCCACCTTCTTCTTTGGTTAATACGTAAACTTCACCTTTAAATTTCTTATGCGGTGTGATTGAACCCGGTTTAGCTAATACCATGCCGCGCTCGATATCTTCTTTGTTCACTCCACGAAGAAGAAGACCAACGTTATCCCCGGCTTCTCCGCGGTCTAAAAGCTTACGGAACATTTCAACACCCGTAACAACGACTTTGCGGTTCACACCCAGACCGATCATCTCCACTTCATCACCTACATTCACAACACCACGCTCAATACGGCCAGTTCCTACTGTTCCACGACCGGTGATCGAGAAAACGTCTTCGATCGGCATAATAAACGGCTTGTCAACATCACGTTCCGGTGTCGGGATATAACTGTCTACAGCATCCATCAACTCAAGAATAGCTTCCGCATCTTTTCCACTTGGGTCATTTAACGCATTCAAGGCACTGCCTTTTACTATCGGAAGATCGTCACCAGGAAATTCATATGATGACAAAAGTTCTCGAAGCTCAAGCTCTACAAGCTCTAAAAGCTCAGGATCATCCACCTGGTCTACTTTATTCATGAATACAACAATATAAGGTACGTTTACCTGACGGGCCAGCAGCACGTGTTCACGCGTCTGCGGCATCGGGCCGTCAGCAGCACTAACCACAAGAATGGCACCGTCCATCTGCGCAGCACCGGTGATCATGTTCTTTACATAATCCGCGTGACCGGGACAGTCAACGTGGGCGTAATGACGTTTTTCAGTTGTGTATTCTACGTGTGCTGTAGCAATCGTTATACCGCGCTCACGTTCTTCAGGAGCATTGTCAATACTGTCAAAGCTACGAACTTCTGATAAGCCTTTTGCCGACAATACCAATGTGATCGCTGCAGTTAAGGTTGTCTTCCCATGGTCTACGTGACCGATGGTTCCGATGTTTACGTGTGGCTTACTTCTGTCAAATTTCTGTTTAGCCATTTTTGCCTCCAATAAATTGTGTCCGAATGTTAGATCAATTGCTTTTTAACGAGCCCACGACCAGGATTGAACTGGTGACCTCATCCTTACCAAGGATGTGCTCTACCAACTGAGCTACGTGGGCTTTAATAACCCTTCACAACATTTAAACAAAAAAAATTTGCAAACAGGCAAACACCTGTTGCAAAATCCTTATTATAAAGTCAGTTGATGTTTAAAATTAAGAGGTTATGTAGAGCGGGAGACGGGACTCGAACCCGCGACCAACAGCTTGGAAGGCTGTGACTCTAGCCAACTGAGTTACTCCCGCTTTATATAACTGCGGTTTTAACATAACCTTTAAAACTGACTATTCACAAAAACAAATGTGAGCTGGTGAAGGGACTCGAACCCCCAACCGGCTGATTACAAATCAGCTGCTCTACCAATTGAGCTACACCAGCAATTTCAAAGAGTCATGTAATTTAGGGAATTATTATTTGAAGTCAACACCCTGAATAATATTTTTTTAAATAATTTAGAAGAAATACGATAACAATTAAGTTGACATCTACAATTGATTGGATTACATTAATAATCTTTTAAAAATCATGGCAACAGGAGAATAAAAAATCTATGGCACATCATAAGTCTGCATTAAAAAGAATTAAAACATCCGAAAAATCACGTCAGTATAATAAACGTTATACAACTGAACTTAAGAATGCTGTAAAATCTGTACTTGGGGCAGAAAACAAAGAAGATGCAACACCAAAATTAAACAACGTATTTAAATTGTTTGATAAACTTGTTCATAAAAATATTTTACACAAAAACAAAGCTGCAAATCAAAAATCAAGATTAAACAAGCATGTTAATGCACTTTCCTGATTTAAAATCACTTTAAAAAAATGCCGCTTTTTAAGCGGCTTTTTTTTTGATGCTATCCAAAGATCTGTTTATAAATTTCATCGTAATGTTTTACAAAACGAAGCTCAATTCCAGAGTATATCTCTTTATCGATATCATTAATATCTTTCCTGTTATTATCCGGCAATATAACAGTTTTAATCCCAACGCGTTTTGCAGCTAACAATTTTTTTGCCAAGCCTCCAATTTCAAGGACTTTACCTCGTAGAGTTATTTCACCAGTCATGGCTAATTTTTCAGGAAACGACTTATTAAGCAATGCTGAAAGTATTGCCGTGGTCAAGGTAATCCCGGCAGATGGTCCTTCTTTAGGTATAGCTCCTTCAGGAAGATGGATATGAATTTCATGCTTTAATACAAAATCAGAGTTAATGCCATATTTGCGTGCCCGTGAACGGAGAAAACTAATGGCAATCTGTGCAGATTCCTGCATCACTTCACCTAGTTTTCCTGTTAGAATTATCTTATCCTTACCGGGGAGTAAATTTACTTCAATAGGTAAAACATCACCACCGTAACTCGTCCAGGCTAACCCCAAAGCTACTCCTTTTTCTCCATCTGCAATTATCGGATTTAATTTAAAGTACGCTTCACCCAAATATTTAGTAAGCACTTTTCGTGTAACCTGAATCTTCTTCTGAGCTGGTTTTCTCGATAATTCAACAACAGCCTTTCGGCATATTTTATTTATTTCACGTTCAAGATTTCGAACACCAGCCTCTGATGTATAATCCGAAATAATCGTTTCTATGGCCGAATCACTTATTTCGATTTCCGATTCAAGCAAACCATGATTTAAGCGTGCTTTTGGAAAGATATAATCCTTGGCTATGTGCTTTTTTTCTTCGTCGTGATATCCCGGAAGCTCGATAACTTCCAATCTGTCATATAGCGGATCAGGAATTTCATTATGTGAGTTTGCTGTAAGAATAAATAAGACTTTGGATAAATCATATTCTACTTCAAGATAATGATCGATAAAATGACTGTTCTGCTCAGGGTCCAGAACTTCAAGTAATGCAGAAGCCGGATCGCCCCTGAAATCAGCGCCAAGCTTATCAATTTCATCAAGAAGAAAAACAGGATTTACTGTGCCAACCCGTTTCATAGATTGGATAATTTTTCCGGGAAGTGCGCCAATATAAGTTCTTCTATGTCCGCGAATTTCTGCTTCATCGCTGATCCCGCCTAATGAAATTCTCACATACTCCCTGTTTATTGCCCTTGCTATTGATCTTCCCAATGAAGTCTTGCCAACTCCGGGAGGTCCAATCAGACATAAGATACTTCCTTTTATTTTCCCCACTCTTTTTAAAGTTGCTATATATTCTACGATTCTTTCCTTCGGCTTCCTTAAACCATAATGATCCTGATCAAGAACTTTTTGTACTTTATTAATATCATACTGGTCTTCACTTTCTTTGTACCAGGGAACATCGGTAAGCCATTCAATATATGTACGCAAAACACCGGATTCTGGAGACATTGCAGGTATGCGTTCAAATCTTTTTAATTCTTCCAGTGCTTTCTGATTAGCAGATTCCGGCATTTTTGCATCGAGGATGTTCTTCCGAATCAGATGTGCATCCGATCCATATGGATCTTCTTCGTCCAGCTCTTCTCGAATTACCCGGAGTTGTTCCTGAAGATAAAAATTACGCTGCGATTTCATCATCTGATCGCGAACTTTATTATCAAGATCGGTTTTAATTGCGAGGATTTCGTTTTCTTTTTTCAGGATTTTTATAAGTGCGCTCATTCGATCCTGAATTGCCCACTTTTGTAATATTTCCTGCTTGTCTTTTACACTGATATCAAGATAAGTTGCGATATAATCTGTAACTTTGGTCAGTTCATTAATCTGATTAAAACTGAATAGAACTTCTTCGGGGATGTCTTCATTCAATTTCACATATTCTTTGAACAACGAGATAAGTTGTCTCTTCCGGGCTTCGTCCTTATCATTTTTTGAATAAGCCGGCTCAAGCAAATCTAAACTTGCTTTTATAAATTGTGATTTCGGAAGATAACGTTTTACTTTTCCACCGGCTATTCCTTCAACCAGGATTTTAATCAATCCATTTGGTAAACGTATCAGCTGCAGAATCTTTCCCACAACGCCAAAACGGTATAAATCGTTTGGCGAGATATCTTCTTTCAAAGCGTCCTTCTGAGCCACAAGAAAAATGAGTTTTTCTTTTTTCATCGCTTCTTCAATGGCATCAAGTGAAGATTTCCTTCCTATAATCAGTGGGACAACCATATTCGGAAAAACAACCAGATCTTTTAATGGAAGGACTCGGTAACTTTCTAATAATATATTTGCTGCTTCTTTTTTCATTTAATTTTCCCAAAAAAAAGGCTGTACCCAAAACCCTGGCATTGGTTATCTATCAGGAAATACTAATAGCAGGGTTTGAGATACAGCCTTTGTCTGAATTCTATTATGCACTTTGTTTATTTGATTCAAACTCAAATATTGGTTCGGCCTTCTTTGTGATTACTTCTGGGGTAATTGTTACTGATTTTAAATTAGGTGTAGTAGGAATCTGATACATAATATCCAGCATTACATCTTCCATAATGGAACGCAGCGAACGTGCACCGGTTTTTGTTTTCATGGCCAGTTTAACTATCTCGAGCAATGCTTCATCATGAAAAACAAGTTCCACGCCTTCCAGCTGAACAAGTTTTTTGTATTGCTTGAGTAATGCATTTTTAGGTTCAGTTAAAACATTTAGCATAGCGTCGGAATCCAGTTCCGCCAATGCACCAAGTACTGGTAAACGACCAACCATTTCCGGAATTAATCCATATTGAATCAGATCTTCTGTTTGAACTTCTGCATATAGCTCACTCTTGCTGAGTTTATGGCCTGAGACTACATCTTTTTCAAAACCGATATTCTTTTCACCGACACGGCGTCTGATAACATCTTCAAGCCCTTCAAATGCGCCACCGCAAATAAATAAAATATTTGAAGTATTTACATTAATAAGGTTTTGTTCCGGGTGCTTGCGTCCGCCCTTTGGTGGGATACTTGAAACCGTTCCTTCAAGAATCTTGAGAATTGCCTGCTGAACACCTTCTCCGGAGACGTCTCTTGTTATAGAAGGATTACCACTTTTGCGTGTAATTTTATCAATTTCATCTATATAAATTATGCCGCGTTGAGTCTGCTCCAGATTATAATTTGACGCCTGATACAAACGAACCAGAATATTTTCAACATCTTCGCCAACGTAGCCAGCTTCTGTTAAGACCGTGGCATCAGCAATTGTAAATGGTACGTTGAGTATACGGGCCAGTGTCTGGGCCAGTAACGTTTTACCTGTGCCGGTCGGACCAATCAGCAGAATATTACTTTTTTCAATTTCTACTTCATCATCAGTACTTTTTTGATTTATGCGCTTGTAGTGATTATAAACTGCAACTGAAAGAATACGCTTTGCGCGCTCCTGCCCGATAACATATCTGTCTAATTCAGCTTTTATTTCTGACGGCGGAATTAAATTATGTTCAAAAGGTGAGCTTGCTTCTTTCCTGTGTTTTTCTATAATTGCCGATGCACTGCGTACACATTCATTGCAGATGTGTACATCCGGTCCTGAGATAAGACTTTCAACTTCTTCAGCTGATCGCCCGCAAAAGGAACATTTGTAAACCGGCATTCTTACATTTCTACTCATTTATTTTGCTTTCCCGGAATCCTTCCGTGATTCCAATACTTTGTCAACAATTCCATATTCCAGTGCTTCAGTTGCCGACATAAAATAGTTACGATCTGTGTCTTTTTCAATTTGTGGCAAGGTTTTTCCTGTGGTTTTGGAAAGTATGCCATTTAAAACCTGACGTATTCGCAGAATTTCATTGGCAGCTATTTCGATATCCGTTGCCTGCCCTTCCGCACCGCCAAGGGGTTGATGGATCATAATTCTTGCATGCGGCAAAGCAAAACGTTTACCTTTTGTTCCGGCTGCCAGCAAAACTGCTCCCATACTTGCCGCCTGCCCCATACATGTTGTAACCACATCAGGCTTGATATAATTCATTGTATCAAAAATCCCCAACCCGGATGACACAACACCGCCTGGTGAATTAATATACAGGTATATGTCTTTTTCCGGATCTTCTGCTTCGAGAAACAACAACTGGGCTATTGTTAAGCTGGCAACAGTATCATCAATGGGTGTTCCCAAAAAGATAATTCTTTCTTTTAGCAAACGGGAATAAATATCGTATGCTCTTTCTCCACGACCTGTTTGTTCAACCACCATCGGTACTAATGACATATTAAAAACCTTTATTAATCAAGTTTAACTTCGTTTTCATTTACTACAGAGTTTGCCACGAGAAAATCATATACTTTGCGGTCTTTAAGTGAGTGTTTTGCTTCTGCCATAACCGCTTCGTTTTCTTTATAAATTTTGCGAACTTCTTCATTCTCGATCTTGTTCAAAAAATCTTCAATATCTTTCTCTTCAACCTCGATTTTTTCATCTTTGGCAATCTGATCTTTAATATAATGCCACTTCAGATTTGCGAGCGCATCCGTGCGATAATATTCGCGCAACTGCTGTTCATTTGCTTTTGGATCACGGCGTTTAACGTCTTTCACGACATTATTTAAATAGTTTTCGACAAGGGCATCCGGGACATCAAATGGATTTTCTTCAATAAGCTTTTGTGAAAGATCCTGAGAAAAACGATTTTCCGCTTCATTTTCATAATCTTGTTTTATACCCTTGGTTACAAAATCTTTAAATTCTGCAACTGTTTTTATGTTCGGGTTTATTTTTTGTACAAACTCGTCATTTAAATCGGGCAATTCTTCTTTTTCAATTTTTTTAACTGTTATTTCGTAATACTCTTTTTTGCCTGCCATTTCTTTCTGGGCATAATCTTTGGGATACTCTTTGGTAATTTTTTGGGCCTTACCTTTTTCTAGTCCAACAATCTGTTTTTCCAGTTCGGGATCAAAACGGCCGTCTCCAATGGTAATAGCAATATCCTTGTATTTTTTCCCGACTAATGGAGCACCGGCAGAATCCAGTTCCTGCATATCGATAAGTACAATGTGTCCTTCATTCACTTTACCATCTTCTTCAACACGGGTGGCGTGTTGTTTAAGCATCCGGTTGATATTTTCTTCAATAAAAGAATCTTCAATTGTGTATTTATCTTTAATAAAATCAAAGCCTTTATATTTTTTAAGCTCAACTTCCGGATAGGTGTCAACTTCTATTGTCATAGACAGATCCCCATCATCGGTAAAATCGACTTTTTTAGGATCGGGCATGCCGACAACCTGCAGATCATTTTCTGTAACGGCCGTTTCAAGAGCTTTTTGAACAGCAGTTTCCATTGTATAAGCTTCGATATGCTGACCATAGCTTTTTTTAACCATACTGAGCGGAGCTTTACCTTTTCTGAAACCGGGAAACTGCACGCTTTTACGTACATTCAATACTTCTTTTTCACGGATTGGCTCAATCTCTGCCTTGGGCATGATGATATTTAATTCTTTCCGGCAATTGGAAATTTTTTTGATTTCAGTCTTTATCATTGCGACTTGTTTCCTCCACAAATTCAAATTAAGTGAGCCTATAATTTAGCCCGATGCCCCTTGAAAAGCAATAGAAGCTATGCTATGTTTGATTATCCTTTTAGCAACCCTGTTTAAAAACCACCTGAATAAACCAACCCTTCGGGAGAACTGATGAAAAGACTTTTATTATTTACTTCGATTTTGTTTTTAATCCCCATAAATGCGTCCGCAGTTGATTCTATCGCAGACAAAACAAAACATATGAACAAATACACAGGATTCTTCAATTTTTACCGGGATAATGAAAACGGAGAATTACTCTTAGAAATTTCAGAGTTTGAAAGGGAATTTTTATTCATAAACTCGCTTAGCCAGGGAATGGGGTCAAATGATATAGGTTTTGATCGTGGTAGAATAAATCGTGAACGAATTGTTTATTTTAAACAGATTGCAGACAAAGTCCTGCTCATACAACCCAACTATGAGTACCGCGCTATCACTAACAATACCGCAGAAAAAAAAGCAATAAAGGAGTCCTTTGCACGCTCTGTTTTATGGGGTTTTCAGGTAGTTGCTAAATCAGACAATAAAGTATTGGTTGATCTTACTCCTTTTCTTTTAAGTGATGATCAGCAACTTGCCCAAAGCCTGAAAAGTATGAACCAGGGTAATTACTCGGTTGATGCAAATCGATCCGCAGTTAATATGGACAGAACAAAGAATTTCCCCCAAAACAGTGAATTTGATGCGTTGCTGACCTTAACCGGAAATGATCCGGGAAATTATGTACGCAGTGTTACACCTACAGCTGAATTAATAACAATAAACCAGCATTTTTCATTTGTCCAATTACCTGATAATAATTATAAAAAAAGGCTTTTTGATCCGCGTTGCGGCTTTTATGGCATCAGTTATATGGACTATGCGACTCCCATTGACCAGCCATTATTAAAGCAGTTTATTGTAAGGCATCGTTTAGAAAAGCTTTACCCCGAAAAAGATATCAGTCCGGCAAAAGCACCAATCGTTTATTATGTTGACAATGGTACTCCGGAACCGGTTCGTTCTGCATTGATCGAAGGAGCATCATGGTGGAATCAGGCTTTTGAAGCAATTGGTTTTGAAAATGCTTTCCAGGTAAAAGTTTTGCCTGATGATGCTGACCCGATGGACGTGCGTTACAATGTAATTCAGTGGGTGCACCGCTCAACACGCGGCTGGTCATATGGAAATTCAGTAATTGATCCGAGAACAGGTGAAATTATCAAAGGTCATGTGTCCCTTGGCTCGCTCAGGGTACGCCAGGATTTTTTAATTGCCACAGGTCTTCTTGCCCCCTACAAGGATGGCACAACAATTCCGCCCGAGATGGAAAAAATGGCTTTAGCCCGCTTAAGACAGCTCTCGGCTCATGAAGTTGGACACACACTTGGACTGATGCATAATTTTGCTGCCAGCTACAATAATCGTGCATCGGTGATGGATTATCCCCACCCATTGATAAAAATTAATTCTGACAGTACGTTTGATTTATCAGATGCTTACGATACAGAGATTGGTGTTTGGGACAAAATAGCCATTGCTTATGGCTACACTGATTTTAATGACAGCAATAAAGAGCAAAATGGGTTAAAAGATATCATTAATGATTATGTTAAAGATGGTTTAAAATATATTAGTGATGCGGATGCACGTCCTCCTGGCGGTGCTCATCCGTATGCACATTTATGGGACAACGGCAATAATCCTGTTGCTGAACTGAATCATATTTTAAAAGTACGTCATCTGGCTTTAAAAAACTTCTCTGAAAACGTAATCAGGCATGGTCAACCATACTCAGATATTGAAAGCGTGCTGGTACCTGTTTATCTGATGCATCGCTATGCAACGGAAGCTGCCGGTAAACTTATAGCAGGTCTTGATTATTCTTATGCTGTACGTGGGGATAATCAGATAATAACTGAATTTATTGACCCGGTTTTACAGCGTAGTGCTTTGCACAGCATACTTAAAACTATCTCAGCTCAAAATCTTCAGCTTAACAACAATCTCCTGAATTTACTTCCCCCGCACCCACCGGGATTTGATCGCACGCGCGAAAGTTTTCCATCAGAAACAGGTGTCACATTTGACCCGTATGCAGCAGCAAAATCAGCCATTCAGATTTCGCTTGATGTGCTAATGAATAGTGAAAGACTGGCACGAGTCTATCAGTATCATTCGCGGAATGCACAAAATCCGTCATTAAACGAACTTTTGCAGATTATCTTCAGCCATCTTTTTGAGCTGGACCAACAGGATGGTTATCAGCGTGATTTGCAACAATTGGTACAGTCTGTCTACATCAATTACCTGCTCACACTGCATAGTGATATCAATACAACATCTTATGTAAAAAGCGAGATTTATAATCAATTCTTATTTCTGAAAGACTGGCTTGAAGGCAACACCGGAAATGAATCCTGGGAAAAACATTATGCAGCTTTAAACTTTACAATTCAGCAATATTTGAAAAATCCTGAAGCATTTCAAAAACAAACACCTGTCGCAGTGCCACCCGGCTCACCTATTGGAACCGATTCTTTTTTAAATGCTGATTGCGGTTTAAACTGATAAGTGGAGAGTAAAATGAAAACTGTTCTGATAATTTTCAGCCTTATCTTTTTCTTAAATACATTTGTCATAGCAGGAGATTATAATCTGGTAACTCGTTTTAGTTACTACACTCGGGAAAATTCTGCCGATTTGCTTTTATCAGGTGATGATCTTGATAAAATTAAAGACATCTCTTATAAAAAATTTTTCCCCGGAAAAAACATTCAGAAACATAAAGACTGCTGGCTGATTCCCATCGATATTCAGAATTTTAAAACCGGAAAACATACCCTGGAAATTGCAATCCGAACCACTGATGGTATGCAGAGCTTACAGACCGAATTAATAAAACTTGCTCCCAAATTTAATGAAGTAAAAGTTGACCGTTTAAACGGGGGATTGCTGGTTGACGACCTGCCATTTTTCCCTTTTGGATTTTACACTGGTTCCCCGGTGAATGACGTTATCCGCGAAGAAGCTTACAATGCGATGAACCTGGTTGGTGTTTATCAAAACAATGAAGATTCGACACTGGCTGAGCGCGTAAAATATATGGACGAGTGTGCAGCTTACGGCATTAAAGTAAATTATCATCTTAATGGTTTAGTCGGCAGCTCGCACAATAATCCCGGGCAAATTATCTCAAATGATGAAATTGAGCACCGCGAAGCCCTTCTGAAAAAGGAAGTGGAGACTTTCAGGGATCACCCTGCCCTGCTTTCCTGGTATATGAATGATGAACCAATCGGGCAGGGACGTAAGCCGGAACTTTTGCAACGGGCATATGACATTATTAAAGAGAATGACCCGTACCATCCGGTCTCTGTTGTTTTTGTTATCCCGGATAGAGCAGCACCTTTTACCGGGGCGCTTGACATTGCCATGACCGATCCATACCCTATTCCGGGAGATGTAAACCATGTGTCATTGCTGATGGATCAGCTACAACAAAATTTTCAGTATAAAAAAGCACTATGGCTGGTACCTCAAGCTTTTGGCGGGGGTGAGTTCTGGTCACGCGAACCAAATGCTGCAGAAATACGCATCATGACTTATCTTGGAATTATAGACGGGGCCATGGGTATAAAATATTTTATTCGCCGTCGTCCGCATCTTTTTCCGAAATCAAGACTGGCCTGGAATGAAGCAACCAGTATTGCGCATGAGCTATCTATGCTGCTCCCCTGGTTATTCTCAGGTGAGAAATCATTCATCAAATCTGAAAATGAAAACATTAAAACAGCTGTCTGGAAAAGACAAAATGATGCCTTACTAATTGTTGCAACCCCGGAAAATACTCCAGGAGAATTTTCTATCAATCTTCCTGAAGATTTATCCGGTTATTCCGCTGATGTACTTTTTGAAAACCGGACAATTCACATCAATAACAATCAACTTAGTGATTACCTGAGCGCATATGGCGTAAATATTTATATAATCAAACAGGCAGATACAGAACCTGCTGTGAGTCATAACCTGTTCATCAATCAGGGATTTGAAAAATTTTACAGCGCCGGATTACCATTCGGATGCTATGCCGGCCCCAAAGATGCTGATGCGCTCTATTTTCTTGATTCAAGGACAGCCCATTCCGGGAACAACTCGTTACGTTTCACTTTACCGGATGACAGCAGTAAAATCAGTTTGAATTTTTATAAAATGCAGGTCCAAAATGATCAGTTGTATCAATGCAGTATTTGGTTAAAAGCTGCTCCAGGAACTGAAAAAACAAATCTGCAGGTTACCCTGAATGAATTAAAAGCTGCACAAACTTTTGAAGCAACGCAGGATTGGACAAAACACACCTTTTCTTTTAACAGCGGTTCCAAAATTAATGCATTGGGTCTTTCAATCGCTCCATCAGGGAAAGGCACAATCTATGTTGATGACATTGAAGTAACAGCCGATCCGCTGATTGATGTCACAATAAAGAAAGGACCTGCAGCTAAAATTGCTATAATAACCGCGGATACACATGAAAAAATTTATTACACTTTTAACAATGACACTGATATTAACAATTATTCTAAACCGTTTGAAATTCAAGAGTATACAACACTGCATGTTCTGTTAAAAAAAGATGAGCAGGAACGAAAAATGCAGTACACGATTCCATTAAGTAAAGCTACGCAGAAAAAGTGTACTTTCCAGACGCTTTATAGT
The DNA here is from genome assembly GCA_020635035.1 of Calditrichia bacterium. Lineage (GTDB taxonomy): Bacteria > Calditrichota > Calditrichia > Calditrichales > J004 > JACKAO01. The sequence goes on from JACKAO010000010.1 coordinate 27,901, forward strand.
CCAAAATACAGCGCATCCGGCGAAATGAGTATAACCGACGGCCAATATGGGACGCTTGCTTTCAGAGATAATAAATGGCTGGGCTGGGAAGGAACGGATGTTGAATTTACAGTTGATCTCGAAAAATCTTTAGAGATATCAAAGGCAAAGATCCATTCGCTGGTAAGCATAAATGATGGTATCCATGCGGCACAGGCGCTTGATGTGCTTGTTTCGGATGATGGTAAAAATTTTAACGAATTTGGATCCATTGACAATCCCGATAAATTTATCCATGAAAACCCAAACCGCTATCTGGAACTCCAGGTAACCGGATCAAAACAAAAGGCGCGTTTTGTTAAATTTAAAATAACAAGCCCGCGGGTTATCCCTGAAGGATTTTTATTCAGCGGAACCAAAGCATGGATTTTTATTGACGAGATCCTTGTTGATTAAACAGTCCACTTTTACAGGCAGCGGTTGTATTTTTTTTGTAGATTAGAGAAAATTTTCCACTAAAAAAAATGATCTCATTTATTTTAAATAATACTGAAATAACTACAACTGAACCGGCTGGATCGGTTTTGCTGGATTTTATCCGCTCTCAACAATTAACCGGCACAAAGGAAGGCTGCCGTGAAGGAGATTGCGGAGCCTGCCTTGTTCTACAAGGAAAAATATCCGGAAATTCTGTTATTTATAAATCGATTAATTCCTGCCTTGTCCCGCTTGGCAATGTTCATGGCAGTCATATTGTTACGATCGAAGGAATTGATACTGGTGTTCTCAATCCTTTACAGCAAGCTTTCGTTGAAGAAGGCGCCACACAATGCGGTTACTGCACACCGGGATTCATATTGGCCGAGACGGCGTATCTGCTTAAAAACAATCAGCCTAAAGCAGATCAGGCGATTGCAGCGCTGGACGGCAATATTTGCAGATGCACAGGTTACATGTCTATAAAACGTGCTGTAACTAAAACATGCACAGTGCTTTCAGAATCTTCCGGAAATGCTAAGACATCATCATCAAATCTGTCCAACCTGATCGAAAAAGGCTTCCTTCCGGAATATTTTGATGACATTCCGGGCCGCCTAAAAAAGATACCGGCTGATACATCTTACAAAATTGAACACCCCGAATATGTTGTCGCCGGCGGCACTGATCTGTATGTGCAGAAAGAAGCGGATATCTCGGATAAAAACATCCGGTTGATTTTTAACAGTATCCATTTAGGAGATATTTACGAAAAAAACGGCTTTATTTATCTTGGTGGAGGGACAACAGTCAGTGATTTTATCGAATCCGATTTGATTAACCGCCATCTGCCACGCATTAAAGATCAATTAAAACTGCATTCATCTACTCCCATCCGCAACCGCGCAACACTTGCCGGAAATATTGTGAATGCATCTCCGATCGCAGACATGACGATAATTTTACTGGCACTTGATGCGACATTATTACTCGAAGGCAGAAATGGCCGGCGGCCTGTTTCGTTAAGAAAATTTTACAATGGTTATAAAAAATATGATCTCGCGAAAAATGAATTGATCCGTATGGTTTTCTTCCCTGTACCTTCAGCGCATTCTTCATTCAATTTTGAAAAAGTATCAAGAAGAACTTACCTGGATATTGCCAGTGTTAACACTGCGGCATACCTGGAATACAAAGATGATAAAATACACCGGGCACATATATCGGCCGGTGGCGTGGCGCCTTTTCCATTGTTTCTTGAAAAAACCAGCGAGCTTCTTACCAGCAGCGTGTTTAATAAAAATGTTATGGCAACAGTTTTAGAATCCGCCCGGAAGGAAATCAGCCCGATCAGTGATATGCGTGGCAGCGCTGAATATAAAAGTGTACTTTTGGGACAATTACTAACAGCTCATTTTCTGATTTTTTTCCCACAGCTGAATCTCATGGATCAGGAATTATGAAATCTGTAAATACGGACAGCGCCCTTCATGTAAAAGGACAATCGCGATTTATTGATGATCTGCCGCTACCGCAGGGCACGCTTCATGCCGCAGTATATGGTTCGCCTTATGCCTGTGCGGAAAATATTCATCTTGATCTGCTGTCTGCAATAAAAATGCCCGGGATAGCTGCAATCATAACGGCAAAAAATATACCTGGTGAAAACCAGATTGGTAACATTATTGCTGATGAAGTGCTGCTGGCAGGTGATCATGTTGATTATATGGGACAACCCCTGGCGATTGTGGTTGCAGAAACCGCTCGTCAAGCACGTGCTGCTGTGGACAGAATCAGAATCAGTGGAGATTTAAAAAAACCTGTCACCGATCCGCGTGAAGCAGCCCGAACCGGATTACTGATTGCCCCGCCAAGGACATTCAATTTGGGTGATGTGGAAAAATCCTGGGAAAATTGTGCATACATTTTCGAAGGTCGTGCAGAATCCGGCGGTCAGGAACATCTGTATCTGGAAATGCAAGGAGCAATCGCAGAACCACGCGAAAATGGGAAAATACACATTACGTCTTCCACGCAAGGCCCGACAGCCGTGCAAAGACAAGCTGCCCGTGTTTTAGGCATCCCGATGCATAAGGTGGAAGTGGATGTTCTCAGGCTTGGTGGCGGATTCGGTGGTAAAGAAGATCAGGCAACCCCCTGGGCTTGTATGGCGGCAGTCGCCGCCCGATTAACCGGAAAACCGGTAAAATTAATGTTACGGCGTCATGAAGATATGCACATGACCGGTAAACGTCATCCCTATAGCTCTGACTATAAAATCGGTTTGGACAAAAATTATAAAATAATCGCCTATGAAGCTGCTTTTTACCAGAATGCCGGTGCACATGCGGATCTTTCAACGGCTGTCCTGGAACGGACTCTGTTTCATGCCACAAACAGTTATTTTATTCCAAATGTAAAAGCCACAGCATTCAGCTGCCGGACCAATCTTCCACCCAACACAGCATTTCGCGGATTCGGTGGGCCACAAGGAATGTTTGTTATTGAATCTGCGATAACCCATGCTGCCGAAGAATTAGGAATAGATGCTTTTGAGATCCAAAAGGCAAATCTGTTAAAAGACAGGGATACTTTTTCATACGGCCAGGAAGTAAAACACGCACAAGCACAGGCCTGTTGGGATGATGCAGTTTCACGCTATAATCTGGATGACCGGATATCAAAGATTAACGAATTTAACAGGAAGAACCGGCTTCAGAAAAAAGGACTGGCGCTCATGCCTATCTGTTTTGGCATTTCTTTCACTGCTACGTTTATGAACCAGGCCAACGCACTGGTACATGTTTACACGGATGGCAGTGTTGGAATTAGTACCGCAGCCGTTGAGATGGGCCAGGGTGTAAATATGAAAATCCGCCAGGTTGCTGCTAAAGTTTTTTCGATCAGCCTTGACAAAGTATTTATTGAGTCAACCAACACGACACGTTCAGCAAACACTTCACCAACAGCTGCAAGTGCCGCCGCTGATCTGAATGGCCATGCAACCCGTATAGCCTGTGAGAATATCCTTGAGCGGTTGATAAATTCGGCAGCAGAAAACCTGACCTTAAACGATGTTTCAAGAATCTCGATTAGGGATGGAGTTGTTTTTAATGAAGATAATCCATCCAGTTTGACCTGGGAAAACCTGGTCAGCCAAACATATCTGAAGCGCATCAGCCTTTCGGCACACGCCCACTATTCCACCCCGGAAGTTTATTTTGATAAAGAGAAAGAAAAGGGCGATCCTTTTGCTTATCACACTTACGGCACAGCCATTATTGAAGCATATGTTGATTGCCTGCGCGGAACCTATCGCATAGAATCTGTAAATGCAAGCCACGATTTTGGCGAGAGTATAAACAAAACCGTGGATCTTGGACAGGCAGAAGGCGGTATCATTCAGGGCTTAGGCTGGATGATGCTGGAGGAAATAATCTATGATGAAAACGGGAAATTGCAGACCGGCAATTTATCAACATACAAAGTACCCGATATCTATTTTGCACCTGAAGAAATGAATGTTCATTTTCTTGAAAATCCATATCCTTCAGCTGCCATTTATAATTCCAAAGCTATTGGTGAACCGCCTTTGATGTATGGAATTGGCGGCTACTTTGCCATCCGAAATGCACTTAAAGCTTTCAAGCCCGATCTCAAAAAAGAATTTATTGCCCCAATGACCAACGAACGCGTTTTGATGCTCCTGCTTTCTTGTGAAGAAAAAACTGAAAAGACAATCAAGACAGAGATTCCGGCTGCAGCGAAATAGCAGGCGGGAATCTCACTTTTTAAAACCGCATAATACTCCCTTTTTAACTGTCAAACTTCAGAAAAGATGCTTTGATTTGTTTTTCAACAACAATATCATCTCCATCAAACTCAGCATCCCGGTAAATATCTTTTATCAGGATGGCATCAGCACCATTCTCTTTGGCTTCTTTAATCAGACGTTGTTTTAGATCATCAACCGAAACATTTATCTCTCCTGCAACCACAGCATGACCCATTATCCTGTATTCAGACTTGATCTCTTTTTCGGAAAAATAAATCATCACATCTTTTGTTGGTGAATAAGAATCGCCGATGTAATTGAAATGCGTACAGGATGTCAAAATTAGTAAGAATGATAGCAGCTTTAAAGATTTACACAATTTTCTCATTTTTACCCTTCACAGATTAGTTATAATCATTTATCAGACAAAAAATATGCCAATAATTTTCTTTGGAGAAATGGATTGAAATAGTATTACACTGATCACTATAGATACAAAATTCTGTTTATTTCGTTAACGATGTTTACATTTCGCAAAGAAGACTTTAAAGTACTTTTTTATTGTATTTTTTATGATCAAATTGCTATTTTATTATTGAAAAATACTTCATTAAAAAACCAAATACATATTTCGGAGCTGTTATGAGCAAAGAAAATAATTCTAAAGATATGCCCCGCCGTAAATTCCTGAAAAACTTCAGCAGTGGAGTTATTGGAACGTCTGTTCTCATGAACAATTTACCTGCAAAAAACAGGGCTGATCTTGCGGAGGAAGCCGAAACTAAACAAACTGATAAAGGTAAAGTAGCTCTGACACTTACTGTTAACGGTGAAGAAAAATCTTTCAAAGTATACCCGCAAACAACTCTTGCTCAGCTTTTGCGTGATGAGCTCGGACTAACAGGTACAAAGATTGTATGTAATCATGGAGAATGCGGAAGCTGTACCGTTATTCTGAATGACCAGGCAGTTTATGCATGTCATTTACTGGCTCTTGATGCGGCAGGCAAACAGGTAACAACCATTGAAGGTTTGTTAAACGGAGAAGCGCTGCACCCTGTGCAGGAGGCATTTGTCGAAAAAGATGGGCTGCAATGCGGATTTTGTACTCCCGGCCAAATTATGGCTGCCTATGCACTTTTAAAACACAACCCCAAACCTACGCATGATGAAATCATAAAGGGAATGTCCGGGAATCTATGTCGCTGTGCTGCATATCCTAAGATCATAGAATCTGTAAAACTTGCTGCCGAAAAAGGCGGGTTTTAAACTTGGGACTATCTATAATTTCCTGAAAATAATCCAGGTTACCCAGGGATAAAGTCCGTCATTCTTGCTTCCCACAACCTGGTTAAAGCGTCTGCCACCCAGATTACCAAAGCCGTCATCTATTGCAAGATTATAAATTAAAGCGTCTCTGTTACCCCATTCATCTTTTGTCAGCGTTTCAATCCCGTCAAAGATCTGTTCGAGTCCGTCTGGCAGAAAACGATAATAATCATTAAAAGCAGGAGGTCCATGGCGCGGATTAAATGCGCATGTCGTATGAATTCCAAGTCCACCCGGTTTTAACACTCTTACAATTTCTTTTCCTGCAAGCCATGGTTTGGGAACATGTTCCAAAACCTGGTGTGAGTATACCATGTCAAACATATTATCCTGATACATAGGCATATTCTGAACATCCGTCTCCGGCCATATCGCGCGGGTTACCTGTAATGACGGCCAGCGATTTAGAATAATCTGATCCATGGTTGGATTTCTGTCAATTGACAAAGCTGTCTGATATTCCTGAAGATGATTGTGTGTCCACTCCAGAATTGTCTGCATCATCTGTGTTTGCGGCGTCCAGAATCCCTTATCCGTAAAATCCATCCGTTATCCCGTTTATTGTTAATTATGTCTATTTCTTAAATTGATTCTTATTTCGAACTTAAACGTTTTATAATTAGGGATTATATAAAATATTTTTACTTTATCCCTACAGGATTAATGCGTTCTACTTTTTGACTTTCAGTATAAACTTTGTAGATTAGCAGCACTTGTTAAAAATATAGCAGGGGTGTCCGTTTAAAAAACGGACTGAGATTAAACCCTTAGAACCTGATCCGGTTGATACCGGCGTAGGAAGCATGAAAAACTTTCAGATCCGCCTGTTTAACCGGGCGGATTTTTTTTTGGAGAGTTTTTTATGCGCTACATTTTATTAATTTTTCTTATAACATCAATTATTCATTCCCAATCCGTCAGAATTGAAGGGATTGTAAAAGACAGAAATTCCAACTTCCCTTTAGCAGGCGTTAATATCTCTGTTGAGAACTCATCCATCGGAAGTACAACCGACAATGGCGGACGATATGCAATTACACAATTGTCGTCCGGACATTACTCACTAACCTTCAGTTATATCGGTTATGCACAAAAGAGAATCACGTTTAGTTTGAGCCAGGATACGACTATCAACATTTCACTTACACAAACCATCCTGGATGGTCCGATTGTTAGTACCGTTGCCACTGTCGCTGATCCGCGCAGATCAGCAGTTACCTATTCTGAGATTGAAAAGGAAGATCTGGTTAAGCGCTATAATACCCAGGATATCCCTGAACTGATTGCGGATTTACCATCCACCACTTTTTACAGTGAAGGCGGGAGCGGTATTGGTTATAACTATCTCAGTATCCGGGGATTTGGACAGCGGCGTATTTCTGTGCTGATTAACGGGATACCGCAAAACGATCCGGAAGATCATAATCTGTATTGGGTTGATATTCCCGATATTGCATCAAACACCGAGACTATTCAAGTTCAGCGTGGCGCCGGCAATGCATTTTACGGACCGGCAGCAATCGGCGGATCGATTAATATCCAAACCAATCCATTTTCACCGGAACGAAAAATCACAGCTTCATACGGGTCAGGTTCATTTAATACACGCAAAGCAATGTTTTCTGTAAACAGCGGACTGATCGGGGATGAATATATTTTTTACGGAAGAGTATCCAACACAAAAACCGACGGTTACCGTGATCGTTCATGGGTTGATTTCTGGAGTTATTTTTTAGGTGCCGCCCGATACACCAATGAAAGCAGCCTGCGTATTCATTTTTATGGTGCACCCATTGAAGATGGTTTGGTTTACAACGGGTTGCCCAAGTTTTTTAATACAGATGCATCACTGCGCAGAAAAAACTGGAGTTATTTCGGATTGAACAGCAATGCTGACTCCGTTGAATATTTTGGCGAACGCCGCAGAGATGAAGTTGAAAAATTCAATCAGCCACACCTGGAAATTTTGCACCAGATACAAATTAATCCGCAAATGACGCTGGATAACAGCCTTTTCTACACACGCGGATATGGCTATTTTGATTACGATGGAAGCTGGGCAACACCTGAATATTTTCGCCTTACCCCGGAATTTGGTTTTGCCGTTGATGAAATACCAGCCAATGCCTTAATCCGTGCCTATGTGGATAACAAGCAATTCGGCTGGTTACCGCAGCTCTCCATAAAAAGTAACGACGACCAGATGATTCTTGGCGGAGAATTACGTGTTCACCGTTCACTGCATTGGGGACGGATTCAAAAAGCGGATGGTCTTCCGGAAGCTGTTGTTGGCAGCGGAGCACGCCGCTATTATGAATATAATGGCGGAAAAGATGTAGCATCTGTATACTTTCACCATAATCATCACTGGTTTCAAAATGTGATACTGCAAACCGATCTGCAATATACTTTTAAGCAATATCATCTGTTTGATGAACAATTTATCGGAACAGAATTTACAGTACCCTATAACTTTGTGAACCCGCGAATTGGGCTGCGTTACGACATCACACCTGAGTCCAACGGTTATTTCAGCATATACAGCACCAAACGTGAACCGCGTCTGAAAAATCTTTATGATGCTGCTGAAGCAAGCACACCTGCAAGCTGGGGAGCGGTGATTCCGCAATTTGAGCTGAATGATGACGGCAGTTATAATTTTGATAAACCGCTTGTTAAACCTGAAACACTGACAGGCATAGAGCTTGGTTATGGATATAATGATAACACTTTTGGCGGAACTATAAATTTTTATTACATGGATTTCAGGGATGAAATTGTTAAAGCAGGCGGGCTCGATCGTTTCGGGCAACCCATCACCGGTAATGCAGAACGAAGCCGTCATTATGGAACAGAACTGGAAGGGAAGTATTTGCTGACCCAGGCTTTGTCTTTATCCGGAAATGTAAGCATCAGCCGAAATGAACTGGTTTCGTACCGCGAGTATTCTTCTGATCGCACATTTGTCAAACTGGACGGCAACCCTATTGCTGGATTCCCGGATTTACTTGGAAACATCCGCATAACTTATCATTGGCAAAATATTTTCGCTTCATTATCTGCGAGATATATTGGTGAAGCATATACAGACAACTACAAAAACGAAAAAAATAAGCGTGACACATTTACTTTAATTAACCTGGAAGCACAATACAGTCTTAATGATCTGGGAGCTCCTTTTGCCAGCCTTCAGTTCAGGATTAACAACCTGCTGAATACAAAATACATGAGCCATGGTGAAGGACAGGAATTTTTTCCTGGCGCAACACGTAATTTTTATACAGCATTAAAGATAACTCTTTAAGGGAAAATCAATGAAATTACTTATTATCGCCAACGGGCAGACTCCTGATATTAATACTGTGCAGGGACTCATAAAATCAGCAGATTATATTATTGCTGCGGACGGAGGCATGCATTACTGCATTCAAAACAATATCATAGCGAATTGTTTGATAGGCGATATGGATTCCAATGATACCTTTAAAAAACAACTGCCATCCAAAACAACTATTATCAAAATTGATGAGCAGGAAAGCACAGACATGGAAAAAGCTTTGAAATATGCCATCAGTCTTAAGCCGGATTGCATAGACATCATTGCATGCTTTGGAAAGCGCATGGATCATACGCTTGGTAATATGCTAATCCTGCATAATTCTGCAGCTGATATACCAATTATAATGCATGATGATTTTGGTAAAATGCAGATATTAAACGCGGGTAACCATGTATTAGATACGTCAAAAGGAAAAACCATCTCATTGTTTGCACTCACTCCTGTGGAAAATATTAAACTCAGCGGATTTCGCTATCCACTGGAAAAAGAAAATCTTGGACCTGTATTTTTTGGCGTCAGCAATGTCGTGGATCATGTTCCGGCAAAGATTACATTCACTGCTGGCAGACTGCTTATGTACGAAGTTAAAAATCCGGATTAGCAAAACTTAGAATTGTTTTACTAAGCAATAAACAGGAATTGACCATTACCGACATCATTGTATTTTTAGCCTATATTATTATTCTTTTGTTCGTTGGCTGGCGCTCAAAGCAGCGTGATGACAGTCATGAAGAATACCTGCTTAGCAGCCGAACGCTTAGTTTACCGGCACTGGTTGCCACACTTGTAACGACCTGGTATGGGGGCATCCTGGGTGTTGGCGAGTTTATTTACACAAATGGTATTTCTGCCTGGGTGATTTTTGGCGTGCCATATTACTTTTTCGCTGTGTTATTTGCCTTTTTTATAGCACCTAAAATCCGTACCGCAAAATATTTATCCATCCCGGATTTGCTCTATCAGAATTATGGAAAATCCGCCGGGCTGCTTGGCAGCTTTTTTATTCTATTCATAACATCACCAGCCCCCTACATTTTAATTACAGGAATTCTGATCAGTTACCTGTTTGGTCTGAATCTGACACTATCCGTGATAACTGCTGCTCTGTTTTCGATAATTTATATTTTTAAAGGCGGATTCAGGTCTGTGGTACAAACAGACAAATTTCAGTTTATGCTGATGTTTGGCGGTTTTGCAATTCTGCTGATCTATTTATACATGGATTTTGGTTCCCCTGTTAATGCTTTTAACAGTCTTACAGAAAATCAAAAAAGTTTAACCGGCGGGCTGAAATTCCAGGAAATAATTGTCTGGTTCCTGATTGCCAGCTGGACATTTATCGATCCCGGTTTCCACCAGCGCACCGCAGCAGCAAAAAGTCCGAAGGTTGCAAAAAATGCCATACTTGTTTCTGTACTATTCTGGTTCATCTTTGACATGATGACATTGTCGACCGGGATTTATGCGACTTCCATTTTGCCGGACAGCGATCCGCTAATGATTTATCCGCTTATTGCAGAAAAAGTATTACCACCTCTATTAAAATCATTATTCATTATTACCCTTATGGCGATTGTTATGTCGACGATCGACAGCTTCTCCTTTCTTTCGGCACAAACTTTTGGCCGCGATATTATCGCCTACTGGAATAAAAAAGACAGCGATCTTGAAATAAAACACTATACCCGGATTGGATTGTTTATAACAGCTGTTATTTCACTGCTGCTTATCTGGTGGATGCCGTCTGTTGTAAAATTGTGGTATAATCTCGGCAGCTTATTTATTCCACCGTTGCTGATACCGGTTTTGTACGCTTTATATGGCAGCAAAAAAATTCATTCAAAGAATATTATACAGCTTATGCTGGGAAGTTTTTTAGTTTCTTTGATGTGGTACAGCAGTGGATTCTTCCTGGAAGGCAGCTATCTGTTTGGCGTGGAACCGTTTATTCCGGGATTATTGTTTAGTGTGGCGCTCTTTATATATAGCTTGTCAGAAGTTACTGTTAAGAAATAGTAAAATATTTATTCATAGCGCAAAGCATTTATCGGATCCATTTTGGCAGCTTTAGCGGCCGGATACATCCCTGCACCGAGACCAACGAGACTTGTTACCAATACTGCAGAGACAACAATCCACACCGGAACCACAAATGGTATATCGAGAGCCATGTTGGCAATAAACGCCAACCCAAATCCAATAAACATTCCCAGCAATCCGCCCACCAGGCTAAGGAGAACCGACTCATTCAAAAACTGCAAAAGAATTGTACCACGCCGGGCACCAACTGCTTTACGTATACCGATTTCCCTGGTGCGCTCCGTTACTGTCACAAGCATTATATTCATAACCCCAATGCTTCCGACGAGTAATGAAACCATGCCCAATAAGGCAGCTACAAGCTGGATCTGGTTGGCAACACCACGGAAAGTATCAACAAGGTTATCGTTTGAGAATACTGCAAAATCATTCTCTTCACCCGGTGGCACCTTACGCTCACGCCGCATGACGCCGATTACCTGATCCTTTGTGTCTTCAAAAAGGCTGGGGTCCTTAACACTTATAGTAATATTTGCTGAACGTTCTTTACCGAACATACTTTCGAAAGTTGTAATTGGAATAGCCAGGTTATTATCCTTGCTGTCACCAAAAGTTCTGCTGCCCATTTTTTCCAGCACACCCACAACCTTAAATTTTAGTCCGTTCAGTTTAACTTCTTTTCCCAACGGGTCTTCAAAGGGGAAGAGCTTTTCAACCGCATCCATTCCAATAACGATTGTATTGCTGTTATTCCGGATATCTTCCCAGGTGATCTGGCGGCCTGATCCAATAAAATAAGCGTTGTTATAAAAGAAATCCGGCTCAACCCCGTAGAGCAGTAAGTTTGGGTTGGTTTTTTCCCCTTTGTACTGCAGACTCATTCCAAACTGGAAAAGCTCTGCAGCAGCTTTATCAACCAGGTCACATTCTTCACGAATGGCTTCGGCAACTTCGGGGCTAATTATCTTACGATATTCACGATCACCACGGCCAACATGTATCCCGCCGAAGCGGTCAAATCTCTGCACCTGGAAAGTATTTGCACCCAATGCATTAAGATCCTTGGAAATCGATGCGAAATAACCTTCAAGCACAGCCACAATTGCAATCACAGTAGCAATTCCGATTGTTATACCAAGAACAGTAAGCAGGGATCTGAGTTTACCGGATTGAAGTTGTTCGAAAGCAATGCGTAAATTATCTTTTAACATGTGTTTTTAATTTTTCCCGTTTTATTCGTAGCGCAGTGAATCGATCGGATTCATGTTGGATGCCTTAAAAGCCGGGTAAAACCCTGATATAATCCCCACCAGAGCAGAAAAACCGAATCCCACAAATATGGAACTCATACTTACCCCAGTATCAACCTGCATAAAACTTAACACGATTGAACCCCCGATAATACCGAATGCAATACCAATCGTTCCGCCAATGGAAGAAATTGCCACCGATTCTATCAGAAACTGGCTCAGAACATTAATGCGTTTTGCGCCTACTGCTTTTCGAAGTCCAATTTCTTTTGTACGTTCGGTTACACTAACAAGCATGATATTGGTAATTCCAATCCCGCCAACCAACAGCGAAACAGCTGCAATTACAATAATTATAGCATACAATGTGGATGTCGTACTGCTGTAAAAACTGGTCAGCTGGGTTTGTTCATTTATTGCAAAATCGTCTTCTTCATCGGGTTTTACTTTGCGCTCTTTTCTTAATATCCCACGCAGCTCTTCTTTCATATCATCAACTGCATCCGCATTATTTGTCATAACGGCAATCTGCATACCACGATGCGGACCGAAAACATTACGGAAGGTACCAATTGGAACAACAGCATATTCATCTCGGCTTTGGCCAAAAAAATCACCCTGTCGTTCAAGAACTCCGATCACCCGGTATTTAAGTCCGTCGATAGAAATACGCTTCCCGATTGGATCGGTGTTTTCAAACAGCCTTGTCGCCAATTCCGCCCCCAAAACACAAACGGAGATACGATTTCGTATATCAAGTTCTGTAAGGAAACGCCCTTCCGAAGGAAGAACACTCGAAGTCTCAATAAAGCTTTCAGTTGTTCCCAGAACAGCGATATTTTCAAATTTGTTTTCGCGATAACCAATAGTTTTTTGAGATACAACCTGCGGTGTTACATAATCAGCAACTGTGCTGTAGCGCTGAATGGCTTCATACTCATTCCAGGTGACATTTTTACGATTTCTGTATTTGAAAAAGTCTCCGGTAATCACCCATGGAAACTTTTCAACATAAACGACCGATGATCCGATTTCAGACAGAGTATCATTAACATAATTATTCAGACCCTGAATGGTTGTCCAGATAGTTATAATCGTTGTAACACCGATAAAGATACCCAAAGTTGTTAAAAACGAACGCATCTTGTGGGAGATTATCGATACCCACGCCATGGAGATATATTCTCCTACAAGGGCAAAACTGTTAGAGATCATAAATTTTTATAAATCCTGCTTTCAGATCATTAATTCTTAGTAGCTTCATCTGATACAATTTTACCATCCAGAAGCCGGATAATTCGTCTGCTGTGACGGGCAATATCTTCTTCATGTGTTACAAGAATAATCGTATTTCCTGCTTTATGCAGATCTTCAAAAAGCTGCATAATTTCTTCACCGGTCTTAGAATCCAGGTTTCCGGTAGGTTCATCTGCAAGAATAATTGACGGATTATTTACAAGTGCTCTTGCAACAGCGACACGCTGACGCTGACCGCCGGATAATTCATTCGGTTTGTGATGCATTCTGTTCCCGAGTCCTACTTTCTCCAGTGTATCCTTAGCAATTTCTTTTCTTTTGGCACGGGTCGTTCCATTATAGATCAATGGAAGCTCTACATTATGCAGGGCATTGGCGCGGGGCAGCAGATTAAATGTCTGGAAAACGAACCCGATTTCTTTGTTACGGATTTCCGCCAGTTCATCATCCACCATTTCACTTACACGTTTATTGTTCAGGATGTATTCGCCGTCAGATGGTACATCAAGGCAGCCGATAATATTCATTAAAGTAGATTTACCGGATCCCGAAGGCCCCATAATGGCAACATATTCATTCTTGGCAATAGATACATCAACGCCATTTAAGGCAGCTACCTGAACTTCACCAAGGTCATAAACCTTGTATAAATTTTTTATGTCAATAAGCATTTTTTTCTTCCTTTTTCAGTTTTACTAAATCACCACTGTTAAGGCCTTTACTTATAGCTTTGAATGGACCTGTGATCACCTGATCACCTTCATTTAACCCTTCCAGGATTGCATAATGTGTATCATCACTGATGCCTAATTTTACCGGCTTTGCAACTGTGTTGCTGCCATCCACAACAAAAACCACTTCAACTTTTTTATCTGCATCTTCTGCAGATTCTTCCTTCTCAGGTTCCGTATCTTCTACGTTCTTTTTCTTCTCCAGTCGCTTCTTTTCACGAACAGTTACACACTGAATCGGGACTTTAAGCACATTATCTTCCCGCTCGGTATAGATGTCCACTGTTGTGCTCATACCCGGCCGGAAGCGCTTGTCTGCATTTTTAATAGTGATTGTAACTTCGAAGTTGGTAACCTGCTCCTGTGTACCCAATCCTGTTGTTACAGCCGAATTGGCAATCTCTGAAACATAACCGCGGAATGTTGTATCCGGGAAAGCGTCCAGTTCCACATCTGCAGTATCACCAATGGCAATGTCAATCACTTCGTTTTCATCCACTTCAATAACAGATTCCATAACGGAAAGATCAGAAACGATCATGATGACGTCTTCCTGGAATGTCGCCCCGATAGCCATTTCACCTTTTTCCTTATTCAGCTTGGTAACTACCCCGTCCATCGAAGAATAAAGTTTTGTCTTCGAAAGCTGATCACGTGCTTCATCCCGTGACGCTTCCATCTGCTGCCGGCTGCCCTTTTGTGCTTCAAAGGTTGCAACGGCTGCTTCATATTCTGCTTCAGAAATTAATTTCTGGCCATAAAGCTTTTTTGAACGTTCCAGTTCACTTGCCGCTTTTTTCTCATTTGCAATTGCTGAAAGCAACCCGGATTGCGCCCTTTGCAGGCTGGCAACATACTGTTCCCGATCAAGCTCAACAAGCAGATCACCGTCTTTTACAAGGTCGCCTTCTTTGGCATTAATTTTTAAAATTTTACCTGAAACATTAGCACTGATTTTTACTTCCACCGCCGGTTCTACCTGACCGGACCCGGTAACTTTTTTAATCACAGTGCCTTTTTCAACTTTTTCTGCAGTTACTTCTGTGCCTTCTTCTTTCTTAAGAAGGTTCACCGCGACAAGGGCACCAATGACAATTACAATGCCGCCGATGATTAAGAATTTTTTCATTTCAGCTCCCGGCTCAGTTCATTTCTTCCAATTTTTTAGCAGTAATACCAATTTCATTGTCCAGCTGGGCAAGTGTTGTGAGTGCATTATACTGGGCAGCAATCAATGTTTGTTCTGCACGGGTAAGTTTAACCTGCGCTTCCCGCACTTCAAGTGCTGTACCCGCTCCAATCTGGTATCTTTCTTCAGCTAAACGCAACTCTTCTTTTGCAGCTTCCAGATTTTCTTCATTTATGGCGATAATTTCCAGATAGGATTGGTAATTATCATGATAGCCCTGGATTTTTGACTTCATTTCTCTTACATAACGAGCCTGTTCTTCCTGGGCTGACTTTTCGGAAATCTTTGCTTTCTGCACATTTACATAGTCACCCATACCATTAAACAAATTCCAGTTTAAAGAAAGTCCTACGGCCCATACATAGTCGAAATTAAGTTTAGAATAAATTCTTTCAAGATCAGAATTACGGCGATTATATTGAAAATATGCTGTTAATCTCGGTAAATAGTTGGCTTGAGCCAATGAAACTCCGTATGAACTGGATTCAACATCTGCTTCGTTCTTTTTAAGCGTTGGCTGATTTTCCATCGCCTGGTCTACCAGTGCATTCAGTTCCGGTACAGCAGGAGAAATTTCATTAATTTTTTCAATTTCAAGCGGTGTTTCAGGATCCCTGCCCATGCTCATGTTTAATGTGCGGCGTGCATCTTCCACGATATTTTTCTGTGTAAGAAGGCTGATCCGATCATTCCCGAGATTTACTTTTGCCTGGTATACATCCAGTCGTGCTTTTGATCCCAATTCAAACATCTTTTCAGTTCTGTGCAGCTGGTCTTCACTTCGCTGAACGGCTACTTTATTAACTTCATACAATTTTATTTGTTTGAGCAGTTCATAATAATTTGCCTGAACTTCAAGAATTGTACGATTATGTTCACCTTCCAGATTAAATGATGATGATTTTTTGTCAATCTTTGCTTGTCCGATCTGGTTCCACCAACGGCCGCCATCATAAAGAGTCTGATTTACACTTAATGTAAGTGAATGGTCCTTGGAATACTGCTTTGGAGTTGTAATCCTTGCGGTACCATAGATAGGTTCCTGCGTCACAGGGTCCACACCTGTAACAACATCATTAACAACACGTACCGATTTTCCAATATTAGTTTCACCTTTTCTTAAGCTTAAATCCACTGAAGGCAAAATATTTGAATAACTGCCTGTTACATCAAATTCTGCAGATTCGTTGGCGTATTCCCGTTGTTTTAAAGTGCTGTTGTTTTGTAAAGCCAGTTTAATACATGCATTCAGATCAAGAACTTCCTGACCGAAAACACTTCCGCCGAAGACAAACAGCAAAATAAAAACGTGTAACTGTTTCATAAAAATTCTCCTTAATGAGATTATGTAAATATTTGTGTGAAACCAATTCCTATAAATGAAGCAACAAGGAAAAGAGCTATAACAGTACTGTAACTTTTTTTGTAATTAAACTGGTAAACAACAGCAAATGCGATGCTGAATACAATTATCTTCCAGATTGAAAATACATCCACAAGATTCAGAAGCTGGAATAAAAGTGTTTTTGACTGGCTGGCATCCATGAACAAAGCCAGACTGCTATAGACTTCAAAAGTTTCCTTATTTAAAATCAAAGGCAGCTTAACTATTCCTTCGATAAAGCTTACAACACCTGCCCAGGCGGAAGCCGAAAACATTATTTTAAAACTTGCTTTTCCTCCAAATACAAAATTACCGAACAGCATCAGGATAAGAGCAATAACTGCCGGAACCACAAATGCACCACCGGCAACAGCAATGGATGGGATAACCGTTTTTTGCAGGAAGGTCGGATTATCTAGTTTTTCTAACTGTGCATCCTTTGCTTCTTCAGGAATCAGTTCAGAATTAAGTATGTATTCTTTCTGCATTTTAAACTGGATGTCTTGTGTTGTCATCATATAGACTAGTCCCAGCAATAAAGAAAGTGCTATCGGAAATAACCAGCTGGGATATGCTTTAATCGATTTAAAAGCTTTTTCAGGATCTGTTATTACTGCCGTAAAAAGTGCAAAAGGACCAGATTTTTCAACATTCTGGCTATTAGCCGGATCAATCATTGTACCTCCTAAAAGTGTTCTTAATGACGAGAGCGTTTTTTAAAAGTTGCAGTGATACTAACATTTATAAAATTAATTTAAGTACTTTAAAAAGGCATGTTTAATATTTATGACAATCAAAGATAATTTTTATTACATTCTATTTAGTTAAATCGTTTTTATTCTCCAGAATATATGCTACACAGGCATCATGTTCATTTTCAACCTTACCGTCCAGAATTGCTTCTTCCAAAAACTTTTTAACACGTCCAATAAGCGGGCCTGGTTTTGCTTTAAATATTTCCATGATTTCCAGGCCATCAACCGGTGGCTGGAAATTCCGTATCCGGTCACGTTCTTCCACTTTCTCTATTTTTTCGATCAGGTAATCATAATTTTCCAGGTAGCGCTGAACTCTTTTAGGGTTTTTAGAAGTTATATCTGCCCGGCACAGAATCATCAGGTTTTCAAAACTATCCCCGGAAAGAAAAAGTAATCGACGGATTGCAGAATCAGTAACTTCATCGCTTATCAGAGCCATGGGCCGTAAATGCAGGCGTACCAGTTTAGCTACTTTCTGGATCAGCTCGTTTGAATACTTGAGCCTTTTAAGAATGGCCTTCGCCATTCTTTCTCCCACAACTTCATGGCCATGGAAAGTCCAGCCGCTGCCTTCAACAAATCTTTTTGTCCGTGGTTTTGCGATATCATGAAACAAGGCTGCAAGTCGCAACTCAAGGGAATCATCTTTGGCAGCAATATTATCAAGAACTTCGAGAGTATGATAAAAAACATCTTTATGGTGGAATTCTTTTTTCTGTTCGACGCCCTTCATTGCACATGCTTCCGGAAGAAACTGTTCAAGCAGACCGCTTTCATCAAGCAATTCCATTCCTTGTGATGGTTTGGATGTCAGCAGAATTTTATTGAACTCATCCTGAATCCGTTCCTGCGAAATAATTGCCAGTCGCTCTGAATTTTGTTTAATACCCCGGAATGTCTCCTGTTCGATCTTAAACTGAAAACGTGTTGCAAAACGAATTGCCCGCATCATGCGCAGGGGATCATCACTAAAAGTTTGTGCCGGCTCGAGCGGTGTACGGATTATTCCTTTTGCAAGGTCTTCCTGACCATTATAAAGATCAACAATATCTTCAAATCTGTCGTCACTGATGTGCATAGCCAGTGTATTAATTGTAAAGTCTCGACGGCTTAGATCACTGGTAAGGTCCGATGGTTCGGTTACCGGTTTTCTTGAATCCTGAGTGTATGATTCCTTACGCGCATTAACAAATTCCAGATGGAAACCCTTATAGTGTGTCATAAATGTTCCAAAACGCGGATATCGCACCATGTTTTTTACCTTCAGCTTTTGGCTAAGCAGATCAGCAAATTGCATGGCATCACCAAGGATAACGAAATCTAAATCCTTTACCTTTTTACCGAGAATTTTGTCCCGTACATAACCACCGACAACCAATATCTCTGCCCCCATTTCACGGGCTACACCATATATTAGTTTAAAAAGTTCTTTATCGTTCATTACAAAATGAAATTTTTATTATTGGTTAAGAAAGAATGATCTGTCTCTTTTGCAGGAAGAGTTTATCATTCAATTCAGGAAAATCAAAAAAAGAAAATCCCCTGCAGTTTTTCTGCAGAGGACTAAGTTGTGGAATTTAGGAAGGTTTGATTATTATTTCAATTCACAGCTAATATTTTATTGTATTCAGCCTGGTTTTTAAGAACATCCATGGCTTTTGAAATCTGGCTATCTTCTTCAATAGCATATTTTGTACGGCCTTTTCTGCCAAGATACTTCTCTGCAAGTTCAAGCTTTATATATTTCTTAATCTGATCTTTACTTTCATCAAGATAACTTCCCTTCTCGCCTGCAAGCTTCATTTCCAGATCATTTACTATTTTCAGCAACTCTGCTGAATTATTCTTAACAGAAATCACCTTCTTTAACCTTTCAATTTCCCGCGTTCCTTCCGGTTCAAATAAGAATCCGTCATCGTCGAGATATTTTTTAAACTGCTTAAAGACCGACTCATCAACAACAATATTATCATTTGCTTCGGGATGATTCTGATAATACTGCACGGAAAAATTGAAGATGGCATTTTTACGAATCAATTCAAGCAAAACATAATCCAGCGAATCATCGGCAACCGCAATATCAGGCTGAATGCCACCATGGTCAAACACCTGTCGTCTATTCTTTGTAAAGAAAGGTTCATGCTTAAATGTGCTGTCGCCATCCATTACAACAATTACATCATTGTTCTGGCTGTAATTTTTTTTCTGAATAGAGCGCCCGCTTGGAATGTAATATTTGGCTGTTGTGATTTTAACTTTGGTATCACTGTTCTTATCAACATTGTAAACCTTCTGCACCAATCCTTTCCCGAAAGTTTCTTCACCGATGATAACAGCCCGGTCCATATCCTGCAGTGCTCCTGCAACTATTTCTGATGCACTGGCACTTCCACGGTCCACCAATACAGCTAATTGAACATCCGGTAATAGCGGTTCTTTTTGGGTTTTAAACTTAATTTCACCTTCCCTGAATCCCTTAGTGTAAACTACCGTTTCACCTTTATCTACAAACAGGTTCACTATATCCACTGCTGCATCCAAAAGGCCTCCGGGGTTACCCCTGAGATCCAGTATTAGTTGATCTATTTTTCCCTGTTCGCGTAATTCTCGGATCGCACGACGCATTTCATCTTCAGCTTTATCAGTAAAACCACTTAAACTGATGTAAGCCACACCCGGTGCAATATATCCTGAATAATTTACATCTTCTATAACAATCTCAGCCCTTGTCAACGTCATTTCAATTGGATTTGCCAACCCGGCTCTTTCCAATATAAGATTTACACTTGTACCAATTTCCCCGCGTAATAATCCGGAAATTTTATCAATATTAATTTTATCAACTTTCTGACCATCAATTTCGGTTATTATATCACCTGCATGTACCCCGGCTCTTAAAGCGGGCGAATTATCCATGGGTGAAATAACTGTAACCTTATCATTTTTCATTCCAATTTCCATACCCAGACCGCCGTATTTGCCTGTAGTAATCATTTGTAAACGACGTTCTCCATCTTCTTCTATAAACACTGTGTAAGGATCCAGCTTTTCAAGCATACCGTCAATCCCGGCTTTTACCAGGGGATAAGGATCTATTTCATCCACATAATGCATATTAATTTTCTCGAACACATTCTGCATATGCTGCCAGCTTTTCTTCAGGCGGAAGTAATAATCTTCTTCTCCGCTGTTTGGGGCAGGATTTACCCAAGTGGACGATAGAAAAATAAAGGATGGTAATATTAGCAAGAGAATACGGCTTTTTCTCATTTTGCTGCTCCAATTAAAGGTTTTCAATTCTTTTTATAATTTGTCGGTGGATATCATCAATAACTTGAGCTGCATCGATAATAACAACCCGATCCGGATTATTTGCGGAAATCATTTCATAACCCTTGAACACATTTTCGAAAAAATTATTTCCTGTTTCTTCCAAGCGGTCAGTCTGCAGATTATTTTTTAATCGCCTTTTGGCAGCTTCCTGCGGAGACAATCTCAGGTAAAATGTCATACACGGTAGCAATCCTAAAGTTGCAAAGTGATTAACGTACCCGATTATTTCTTGTTCCAAACCACGCCCATAGCCCTGGTATGCTGTCGTAGAATCAACAAAGCGGTCTGCTATTACAAAATGCCCTTCTTTCAGCACTGGAATGATTTTTTCGACAGTCAGCTGTACCCTGGCAGCGCTGAACAACAGCATTTCTGCCCGTTCATTCATATTAAAGTGTTTTTTATCCAGAAGTATTTCCCTGATCTTTTCTGAAATGACCGTTCCACCCGGTTCACGCAGGACATAGACCTTTTCGCCTTTCTGCTCAAAGTATTTACGCAGCAGGTCAATCTGTGTGCTTTTTCCGGAGAAATCTATTCCTTCAAAAGAAAAGAACCTTTTCCTTAAGTCATTCGATATCATTTTTATATTTATTTTCCCTGATTTTATTTTTCCGTTTGATATTACCTTCAACCAGCAGTACCAATTCACCTTTTACAGACTGTGTTTGAAAGCGTTCAGCCAACTCAGTTAGTGTACCATGAATAAATTCTTCAAACTTTTTTGTTAACTCACGCGCCAGTACACAGCGGCGATCCCCAAAAGACTCGGCCAGTTGCTGTAGTGTTTTGTGAATCCGGTGCGGAGATTCATAAAGCACGATCGTACGCTCTTCTTCCTTAAGTGCTAAGATTTTACTTTGCCTGCCTTTTTTATGAGGAAGAAATCCTTCAAATACAAAACTTTGGGTTTGCAATCCGGAAGCAATTAAAGCTGATATAAAAGCAGCTGCCCCGGGAATCGGAATCACACGAATCTGGTTTTCAATACAGGCGTTAACTAACTGATAGGCCGGATCTGAAATGCCGGGTGTTCCTGCATCGGAGATCAGCGCAACGGACATGCCTGACTTTAGTTTATCAACCAGTTTAGATGTCTGAGTTACGATATTGTGACTATGATACGCTTGTGTGGTTGTTTTTATATTATAATGCCCTAACAGAACAGACGATGTTCGCGTATCTTCAGCAGCGATCAGATCTACAGAATTTAAGATATGCACTGCCCGATATGAGATGTCCGCCAGATTTCCGATGGGAGTTGCAACAAGATATAAGGCATTTTCTATGGATTCCAAGAGCTAAACTCCCCAGTCTCTGCAATAACGAAAATCCTGATTAATTGTGCGGTTGGATAACTTGGCAATTACCGGCGGCCTGCGTTTAAACTGGTTACGCTGAATTCGTTTTTTGATATCAGTAAGCGTTTCCGGCTTGTAACCGTTTTCTATGATAAAACTGTCCGGATAGCGCTCATCTACCAGGAAATACAACAACTGATCAATATCAGCATAGGTATATCCCAGTTCCTGTTCATCTGTCTGTCCTTCCCAAAGGTCTGCCGACGGAGCTTTTTTAACTATCGCATCGGGGACACCAAGATATTCCGCCAATTGCCAGATTTCTGATTTATACAAATCACCGATCGGATTAATCGCGCTGGCAAGATCTCCAAAAATGGTACCATATCCCAATAGTAATTCGGTTTTATTACTAGTCCCTAAAACCAACGCTCCTGATTTCGATGAGTAGTCATACAAGCAGCACATTCTTTCACGTGCCATTTTATTTCCACGACGCACAGCATCCGCATCAGGACGGGTTTCAAGAAAAGCATCAACTGCACTGGAAATATCAACTACTTCATAAGAAATACCAATTTGTTTTGCCAATAGCTCAGCATGTTCGCGGCTTTTTGGGTTGCTGCTTTTATAAGGCATAATAAGCGCATGAACATTTTCTGCACCTAAAGCACGCTGGGCAAGGCACGCCACAACTGCCGAATCCACGCCCCCTGATAAGCCAAATACAACTTTCGAGACAGATATTTTATGTATTTCTTCCCGGATAAAAATCTCCAGAACCTGAGTTACCCATTGCGGGTTTATATTTAACATAATGTTATTTTTCCATTTTATTAAAAATCTTTAAAAACAATTTTGATCTCATTAACAAGATCATCCAGGCTGAAAGCACGCATTCCAAATTTTTCGAGTGCATTATCAGCTGCTTTTCCATGAATAAAATTGGCACTGATACAAGCATTAACAGGGTCCATACCTGCAGAAGTCATTCCTGCAATCATACCACCTAAAAGATCGCCACTGCCACCTTTAGCAAGCCCGGGGTTACCCGTAGTATTAATATAAACACCTTGCTGCTTTTGACACACCATTGAAGGTGCTCCTTTCAAATTTGTGACAAACATGCTTTTATTGGAGAAGTTTTGTAATGCTTCCCATGGCTGATGTTTAAGTTTTTCTGCAACTTCAGGATCAAATCTCAGAAATTCGCCATGATGGGGTGTCAGAATACAGTTTTCATTTAACATCTGCAAGATGTTGTTTGCCTTACTCAGAAAATAAAGTCCATCAGCATCGATAATGACTATTTTCTCTGTTTGGACTGCATAACTTATCGCAGTCTCAAATAACTCAAAGCTTTCTTCATTTCGCCCCATTCCCGGTCCAATGAGCAACGTATCAGACCAATCAATCTTTTCTTTAACAGTATCCAGCGCGATAATATCCAGAATACCCTGTTTTTTTTCTGGCAGGGGCAGACTCATCTGTTCTGTTAATTTGTTTTCGATAACAGGATTCAAGGAAGATGCTACACCGGCGTAAACAAGTCCTGCACCCGCAAGTGAAGCGCCTTTTGACGCCAAAACCACTGCGCCGGTTAACCCGGGTGAGCCACCCAGAATAAAAACTTTTCCTGCACTATGCTTGTAAAGTACCGGATCCGGATCTGGGAAAACGATATCATCTTCATACACAGCATGAATCTTTGATTGAAATTGATGCTCCAGCTTATCCGGAAATCCTATATCGATAATTTCCAGGTCTCCTGTAAATGTTCTTGCAGGGTAAAAAAACTGAGAGAGTTTGGGGACGCCCATTGTAAAGGTGACATCCGCTTCAACTGCAAAATTTGAAAATGCATCATCACCGCTTATTCCGGAAGGAACATCAACAGAACAAACAAAAGCATCCTGTTGATTTATCCAATGAATAAGATCAGCATACGCTCCCTTTATTTCACCTTTAACCCCTGTACCTAGCAGAGCATCTATAATTATTGAGTTTTCCTTCACATCCTTAATTTGATCTGCTGAATTAATTTCAATGATTTCAATTCCGGAGTTCCTGCAAATATCAAGATTAACACGAGCATCTCCTTTAATATCCTTGGTCTGAGCTGCCAGGAATACATCAACATCCAACCCGGCTTTAAACAGATATCTTGCTATTACAAATCCATCCCCGCCATTATTACCTTTTCCACACAAAATACATGCCCTGTAAATACCGAGTTGTTCACAAATCTCTAAAATCGATTCTGCTGTATTTCTGCCGGCATTTTCCATTAATACAATTCCCGGAATGCCAAAATTGTTAATAGCCGAATTATCCATCTCGCGCATCTGGGCATTACTGACTATTTTCATCATTTTTTAACCCTTCATTTTTTAATTTGTTGTCTATATTCATATATTTCAGAACTGACAACAAATCTACCTTGACAATATTAGGGGCTGATCTTTAATTTTTAAAGGATTTATATTACAAAATATTACTAATTTCCTGCAATAAGGCATTAAAAGCCATTCAGGATTCACTACCCGGGAAATGCATTGAAAAAAGACGACGTAGAACTTGTTCGAAAAGCTAAAGAGGGAGATAGCAAAGCCTACGATCAACTGACATTGCTATATAAGGACGTCGTTTATAGTATTGTTTACAGAATGGTGCGCAATCGCCAGGAAGCAGAAGATCTTACCCAGGAAGCATTTATAAAGGCTTACAATTCAATCGGTTCTTTTAATGAAGAGTATGCTTTTTCAACCTGGCTTTTTAAAATTGCCACAAATAATTGTATTGATTTTTTCCGCAAACGAAAACTTAAAACTTACTCCATGGATGAAACTATCCGCTACAAGGATGATGAAATCCGTCAGGAATATGCTGACCCGGAACCTGATGTGGAAGATGATTTAGTGGCTGATGAACGGACAATCATTATACGAAATGCTATTGCCGAACTTCCGGAAAAATATCGCATAGTGATTGAATTGCGTCATCAGAAAGAACACAGTTACGAGCAGATATCCGAAGAACTGGATTTACCGTTGGGAACTGTAAAAGCCCGTATATTCAGAGCACGTGAGATGTTAAACAAACTATTACGCGGGAAATTATTTTAAACTAAATTATCAATATGTTTAATATTGTATTTGCATCAACCAATCACGGTAAAATACGGGAATTCTCATACCAGCTAAACATACCACATATACAATTCCTGACTCTTGATAAAGTGCTTCTCCCGCCACTGCCTAAAATAGAGGAAACCGGATCGACCTTTATTGAAAATGCGCTACTAAAAGCCCGTGGTTATTATCATTATATTAAACAACCAATTATAGCTGATGATTCAGGACTTGTAGTTCCATCATTAAACGGAGAACCCGGCGTCTATTCAGCTCGCTATGCAGGGATAAATGCCACAGACAGCCAAAACACAGATTTGCTTCTATTAAACATGCAAGATATGATCGCTGAAAAAAGGGATGCTTTTTTCCAGATATCCCTGGTTTACAAGGATGAATCCGGAGAGATGGTTTTTGATGGTCGTTGTTATGGAAAAATTTTAGATCGTCCACAGGGCGCAAATGGTTTTGGCTATGATCCCGTTTTTTATATTCCTGAATTTAATAAAACCATGGCTGAGTTAACACTTGAGGAAAAGAGTAAGATTAGTCACAGGGGCAGGGCTGTAAACGAACTTAAAAAATTCTTAAAAAATGTTAGCAACAACCCTGATTTTTAATTGACATGTTTTTTTGAGATCTTTATATTTGTCGACTCTTGTGTTAGAGGGTAGTTCGGGGTGTAGCGCAGCCTGGTTAGCGCACCTGCCTTGGGAGCAGGGGGTCGGAGGTTCGAATCCTCTCACCCCGACTAAGGAGCGCCCTTAGCTCAGTTGGATAGAGCAACTGCCTTCTAAGCAGTGGGTCGGAGGTTCGAATCCTCCAGGGCGTACAAGAGTTCTTTCATGGTGGGTGTAGCTCAGTTGGTTAGAGCACCAGATTGTGGCTCTGGGGGTCATGGGTTCAACTCCCATCACTCACCCCAAAAATAAATTTTTGGTCCCATCGTCTAGAGGCCTAGGACACCGCCCTTTCACGGCGGCGACAGGGGTTCGAATCCCCTTGGGACTACTTAAAACCCCGGTATTATTGCCGGGGTTTTTGTTTTTATATATGTTTCATATCTAAAAAAGAACGCTGATCTTTTATTTTTTAGCTTTTTCTATAAAAATTGAATTATTCTGGAAGAAATAGAGAGATTGAGAATAGTGTGGATTATGACGGAGTTAATGAATAAAAAGCCTCCCCTATTTTGAAGAGGAGACTTTTTACAATTTTTTTATAGTTCCTTAACAGCTTTTACCATTTCTGTAACCATACCCTTGGCATCACCAAACAACATCATTGTTTTTTCATCATAAAATAATTCATTGTCTTCGCCGGCAAAACCTGTTGCCAATGAGCGCTTAATAATCATAACACGATGGGCTTTGTCAACATCCAGAATAGGCATTCCGTAAAGCGGGCTTTCTTTTTTATAACGTGCTGCAGGATTAATAACATCATTAGCACCGATTACCAGGGCGACATCTGTCTCCTGAAAATCTTCGTTGATCATATCCATTTCAACAATTTTTTCATAGTCTACGTTTGCTTCAGCAAGAAGTACATTCATATGCCCCGGCATACGGCCTGCAACAGGGTGAACTGCATAACGAACTTTACACCCACGAGCTTCGAGGAGAGATGCCAGTTCCTGAAGCACATGCTGAGCTTGTGCAACTGCAAGTCCATATCCAGGTACAATAATTACTGATTCTGCACTGTCAAATATCATACCGGCATCTGTGGCTGTATAACGGGTAACCGTTTTCTTTTCGCCACTACCGGAAGCGGTTGTCCCACCTTCAACGCCAACAGCGCCAAAAAGTACATTGGCCAGCGAGCGATTCATAGCCACACACATGATATTAGTTAAAATTAATCCCGAAGCACCAACAAGCGCTCCCGCTATAATCAAGACATTATTGGAGAGTACGAATCCTGTTGCACAAGCAGCCAAACCAGAATAGGAATTCAGTAGGGAGATTACAACGGGCATATCGGCGCCACCGATTGGTATTACAGATGTAACACCTAAAATAGCTGAGATGGCAACGATGATCAGCAAATACATCTCAATACTGTTGTCAAATTCGAACAAAACACCAAGTACAACAGTTGCCACAAGGATTAATCCATTAAAAAAGGATTGACCTTTGAATACTATCGGTGCACTTGTCATCCATCCTTGCAGTTTTAAGAATGCAATAAGACTTCCTGTGAAAGTAACTGTACCAATAAGTAAACTAAGAATCATTGATATTACTACATCCGTTGTACCGACCACTCCTGCTGCTTTGACATATTCAGAGTATGCTACAAATGTTGATGCAATACCTCCAAAACCGTTGAATAGAGCTACCATTTGTGGCATATCAGTCATTGCTACCTTTTTTGCAGAAATAGCACCTATTAATCCACCTATAATGACCCCAACTATAATGTAGGTATAATCCAGGATACCCTGATCAAATAGCGTAACGGCAATCGCTAAAAGCATCCCGATAAGTGCATAAAGGTTACCTTTTTGCGCTGTTTTAGGAGAACTGAGTTTTTTCAGCCCCAGAATAAACATTACAGATGCAACCAGGTAGACGATTTTTGTAATGAGATCCAGTTCCATTATTTCGCCTCCTGTTTTTTATCTTTTTTAAACATGCCAAGCATACGATCTGTAACCATAAAACCACCTACAACATTAATAGTGGCGCTTATTACAGCCAGTAATCCTAAAATTGTTGCCAGAAGTGATTCACCATGCCCTGCACTTAAAATAGCTCCAACAATTGTAATCCCCGATATCGCATTTGATCCGGACATCAGTGGTGTATGTAACAATGGTGGAACTTTGGTTATCACTTCGAAACCGACGAAAATCGCCAGTACAAATATGTAAATTGAAATAAGAATCATTTCATTCATAACTATTTCTCCTTTAAGAGCTGCCTCGCTAAAGCATAACTAAGTGAATGATTAAGCAATAATATCCGCAACCAGTTTATTTACAACTTCACCTTCTTTTACAACACAGGAACCTTTTATTATTTCATCTTCCCAATCAATCGTTTCTTTAAAAATCAGCTGAAAAAGGTTGGTGATATTCTTTGAATACATTTGACTGGCATGGACCGGTATCAATGCAGGTAAATTTACAGCACCGTGAATAATTACACCGTGTTTTTCGGTTTTACCTTTTTGAGTTAATGCTGTATTTCCACCCTGTTCAGCAGCAATGTCTATAATAACCGATCCTGAATGCATCATTTTTATCATTTCTTCTGTTATCAGGATGGGGGCTGCTTTCCCGAATACCTGGGCTGTTGTAATTACTAAGTCTACTTTAGGAAGGCGTTTAGCTATCGCTTCCTGTTCTTTCTTTAAAAAGTCATCAGACATTTCTTTGGCATAGCCACCTGCTGTCTCGGCATCTTCGGTAATTTCCATCTCAACAAATTTGGCACCCAAACTTTCAATCTGTTCTTTTACAGCAATTCTCGGATCAAACGCCTCAACTTTTGCGCCTAACCTTTTTGCAGTAGCAATAGCCTGCAATCCTGCAACCCCTGCACCTAATACAAGTACATTCGATGGCGGAACTGTTCCTGCAGCCGTCATCATTAATGGAAACATTTTACCTAAATAATCAGCGCCCATTACAACTGCTTTATAACCTGCGACAGTTGCCATTGAACTTAAAGCATCCATACTTTGTGCTCTTGTTATGCGCGGGACAAAGCCCATATCAAAAGCAGTTACTTTTCTGCCCTTAAGTTTCTTTATACCATCAGGATTTGATGCTGGTGATAAGAACGTTACCAGATAAGCCCCGTCTTTCAGTGCTTCTGATTCATGTTTTCCAAGGCTTTCATGCTGCATCGGTGGCTGTACTTTAAGAACAATATCCGCTTCCGCATAAAGTTCTTTCGCTGATGCTACAATTTTAGCTCCCTGGTCAGCATATTGCTGATCACTGAACCCTGCCATTGCCCCGGCATCTTTTTCTACAATCACTTCATGATTCATCTTAGTGATTACATTTAACATGCCTGGAATTACTGAAACACGTGTCTCATTGGGAGCGATTTCTTTTGGAATTCCGACTTTCACATGAGCCTCCCTATCTATTTAGTTTTTGAATGTTAATTAAAAAATACCTTTTTCAGGATTCCTGAAGTTACGAAATACAAAACAATTAATTCAAGTGTTCAATGTCCTTTTTATCCCCCAATAAGGATGCTTTGATTTATAATTATACCGATATGTACAACCATTGTACCAGTAGGTACATCAAAGTTTAATCATTGTCGACTGCTTAAATTAAAAATAAAGCTATAAAAAATAATAAGTTAGTCTATTCTCTTTGGTTTTGGCACCAAGTTTGATTATTCAAAATTGAACTATTATTAAAAGGAGGAAATCATGAGATCTATTAAGAACATTATCGCTGCGCTTCTTTTCAGTATCATCATCGCAAATGTTGCAAATGCTCAGATAGTCGTAAAAGTAAAACCACAAAAACCAGACATTGTTAATCTCAGACCTGTACAAATAGACAAAGGGATGATTTGGATTGATGGTAACTGGGTGGTCAAAAACAATCGTTATGTCTGGGCAAACGGATACTGGGTGAAAGCTAATCCTGCATTAATCCGTGTAAACGGATACTGGAAACATGTTCATGGTGGATGGATCTGGGTAGAAGGTCACTGGAAAAAACAACATGCACCTTACTCGAAACATCGTATAAATAAAATGCATTAGTTTTAAAGGCGGATTACTCCGCCTTTATTTTTTAATATATGTTTTTCTTACCAGGCTGAAACGTTCCCCGATTTTGGTATATTCTGCACCGGCCAAGCGACCAACAGGTTTAAGTCCATCAATATCAATTCTTCCATTTTTGTATAAATCATCCGCTATGTGAAATAAAACAATTTCTCCGATAACAATAAAACCACCTCCCGGCTTTGCTTCACCGATTTCAATGATCTGATTAAGTTTACATTCAAAATGGATCGGTGATTCTTTAACCATCGGCGCTTTTACAACGTGCGCGGGAACAGCTGTTAATCCTGATTCTTTAAACTCATCAACCCCGTAAGGAAAATTTGTCGCGCAATCATTCATTGGTTCCGAAATATCTTCTGTAACAATGTTGATAACAAATTCACCCGTTTCACGGATATTTATCAACGTGTCCTTTGGCTGCCCTTCATTTGGTTGCCGTGTCGGACAAAAAAGAACCGTTGGCGGATCGGAAGTGACACCTGTAAAAAATGAAAATGGCGCCAGGTTGAAATGGCCCTCGGTCGATACCGTAGATACAAACGCAATTGGTCGAGGCAGGATCGAACCAATCATTAACTTATAATTTTCATTATATTTCTGATCTTTGGGATTAATAACCATCATAAACCTTTACTTTTTTTAATTCTTCCGGATAAAGGTACTTAATGATCCCATTCCATTCAACCAATGCCGCTTTACTGACTGCCAATTTGTATTTTTTATGATTCTGATTAAATTCCTGTCATGGAATTATTCTTTACAAAAAATCTTGAATCCTGTGTATGCTGTCCGCGCAACTGTGGTACAAACCGCCTGCAAGGGAAAGTGGGTGTCTGTAAAATTCCGGCTGAAGTTTATATTTCTCACGCTGGTTTACATTTTGGTGAAGAACCTCCTATTTCCGGTACTAAGGGTTCCGGGACTATTTTCTTCAGTGGCTGCAACCTGCGCTGTGTATTTTGCCAGAATTACCAGATCAGCCAGGAGTTTAAACGTGAATTTTCGGTCCACCTGACCATTAGTGATCTTGCGGACAAAATGCTTGAACTGCAAAATCTCGGTGCCCACAATATTAATTTTGTTTCACCATCACATGTTATCTACCAGATGGCGGATGCAATCGTTCTTGCAAAACAAAAAGGTTTAAAAATACCGGTGGTTTATAATTCCAACGGCTATGATTCTGTCGATGCATTGAGAAAGATCTCAGGGCTTGTTGATATTTACCTTCCCGATATAAAATATCTTGAAACCGAACTTGCACTGAAATATTCACGCGCCAAAAATTATGCTGACGTTATCCCCGGTGTACTGGAAGAAATGCTATGCCAGGCAGGCCACCTGGAATGTGATGAAAATGGCATCGCGCAAAAAGGACTGCTTGTGCGGCACCTTGTTTTGCCCAACCATGTTGAAAACAGCAAACGCTGTCTGGATTTAATTGCCGGTTTATCGCGTTACACTTATGTAAGCATTATGTCACAGTATTCACCGCAATTCAAAGCTTTTAAATATCCTGACATAAATCGCACATTATCAGAAAAAGAGTATAATGAAATTATTGACTATACCGAAGAACTTGGACTGGAAAATGCCTTCACCCAGGAACTGATCAGCCAGGAAAAATGCCTGCCTGATTTTGCCCTGGATACGCCGTTTAATTTTAATC
The DNA here is from genome assembly GCA_020635035.1 of Calditrichia bacterium. Classification (GTDB taxonomy): domain Bacteria; phylum Calditrichota; class Calditrichia; order Calditrichales; family J004; genus JACKAO01. The sequence continues at coordinate 59,614 of JACKAO010000010.1, forward strand.
TATAATTTAATGCCGGAAAATCTTTTAACATATTCTTTAACTGTTTTCACCGGATTCTTTGCTATCATGAATCCGATTGCCAACACGCCTGTTTTTCTTGGCCTGGTGGGAGACAGAAGTAACGCAGATAAAAAAGCCATCGCCAAAACAGCCAGTGTAACTGCATTCCTTATTGTTTTTTTCTTTGTTATCCTGGGTAAATACCTTTTTGAATTGTTTGGAATAACCATCCCTGCTTTTAAAATAACCGGCGGGATTTTGTTGTTTTACGTTGGCTTTGAAATGCTGCAGTCTAAAAAATCAAAAATCCATCACCAGGAAGAAATTGAACTGGATGACGGCGTAGCCATCTCACCTTTGGCTATTCCGATACTTGCCGGCCCGGGAACAATTGTTACCGCGATGAACAATGTGACAAACGCCAGTTTCATTCATATTGCTATTGTAATTATTATTTTTGCCCTGATGACTTTTTTAACCTACCTGGCTTTCTCGCTGAGCGATTTAATCGTTAAAAAAATCGGCAACCACCTGATAACCGTTGTTGGTAAAATAATGGGACTAATCCTGGCAATTATGGGAACAGATATGACTATTGCAGGAATCAAAATAGCGTTTGGCTTGTAACCTTTTTTTTGTAATTAAATAATTTGGACGATTTATGACGACTAATGATAATCACATCTATGTTATTTTTGGCGCCTCCGGAGATCTTACAAAACGAAAATTAGTTCCGGCGATTTATTCTCTTTTTGTGCAGAAATTATTGCCGGAAAAATTCATCTTGCTGGGGTCTTCACGGACACATTTCTCCTCTGATGAATTCAGAGATAAGATGAAATCTGCGATTGAAGAGTTCAAAGAAATAGAAGATGACTCACGGATTGATGAATTTGTTAAAAAGATTTTTTATACCCCGATAACTTTTGATGATGCTGCCAGCTATAAAAATCTGAAAGAAACGCTGACAAAATTCCGGTCTGATTATAATATGGGTGGTAATACCATTTTTTATTTGTCGACACCGCCGAGCCTGTATGGAACTATCCCTAAAAACCTGGCAGCGGTTGGCTTAAATAAGCAGGATGATGGCTGGAAAAGACTGATCATTGAAAAGCCTTTCGGCTATGATTTAGAGTCTGCAATAAAGCTTAAAGATCAGCTCCTGCAAGACTGGACTGAAAAACAAATCTTCAGAATCGATCATTACCTGGGCAAAGAAACCGTTCAGAATCTTCTTGTGACCCGATTCTCGAATGGCATATTCGAGCCCCTTTGGAACCGAAATTACATCAACCACATTGAGATAACTTCCGCTGAACAAATCGGCGTGGAAAAGCGCGGCGGATATTACGAGTCGTCCGGTGCCTTACGCGATATGGTTCAAAACCATCTGTTGCAGGTGGTAGGACTAACGGCCATGGAATCGCCATCATCACTGGAGCCTTCTGCGATACGAAATGAAATTTTAAAAGTATTCCAATCTTTGCGCCCGATAAAGAAAGAGCAGGTGAAAGAAGTTGCTATTCGCGGGCAATACGTTTCCTCGAAAATTAAAGGAGAATACATCCCCGGTTATCGGGAAGAAGAAGGCGTAAAGAAAGATTCTATGACGGAGACTTACGCTGCCCTTAAATTTTACATCGATAACTGGCGCTGGGGCGGTGTTCCGTTTTATATCCGCACCGGGAAGCGATTACCAACGCGTGTTACGGAAGTGGTTATCCATTTTAAAGAGACGCCGCATTTTTTATTCTCTCAAAACGAAATTGATCAGGCCAATAATCAACTCATAATTCGCATTCAGCCCAACGAAGGCATTTTATTGAAGTTTGGAATGAAAACCCCCGGCGCCGGCTTTGACGTTCAGAATGTAAACATGGATTTTCTTTATTCCGATCTTTCCAATCAAAGGATCCCTTCGGCTTATGAGCGTTTACTTTTTGATACAATGAAGGGCGATTCGACTCTTTTTGCCCGCACCGAAGAAGTTCTGGAAGCATGGAAATTTTTAACACCGGTCCTTGAAAGCTGGCACAATGGCAATAATATACCACTATTTGGTTATCCCGCCGGTACCTGGGGACCGGAAAATGCCGATGATCTTGTTGAAGGGAAAAATATCTGGCGCTGTGCCAGTAAAAACCTTGCCAATGATGGGGTTTATTGTGAACTCTAAAATTCATGTAAGCAAAACAATTGAACAACTCTCTGAATATTTTGCCCAACTGCTGATAAATAAAACCCGTGCCGGAAGCGATCATTTTAATGTTTCTTTGTCCGGTGGCTCAACGCCAAAAAATATTTTTGAATATCTCGCGGCTTTTCATCAAAAAAGCATACCCTGGGGCAAAATAAAATTTTTTTGGGGGGACGAACGCTGTGTTCCGCCAACAGATTCTGATAGCAATTTTAAGATGGCAAATGATTCCCTGCTTGCTAAACTGGAAATCCCTGCTGAAAATATTTTCCGGATTAAGGGCGAAAATGACCCGCAGTCCGAAGCGGATAATTATAACATATTGTTACAAAATCAAATCAAAACTGAAAATGGTTTTCCCAGGTTTGATTTAATCATGCTGGGTCTTGGTGAAGATGGTCACACCGCTTCAATTTTCCCCAATCAAAAGGAATTACTGGAATCGGATAAAATTTGTGCGGTTGCAGTCCATCCTGAGAGCGGACAAAAAAGAATTACTTTAACAGGCAAAGTTATAAACAATGCAGCGACTGTTGTATTTATTGCCACCAGCCAAAAAAAATCAAAAGTTGCCGGTGAAATCCTGAGTCAAAAAGGGCTTTATAAAAATTATCCCGCTTCATTTATTGATCCTGAAAATGGTGAACTTTATTGGTTACTTGACCAGGATTCTGCACCAACATTTTTGCGATAATTACGCCTTATTAAATAAACCCATTACTTTTCTTTTGATGCATAAAAAATCGCTCTTAAATGAAACCGGGTTTCCCTTTCTTATGCCTTCCAGGTAGGAAAAAGGAACAATCCATAGAGCAATTAACAAATTGATAGCCAATTGTTCGTGTTCATGCATTTGCCAGATTCTCAGCATATAAGGTGATAGCAGCATCGCTGCTGCAAAAATGATTGAAATGATAATGTTAAGTATTCCAGCTTTTCGTTTATTCATTGTGTATCCTTTTTGTATGATTTATTTATGAATTATTTTCGTTGCCAAGGTTTTTCTTTAATTCTTCAAATTCCTTTCTTAACGCCGCAATTTGTGTCCAGGCAATTATTGCAAAGGACATGGCGCTCATTCCAAAAATAAATCCGAGTAATCCCATTGCTTCCATCTTCAACTCCTTTTTATTCTCAAATAATTTTTCATTTATTAAACGCGAAGTTATGCTTTGGTAGTGGCAGCATCCTCTTTATAAACATCAAAATCGATATTTTCTATGCGAAGGTTGCGGAGCATCGTTCCGGCGCCAAGCAATGCTACTAACTGAAAATATAAACTGTTTATGATAATCTCTATTTTATCAAAGCCAAATTCATCTACTATAATAGTTGCTATAAAAAAAAGGCTTACAGCCATGCTTGTAAATACCAATGATTTAAAAGTAAACTCCGTTTGCCTGATCCGATCTTTTGAAGCCTGATAAGGATCTAATTTTTTTCCGTAAATATTCCAGAGAATGATTGCGGCAAATAACAGGTTACACACTACCAGGGAAGATATCCTGATCAATGCATCTGAATCCCAGTGAAAGCGCAGATCGGGCATATAAAGCTCGAATAGCACATAGGACAGAAACGTTATTAATGCCAGCCAGATATAGATCGGCGAGATAAAATCAAACAATCGACGCGGTTGTAAAGTAGCTTTTCGTGTTGTTCGTTTATCAGCTTCGCGCATCAGTTTAAATTGTTTAAATCCGGACAATTCCAATAAAATAAAAGGGAAAAATTGGACTATCCCGTAAAAAAGCGGCATTGCTTCAGCATGCTTTTGATTTACGCCGGAATTATAATCCCAGGATATAACCGTTCCCAGCAATATGAGTCCAATCAAAAAAATCAAACCATTTATCATACGATAATTACGCTGGGCTTTCGCATAATATTCGAGTGGTTTTGGATATAATTTGGGGTGTGATTGCGGTGGAAATTTTGCAACAACCTGTCGTGTCCGCTCTAGTATCCTGTTGGGATAATAAAAAGAAACAAGAAATACCTGTGATGCAAAAACAAGGTAAAATAAAAAATTAAAATATGTCACTGATGTCTCCTTCAAATACTGCGATTATTCATTACATTTGCAAAAGCGATGCGGATTTCGGAATCAGTCACTCCTGACTCCCTAAATGTTGAAATCATCCCGCTTAATTTATCTGTCACCCATTCATTCAGATCCACTTTGCAATTTGCCTTTGCATCGGGATGAACAAATGTTCCCCTGTATCCCCTTGTTTGAATAACCGAGTCCCGCTCTAACAGACGATACGCTTTAGCCACTGTCTTTGTATTTAATTGCAGATCGCTGGCTAGTTGCCGGATAGAGGGCAATGCCGTTCCCGGCTTTATTTTATCATCAAGTACTGCTTTTTTAATTTGCTCGATTAGCTGGGCAAACAGCGGTGTAGAATCTTCTATATCAATCATTATTTCCATATTATGTTCCATTTGTACCGTGTGGTGTAATGGTACAACAGGAACTTATAAAAAGCAACTTATTTTCAAAGCATCATTTGAAAACCTTAATTTTTCTTCAGTAATATTGATTGTTTTCATTTCATTTTTGTAATTTAGTATTCCATTATACTATGCCGGTTCTTGCAGCTTCCGCAATATCTTTCCGGTATAATCAAATTTGAAAACAACATAATTAAATATTTTTAAAACAAGGATACACACATGAAAACATCCAAGATTATCTGGACCAAGATTGATGAAGCCCCGGCTCTGGCAACTTATGCCTTACTTCCGGTTGTCACCGCTTATACCAAAGGAACCGGTATTGAAATTGAAACCAGCGATATCTCACTAACCGGCAGAATAATTGCCAATTTTCCCGATAAGCTGACAGACACCCAAAAGATCCCGGATAACCTGCAGAAACTTGGTGAATTAACACAATCTCCTGATGCCAACATTATTAAACTGCCAAACATCAGCGCTTCGATTCCGCAGCTGCAAAGTGCAATTAAAGAATTACGCGAAAAAGGTTACGACATTCCCGAGTATCCTGAAGAGCCTAAAAATGATGCTGAAAAAGAATTACAAAAACGATTTGCCAAGGTGCTTGGGTCTGCTGTAAATCCCGTGCTGCGTGAAGGAAATTCTGACCGGCGTGCTGCTGCATCTGTCAAAAAATTTGCCCAGAAAAATCCCCATCGTATGATGAAAGACTGGCCGAAAAGCGGTTCAAAAGCACGCGTGGCTCATATGACAGAAAAAGACTTTTACGGCAGTGAAAAATCCGTAACAATGAAAGAAGCCGGCAGTGTTCGTATAGAATATGTTGCTGCAGATGGATCTGTTAAAGTCCTGAAAGATAAGCTGGTTCTGCAAAAAGCTGAAGTTATTGATACCGCCGTAATGAATGTAGCTGCCCTGAGAAAATTTTATGCAGACACAATTGAACAAGCTAAAAAAGAAGACGTTCTGCTTTCCCTGCACTTAAAAGCAACCATGATGAAAATTTCTGATCCGATAATGTTTGGTCATGCGGTTTCAGTGTATTATAAGGATGCGCTGAATAAACATGCCGATACACTTAAATCCATCGGGGCAAATGTCAACAACGGCCTGGCCGACGTCCTGGAAAAACTGGATCGTTTGCCGGCAGACAAAAAAGCTGAAATTGAAGCGGATATAAACGCAGTTTACAGAACACAACCTGCCCTGGCAATGGTCGATTCACGCAAAGGAATCACCAATCTGCACGTGCCAAATAATATTATTGTCGACGCATCAATGCCGAACGTGGTGCGCGACGGCGGAAAAATGTGGAATAATGATGACGAGCTTCAGGATACTATCGCCATGGTTCCTGATCGCTGTTATGCAACCATATATGGAAAAATTATCGACGATTGTAAAAAGAATGGACAATTTAATCCGTCCACGATGGGCAGTGTTTCCAATGTGGGCCTGATGGCGCAAAAGGCCGAAGAATATGGTTCTCACGATAAAACATTTGAAGCTGCAGGAAACGGAGTTATCCGCGTCGTGGATGAAGAAGGCAACACATTAATGGAACAAGCTGTTGAAACCGGTGATATTTTCAGAATGTGCCAGGCAAAAGACGCTCCCATCCGGGATTGGGTAAAATTAGCCGTAAGCCGTGCAAAAGCATCCGGTTCGCCGGCTATTTTCTGGCTTGATGAAAATCGTGGCCATGATACAGAAATCATTAAGAAAGTCAACATGTATCTTAAAGACCACGATACCAGCGGGTTGGATATCCGGATCATGAAACCTGTCGATGCAATGAAGTTTTCACTGGAACGCATCCGTCGCGGCGAAGACACTATTTCAGTTACAGGCAATGTTTTGCGTGATTACCTGACAGACCTGTTCCCGATTCTCGAACTTGGAACAAGCGCCAGGATGCTCTCCATCGTACCGTTGATGAAAGGCGGCGGCCTGTTTGAAACCGGTGCCGGTGGTTCTGCACCAAAGCATGTTCAGCAATTTTTAAAGGAAGGTCACCTGCGCTGGGATTCCTTAGGCGAATACTGTGCGTTGGTCCCATCTTTTGAGCATATTGCCCAGAATACAGGAAATGAAAAAGCAGCTTTGCTGGCTGAAACGCTGGACCAGGCAATCAGTAAATATCTTGAAAATGCAAAATCGCCATCACGTAAAGTGAATGAAATTGATAACCGTGGCAGCAGCTTTTACCTGTCATTATACTGGGCGCAAACTTTGGCAGCTCAGGATAAAGATGCGGAATTGAAAGCTAGATTTGCCCCGGTGGCTAAAGAACTGCAGGCAAATGAAGCTAAAATTGCAGAAGAACTTTTAGCTGCCCAGGGCAGTCCCGCGGACATCGGTGGTTATTACATGCCGGATGATGTAAAAGCAACAAAGGCGATGCGCCCCAGTGCTACTTTTAATGCCATTATTGACGCGATGTAATTGGCTTATGGTTGTTGGCTGTTAGCAATTAACAAACATTCAAAAAAAGGCTGTCCAAAGACAGCCTTTTTTTATTCTTAACACTGGCAAGAAAAATAATATTTATATGATAAGCATTTTACTCATTCCAGCTCAGATGGTATTTACCGTCATCAATTTCATCAGCATCCGAAGCAATATGCAGCGGCCTGAAAGTATCGAGCATAACAGCATATTCAAACGTTTCCTTAACGCCGATAGAGCCTTCATACCTTCCGGGTTGCGGACCGTGCGGTAAACCCGATGGATGAATTGTAACCGATCCTTCTGAAACACCTTTACGGCTCATAAAATCACCTTCCACATAATAAAGGATTTCATCACTATCAACATTGCTGTGGGCATAAGGGGCAGGAATTGATAATTCATGATAATCAAAAAGCCGGGGACAAAATGAGCATATCACAAAACCCGGGCCTTCAAATGTCTGGTGTACTGGCGGCGGTTGATGGATTTTGCCGGTGACGGACATAAAATCTTTTATATTAAAAATCCACGGATAATAATAACCATCCCAGCCAACTGCATCAAAAGGATGATGTGCCAACGTCATTTCCTGTATGCCACGGAATGTTTTTACATGAACCGGAAAGTCCCCCAGCTCATCAACAGCTTCACGAAATTCGGGAACACGGATATCCCGTTCACAAAATGGTGCATGTTCAAGAAGCTGTCCGTGTTTATTAAGATAGCGTTTGGGCGGGGCAATTTCTCCAAAGGCTTCAATAACCAGAAAATGTGCTTTGTCAGATTCATAGGTAAGCGTATATAACGTTCCACCGGGGATAACGATATAATCACCTTCTGAAAAATTTAATTGCCCGAAAATACTATCCAGTTTGCCATTTCCTTTATGAACAAAAATAACTTCGTAGGCATGGGCGTTTCGATAAAAATACTCGCCCTGTTTCTCAGGAATAACAACTGACATATTTACTTCATTGTTATACATTAATACGCGGCGGCCGGTTACCCAATCGCCCTTGGCCTTAAACCTGAAGGTTTCCAAATGGCGATGACGGTGAACATCCTTTGTTTCCTGCAAAGGCAGTTCATGGAGATCTCCAACCTTTTTTACTTTAGTGGGCGGATGGATATGATAAACATTGGAATAAATATCTGAAAAACCTTCACGTCCGATTAACTCTTCATAATAAAGATTTCCCTTGGAGTCACGATGCTGCGTGTGTCGCTTTGGGGGTATGGAGCCGTGTTTTACATAAAAAGGCATGATAATTTCCCGTTATATTTGAAATCTGCAAAAACAGATTTTGTTTTTAGCCTGTTTTTCCATTTAAAAGTTATTCTTTAATGAAATGCGTCAGCTTTCCCAGCCGTTCCACGCTTAGCTCAATTTTATCACCGTTTTCCAGCCAACCCCCTGTATTTTCAGGACGCAACTCAAAAATACAACCTGTCCCGACCGTCCCTGAACCTATTACATCACCCGGGAATAGCATTACATCACGCGAAGCATATACAATCATTTCATCAAATCCGAAATAGATATCAGCCAGATTTCCGCTCGATATCTGCTTTCCGTTTTTTACTGCCAGCATGAACAGATTATATGATTTATTCTGACGGACATTTTCAAGTTCATCTGGTGTTACAAGATATGGTCCAAGACCTGTTGCAAAATCTTTTCCCTTGGCAGGCCCTAAACCAACACGCATTTCTTTACGCTGGATATCACGTGCTGAGAAATCATTTAAAATTGTATAACCAGCAATATATTCATGTGCTTTTTCTTTTGGAATGTTTTTACCGGCTTTTCCAATGATACAAGCTACTTCCAGTTCAAAATCCAGTTCCTTTGTAAATTTCGGCTTAATAATTTTACGGTTATGCCCATTAAAAACATTTGGATTGGAAAAGTAAAACACCGGCAATTGATACCATTCATCGACCACTTTTAAGCCACGCTGGGTGCGGGCAGTTTTCACGTGCTGCAGGAATGCGTAAAAATCGCGAAAATTACAGTGATCCGTCGTGGGTGGGTGGAACAGTATATCTTCTTCATGCAAGACAAATTTTTTATCGATATTATTTTTAGAAAGTGATGTAATAGCAGATTCAAGCATTGGCCTGGCTATGGGCCATTCTGTCAATGCTTTATCGATAGTATCCGGAATTTCTGTTGACGCTTTACTGATATCAATCAGCTGATCATCGATAACAGCACCCAGCCGTTTAGAATCATCATTTTTGGCAGAGAATGAAAACAGTTTCAAACAATCATCCTTTTATTTACAAATTTCCCCGTTTTTCCTGCTCTCTTTCAATCGATTCAAAAAGGGCTTTAAAGTTACCTTTGCCAAATCCTGTCGCCCCTTTTCGCTGAATGATTTCATAAAAAAGTGTAGGCCTGTCCTGAACCGGTTTAGTGAATAACTGCAGCATATAGCCAAATTCATCAATATCCACAAGAATTCCAAGTTTTGCCAGTTTTGCAATATCTTCATCTATGTTTCCAACCCGCTTCGGAAGTTCTTCATAATAGGAATCCGGTACTTCCAGGAACTCAACACCATTATCAACGAGCTGCTGAACTGTTTGTACTATATCTTTTGTATCAAGCGCAATATGCTGAATACCCGGACCGTTATAATATTCGACAAACTCTTCAATCTGAGATTTTCGCAAACCTGCTGCCGGACGGTTAATCGGCATCTTGATCCGTTCATTATCATTGGCAACAACAATCGAACGCAACGCAGAATACTCCGTTGAAATGTCCTTGTCATCGGCAGACCAGAAGCGTTTCCAGCCGAATACAGCTTCGTACCACTCCGCAATTTTCTGCATCTGGTTTTCCGGTTGATTGCCAACAAAATGATCTACAAAGTTGAGTCCGACCGGCTTCGCTTTGAGTCCGGATTGCTTTGCTATAAACCCGGGCATAAACGGACCCGAATAATTATTTCGCTGAACAAAACTGTGAACCGTGTCGCCGTATGTTTTAATTGTTGCCATTATTATTTCACCGAATTCATCCCTGAGAACAGTTGGCTCCAGAACCGATTCAGCCCCATGGGATGTCACATATTCCCAAGCCGCACGAGTGTTGTCTGTCCAGAATGCTACATCTTTTACCGCATCGCCGTGCTGGGCAAGATGCTGATTCATTTCGGACTGCGGGCCGTATGGTGAAGAAAGGACAATCCTGATTTTATTCTGCTGCAACATATACGATGCTTGTTCACGATTCCCTGTTTCCAGACCTGAATATGCTTTTAATTCAAACCCAAATTGCGTCTGATAAAAATGTGCAGCCTGTTTTGCATTACCAACTATCAAATGAATATGGTCCGTTCCCAATAATTCAAACGGTTGACTCATCAACTTCTCCTGACTCTAAATTTGATATTTAAAATTGTTTTGCTGATTGAATTTATATCTATTAATAACATATAAAAATACATGTATTATTTCCTGTCAAATTGATTGATGCAAGCAGTTTTGTTTAGTAAACTTGTCTTTTAATCAAAATAACAGGCTTAAAATGAATTTTAAAAAATTGTTTATTGCAATCCTTATACCACTGCTGGTTTTAATTATTCCAACAGAATGGATCCCGATTCATAATCTCACTTTGATTGAACACCGCGTGATCGCCATTTTTATCCTGGCCACCCTTTTTTGGATTCTTGAACCTATCCCGATATTTGCCACATCCATGCTGATCATTACGCTTGAACTGTTCATGATTTCGGACAACAGTATAGCCTTTTTAAGGTCCGGCGCCGGTACAGAAGGTTTTGGAACATTACTGAGCTATAAAGCTATTATGGCTACCCTTGCTTCACCAATTATAATTTTATTCCTGGGTGGATTTTTTCTTGCAGCGGCAGCAACAAAATACCGCCTGGATGTCAATCTTGCCCGCGTTCTGCTTAAACCCTTCGGCTCCAGTCCCAAAACAATGATGATGGGATTGATGATTATTACCGCGATCTTTTCCATGTTCATGAGTAACACTGCCACAACAGCCATGATGCTGGCAATCCTTGCCCCAGTTCTGGCCATGTTTGAACGCGATGATCCGGCACGAGTAGCCTTTTTACTGGCTATTCCTTTTGCTGCAAATATTGGTGGTATCGGTACACCAATCGGGACGCCGCCAAACGCTGTTGCAATGAAATATTTAACCGGCGACGCATTTATTTCATTCGGCGCATGGATGGCTTTTGCAATTCCCTATGTTGTTATCCTTCTGATATTTGCATGGTTGTTATTACTGCTTCTCTTCAAACCGAAAGCAACGGAATTAAAACTTGAGATAAAAAGCAGTTTTATGCGCAGCCCTAAAGCGTTGACTGTCTATATAACGTTTGCCTTTACCATACTGATGTGGATTTTTAGCGATCTTCATGGTATTTCATCCTACGTTGTGGCAATGATTCCGGTTGCTGTATTCCTGGTTTCAGGGATCCTTAATGCTGAAGATGTAAGAAAACTGAGCTGGGATGTATTATGGCTTATTGCCGGCGGTATCGCATTGGGTATGGCTATGGAAAATACCGGACTATCTTCACATCTTATTGAAAGCATTCCTTTTGGGCAGTTCAATCCGCTGATCATAGTTTTTATGGCAACGCTTGTGGCAATCCTGATGGCAACTTTTATGTCTCATACAGCAACCGCTAACCTGCTGCTGCCGGTTATGGCAGCCCTGGGGACCAACCTTGAATCTCTGGCCGCATTGGGTGGATCAAAGATGATTATCCTTGGTGTAACTTTTTCGTGTTCGATTGCCATGTCCTTACCAATAAGCACACCGCCAAATGCGATGGCTTATGCCAGCGGACAAATCCAAAACAAAGACATGATGCGCTCCGGGATTATAATTGGTGTAGTTGCCCTGGGAATGTTATATATTTTACTAAGTATCCTTAAAACTATTGATTTTATATGATCGAATTAAGCCGTAACGAAGATTACAAATGGATTATTGACACCTATTTTTCAAATAATGAGCGTAAAATTGAACTGAAAAAAGGTGACTTGCTCCTGGAGCAGGGACAGGATAATTCCCGTTTATTTTATCTTAAAAACGGAAAACTTTCCGGTACAATTACCGAAGACGGCCAGGAAGAAAGAGAGATTTTCAGGGCATTCCCGGGTAATTTTATTGGTCTGCATTCTTTTTTTTCCGGATCATTTATCAGCATCTCAAATGTAAGAGCAATGACCGATTCTGAAGTGGTTTTTATGAATCATGATGACCCTTTAACGCCTTATAAAGGCCGGACAACCCTTGAACAACAATTTATGCCGGTGGTTGTTTTAGGACTCATAAACCGCCAGCAGAATGAATTAAACCTTTTTAAAGAAAAAGAAGCAACGTATAAAAAATTAATTGAGCATGAAAAACAGGCATCTCTGGGCAAGATGGCAGCAGGAATCGCACATGAGCTAAACAATGCAGTTGCTGTTTTATTCAGCAGTGCCAACTGGCTGATTGAGAAAATTGCTGTTTACTGGCGTGACCAGAAAGAAGCTGCAATTTTTGAAGCCGGTTTACTCAGCGGTCGTCAACTCAGCAGCCGTGAAAAGCGGGAATTACAGAAAATGTGGCAGGCGAAACATAATCTGTCATCATTGGCAGCTCGATCATTAGCGCAAACAGGAATGTCCGAAAAAGTTTTGCTAAATCTGGAGAAAGACCTGGAAGGAAAAGCAGAATGGATCAACACTTTGTGGGAAATCGGTGCTTCGCTGAATGATATGCGTACCGCATCGCAGCATGCCACCCATGTTGTAAAATCGGTTAAACTCTTAGGTGTTCAGAACACAACCCGTGAAAACCTGAATTTAAATGAGAGTATTGAAGATGCTCTGGCACTGTTAAATCAAAAACTCAAAGGTATTCATCTGGATGTAAAACTGAACCCTTTGCCTGCTTTTATTGCCAATATGGGAGAGATGGTACAGGTCTGGCTGAATCTTATTAAAAATGCAATGGAAGCTTTGCAGTCAGCAAAAACAGAAAATCCTGAAATTATTATTAAAAGCACATTAAAAAAAGACATCATAGTTGTTTCCGTGAAAGACAATGGTCCGGGAATCCCCGACGAATTACAACAAGCCATTTTTGAACCGGACGTTACAACCAAAGTATCCGGAATGTCATTCGGGCTTGGACTGGGATTAACAATTGTCCAGCGAATTATTAACAGTTACAATGGCAGGATAAAACTATCCAGCTCTGAACGTGGAACAACTTTTGAAATATCATTACCGGTGGAGAATTAATAATGGAAAAACTAAATATAATTTGTATTGACGATCAGCGTGATGTACTTGCCGCTGTTCAGAAAGACATGCTTTACTTTGCCCCAATTGCAGAAATTATTGAATGTGAATCAACCGCGGAAGCCGAAGAGATAATGGAAGAACTTTTCGCGGAAGAAAAACCCATCGCAATGCTGATTTGCGACCACATCATGCCCGGTGAGAATGGTGTCGATTTTCTTGCCCGATTGCAACAGGATGGACGTTTCAGAAATATTTCATCCATATTATTAACAGGGCTGGCAACACACCAGGATACAATTGAAGCGATTAACCGTGCCCATATAAGCCATTATATCGAAAAGCCCTGGAAATCCGAAGAACTGATCAACAAGATTCGCATTTTAATGACCCGCTTTGTGATTAAAAGCGGGCGCGATTTTAAAGACTATATGGATTTTATGGACCAGAATACTCTTTACAATGAGATGCACGAAAGATATTAAATGATTGCCTTTATCCGACTGAAAACTCCGTGATGTAAATATGTATCTTTAAAAATTGTCATTCATCTTAATTAATGTTAACGAAAAAAATAACAAGGAGTAATTAAGATGTTGATGACTAATCTGACCCACATAGAATCTGAAGATCATTTCAATCAGACACTCAGCGAAAACAAAAACGTAATGGTGTGCTGCGGTCGCATGGGCCCCATGTGCATTCCTGTTTATGAAGTAATGGAAGAACTTGAAGACGAATACAATCATGTAAAATTTGTGGACCTGGAATTTGATTCCGCACATTCTCATGTAATCCGTATGCTACCTGAATGCCAGACATTTAACGGATTACCGTTTGTGGTTTATTTCAGAGATGGTAAAGTTGTAAAAGCCACATCCAGCATTCAGTATCGTGACCAGGTAACTTCCATCCTGGATGAGCACTTTACAGTAGAAGAAAGCATTAAATAGTTGATAATATGAATTGGCTGTCGAGGCTGTCCCAAAAATAATTAAAATCGTCATTCCGAATTTATTTCGGAATCTTAAATTCTAAAATCAATACTTTTTTGATCCTGAACCGAGTTCAGGATGACGAAATTCCGGTTTTTAGCAGCCTCCTTTTCTTTAGGGTGAAGCATATGAACACAGATTATGATGTAATTGTTTTGGGCGGCGGACCTGCCGGATTAACTGCAGGTATTTACCTGGCTCGTGGAAAACACAACACGCTGATTTTAAATGAAGGCGCTATCGGCGGGCAGACTGTATTAACCCACGAAGTAGCCAATTATCCCGGTGTTGAAAATATTAACGGTTACCAACTCGCCAGAATCATGAAGAAACAGGCGACAGATTTTGGTTGTAAGATTCGATCTAATGTAAAAGTTACAAATCTTGAGTTAAGCGGACCGGTTAAAAAAATTGAGATTAATAACAAAGATACATTCTCTGCAAAAGCAGTTATTCTTTCTCCGGGCGGGCGTTCCAGAGAATTGGGTGTGCCTGGAGAAAATGAGTTTAAAGGGAAAGGGATTTCATATTGTGCGACCTGTGACGGTGATTTTTTCCAGGATAAAGAAATCATTGTTGTCGGCGGTGGTAATTCTGCCATTGAAGAAGCTGATGCCCTTACCAGGTATGCCAGTAAAGTAACCGTTGTCCACCAGTTTGACCATTTCCAGGCTTATGAACATGCTGTAAGGACAGCCAAAGAGAACCCAAAAATTGAGTTTATAATGGAATCAACCATTGCCGAATTTAAAGGTGAAGGCAAACTGGAAGCTGTTACTGTTAAAAATCTGAAAACCGCTGAGTTGACAGAATTGCCGATTGATGGCGTTTTTATTTTTATCGGTTATGTCCCCAATACAGAAGTTTTCAAAGATGTGATTTCTTTAAATAATTATGGTGAAATAGAAATAAATCAAAATTTTGAAACCAATATACCCGGAGTATTTGCTGCGGGCGATGCAATCCAAAAAAGATACCGGCAAATAACAACAGCTGTTTCCGACGGTACCATTGCTGCCCTGAACACTATGGAATACCTGCACGATTAACCCGGCTAACTACCGGGTTTTTATTTTGTAGTTCCTGCTTGATTTTTTTGCTATTGTCAAAAATTCAATCGAAATTTGCCTGCCTGACGACCATTGAAATTTAATGAAACTAATTTTAAACAATCATACTAATAACCGGGTACAATCCGGTATTTAAAGAAGCAAAAAAAATGAGTGATCAAAAAACCGGTCTTTTCCCGAAGGCCTTAGTGGACGGCTTTGTTAGCTTACTTTCTCCACTGATAAATATTTCCACCCGGCTCAATATCAGCCCCAATTTTTTTACTATTCTCGGTTTTCTTATCACAGTTGTTGGTGCAGCCATTCTGATCTGGAGACCGGATCAAATTAACCTGGTTGGACTGATTATTCTATTAGGCGGTGTGTGTGATGTTATAGATGGTAAACTTGCCCGGAATTCTAATAAAGTTACAAAGTTCGGTGCTTTGCTCGATTCAACCATTGACCGTTACACGGAAGTAGCAATGTTTTTTGGTATCGCTGCATACTATGTAAAAGGCGATCATTATCTTTTATCAGTAGTTACATTTGCTGCACTTGGCGGTTCTACAATGGTAAGTTATGTGCGGGCACGGGCAGAAGGTCTTGGATTTGAAGCCAAAGTCGGTTTAATGCAGCGGCCTGAGCGCGTTGTCTCCATCGGTGCGGGAGCTTTATTTCACTATCCACTTTTTTCAATAACTATGTTTTATGTAACTGATTTCCCGGTAACTCTAATGGAAATTGCCATATGGGCAGTTGCCATTCTGGCCAACGTTACAGCAATTCAGCGTATAATGCACATTTACAGAGACACACATAAAAAACAGGAAGCTTGAGTTTAAGTGTCTGTCACGCTTTATTTTAATTATCCCGTCTTCCTGATTTATTCAGACGCATTCGAAGTTTTTTATAAAACATTTCTTAATTACAGCGCCCTTATCATAACCCAGTTTATACTAGGCAAAAAA
The DNA here is from genome assembly GCA_020635035.1 of Calditrichia bacterium. GTDB lineage: Bacteria > Calditrichota > Calditrichia > Calditrichales > J004 > JACKAO01. The sequence continues at coordinate 76,034 of JACKAO010000010.1, forward strand.
GCATCTTTTTTATATGCCCTGCTTTTTAAGATGAATTTATATATTGTGTCACTGGTGATAATAATCTGCGATCTTGTGCTGATGCTTTTTGTCGCACGATTATTAAGTGTTACCACCAAACACGTATTTCCTTTTACTTTACTGCAACGGGAAGCTGTAAACAGGGAGGATAAACTCAAAAAAAGTAAACTGGTTGCCAGGATATTGAAAATCGGGAAACTAAGCCCGCTGATTATCACTGCGATTCCTTTTTCAGGGGGCGTTTGGAGCGGGATGCTGCTCTCACGGATTTTAAAGCTGGCTGATAAAGATGCTTACTGGCAGGTTGCTATTGGTTCGGTCATTGGCTGCTATATATTTTTATTAGCCGCTATGGGGTTGATCAATCTATTTTAGAACCTGGATTTTTAACTATTGAATAAATATTTTCCGCGTAACTTTTCCCACCATGCTGCAATAAACGGCGATACGTAATATGAAAAAATTGCCAGTGCAAATCCTGCTATTATATCTATTACATAATGATGGCGCAGGTATACTGTAGCCATTACAAGACTTATTCCCGGAATAAGCAGAATATAAAAAAGCTTGCGTTCCATTGTGAATGCATACATCAGAGTGATCAGGGTGATCGCACAATGCAAACTTGGAAAAGCTGCCCGTGACGATGATGATGTAATGCTGACCATCTTTGTCTGGGCTTCTCCCAGCCAGCCCCCGCCAAAATCGCGAACAAACTGATCCGCCAAAACAAGACGCGGTGGTGCAGCAGGAAAAACAATGTAAAGGAAATAACCGAAATAAAAGCAGAGAATCGTACCAAGAAGCACTTTACGCATGTCCACGTCGCGCTTTTTAATCATCAGGTAAACAACAACAATGACCGAAATTATAAAATAGTTCATGTAACTTATACTGAAATACTGGGTCAGGAAAGGATGATAAAACTGTTGTGCCCACAACACGGGTTGCACACCAAACATTGCCTGGTCAATAGCAATAAGTTTATCATGAATATCATGCGGGTTAACAAAATGAATCGTGTCATGCAGATTTGTATAAATGGCAATACAAAAAGCAAAAGGCATAATATCACGCAGCCAGGATGTGTATTTCCAGAAAGGTTTTTTCTTTACAAAGTAAATAAACGCAGCCATCAAAACAGCCGTGACAACCAGCCGGGTAATACCCCCGTAAAATTTTCGTGGTATATTTTTACCCAGCTCGATAAAAAACCAGTTTGCTTTAATGGTTATTAAAAGCGATGGAATAAGGAACAATAATGCTATCAGCTCTTCCAGGCGAAGGCGAAAAATATTTTTAATCCATTCTGAAAATTTACTCATTTACATCTCATAATTCTGATATACGATTGTCATTTTACCCGGCAATCGAAATTAAATAGTCTTTGAAAGACGCATAATTTCTGTTTAAACCGATAGAAGTTTTCGTGCGGGACATATATTTTTTAAGACGTTCAGGCAGTTCTAAATTTCCATCTGTTACATCATCAACAATGTCTTTAAACTTGGCAGGATGAGCTGTCTCCAGGATAATGCCGTTGATTTGCTGATCCTGGCGGTATTTTTCCAGCCCAAGATATCCGACTGCTCCGTGGGGATCAAAAAGATATCCTGTTTCAGCATAGACTTTTTTTATTGTGTTGCGTGTCTCATCGTCGTTAAAGGAAAATGAACTGATATTCTGACGAATCCGCTCAGGATTGCTTTCAAACATATCAAATATCCGACCAAGATTGCTTGGATTTCCTACATCCATAGCATTGGAAATTGTTTTTACAGATGACTTCGCTTCAAATTTTCCGCTTTCCAGATAGATGGGAAATGTATCATTGGCATTTACTGCTGCAATATAGTGTTCAACAGGCAGTCCCATTCTTTGGGCAATTAAACCGGCTGTTAAATTTCCAAAATTACCACTGGGTACTGAAATTAATACAGGTAAATCAGATACTTTTTCCAATTGGGAAATAGCAGAAAAATAATAAAATGACTGTGGAATCAATCGTGCAATATTAATTGAGTTTGCCGATGAAAGAAGGATCTTTTTATTTAACTCTTTATCAAGGAATGCTGTTTTAACCAGATGCTGGCAATCATCAAAAGTACCATCAATTTCCAGTGTAGTAATATTTTTATCCAGTGTGGCAATCTGCTGTTCCTGTATCTTGCTGACTTTTCCTGACGGGTACAAAATTGTAACATGGATGCCGTCCACATCATAAAATCCCTGTGCCACGGCGCTACCCGTATCTCCCGAAGTGGCAACAAGTATATGGACTGTTTTGTCCTGTTTACTGATAAGCTTGCTCATCAGACGTGACATAAAGCGTGCACCAAAATCTTTAAAAGCCATCGTCGGGCCATGAAACAATTCGAGTACAAAAGTATTGGTACTAATCTGAACTAAAGGTGCTTCAAAATTAATAGAATCATCAGCAATCCATTCAATATCATCGTCACTTAAATCTTCTGAGAAGAATGTTTTGCTTACAATCCTTGCGATTTCATTAATGCTTTTCGAACTGATATTTTCAAAAAAATCCTGCGGCAATCCCGGAATTATTTCAGGCATATACAGACCGTTGTCAGGTGGCAGCCCTTTTAAAACAGCATCCTTTAAATTTACACTGTGGTTTTTATTTTTTGTGCTGTAATAATTCATCTTATTCCCGAATCAGCGTCGTTCCATCGTGTTTAATTTTACCGCTGTAAACCGTGTTCTCAATGTCGTATTTGTTATAGACGGCATTCATGGCTGTTGCAATCTTTTCTGCTTTATCTGCATTATCACTAAATGCAAACATGGCCGGGCCGCTTCCTGAAATAGTAAAAGCTACAGCACCATTTGCAAGAGCAGTTTCCTTCACTTCCTGGTAATGGGAAACCATTTTTGCACGAACAGGCTCGGCGACATAATCAACCATAGAGCGTCCAAGTAAACCAAAATCTGATGAATTTAAAGCCTGTACCAAAGCCGCTGTGTTTGCCCATTGTTTTACGGCAGTGAAAAGATCGATCTGTTTTGGCAGCGCTTTACGCGCATCGTTTGTGTTTATCTCAATCTTTGGATGAACGAGTGCATAATGAAGATTTTCAGGTAAAGGCACTTTTATATAATCAAGTGGTTCGGTTGAACGCACAAGGATAAATCCGCCAAGCAAAGCCGGAGCAGCATTATCGGCATGAGAAGAACCGCATAATGCCCGTTCAGCTTCAACAACACTTGGCAGTAACTCTTCATGTTTCAGTGGATAATCAAGGAGTGCATTAATCGCTGTTACGGCTGCAGCGGCACTTGCGGCGCTGGAACCAAGACCCGAAGAAAACGGCATCTTTTTTGTGATTTGCAGATCAATGCCGACAGCAGACTTAATTGTATTCATCAGGTGATTGGCTGCTATACCTGCAGTATTAGACATTGTCTTTAAAGGTAAACGTCCTTCATCACCGCTTATTGCACTGATCGTTATACCCGGTTTATCTGAAAATCTGGCGGTTACAATATCACCGGGGCCATCAATGGCAAATCCAAAAACATCAAAACCACAAGCAACATTGGAAATGGTCGCAGGAGCAAATGCAGAAAATTGTTTAACCATCAAGATACCCTTTTTTGTATAGCAGTTCCGCGTTTAGAATCGCTCCTCCTGCAGCACCACGAATTGTATTATGGCTAAGTACATTAAACTTAAAATCAAGTAGCGGGCACTCCTGCAGACGGCCGACACTTACTGTCATCCCTTTGCCAAGCATTCGATGCAGACGTGGTTGCGGATAGTTGGGCTCGTTGAAGTACTGAACCGCCTGTTCCGGAGCCATTGGTAATTTTAAATTTTGTGGTTCACCGGAAAAATTATTCCAGGCTTCTATCAGTTCATTCTTAGCAGCTTTTTTACCCAGCTTTACCGAAACACTTTCTAAATGACCATCACTCACATGGACACGGTTACATTGCGCGCTTATTTTCATATTTGCAAATTCAACTTTTCCATTCTGCAGATTCCCTAATATTTTTAAAGGCTCTATCTGCATTTTCTCTTCTTCACCTGAGATGTACGGAACAACATTATCCAGAATATCCACTGAAGGTACCCCGGGATAACCTGCACCTGAAAGTGCCTGCATCGTTACCACATGCAGTGCTTCAATTCCAAATGCATTATATAATGGTTTAAGTGCCATAACCAGCCCGATTGTTGAACAATTGGGATTGGTAACAATAAAACCTTTACCATATTTTTGTTTTTTTACCATTTCCAGGTGGCCGGCGTTTATTTCAGGCACAAGCAAAGGAACATCTTCATCCATACGGTGATTTCTTGAATTGGAAACAACGATATATCCTGCTTCGGCAAAAGCTTTTTCTATTGGTCCGGCCACCGATGAATCTAGCCCGGAAAAAACTATTTTGCAGGGTAGGCCCGGTTCACAAGCACTTACACTCATTCCGGCAATGGCATCCGGCACGGGTGTTGTCATAAACCAGTTGACAGCTTCAGCATAGGTTTTCCCGGCTGAACGTTCCGATGCGGCCAATGCTTTTATTTCAAACCATGGATGATCTTTCAGAAGTTCAATAAATTTTTGACCGACACTTCCGGTTGCGCCAAGAATACCAACAGGGATTTTCATATCTTTTTCCGTTTAATTATCCAATACTTTTAAAATATCATTTAAAACACCGGCGGCCGTCACTTCAGCACCGGCACCCGGGCCTTTAATCACCAGGGGAGTCCTGTTATAACGTTTTGTTTTAAACGCCACAATATTATCTGTTCCATTCAGTGAATAGAATGCATGATCCGCTGAAACACTTTGTATACCTATTTCAATTTTATTTTCTTTAAACGATGCGATATACCGTAATACCTTTTTTTCTTTTTCGGCGTCTGCAATCATGGATTGAAATACAGCTTCATTCTCTTTTAAACTTTCAAAAAACCGATCAATAGTGTCTGCCTTGAGACTGGCTTCAGGCAGGAAATTAGTTATCCGGATATCTTTTAGTTCAAGGCTTGCCCCGCATTCACGCGCCAGAATCAGTATTTTCCTGGCAACATCCATTCCGCTTAAGTCGATGCGCGGATCAGGTTCAGTATAACCGGATTGTTTAGCTTCCCTGACAACATCATGGAAAGATGTTCCGGTTTTAAATGTATTAAAGATAAAACTTAAAGTACCGGAAAGAATTGCTTCTATTGAATCGATCTCATCACCACTGCGGATTAAAGACTGCAGGGTCTCAATGACCGGTAAACCGGCACCAACATTTGTTTCATAAAAAAAGCTGACTTTATTGTTCCGGGAAAATTGTTTTAACTTTTTAAATTTTTCAATACTCATTGTGTTGGCAATTTTATTAGCAGCTACCACGGCGATACCATTCTGCAGAAACGATTCATACGAGTTTGCAATATCTTCATTTGCGGTGCAATCTACAAAAACCGCCCGGTGAATGTTTTTTCTGACATGTGTAATAATTTCATCAGGATCAGCAGGTACAGTGGCGTTCGCAAGCTCGGATTGCCAACTTAGCGTATTTATACCTTTTTCATTTATCAGTAACTTCTTACTGTCCATAATCCCACAGACAGTAAGATCAGGGTTTTTTAATTCTGAAATTTGCTGCAGAAGTGCAGAACCAATCAGCCCTTTTCCTGCAAGATAGATCGCCAGTTTATCCTTTGCGATATAGAAAGCATCATGAATTACATTTAACGCTTTGCGCTGCTGGTTAAGATTTACAACGATGGAGATATTAAGCTCCGATGAACCTTGTGATACAGCAACAACGTTAATACTGTTCTTCCCCAGTGCATCGAAAATTTTTCCGGCGATACCCGGCACTCTGCGCATGTTCTGACCGACAACTGCTATTACAGAGAGATCCATTTCGGTTTCAACACTATTCATTTCATGGGCTTTTATCTCATGCCTGAATTCTGACTCTATAACTTTTTTAGCTGTTTTAGCATCTTCAGGTTTTACCGCAACACAAATTGAATGCTCCGATGAAGCCTGTGTAATTAAGATAATATTAATAGCCCGTTGCGCCAAGGCCTGGAAAAGCCGCGCTGCAATACCCGGAACACCAACCATACCACTGCCCTGAATGGTGAGCAGGGCAACATTATCAATGGCTGTCAGTCCTGTAATACCATGCACTTTTTCATTCAGCATCCGTGAAATTACCGTTCCTTTAAAAGCCCGGTCAAAAGTGTTTAAAATACGTATCGGGATGTTTTTTTCAAGGGCTGGTTGTATTGTTGGCGGATGCAGTACTTTTGCACCAAAATGAGACAATTCCATGGCTTCTTCATAAGTCAAATGCTCAAGTGAAAAAGCTGATGGAACAAGCGACGGGTTGGTTGTCATAACACCATTGACATCTGTCCAGATTTGTATCTCGGCAACATTGAGTGCCGCTGCAATTACAGAAGCCGTGTAATCTGATCCGCCGCGGCCAAGGGTCGTGGTTACTCCGTTGCTTGTGGATGCAATAAATCCGGTTGTTACCTGGATATTTGTTTTTTTCTGAAAATAACGGCTGATCAGCTCATTCGTCGTTTCAAAATTGATACGCGCACTACCATATTCATCATCCGTTTGGATAAGAAACCGTGCATCACAAAATTCCGCAGGCTGCTGTTTTGAGCGGAAAAAAGATGCAATAATAGTAGCCGAAAGCCGCTCACCGAAGCTAAGGATCAGGTCTTTTGAGCGCGGTGAACATTCTCTTAATAAATAAGTGCCGTGGATAATTTCAGCCAGTTCCAGCAGGAGCGGCATAATCAGTTCTTCTGTTTCAGCAGCTTTGTCTTCTAATAATTCTGCAATAATCTGTTTATGCCGGCCACGCAGATTTTCCAGTTCTTCCTGGTACTTGGGATCACGTTTCTGGGCAAGCTCACTGATCAGCTGCAATTGATTTGTGACACCGGAAAAAGCAGAAACGACACACACCAGAAGATGATCTGTTTTCTGATCTTTTACAATTTCAAAAACCGTATTAATACTTTGCGGTGTTCCAACGGACGTCCCGCCAAATTTTAAGACATACATTATTTTTTTAGACTTTTTGAATAGTTAAGATTCATTTTTTAAGCGAATGGCAATTATATGATATAAAATGTTTAGTTACAATAAAACGAGTCTTGAAAACGTAAAATTTGCCCGCTCACTTTTTGACTTAATTTATTGCTACGAACATTCAATAATATTGTTAATTATTAAATAGGGGATAATAATGTATAAAATGGTGTCCCGCACCAGGTAATAGGCAAAAATAAGGGCAACGATTTTCCAGCCTTTTTGTTTTACAAAACTTTTCAGACCATCTTTTTTAATGATGCTGATCCATTCCTGCATAAATTTTGGGGTTAATCCCCGCATGGCCAATCCTGTTGTTAATTTTATTGGGCGGGTAATTTAGCGTTTAATTGATTTTTTGTCTAATTAAAGTGAACCGGATAGTGGATGTATACCTTTATCGATCCGCGCTTTGATTTTTGATTACTGCATTCACATTTCTGATAAAGTTTTTATACTTACTGCGGCTTACAGGGCTCTTCCTGAAACGCAGCCTGAAGACATCTTCACTCAGTGCCTGAAGTTCGTTTAACAGGGGCATTTCGTTACTGTTTTGGGGATGGAATGATTCAACATCGGTTGGTTTTTCAAAGCGGTTCCAGGGGCACACATCCTGGCAGATATCGCAGCCGAAAATCCAGTTTTCCAGTTTATCTTTATAGGCATCGGGGATAGGCTTGTCCCACATTTCTATTGTCAGGTAAGAAATACATTTTGTAGCATCAATTTTATAAGGCTCCAGTGCTTGCGTCGGGCAGGCGTCAATACAAGCTGTGCAGCTGCCACAATAATCCAGCATCGGTTGATCATAATCAAGCTCAGCATTCAGTACAAGTTCACCCAGGAAAATCCAGCTGCCGTAATTGCGGGTCAGGATGTTTGTGTTTTTACCCTGCCAGCCGATCCCGGCTTCTGCTGCCCACAATTTATCCTGGATCGGTGCCGTATCGACGAATAATCGACCATCGACTCCAGGATATTCAGATTTAATCTCGACAAGCAGTTGTTTTAACTTCTTTTTAAGAATTTTATGGTAATCTTCTCCCCAGGCATAGCGGCTGATTTTGCCATGTTTTTTATCCTGTGAATGCTGATAGGGTGTATAATAATTCATGGCAACTGCGACCACGCTTTTTGCATCCGGGTAAAGCTCCCGAACATCAAGACGCTTATCCAGGTAGTTTTCCATCCAGTGCATCTGACCATGATATCCTTTACTTAGCCACTCCTTAAGATACTCCGATCGCTCCAGCTTTTTAGCAGGAGCAATACCAACTTTGTGGAAACCAAGGGATAAGGCTTTTTCTTTAATGCGATTGGTCCGTGTACTTTTCATTTTACTATTTTGTCATCTCCGAAATTTTTTACCTGGGATCCAACGTGCGCATAACTATTAAATCAAAAAATTTTTATTTTCCCGAATTTCGGAACTGTTTATTTGAATTACAATTCATATTATCTTTGTGAACTCCAATAAAAAACAAATAAGGAAGTGCAATGTCAACAGAACAAATTACCCGCGATCAGATCGACCAAAAAGACAAATGGAAACTGGAAGATATTTTTGAAAATGACACCCTTTGGGAAGCTGAATTCAAACGTGTAAAAAATGGCATCCCCGGTTTAGCGGACTTTAAAGGTACACTGACATCCGGGCAGAATTTACTGAAATGCATTAAAGCCATGCATGACCTGGAAGAAGCGATTGGTAAATTGTACGCATACGCCCACATGCGCAATGATGAAGATAAGTCGGTTGCCAAACACCAGGAGCAGTATGATCGTATGGGTGGTTTGCTTGTAGAGTATAACGAAGCGGTTTCTTTCTTCGAACCGGAACTGCTGGCGCTGGATGATGCAAAGTTAGCTGAATTCGGACAGGAACCGGGCATGGAAATTTATGCGCATTTCCTGGAAAACATGACCAGGGTTAAACCGCATATTTTATCTGAGAAAGAAGAACGACTGATGGCCCTGGCAGGAGAAGTTCGCCGCGCCCCGGCTGATATCTTCAGTATGTTCGATAATGCGGATATTGAATTTCCGATCATAAAAGATGAAAATGATAAGGAAGTAAGATTAACCAATGCTTTGTATGGAAAATTTCAGCAATCACCCGATCGCCGTTTACGCAAAGATTCATACCTGGCGTTATACAAACCCTATCTTGCCAATCGTAATACATTGGCTGCATCTTACTCATCAATTATTAAAAGTCATATTTTTAATGCCCGTGCCCGTAACTATGAGTCGACACTACATGCTTCACTCGATTCTAACAATATCCCGACTGATGTTTACCATACCCTGATTGAGACAGCTAAGAACAACCTGAAACCACTGCATCGTTTTATTGACTTGCGCAAACGTGTTTTAAAACTGGATGATGGGGTGTTTGATTACGATCTGCGTGCACCGCTTTTCAGCAGCAAGCAACGCGAATACAGCTGGGAGGAAGCCTGCGATCTGGTCATCAATGGCGCACAGGATTTGGGTGACGATTATGTCAGCAATCTCAAAAAAGGCTTCACCGATGGCTGGATAGACGTTTATGAAAATAAAGGAAAACGCAGCGGTGCCTACTCTTCGGGAACGTATGGCGTACATCCTTATGTTTTGATGAATTATAACGGTACGCTGAATGATGTATTTACGCTGACCCATGAGATGGGTCATGCACTGCACACTTTTTATACCATCAATAATCAGCCTTTTGTTTACGGCGACTACCCCATTTTCCTTGCTGAAGTGGCGTCAACCGCCAATGAAGCGCTGTTGGAGAAATTCCTGATCGATAACGCCAAAAGCAAAGAAGAAAAACTGGCATTGCTCAATGCCGCGCTTGAAAAATACAACGGCACTTTTTACCGCCAAGCCCTGTTTGCCGAATTTGAGTTTAAGAGTCACCGGGCGATAGAAAAAGGCGAAGCGCTGACTGCTGACAAACTCGATGAGATGTTTGGCGACATCTATAAAAGCTATTATGGCGATGAGTTTACAGTATTGCGTGAGAACAAAGCATTATGGAGTCGTGTCCCCCATTTTTACTACAACTATTATGTTTTCCAGTACAGCACCAGTTTTGTAGCGTCTTCAGCACTCGTCTCAAAGATTCTCGAAGAAGGCGACAACGCCCGGGAAAAATATCTGAGTTTTCTGAAGAGCGGTCGCAGCAAATACGCTATGGATACCCTGCTTGATGCCGGAGTCGATATGCGCAGCGCCGAGCCGGCCATCCGCACCATTAACCTAATGGATGACCTGATGGACCAGGTGGAAGAGCTTGTGGGGTAAATACGATTTGTCACCCCGGACTTGCTCCGGGGTCTCCTGTCAAGCAAAAGTAGATCCCGGTGTTACTTTATAAACCCGGATGATGGATGTATTTTTGTGACGAAATTTCTGTTGGAGCAAGTATATTCTCAAACAGCTAAGGCACTTCTGCGACTTAAATTTCGTCTTGATCTTTTAGTCCTTTTGTATCAAGACAAAAGGACATAGAAAATACTCCATTTTAATATTATATACTTTTCTTTTGTTTAGCCAAAAGAACCAAAAATCCTGCAAATACAAACTCAAACAGCTTTCAATTGGATCTTATTTCAAAGAATTTTCATATCAATTTAATTCGACTCAAACATCTGTTTGCATTTTGCCTGAGCAAATTAGATACGATTTGTCATCCCGTGCCATCACTTAAATAGAAAGCATTGATCCCGATCACCAATCTGTTTTTTCCGGTAGCAATTTTTAATTACTCCTTGTCCACTTAATGACGTTCTGGATGGCTGCAAATTCGGCATCTTTCTTCTACAGTCATTTGTTTACGCCTCATATTCCGCTTGGTTTCATCTTCAAAAGCCCTTATAAATTTTTACGGTTTTTTTCTAATCATTTTGTCAAGAGTTTTATTTAAGCACGCCTTAGATAAGCTTTTTTACAAAATTGTAAATAGACTTAGAAATTGTCTGAACTTAACGTTTTCTTGGTGTCCACCAATCCGCAGTAGACGGATCAGGCTTATGACTGACTTTCCGGGGTAACTTTAAACAAAAGTAGATCCGTGTTACTTAGTAAGCCACGGACTTGCTAAAGTCTCCCCCTGTAAACAAGTTTTGACGAAATTTCTGTTGGTGGTATTTTCTAAAAAGCTGACTCGACTAAATTTCGTTGATCTTTGGTCTATCAAGACAAGAGACATAACTCCATTTTTGTTTTTTACGTTACTTTTGATAAAAGTAAAAAATCCTTTGCAAATCAAACTCAAACAGATTATCAAGGATGATTACTAAAGGATTCAATCAATATTCATTGGTTAACGACTCAGACATGTATTTGCATTTTGCCTGCAACAAATCAAGGTTTACAATTTGTCATTCCAGCCCTTGCTGGAATCTTATGCTATGCAAAAATATCCGGTATTACTTGCAAACCGGATGACGATTACAAAACAACCCGTGATCTCGAATAAGCCTAGCAGATGTGTACAAAAAGCCGTCATTCCGGAAAACAGGAATCAGTTAGGTTTGTTGAAACGAATATATACCCATCCGTCCGATGTCCGAGGACACCTTCCCAACAGGAAGGGTTTATTAACTACTATAAATTGTCACTTAACCCATTGCCAGGGTCACCTCATTAAAACCAGAAGGTTTTTATATTCATCATAACTGATGTTATGACATCAGGAATATTATCTAATTTTGCAGTAATTTAACATAAAACCCATAAAATACTCACGAGTATTTTAACATACAAATAAAAATATATAGCATTCCACTATCTTGAAATACGTTCTCTGAAGACTTGCAAACAAATGGTCTTCATATCCGGGCCGCAACAAGCAGTAAAACAATCAGCAAAGAAACTTTTGCGAAAGACAATCCGGAAAAAACTGATAGATACCTGAACTGGATTTTTTTGAAGCCGCAGAAAATAATGAAGAACAATTCCCGGCCGGGAAGGCATCCTGATCCTGGATGAGATTCATATTCAAATGGCGTCAGGTTGTGAAAGGTCTTTTGACACCGCAAAGCAGTTGAAAATAATCGTAACCGGCAGCGGCAGTTATTACCGGCATGGCAGAAAGATTCCCGCGACTCTATCATATGTATCGCCTGCATCATTCTCATTAAAAGAAATCAAAATACCGAATACTCACAGGACCTGATGAACTTTGGTGTTTCCCGAACCTTTTCATTGCATCAGATCGAGAAACACAGCGTTGGGTAAGAATATAAAGCAGGATAATCTGATGACGTGCTCCTGGAAAATTTAAAGATGTGTCGTTGTGGAACATCTGCATAAGACTTCCTGATCTTGTTGGATCGCCATATCTCAAATGCATTACGACAGGTTTGGGTATCCCACCGTCATTGGCGCTGGCTTGATATTTGGAAAATATATATATGATTTTCAGGATTTATCCATTCGGGATAAATCGTGCGGTGAAAAAGAACTAAACATTATCATTTGACTGGAGTTATTGAAGATGAAGCTGCGTTTTGAAAACACAGTGGCCTGTCATTTTATTAAAATGGTGTCATTTCTGCGGGGAGTTATGAAGGATTTGATACAGAGTTGCGCTATTTCAGGGCGTTGACCGTCGTGAAGTGGATTTTGTTTTGATGGAAAAAAATAAGCCGATCTATTTTATTGAGACAAGCTGAAACAAAAGACATAAATCCATCCCTGCGCTTTTTAAAACAACGTTCCGGAAACACATGCGGTGCAGATTTCTTTATTTGGCACAGATGATTTATAAATAAAGATGATTCGCTCCTGCCCGGCTGATGTGTGTTTTAGAGTTTTATTAAAATTGTCTGAACTCTGATTGGGGTGGTTGTTTGATTGTATGATTTCTCTATGTTATCTAATGCTTGCGAACTAATGAAACACGGATAACATCGTCATCTCGAATGAGCTGGCAGAGATCTTATAATAATTTGTAACGGATCACGCGTGGATCAGGCTTATGACTGGACTCCGGGTAACTGTCAAACAAAGTAGATCCGGTGTTACTTAGTAAGCCAGATGACGGATGTATTTTTGTGACGAAATTTCTGTTGGAGCAAGTATATTCTCAAACAGCTAAGGCACTTGTGCGACTTAAATTTCAGCTTGATCTTTTGCATGTCCACAACTGGAGTCCTTTTGTATCAAGACAAAAGGACGTAGAACTTATTTCGTGATTATATGTTCTTTTTGTTTAGCCAAAAAGAACTAAAAAGCATATGCAAACAGAAACTCGAACAGCTCTCCAATTGGATCTTCTTTCATAGAATTTTTACACGTATAAATCTAATTCGACTCAAACATCTGTTTGCATTTTGCCTGCGGCAAATTAAGAGACGATTCACATGATTATTCTATCAATTAAAGTAAGTATATCAATTTGACAATTAAGCACATCTCATATCTCAGTTTTTTAATAATACGCTTTACATTTATCCAATGATTAACCTAAATTTTAATATTATCAGATAATTGAAAATTCCGGGAGAAAATTATGACCAGTAGAAGAACGTTTATTAAGTCAACCGTTATTACAGGAACAGGATTAAGCCTGGGTATCAGGCCCGTATTTGCCAGTCCGAATACGTTTAAATCGCAAAGACCCGATGCGGCAGCTCGCAATTTCAGCAGCCCGCTGGTGGAAAAAACAATCGCTGAAACAAAGAAACATATTAAAGATCCTGAAGTGGCCTGGATGTTTGAAAACTGCTTCCCCAACACACTCGATACAACAATTGACTATGAAGTGATCGATGGCAAACCGGATACTTTTGTTATTACCGGGGATATCGATGCCATGTGGCTGCGTGACTCATCCGCACAGGTATGGCCTTACATGCCGCTGATCAATGATGATCCCAAACTAAAAAAACTGGTGCAGGGTCTGATTAACCGTCAGGCCAAATGTGTAAATCTCGACCCCTATGCCAATGCCTTCTACAAAGATCTGACCCGTGAATCGGAATGGAAAAATGACCGTCCCGAGCTCATCCCTGGAGTGCACGAACGCAAATGGGAGATTGATTCGCTGTGTTATACGATCCGCCTGGCTAATGAATATTACCAGATTACCAAAGATACATCTCTGTTTGATGCCGATTGGGATAAGGCCATGCACACCATCGTTAAAACTTTCAAAACCGAGCAGCGCAAAGACGGTACCAGCCCCTACTATTTTATCCGTCCCAATTCCAGTTCCAATATGATTGATGCGCCTTCTTTCTCCGGAAAAGGCCGCCCGGTCAAACCTGTTGGATTGATCTGTTCCATGTTCCGTCCATCCGATGACGCGACACTTTTTCCGTACCTGGTTCCATCCAATTTGTTTGCCATTCAGTCATTACGCCAGCTTTCTAATATCTATAAAAATGAATTAAACAATACCGGTTTTGCAGCGGAATGCTCTGCCCTGGCAGATGAAGTTGAAGCGGCGATTAAAGAATACGCGATCGTTGATCATCCTAAATATGGGAAAGTTTATGCTTACGAAGTGGATGGCTACGGGGCACGTGTTTTTATGGATGACGCCAATGTGCCAAGCCTGATCTCGCAAAGTTATATCGGTTATCATAAACCGGATGATGAAATTTACATGAACACACGTCATCTTGTCTTAAGTACCGACAACCCCTATTATCTTGTGGGAAAAGCAGCCGAAGGACAGTCCAGTCCGCACACGGGAAAAGAAAATATCTGGCCAATGGGTATCATTTTAAGAGCACTGACCAGCAATGATCAAGATGAAATCAAAAAGTGCATCAGCATGCTGAAAGCGACCCATGCCGGAACCGGTTTTATGCATGAATCATTCCATAAAGACAACCCGGAAGATTTTTCAAGGAAATGGTTCGCCTGGGCCAATACACTGTTTGGTGAGATGATACTTAAGACCTATCATGAACACCCGGATCTGTTAAAGAATACCATTTTCTAATTTTGTTCTGACTTTATAAGCAATCAAGAGCTGCCCGGATTATACCTGTGGCAGCTTTTTTTATTTTACTTAAAATTGTTGTCTTCCGGATAAAATTCTACTGTATTTTGATGATCAGTATAATTATTTTTGCCGATGCAAAAATATCGCTTATCCATCGGTTTTATCCTGTTGTGTCTCATCTGGAGCTCCACCTGGTTATTTATCAAGCTGGGACTCGAAACCATGCCGCCTTTTTTCAGCGCCGGCATCCGTTTCACATTTGCATCCCTGCTGCTGTTTCTATATTCAAAAAAGTTGAAATTGCCTTTTCCGACTGATTTGAAATCGCACAAATTTTTTCTCCTGTTCAGCTTCAGTATTTTTACAATTTCCTATGGACTGGTTTATTGGGGAGAGCAGTATATTAATTCCGGGCTTACAAGCGTCCTATTCTCGGTGATGCCTTTTTATACGGCGCTATTGGCCATCAAAATGCTGCCATCCGAGCACATTACAAAGCGCAAGATGACAGGTATTCTTGCCGGAATCAGCGGGGCTGTAATCATTTTTAATGACCAGCTTCATTTTGATCATTCTTTTTCATTGCTGGGTATGATTGCCGTGCTGCTTAGCCCTTTCTTCTCATCTTACGGGACACTGACCGCCAAAAAAGCATCACAGACCTATCACCCGGTTATCCTGAACATTATGCCCATGTTTTATGCCGGAATCATTTTTCTGATCACATCTTTCATAACAGAAAATCCGCAGAGTATCCAACTGACCAGGATGGGCGCATTCTCGATATTTTATCTTGCAGTAGTTGGTACCGCTACAGCTTTCGTTGTTTATTTCTGGATGCTGAAAAACACTTCGGCAATCCTGATGTCATCCATTACATTTATTACACCACCGCTGGCGCTTATCTGGGGCTGGATATTTTTGGGTGAGCAAGTTACCTGGTGGCTTGTCCTGGGCATGATTGTTGTTTTTACCGGGATCTATTTTGTCCGCGATCCGAAACCACGGGTTGCCGTTTCAACAATTTCAAAAATTTGATCCGGGCATACATCTCGGGTTCAGAAATATTATTTATTCAAATTCCGTTTAGGCGGTTATCTATTTCCTCCTTTTATAGCTTAAAAAATAATATCTACCAGCAACAGGATTATTATCATGGATACAAAATCGATTAGTAAAGGATTTATTTTAACACAATTGTTCTCAGGAGCAGGGATGGGACTCCTTGTTGGAATAATCGTTGGCATTTCTGTGTCGCCAACGGTTAAAATTGTCTTGAGTGCGCTTGCTGCTTTGCTTGCTGCATTTTTAGGCGTGCAGGACTCTAAAAAAGCAAAAGATGGTGAAGATGCAGATTATAGTAAAAGCATCTTATCCGGGTTACGCGCCGGCAGTTTTGGCCTGACATGCGTTGTTGGAATAATGCTGGGTATTTTTCTGCGTACAAATGGTGTTTTGGGTGAAAGCATCCAGGATCAGATTGCGGAGTGGGAAAAAGCAGGATTCAAACCGGACAAAGCGCGCGATTTGGTTGTATATAAAAATCTGGCCATTAAACCCAAAGACTGGGTTATTGCTGAAATGAGCGAAGTGCAGAGACAAGCCCTTGCTACTTCGTTTTCTGATGAGTCTGAAGGCGTCTGCGACAATATTAAGCTTTCTACAAATAAAAATGATATTGAATATACACTACTGGCTTATGAAAGCTCGGGTGACAACCTGAAGCAATTAGCTGAAATAATCCGTTCTATTGATGATACAGACAAACAACGAAAATTACTATTATCCATTGAGGAGGTCATATGCAACCTCGAAGTAAAAAAATAGCTCTTCTCCTGGCGTTTTTTGTTTTTTATACATTTGTAGATCTCTCCGTTGCACAGGATATCAAAAATGCGGTTGGGCGTGTTATTGCCAAGAACGGCTCAAAGAATAGAAACTCAACGGGTTTTGTGTGGGAAAGCTCTTCAGGGAAAAGGTACATCGTTACATGTCTGCACGGGGTCGTTGGTGCGGAAAAACTGTATTTTGATATAATTGCAAACGAACTCGATATTGTTAAAGTCGATAAAGAATCAGATCTTGTCTTACTTGTTCCAAAATCAGAAAAGTTCAGCCTAAGTAAGTCACCGGCATTAAAGCTGACGGACAGCGCACCTTCAAGCTCGAAAACCTACAAGATTTACGGGTTTCCGGCAGGCGTTAAAACCATCCAGGGTGATGAATTAAAACTATCCGATGCCGACCAGATTATTGCCATGAAAGATTATCTTTCCAACGATAATTTAAATGCTGTTACATCGCGCGGTTACCCGGAAAAAGCATTTAAAGTATTGCGTGTCAGTTCAGGGATTACTCCCGGACATTCGGGCGCACCAATTATTGATCCCCAAAATAAAAACTCTGTTATTGGAATTGGCAGTGGCGGGTTGAGTTTTAAAGGATTTGAGCGCGTGAACTGGGCAGCGCCGGCCGAATATTATCTCCCCAAACTTGAATCTGCAGGCAAGGGTCCGGAAACAGTTAAATCCATCCAGCCGCCCAAAGAAGTTGATTACCAGTATAGCGCTACATCTACAAATGAAGGGGTCGCGAAAAATGATAATTCCACTTTTTACGGCACTTATACAATTCCCCTGTCTGAAATTTATGAAAACATCGATCCGCAGATTAAAGATTTTATAGAAATGCTTTCCGATGAATACAATTATGACTTCAAAGATATGATGCTGGATATTTACTCCGACTATAACACGGGTGCAACCATCGCTGTGCCAGCCGGGATTCCCCTTTCAACAAAGGACGATATGTTTATAGCTTCAGCGAATAATGACAACATACAAATGCTGGTAAAGGTAGGTGAGAGTAGTTCTTTTGATGCATCTTTTGATAAGATAAAGTCTTTCGACAACTATATCCTGTCGCAGGAAGAGTGGGAATCCGATTTAAAGCGCAAAGAAGAAAAACCTTATGAAGAAGACGGCTGGTGGGAGCAGACACGATTTATGTCTGTTAAAGAATATGACGAAGAATATAAAGAAGACGTCGAGATTCACTGGCTATCAGCGGATTATTCGATTGAGTACGAAGATGATTGGGCAGATTATCTGGGCGTTGCAGTAATGGGGTTTGATGTGGATCAGATGAGTGATGATGATGAATTACTGTATCAGAAAATGGCTATCTGCACGCAGCTGACTGGTTTTGCGATTAAATAAAAAGGGGGTGTCCCAAAAGTAAAAAAACACGTCATTCCAAATTTATTTCGGAATCTTAAGTTCTTTAAAAACAATCTATAAAGATCCTGAAAAAATTTCAGGATGACGAAAAACCACATTTTTGAGACAGTCCCTATATTTTATTGCTTCAGAAAAGATAAAATCTTCTCATTAGTAAATTCTGCTTTTTCAAACTGCACAAAGTGTCCGCACTCGGGAACCATAACTAATGTGCTGTTTGGAATACGTTCTTTAGCTATTTCGCCAATATCTGCTGTATACCCGCCATGCAAATAGGGATTGGGAATCAACCCGTCATTTTCACCAAAAAGAACCAGCGTTGGCTGAGTTATGTCGGGCAGTTTATCATAAACAGGGCCATCCACCATGGCCGCCACGTTTTCAGCAACCGCATAGCAGTACAAATCAAAATCCTTTGCACCTTTCATTTGGATGCGTTCCGTAATCATAAATTCAGCATCCTGCGGGTATTCATAAAAATTGGATTTCAGGTTGATATCAATGTTGCGGATAGGTGTATCTTCAACAAATTCCGGTTTGACAGCTTTTTTAAACCAGGCCGCTTCTCCTTCTGTAAATTTTTCAATCCCGGCAGGGCTGATCAGCACAAGCTTATCAATGGTGTCCGGGTATTTTAGCGCAGTAGTTAAAGCAATCTGTCCTCCCATGGAATGACCCGCCAGCGTGACTGATTTTGGGTTGATCTGCTTAATCAAACCAGTAAGAATATCAGCATAAAATTCCATGGTAAATTTATAGTAGCCTTTTTGCGATTTTCCATACCCGGGCAGATCAAGAGCAATTACCCGGTAATCTTTTGACAAAGCCGGGATATTTTTTATCCAGCCTTTGGCGTTACTTCCCAAACCATGTATCAGAATAATTACATCACTTGATGTACCTTCATCAATCATTGCAACACGAATATCATGAATATCAAGGTATTTTATATCGAACCCGTAATCAAAATCAGCGAATTCCTTTGGCTCAAGATCATAAAATCGCGAAGTGGCACAGCTCATGATTAACCATCCTGTTAGTATCAAGAAAATATATTTCATCGCTGCCTCCTTAAAACATGATCCATTTGAGTGTCGCAAAAACTGTCCAGGGATTGGTCGGCCGTTTGCTTTGATTTCCGTTGATTACAGGGGCATCGAAAAAATCACCCAGGGACAGGTAAGCAGCATGAAGTTCCAGATCCATAAAAACCTTCGGACGATACAGCAGGTTAAAATTTACTTCCGAGCCGAGAAAGCTGCCGCCACCTACCGGTGACACCCCGGAAATCCCACTGCCCAACCCGATCTTTGCTTTAAATTTATTGGGAACGATATCATACGATCCGGTCAGAGAAGCAGCCGTAAGACCATAACCCACATTCTGGATATCGATAACCGCTGCATTGAAACGATTAACCACATTGCCATGGGGCAATAAAAGATATAATCCGTGGCTGAAAAATACGGCACCGGGAGCCGTCCAGTTATTACCGGTTAATACCCCGGTATATTTTCCGTCTGCAATATTACTTTTGTCACCGCTTGTAAATATTCCATCCAGGGCGATAAAATCCTGGGTATTTTTACCGTATTTCCAGGCAAGACGCAGGTTGGCGGCGTAACCCATGATGTCCACATCGTGACTCGGGGAAGTAGCTTTACCAAAGTTAGAAATCGCAAAGCCGCTGTAGCCAAAACGTCCCTGGTTAAGCAGTGGGTTACCATGAAAATGCGTACCCAGCCAGAAGATATCAGCTTTGTACTTTTCATTTCCAAAGTTAAAATTGAAAACACCGTTATAGTTGCTTAGCCCCGAGTTAAGACCTTGCCCCAAAATAGAAACACCGCCTTCTCCGACTGCCCGGTCCTTTAAGTACCAGAACGATAATCCAATGCTGTTAACGATGTCCAGGTCACGCTCATAATCAAATTCATACAAGATTACATCATCGTTTTGCTCAACGTTGTTTTCATAAAGTTGGTAAACACCGGCTTTGAAACGTTGATTTTTCAGCAGATAATGGCTGGACAACCCGGAAGCATCAGATCCCCAGAAAGCCAGTCGGTAACCGGTGTTAACAATAGTACTGGTGAATGTGTAAGCCGGAACATTGATGTTATCAAACAGACGTGTTAACCCGGCATTGATAAACAGATTCTTCTGCGGGCGAAATTCGATATACAGGTTTTGTGTCTGCATGTTAACAAAGTCAGCACCGAAAGCACCGCCAAAATTACCCCCTGCGCCATAGTTAGCGTCACCCCAGGTCCAGTCAAATTCGAAAGACATGCGCATGGTAGCCCAGCCGTCGAACAATCGCGGCGTATAGGCAATGATTGGAATAAAACGCTGTTCGGTAAAAAGTGAAGTGGCACGGTCCGATGTCTGGGTAGTATTGCCCCCAAAAAGACGTCCGACAACCTGGCCTTTTAAAAACTCATTGGTAGGTGCCACATTCGACGCTTCCGACCTTATAAAATAATAACCGATAAAGGTGAACTCATCGCGATCTTTGACTTCCTTTTTCTCGGCAAATTCATCTGTGGATTGCGCGTTTATGAAAGTAACGCACATGAAAAGATAAAGCAGGAACTGTTTCATGGTTTTTATCCTGTTTTAAAATAGGAAAGCCGCTCTTCAAAGAGAGCGGCGATTTTATTTATTCAACTCGTTTGTATATCTGGATATTTGTGGATCCGTATAATGGATCTGAGCCAAAACCTGTTTCAACAGTACGTGGAACAAAACCATAATCAGGTTGTGTTTGAATGGCTTCTAATTTCATGATATCCGGAGATCCGTCTGTGATTTCCATAATGCCTTTCTGTTCGAACGCAGGATAAATAAAATGAACTGTCAATATGGAAGATCCTTCATTTTCAGTTATTGAATAAGTTCCTTCGGTTGTTATCCAGACAGAATTGATAACATGCTGTTCCGTTTTTACTGTTAAATCTTCATTTAATGTAACCTTTACACTGTCCAGATTAAATGGATTACCAGTTAAAATTGGTGCAACATCGCTTCCGGCACTCAGCCAAACACCTATCCAAGCTTTTGTGTCATTGTTGGAATCTGTACCGCTGTCATCGTCTTCACTGCAGCTGACAGCAAAAAAAGCGATAAAACCTGCTAATAATAAAATAAGTAATTTGTTCATTGTACCCTCCTTATATGGTTGTGTTAATTAGTTGTTTACGATCAATTTTTCCTGCTGCATTTTTAGGCAGCTCTTTTAAAAACGAGAAATATTTCGGGGTTTTATACTTGGCCAGCTTGCCTTTGCAATAATTTTTCAGATCATTTTCACTAAGCTTTTCATCATCTTTTAAGGCAATAAAACCGTGGCCCACTTCACCCCATTTTTCATCGGGTATACCAATGACAGCCACTTCCTTTATATCCGGATGCGTGTACAAAAACTTTTCTACTTCCGCCGGGTAAACATTTTCGCCACCACTGATAAACATATTTTTCTTGCGGTCCACCACATAAAAGAATCCTTCGTCATCATACTGAACCATATCGCCAGTGTGAAACCAACCGTCGGTGATGGCCTTTTTTGTTTCATCGGGTTTCTTCCAGTATCCGGGCGTAACGACCGGGCTTTGCAGCCAGAGTTCACCCACTTCATTGGCGTTACATTCGCTGCCTTTTTCATTCACAACTTTTGTATCAATGTAAAAATTGGGAAAGCCAATCGAACCTTTCTTACGGATCGCATCATCCTGATGTAGTGAAAAGCAGTTCGGCCCAACTTCAGTAAGTCCGTAACCCTGGCGGATAAAAACACCTTTACTGTGCCACAAATCGATCAGCGGCTTTGGCATCGGCGCTCCGCCAACAATGGCGTAACGTACACTGGAGAAATCTGTTTTTTCGAAGAGATCTGAATCCGCCAGCATTTGCAGCATGGTTGGCACGCCAAATAAAAGTGTGGTTTTTTCTTCAGCGATCAGCTTAAGAATAAGATCAGGCTCAAAACCATCCAGCAGCGTATGTGATGCGCCATGGTGGATAAACGGCGTTAGCAGAACATTCCAGCCACCGGTGTGGAAAAACGGAGCGTAACTTTGCGTATGATCCGCTGAAGTCAGATCCAGCCGCAACGATGTATTGATGGAATTCCAGAACAGCATTTTCGGAGTGATCATTGCCCCTTTGGGCAAACCCGTGGTGCCTGCCGTGTAAAGAATCATTACTACATCATTTTCTTCAATAACGCATTCTGTCGGTATGGTTTCTGAATTTTCAGCTGTGATAAGGTTACTTACTTCATTGATATTTTTTTGATTGGCGATATTTTTTACAGCATTTATTTCCGGCAGATAACCGGCAAATTCATCTTCAAAAAACAAGACAGTCGGGGCGGCATCGGTCAGCAGGACATCAAGCTCTAACGGCATCAGACGGAAATTTAACGGTACCAGGATCCAGCCGGCTTTCATGCAGGCAAAAAACAGGAAGACATACTCGGCGCGATTCCTGGAAAGTACGGCAATACGATCCCCTTTTTTTAACCCGATAGTATTTTGCAGATAAGCAACCAGGTTGTTTATTCGTTCATCAAATTCTTTATATGTCCACTCTAACTGACGCGGATAATCTCGTAAAGCCAGCCTGCTGGGTGTATAAAGCGCCCATTTAGCGGTCCAGTCAAACGGATTCATGACGCGATCCTTTTTTGACGTTGTACAAAACAGTAGCTGTAATTAATGACGCTACTATTGCCGTAGCCGCTGCAACTCCCGGATTTTCACCCGTTGAAATGGTCAGCGGAACAGGAAGTTTTCCATAATACATTATAAAATGGACCACAACCGCCACAACCGATGCTGTTATCGGAATAATTTTGGGCATTTCCTTTATAAACATTCCAAACACGATGGGAACAAATGCAGCGGCGAAATAAGCATAAACCCCGTTTTGCGCAAAAATAGCCACACTCAATTTGGGATTGATCAACTGATCATAGGATAGCCAGATGCTGACAATAGCCAGAAGAATAATAATGAGTTTGTTAAGCTTAATTTCCTTTTTTATATCGTCAATTTTAAAAACAGGTTTGATGATATCATTTGTGACCGTTGTTGCCAGTGCCTGGATCAGCCCTTCCAGCGTTGAAATACCTGCAGAAATCAATCCTAAAACCACAATTAAACCGACCCATACAGGAAATTCATAAATAACATAGGCGCTTATGATGCCATCCATTTTGAGTGCCTGCCCGTCAACCATCAGATCAGGAAACGCGATTCGTGCATAGAGCCCGGTGATAACAACTGCAAAGAACAGTAGCTCTACAATAACAGCAATAGTAAGGTAACGGTTTACACCTTTATCCGATTTTAGCAATAGCGATTTTGTGATGATGTGCGGCTGGCACACTACTGCAACACCCACGATAATCTGTGTAATAAAAATCTCAAAATAATCCCTGAAAAGAAAACTGTCCGGATTTGTAAGTTTGGTCAGTTTAGGATCAATGGCATTCAGCTTATCCAGGAAACCATGCACGCCGCTGCTGAAATGATCATAACCGGAAGTAAGCAATATAACCGCAACAACAATCATGATAGCAGCCTGGATAGTATTTGTATAAACCATCGAATTAGCGCCGCCGAACATCATGTAACCAAAGATAAACATCACAATAAATATCAGTGCACTCAGCTCGCTTACACCAATCGTTTTAGAAATAACCTTTGTGAGCCCGACACAAATTAACACGATAAAAGTGATCAGTAAAAGGGATAAAAATCCAAAGAATAAGGAATAGCCGGGACTGTTATAGCGGGTTCCCATCCATTGTGCAAGACTTAGTGCTTTTACATTGCTGCCGTGGGCGCGAAAACTTTTTGTTAGGACCACCAGCGATACAACCGCCGCAATCGGGAAAACGACGGCAAAAGAGATGACAGCGCTTAATCCATACAAAGCAATAAATCCCGGATTGATGATAAAAGTCGCCGCACTGGTCATCGAAGCAGCCAAAGCTAAGCCCACAGCTACCGGGGAAAAATTAATATTTCCCAGCGCATAATCAGAGATGGATTTTGTTTTGAGCGCCCCCCGGATCACAAAGAAAAGGGTTATAATTACATAAAAAGCTAAAAGCAGCCAACCGGCAATACCCCAGTCCTGAGAACTATTCATATCTGCCCGCCTTTAATTTTGTTTACTACCAGCGAAATCCTGCACAAGCAAACGCCAGACCACCACCCGATCCCATAAAATAAACCAGGTCACCGGACTTCAGCATGCCTTTTTCGGATGCATCAGCCAGAGCCATCGGAATGCAGGCCGATCCCGTATAAGCAAAACGATCCATTATCGTGTGTGTTTTGCTCATATCAAGACCCAGATTAGCCATCGTTTCAACAATGCTGTTGATGTTAATCTGAGTAAAAAAGATTTTATCGATGTCTTGCGGCGTATGTCCGTTGCGCATGCTTAGTTCACTTATCATACGCGTCCATGTTTGCGGATTAATTTCCTTTGGAAACTTTTTTACAAATTTTAATAGATGATCTTTATTGTCAAGCACTTGTTTATTCAGCGGATGCCGTGTTCCGCCGGCATAGATACCCATCCAGCCATTGTACTGACCTTCTGTGTACAGCTTTGATCCCAGGAAACCCGATGTATCTTGTTCACTTTCCACCGCTTTTAAGATGACTGCGCCGGCACCATCGGCAAAAAGGGTTACCGTTTTTTTATCCTGCAAATCGAGATATTTGGACATGCCGTAAGCACCAATTACCAGCACATTATTATATTGATCATCCGAACGGATGTACTTGCTTCCCACATCGATTGCCGTAACAAATCCGGCACAGGCCGTGTTCAGATCAAACGTCCCTGACTTTTTAGCTTTCAGCCGGTCCTGCACAACCGAAGCCGTGCTTGGTGAGATAAATTCAGGTGTATCCGTTGCTACGATGATAAGATCAATTTGATTAGCGTTTAAGTCAGACTGGACAAGGGCTTTTTGGGCAGCTCCGACGCATAAATCAGCAACACTCTCATTTTCATTCAGCCAGCGTCGTTCACGGATGGTAAGATTTTCCACCAGCCAGGTACTGACATCTTCTCCGAGCAATTCATCAAAATAACTGTTGGGAATTACATGCCCGGGAACCGCCATTGTACTGGCTATTATTTTTGCATTTCGCACGATTTCTCCTAAAGTACCAGTCCGCCATCCACACTTAGAACAGCGCCGTTAATAAAAGATGCTTCATCAGATGCCAGGAACAGGTAAGCATTGGCGATATCTAAAGGTTGTCCCAGGCGTCCCAAAGGTGTTTTTCCTTCCAGCATAGCAATCACTTTTTCAGGTACTGATTTAACCATTTCCGTGGCAATAAATCCCGGTGCTACTGCATTAACCCGGATGCCTTTAGAACCCAGTTCACGGGCCCAAACTTTGGTCATTCCGATTATTCCGGACTTGGCAGCTACGTAATTTGACTGGCCAAAATTGCCATATAAAGCCACGATGGAACTGGTGTTAACAATAGCGCCTCTGCCTCGTTCACGCATTACTTTGCCGACGGCCTGGGCACAGACAAAAACGCCTTTCAGGTTAATATCTATCACCGCATCCCACTGAGCTTCTTCCATTTTATGCAGTGTGGCATCGCGGGTTATCCCGGCGTTGTTGATCAGGATGTCTATCTTTCCATATTGTTTAACGATAGCCTGAACGGCGGTGTCGACTTCAGCTGTGTCCGCCACATTGACCTTCATAAACTGGCTGTTTTTCAGTTTTAGCGCCTGGGCTTCCCCGGCTTCTTTGTTTACGTCCCAGATAATTACAGTGGCACCTTCTTCAGCAAAACGTTCCGCTGTAACGGCACCAATTCCTTGTGCCCCACCTGTGATTATGGCTACTCTGTTTTCAAGTCTGTTCATATAATTCCCCACCTGCTTTTTGAACGTTTGAAAATTTCCAAACGCTAACTCTAAATTTTTTTATTTACGCGAATGCCATTCTTCAAGAAAATTATTATAGTGCTTGATCATCATTTCGTAAAAAGCATACATGTCTTCGATATTTATTTTAAAATTGGCAAGTTCATCATCTAAATTTAGATCTTTAATCTTTTCCTGGTATTTCTGCGCTAATGCCAGGTTTGATTTCATCAGTGAAATACGGTTGACAAACGCTTTACCAAAAATATCCGGAGCAGCTTCGTAATAATCTTTGCGGTCGCCCGGCACCCATTTGCGCTGCACAAGATTGTGATCACGCAGACGACGTGTTATCTGGCTTACAGGCCCCTTACTGACATTAAGTTCCTGAGTAATGTAATCCAGGCTAAGCGGCTTACCTTCAAATAGCAACAGACCGACGATACGACCCATCAGTTGCGGCAGGCCAAAATGTTGATAGCCTTCACCATAATCCTGGATAAATTCTTGTTTTAATTCGGAAAAATCTTGCATTTGGAATGTTTGGTTTTTTTGAAACGTTTAAAATATATGTCTTGATCTTTAGGAATGCAATATGAAAAACAACGAAATATTATATATAAAACACGTATAATTTCACATTGAATGTTAATTCATACATATTTTATAGACAAATCAACCATTATGTATTTTTTATCTCTTCCAGAAAGGTTTGATAAAGTTTCCCTTCTTGTGTGCCTGCCAGACAAAATACACACCGGCTGATGTGGCAATCACCAGGGCAAAGATGGATGCTTCGGCACCAAACTCACCCCCGGATAAAATAGCAGGTCCGCTTAGCTGACTCTGCAGTATACCCTTGGCTTCCGTTCCGGAAACAGAAACACCATAAATACCACCCTGCGTAAAATTCCATGCAAGATGAATGCCGATGGCAAACCACAAGCGACGGGTAAGCACGTATGCCGCACCCAGTAAAATTCCGGCTTCCAGCGCGATTGCAAGAGCTGCAAAAAGCGTGGCATTTGGATTAAAAATATGCAGCAATCCAAAAATAAGTGCAGAGATCACTAATGCAATCCATGTACCCAGAGATTCTTCCGTTATTCGAAAAATTACTCCGCGGAAGAACACTTCTTCAAAAAAGCCGGCAATAAGTGCCAGGGAAAGCATTGGAAGTAAAACAGTCCAATCATTGTATCCCGTAATTGTGTAATAACCAAAGCTCCACATGATGCCAATTGTCAGGCTGAACAGCAGAAATCCAACCAGGATTCCTTTCAGTAATTCACCTAAGAATCCTTTGAAATCCAACTCGCTCATTCTTCTTTTTTCGATAAATCGGACATAGCTAAGATAGGCAAAATATGCCGTTAATATAACGGGACCCACTAATATAATAGCTCTAATATCTTTATCTGTAACAGGAAGTAACCTTAACAATTCCTGTACAATGGTCAAGGGAATGGACAGCCATAACGTTGCAATAATAATTCTAACCAGCGGCAATTGGATAAACCATTGTATGCGACCCGGAGACTGCTGTTCTTCATTCATATTGATACCCTTTATGGTATATTTTTCGTGAGATTTCTGATAATTTAAATAATTATTGTATATAATAACCGGATAAATTTATTAATTTTACTGACTTAATTGCTTATGAAACAGTTGTGATTGTCTGCTATTTGCATAATTGCAATAGCCTCGATAAATTCCATCTTTCACAATTACGAGATTAATTCCGGGGAGTTACTGCTTGTCACAAAAAATTTTAGTTACCAGTGCCCTGCCCTATGCAAACGGGCCGATTCACCTGGGGCATCTGGCCGGTGCTTACCTGCCGGCTGATATTTTTGTACGTTATCACCGTTTAAAAGGTAATGATATAGTTTATATCTGCGGGTCTGATGAACACGGTGTGCCAATCATGTTACGTGCGCGTGCCGAGAACCTGGAACCACAGCAAATTGTCGATCGCTATCACGCCATCATCAAAGACAGTTTTGAAAAATTTGGAATGGATTTTGATTATTATGGACGCACTTCCGCTGAAATACATCACCAGACAAGCCAGGATTTTTTCCGCACTCTGGATAATAAAAATGAATTTATCCTGAAAAATGAAAACCAGTTATTTGATCCTGAAGCGGGCATCTTTTTAGCAGATCGCTTTGTCCGCGGCACCTGCCCGAAATGCGGTTACGAAGATGCTTATGGCGATCAGTGCGAGAATTGCGGGACATCACTGAGCCCGGCTGATCTGATAAATCCACGGAGTGCTATTACCAATGCTAAACCGGTAATGAAAGAAACCGTTCACTGGTACCTGTCGCTGGAAAAATATCAGCCGATGCTGGAAAAATGGATCGATGAACACCCGGACTGGAAACCCAACGCGCTTGGCCAGATAAAAAGCTGGTTTAAGGATGGTTTAAAAGACCGCGCTATGACCCGTGACCTGCCCTGGGGTGTTGAAATACCTGAAGATGTGGCGCACAAGGCTGGCATCGATTCTAAAGGGAAAGTGCTTTACGTCTGGTTTGACGCACCGATCGGTTATATTTCAGCCACACGCGAATGGTCGGTGAAACAGGGTGACCCGGAACTTTGGAAAAAATACTGGCAGCAGCAGGACACACGCCTGATTCATTTTATCGGTAAGGATAATATTGTATTTCATTGTATTATTTTCCCGTTGATGTTAAAGCTGCACGGTGAATACGTATTGCCTGAAAACGTACCGGCTAATGAATTCCTGAACCTGGAAGGCGATAAACTTTCAACAAGCCGCAACTACGCCGTTTGGCTGGATGAGTATCTGCAAAAATTTGAACCTGACTCGCTGCGCTATACACTTGCCAGCATCATGCCCGAAACCAAAGATGCCGATTTCTCATGGAAAGATTTCCAGGCACGGCACAACAATGAACTGGCGGATATTCTTGGTAATTTTGTAAACCGTTCTTTTATTTTCTGTCATAAATATTATGAAGGTAAAGTTCCGGCTATTGGCACCCTGAGTGATCTTGACAAGGAATTAATCAATCGTCTGGAAAACGCAGCGGACAAAATCGGTTCAATTATCGATTCTCATCAGTATAAAAACTACGTCCGTGAAGTGATGGACCTGACACGTTTTGCCAATAAATATTTCAACGACAAAGAGCCCTGGAAAGCACGCAAAGAAAATCCTGAAAGTTGTGCAACTACGATTCACCTGTGCATCCAGACGGTGCGCATTCTGGGTATTTTATTTGACCCGCTGATTCCTTTCTCCGCTCAGAAAATTCGTAAATCACTTAACATTGCTGAACAGGAATCTTGGGATGCTGCCAAAACTCTGACCTTAAAAACAGGGCACTCGATTAGCACAGCAGCGATTTTGTTTACCAAAATAGAAGACGATGTAATCGATGCTGAAATAAGCCGTCTGCAGCAGGTACGCGAAGCAAAAAACAAAAACAATAAAAAAGAAACCGACGAAAAAGCCATGATTGAAATTGATGATTTTGCCAAACTTGACCTGCGGGTTGTAAAAGTGCTTGATGCGGAAAAGATTCCTAAAACAAGCCGCCTGTTAAAGCTTAAAGTTAAAAACGGCGATGAAGAGCGTACCATTGTCAGTGGTATTGCCGAACACTACAATCCTGATGATCTCATCGGGAAAAATGTTGTAATAATTGCCAATCTTAAGCCGGTTCAGCTACGCGGAGTAGAGTCGCGCGGGATGATTCTGACAGCAGAAAACAACGGTGAATTAAGCCTGCTTACCGTCATGAAAGATATTTTACCAGGAAGTAAAATCAGTTAGCATTTAATCATGTCATTGTCCTGATCTTTATCATTTTCTCCTTTTAGAAAAAGTGTCAGCACGATAAGATTATGATAATGTTCATGATTAATATTTAAACAGAAAAAGGATTTAAAATGTACATCGATACACATGCGCATCTCGATTTTGATTCATTTGATAATGACAGGGATGCCGTTATACAAAGAGCTATTGAAAATAAAATCTCAACCATCATTACTATTGGTACTAATCTTGAGTCATCGCGCAAAGCTGTAAAATACGCCGATAATTATGCATCTATTTATGCAGCCGTAGGAATTCATCCATCGGATTGCGCCGAAGCCGCTGAACAGGATTACAGTGAAATTGAAAAACTGGCACAGCATGAAAAAGTAATCGCCATTGGTGAAATCGGCCTGGATTATTACCGCATGTACACCGACAAAGAAACCCAGAAAAAAGCCTTTAAAAAACAGATCGCACTGGCCCGTAAACTTAAGCTTCCTGTGATTGTTCATAACCGTGAATCACAGCAGGATGTGCTGGATATGATGATTGCCGAGAATGCTGCCGAAGTATCCGGTGTATTGCATTCTTTTACCGGTACAATGGAATTTTTGGAACAGGTTTTAAAAACGGATTTCTACCTTTCTTACACCGGTGGTGTTACATTTAAAAACTCAACCACAGACGAACTGATTATTAACACCCCTGTTGAACGCATGCTTCTCGAGACAGATTCGCCGTTTATCACGCCGGAACCTTTTCGCGGAAAGCGCAATGAGCCTTCCTATATTTTACATACCGCACGCCGGATTGCCGATCTGAAAGGAATTAAACTGGAAGAGCTTGCCGCAATAACCAGTGCCAATGCCCGTCACTTGTTTGCCTTACCGGAATAACAATTCATTTTTGTTATGCAGCATGTACCGCTGAAAAAATTTGGGCAGAATTTTTTAACACAACCTGCCATCGCACAGAAGATTGTTAATGCCCTGGATATTTCCAACACGGATACCATAATCGAAATCGGCCCCGGTGCAGGTGTTCTGACTCAATACATAATAGAGAAGAAACCGGCGCATTTCACAGCCATAGAAGTTGATCCGCGCTGGGCAGATCACTTGCAGACAACATTCGGCAGTCCGGTACAAATTCTCCGCGATGATGTTCTGCATGCCGACCTGCAAAAACTCCATTCCGGCAGCGGGTCCTTTAAAGTGATCGGAAATATCCCTTACAATATCACCAGCCCTATCCTGTTTAAACTGCTGGATTATTTCCCTGCTATCAGCCAATCGGTGCTGATGATGCAAAAAGAAGTCGCACAACGCATTGTTTCCCAACCCGGTGGTAAAGATTGGGGCATCCTGTCGGTGCTGATGCAGACCTTTGCCGATATCACCTTCCTGTTCGATGTGGGGCGGATGAATTTTAAACCGGCTCCAAAAGTTGATTCGGCGGTTCTGAGATTTGAATACCTGGAGCGGGTTGAAGGATTGGATAATCTGTCGCTCTACACAAAAATAGTCCGCTCCGTTTTTAACTACCGCCGTAAAATGCTGCGTAACAGTTTAATTAGAATTTTTGACCAAAAAATTGTATCTTCCATTGATTTTATTGATCTTAGCAGGCGGCCGGAACAATTATCGATCGCCGAGTTCAAACAACTTTCCAATAAAATAAACCTGTTCTTGTAAGAATCCTGTTACCGCATATACAAGCTCTTTTGTATATTAGCGGCGTAACCAAAACCCAAGAAGTGTACCTTTATGGCCGACATCCAGCTTGACAGCATTCTTCCGGATATGGAAGCACTGATTGACCAGAATCAGAAAGGCGCTTTACTAAACATCCTGATTGATCTGCACCCGGCAGATATTGAAGGTATAATTAACCGGCTGCGAAAGGAAAAACGTAAGTACCTGTTTGACCTGCTGCCGGCAGAGCTTGCTTCACAGGTTTTGAGTGAACTGGACGCCCCTGTTGCCGAAGATGTGCTGCACGAAATCAGTGAAGAACGTATCACATCGATTATTACCGAGATGGATTCGGATGATGCGGCGGATATTATCGGTGAACTGCCGGATCATGTACAGGCCAAGGTACTGGATACACTGGAAAATGACGTTTCTGATGAAGTTAAAAGCCTGCTGCGTTATGATGAAGACACCGCCGGCGGGATCATGGCAACCGAAGTTCTTTCCATGCCGGATGAAGCAACGGTTAACGAAACGATCGAGAAAATCCGTGAACTGCACGAAGAATTTGATAATCTCTATTATGTTTGGGTGGTTAACAGTGCAGGTAAATACCTGGGCAGTGTTTCTCTGACCAGCCTGGTTCTGGCACACGGCAATACCAAACTGAACAAAATTATGGATACGGACACTCAGGCTATTTCCAGCGATATGGACCAGGAAGAAGTTGCTAATTTTTTCAAGAAATATGACATCGTCAGTGCGCCGGTTGTGGATACGCACGGCAAGCTTATCGGACGTATTACCATTGATGACATCGTTGACGTTCTGGAAGAAGAAGGCTCGGAAGATATTGCCCGCATTGCCGGTGCCCCGGATGAAGAGATCCAGGAAGATTCCGCATTTATTATTTCCAGGGCACGTATTCCCTGGCTGCTGGTGGCCTTTGCCGGTGAACTGGTTGCCGCTTATATCCTTAGTTTTTTCAGCCTGCAGCTAAGCCAGCAAGTGATCATTGCCTTGTTTATTCCCGTAGTGATGGCCATGGGCGGCGCCAGCGGTCAACAGGCCAGTGTAACCGTAGTACGTGGTCTGGCTACCGGTGATATTGAACTGCGTGATACAAAAACCCGGCTCTATAAGGAATTTCGTATTTCCTTACTTAACAGCCTGTTTTTTTCCTTTTTGCTGTTTGGAATTGTTTATTTATGGTACGGACTTATTTTTGCCATAATCCTTGGCGGATCAATGTTTATTGTAATTAACAACGCCACGGTGCTTGGAGCATTGGTGCCATTAATGTTTAAACGTTTGAATATAGACCCGGCATTGGCGGCCGCGCCGCTGGTCTCTACCACCAACGATATCATCGGGCTGGTTATTTACCTGACCATCACCACTGTTATTTTAAGTTTTGGGTTGTAGGCTTGGGAATAAAATTTTACTTTAAGGTAACATTCAGTTAAAATAAAAAGTCCGCGCATGTTGGCGGACTTCAATGTGAGAACCTGTCTGAGAGTCGATCCGTCAAAATTAACTCATTAAAAGGCAGGTTTTCTTATTTTATTAGCAGCATACGTTTGAAATCTGTAAAAGACTTCCCGCTTTGCAAACCTTTGGCTGTCATTTTATAAATATAAACACCGCTGGGCAGGCTATGAGCATTAAAGGTTGTTGTGTACAACCCGGCTTCCTGAACACCGGTTACCAACTCAGCTACTTTTTTACCGGCTACATCATACACATCCAGGCTGACCGAGCTTTGTTCCGGAAAACCAAAAGATATTTTTGTTTCCGGGTTAAATGGGTTGGGATAATTCTTACCTAAACTAAAGATGGCAAGGTTAACATTCACAGTTTCTGTATAACTAATCATATTCTGTTGCCATTGATTCACAGCAAATTGAAAATCGGTGGTAAATGATGATGAATTGTCTTCATGATCTACTGCACTTAATTTGTAATAGATATACTCTTTACTACCAGGTAAACTATACTTAATTTCAGTATCATCAGTAATTGATGTGTTTGTAGTTGTTGCAAACAATTCCCAGGAACTGGCACCGCGTTTTTTCCATATCTCATAATGATGTAAATCTATTTCTGAATTTGCTGACCAGGATAAATGTGGGTGATTGCTACTCCATGATGTAGCAACATTAATTGGAGTTGCAGGTGCTGTGTTATCGGTAACCGTAAATGTTTTAACATCTGAATCATCCGTATCCTGTACCCATAACGCAGCTCTAAACTGATAGGTGCCATTTGAAAGTACATTATCAGCTTGAAAAGCTTCATTGGAAACACTCCAATAGTGTTGATCACCATCATATGGAAAATCGAAACCGATGCTGATATTTCCGGAAAGAACGTCCCAGGAAGATCCATTCCATTTGTATGTTTTAATATCACAAGTAAAGAACCAATGGTAGTGCGCACTAGCACTTATCGTACCACTAATATCATTGCAATCTGAATAACTGCTGGATACATTAAAAGCAGAAATGTTTGCTGTTTCATCACTTGCAAATAAATTGATTACTGAAAACAGAAAGCAGAAAGTAAATATAAATGACTTATACATGATACCTCCTTCAGCTAATTTTAATATTTTTGTTAGATAACATGCTGTTTTAATTTGCAAAACACCTCCTTTCGTTATTTTAAAAATAAAATCTTCTTTGCTTTGATTTGATCACCCCCTTTCAAAACTAAATAATATAAACCGCTTGATTGCTTACCTGACATAGACAAAATAAAATTTCCCTTACCATTTTTTAAAAAACCGTTAAAAACAGTTTTAATTTTCTGGCCAATTGTATTATACACTTCTAACGATATTTCCTTTTTAAAATTTGATGGAAGATCTAACATTATATTTATTTCAGAATTAAAAGGATTAGGATATGCGCTCCAATCAAATGAAGAAAAAAGTAAAGTATATTGAGATGCTATAGAAGTTGTATTATCAATATAAAAAGCCGGTTCCATTAACATTTCAATAAAATTACCACTGGAATCAGAAATATATGTTTTTAAGGAATAATAACCCTGTTTCAATATCGGAAGTTTTGTTTTGTAATAACCGTTATCAAATGATATTTCATCACATACCCACATTGAGTCATTATCAAGATTTTTATAATAAACATTCACATCCTTAATTTTATTGTCATCTCTGGCAATAAAACGAATAGTGTTTGAACTATCTCCATGTAAGGAGTTAGATAAAATGTTACCCGATAATATTTGGTAAGATAAAATATTTGGCGGATTTTTATCATTGTTTCTTAAATCAAATTCAGCCATCAAAGTTGTTTTTGCTTTTAATGAAACGATTTCATTTTGATCATCTTCAATTTCTAAACGATATCTATCAGGAATCACATAAAGTGTTAAATCTTCCGGTTTAAATCCAAGTCTCAGGCCGGGATTGCCATATAACAAACTTACGGGCTTGCTGTCATACCACTCATTGTTTGAGAAAAGATGAATTATGAAACCCTTATGATATAAAATGTCATTGCTTAATGACAAAAAGGGGAAATGCCACATGCCGTAAGGGGAACGAATTTTTATACTATCGGTTTTATTAAAAAACTTTCCATACCAAAAAGTAGGCATAACACCCAACTGCACCTGTTTTGTTTCCGAAAGCACAAAAGGTGGTGCCAGGCTATCTCTGAAGTGAAATCCAAATACTTTATCTTTGCTGATTCTGATTTCAGTTGTTAAAAAGATGTTTTCAGTTTCAACAATTACGCCCTGCCAAAATTTTGAACTTTTTCTTGACTTATTAATGACAGTATCCTGGTAAATCCTTTGTGTCATGGGGAAGTTATAGAGCGGATCATATAAGCGATCATAAGTATGAAAATCTGGTATTAGAGTGAAAAGTTGAACAGCCATTTTGTTTGTAACAGAATCGGGCAGATTATAAAAGAAATCCGCGTAGGCAAGGTTGTCAGGATCATTCGTAATTGTAGAATCTTTCGCCGGGAATTTTATTGAGTTACTTAAAAGATAGAGATCACCTTCATTTACTTTTTGTTTTCCCTTAACAACCCACTCTGAATCAAAATAAGAAGGAATTTTATTATAACTTAATTGAAATTCAGTTGAATTAAAATTTGCAAAACTTATTCTTAAATTTTTGTTTATTAATCCGTTAAAAAAATAAAAAGAAATCGTATTTATGTTGAGACTATCATAATTGGATTTCCTGAAAGTATAGGTGGCTAAAATATTTGCCTGGGATTCACTAAAATTAATAGTGCTGTCATTGCTAAGAATAAAATTTTCCCTTGTAATAATTTCATGATGTTCCGGTGATAGAATAGTTCCCAAAAATATATGATATGTTTCTGAAGGTAGTGTAATAGTATGGATTGAGTTTTCTATAAATTCAAAATAATCAAAACTGTCATTATATATCCATAAATAGCTTATTTCGAAATCAGCCGCTATTGTTAAATTGTATGTGCTTGCAATCCTCCCTATGTCTGCTTTTCTTTTTACTTCGCTGTTTTCAATTTTCCCGTTTTTTATTATAACGTTATGCCCAATATCAGAATCAAAACTAATATTTTTATCCGGAAATGGATTATAAAAAACTAAAATGAATAGATTAATGACTATAGTGATAAATAGCTTCATCCCACCTTCATTTTTCTAACGTTTTCAATATATACCCCCCCAGAACAAAGTCAAGGTAAAAGTGAAATATTTAACAACTGTTTGGTTAGCGTTAAATGTGTCCTGTTTTATCATTATGTTGGCATTTTATTTTCAGTAAAGTATAATTTCAGGGGGCTTTGTGTTCGCGGGGATCAATAATGCCAGGGTGTTGATTGTCTTTATGCCGTGCAGATCACAAGCTATCTATTGTCTGTCTGTGCTGCATATGATTATTTGATTATATGATTTCCGTCAACACAAAATTATAGCTGTCTTATAATCCGGTTAATCAAAGTTCAGATATTTTTTGCAGCACGGCCGGAACGGGGAATGGGGTTGTCAGTTTACTATTTTTTTTCTGTTTTTATTAGCAACCTGCGCCGGTAAAACAAAGGTTTCGCCATGTTTCAGCACCCGGAACAAATCGGCATCCAGCTTGCGGTTGTTTACTTCGCGCAGCAATAACCGGGGCGGCTCGCTTATCGGTTCATCAGAGAGTTGAAAAGTTCCCCAATGGATGGGGATAAAATATTTAGCTTTTACATCAAGATACACATCAACAGCTTCCTGCGGCGAGATATGCACCGGGCTCATAAACCATTGCGGTTGATAGGCGCCGATGGGAATAGCCGCTATTGTGAAAGGCCCCAGCTTACGGCCGATGTTTTTAAATTCTGAAAAATAGCCTGTATCACCGGCATAATAGATCTTATCCCTGGCGCCCTGCATCACCCAGCCGCACCACAATGTCTGGTTACGGTCAAACAGCGTGCGCCCGGAAAAATGCTGTGCCGGCACGCAGACAAAGCGTATATTGTTAAACTTAATCTCGTCCCACCAGTCCAGCTCCTGGTAGTTGGTAATATCCAGGTCTTCCAGGAATTCACCCAGACCCAGCGGCACCAGGTAATAGGGATCATTACCCAGCATTTCGATGGTTTCTTTATCAAGATGGTCGTAATGGTCATGGGAGATAATCACCATATCAATTTTGGGCAACTTGTCAAAATCGATGCCCGGTTTTACCAGCCGGCCCGGCCCAGCAAAACTAACCGGTGATGCGCGCTCTGCCCAAACCGGATCGCTTAAAATATTCATGCCGTCAATCTGTATCAGCAGCGTGGAGTGTCCAACCCAGGTCACCGAGAGCTCTGTTTTGTTTGCAGCCAGCCAATGCGGATCATTTTCTGCCAGTTCAAAGGTGACCGTGTCTGCTTCATCGCTGCGTTCATTTTTAATAAAACGATCCCAAACCATCCATTTAAGGACATCCTTCAGGCCGCGTTCTTCAAAATCACTCCCGGTATTTCTGAATCCGGTACGGGTATGATGGCTTTTATCATGCATTGTGGAATCCTGTGCATACGAAAAAACAACGGATATAAGTATCAGTAAAAGCAGGTTTTTCATATAGGTTTTATTAAAGTGTTAAATTCAATTTATTCTGAGCTTACGATAAAAAATGCAGACAGTTTCCGCATATTAAAAGTCTTTCCACGATAGTCTCATCATGAGTGCAGCAAAGGATCTTATCCGAATATCCCAAAGATTCTTCACTGTGTTCAGAATGACAAATATTAAAAGAATCAGCCCTTTTAATTCAAAACTCTACAACCAGCTAAATTTCTCTATCGTTTTCCGGAAAGACTGCACCAAACCTGTTTGGACATAGGATGGAAAACTGCCATTGGTTACATATTTCTGGTTTACTTCCAGTTCCACACCCAGATAGCTGCCGTTGGCGTGTAGCTTTCGGAAATGCGCCGTTAGTCCGTCCGGTTTACCACGATAGGGATAATTAAAGCGTACCCGGAAATCAGGCAGGGTTGCAGCCAGGGTATTTTTCCATTCTTTGCTGATATTTTTTTCATTGGAACGCTCCGGATCGTACAGCAGACCGATATCGGCATTACGGACTTCCCCTTTCATCACAGGGGTAAAAGAGTGCGTTGCAATATGCAGGATTTTCTGCCCCCTGCCGATCTCTGTTTCAATAAATTCTGTGATGGCATTACGATGCGGATAATAGTAAGTATCCAGTATTTTCTGTTTTTCCTTTTTGGGGAGCGGTTTGGTTTTTTCGGAAAATAATGTCCGCCGCCACAGGGAACGGTTGGTGTCCACCAGCAGACGTGTTACATGATTTTTAAAAAGCCTGGCATCAAAAGCCTGGGCCAATGCATCCGCCACAGACCAGATGCCCAGGTCATAACCGCGATGAGTGGCCAATACATCATGAGAATCTTTAAACAATTCAGAGTATCCGGCAGGGATATCGTTACCGCCATGCTCGCTGGTAAAAAGTAAGGTTGTATTTTTCATAGGATCGCTTTATTTATAAAAAAAGGAACTTATAAAAAGTGAAAGAAATATTCTTTAAAAAATCAGCTGAAAATGTAATATTTAACTGCCATCATTATTTGGGGCGAGCAGATTTCGAATCTTTAAATCGTTGCTTTCTTTGCTTCTGGGACCTTGCGGTTTTTCCTGTAAAAACAAATCACTGTTAAAACCTTTCGTTGCTAGTGCCATTTTACTTTCCTGAAAAAACAGTTCAATGGATTCAATCGAAACGGCATAGGTAATTCCATAAACAATTGACCGGGTGGAATTAAGATAGATATCACCACTATAAGGATGCTGAACGTCAGATGGCTGAGCTTCTGTTTCCCTTTCCGGGACAAGATATTCTATACGCTCTCCCGCTACTGCGAAAACCATTCCCACCCATTCAAAATTCGGGATACCATCACGAATAGCCATCACCAGGCCGCCACTTATTCCGCGGTGCATGGGAGTGTTTAATACAAATCCATGATCCCTGTCTTTGTTGGCACGACTAACGATGGTTGCACCTACCATGCGTTCTCCGCGGGGAAAGCCAAAAACATAAACAAACGTGCCCATGCGCAATTCTTCCGCCCTGCCTTTGGGATAGGTGAAAACAGAAAGATTCAGAACCTGCTTCGTACTGTATTTCTTGCCGATAACCGCCAGGTCTTTCTGGTCATCAAAAGCAAGAACTTCAAAATCGTTTACTTCCGGAACTCCGGTCACTGTAATCGTATGGCGCACCTTAAAGTAAACACTTTCAATAAAAGGTGTCTGTTTACCGTTTTCATCAAGAAAATAATTAATTATTGTGTCTGGAGACTGCACAACATGATAACAAGTCAGTAAAGCAACCCTGTCCGGATCGTGAAAAATAACCGTAGCTGTGCCCGATGCCGGACTGTTCAGGTATTTTTCTTTGATGGCTTTTTCGGAGATTTTCGGATCCCTGATTTGCGACTTCAGCGGTCCGTCTTTCATTGTAAACTCATAACCGTGGTAACTGGACATGGTATTAACCATCTTTACCGAATTGTTGATATCTTCCAGGTAATCGGATGTGGGCTGGCTTGGAAATTCCGAATCATATTCGGCATCATGAATTATCGATTTCTCTGAAATATAAATAGTGCGGGTACAAGCGCTTAATGAAACACATACTGCTATTACTGATAGAAAGTTTTTCATGTTTTTCAGTCCATCCCCGCTAAGTTTTTATTCCGGTATACGCATTACAGGGTAAAAGTTTTGGATTAGCGTATAATAGAAAAATCATTCAACTTTGGAATTCCATACAAACTTAATCATTAACTACCCACAATTGCCAACAATTCAAAATATGATTCCTGCCTTTTAAATTAAAATCACCTTTCTAAACAAGATCAAAAGCAGGGCCTATCGTTCGTCTGGCAACGAACATTATTCGCACTGATTCACTAACATGTCTTGTTAAGCGCACTTATTGTGTTTGGCATCACGATTGCAATAACCGTGTTAAATTCTTCTTTTCAACACGGAGGTCCCCATGAAAATAGTTACAAAACTTTCTATTTCCACTTTTTTAATTTTAATCTTACTTACTGCAGAAAGCGTGTTTGCAAATGGTACGTTATTTTCGCGTCCGCGCTGGAGCAGTCAGGAGTATAATAAAATGTGGATTAAATCCATTAATGTAGACGTGCAGATTGATGAACAGATCGCCGTTACCCATGTGGATCAGCGTTTCTTTAATGAACTGAACAGCTCGGTCGAAGCCATTTATATTTTTCCATTGCCGGAAAACGCGGTGATCACAGAGATGATTTATTGGGTGAATGGTCAGCGCTTTGTCGGACAGATTCGCGAACGCCAGGATGCTGTTAATGATTACAACAACCATCTGCGGCAATGGCTGGACCCTGCTTTACTTGAATATTTAGGAGATAATCTCTTCCGCCTGAGTATTGTTCCTATTGATCCGCTGAGTGAAGTGCGTTGTGAAATAACCTATGTTGAACCACTGGCTTACGACATGGGAAGCGTTAATTACGGATATCAACTAAACACTCTTGATCTTTCATCACAGGCACTACAGACTGTTTCAGTAAATGTTCACGCTGTTTCTTCAACCGAATTCAAAAGCTTTACATCTCCATCTCATAAGAATTCCACGGCTGCACAGATAACCAAAATCAGCAGTAATGAATACACCTTTTTTTACGGAGATGAAAACTTTTATCCGGATAAGGACCTTTTAATTGAATTTGAAATGGACCGCCAGGATGTGGACTTTCAGGTTTTAACTTACACCCCAACCGTTGCAGATTCATTTGGGAATGACAGTTTTTATGCCTTGTGGATCACACCGCCGGATCATATTGATGATGCACAGATCCTGCCGAAAAAAATCGTTTTTACGGCAGATGTTTCATCCAGCATGGAAGGCGAGCGCCTGGATCAGCTGAAGGAAGCACTGGACAATTTCCTGAATCTGCTTAACCCGCAGGATGCTTTTAACATCGTCACTTTTGGAACATTTGTAGAAAAATTCAAACCCGATCTAGTCGCTGCCAGCAGTGAAAACATCAGCGCTGCGCATGAATATGTCCGCCAGCTTTATGCACTTGGATTGACCAATATTGACCAGGCTTTGTCACAATCTCTGGGTCATTCTTTTGGCGAAAGCACATCCAATAACATCATTTTTTTAACCGATGGCGAACCCACCTGGGGTGAAACAGATATTGAAAAAATTCTGCAGAATGTCACAGCGGTAAATCAGCAGCACACACGGATTTTTTCTTTTGGTATCGGTGACGCGATAAACAGGACACTTGTTTCCAGGCTATCTGCCGAAAACCACGGTTATGCACAATTCATCAGCAGTGATGACAGCATTGCACTTGTCATCAACAATCATTTTCAGCGTATTTCCAACCCGATTATGCGCGACATCAGTATTTCCATGCCCGGACTTTTAACGCTGGACCGCTATCCTAAAGTACTTGGTGACCTGTTCTGGGGCAGCCAGGTTATGCAGCTTGGTTTGTACCAGAACAGCAAGGAAGTTGAGATCGCCCTGAAAGGTTTTTATACAACCGATTCAACTGTGTTCAGAAAAACTGTCTTTTTCAGCGACACTGCAGGCGGCCATCGTTTCGTGCCGCGATTGTGGGCAAAGGCTAAGATCGACAATCTGCTTGATCAGATACATACCTACGGTGAGAACGATGAACTGGTTAACCAGGTCATCGATTTAAGTCTGCGCTTCCAGATTCTAACGGAGTACACTGCTTTTTACGCCGACCCGGATGATCCTACAACTGTCATTGATAAGAAAATCAATAATCCTGAAATCTTCGCCCTGCATCAGAATTATCCGAATCCTTTCA
Source organism: Calditrichia bacterium (assembly GCA_020635035.1). Taxonomy (GTDB): domain Bacteria; phylum Calditrichota; class Calditrichia; order Calditrichales; family J004; genus JACKAO01. The sequence goes on from JACKAO010000010.1 coordinate 118,131, forward strand.
ACCCGGTCACAACTATCAGTTACCAGCTTCCGGCCGGTCAGGCACTTTATCATGTAACCATCAAAATTTACGATGCACTTGGCCGTTTAATCCGGGTGCTGGTGGATGAAAACAAGGCTGCCGGTATTTATAATGTGCAATGGAACGGCACTGCAGCTGACGGCAGCAAAGTCCCGAGCGGCGTCTACATTTACACCATCGAAGCAGGTTCCTTTAAACAATCGCGTAAAATGTTACTGCTTAAATAGGAGGCCCCAATGAAAAAATCTCTGTATGTGTTTATTATCCTTTTTCTCTTCAGCGGGCTGCATGCCCGGGACAAAAAGGAGCTCGATCTGCAGCCGTTCAGCCTGGCAAAAAGCAGTTCAGCAACAAACAGCATAACTTCACCTATGCTGCAAACCGGTAACGACCTGCTGGAAATTACATTGCTGCATGAAGGATACTTCACTGTCGGTACAAAAAATGGTATGAGCGCTTCTGATCTGGATGATAATTGTCCGCTTACTTTTGGACATCCCTACGCTATGACATCATACCCGCTTTTTGCCATCGATGGTGAATGGTATCGTTTTGACACGTTTTTTGAAAACAATCAGCGCCTGATTTCACAGGTTAGTAATGGTTTGCAGATTATCGGTGCAAATGAAAAACTGCAGGTAACATTTACAATGACTATCCAGGAGAGCACTCTGCAGTTTTCACTAAAGTCACAAAACCTGGATTCAACAGAACACACAGTTGCTGCAGGACTTGTTTTTGACAGCGGAATAGCAAATAACGGTGACGGCCATATCCTGGAAAACAGCAGTTTTATTAAGGCCCCGTCAACACTTAACTCTGTTTCATCTGTTGATGTCTGGGAAAGAGCCAATAATGTGAAAGGAGCAGGCTTCAGCTTTGATTTCCAGCAGGAACAACCCAATCTGATCATCGCCAACTGGCCGCAGATTTATGAAACTGATGCACCGCAGCAGGGTGTCAGTCCTGTAAACGGATTATATGACCAGGCTTTAAAATTTTACTGGCTGGAAACAGCTCTTCAAAGTGCAGCTGAAAACCAAACGGATTTTTCTTTAAGTTTATCTGAACCAGATTTTTCGGGTCCGTTTTTTATGCGCTGGGATCTGCCTGCCTTTTTTTCGATGGCAGACAATACCATGTTTCCAAGAGACTATCCCAGCTATATGAACATAAGCAGAAATCCGGAAACACTTACTTCACAATGTACGCTTACTTTTGAAAGCGATGATTTTCTAAGCACCCAGAACAACTCTTACCTTGTTGATGTTCCGGCTGATCATCCGCTTTTTCAACTGGTCAATATGCGCTCTGATATTGTATATGAAGACAACATGGCAACCATTACTGCCCGCCTTGCAGACGACGGGAACATCCTGGACGAACTGACGCGCACCGTTTATTTTCCTGCAACACCGGTTTCTGAAGACGGTTTAACAGTTACGATCGACTCCTTAATTTTAAATCGTTTACCCAATGTTGGCTTTACTTTCGATGTAAGCAACACAGAAACCGAGCGGCGCATTACAAATCTTAAAAAGGAAAATATTTTCCTTTATGAAAATGACGAGCGGATAAGCGATTTCAGTTTTGGCAAAGATACGACAGGTGGGGCCGGTGAAGCGGATATTGTTTTTGTACTGGATGTAACCGGAAGCATGGGTAATGAAATCAATGATGTTAAAAACAATATTATCGAGTTTACCGATAGTCTCTCCGGTCGTAATGTCGATTACCGGCTTGGAATGGTGACATTTTTGGATGTGATTGAAAATGTTTACCCGTTTACTTCGGATGCCCAGTACTTTCAGCAGAAAGTTGCGGAACAATATGCCCATGGTGGCGGCGACGGCCCTGAGAATTCGCTGGATGCCTTATACCGTGCAAGCGAATTTCCATTCCGGGCGACTGCCAACCGGATTATTGTATGGATTACTGATGCAAACTATCATGAAGCTGACGCTGTAACTCAGCGTACAAAAACACAGATCATTGATGCTTTGCTGGCAAATGGAATTATCGTTCATAACATTGGTAATGAAGGTTTTAAATCAACCTATTACGACCCCATCCTGCTGGCCACCGGTGGTAACTATTACAATATTTATGGTAACTTTCGCGATATCCTGCTGGATATATCACGCCTTAACCGCATCAGTAATTACCTGATAAATTTCCAGACAGCGCACCCTGACAATCAGCAAAATCATGTAAAAGTTGAAATTCGTTATGCCGGGCTTGGTGGCTACGACGAATTTACTTACGATCTTTTTGCAGCCGCTGCCCTTTCAGATACACAGTTTTCCTTTTACCCAAATCCGTTTAATCCGACCGTGAATTTCCGTTTTAATCCGGATTTTAAAAAAGGCGATCTGGTAATCTATAACAGCCTGGGACAAACGGTAAAACATTTTAATCTGCAGCCGGGTGCTTCATCTCTCAGCTGGAACGCTCAGGGATCAAACGCCGCAAAAATCAGCTCTGGATTCTATTTTGTGAAGCTGAAGCAGGTTACTGAAAGCGGAAAAATCCTTTCCGAAAACGCTAAAATTCTTTATCTGAAATAGGGACTGGAGGTCAATATGCTTAACCTGAAGAATATGATCGTTATCTGCCTGCTTCTTGCCGGCACCTTGTTAGCTGACGGGTTGCTTGTTCCTTCAGCCGAACAATACCCGAAACTCTTTTTGAAAAACCGCCTGACACAGGTAAAGGTAAACATCCACGGGATTATTGCGGAAACGCAGGTTTACCAGGAATTTGTAAATGAATGGTACGACTCAACGGATGCGGTTTATTCATTCCCGCTGCCGGAGAATGCCAAAGCCACCGAGTTTGTTTACTGGTATAACAACGTGCCTTACAAAGCGGTTCTTAAAGTTAAGGAACAGGCAGTCAATCCCGGTACGGGCGAAGGCGGGATTATTGCAGAAGTGAATGAGTACATCGGGAACAACGGTATAAAAATTCAACTGAAAGGCATTGCCCCCGGTTCGATTCAGAAAGTACGTCTGCACTATATCCAGATGTGTGACTTTTTCCAGGGAAAGACAACATATAGTTATCCTTTGGACACCCGAAGCTTTATCACCTATCCCCTGGAACATCTGCAGTTTTCCTTTTATGTAAACTCCGGCTCACCTATAAGCGGATTTGAGCTGCCCACGCATGATAATTTTAAAGTTGTTAGCCAGACAGATTCCACGCTTCATCTGGAAATGATTGAACCCAAAGCATTCCTGGATGATAATCTAGAGTTTTCTTATACCACAAACCGTGATAAGCTGGGAGTGGATTTTTATTCGATTGCAAATGATTCATCGGCAGGCCATTTTGCTCTTCTTCTGCGCCCGCCGAACCAGGCACAACCGGACAGCGTTCTGAACCGTCGTTTCATATTTGTTCTTTCTAATTCCAACACCATGTTTGGTTATCCCCTGGAAGAAAGCATTTCTGCTATCGGGACATCTTTGGAAAAACTGACTGAAAATGATTTCTTTAACATCATAGTTTACAACAATGCTGTTAGTTCCTGGAAAAGCTTCCCGATGCAAGCGACCGGTGCAAATATATTGGCAGCAAAAACCTTTCTCGAAGCATTATCCACCAGCTATGGATCGCAGCTTAACCTGGCGCTGGACAAAGCACTGGAGCAAATAAGTGATGCTGATTTCAGCAATGCGATTCTCATATTTGGCGATGGAAATTCCCCGGTTGACCCGCGGCAAGTCGAAACTGCCAATATCCATAAATGCGGGATTTTCCCCCTGGCAATTGGTGATAACGCCAACCGCGCGCGTCTTGAATTGCTGGCAGATTTAAACTATGGTTTTACAACCTATATTGCCGATGACGATAATCTTAAGGAAAAAGTAAACAATGTTTTCGAACAGGTAAGTCAACCGGTTTTAAGTAACGTCGCCATGGAATATGGCCGTGCCGATCTTTCGCATTTGATTCCTTCAAAAACACCAACCACTTATGCCGGATCCTATTTCTTCACTGCCGGCCGGTATAACAATCCCGGAGAATCAGCATTGAGTATTGCCGGGAACAGTGTCAGCGGGATTAACTTTTACAATTTCAGACTTGATTTCAGCAGTTCTTCTTCAGCTAATAAATTTGTTGAATACCTTTGGGCAAAGGAGATGATCGATCAGCTGGAACATGAGATCGAAGTTTATGATCTGGAATCAACATTAAAGGATTCACTGGTAGCGCTCAGCCTGAAGTACAATATCCGCTGCCGTTATACCGCTTATATAGCGGATTATGAAACAATCTGGCCGACATCTGTTGAGCAGGATAAACTTGTACATTTGCCACGGTCGTTCCTGCAGGGTAACTATCCGAATCCGTTTAATCCAAGTACAACAATCCGTCTGTACATTGATACCAACGCACTGGGGAAAACAATTTTCCTGAAAGTGTACAACATACTCGGGCAACTTGTTACTGTTATCGATATAAGTCATCTTACAACCGGATGGCATAATGTCCTGTTTAACGGCAAGGATTTTTACGGAAATGCCCTGCCCAGCGGTGTTTATTTTGTCCGGCTGCAGGTACAGAATGAAATCCATAGCACCATCAGGATGAATTTGATTAAATAACGGCTAAGAAATACAAAAAATCGTCATTCTGAACTTGTTTCAGAATCTTGATGCATTGTTCTTTCTAAAAACTTAAAGATTCCGAAGTGAACCCGGAATGACATATCCAAAATCCTTTGAGATTGGTTCATTGTGGAAGTGTCAAAACAAAAATGGAGTATATTATGAAAAAGTTTTTAGGTCTTTTGTTCAGTGCCCTGCTGCTGCTAAATTCCGACGGCTGTGGTGATGGCACGCTGGTTGGCTCTGACAATGTTCAGGTAATCAAGGGCGTCAGTTTCACCATTACCGAAAGGATCGTAACCACATCGGGACTGGTGGCGAAAGGGATTGTAAAAAACACTGGTAAAAGCAAGATATCACCGCCATGGTATGTGGAAGGTGATTTTTACGCAGATGATAGCTACGCACTTAAACTTGGCGGGGATAATTTCGGGGTCAATTTCGCCTTATATAAAGGTGAAAGTACGGCATTTGAGTTGCGCTTTTCATCCGGTATGTATAACGAAGCTGATTACCCTAATTTTGCCGTCCGTAATTTACGGGCATACTATGAAGAATAGGATCAAACTACGCTATACTAAAAACGGATTATGTGCCCGCTCCCGCCCAATGGTTGTAGACGGCCCGTGTCCGGGATGAACACGGATGGAATCGTCTAAAACCATTAACTTTGTTTTTATGGAGTCGATCAACTGCTCGTAGTTGCCCATGTACAAATCTGTCCGCCCGATGGAGTCGTAAAACAAAACGTCGCCAGCTATCAGATCCTTCTCAAAAAGAAAGCAAATACTGCCCGGGCTATGCCCCGGGGTATGAATAGTTGAAAAACTCAATCCGGCGACATTATATTCTTCGTCTTCGGACAGGTAGTTTGTCACATGGGGCGGTTCAGCTGTTTCAATACCAAACATCGCGCCCTGGTTCTGCAAATTCTCCAACAGCGGCAGTTCTTCTTTTGCCAGATAAAACGGCAGATCATATTTTTTCTGTATAATGCTTAACATTCTGACGTGATCGATATGTGCATGGGTGTTAAAGATTGCCTGTGGTACAAGCTTTTTCTGTTCAAGATAATTTTCTAAAATATGCAGATCATCACCCGGATCGATCAGTAAACATTCGTCCGCCTTTTCATTATGAATAATGTAGGCATTCATCTGGAACGGCCCTACCGGGAACTGTTTAATAATCATATTTATCACCTTTAATTCAATTGGATGTTTAAGCCATGTTGATTATTTTTACCTGTTTTCAACATAGATCGGGCCTATGAAAAATAAATCTTGGACTCTTACTTTTTTATTGGGTTTTATTACACTGTTCATATCAATTCAAAACCTGCAAGCTGATATTATTAACCTGAATGACGGTAAAAAAATGTACGGCCAGTTTATCGCTTTAACCCAGAACAGCGTGTTTATAGAAACAATTATAAAGTCCGAACGCAGTTTACAAACAATTGCCTTGCCCCGCAACAGAGTCAGCACCATAACCGATGAAACCGGCACCATGTTGTTCAGCGACAATGATACACGTGTGCAAAACATTCTTGTTTATGAAAATGTAATCCGTAATAACTGGGAAGAATTAAAAGAAAAGTATAAGTATTCCAGGCAGGATTCTTTATTTCTTTTAACAGGTGAAAAACTTGCAGGAAAGCTTATCAGCATTACTGAAGATGCTCTGTTTTGGGAAAAGAACGATCATCAGGACAATGAAAAAAACCAAGTTGCGAAATACGCATTAAAACAGATTAAACGTATAAACGGTGACGCTGTCATTTTTGTTGATCCATCCAAACCTGTGGCCAATGCTTTAAAAAAAACAAAGTATCCTGTTTATAGTATACAGATCGGTTTTGCTGGCATTAATTCAGGACTTGGCAAACTCCAGGGTTTATTTCAGGAATACTACAACTCACAGCTCTACCAGTACTCTGCAAAAAAACGTCTGGACATGTACTTTGGCATTCAAATGGATTTTGATATGCTTATTAATGAATATCTGGCCATGAGTTTAACCGCCCACTATTTTGATTATCCCAAAATTAATCAGCCGGGACTAATTATAGCAGAAGCCAAATATATTTTTCACCAGATACCACTGCGGCCTGCCATTGCTCTTGGTGTCGCCGGGCAGGATTTCAGCAGCAGCGAAAAAGTGGCGGACAAAACCTATACACTTCGCTCAAGCAAAAGTACTGTTAGTTTTGGAATTATCCTTGATAGCGGCAGCGAACTTGGTTATGGTTTTTCACTGGCAGCGCATTATCTGCCATTTGGCAAATTCAAAATAAAAATAGGTGAAGCAAATGAAGTATTACCAAAAAAGGTTGATTTTGGGATGATTATGGTAGCGTTGGGATTACGATTCAACTTTAATTGATTTATTGGGGATCCTTAGGGATATCCCCATCCGATATTGTATACTGATAGCGCTCTATTCTATGATCATCTGTATTTGCGATATATACAATCTCTTCATCCGAAACGACAATACTCATCGGGTTATTAAAGCGAGCCTGATTTAGCCCCTGTTTCCCCAGATCAACCGGCTCCCCGGCTTTAATACCTTTATTGTAGAACTTGCTGACACGACCGCTGTCGGCTGCATCCACAACAAAAATTGCATTATCATTGCCCAGTGCAACATCCATCGGCCCTTTAAAGCGTTCTAAATCCATGATAGGGTCTTCATATAAAACATATGCTGATGTATAGACACTGTTATCATTCAACAATTTCTGAACAAGGAAATTTCCACCAAGTTGGGTAAAGTAGAGATTACCATTATCGTCACAGGCTATACCACGCGGATCATCAACTGTTCCCGCACCTGAGCCGAAGCTGGCGATAGTATTGTTGAAGGTACAAACAAACAGTGGATGCAGGCGGTTATTGGTTAGTTTTACAGCCGTTTGTATCACCAGGTCCAAACTGATAATACGATTTGTACCATTATCCGTGACAAATAATACATTATCTCCGGCAGGCCCGAAAGCAACATCCTGAAAGCTGGCATTCGGATCAGGATCTATATAAATGGGATATATGCCAAGGACTGAATCAATCTTACTTTGTTCATCGCTAAAAATATAATTGCCTGAGCTGTCCTGATCGGTTATAACTGAAAGCACTCCAATATTGTTAATATACTGGTTCCAGGCATAAACCGTATTTGAACCATTTACAATAACAAGATTCAATTTGGAATCTATATCAAGGCCGACTGGATTCTCAATCGGTCCGATTTTATCAAGGTTCTGGTATTCTAAAACCTGTCCTGCCTGTGATAAAGTTACAATCCGGTTATTAGCTTTATCCGCAACAAACAGATACCCGTCATCACCGATTGCAATATCAGCTGGTTCAATGAACGCTTCTGAATAGCCCATATAAGATG
>JACKAO010000011.1 GCA_020635035.1 Calditrichia bacterium
GTGCGACTTAAATTTCGGCTTGATTTTTTGGTCCTTTTGTATCAAGACAAAAGGACGTGTATTTGCTACTAACAGATAGTGTGTTCTTTTGAAAAGAGCAAAGCTTGTCCCGTACTTGATACGGGAAAACCAAAACTCATTTACTAAAAACTATGTTCTTTTTGTTTAGCCAAAAAGAACCAAAAAGCATCGGCAAACAGAAACTCAAACAACTCTCCGGATAAATAAAATCTGTGTTTTTCCTTGATAGCTTTTTCTAATATGACTCGAACATCTGTTTGCCTTTTGCCTTCGGCAAATAAAATTTCCATTGATCTGTCACCCCGGACAAACGAAGTGCGATCCGGGATCTCTTGTCATCGTAACATTAGCATTTTCTTTGTCTGTACAAAATCCCCTGCTTGCAGGCGGTAGTAGTAAACACCGCTAACCAAACCGGAAGCATCAAAGTTAATATTATAACTACCAGCCGGCTGATTGTCTTTAACCAGAACATTTACTAACCGCCCTAACCCATCATAGACAACAAGTGTGATATCACTTTTTACTTTTAATTTATAACTTATTACCGTATTCGGGTTGAAGGGATTAGGATAATTCTGATCCAGGATAAAATCGGCCGGGGATAACATTGTAATCTGTTGCAACCCGGTGGCATGCTGATCAAGTATGGCAACTCCACCGCCAAGAGTGCCAATCCATAACATGTTCTGATAATCAAAGCGCAGCGAGCGGATATAATTTCCTGGCAGATCGGAATTGGCAGTATTAAAATTCTGCCAGGCAGTGCCGTTAAAACAGTAAAGACCCGTTTTTCGGGTACCAACCCAAATCTTGGAATCTGCATCGGTTGCAAGCGCCATAATGGTCTTATCTTTTAAGGCAGAATTCTGATCATTATAAACTGTCCACTTATTATCCTTAAAATGATAGACACCGTTATCAAACGATCCGAACCACATACTTCCGTCATTATCGCGGGTCATGCCATATACAGTACTGATGTCATTAAAAGATTCCCAGCGATTGTTCTTAAATTTTGCTACACCGGCTGAGAATGTACCGACCCATAAACCACTGCTGTCCATCGCCAGGCAGTTAATAAAATCCGATGGGATATGCGAATTAGCTGTGTTGTAAACTTCCCAAATACCGTTTTCGAATTTATTCAAACCGCCGCCATACGTGGCAATCCAGACCTTTTCACCATCAACCAGGACCGCATTCACATAATCAGATGCAAGACCCGAATTCCCGGTTTTGTAGATATTCCAATCTGCCCCGTTAAAACGCGCCAGCCCTTCACCATTGGTAGCAATCCAGATTTCTGAAGTACCTTCATTCTCATACAGCGCATTAATATTGTTGCTTGGGATGGGACTGTTAGAAGTATCGACAACCTGCCATTGATTGTTTTTTAAGATCGTTAAGCCACTGTTACTGCTGGCCAGCCAGGCGCTTCCGTCAGCATTAAAATCAATCGATACAATGTCATTGGATGGCAGGCTCGATTCTGAAGTTTCCTGTTTAAACCATTGATCAAAATCGAATTTATACAATCCGTTATAAGTGGTCCCGACCCATAAATCGCCTTCACTATCCGGAATGACGCTTAAAATATCAACCGAAGGAATTCCAGAATTTTCAGGGGTGTATTGGGTACCGTCCGCACCGTCAAATGAAACGAGACCGGCGCTGTTGGTTGCCATCCATAACAGCCCTTCTTTATCAGTGGTCAGGTGATTTATCCATTCAAAATCAGGCATATTTGTATTTTGACTGTTATATACCTGCCAGTCGCCATCTTTGTAATAGACAAGTCCGCCAAGAACCGCGCCAATCCAAACAGCATCATGAAAGGCATCATAGGTTAATGCTGATATAGCGTTGGATGGCAATGGAGAATTGGAATTATTATAGATTGTCCAATTTGACTGATCAAACTTTACCAGCCCCTTGCTTTTCAGTCCAAGCCAGACAATGTCATTCTGATCAACAATTACTGTATTGATATCATTCTCCGGTAAGGGAGAATTTCCTGAGTTATAATTTTTCCAGCCGCTGCTGTCAAACCGGAACAATCCGCCACTCTGTGTAGCGATCCATTTAACATCACTGCTGTCTACAAAGATATCATTTATCCGGCCATCAGGAAGGGGGGAGTTGGAAGAATTGTAAATGTGCCACCGGGAATCGGTAAAATTAACAACACCATTGTTTTCTGTGGCAAGCCAGGGTGTTCGCGACAGATCGAGCGAAATGGCAGTCAGCTGGTTATCAGGAAGTTCTGAATTAGTTTTTGTAAAGATCGTCGATTCCAGCTTGTATATATTCACCTTTACCAGGCCACTATTAGTCGCAACCCAAACCAGGTGATTAAACATAGCCATATCGTTTATCTGGTTTCCGCTGGCATAATTAGTCCAACTCTGACTTTTTAAAACAGAACCGCAGCAAGCAATCAGAAAAACCAGTATAATTCTTATCAAAGCATTCACAGCATGCTCCTTGTTTTCAAAATTATATTCTTGTTTAAACGGGTAACTTCAAAAAATATGCCAGTACCTATATGATGCGTTATTCAGAAAATGGTCTGTGAAATCACGCAAAATTTGCATGAACTTTTCGCAAAATTTGCACGATCCTAAAAATGTACTCTTAAAGTAACGGCAGCGGTTTGTTGATCCATCATCCCAAATGAAACAGCCGCAGGCAGATTTTCGGTTAAATAAACAGCATCAAAATAGTTGGCGATCCAGACAACACAAAGTCCGTAAGCCCAATAATACTGCGATCGATACAGATCGTTATATGATTTATATTTATTTGTAGCAGCTTGTGTATCTGCTGCATCCAGATATTCCTGCCGGGAACTAGCCGTTCTTATCACAGCCTGCAGAGTTCCCGTAAGAGTTACCAAACCGGCAGCACCCCAGATCAGGCCTTTTGTTTTCGCTCCGCGATGCCATTGCTCCAATCCCGGAAAAGTAACTGATCGCCAGGGAAAAGGTTCTGCTGCAGGCATCCGTGACAAATCGTTCAGGCGTTTTTGCTGCTTTTCAAGATATTCGATTTTTGCTTTGTCAAACATCATGATCAGCTTGGGAGATGTCGTTACAGGATCAAGAACATAAGCAGGATTTATGGTTATAAGTTCCCTGAAGTGTGCAGTAACCTGCTCACCCCGGTTTTCTCGGAAAGCGCGAAAAGCACTGTATTTATGAAAGGCCACCTTTTCGGCTGAAGGAAAACTGTCAACATGGACGGCTGCCTGATCCAGCAGACTGTCAACACGTGTATTGTTAAAATTGTTATAAGCATCGTTGAGCCGGCTTTCCAATGACTGGCTTTGAACATTTGCTGCTGCAATTATAAGCAGGAAAATAATCAGGGTTTTCATATATATTGTTTTCATTTTAACAAATAATTCAATAATCGTGCCATTATGGCTGCAACGTAATTTTCATATTCAGCGTATCCCCGGCAACTATTGCAATGCGTTCCCTGTGATTTTTAAAGGAAGGGTGACGCAGTTCCAATATTTTACTCCCTTCCGGGATGCGTAAAGGCCCTGCTAATGGCGTGGTATCATAAAATTCATCGTTGATATACACATGCGCCCAGGGACGTACTTCAATTTTTAAATAACCGGCATGATCCCAGAATGACCAATTTACCTGGTTTTTTTCCCCCGGTAGCAGGTTTATCTGTTTTATTTCAGGATTAAAACGCGGGTGTTCAAAACGCAGACTGTGTGTACCTTGCGGTAAAGAAAAAGTCCCCTTAAGAAGATGTGTATCCAGAACTGCTTGATCCAGGTAAACCTTCGCCCATGGGGTAATAGACAGATCAAGTTGTGCCATGCTGAATTTTTTTTCTGTTGTGTCTGTATCAACTTTTTGCGGGATTTCCGAAAGTTTTACTGTGGGATTATTTTCTTTTAACAATACTTTAGACACCTTTTGCTTAATAGTATCCAAAATAACCGAATCCGCTTTTTCTGTTTTCAGACTTTCTGTTGTAAGCAAAGTATCAGGGAAAGCCGATTCGGGAATTGGATCTGCTGATTCTTCCTTTTTCAAAAGATTATAAACCACAACCATAAATGTTATAAGAAAGATAGCATAGAAAAAACTTATCAGACTACCTTTCTTAAAATGATTTATTCCGGGTTGCTGAACGGTTGATACATCTTCATCCTTATCTGCCTGTTCTTTAACTAATCCGGCAAGGATGTTTTGCACATCTGCATTCTGTGGTTTTAAAGCCTGCAGCTCAATCCGGGCAGACTCTGCCGTTTGCCAGCGTTTTGATTTTTGCTTTTGCAGACCTTTCTCAAGAAATTTATACCAGTCTTCCGCTATCTCCTCTGGGCGACTGAACAGCAAAGACGGCTCATCATTTAAAATTTTATTAATTGATTCGGCATAGCCATCACCACCAAATGCTTTCTGCCCGAAAAGCATTTCATAAACAACCACACATAACGAAAACAGATCGCTCTGAACAGTAATTTCATCCCCTGTTATCTGTTCCGGTGACATATATGCAGGTGTTCCCACCAGCGATTGCTGCTGTGTCACTGCCGGCTCATCATTGATGCGCGCCAGTCCGAAATCTGCAACTTTCACCTTACCCTGCCTGTCGATCAGTATATTTTCGGGTTTAATATCGCGGTGCACAACACCCTGGCCGGCTGCATGTTCCAGCGCCTGCAGAATGGAATCCGTTATATACCAGCAATCAAGTTTTTGATTATTTATAATCTGCCTGAGATTCGTCCCATTGATGTATTCAAGAATGATATAGAGCCAGCCTTCTTTTTCTCCAAGGGCATAAACCGAAACGATGTTCGGGTGATTCAGCCGTGCATAAACACGTGCTTCACGCTCAAACCTTCTTTTTAATTCAGATGAACTACCCGGTTTAAGAAGTTTAATCAGAACATCACGTTTGAGATTATCCTGGAATCCGCGGTAAACAAGCGTATATGGCCCTTCATGAAGAAGCTGCCGGAAGGAAAATTCATTTATAGTTTTAAAAGGCTGTTTATCAGGCATCAGAGTTCACGCTATCTTACAGCTTTGTTTTTGAGCTGGTAGTGGATCCAGCGCAAAGAAACACCCATAAGTTCTGCTGCTTTGGTTTTGTTGCCATTGCAGGCTTTAAGCGTTTGCTCAAGGAGCATCAATGAAACCTGCGTGATTTTCATCCCCGGTTCAATATAGCTGCGCGAATCCTGTTTCATAAGGATTATGTCCTGCGGGTTAATCTGATCATCATTGCTCATTACCACCGCACGTTCCAAAACATTTTCCAGTTCACGCACATTACCCGGCCACGAATATGCCACAAGCTTTTCCATTGCTTCTGCTGATATTTTTTTGCGTTTCTCAGAGCTTTGTCTGGCTATTTTTTTAAGGATATGATCTACCAGCAAAGGGATGTCTTTTCTGTGGTCCCTTAAAGGGGGTAGCTGGATGTTAAGGACATTCAGGCGATAAAAAAGATCTTCCCGGAAGATTTTTTTTGCAACCTGTTCTTCCAGGTTTTTATGTGTAGCTGCCAGGATCCGCAGATTTACTTTTTTCTCGCTGGTTCCGCCAACCGGAATAAATGTGTGATCCTGCAAAAAACGCAAAAGCTTAACCTGTAAGTTCACATTAATTTCACCGATTTCATCGAGCAGCAGAGTGCCGCCTTCTGCTTTCTCCACTAACCCTTCTTTATCAGAAATAGCGCCTGTAAATGCACCTTTTACATGTCCGAACAGCTCACTCTCCACAAGATTTTCCGGAATAACAGCACAGTTAATCGCAACAAAAGGCTTGTCTTTCCGCCGACTATTCTGATGAATCGCGCGGGCTGCCAACTCTTTGCCTGTTCCCGTTTCCCCTGTTAAAAGGACTGTGACATCGTTATTTAAAACCCGTCCGATCATTTCAAAAACGTGTTTCATTTGCGGACTGTTGCCAACCAGTTCTTTAAAAGCATAAACACGGTGCAGCTCACCTTTTAATAATTCGTTCTCTTTATATAAGGCTTCTGCTAATTTTACATTTTCGATGGCAATCGCTGCCTGGTTACTCAATGTTTCCAAAAAGTCCAGACTCTGTTGATTAAAACCGGCTGTCTTCTCCCTGGAGTCGATATAAATTACACCGATTAATTTTCCTTTAAGTAATAACGGCACACAGGCAATGGAAGCGATTTTTTGAAGAATGACACTCTCTGCGGCCATAAATTGAACATCTTCCTGGGTATCAAAGGCAAGTAATGGTTTTTGACGTTCTTTTACCTTGGTAACGGTCGATCTGGAAATTTCACTTAAATCACTGCTTCTTTCAGGATCAATATTTCGGCTGGCCGCCGTTAGTAATTCGCTACTTTTTTCATCACGCAGCAGGATAAAACCGCGCTCGGCATTAAGATTTTTCAGGGCAATATCCAGTATTCGCTCCAGAAGTGAATGTACATTCCGGACACTGTTTATTTCTTTGCTGATATCCAGGATTGCCTGCAAGGTTTTTTCTGTAATGCTTCTATCCATTTTATTGTACCCTGAACACAGCTTCACGTGAACGGCTCATGTTATTTAATTTATCCCGAACGGCAAGTGTCCAGAAATAAGTTCCAGAAGGCAATATCTGGTTAAATGCAGACGATGTAGCTGTAGATAAGATATTTCTCTTAGAATAAATCAGGGTTTGTAATCCGGATTGCTGACGGAATACCTGAATTTCATAAGTAAAATCAATCGGGATATCTATGCTCTCCCAGGTAAAGATAAGCGGCTGATCAGCTGTCTGCTGGTTATCCGGAGACAATGGATGGGCAATATCTTCAATAATCCTGCCCAGGTAAAAAGGTCCGGATCTTTGAATTGCACCCGGTTTGTCTTTCACTATTATAAATAGCGGCTGTTCAATAAGCGTTCTCAGATTTTGTCCGGGAATGCTGCTCTGTTCTATTCGCAAAATCAATGAATCAACCCGGCTGGATTTCTCAAAAGACATATTCATCTCAAAAGCGGGAATGCTGCAAAATACTGAATCAATATCCGAAGCACCATCAGCATCTTCAATTACAACTTCAATTGTAACACTCAGTACCGGCTCGGATTCAAAAATGGTGCTGATCTTTTCGCTGAAATAGTGTACTTTTTTTACCTGCGGTTCAGCATTCAGAAAAAAAGATAAATCATTTTCTCCGGCTTTAGCCAGCAGTGTATCACTCTGATATCCGGATTTTGAAATGATTACCTGATAGCTGCCTTTCGCCAGACCATCAACATAAAACGAACCATCCAAATCAGAATAACCCAGATATTTTATCTGCGGAATATGGATCCGCGCCTGGCTAAGCGGTTGATATGGCTGATAATAGCTGTATACTTTGCCGGAAATTGTTTCGCGACTTTGCGTACGGTTTACAAAAGGATCTAATGGGTTATCATGCGGAGCATCGGGAACACAACCATATAAAAAAAGCAAGGAATATGCTGCAAACACAAAAGGAACTTGTTTTCGAGATCGCATAATTTGTTCACAAATTTAGGGGTTTACGAATCAAAAAATATAGTGAAGTTGAAATAAACTCGCAAATAAGCAGGTTTTCAGTATTACTATTTTTATTTTTAAAAAAGCAGTGCGTTTTTTAAACTTCAGCATCGTTTTTAATGGGTAAATAATTTGAATCCGCATCATTAATATGAGTTTGTTTGACAAATATTAAATATGACCCGAATCTTTAGCATCAGCGTCTTAGTATTAATTTTAATTCTGCAAAATTGCAGCGAGACGAACAATCCGCAAATCCCGCCACTTCAAATAAATTTCCCTTTAAATCAGAAAGCAGTTTTTGCTGAAGCATTATATGCAGATTTAAATGGTTCGCTCAGCCTGCAGAATCTGCGGATTTCATCACTGCTGTTTGAAGAAAGCATAACATCAAATGATACAACCTATCTTTTGGGACAAACGGAACAATATGTATCGCAAACATTTCAGAATTCCGGAAGGTATAATGGCGGTGTAAAAATTGCACTCACAGCTCAATGGGTCGTTATGGAATATGTTCCGGAAAATCTTTCATCAGATATGTTTTTTAAAACTGCCGTCGATTGTACGGAAAAAGCTCTGCCCGGAAATGAGCATTTCCCGATTGCACCCAGAATTCTTGAAAAAAATAAAACATTCGAACTTATCCGCGAAGAGAGTTCCGGCAATAACTGGAAATTGAAGAAAATTCACCGGCAGTTTAAAATTGGTAATGATTTTAAATGGGAAGATCAATATGGATTTGAAGATGGCCTTTATGTTGAAACAGCCGAATTTCCATTTAATAACGATACCCTTTTTTATACATCGATATATGACGAACATGGTGTTTTTATTTCACAAACTTCGTATAATATACTTATATCAGACGGCGCCCAAACGGACACTCTTCTTCTTCATAAATTGAACCGGCGTATAAAAGATTTTGAAAATCCACTATTTATTGAAAACTTACAAATCTATGCAGAACAGATTGAACAAACAGATCTAAAACTTATATACAGATAGAAAAAATGGACAAGATATTACAGAAAAATTTAACAGAATTATTTGAAAAATGGTCAGGTGAAAAATTAGCATCCTTTGAACCTTTACCTGCACATGGGTCAAACAGGCAATATTTTAGGTTGCAGAGCAAATCAAAAAAAGCAATTGGCGTTTATAATGAAGATTTTAAAGAAAATGTCGCTTTTTTAAGCTTTTCAAAACATTTTTATAAAAATGGCCTTGCAGTGCCTGAAATCTACAAACAGGAACTTGACAAAAATATTTATCTGGAGCAGGACCTTGGTGATGAAACTTTATTTTCATATTTATCGGCAGAACGTGAAAAAAATGGTTTTTCTGAACACATTATTAATTATTACAAACAAGTTCTCAGAGCTTTGCCTAAATTTCAGGTAACGGCAGGTAAAGATCTCGATTATTCAGTGTGCTACCCAAGAAGCAGCTTCGACCGACAGTCGATGATGTGGGATCTGAATTATTTTAAATACTATTTTCTGAAACTTGCCAAAATCCCTTTTGACGAACAAAATCTTGAAAATGATTTCCAGACCTTCACAGATTTTCTGCTGGAAAGTCCGCGTGATTATTTCCTTTACCGGGATTTCCAGTCCCGTAATGTGATGATCAATGGCGATGATGTTTATTTTATTGATTACCAGGGCGGACGAAAAGGTGCATTACAATACGATCTCGCGTCTCTTTTATATGATGCAAAAGCAGATATACCCGGAGATGTGCGTGAAGAGCTTTTGGAAATATATCTTGAAGAGCTGGAAAAAATTATTTCGCTTGATAGGAAGAAATTCCTTCAGTACTTCTATGGCTTTGTCTTTATCAGAATCATGCAGGCACTCGGGGCGTATGGATTCCGTGGATTTTATGAACGTAAAGAACATTTCCTGAAAAGCGTTCCGTACGCTATTCAAAACCTTGAAAGTCTTCTGCACAGCGCTGATTTACCAATAAAAATACCGGCACTTAGTGATGCCTGGTCAAGGCTTGTCAGATCAAGTTATCTGCGGACACTCAGTTCCAACCAACTGCGTTTAACAGTACGCCTCGATAGTTTTTCCTATAAACGTGGGATTCCCTGGGATGAAAAAGGGCATGGCGGTGGTTTTGTTTTTGATTGCCGGGCTTTACCTAATCCCGGGCGATATGAAGAATATCAAAGTCTGACGGGCAACGACCAGCCGGTAATTGAATTCCTGAAAAAAGAAGAAAGTGTTGACGTTTTTCTGGACCATGCTTATGCGTTGGTTAGCAGTACTTTAAAAAACTATCAAATGCGTAATTTTACAGATTTAATGATCGCATTTGGGTGTACTGGTGGCCAGCATCGCTCTGTTTATTGTGCAAACCAGATCGCCAGTCGCCTGAAAAAAGAATTTAATATCGATGTCAAATTACGCCATCGGGAACAAGAAATGAAATAATCGGAAATACCATGAAAGCAATGATTTTTGCAGCAGGTATGGGAACACGTTTAAGGCCTTTAACTAATTCAACCCCCAAAGCTTTGATTAAAATAAATGACCGTCCATTATTGGAATGGATAATTTTACGGTTGAAATCTTTCGGTTATAAGCAGCTGATAATCAACGTATATCATCATGCAGAAAGTATTGTTAATTTTTTAGATAGCAAAAAAAATTTCGGATTGCATATTGAAATCTCCCGGGAGGATATTTTAGCGGATACTGGTGGCGGACTAAAAAAAGCTGCCTGGTTTTTTGAAGACGTCGATCACTTTTTGATTCATAATGTTGATATTCTAACTGATATTGATCTGAATGAAATGCTGAGTCAGCATGTGCAGAGAAACGCAGATGCAACGCTTGCAATTCGAAAACGCCAAACCAGTCGCTACCTTCTGTTTAATTCCGAACTTATGATGTGCGGCTGGCGCTCTAAAATAGACAATCAGACTATCTGGAGCACTGAAGAAGTTGCGAATGCGCAGGAATATGCCTTTTCAGGAATTCATATATTTTCAACAGATTTACTAAAAAAACTTAAAAATGATGTAGTATTTTCTATAATTCCTGAGTATCTTCGCTTGGCAGCTAACCATAGTATTTGTGGCTACTTTACTGAATCGGATAACTGGATCGATCTTGGACGTAAAGAAAATCTTGAATCTGTAAACCTTCTTTTCGATAAAGCCTACTTCGACAAACTTAGCTACTGATAAAATTAGAGTATTTTAATATTTTTGACGAAACTCACATACATTTTTTGATTTTCTGATTAAATACTAGTGTTTATTTTTTTGCAAGGAGTTATGAAGAAAGAAGAAGAAAGAAGATCCTTCGAGCGTGTTGAATTACCAGGTGTATCGGTTCGCTATAAGGTATCAAAGGGATTGAGTGTTTTAAAGAATTATTCTCAGGCAGAAACTGTAATTAATCTTTCGAAAAGCGGCATTGCTTTTTACATGAAACAGCCTGCCAACTTCGGCACACCTGTGGAGATGAAATTGTCTTTTCCGGATGGTAATGATCTATTGCTCAAGGGTAAAATCCGCTGGAAGAAAAACACCAATGGAAGTGGCAATGAGACAACAGGTGTAATGTTTAATCCATTCGGCAGTAAACGTGAATATAACTCCATTAAAGCGCTTGAATATCTCCGTGCAATCAAAGATCAGGCCATCAATCACCCGCTGAAAAACTCTGAAGAAGATTAACCACGTTTATTCTCCAAATTTATAAACATATCCATCAAACGATAACACAAACAGATTTTTATCTTTATCCTGCCCAAATGATGAAATTTGCGGTATTTTTTCCGTTAATAAAGAGTTTTTATAAACATTGTTGCCTTTAGATTCCAATGCCCAGATTTTTCCAACAACAAAATCTGCATAAATATAAGAGTTATAAAGTTCGGGGTAACTGGATCCCTGGTAAATATACCCGCCGGTAATAGAGTAGCCCACTGCATGCGTATATTCATAGATTGGAAGAATTAAACCTTCTTTATCGCAATTATCTGCATTATAACATTCTGATGCTTCCATAATGTTCCAGCCATAATTGCCTCCATTCACAACAATATCAATTTCTTCAATTTTATTCTGTCCGACATCTCCCGTCCAGATATCCCCAGTTTCAGGATGAAAACAAAAACGCCAGGGATTACGCAAACCGTATGCAAAAATTTCTTCCCTGAATCCCTGATCATTGCCGGCAAAAGGATTATCAGAAGGTATAGCGTATGCTTTCCCATTTTCTTCTTTATCCACATCAATGCGCAGAATACTTCCGAGTAATGTCTTTCTGTTCTGACCATTGCCCTGTGGATCACCGCCGGATCCACCATCACCAACAGCAATATACAGAAACCCATCCGGACCAAACATTACCTGACCACCATTATGATTTCCATAAGGCTGACTATACTCCAAAACAGCAAATTCGCTCGCTGCAGTGGCGTCAGCAGTATTTTCCATTTTAAAACGGGCGATGACTGTCCTCCTTGGATTGTCGGCTGTATAGTTCACATAGAATAAGCTATTTTGAGCAAACTGGGGATGGAAAGCCAAACCCAGTAATCCTTCTTCATTACCGCTGTCATTAACGCGATCACGAATATCCAGAACCGGAATTTTTATGTCTGTTTCCGGGGTGTTTTCAAATTTATAAATTCTGCCGGCCTGCTCTACTACATATAAATAGTTTTCCTGCGAATCAGGCTGCTGAAGATCAACAGGACGCACAAATTCAAGCTCGGGAAATGCTTTTTTAACAGCTACAACTTCTTTATTATCAATGGCTGAACAGGCAAAAATAATTATTGGTAAAAAAATGATTCGGATTAAATACATATATCTCCTGGTGCAATTTGTCTATTATTTGCTGATAACTTGTTGGTAAAATAATTTTAATTCAAATATAAATAATACACGGTTTTTTAAAACAGGCCAAAAAATTTCTTACGTTTTGCGGATTCATTACCTATTCCATTATAACGTTCAAGAATGAATTGACCAAACATCGAAGAAAAAACTACTGGCTGATTTTCTATCCGCTTTATGTAACCGGCTTTCTCAAGACCAGGTATAAGATATTCGTCCTGTGATTCTATTTTCTCTTGTGCTGCCAATTTTAAAAACAGATTTTTTTGATCTTCATCGCTAATGTCCCAGATTTGCTGAAAATGTATCCTGGCTTCATCCAAAAAGTCTTCTTTAATCGCTTTCAAATTCTGCTTACTCAACCTGCCATTTGCTTTAACAAATTCAAAAACAGAAGCACAGGCCATTTGAATAAAAAATGGATAATAACCGGCTATATCTAAAATAAAATCAATCTGGTTTTCAAGAAGGTAACCTGCCCTTTTGGACGGGATGGTGATGAGTTCTTCTGCTTCTTCGTGAGTAAAAGTGCTCAACGTCAGGTTGGAAAAAATATTGAAAAAAGGTGAATCTGATATCTCCTTGCTATGACACATCGTTTGCAGATTTCTCCCGGATGAAACCAGGTAAGCAACATTGTAGTTATTAGCCATTGATCGCGCAAAAGAATAAAACTCGGTATCAAAGTTCTGATTTTTTGTAACCAGTTCAAATTCATCAAAAACCATAACCAGTTTTAAATTCAGATTCTGCATATATTCAACTATTTTAGTAAATCCTTCATAACCTGGAACAAGATTCAGCTCTAGCTGTTCATTAAACTCCTTAATAAGGCAGCCATAAATTGTTGCAAAAAACTCGGGTACATCAATGCCGCGTTTTTCCTGGAAATCGACAAAAACAAACACAAACTGATCCGGATCAGACAAATAACGGCGGCGGTTCGCAGGATTGTAAATAAAGTTTAAAAGGGATGATTTACCAATTCGTCTTTCACCAACAATGGAAACCGATTGCGGGCGGCTGGCTCCTATACGCGCATAAATTTTGGATATCTCATTTTTACGGCCAAAAAAATCTTCACTATCCTTTATCATCACCCGGTTCATATAGGGATTTTTACCACTTTTATCTGCTGTACGGATAATTTGCGGCAAAGGTGTGCTGTAATTTTTTTTAATTACAATCTCTTCAGCGGGGGTCTCAGAAACTTCAGGTTCCGGAATTGCTTCAAAATTTTCATTTTCATGCCAGCGCAGGCGGTAAAGCGGCATCGGATCGCTTTTTCCTTTAAAGGTAACTTTTCCCGCAGGCATCAATTCAAAATCTTTATTCGCTGCAATTTTTTGATAAAGAGAATCGGAAAGTTTTATCTGGGTCGCATCCGTATGCTTTTCAACACGGGCTGCAACATTTACAACATCTCCATAAACATCTCCCTGGTCAATAACGGCTTTTCCATAATGCATGGCAATTCGGATCTGCGTTCGGTATTCGTCTGGTAGCCTTGTGTTTTTATGTAATAATTCATTTTGCATTTGAATAGCAGCCTGACAAGCTGCCACAGGATCGTAAAACGATGCAAGTATTCCATCACCCATCGTTTTAATAACTTTACCCAAATGTTTTTCAATAACCGGAAAAGCAAAATTCGTAAACCTTTTCACCATTGCTCTGCCTTCAATATCTCCGAATTGCTCAAAATATTTTGTGGAGCCGGCAATATCGCAGAACATGATTACAATATCTTTTTTGTATTCCTTTTCAATGATTTCGTCAATTTTTTCGCGGTGTTCAAGCAGATCAGCAATGGAATGTGTTACATCCCTGATAACAATCGATTTACGGGATTCGTTCTTTTTTTGCAGCACATCGTCATAAGCAATTAATGATTCTAAAAATACTTCTGCTGACTGGTATCGTTCCGATGCATTCTTTGCCAAAGCTGTATTCAGTATTGTTTGTAAAGTCTCCAGATTACCGATTGCCGGGTCTTTTATCTCTTTTGGCCGCTCATTCAGGATCGAATAAATAACGGCAACATCATACTCCCCTTTAAAAGGCACATCTCCTGTAAGCATTTCGTACATAATTACACCAATCGAGAATATATCTGATTGTGCTTCAAGCTCCTGTCCCTGAATCTGTTCCGGCGACATATAAAAGACCGTTCCCAATCTGACGTTTTCGGTTGTAATTGTACTGCTGCCTTTTAATTTAGCAAGGCCAAAATCGAGTATTTTTACATTATTTTCTTTATCAAGAAGTATATTTTCGGGCTTTAAATCCCGGTGTATTATTCCTGCAAAATGAGCTTTACTAAGTCCCTGGCAGATTTGACGCATAATGCTTATTGTGTCATTTAAAGGGATCCTGCCTTTTTCTTTAAGCAGATCACGGAGCGAAAAGCCATCGATATATTCCATGACGATATAAGGCATACCATTATAATCACCCAGTTCGTAAATGGTAATAATATTGGAGTGATTTATTGCAGCAATTGACTGTGCTTCACGTTCAAAACGACGTTTAACGTCTTCATTAAACCCGGATTTTGGAGACAATAGTTTTAGAGCACACATACGGTGCAGGTGTTTATCTTCTGCAAGATAAACAACGCCCATGCCCCCTTCACCAATTTTTTTCTTTACGGTGTAATGTGAAATATCTGCGCCAATCATCACTTAAAACCTATTAAACGTAAAAGTCCTGAAAAAATACTTTTTGATTTCCCGTTAGCACCATCTAAATCCTTTATAAATGACAAGAAAGACGGAGAAAATATTTTGGGTTGTGAATCGTCAATTATTAATAATTGTTTTTGAACCAGTTCCTGCACAAGATATTCACGCGGATTTTCAATTTTAATTTTATGGGCAATCTGCCGAAGGATTACCTGTAAATCATTATTAAGGTTCTGCCAGGTTAATTCAAAATATTTTTTTGTCAAAGATTCATATTTTTGCTTAAAGAGATCGTCCTGAATTGCACCCCGCTGCGCAGTATCCTGATCATGAATAACATTACAGGCAATTTGCAGTAAATAAGGAAAATTACCGGCATAAGCTTTAACCAGTATTTTGCTCTTTTCTGTATTTAACGGAGCTATTTCACATGCCTGCTTTAAAAACTGATCTGTCTCATCCGGATCAAATGGCCTGATTGTAATATTTGTAAAGATGTTAAAAAAGGGTGACTCTTCAACATCTTTAGAAACACATAACTGCTGCAGATCCAGGTAGGATGTAGTCACATAGGCAACATTATAATTATTAGCCAGAGAACGTAAAAAGGAGAAAAATTCAAGCGGGAAAGATTCATTCTGCGTGATCAGATTAAAATCATCCATAAACAGGATAATCTTTCGGTTTCGTTTGGATGCCATTTCAACAATGCGCTTAAACCAGTCATAGCTATCCAGAATACTCTCGAACTTAAACTCAGACTCCAGGCCATGGGCAATCTGATAACACAATTCCTTAACAAATGATTCAAGTGAATTCAATTCTTCCGTGACAGAAAGCCGAAGACAATAATATTCCGAAATATCATCAAAATATTTGGATCGGGTAACCGGGTCGGAAAGGAAGTTTAAAAGCGACGTTTTCCCAATTTTATAATCACCTACCAACGAAACAGACTGCGGCCTGGCAGCACCAATTCGTGAATAAACTTTATTAATCAGATTTTGACGTCCCACAAATTGCGAGATATCACTGATAGGTTCATGTATGCTTAAAATTGTTTCCATGATTTAACATTTAAAAACTGAATTCTACTCCAAACGTTGGTATGAAATCTGCCCGTAAACCGCCATCATTCAGGGGAAAGAAAACGTTTGCAATGACCATCAGATTTTCTTTTGGCTGTAATTTAAATCCGACTGCTCCGTTTATAATGTTATCGTTGCTTTGGTTTGGCAGATTGGTATACGATATGCGTTGCTTGTATGTACCATCCGGTCGCTCGACTATGATCGGATCAGGAAAAGACAATTCATCACTCTGACTGCCCACTTCAAACTCTCCGATAAAATCCAGGGCAAAAGTCAGGCTTTCACTCAGTTTTTGATCATATCCCAGGTAGACTTCAAAATCGTCCGGATCTTTATCGCTGTTTTTCATCTCATAACCAAGATTCAAATGCGGTGTGAAATCACCATAGGCTTTAGATGCAATCATTAAAAAACGTAACCGGCTTTGCCCGGCGCCAAGAAAGTCTGCTGCTTCGCCTGTCGCAAGCCTGTATTCCACTAAAGCTGAAAGGTCAACATCCTGCTTGCTGATAAAATTGTATTTGGCACGAATAGCAATATCACCGATACCGGTTGCATCATCATCAATTGCCGGTGGGTTGGTTTGCAATAATGGATGCGTCGGGTCATCACCAAAATTATGATTTGCTGTATCATTGTTCACAAAGGTATAGCTGTTCATATAAGCAACCGGTGTTGCTTTCAGATTAACATTAACCAATGGTAAAGCCACACTAATATCCAGTCTGTCGGTTAATCCATAAGTAAAATAAAATGCAAGAATGCTGGCTTTCAGTTCCATATTCAGGTACATATCGATGTAATCAAACTCATTGGGAGAATCTCCCATTCCTGGAAGCCCTACATCCTGATGCGTAAAAGCAAGCCGCAGATCTTTCGTATCCAGACCACGAATTTTAGTAAAATTCATATACGTAAAATTAAAACCAACATTCAGTAATCCCTGCCCCAGCGTCTGGGCGCGTTCGGAAAAGATTGGTCCAAGACTTGTAGATGTGCTTACCGGTCGGCCACTGCTGAAATCGAAAGTAAGACCGGCAACTGTCGAGCTTAATGGAAAGGAAGAAACGCTGGTTCCGATAAAATTATTTAATGAGTTAATAATGGTGGCACTTGCCGCAACATTTGCAGGTTTAAAATGCTCACCATGCTGGCCGGGACTGCCCACAAGATTCAGTTCTAAGAGATCTGTAAAGATTCCGGAAAGACGGTCTTCCAGTGATTGAGAATACCCGCTTTGAAGAAAAAGGAAAAACATAAAAAAAAGCTTCGTAAAATTTGAACGCATACTCCCCCCTGATCAAAAAATTTAATTGCCTTCTGAAATGCCTGTAATTATCCAACCAGCTGAATTTTTCGTCAGACTGAATTGCCAGCTGTTTACCGGACTGTTTTGCGAACCCGCAAAGGAGAGCTGAACATCCACACTCGCCTTAGCAGTTTGATCATCAAAATCAAGCATTTTAACAGAACGCGTAACATTTATCCCATCTACAGCTTTAAAATATTTTTGCCAGTCATTCTCCAGGTCTTTTGTAAAATTACCATGGTATTTCTTCATCTGGATAATACTTTCGTTTTGAATGCCATCCAGGTAACCGTTTATAATAGTTGTGATGCTATTTTTGTTGGTTTCATATTGCTGCAGCGCCTGCTCAAAATCCTTCTGGGCTGTTTTGTAATTGTTTACGGCAATCGCAAAATTATTACTGCTGAAATTTCTGTTGCCCTGCTCTTCGGCCGATTCACCACTGGCAAATGCCGGCATTTTCTTCTGCTGCATATTCAATTTGTTTTTTGCCGTCAGCATATTTCTTTGTGATTGTTCAGCACTGTTTTTTTCTGCATTTGCCTTTTTACTTATTTCTTCAATGGCCCGGGCATAAAGTGCGCCTGCCTGGTTATAGGATGCTCCGGCCTCCGGATACAGTGCTGCATCAAACAGACTGTCTGCTGACTGTTCTTTGGTAAGGGCAGCACGATATATAGTTGTTGCCTGGTTTTTCGCATCCAACCTTTCAGCATTACTTTTTTGTTCATTCATTTGTGCTTTTGCCGATTCAGCATTGCTGACTATAGCAGGATCCATTTTGGGAGCTGCTGGTTTTGTTTCTTTGGGTTGCGGCGTTGCCTGTGCAACCGTTTTCTTTTTATTTTCTTCCGCCTTTTTTGATTCTTCGGAACTTGACCTTGTCTCAACTGGTTTTTCTTTCTTTTCTTCAACCAATTTTTTTTGAGCATCATTCTCAATCGCAGGTATTGGATTCTCTTGCTTCTTATCCGGTTGAGCTATTTCTTCTTTAACCTGCTCTGCAGGCTTTTCAGCTATAGTTTTTCCCTTCTCTTCCCCGGAAGAAAATATGTACCAGCCAGCGGAGACAACCACCAAAAAAGTAAAAAAGGCATAAATAAACATTTTCCGGTTATTAGCGGGATCAGAATCTGAAGAGTTAAAAACCTGTTTTTCAATTGAAGAAGCCATGCCCAAAGAACTGACTTCCTTCATAACACGCCAGATAGCATGATCGCGTTTTATCCAGCGCCGGAATAAATCCATCTGAAATTTGTAGCCAACCTGGGACTTTCCCAGGTGTTGACTATGGAAAAGCCCTTCAAGAGTCATATTGATAGATTTTACATCCAGGTCCAATCCGAATTTTCGCTTTTTTGATTCGCTGATAATTTGCTCGGCATTTATCCAGGCATTTGGTTCTTCAAGCAGCTCAGCCATCAGGGAAAGGACCAGCTTGCGATCATCCGACTGGCTGTTCCAGAAATAAATCATTTGCGGCAATGGATTTTCCAGTATCTCGCTTACAATGATATCCAGATCTTCTTCCTGGATATTAGTCTGCTTCTTCTGGTTGACATAATCCACAATATTCTGACAGACAACCTGGGTATAAAAAGGCTGCCCCGAAGTAAGACGATAAATAATGTTTAATACTACAACATCAAATTCTATGTATTCTTTAACTGGCTCCTGGATTAGCCGAAGAGTGTCATCGCGTGATAAATAACTGACATTTCTGAAAAGTGACTTGGCAAACAGGATTTGCCACATTTTTGCTTTGCGTTCTTCCAGTTTTGTGGAACCGGTAAAAATAAAGGATATTAACTGTTCTCCTTCCAGTAAACCGGCGAGAAAAGGGATAAAATTCTCGTTTAAGCTGCCTTCATTAATTTTTGCTTCAATCAGCTCGTATTCATCGATCAGGAATAAAATGTGTTTACCCTTATTGCGCTTGTGTATCTCTTCCAGAAAAGCAGCAAATGCTTTGAATGAGCTATCCTGACTTTTAAAAAAGTCGTTAATGTCAATTTTTTGATTAATGTATTTCAGTGTTTCCTGTGCAAACTTCTCGAAGAATTCCCGTTCATTCTTCAGTCCGGCCATCGTCTGCATATCCACAAGAATTGGGACAAAATCATCACCCAGGCGCCCGCTCAGGATCTGAAATAGAATAGAAGTTTTACCGCTGCGCCGTTCACCGCATAAAACAATAATATAACTTTTATCACCGGCTTGCAGTTTTCGTTTAATAAAATCGAAGTCATCCTGACGGCCAAAGAACATTTCCGCAGTTTTGATAGGATTACCAACAATATAGGGATTTGCTATAGGTTTAAACATAATCGCACTTAGTAACCGTAATGATTTTTGTTGAAAGAAAGAGAGTTAACTGGTAAAAAATTTGTTAACGGAATAAAAAGCAAAATAATCCATTATTTATGGGACTTAAAACTTGTTATACTTTTTAAAAATTCCAATGAGTCCCCCGCATCCTACAAATATTTCTTTGAGCTGATCCTGTTTAAAAATTATATTGTTACCATTCTTCGTTTTTCTGCAACTCCAAACACAACAAATAGGCTTTCTTATGAAATTAAAATTACATTGGCAGATAATTATTGGTATGGTTGCCGGCCTTATTTACGGAATTATTGCAGCCTATGCCGGATGGGGTTCCTTTACTTCAGCATGGATTGCACCTTTCGGTGAAATTTTTATAAACCTTCTTAAGCTGATCGCCGTCCCGCTGGTATTGGGTTCACTTGTGGCAGGCGTGGCTTCCCTTTCAGATGTGCGAAAACTTTCACGGATCGGCGGAAAAACCATTACCATCTATATCATAACAACCGTCATATCAGTTACCATTGGACTGCTGGTTGTAAACATTATGAAACCTGGAAAAAGTGTACCGCAGGAAATGCGTGAAAAGCTGCAGGCAACCTACCAATCAGAAGTCGAATCAAAAGAAGACAGTGCTAAAAAAGTTCGCGAACGCGGACCGTTGCAGCCATTAGTGGAAATGGTACCTGACAACATTTTTAATGCCGCATCCGGTAACCGCAATATGCTGCAGGTTGTTTTCTTTGCAATATTTCTCGGAATAGGTATCATCAAGGTCAATAATGATAAAAGTGCTGCTTTGCTGAACATCTTTGAAGGCTTAAACGATGTGGTGATTAAACTGGTTGACATGATCATGCTGATGGCGCCCATCGGGGTTTTTGGCCTTATCGCAGATACCATAAATGTAATTGCCCGTGATAATATTCAGCAGGTGGTTGAACTGCTCAGTGCTTTAGGATATTACGCGATTGTAGTTTTATTAGGACTCATTCTTCAAACCACCCTGGTCTACCCAACCATCCTGCGTCTGTTTACCAAAATGAAATTGATTGATTTCATAAAAGGAATCGCCCCGGCACAGCTTCTGGCTTTTTCAACCAGTTCCAGTGGAGCGACTCTGCCTGTAACCATGGAACGTTGTGAAAATAATCTGGGTGTGTCTGAAGAAGTATCTTCTTTTGTACTGCCGCTGGGAGCGACTATAAATATGGATGGAACCGCATTGTACCAGGCAGTTGCTGCAGTGTTTATTGCCCAGGCATTGGGCTTGGGGCTCGATCTTGGCGCACAGATAACCATCGTACTTACAGCTGTCCTTGCATCGATCGGCACAGCCGCCGTTCCAGGGGCAGGTATTATTATGCTGGTCATTATCCTGGAAGCCATAAGTGTTCCCAGTGCTGGCATTGCGCTAATTTTGGGGATTGACCGTATACTTGATATGTGCCGTACCGTTACAAACATCACAGGGGACGCAACCGTGGCAATAACTGTTGCATCTTCAGAGAACCAGTTGGGACCTGTTAATTTTGATGATTAAGGATTTGCAGAAATGGTGATTATCACTCTTCAAAGTTACTTAATTAACTGTATTTTGCCTGAATATGAGTGCTCCGAAGTAAATATTGTATAGATATAAAAACCGCTGGCGACAAGTTGATTAAAATTATTCTTGCAATCCCAACTAATTCTATGTTCACCTGCTGAAAACATTTTATTTGCCACAAGGTTACGAATCATCTGTCCCCGATTATCAAATATTGAAATTGACAACAAATCAGGTTTAAATAACAGGAAACGGATATAGGTTTGAGAATTAAATGGATTGGGATAACTCGGTTCAAGTACAAATTTATTTGGGACTTTTCTGCTATCCTTTTCTGGATCAATTGCCGCAAGAACCCCATAAAATTTACCATTAATTTTCGCTCCCAAAAGAGTCATGAAATCACCAAGCTCACCAAATCTTTGAATTGACCCTATTCCTTTTGCTAAAATATCACTATAATGGAATAAACCAAGTTCAGCATTTGCTGTGTCTTCAACGGCATAATAAGCAATTTCTAATATTTCTGTTACTTTGTTAAAAACAGTATCAGGATATATATCCCAAACATAAAAATAGTCAAATCCTCCACCTAAGTCTCTAACAACGTGTTTCTCTCCTATATTCACATTAAACTTATAGGTACGATCCCGGATGAGCGCATATGAATATTTCGAAGAAAAAATATTATGATTTGTGTCTGCTATACAATAATTCTGTTGATAGCCAATAATATAGTCTAAATCAGGAGTGCCGATAAATTTAAATTCTCTTTGGAAGTATGTAGAATCTTTAGTCACAGAATCAATTTTAACAGTTATTCTTA
The DNA here is from genome assembly GCA_020635035.1 of Calditrichia bacterium. Taxonomy (GTDB): domain Bacteria; phylum Calditrichota; class Calditrichia; order Calditrichales; family J004; genus JACKAO01. Next base: position 22,211 of record JACKAO010000011.1, read on the forward strand.
CAGTATTAGCAGCATCAGGCTCCCAATGATAATATTCCCACATATCACCATCATTGTGGGGAAAATAATTCAAGTTATCCTGGGCAGCAATAGTGGCAAAACACAAAAGAATTAGACTTATAGCTTTTACCATAATAATTTTCTCATTATGCAGTGTCTGTAAAATTACTTATGTTAATAAAATCTTAGGCATTTATTTAATGAAAATGTGATTAATAAAAAAATCAATAACCTTTTCATTGAAGCTATCTTTAAATTTATTGTTTCTAACATTGACCTTATTCGTTGCAATACCGGATTGTTTAATTCAAAGCACATCTAAGATACTGAACAAAAATCAACTTATCAAACCTGTAAACTCAGGTTATCCTTTCAGTATTAACTGCCTATAAATAACCTGTATTTCAATAATCATATAAACAGATTTTCTTTAAAAAATTATCCCTTTTTTAGCACATCTTTTGTTTCTTTTCTGTAAATTAGGGCGATAGTATTATATACTATAAGTCTAATAAAAAAACGGTACATCTCATGAACATTTTAGTTTTAAACTGCGGTTCATCATCTGTTAAATTTCAGATTATCGAAACAGATCTGGACCACATCGAAAAAAATACAGACAGGCGTCTGGCCCGCGGCATTATCGAACGTATTGGCAGTCATTCGCTCATAACCTTCCAGGCTGAAGGCAAGCCAAAAACACTGATGGATGCTCCCATCCGTAACCACCGTGAAGCCATCGGTATGATCCTGCGCTGGATTATCGCCCCGGATTCCAATATTGACCAGATTCGCTCCTACGATGACATCCATGCCATCGGGCATCGCATCGTTCACGGCGGTGAAAAGTTCAGTAAGTCCGTAAAGATCAACGAAGAAGTGATTTCCGGAATCGAAGACTGTATTGAACTTGCCCCGTTGCACAACCCGGCAAACATTAAAGGTATTCGCGCCAGTACTGAATTATTGGGTGATAAAATTCCACAGGTTGCTGTTTTTGACACAGCGTTTCACTCCACCATGCCACAGGAAGCCTATCTATACGGATTACCCTACCAGGTTTACCGGCGTTATAAAATTCGTCGTTATGGTTTCCACGGTACGTCCCATCGCTACATCGCTTTTAAATATCGCCAGGAAAACAATCTTGGACGTGAACAGGTTAATATTATTTCACTGCATCTTGGTAATGGTGCTTCGGCTTGTGCTATCCTTAATGGCGAATCGATTGACACATCGATGGGTTTTACACCCTTACAGGGTCTGTTAATGGGAACCCGCGCCGGTGACCTTGATCCTTCAATTCTTGAATTTCTTTACCATAAAGAAGGCCTTACCTTCTCTGAGCTTGACACAATGATGAACAAACGTTCCGGCTTACTGGGTATTTCCGGGTTAACACATGATATGCGTGAACTGCTGGAAGAAGAAGCTGAAAACCAGGATCGCCGTGCCAAACTGGCTATTGATATGTTTTGCATGCGGGTCCGTAAATATATCGGTTCCTATTTTGTTGAAATGGATGGGAAAGTCGATGCAGTGGTTTTTACTGGCGGTATCGGCGAAAACGCAGCACCTGTCCGTGAACGTATCTGCAAAGGCTTAGGGTCGATTGGTGTTAAACTTGACAAGAAGAAAAACAGTGCTTTATTTGGCGGTAAAAGTGGATTAATCAGTACAGAAAATTCACAGGTTAAAGCTTATGTGTATCCTACAAACGAAGAATTACTTATTGCCCGTGATACTTGCCGTGTAGTTAAAGATGCACCACGTCGCTGGTAATTTTTATAACTGTCATCCCCGGTTATTTTTATCGGGGAGACAGTTTTATTAGCTCTATTATATACAGATTATTCAAAAACTATCGTACGACTTTTATTAACCAGGATGCGTTTTTCCAGGTGTGCTTTTAAAGCCCTGGCCAGCACAACCCGCTCCAGATCACGGCCCTTTCTTACCATATCCTGCACGCTGTCTTTATGTGAAACCCTTATTACATCCTGCTCAATGATCGGTCCTTCATCCAGGTCGGCTGTAACGTAATGGCTTGTTGCCCCGATAATTTTGACTCCGCGCTGGTAGGCTTGTTTGTATGGATTCCCACCAATAAACGCCGGTAAAAAAGAATGATGAATATTTATAATCTGATTAGGATAATGTTTTACAAAGTTATCTGAAAGAATCTGCATATAGCGCGCAAGTACAATAGTATCGATCTTGTTTTCACGAAGTAAATCAAGCTCTTTTTGTTCCTGTGCTGCTTTTGTTTCTTTTGTTACAGGCACCACATTAAACGGTACTTTATAAAAATCAGCCAATGGCTTTAAATCCGGATGATTAGAGACAATCATGCTTATATCACAATAGAGTTCACCTGCCTTATGCCGCCAGAGAATATCCTGAAGGCAATGGTCGTATTTTGAGACAAAGATAGCAAGCCTGGGCTTTTCATCAAAAAACGTAACCTGCCATTGTGCTTTAAATTCTTTTGCCAGCGGACGGATTGCATCTTCAAGATCAGCACCGGAAATTGTGAAATTCTGCATATCCCATGTCACACGGATTGTAAACATATTCTCATCATCTGAAACATGTTCATCCAGGTCTGTGATATTACCGCCACGCTCAAAAATAAAATGTGTAATTCGTGATACCAATCCGGCCCGGTCAGGACAACTGAGTAAAAGTACTGCGCTATCTGAAGATGTATTCATCTGAAATCCTATATAAAATCTAAAATATCGTACAACCTGTTTCCAAAAAAAGCCGAATATAAATGCTTCCTTTCAAAACGTTTTTCATTCATATCACAAATCGTCATAAAATAATTATTTAATAAATAATCGATACAAAATAATAAACGGGCTCATCTAAGTTAAACCTAAAAGAACCCGTTTAAATTAATTTTGAAAAAAAGCTGCTATGCTTCCAGGATCATTTTAACCTTATCGAAAGCCCAATCAATTTCTTCCTTACTAATGACCAACGGCGGTGCAAGACGAATGACATTTTCATGGGTTTCTTTGCACAATAGTCCTTCTTTTTTAAGAGCTTCACAGAATGGACGGGCTTTTTCGGTTAATTCAATGCCAATAAATAACCCACGGCCGCGAATTTCTTTAATTCTCTTATTATCTATAGTCTTTAATTTATCCATCAGGTAGGCACCAAGTTCTGCTGAGCGTCCCGGCAGGTTTTCATCAACAATAACGTTTAACGCTTCCCGGGCTACGGCGCAAGCTAACGGATTTCCACCAAAAGTGCTGCCATGATCACCTGGCTTAAAAACACCCAATACGTCTCTGCGTCCAAGCACTGCCGATACAGGATAGAATCCGCCGGACAATGCTTTTCCTATAATTATTAAATCCGGCATTTGCACATCTTCATGCTGATATGCGAATAATTTCCCGGTACGTCCTAAACCTGTTTGTATTTCATCATCAATAAACAGGATATTTTTCTCTTTACAAATTTTTTGCGCTTCGCTGAAAAAACCGTCTTTTGCCATTAAAATACCGCCTTCTCCCTGAATTGGTTCAAAAAGAAAAGCTACTGTATTCTGATTTACAGCATTACGAAAAGCATCAATATCACCATATGGAATTACAACAAATCCAGGTGTAAACGGGCCAAAGCCGCTTTTATATTGTTCTTCTGTGGAAAAACCAACAATTGTTGTTGTACGGCCGTGGAAATTATTGGCACAGATAATTATTTCCGCTTTGTCTTTTTCTACTTCTTTAACCGTGTATCCCCATTTGCGCGCAGCTTTAATCGCTGTCTCAACAGCTTCTGCTCCGGAATTCATTGGCAGAACCATTTCAGCCTGAGTCAATTCACATATTTGTTTGTATAATAAACCCAGTTGACTGTTACGAAATGCTCTTGACGTAAGTGTTACTTTTGCAGCCTGTTCTGTCATAGCTTTAAGTATACGAGGATGACAATGCCCCTGATTTACTGCAGAATATGCGCTCAGGCAATCCATATATTTTCTGCCTTCAACATCGTGGACCCACACACCACTTGCTTTATCTATTACAATATCAAGCGGATGATAATTATGTGCCCCGTATTTATCTTCAATTGCGATATAATCAGCGGAAGTCATTTCTTCGATTTGAGCAACAGATTCCAATACTTCACTCATCTCAACTCCTGTTTTTAAAATTTTTATGGATTCGAAGGCCGGATATCAATTTCACTGAGCATTGCATTTGCCGGTAATTCAATCATGTGAACAATACTTGAAGCGACGTCATTTGCCTTTAATATTTTCCCGGGGTCGCGCGGTGTGCTTCTGACCCGGTTCGGATCAAAGAATTCTGTATCTACTGATCCAGGACAGATTGCCAAAACACGCACACCGTTTTTTCGTTCTTCCAACATCAAGGTTCTGCTGAAGCCAAGTACTGCATGTTTTGTAGCTGCATAACCTGCACCACCGGGAACGGCATTCTTTCCGGCCAGGGAAGCCACATTAACTATCACCGAATCTTCACTTCTGCGCAGATAAGGTAAACTTTCCCTTGTACAAAGAAATAGTCCGCGCACATTCAGATTAAACATGGTGTCCCAATTTTCTGTAGTTGTTTCTGCAATCGGTTGAAAAATGCCTAAGCCGGCATTATTTATCAAAATATCAATCCGTCCAAATTTTTGCTGTGTCTGATCAACAAACTTTTTAATGTCCTGTTCATCGCTCATGTCCCCGGCAAAAACAAAGGTTTCTGTTGGTAATTGTGCAGCAACTTCATTCAATAAGTCTTTGCTGCGGGCAGATATGGCTAACTTCGCTCCCTTTTCTGCCAGCAGTTCAGCGGTTCTTCTTCCAATACCCTTACTGGCGCCGGTTACAATGGCTACTTTGTTTAAGATATCCATGGCTTTCCTTCATTTAATTACTTTTTAGCCTGCTAAAGCTAACTCTTTTATTTACGAAAAACAACCCGGTGTCGGGTTCTTTTAGTGTTTATAGAATCTTTCCGGGCTTGACGATACCACCGGAAACAGTCCACTTTAATCCATCTTCAACAGAAATATTTAATGGGATCGTTTTGGACTCAGGAACAAGAATAAAATAGCCTGATGAAGGATTAAGTGATGCGAAAATCAGGATATTAAGTTTTTTTTCATCATGGCCGGGAATGCTTGTTTCCCCGTTTACAAATCCCACACTCCAAATCCCGGGACTCGGATATTCCACCAGAACCACTCTTTTAAAGGATTGTTTTTCATTGCGTGCGAAAGTCTCAAGAATTTGTTTAACAGCAGAATAAACCACCTTCGCAATGGGAATTTTATAAACAAACGATTCACCCATTTTTAGGAACCGACTCACAAAAAAATTGCTTGCCATTAAACCTATCAGCCAGACAAACGCAAAAGCAAAAACAATGCCCAGGCCTAAAGGCCAATAGCCAAGTTGTGGTTCCAATATCGGGCGCAGAATATTATCCAACGCCAGGAAAATTGCTTCCAGAATCCAGAAAGTAATCGCAACCGGCACAACGACAAGTAATCCTGAAAAGAAATGGCGCTTAAAATTTAATTTGAAATCTTTCATAGTATTTCCTGTAAGCTATAAACAAAAAAACCCCGTCAGTAACGACCGGGGTTTTAATTGAAAATTATTTTAGTACAACAAAATCAATTATTCCCGGTTGTGTCTGCTGGTACTGGAGTGGGGGCTGGCTGCGGTTTTGGAGTAACAGTCACGGTTAACGGAGCAGACGCTTCACTGCTACCATCTGAAACTTTTACAGTAACTGAAAATGAACCCGTTTGACTCTCTGCCGGTGTCCAACTTAATGCACCACTGTTGCTGATGCTCATTCCGGACGGAGCACCATCAATTTCATAGTTTAAATTATCATTATCCGGATCGCTGCCACTGAAACTCAGTGTTAAGTTTGAACCTGCTTCAACACTTCCGGAAGCCGGACCGCTAATCTGCGGATCCCGATTTACATTTTCAACCGTAATAACCACATCTTTTGAAACCGAAGTTGTCCCATCACTCATATTAATAGTAACGGTATAATCACCACTTTGATCAAAGGTTGGCGTCCAGTTAAAAGTTGCGCCTTCAAAAACAGCTCCCTGTGGCAAACCGGCTGCAGAATAAGTCAGCTTTCCCTGATCTTCTGTATCAGGATCACTGCCACTTACTGTAAAAGAAACCGCATTGTTTTCGCTTACAGATTGCGCAGGGATATCATTGAGCTGTGGCGGACGATTTACATGATTGACCACAATATCAAAACTCTGCTGTGCATTTAATCCGGCGGGATCTGTTACGGTTGCACTGATTCCATTGTAATTTCCAGACTGATCAAATGTGGGTGTCCAGCTGATGGTATTGGTTGCAGCATCAAAGACTGCACCTTGTGGAAGATTTGTTACTGCAACCTTAATTTTCCCTGAATCTTCTTTATCCGGATCAGACGCATTTATCTGTAATGACCATGCTTTGTTCTCATCAAGAGTTTGTGTTGGAATGGCGGCAATTTCCGGTACACGATTTACATGATTTACAGTAATTATCAAAGGTTGATCCACTTTAAACTCAGAATCTTTTACTGAAAAAGTGATAGTATACTGACCGGATTGATCATATGTGGGAGTCCAGTTTAATGTTAATGTTGCTGGATCAAAAACGGCGCCTTCCGGTAATCCACTGGCTGTATAAACAAGTTTTCCTTCATCTTCTTTGTCTGGGTCTGTTGCAGGAGTTAAAGTATAGGCAACCGCCATGTTTTCATCCACAACCTGTGCAGTCTGTGCAGGAAATTCAGGTGTACGGTTTACATGATTAACAACAATTTTAACTGTCTTGCTTACCGATGCCCCTTGTGGATCTGTATTCACAAATGTTACCGGATATTCTCCGGATTGTTCAAAGGTAGGTGTCCAGGAAAAGGTGCCTGTGGCAGCATCAAAAGTTGCTCCTTCTGGCATCGCCTGAGCAGAAAGCGTCAATTTTCCCTGATCTTCCATATCCGGATCAGAGCCACTTATAACAAATTTTAACGGTGAATTTTCATTAACATTCTGATCAACTATTTCGGCAATTGCCGGCGGTCTGTTTACATGGATAACTGTTATTGTCGAATTCCTCGTAACAGACAGATTCCCGTCACTCAGTTTAAAAATAATCGCATAAGATCCGGACTGATCATAAGTTGGTTTCCATTCAAAATCAGTCCCGTTAAGTTTTGCACCTTCAGGAAGACCTTCGGCAGAATAAACAAGTTTATCCTGATCTTCTATATCCGGATCACTTCCTGACAGTGAGAATTTAAGAAGCGAATCTTCATCAATTGTATAGGAAGCTACATCTTCTAGCTGCGGACTTCTGTTAACATGGTTAACCGTTATGCTTACCTGTTTTGAATCAATCAATCCTGATGGATCTTTTACGCTAAAACTTACATTATTATAAGCCCCGGATTGTTCATAATTCGGTTTCCAGGTAAACGCTAAAGCTGCAGCATCGAAACTTGCTCCGGAAGGCAGATTATCAGCACTATAAACCAGTTTTCCGCTATCTTCAACATCCGGATCGCTGCCTTTAATTACGAATTTCAATGTATCATTTTCATTAACATTTTGGGCTGCAATAGTTTCAAGTACAGGTGGTCTGTTTACATGATTAACGGTAATATCAATTTTTGTAGAATCACTCAGTTTACCTGCTGTAAAAATAAACAGAATGTCTTTGTATTCACCCGATTGGTCATAAGTAGGCGTCCAGCTAAAAACTGCAGAGTCTGCGTTAAATACTGCACCTTGTGGTAAATTCTCGGCGCGGTAACTCAGCAGATTCTGATCTTCTTTGTCCGGATCACTACCTTCAAGTTTGATTCTTAGCAGGCTGTTTTCATCTGTAACTGCATTCTCAAGCTGCACAAGGGTCGGCTTACGGTCAATATGATTGACAGTTATTGTTGCACCATCACGCATCACCAGTCCCGGGGGATCTTCAACAATAAAATCAACTGTATAGATACCGGATTGTTCATAAGTAGGAGTCCAGGTAAATGTTCTGGTTTTCGGGTCAAATGCAGCACCCATAGGCATGTTTTCACTTTTGTAAACCAAGCGCCCTTTGTCTTCCACATCCGGATCAGAACCTTCTTCAAGAGTAAAGGTTATCGTAGAATTTTCATCAACTGTCCCATCTGCTACATCCGGCATTGTTGGCGGCCTGTTTACATGATTTACTGTAATATTAAATGTAGTGCTGTTTGAAAGCCTGCTTTCAGTTCTTTCAAAAACAGTAATTTTTACATCCGGATATAAACCGGATTGATCGTAGGTCGGAGTCCAGGAAAATGCCCCGGAGAGTGTATCGAATGTCGCACCTTCAGGCAGATTTACAATATTATAATAAATAGCATCTCCATCCTGATCGGAACCATCTGCAACAAAAGTTAAAAGTACATTTTCATCAACAACCATATCCTGCAGCTGCGCAATAAGTGGCGGATGATTATGGCGCACAATTATTGTGCGAGTATCGGCAGCAATGTAAACATAAACATCATTTTTCCATGTTGCATAAACTTTAGATTCAGTATGAAATTCGCCTTCTTTTTTTGGCTTTAACGGATCAGTAACATTTATTATGTCCATTTGCTTTTTTGTTTCATTAGAAAGGAAAACTGAATTTCCTGCTTTAAATGCATCATAAACATAACCGTCTACTTTTATAGTGCTCATAACTTTTGGAAACGCTTTGTTCCGCACATCAAAAATCCAGAGACCATCAGCCCCATTGGATACGTAAGCGATTTCATTTTCAACCTGAACCGTTTTGGCATAACGCATATCATTAAACTGCCCAAGCCTTTTTATTTGTGTGGGATTAGAAACATCAAGAATGATCAGGCCACCGCTTTTATCTGCAACATATAATACATCACCATCCAGGAAAAGCCCCCAGGCATATCCGGGTGTGTCATAAACACCTACCTTAATCGGCGATGCTACATTTCTGATATCATAAATTTTCACTCCATAAGTTTCTTCTGCCACATATGCATACTGTGAATCAGCGACGACATAAGTTGCATCGCCTTCCGTTTCAATATTGCCTATTTTGGAAATTGCAGCCGGATTTTGCACATCCAGGATTGTTACACCGGAAAGCTCGCTCGCAAGGAATGCTTTATTCTTGTAAACAAAACAATTATGTGTACGGTACTCCATAATGTAAGACCCGACTTCTTTGGGTTTATTCACATCACTCACATCAATAATCTGAAGTCCTGTCCAGATATTTGTTACATAAAGTTTTTGATCATGAAAGAATATATTTTTAATTCCGTCCGTGGCCTGTTCACCGGATTTCAACTTCGCCGGCATTACCTGAGAAATGAACTCAGCACTGGCTTCCTGGGCAAAAGAACTTGCCGTAAAACACAGAACAGCTGTAATACTTAAAATTACTGATATTGTTCTTCTTTTTAGGGAATGCATTGATCTGACTCCTGGGTTAAGCCGCTTTTAACGAACTTAAATATTCAATTAGTTTATAATTTTTAAAGTGAAAAGCATAAAAATGATCGACATTAAAAAGTCTATTCTTTAGGAATTGTCACTTATCTAACGTTTGAATTTACAATAACGATATTTTAAAATAAATCATTTCAATTTTTTAAAAATAACCGGAAAATGTCATGCATTACGCCAATATAACAGAAATCTATCTTTTTCGAAAAAAATGTTAATATTTACCTTAATCAATCTTTGCTTTTTTGATTATCTGAAATAACATCATTCATGAATTTAGCATATTTTCGGGCAAGTTCAAAACGCTCAAATTCAGGAAAATCAGTTGTATTTTTTAAGATTGGCTTTTGTTTGATCCACAAGGTTAGAAGTTCTTTTATTTCATTCGTTTTATAGGGATCAATAACCTTACCAGATTTTGTGAGACTGATCAGGTCAGATGCTTCGCCCTGCTCCGGCACCAACGCTAAGATCGGCTTTCTAAGCTTTATATATTCATACACTTTTCCGCCGATTGTATTTCCCGAATTATTGTTTTTGCTATCGAGTATAAAACAATATGCATCCATACCTGCTAATATTTCCAGACAGCGCTTATGATTCTGGTAACCCCAGGTTCTTATGTTTTCTTGAATATCCAGGTCTTTTGCGATTTTTTCGAGATCAACAACCGCATCACCGATATGGTGGAAACATATTTTTTCTTTTAAATCTGCAGGTAAAGATGCGATAGCTTTAAACAGGAATTGCGGGCGATTTATATGAGAATAGAATGTCCCTGAAAAGGCTAAATGTAATTTCTGCGGGTCCAGTTGCTCAACCTTCAGGTTTTCAAAATCCTGACTGTCATAGCCGTTTGGAATATATTCCCAGTTATTACTTCTGAATCCGCTAATCTGAGTTTTATAAAAATCAATTTGGGAACGATAGGCAGCAACACCGTATTTAATATCTGAAACAGCTTTTATCTCAAGTTTGCGGTCTTTATAAAAGTGCCATTTTGAAGGATGAATTTTATAGGGATTTGTTGTCCATGGGTCACGCAAATCCACAACGACAGGAATACTCAGCTTTTTTGTTAATTCAGCTGCAAGTAATTCAAGTGAGTAAGGTGGAGCGGTAATAATAATAATATCAATTTTATTATCTTTTAATATTTCAAAAATCTTTTCCCTGGCAGGTTCAAGCCAGTTTTTGCGGGCATCCGGGATAAAAATAAAAGAACTTATCCACCGCACAAGAAAACCGGATTTTATTTTCCCTTTCAACGATCCTTTTGTATGGTGACTTCCGGGAATCTTCACACGATAGATTTTTGTCTGTGCTGGAATTTCTTTTAATAGTGAGTCATCATCCGGGAGAGCTGCGGGCTCGTTTTCAGCCGTTAAAACCGAAAATTCCCAATTATCTTTACTCAGGTATTTTATAAGTTTAGAAATTCTTTGGACACCACCACCACCTGTAGGCGGAAAGTAGTATGAAACAATCAGACACCTTTTAGCCACGTCTGCTGTTCCAATTCTTTAATAGGCTGGTATATCAGTTGGAAATCTTTTTCGTTATTTTCAAAATCATGATTTTTTGTCTCAATAGTTACCACATGAAAACCAGCTTCTTTAGCCCTTTCAATCCAGGCATCATAAGCATCATTAAGCTGAAGCAGGTAATTAGGATCAATGGTTTTCTCATAATCTCTGCCGCGCTGTTTTATTTGGCGAAGCAATCGATCAACAGAAGCACGCAGGTACAAAATTAAATCCGGTTTTCTTAAGTACTGTACCATGGTAGAAAATAACTCATGATAATTTTCAAAATCACGGTCCGATAGAAAACCCTGCTGGTGAAGGGTATAGGCAAATATCTCAACGTCTTCATATATCGACCTGTCCTGAATACAGGAGTCAGGCCAGTCTGTTATTTCTTTCTGACTTTTAAAACGATTTGAAAGGAAAAAAACCTGCAGATGAAAACTCCATTGCTTCATATCATGATAAAAATCTGACAAATACGGATTATCTATTACCTTTTCATAATAGGCTTTCCATTCCAATCGCTTACTCAATTTTCTTGTAAGTGTAGTCTTTCCAACTCCGATATTTCCGGCAATAGCAACATAAAGTTTTCGCTTCGGGGGCAATTTTAACTCCTGGATTTTTTAATAAAGTTAAACTTACAAAGGAGATATAACAGGGGCAAGAAATTGGTTAGAATTCAAAAAAGATGTTCGTATAAAATCGCACAGGAATCCCGTCTATTGTACCTACTTTATAACGAAATTTCATGGCAGCTTCAACCGAAATTTTATCATAGTAAGTATTCAAGCCTTTGATAACAGCTGCCGACTCAACTTTTCCATCTTTCCCAACAATGGCTCTAACTATTATTCGGCCTTTAGCACCCATTCCTAATTGCGGTGTCGAAATCTGTGGTGCTGCTTTTTTAATAATCTGTGCTTTCTGTTGTTCAATAAAATATTCAAGAAAAATCTGGTCGTAATTCACCCGGTTGCTTTCATTTGAACTAATTGAACTAGCCGGGATTGAATTTTCTGAGAACGTAGTACTCCCTTCGGGTACCGTGGTGCTCTCCTTCCTGGGAATTGTGTTTATGCTATTTAAGGCCACTTCAGAAGAAACAGAAGTGCTTTCTGAAACCGGAGTATCCGTTTTGCTAATAGCTGGTCTTGTGTTTTGCTGAGTATTGGTTTTAAAAGAATCACGCGGTAATGGAACAAGTGTATTTAGCGAATCAACTGGTGTCTGTCCGTTTTCTTGTGCCAGGATTCTTCCGGAAAGTTCAACAGTAGCAGCACCGGATACGGGTGTAAAATCCACCGCCCCGTATTTTGGCTCATCATTGCCGTCATAAATTCGTTCATTAATGTTTACATCTGTATTCAAACCCCAGGAATTATTCTCCGCAAGTATAGGCAAATTGGTATGATTATACAGATCGTATTCGATATTTTCGAAAATCACATTTTCACCACTGTTTGCTTTTTGTTCTGTTCCAAGATTCCCAAGATTGGGTTGTGATAAACTTAGTGCTATAACACCAATCTGGTTGAGTGTGATAAAATTATTAGTCAGAACCGGTTTTGCACCCAGGCTTGTAATAACACCTGCATAACCATTTTCTGAGATAAAATTCTTTATGATTTTTGCTTCCGATTTTAATTCTGCTTTTATCCCGGAGTTATAATTTAACTGGATTCGTGAATTTCGTATAAGGGGATTACTTTTTTTCGCGGAAATTCCATCGTAACCAAATTCAATGATTGCATAATCGATAATGGACATATTTTTGGGGTTTAAAAGTCTTATTCCGTACCAGTCACCCATTTTGGGTTCAGCGGCTGATGATGTAAAATGCACCTTATTTTCAATTTGCCCTTTTACAATCAATATCCCATACACAATCAGCTCACTGCGGGTTTTGTCGATTCCATCACCGGTTTTATCCGTTAATGGTTTAAACAATACACGTGTTCCTGGTTCAATTGTTAATCTTGCATCTTCAGCAACTGTAACATCACCATCGATGTATACCGTTCCGTTCCAGGTCGTGCTTTTTGTTATTACACCCGAAACCGTGCTTTGCTGTGCATTAACAACCGCTATCCACAGGATAACAATAATAATTATAAAAAAATGGAGTTTCTTCATTTAATAAGAATGCCAGGTAAACACTTTTATCAATCGACCAAATCAGGAAATTCTTTTGCTGCAGTTATTTATTTGTCAATTACGATAAACTCGGTTAATGATTGCAGTAAATCTTTTTCCTTAAAGGGCTTCACAATAAAGGCGTTTGCACCAAGCTCTTCGCCTGTTTGGCGGTGCTTCATCCCGGCACGACCGGTAAGAATAATTATGGGCAGATTATCATATTTTTTTTGATCACGGATCGTACTTATCAGATCAAAACCGTGCATTTTAGGCATCTCGAGATCCGTAATCATTAAATCAATTTTTTCAATTTTCATTTTTTCTAATGCATCTGCACCGTTATTAGATTTTATTGTGGTAAAACCATTCCGTTCTAAAATTGATCCTACAAAGTTGCGGACGCTATTTGAATCATCAACTATTATAATTTTAGGTTTTCTGTCTTTTATAACTTTTCTTTTAATCTCTCTTGTTCTGCCTGTTGAATCATCTGTTTTGTCAGATTCATCAACAATATCTTCTTCTATTTCAGCTTCTTTATTCTGCGTTTTCTTTTCAATTTTTTCTGGTTTTGCCTTACGAACGGTTTTCCTGGTACTAAGTCGTTCGGATACCTTACCAAAAAAGTGCATTTCAATAGTACGGATTACAAGAGCATAATCCAAAATAAGGGCAACATCACCATTTGCCAGAATTGTTCCACCGGCAATATAATCAACATTTTGTAAATGACTGCCAAGTGATTTAATCACCACTTCCTGGCGTCCAACCAGTTCATCAATACCAAGTGCAACACTAATGCCTGCATCATATACAACAACCGCCATTTGGGTTGTCTTTTCATAGTCAGGCTGTTCTTCACTGCTGAACTTTAGAATATCAGTCAGGTTTACAAAAGGCAACAGCCGTCCACGAACGCGGATATACTTTTTGTTGTCATCAATTACTATATCATTTTTGGCAAATTGAATGGACTCCTGCACAGCAATTACAGGTATTGCAATATTCTGCAGGTTAATTTTTACCATTAATGCCTGAGAAATAACCAGTGTTAGCGGAACCCTTAAGCTGAATGAAGTGCCAACATTTTTCTCAGTCTTTACTCGAATATTGCCTTTTAATTTCTGAATCTGAGTAGAAACTGCATCCAACCCAATGCCGCGTCCCGAAACATCAGTCGCTTCATCACGGGTTGAGAATTCAGAATAAAAAATATAATCCAGAACTTCGGCATCACTCATCTTTTCAACCTGATCCGCTTCAGCAAGATTCTTCTCTAATATTTTATCCCGGATAATGTCAAGATCTATCCCCCTGCCATCATCTTCGATATCAATTACAATCTGGTTTTTTTCCTGACGCGCTTTTAAAAGAAGTGTGCCCGTCTCATTTTTACCATTCTCTGTTCTTTCTTTGGGTAATTCAAGTCCATGATCAATAGCATTTCGGATTATATGCAAAATAGGCTCGGCCAGACCTTCAACCATGGCCCGGTCCATCTCTGTGTTATTGTCTTCTATTACAAGGTTTACTTTTTTCTTTTGTTTTTGCGCCATATCTCTTACGGCACGCGGATAACGGTTAAAGAGATTCTCAACAGGTACCATGCGTGTTTTAAGCATATCACTATGAAGCAGCTTACTGATGCTGGAAATGCGGCTGATATTCTGCTCCAGGCCTTCGGTGAGTTTATTGAGATCTCCATGAATCATATTTACAGCACGCACAACATCTTTAATATTATCCGATATTTTACGCACTTCTTCTGCCCTTTTTGAAGAATCGGCAGGCTGCTCTTCAGAACTTAAAACGCCAAATTCAATTGCATCTTCAAGAATGTTTTCTGCACCGTGCATCTGTTTCTTTTCACCTTCAATATCGCTTAAAACTTCTTTAAGTGAATGCAGATAAACGCCAAGTTGTGTTTGATTAATCATCAGTTCAGAAGCCATATCTACCAGCTTATCCATGTACTCTGTACTGATTTTTATAATATTTTCATCTTCAGATTTTTTCTTACGGGCTTTGGAGTCAGAAATTGATTTTTGGTCATCTGTGGATTTAATTTCAGCAGGCAGTTCAGTAAAATTCTGAAACAGGAACATCTTGTTATCAATTTCTGCCAGGCGGGTTGTTAGTTGCGGTATTCTCTCATTACCATTATCATTGATATATTCAACTATCTCACTCATTAAATCCACAGCAAGGAAGGCAGTATCAAGCATTTCATTTTTTGAAACACTTTCCTTCTGCTTGTAAATCTGCATAAAATCTTCCATCTTGTGGGCCAAATCGCCAACATGATTGAATTTAGAGATATAAGAGCTGCCTTTAAGTGTATGCATCCTGCGCAAAATACCCGCTAAGACTAATTCACTTTCCGGCATTTTTTCAAGATCCAGAAAATCTTTGTTTAATCCTTCAATTAACTCCCGAGCTTCTTCAACATATATCTCAAGCATGTTTTCAGGAAGCTCATCATCTTCTTCTGTTATCTCTTCAGTTTCAAGCCAATTAGGTAACTCAAGATCATAAATTATATTGGATATCTCTGCAGCGCCTAAAACATTTCCTTCACTTAGTTTTTCAAGTATTTGAACTGCTTCTTCTACTTTAGCATGCAGATCACTGTTATGCCTGATTTCTTTTTTATTAATTGCATCTGTAATCATCTCCAGGCTGTCTGTTATCTGCGAAATTTCGCTGAAGCCGAGCATTTTTGCAGCTGATTTAAGAGAATGTGAAGCATAACCCATTGCATCGGCTGCTTTATCATCATCCGGGTCTGCCAGCAAAGCACTATTTGATTCTTTTATATTGTTGAGAAATGTTGCAGATTCTTCCTTAAATATCTGTAATAATTCTTCATCTTCATCAAGATCGCCTGCAAAAAGCGGTTTCTCTTCAACTTTCTTTTCTGATTCCAGCTGAGCTGTTTTTTTCTTGTCCAGATTAAAAGCTTCCGATTCACCTGTAATCGCAGTATTGTCTTCAATAACAATATTATCTAACAATGCTTCAAGTTTGGCTGCTGTTTCTGAATAATCTGTTTCCGGATTTGCAATAAGTTCTTTTAACACAGATAAAGCTTCTTTTAATGTCTGATCGAGATCATCAGGCATTGCCAGGTCACTTTGACCAAAAAGCTCTGCTGCTTCTTCCAGCGTTGCGGAAAGTTTAGAAATATCTTTTAAACCAAGATAGTGTGCGGCTGAACGCATAGAATGGCAGGCGTTTTCTACTTCAACCAGGTACATCCTGTCCTGATCATTGGAAAATTTATCCAGACAATCAGAAATGGTATCCAGATATTCTTTCGTTTCTTCTTTAAAAAGTGATATATCTTCATCTTCTTCAGTCTCTGACTGCACTTCCTGCTTTACAGATTCTTCTTCCATTTCAGGAGTTTCTTCCGGAATACCTTCGGTAACAGTCTGGCTTTCTGCTTGTTCAATTTGTTCCGGTGCCAGATCGTCCAGCACATCACTTATTGCCGCGATTATGTCGTTGCAATTACCACTTTTCCCCTGATGTTCAATTCGCTCAAGGAATAATTTAAAAGCATTTTCAAATTCACCGGTAATTTCATCATTTAAAGGCTGTTCAATTGCTTCATTGATTTGCTCTTCAACAAAATCTGTAAAAGCGATATAATCTTTATAGTCTAATAGCGACAGGTTACTTTTTACCGCGTGCAGGAAGTTAATAGATTCATCTGCCGGTTGTTGACCTTTTAAGGCAGCAAAAAGATTATCACGGTTATGATTCCATAATAATTTTAAACTTTCAATGAATACGTTTTGAACCTGATCAGAATGGATATCAAATGTCTCATCAATATCTTCAAAAATAGCATTAATGTCCGCTTTGATTTTTTCATAGTCGAAAGTGTCACCATAACCGGCGGATATCTCAGACCATATCTGATCAAAAGCAGGTAGTTTGTTTTCCGCATCTGCTAAATTCAAAAATAACTTACCATATGCATCTTCAAGGGGTATAGAAAAAGATTCATTAAAAAGCGGGTGAAATACTTGTCTG
The DNA here is from genome assembly GCA_020635035.1 of Calditrichia bacterium. Taxonomy (GTDB): domain Bacteria; phylum Calditrichota; class Calditrichia; order Calditrichales; family J004; genus JACKAO01. The sequence goes on from JACKAO010000011.1 coordinate 39,439, forward strand.
TTCGCTTTAAGAATTGCTAAAAATTTCAACACTTGATCGCCGGAATCTGCTTCTTCTATATTCTCATGCAGTCCGGAAATTTTAACTCTTACCTTTCCAAGAAAGTCCCGAACAACTTCATTAAACTGTTCAGAATCATCTATACTAAATGTCTCTTCTTCAACAGCGACTTCATCCACCTTTTCTGGCTCTGGTTCTGCTGTTATATCTTCATTGACTTCAGAAATCTGTTCAGGTAATACATTTTCCTGAATTTCTTCTTCGGCATCAGGAACTACAAATGTCTTCTTTAAGGTTTCCAGTTTCTCTTTTAATTTGTCTACAGAGTCTTTATTTGTTTTATCATGATAATTTTGAACATTTATGATATCATTAAAAACAGAATCAAGTATTGCCAGACTCTCGTTTGTTATTTGTTTGTCAGAATCTTTTAACTCGTTAAATTCAGATGTAAGTAATTGTGAAATATATTCAAGCCCGCTGTAACCATGAATCATACTTACTTCTTTAAGGCCCTTAAATTTTTTAATTAACGCATTAATATTTTTGGATTGATTTAATTCATCGAGCGGTAACGTTAAAATACTGTTCAGATCTTCGATGTAATCTTCCACTTCAGTCTTAAAATATTGCACTAATAACGTTTCAATTCCTGCAACTTCCCGTTGTTTTTGTTCAGGTTCATCTGCGGGTATTTGCAGTTGTTCAATTTTTCCTTTTTGCAGGATATCATCATACTGGTCCGGGTAAGTATCTCTAAAATCTATAATCAGGTTAAAAAGCATCCAAGCATTTTGGGAGAGATTATTATAAAGCTCTTCAAAGGATGTTGAACCCGGTACAATATTTTGAAGCTCGATATTTAACTTTTCCACTTCACGCGAATAGTTGCCTTTTTCAGCAAGATCTTGGCCACAGAATCGTATAAAAGTCTGAGCTACAAAAAGAAATGCTGCACTTTCAGGGGTTTTATTCTTGTTGAGAATATCTGCAGTTTTTTTAATTAATTCCGCAGAATAAAAGTCAAAGAATGAAATTTGATTTTCATCCAGAAATGATTCTTTGGGAACAGTTTTATCTGCTATTTCCATAAATTCTTCTAATTCATGTTCTTTTTCAAGCTCACCAAATTTCTCTTTAAAATCCTTTACAACCTGGTTGAGAGTTTTGACACTTTCTTCATCTTCAACCATAAGAGAATAAAGGTTCACAAAATCTTCAGCCAGGCCGGGAATCAAATCAACAACATTTACCGGTCCGGAATCGTTAGCCCTTTCGAGCATATCAAAAAGGAAGATAGCCAGGTCGTTGGTTGTCTGGTATTTAGCAACTTTTTCAAGGCCTTCAACAATTGTGTTTTCTTTAAGAAGATATGTACTCAGGCTCTTTAAGGTCTGACAATGCGAATCCGCCACTTTGCCTTCCATTTTTGCTAATGTGGCATTAAAAAATTCCTTCAGATAAAACACATTAAAAGGAATGGCTTCGCTTGTTTGCATATCCATTTTTTTCTCCGCTATCATTCAGCCAGTCGGAATTTTTCGACGGCCTGATTGAGGTTTTGAGACAAATATTCCAGAGTTGATGCTGTTTCTTTGGATTGTTTAGCACTCTCTGCTGTTTCTTTTGCAATTCCTGCTATATGTTCTAATGATGCCACTATATCCGAACTGAATCGTGTCTGTTCGGATGTTGCGTCTGAAATATCAAGAGTTGAACGAGTTGAAATCTCCACGCTTTCAATAATTTCTTTTAAAGCTTCGCCAGCACCGTCTACCAGTTTTGTTCCTTCTGATACTTCTTTTTCTCCATTTTCAATAGCATTCAGCGTTTCTGCTGTTCCGGTATTTATATCATCTATTAGTTCAGAAATTTCATCAGCAGCCTTGCTCGATCTTTCAGCAAGATTACGGATTTCATCAGCAACTACTGTAAATCCGCGACCTGCTTCCCCGGCACGTGCAGCTTCAATGGACGCATTCAATGCCAGTAAGTTTGTTCTGCTGGCAATTTCACCAATAAAATCTGTAATTTCACTGATCCTTACCGAATTGTCACTCAATATTTTCATCTGTCTGGATACTTCTCTTACAGAATTTCGTATTCTTTGCATCCCTTCTGTTGATTTTCGAACAATCTCTCCACCACGCTCTGCTACTTCTTTTGCTTTTTTCGCCGAATCTGATGCCCGTTGAGCGTTCTGGTTTGTATTATGTATCAAATCTGCCATTTCCTTGGCAAGATTGCTTATATTTTCTGTTTGAGATGCCTGGGATACAGCGCCGTTTGCCATCTTATCTGTATTTTCAGAAATTCCTTTTGTAGACGAAGCAACCTGTTCAGCAGCATTTTTTACGTCTTTTACCAGTTCACTTAAATCATTAACCATTATATTAAATGAATCTGAAAGAGCTCCAAGTGCATCCGCAGTTACTTCTGCTTTTTGTCTAAAATCACCATCCGCAGCGGAACTGACTATTTTTAACAGTTCTTTTATTTGTTTTTGAGTCTTGTCTTTTTGTTCCTGTGACTCTTTTGTATCCTTTAAGCTTGACTCAAGTTCCTTTAACTGTGGGTGAAGCTCGCTAAGATAAGCATGTTTAGAACCAAACAACGTTACGGTTTCATTCTTTTTCAGGCGGGATAGATTTTCTTCAACTTCTGCAATACCTTGTCCAAGATTATTAAACTCAAGAATCAGCACAAGCAGTGAAACTAACAAAAGACCTACTGTTATAACAACGGGCCAGGTTATAAAATCCCAAATGGCGTTTTCATTACGAACAAATTTTTTGCTTATGACAAGCATTTCAGCAGAAGTAAGAGGCGCAAATGCGAAAAGCCTGATGCTACTGTCGTTTTGTTGAGCATCAATTTTGGTTGTAACAATTTTTTTATTGAAAGCCGAAGTAATTTCAGGATAGGCATCAAAATCATTATTGATAACGTTATTTTCAGAATCATCAATCAATATCTTATTGACAAGGTTGCCACTGCCATTTCTGATGATAGTTATTTTTAAGTTTTCGCTAACAAAGGCTGTTTTCAATCCCTTGATTTGGTCAGCAATTTTATTATACCAGGGTGAGCTAAAATGCTCTTTTGATTTGATTAGCTCTATATCCGTCTTGCTGATAAGCGCTGCACCAGCCTGGGCAATCTTCTCAAGCTCAAATACCTGTTTCTGGAGATCGTCTTCAATATTTTTATCACGCTGCAAAACAGCCCATACCGCCGCAAGAATCAAAGTTACCGGAAGTAATATTTTCAGGTAATTTTTAAAAATCTTAAAACTCGTTTTACTCATCAGGCCCCCAGTGTATAGCTGTAACCACCAATTTCTCTGGCTTCAAACAAAGCTTCCATATCCAGAAGGAATACATCACCCAACTTCTTATGTGTATAGTATCCATTACAATATTGGACAATATTTAGAGACATATCTCTTGTCGGTACATTGATCTTTGTAGAATCAACAGCTAGTACGTCAAGTACTTTTTCAACCACGAAACCAAGAGTTATATCTTTGCTTTCAATAATTACTACAAAATTGTCATCTGTTATTTTCTGATCTGGCAAATTCATGATTTTATGAATATCAATTACAGAAACAATTTGGCCCCTGAGATTGAATACTCCAAGAATGCTTTCATGAACATTGGGCACTTTTGTAATAACCGGGAATAAGCACACTTCGCGTACATGCTGTACTTCAATGCCAAAATATTTCCCGGAAATTCGTAATATTGAATATCTGAATTCCGTATTGGGTGCTGTTTTCACGCTAATGGATTAACCGGATCTAATCGTTAAGTAATTTTTTTATTTTGTCAACCAGATCGTCGTCTTTGAACGGTTTTGGTAAAAATTCTTCAGCGCCTTCATTTTTCGCTGTTTCAATCATTTGCGGCGAATCTTTTCCGGAAAGCATGATTACCGGAATTCCTTTAGACGCTTTAATTGTTTTCAATATTTCAATACCGTTGATATCGGGTAACATCATATCAAGTATAACAAGATCTGGGTTGGTTTGGTCCATTATTTCAAGACCTTCTTTGCCGCTTACAGCTGTTTCAATTTTAAATTCTTCTTCTTCTAAAGCAATTTCAACCATTTTACGAATAACAAGGCTGTCATCAATAACAAGTATCTTTTTATATCCACTTGTATCCACATCCTGCACCGGGGCCACAGGTTTGGGTTCTTCCTTCTTTACAGGTGCCGCGGGAACATCATCTCCGGTTAGATTAAAATTGAACTCCAGATCTTCTGTGCTGTCATCATCTTCCCCTTCAGGAATATTGATTTCTATTTTTTCTTCCGTTTCCTGGTCATCCTGAATATCCAATTCATCTGAAATATCATCTAAATCAGTATCTATCTCATCAAATTCTTCTGCGTCTTCTACTAATTCATCCAGTATATCTTCACTTACTTCTTCTTCAGGTTCAGTTTGTAAATCAAATTCTTCTTCACCCGCTATCTCCGATTCTTGATCTACAGTATCTTCATCATCAACCGGGATATATTCTTCTGTATCTTCAACGTCTGTGGATATTTCATCTTCAATTTCTTCAGCAACTGTATCAATATTTTCATCTTCAGTTTCCGGTTCCATTTCAGGTTCTTCATCTGTGTGAACTATCGCTTCTTGTTCTTCTTGCTGAAGATCTTCCGTTTGCGGATCAGCAACAGCTTCTTTCTCACCTGCACTGACTGAATTAACCAAACCATTACTGATCAACAAATCTACGGCTGTCTGTACGTCTTTTTCATCACTTTCTAGTAAATCTGCAACCGCTTTAACATCCGATTCCGAGCCTATACAAAAAAGAACTTTCCAGGCAAAGTACGGGAGTTTTACAGAACGTATAAGTTCATCTAAATTTTCAACTCGACTAAAGAGATTTTCCACGCCTGAATCCTTTCTTTTAAATCTATTTATTTTCTTTTCTAAGTACTTCTTCTGCTAAATGTAAATAACTAATTGCACCAATTGAATTAATATCAAAGAGCGCAACAGGTTTTCCAAAAGAAGGCGCTTCAGAAATTTTAGAATTTCTTGGTATTTTCGTATTAAATATCAAATTTTTTAATGATTTACTCATTTCTTCTGCAATTTCATGGCTTTTTTTGAGCCGTTTGTCGAACATTGTCAATAAAACACCTTCAATTTGAATTTCAGAATTAAATTTACTGCCTATATTTGAAACTGATTTCAAAAATTTACCTAAAGATTTTAATGAGTAAAACTCACATTGAACCGGTATTATCACAGATTGTGCCGCGGCAAGCGAATTCATTGTTAATGTTCCTAAATTTGGAGGACAATCTAAAATGATATAATCATAAAGATCCCTATATGGTGCTATTACATTTCTTAAAAGTTTAATGTGAAAAGCACTGGTGTATAATTCAACTTCATCTTCTTCATTTCTGACATTAGATGGAACAATTTCAAAATTTTCCAAACCTATATCTGTGACTGCTGACGCCAATGGTATTTTTTTTACAAAAACATCAAACATTCCATATCTTATATCAAATTCATTCAGTAGGAATGATTCAGCTATACTGCCCTGTGGATCCATATCAATAACAAGTATCCGTTTTTGAAATATCGCAAGACTAACCCCCAGGTTTATTGCCGTAGTTGTTTTTCCAACCCCTCCTTTTTGGCTTGCTATAGCTATTATTTTACCCATGTATCTTAGTTTTCATTACATCATGGGAATTTTAATGTTGTGTTTTTTAGCAAAGTCTATTGCTATTTCGTATCCCGCATCAGCATGGCGAAAAACTCCCAGGGCGGGATCATTAGTCAGAACCTTTTCAATTCGTTTTGCCATTTCTTCTGTCCCGTCAGCTACAATGACCTGTCCGGAATGTTGCGAATATCCCATTCCAACTCCACCTCCATGATGAAACGATGCCCAGGATGCACCTGATGCCACATTACTCATCAGGTTTAGTAACGGCCAGTCACTAATAACATCACTTCCATCTTTCATGGCTTCAGTTTCACGGTTTGGCGATGCTACTGAGCCTGCATCGAGATGGTCACGTCCAATTGCGATGGGTGCACTTATTTCTCCTTTGCGAACAAGCTCATTAATAGCTAATCCCATCTTTGCTCTTTCACCATAACCGAGCCAGCAAATACGAGACGGAAGTCCCTGAAAGGCTACTTTTTCAGATGCCATTTTTATCCAGCGAATAAGTTTTTTATTATCTGGAAACAGCTCAAGTACAAGCTCATCTGTTCTTTTTATATCCTTAGGATCGCCTGATAGGGCTACCCATCTGAAAGGACCTTTTCCTTCACAAAACAATGGCCGTATATAAGCAGGAACAAAGCCTGGGTAATCGAACGCATTTGCAACACCGGCTTGTTGTGCCTGTGCCCGCAAATTATTTCCATAATCGAATGCAATACTGCCCTTCTCTTTCATTTCCAGGATAGCTTTGCAATGGGTTGCCATAGCATCATAAGATTGTTTTATGTATTGTTGGGGATCTTTTCTTCTTAATTGAACTGCTTCTTTAAGTAACATTCCATTTGGAATATATCCATTTAATTCATCATGTGCGGACGTTTGGTCTGTTACAATGTCAGGTATAACTCCCATTTTTACCATTTCCGGAAGGATGTCAGCTGCATTACCTAAAAGTCCAATAGACAACGGTTCTTTTTTATCTATTGCTCCACGAGACAATTTCAATGCCTGTTTTAAATCGGTAGCCATTACATCCAAATATTTAAATTCAAGGCGCTTTTTTATTCGTGATTCATCCACTTCAACGCAGATGACAACGCCATTATTCATTGTTACCGCCAATGGTTGTGCACCGCCCATTCCACCTAATCCTGCAGTAACAACTAATTTGCCTGACAAATCATCTGCATGCATTTGCCTGGCTACTTCTGCAAAAGTTTCATAGGTTCCCTGCAGGATACCTTGAGTACCGATATAAATCCAGCTTCCTGCCGTCATTTGTCCAAACATTATCAAACCTTTTTTGTCAAGCTCTCTGAATTTTTCCCAGGTTGCCCATTTTGGTACAATGTTTGAATTGGCAATAAGTACTCTTGGCGCATAAGAATGTGTTCTTATTATTCCAACAGGTTTTCCGGATTGAATTAACAATGTTTCATCATTATTAAGTTCTTTTAGGGATTTTGTAATCGCATCAAAAGCTTGCCAGTTGCGTGCTGCTTTTCCATTTCCACCATACACAACCAGTTCGTCAGGATTTTCTGCAACATCAGGATCAAGGTTATTCATAAGCATTCGCATCGCTGCTTCCTGCTGCCATCCTTTACAACTAATAGTTGTGCCTTTCGGTGCTTTAACGAGTCTGTGCATTTCTTAATTTACATTCATCTTTATATGATTAAATAAATTCTTTTTTTGCTGCAGATAATTATATGAGAATAGAGCATACCCTTTGTATTCAGAGTTCTCAATCATAGTTAATCTTGATGTTATTTCGTTTTCGGAAATATTGTAAGTTGCAATTCCAACTATTGTTCTTTGAGTATCTGAATTTAGTTTCGTCATCTCTAAATTTGACACAAAGTTACTTAATTCTGGGTTATAATTCATCAAAACAATAAAATCACATAAATTTAAATCTAACCATTTTGCCCAATCCTGATAAAATCTGTGCTTGGCCCTGATTGGGTTTGGTTTAACTGCAACACTTATGTTTAATGCAGGGTTAAGACTTTTTACATAATGATTAATATCTGTTAATGCTGCTGTAAGCTCATCCCGCAAAAAATCCGTATAACTATTTTGCAGGTACATGTATGAACTGTAATTACGTTCTTTTATAAAACGCTCCGGATTTTGCAACGCATCAAGTGGATCAAAACTATATTTTATCTGATACTCAGTTCTTCCTAATTTTGATGTATGTAATTCTTCTTTTGGATACCTGAAATAATCTAAATGAATCCCCGATATGGGATATAAATCCAGAAGTTCTTTAATTATTGATTTTACCTCGGTAATATTTGCAGTATCATTAGGATGAAGAAAGTATCCTTCCGCTGAAAGAGTGCTGTTTATTGGCTCAATTATAGAACTTTTGCTTTTAAAAATTATATGCGAATCCATTGTGGGCAATGATTTATTTGACCAAATATAACAGGTGTTTAACCATGCATGAACTTCAATATTATTTTCTTTTGCCTGTTTAAAAAATTCTCCTAATACAATTGAATCAATATCAGCTTTTGGAATATCAAGCTTTGAAGGATAATATACTTTTCCCAGTGCTCTAAATTGTATAAAAATCTTGTTTGTTTTTAGAGCTTTGGCATTTTTTATTATTTTTTGAATTGATTCTTTTGAAGTTAATGCATCTCTTACAACCCAAATTCCTCTATCAAATTGAGAAAACAAAAGTTCATTCAAAAAAAGAATAAAAAAAAGAAGTTTTATAAGTAATTTCATTTTGTCTGTTTTTGTAATAAGAACAATAAAAATATATGTTTAGGGCAGCTTCAATGCAAGGAATTAAAATGGGGCAAAAAAAAAGGGTTATTCGTAAAGAACAACCCTTTTAAAAAAAAGTGCTAGTTATTTTGAAGGTTCAGCTTCAGATGCAACATCTTCAACTACTTCATCTTGTTTTTCTTCAACTTTCTCAGCTGTTTCTGTTGCTTTTTCAGCTTTTTCTTTTTTAGAGGCCTTTTCAGCTTTTTTCTGTTTCTTTTTTTCATTAACGATATTTACAAAATCTACCAGCTCAAGCAAACTTACCGGGGCTGCATCGCCTGAACGAAAACCTAACTTAATAATATGAGTATAGCCGCCTGGTCTTTCTGCACATGCTGGTCCAATTTCATCAAATAAGATTTTAACAGCTTCTTTATTTTGAAGAAATCTGAAGGCAAGGCGTCGATGATGAACACTTCCTTTTTTGGCGTAAGTAACTAATTTATCAGCAAATCTTCTTGCTTCACGGGCTTTTGCATGCGTTGTTTTAATAGACTTATGCTCAATTAAACTTATTACAAGATTACGAATTAACGCCTTTTTGTGACTTGTTGTACGTCCTAAATGCGTTCCTTTTTTATTATGTCTCATTATTTATTCCTTGTCAACCGAATTATTTATCTTCAGTTTTTACATATTTTTCAACATTCATTCCGAATTGCAGACCGCGTTCTTCTAGAATTTTTCCCAATTCCATCAACGATTTTCTACCAAAATTCTTGAACTTCAGCATTTCGGATTCTTCACGTCTTACCAGGTCACCAATGGTTTTAATATTTGCGGCCTTAAGGCAGTTATGTGAGCGTACAGAAAGCTCAAGCTCATCAACGCTCATCTTTAATAACTTTTTAATTCTTAAAGTTTCTTCATCAATTTCTGCCACTTCTTCATCTTCCGTATCGATATCAAAATTGATAAATAACTGAATATGATCTTTAAGTATTTTGCCAGCATATGTTAAAGCATCATCAGGAGTTATACTTCCATCTGTTTCAATTTCAATAATTAATTTTTCGAAATCTGTTTTTTGACCAACACGGGTATTTTCAACAAAATATTTCACGTTTAAAATTGGCGAAAAGATTGAATCAATAGGAATTACACCTATTGGCTGATCTGACTCTTTATTCTCTTCAGCAGTAACATAGCCTCTTCCTTTACCAATTTTTAACTCAAAATCTACCTTTGCTTTTTCATTTAATGTTGCAATGTGTAAATCAGGATTTAAAATTTCATAATCATTAGTTTCATCCTGCAAAAGTTTTGCAGTAAACTCCATTGGACCTTTCAACGACAAATTAATTTTATCAGGTCTCTTATTAAGGAGTTTTATTCTAACTTGCTTCAGATTGAGAATTATCTCTGTAAGATCTTCGTATACACCTTCGATCTGAGTAAATTCATGCTGAGCATCATTAATTTTAATTGATGTAATTGCTGCTCCGTGCAATGATGAGATTAACACTCTTCTCAACATATTACCTACAGTTACACCATATCCTTTTTCAAGCGGTTGAACGGTAAAACGTCCAAAGGTATCAGTATATGTTGATTCTTCTAATTCAATACGTTCTGGCATTTGTAAATTAGACCAGCTCATTCTTCACCTATGTGTTTGAAAGATTAATTTTTATTTAGAATACAACTCAACAATCATATTTTCCTGAACATTTACAGGTATTTCTTCACGATGCGGCGCATACAAAAACTCACCTGATAAATGCGCTTTGTCCAGGTTTAGCCATGGGTACATATTTTCTGCCCTGACTTTTTTCAATGATTCATGAAAAACGGCCAACCTGCGGCTTTTTTCACGTACCTGAATTGTATCCCCTTTAGTTAGAAGATATGAAGGTATATTTACGACTTTACCATTAACAGTTATATGCCTGTGTAAAACTAATTGCCTGGCCTGAGACCGGGAAACTGCTAATCCAAGTCTGAACAGAGTATTATCAAGGCGGCTTTCAAGCAATAACAGAAGATTTTCCCCTGTAACACCTTTCATACGTTCTGCTTTTTTAAAATATTTACGGAACTGTTTTTCGAGCAGCCCATACATTATTTTTAATTTTTGTTTTTCTTTTAGCTGAATTCCATAGTCGGAAACTTTTTTCCTACCCATACCATGTTGTCCAGGAGGGTAAGGTTTATTGTTTAAAACTTTATCAAACTTTGGATTTCCAAATATGTTTTCGCCAAATTTTCGGACCAATTTTCCCTTGGGACCGGTGTAACGTGCCATTCAAAACTCCAGTATTTTATACGCGTCTTTTCTTAGGAGGCCTGCAACCATTATGCGGTATAGGAGTAACATCTTTAATTGACATTACTTCCAAACCGGCAGCCTGTAACGAACGAATTGCGGCTTCCCGTCCAGATCCAGGACCTTTTACTTCGATATCAACTGATTTAAGACCCATGTCTTTTGCGGTTTTAGCTGCATTGTCTGCAGCAACCTGTGCTGCAAAAGGGGTATTCTTTCTTGAACCCTTAAAACCTACTTTTCCCGCTGTTGCCCATGATATCACATTACCATAATTGTCTGTTAAAGAAATTATAGTATTGTTAAAAGTAGCTTTTATGTGAGCTTTACCATGAGGTTCAACTGATTTTTTCTTAGTACGTTTTTTTGCTTTGGGTGATGCCAACTTTTACCTCCAATAATTATTTTTTCTTACCACCTACAAGGCGTTTACGGCCTTTACGGGTGCGGGCATTTGTTTTTGTTCTTTGCCCATGAACAGGTAATCCTCTGTGGTGCCTGTATCCACGAACTGAATTAATATCCATTAAACGTTTAATATTCATATTAATTTCAGTCTTAAGAGAACCTTCTACCTTGTATTCATCCTGTATAATTTTCCTGATTTTGGCAACTTCATCTTCAGTAAGATCTTTTACGCGTTTGCTTTCATCAACACCACTTTTTGCGCAAATATTCTGTGCTGAAGCTTTACCAATCCCAAATATATAAGTTAAACCAATAATAGTTCTTTTATTCTTGGGTAAGTCTACACCTGCTATACGTGCCAATCTATACTCTCCTTAAAATTTAACCCTGGCGTTGTTTATGACGTGGATTTTTACTGCAAATAACACGTACAACCCCGCGCCTGCGGATGATTTTACATCCGTCGCAAACTTTTTTTACCGATGCCTGTACTTTCATCTTTTTATACCTTATTTGTATCTGTAAACGATTCTTCCACGTGTTAAATCATATGGGGATAATTCCATACTTACTTTATCACCCGGTAATATTTTTATAAAATGCATCCTCATCTTTCCGGATATATAAGCCAGCACTTCGTGGCCATTTTCCAGTGTTACAATAAAAGACGCATTGGGTAAAGTTTCTTTAATTATTCCATCAACACGAATTGCTTCTTGTTTTTTTGACAAAAGAAACCTTCCTATCCTCTTCTGCTTTTTATCGCACCGGATTTCATGAATCCGTCATAATGACGTTCAAAAAGCTGGGATTCAACTTGTTGTAGAAAATCCAATGCAACACCCACAATAATTAACAAACCTGTTCCACCAAAAAATGCAGCAAGACTAAATGGTATACCCAACCATTTTGCTAACATCGCAGGAATAATTGCGATTACAGCAAGAAAAATTGATGCCGGTAAAGTAATTCTTGTAAGGATATTATCTAAAAATTCGGATGTTTTCTTCCCCGGTCTCACTCCTGGAATAAATCCACCTTGTTTTTTAAGGTTATCTGCTACATCAACTGGATTTAGTGCTATAGCTGTATAAAAGTATGTAAAAAACACAATCATCAAACCATAAAAGATCCAGTAAAACCAGGAATCAACAGAAAACCAGCCTTGCAGTGTTATAAAAAAATCATTATCCGGAGTAAACATTAAAAGAGTCTGCGGCACAAACATAAGTGCCTGAGCAAAAATGATGGGCATAACACCAGCTGTATTGACTTTCATTGGGAAATGTGTATTCACACCACCATATACTTTTCTTCCAACAACTCTTTTTGCATATTGCACGGGGATTTTTCTTGTTCCCTGGGTCAACAGTACTACAACATATATAATTCCGAATGCCAACGCTATCAGGAAAAACTCTTCAAGTAAATGCCGTTGTCCACTGGAAAACTGAACAAATTCCTGGCTAATTGCAGAAGGTAAACGTGATATAATACCAATGAAAATAATCAAAGATATTCCGTTACCGATACCCCTGTCATCAATCTGCTCACCAAGCCACATGATAAGCATTGTACCTGATGTCATTGAAATCATTGTTAAAATTACAAAGCCAATTCCAGGATTGGGTACTGCTAATCTTCCATCTGCTATCTGAATACTTTGCAAGAAAAAAGCAACACCTGCAGCCTGCGCAGCTGAAATAACCAGAGTTCCATAACGTGTATACTGGATGATCTTTTTACGTCCTTCATCACCCTCTTTTTGAAGCTTCTGAAAATATGGAAAAACCGCCCCAAGAAGCTGTATGATGATTGAAGCACTGATGTAGGGCATTATTCCTAAACCAAAAATTGCAGCTTTCTGAAAAGCACCACCAGCAAATAAGTCATATAATCCAAAAAGCGTACCCTGAAGATTACGGAAGCCTTCCGCCAGAACAGCAGTATCTATCCCGGGTGTAACAATATGCGTACCAATTCTTTCAACACCAAGAATCATTACTGTAAATAACACCCGTTTTCTGAGATCAGCAATCTTAAAAATATTGCGGAATGATTCTAAAATCATAATAAAGTAACTGAGCCTCCTGCTTTTTCTACCTTTTCACGGGCAGATTTACTTACAGCATTTACTTTAATATCAACTTTTTTTGTTATTTCACCGTTACCAAGCAATTTCACCGGTATTCTTTTTTTACGAATCATCTTTAATTCATAGAGTGTATCCGGTGTTATTTCTTTAGCTTCTGTTTCCTGTAAATCAGAAACATTTATCACCTGGTAAACGACTTTATTAATATTGGTAAAACCAAATTTGGGTAAACGACGCTGCAATGGCATCTGTCCACCTTCAAACCAGGCTCTTTGTTTTGCTCCACCACGTGAGCCGTATCCTTTATGTCCTCTACCTGCTGTAACAGCAAGTCCTGAGCCTTCTCCGCGTCCACGTCTTTTTGTTTTTCTTGTTGAACCAGGGCGCGGTTTTAAAGTACTTAAATCCATGATTATCCCAATACCTTAATTTACTTCTTCAACAGCAACTAAATGCTGAATTTTTGTTATCATACCCTGTATCTGTGGCGTGTTAACTAATGTAACCGAATGGTTCATCTTACGCAGACCAAGTGCTTCAAGGGTTCGTTTTTGTTTAATATTATACCCGATCGAACTTTTAGTTTGGGTAATTTTTACTTTATTTTCTTTTGATTTTGCCATTGTATTTACCTTCTAAATCCTTAACCATGAAAAAGTTGATTGATGGTTAGTCCGCGTCTTTGTGCGACCACTTCAGCACTTAACATATCTCTTAAAGCTAAAAAAGTAGCCTTGCTCAAGTTATGCGGATTAGATGAGCCATTGGATTTTGTAAGAATATTTTGAACACCGGCCATTTCACAAATAGCACGTACCGGACCACCCGCAATAACACCAGTACCTTGTGATGCGGGTTTCAACATAACTTTTGCAGCACCAAACTTGGCATTAACCGGATAAGGAATTGTACCATCCAATAATGACACCCTGACAAGATTCTTTTTTGCCTGATCTGTTGCTTTGGAAATTGCATTAATTACTTCGCCTGCTTTTCCCAGCCCAAGTCCGATAATACCATTTCCGTCACCAACAACAACTATAGCACTGAAAGAAAATCTTCTTCCACCCTTAAGTACTTTGGCTACACGGTTGATATATACTACTTTTTCTTTTAATTCTATTTCACCTGGATTAATTCTTTCCAGCACGGTAATTCTCCTATTTAGAACTCAAGTCCGCCTTTACGAGCACCTTCTGCAAGTGCTTTAACCCGACCATGATAAATGTAGCCGTTTCGGTCAAAAACGACTTTTTCTATTTTATTATCTTTTGCCTTTTTTGCAAGGATTTCACCAACAACAGCAGCTTTTTCTGTCTTTGTCTTAGCTTTCTTTAATTCTGCTTTCACTTCTTTGCTGTTGTCCATAAGACCAAATAAAACCTTGTTTGAAGAATCATCAACCAGTTGTGCATGTATATAGCGAAGACTGCGATATACAACCAAACGGGGTCTTTCTTTTGTACCGAATACTTTACTTTTATTTGCCATTTTATTTCTCGCCTGCAATTATTTACCTGCTGTTTTTCCTGCTTTACGTCTGATTTGTTCGCCAGCGTATTTTATACCCTTACCTTTATAAGGTTCGGGTTCTCTGAAACTCCTGATTTTTGCAGCAATCTTTCCTACAATTTCTTTATCAATACCGGAGATCTCAATTTCATTTGGTGTTGGTGTATTTATTGTGATATCATTAGGTACAGCAACAACTATTGGATGAGAATAACCAATTGTTAATAAAAGATTTTTGCCTTTCATTTCTGCCTTGTACCCAACTCCAACTATTTCGAGTTTTCTGGTAAAGCCATTCGATACGCCTTCAACCATGTTTGCGACAAGCGCACGTGTTAAACCATGCAAACTGCGGCTTTCTTTGCTGTCATTTTTCCTGGTAACAACAATCTGGCTATCCTTCTGCTCAACATTAACCTTTAAATTAAATTGTTTCGTCAAGGTACCCTTTGGTCCCTTAATTTCTAACAAATTATTATTTAAAGTTAAACTGACATTTCCCGGTACATCAACGGGTAGTTTTCCAATTCGCGACACGGTTCTATCCTCTGATTTTCTACCAAACCTGACATAAAACTTCACCACCAACATTTTGGCGTAAAGCTTCTCTTGCTGTAATTACACCTCTTGGTGTAGTCAGGATTGAAATACCTAAATTATTTTTTACTCTGGGAAGCTCATCCACAGAAACGTAATGTCTTTTCCCTGGAGTGCTAACCCTTTTAATATTATGGATTACAGGTGCATTTAACTCATCATATTTAAGCCAAAGACGAATAATTCCCTGTTTACCATCATCTATAATGATATATTTTTTTATAAATCCCTGCTCAAGTAATATGCGCGATATTTTTCGCTTTATATTTGATGCAGGAACATCTACGTAGTTCTTTTTGGCATGAAGGCCGTTTCGAATACGTGTCAGATAATCTGCGATTGGATCAGACATTGCCATTTAAAATATTCCTCCGATGCTACCAGCTTGCTTTTGTAATTCCAGGAATTTCACCCTGAAGAGATAAATCGCGAAAACAAATCCGGCATATACCGAATTTACGCATGTAGGCACGCGGACGTCCGCAGCGATTACAGCGATTATATTCACGTACTTGAAATTTTTGTTTTCTCTTTGCTTTAATAACCAAACACTTCTTAGCCAATTTTAACCTCGTTGCTAATTAACATTTTTTCTAAATGGAAAACCCATAGCAAATAACAATTCATAGGCTTCTTCATCTGTTTTTGCAGTTGTAACAAATGTGATGTTCATACCACGAATTTTATCAATTTTATCAACATTTATTTCCGGGAAAATGATTTGCTCACGAATTCCCATAGAATAATTACCGCGTCCGTCAAATGACTTATCAGAATATCCACGAAAGTCTCTGACGCGTGGTACTGCAACTGAAATAAAACGATCCATAAATTCCCACATCATTTTACTGCGTAGAGTAACCATGCAACCAACTTTCATCCCCTGTCTGAGTTTGAAGTTAGATATAGATTTTTTTGCAGCACGAACTGCGGGTTTTTGACCACTAATTGTTGTAAGATCCTGAACAGCGGCATCAAGATGTTTTGAGTCCTGAATAGCATCACCAACACCCATATTCAAACTGATTTTTACCAGTTTTGGAACTTCATTGATATTCTTGTATTCAAATTTCTTCATCAAATGAGGAATTGCTTCCTCTTTGTATCTTTTTGCAAGTCGTGGAACGTAAGTCGACATTTTTACCTCATGCATTCCCTGTTAATTTATAATCTCACCCTGACAAGCGGGGTTTTTGCAATATCTTACTTTAGTTCCGTCTTCCAGGAACTTATAACCAATTCGAGTGGTCGTGTTAAATTTATTTGAATAGTACAATACTTTAGACACATGAATTGGTGCTTCTTTTTCAATAATTCCACCTTGTGGATTTTTCTGCGTTGGCTTTGAGTGTCTTTTTGCAATATTGACACCTTCAACAATAACCTTATTTTCTTTAGGAAACACTTTCAATACTTTCCCAATCTTACCACGGTCACTGTATTTGCCTTTAATTACTTTTACGGTATCTTCTTTTACAATTTTCATTTCTTTTTCCTGTTTTAAAGAACTTCAGGCGCTAATGATACAATTTTCATGAATTTTTTTTCTCTGAGCTCTCTGGCAACAGGTCCAAAGATACGAGTTCCGCGTGGCTCATTCTGGTTATCAAGAATAACGGCAGCGTTTTCATCAAAGCGAATATAACTTCCGTCTCCGCGTTTTATTTCCTTTTTTGTACGGACAACAACGGCTTTATGAACACTACCTTTTTTTACGTTACCGCCAGGTATAGCACTTTTTACAGAGATAACGATTATATCACCAATCGTTGCATATTTTTTGCGAGATCCACCAAGAACACGAATACATTGAAGTTTTTGTGCTCCAGAGTTGTCTGCTGCTGTCAGTCTTGTTTCTTCTTGAATCATTTTTAATTCCTAGAAAATATTATTTAGCTTTCTCAACAACTTCTACTAAGCGCCAGCGTTTCATTTTAGATAGTGGACGCGTTTCCATAATTCTTACAAGATCACCTTCATTGCAGGTATTCTCTGCATCATGTGCATGCAGCTTGATTGTTTTTTTTATGAATTTTCCATAAATAGGATGCTTAATACGTCTTTCAACAGCTACCGTAATGGACTTATCCATTTTATTGCTGATAACCTTACCAACACGGGATTTTCTTAGATTACGAGTGCTCATGTATCTTAACTTTCCTGATTTGCTGATTTCTGTTGATGCATTATTGTTTTAATCCGTGCAATATCTCTGCGGATATACCTAATACGAATCGGATTTGTTATCTGATGCGTTGCTTGCTGCAGGCGAAGATTTTCAAGTTCTTCAACCCTTTCCACCAAGCGCTCCTGCAATTCATCAGCTTCCATGTCTTTGTAATTTTCTTTAGATTTCATTTCTTACCCAGTTTTATTGTTGTTCGTTGTAAACGAATTTTGTTTTAATTGGCAATTTATGAGCGGCAAGTCTCATAGATTCTTTTGCTAAATCAAAGCTTACCCCTTCAAGTTCAAACAAAATTCTGCCTGGCCGCACAACAGCAACCCAATATTCCGGAGAACCTTTTCCTTTTCCCATTCGTGTTTCAGCCGGTTTTTTTGTTACCGGTTTATCCGGGAAAATACGTATCCACACTTTACCACCACGTTTTATATGTCGTGTTATTGCAATACGTGTTGCTTCAATCTGCCGGCTGGTAATCCAGCCAGATTCCATTGCTTTCAAGCCAAAAGTACCAAATGAAATCTCTGCACCGCGTTGTGCATTTCCTTTCATTCTTCCACGTTGTTTTTTACGGTACTTAACTCTTTTGGGCATTAACATTTTTTATCTCCTGAACCAATCTATTCGATTATCTTTTCCCGATTACTTCACCATTGAAGATCCATACTTTTACACCAATAGCACCATAGGTCGTGTGCGATGTAAAAGTTGCATAGTCTATATCGGCACGTAATGTGTGCAAAGGAATACGTCCTTCTTTATACTGTTCAGTACGAGCCATTTCAGCTCCACCTAAACGGCCGCCACACATTATTTTAATACCTTCAGCACCAAGACGCATTGTTGAAGTAATTGCTTTTTTCATAGCACGCCTGAAACTAACTTTACCTTCTAACTGGCGGGCGATATTCTCGGCAACCAGATAAGCATCAAGTTCAGGCTTTTTAATTTCATTTATATTAATTTGAACATCTTTGCCGGTAAGCGCTTTAAGTTCTTCCCGAAGCTTATCGACTTCAGCTCCTTTTTTCCCAATTACAATGCCCGGGCGTGCCGTATGTACCGTTAAAATCACTCTTTTTGCTGTTCTTTCAATTTCAATTTTAGAAACAGCGGCTTTGTTTAAACGGTTTTTAATATATTTACGAAGTTTTAAATCTTCTTCCAGCTTCTGAGCAAAGTTTTTTTCATCAAACCAGCTACTGTTCCAGGCACGTATAATACCAAGCCTTAAACCAACGGGATTTACCTTTTGACCCAAAATAAACTCCTTAGGATACCTTTAAAGTTCAACTATAATAGTTATATGAGAAGTTCTTTTTCTGATCTTTCCTGCCCTTCCCATTGACATTGGACGAAATCTCTTAATAACTGAACCGCCATCAACATATGCATTTTTAATAACGACATCACTCATATCAAAACGCTCATTTTCTTCCTGATTGGAAAGATTAGAGTATGCTGTATGAATCGTCTTATAGATAGGCGTCGCTGCATTCTTTCTGGTAAAATGCAATACGTCAAGCGCTTCCTGAACTGTTTTACCTTTTACTAACTCCAGTACACGCCTTACTTTAAATGGCGACATTCGAACATATTTTGTGCGTGCCGTTGCCTGCATTTTTTAATTTCCTTTATTTATTTAAGCTTTGTCATTCTCTCAGCCATTTTGCCACCATGACCACGAAAGGTACGTGTAGGTGCAAATTCGCCAAGTTTATGACCCACCATATTTTCTGAAATGTAAACGGGAATAAATTTAATTCCATTATGTACAGCAATAGTATGACCAACAAATTCCGGCGGAATCGTGCTGCGTCTTGCCCAAGTTTTTACAACCACTTTTTTGTTTTCATCATTCAATTTATTGATCTTTTTTTCCAAGCTCAGATCAATATAAGGTCCTTTTTTTATAGACCGTGCCATTAAACAGCTCCTTACTTAGTGCGCCTTTTTACAATAAGAGAATTGGATGGTTTATTTTTTTTACGCGTTTTTAAACCTTTTGACAGTTGTCCCCAGGGTGAACAAGGATGACGTCCACCAGAAGTTTTACCTTCACCACCGCCCATAGGATGATCAACGGGGTTCATTGCAACACCTCTTACATTTGGTCTTTTACCCATCCATCTCGATCTACCTGCTTTACCGATGGATATATTCATATGGTCAATATTTGAAACAACTCCTATAGTAGCATAGCAATTGAGCGGGACCTTACGAACTTCACCCGAAGGCAATTTAATAAGAGCAAATTTTCCCTCTTTTGCAAGTAACTGTGCAGAAGTTCCAGCACTTCTTGATAATTGTGCTCCTTTTAATGGTTTAAGTTCTATTGCATGAATCATTAAACCTACGGGGATTTTCTCTAAAGGAAGAGCATTTCCTTCTTTTATTTCAACCGCTTCACCAGCTTTTACAATATCACCAACTTTTAATTTATCTGGTGCAAGTATATACCTTTTCTCACCATCTGCATACGTAATGAGAGCAATACGTGCAGTTCTGTTTGGATCATATTCAATACTAACAACATTACCCGGTATATCTAACTTGCTTCTTTTAAAATCAATCTTACGATAGCGTCTTTTATGACCACCACCTCTGTGCCAGGATGTAACACGTCCAAGATTATTACGTCCACCACTCTTTTTAATGGAAAGTATTAATGATTTCTCAGGCGAATCTGTTGTTATCTGAGCAAAATCACTAACTGTTTTGTAGCGTTGTCCTGGTGTAATCGGTTTAAAACTTTTAATACCCATTTAAATTCTCCGCAGAATCTTAAGCGTTGTCAAACAGCTCAAGTTTATAATCTGGTTCCAATGTAATAATTGCTTTTTTCCAGTTTGGCCTGCGCCCGCTGAATCGCCCCTGACGAGTCATTTGCTGGCGCATTTTTCCGCTAAGATTCATTGTTCTAACGGACTTGACCTTAACTTCAAATTTGGTTTCAATTGCCTTTTTTATTTCAATTTTATTAGCATCTCTGTCAACTTGAAAAGCGTACTTGTTAAGCGCTTCCTGCTGACCTGCCATTTTTTCAGTGTATAATGGTCTGACTAATGTAATTCTGGTTTTCATGCGCCAAGTACCTCATTAATTTTTTTAAGTGCGCCTTCCTGAATAATCACAGCATTTGATCTTAACAGATCGTAAGTGGAAAACGACACATCTTGTAATACTTTTACATTGTAAATATTTGTCGCCGACTTATACACGTTTGGTGCATATTCTGATGTGATAATGAGTACCTTTTTTGAAGACAACTCCAATGTGCTAAGGAATCCCGTAATATCTTTTGTCCTTGGTACATCGTAATTAAAATCTTCAACAATGTAAACTTGTTTATTCTGAGCTTTATCCGTTAATACTGATCTTCGGGCAAGCAATTTAACTTTTTTATTTATTTTATTGCTATAAGTGCGTGGACTTGGACCAAAAACACGCCCACCACCAACATGATGTGGTGCACGACTGCTACCCTGACGAGCGCGGCCGGTTCCTTTTTGCTTAAACGGTTTACGCCCCCCGCCAGAAACATATGATCTACCTTTGGACTGGTGTGTGCCCTGACGTTTGTTCGCCTGAATAGACTTTACATCCAGCCAGACGACATGTTCGTTGACTTCACAGGCAAATACGCTGTCATTCAATTCAGCTTTCTTGGTAGTTTTTTTACCATCTTTATCAAATATGGGCAAATTCATTTTCTAACTTCCATTTATCTGGTTTTAATCTCTAACAGAGAATTTTTAGCTCCGGGTAATGAACCCTTTACAAACATAAGGTTATTTTCTGCATCAACTTTAACAACCTGGACTTCTTTAAGTGTAACCCTGTCATTCCCCATACGTCCGGCCATCTTAAGGCCTTTAAAAACTCGTGAAGGATAAGAACTTTGACCCAAAGAACCCGGTGCACGTAAACGATCAGACTGGCCATGAGTTTGCTGTCCGCCACCAAATCCATGCCGCTTCATGACCCCTTGAAAGCCTTTACCTTTTGAAGTACCGGCGATAACAATAATATCACCTGCCTTAAAACGATCAACCTTAATTTCAGCACCTACTTTAAGTTCCGCCTGGTCACTGAACTGAAATTCTTTTATAAATTTTTTAGGGGTTACACCAGCTTTAGCGAAATGTCCTTTTAAAGGTTTTTGCTCACGGGACTCTTTTTTGTCCTTAAATGCCACCTGAACACTGTTGTAACCATCTGTTTCTTTTGTTTTGATCTGTGTAACAAAGCATGGACCCGCTTCAATAATTGTAACAGGTACAACAAGACCTTGCTGATCGAAAACCTGAGTCATTCCTTTTTTGATACCTAAGATACCTTGCATTTTAATCTCCAACTCTCATTTCATCAGGTTTTAATTTCTATATCAACGCCTGCAGGCAGTTCTAATTTCATAAGAGCATCTACTGTTTTGCCGGTAGCATTAAGAATATCAATTAATCTCTTATGTATACGTGTCTCAAACTGCTCGCGAGATTTTTTATCAACATGCGGTGATCTTAAAACCGTATAAACAGATCTATCTGTCGGCAAAGGAATCGGGCCGGAAATTGCAGCACCTGTTGCACGCGCCGTTCTGATAATTTTATCTGTTGATTTATCTATCAAGTTATGATCGTAGGCTTTTAAGCGAATACGAATACTTTGATTAGCCACAATTAACTTCCTTCG
>JACKAO010000012.1 GCA_020635035.1 Calditrichia bacterium
CAAACACGCAAAATGCTGCTGGTAAAATAGATCCGGCATTCTATCCCGATGACTAAAGAGACTAATAAAAAACACTTTTGGGACAAATTACTAAAGCTGTTCCCGCATAATCCGGCCAGTGATCAGGACACTTTCCTGCAAATTATGGGAGTATTGTTTTTAAGACAGACAGATTCAAATGTGTATGCAAAATTGCAAAAAAAAACTTCAAAGCAAAATGTAGCCGTTGAATTAAATCAAAAAATGATTGGACTTGAAGAAAATCTCAAAGCCGACATTGAAGTTCTGCCAAAAAATTATGATATACTTTCCGATGATGAATTAAAAACGCTTCTTGACATATTTAATCACAAAAGCCTGGCGTTTCCTGAAGATTTAAATCATGCGTGGTACTATCTGCTTTGTAAATATTATAGCAATAACGTTAAATATAAAGACAGAGAATTAGTGCCAGAGATACTGAGTAAACTGGTGCAAATGTCGTTTTTTTATAATAATGGAACGCTATATTTCCCTTTATCTGATTTAGGATTGCTTAAGAGAAATTTAGGATATCTTGAGAAATTACCTTACATAGAATGTCTTGAACCTGATCCATTTCTTTACAAACTGACAGTATTAAGTTTTGCTATAAATAAAGTAAACGGAAAGATAGAACAACGCAGATTCTCAGATGCTGATCCGTCTAAGTTTAATAATAGATTTGACTATGCTATTTCAAATTATTTATCAGACGAAAATTGGCAAAATAAAACAGTAGAGGAAAGAAATAGCTTTCCATTTGGTTACCCGGAAAAAAGTAACAGTCACTACTTTCTTATACAGCACATCTATTCTGCTCTAAATGAAAAAGGAAAAGCTGCAATTTTCCTGCCGGCTTCGATCAACGAGAATGAAGAACAGGTAATACGCAGGAATATTATTAAATCAAACGCAGTAGATATAGTTATTTCAATATCTGAATACTATGGGACTTTTTCTGAACCAAAAACAATTTGGCTATTAAACAAAAAGAAAAATGTTGCTTGTCTCGATAAAATATTCTTTATCGATATAGCTACATTTGAAAACGATCTCAGAATAATTCCTGGTACTTTTTATACACCAGTATCTGTTATGCAGATATTTCTGCTAATTTTACTCTACAGAAAAGATAATACCTTTTTAGAATTCTTTATAAAACATTACTTCCAGATCTTATATCATGATTTAAATGAAAGTCATTTTCTTTTAGGTGGACATCTGGCGCTTATAAGATTTATGATTGAAGATTTAGTGAAGGAAAAAGGTCAGGTTTTAAGTTCTGAGTGGAAACTGTTTTTAGAAAATTTTAATAAAGGGTTGGATGATGCAACTAAAAAAATCCGTGATACTGCCTTTTTATACAGGGAATGGGCAAGGGAAATTATTCTGCCGTCTTTTAACATTGAATTAAATGAAGACAATATCGATTTCCTTAAAAAAAACAGGGATATATTTCGAAAAGAAATTAATAACTTTTTCAAAGAACTGGCAAATATTGAAAAGTTATTCAAGTCCAAATACAAAGAACTGAAAAAAGTAGATTCTCAAAGGATACAAAGCATAAGCAAGCATTTATTTAGAATAAAGACATTGAATTATGTAAGATATCTTCCAGAATTCGCATGCACCATTGATGTGCTTCATTGGTTTTATACAAATAAAATTTCTGAAACTTACATGGATATTAAAGGTGTATGTAAAGTTTCTTCTTTTGCTGAAATTGAACAGAACGATTGGAGCTTAAGTCCCAATAGATATATTCAAAGATAAAAAATTTAGTAAGCGGTTTGTATTCCATGAAAGATTTTCTTGCTATAAATATACATAGGTTAGTTCAAGAATCACAGACTTTACCTGATTTACTTGCCAGAAGTGTACAGTTAAAAATATACTCAGTAATCAAGATTTATAAAGATGATCTGATGTTTATGTTAGGCGGATTGGCACATGAAGCCGGGCAATTAGCAATCGCGCCTGATGTGTATAGTTATGAGATTAATAAAATAAAAACGCATTTGGACTTGTTTAATAAATCGTTGAATTACCTGAAGGAACTTAAGGGTATGTTTTTAAAAGATCGGGAATGGGTTTATTCAAATGGTGAAATGATTCGAAAAAGTGATACAAAACCCTATCCAATTTCAAATACCGATTTAATGATCAATACCGCTTACATCTTATCCCGGAAGGTTGATGCAGGTGAAATCAACAAAAAAATTGATAAGATATTGTTGGAAACGGAAACATTGAATAAGAAAAATGCACTTGCGCTCAATATGGATTTGCTGCTAAAATTTTTTAAGTTTTTTAAAAGGGGAATAGTCGGTTATCAAATCCAAATAGAAACTATACATTGGTTGTTTAGAACTTTCCCGGAATTGCAGTATCATAATATTCCAGGTCTATGTTTAGCGGGTACTAAAAAAGAACTGGCAGAATTAACTCAAAATGAACCTGATTATTTTTATGTTTCGCTGGATGATCCTTTTGATTATGAACTAACATTTAAAAAACTCAAAAAAGCACTCACACTATACGAGTCCGGAATATGAATATTGAGATTTTTTTTCGATACTTTTTGTTTAATCTCGGGTTTCACAAACTAAATCAAAAAGAATATGAAAGGATCATTCAAACTGATCTTGAACAAGGAATATCAAGGAAAGATATTTTTGCCAGGTTATCTGTAAAAACTAATGAAAAAGATGAATTGGCTTTTCTAATAAACAGCACAGCAACATCAGCTGAAAAGAAACGAACTAAAAATGCAAATTTACTAATCTTTATTTCATTATTACTTTTCTTTTTTATGCATTTATTTCAGCTTTATACAACTTTGTATACGAAGGCATTTTTTCTTTGGCTTTTTTTATATTCTTATGTTTTGTTTCAATTAGCAGCATACAAAGCAAGAGCCTATTTTTTTATAGAAGTTTTTTGTGCATTTCATCTTGTTATTTATTTCCTTCAAAGCAGTCATTTTGAAAAAAGCATTGCTATAGCTATAGAAACTATCGTGTTTGCAATTTTTTTGAGCGCAATACTTGTTTCTGCACATCGGCAGAAGGTTCGCTTATATCCTGATTTTAGTTATTCGGGTCCGCCAAAAGATGCAAAAGGAGAATTTGTTTTTAATGATATTAATAAGTTTGTAGACAAAGAGCATGAGAAAGATGCATCACCGAATAAAATCAAAAATATTTTAATAATTGTGGTGATGATTGTTGCAGTTGCCTTTTTACCCTATAGCCGTCAGATTAGTAACTTTTTCAAGAATGAAGATGAAGACATTAATCAGATTTTAGTTGACATGGTGAATGAATATAATCAACAATTGCCGCTAATGCTTGACAACGAAACAGAGCAAGTTTCTGTAAAGGCCGGTGTAAATGAGCTTACATTTTATAACAGGCTCGTTAATATTGATACGGATTTTTATGAAATTGATCCTGAATTTTTAGCATTTGTAAAGGCTGAAATAATGGAATCGTATTGTAATAACTATGACAGTCAGATTTTTATAGATAATAACATAAAATTAATTTATTTGTACTTTGACAGAAATAATAAATTTGTGACAGAGATTTCCATCGATAGTTCCGCCTGCCATTGAAAAGAATAAAAAAATACCCTGGTTTTTTCAAAAGAACTTTCATTTAATTAAAAAATCCGGAACCACGATTAAAGTGATCCCGGATGCAGGGGCTTGTTGTACATTTTTTATATTCGGTTTAAAATTAGTTGTGATAAATTAAAATATGTTAATGTAAAGTTTTCGAAAACATGGAAAGTTGTTTAATTAATATTGTTAATAAATTCAGATTTGTTTAGGCCAAATTAAGGGTATGAATTTCAGTAAGAATATTCCCTATCAATCAAAAAATGGTTTTGTATCATCCGGAATAAAAATAATTCATCATTTCATGAAGAAGCATTTTAGCGGTCAACCATTCTGCGATACAATTCACGCAGCCACAGATTCTCTAATAAAAAACAATGCACAAAAAATGGTTTTATAAGGCTCATCTTTGAGACATTCGTCATTTTATTTTAATAAATAGATTATATCTTTGCCTACCGACTATTCTGAAATTTTTATTGTTTCTTCTGCTGCATGCATATTATTCATTTTTTTATCCGAAGGAGATTTATATGGGTAAATATGTTACTTTTCTTTTTTGTATCATGTCATTTCAGTCCGTATTTGCGCAAACAAAGGTGGTAATTCCTGCCGCAAAGGATAACACGATTTATGAATATTACGATACTGATCAGCAATATTTCAGGAGTAATGGCATTGGAGACTACTTTTTTGCAGGTGTTAACGGAGCTGAAGGTGGAAGCAGAATTGTTCGCGGGCTGATACAGTTTGATCTTCAAAAATATATTCCAGATGGTGTTGAAGTTCTGGATGTGACATTAAATCTAAATATGAACCAGACAAATTCCGGTCCACAGGCAGTCTCCATTTATCCATTGTTGCAAGACTGGGGAGAAGGTGCATCGGATGCGCCGATTGGAGAAGGTCTCGGTGCACAGGCGCAAAGTGGTGATGCCACCTGGCTGCATACTTTTTACAATCCGCGTATCCCTGATGATCCAAATACATTGTGGACAGAAAAAGGGGGTGATTTTAACCAAACAGCAAGTGCTTCAGTTATTGTAGATCAACCGGCTGTTTACTCCTGGAGTTCTACAGAATCCATGATAAATGATGTTCAAACCTGGGCAAAGGATCCCGCAAGTAATTTTGGCTGGATTATACGTGGTGACGAGAGTGGCCAATTGACTGCAAAGCGCTTTATATCAAGGAGCAATCCTGATGGTAACGGTCCTGAACTTATTGTAACATATGATTATCCTAATTCTTCTCCTGTTGCTGTAAATGACACGACTGAAACAACAGAAGATCAGTCGGTTCAGATTTCAGTGTCAAAAAATGATTATGATACGGATGGGACTATTGATATCTCGTCTATTGCTGTGAGTAAAAATCCTGTTCATGGCAAAACTGAAATAAACAATGAGATAGTAACTTATACACCGGAATCCGATTATTATGGGACAGATTCATTTGAGTATACGATTAAGGATAATGATGGAGCAACATCAAATTCTGCGATGGTGATTATTACAATTGCTCCTGTAAACGATGCCCCGGTAACAGCAGATATTCCCAATCAGACGATTAATGAAGGAAGCAGTTTTACAACGATCAATTTAGACACCTATGTCAGTGATGTGGATAATGCTGATTCAGAGATGACCTGGACCTATAGCGGAAATACCAGTCTGGGTGTCAGTATTGTAAACCGGGTAGCCACTATTACAACCCCCAATGCTGACTGGAACGGAGCTGAAACAATTACATTTACCGCTACTGACCCGGGTAATCTATCCGATAGCGATGCAGCAACTTTTACTGTGAATGCAATAAACGATGCTCCGGTAATAGCAGATATTCCCAATCAGACGATTAATGAAGGAAGCAGTTTTACAACGATCAATTTAGACACCTATGTCAGTGATGTGGATAATGCTGATTCAGAGATGACCTGGACCTATAGCGGAAATACCAGTCTGGGTGTCAGTATTGTAAACCGGGTAGCCACTATACTGACTGGAACGCTGAAACAACTTACGCTCGCTTCTATCTCGCAAACTGTGAATGCTAACATTCGTAATCATTTAATCGAATTAATGAAGGAACGACAACGTCAATTTCACCTATCGTGATGGATAATGCTGACTCAGGATGACGGACTATGCTAGTGCGTCTTTGTAAACTACTATTACCAATCCGGCGGTTTACATTTACCGCTACTGACCCGGGTAATCTATCCGATAGCGATGCAGCAACTTTTACTGTTAATTCTGAGAACGATCCGCCGGTTGTCATAAATATCCCTGATCAAACCATCGAGGAAGGGGGCAATTTTACCACTATCAATCTCGATGATTATGTAAGTGATGCAGATAACAGTGATGACCAGATATCCTGGACACACAGCGGTAATGCCGATCTGATTGTTACTATTACTAACCGCGTGGCTACGATTATGATTCCGGATATAAACTGGAACGGTTATGAGACAATCACATTTACAGCCACTGATCCAGGTGAGTTGGCTGACAGTGACACGGCACGTTTTACTGTAACCGCTGTAAACGATGCCCCGGTAGTGATCGCTCTCCCGGCTTTGTCCTTCAAAGAAGATGAATCGCTTATTTCAGCAAAAACGGACTGGTATGATTTTGTCGATGACAAAGATAATCCCGACAGTCTTTTAATATACACGCTCGCCGATGGCAAATCTGTGACAGCTGCCGTAAACGGCAACAACTTTGTCTTATCATCCCCGCAGGACTGGTTTGGAATGGACACACTCAAGTTTAAAGTCACTGATGGTGAATTGTCTGATTCGGGTCTTGTTATAATAACGGTGCAACCAGTGAATGATGCCCCGCAGCTTATTGACATGCCGCAAACTGTGATGATAGACGATACATCATCTTTTGTGTTGAATGTTAATGATTTTGTAATTGATGTGGATACACCAGAAAATAAATTAACCTGGCAATTTAGCGCAAATAATGATTCCCTGTTGCTGGATTTTGATGATACTACTTCTATTTTAAAAATAAGCGCACTTGCTATCGACAAGGACGTACAGGTTATAATAACTGTAACCGATGATAGTTCTGCAAGTGCCAGTGATACAGTCACAGTTCAGGTAAACCTGGTGAGTGCACTGGATGAATTACTGAGTATGATTCCTGTAAAATATACACTGGAACAGAACTATCCCAACCCGTTTAATCCAACAACAAAGATACGTTTTGGGCTGCCAAAGGCTGGCGATGTAAAGATTGAAATTTATAACACTGGCGGACAAAGAGTCGCTACACTTGTGAATGGTTTTAAAACAGCCGGATTTCATGCAATAAGTTTTGATGCTTCAGGTTTGGCCAGCGGATTGTATTTCTATCGTATTCAGGCAAAAAGTTTCGTTCAGGTTAAAAAAATGATTCTAATGAAATAAGCTTGAAGTAAGGATATCAATTCCTAATAACTATTTAAATCCTTAAGATAAAAATAGACAAAAGCGGATGGAATTTTAGATATTATACTTTATATTTTTTAAGTTTATTTAGTCTGACAACAGTTTTTGAATTAGACTTATTTTAGGATAAAAATTAAGGTAGTAATCATCACTGTTCAGATATGATGTTGCTGAGAAATTAATTAAAGGTAAATAAATGAACGATGATATAATTAATCAGGTTCTAAATAGGGTCATTGAGCGCCACCCTTTACTGATTACATCTGCTGATGATATAAAGACAGCTTATGAATTTCTTGTAAAATGTTATGAAAGCGGCAATAAACTTTTAGTTTGCGGTAATGGCGGGAGTGCAGCAGATTCTGAACATATTGTAGGCGAATTGATGAAAAGTTTTGCCCACACAAGAGTTTTATCTGAAAATCTTAAAAAGAATCTGAAGGCTGTCTCTGCGGATAAAGGCACGTATCTGGCAGAAAAACTTCAGCCTGCGTTAACAGCTATTTCTTTAACGGGGCACACAGCTCTTAATACAGCTTTTTCGAATGATGTTGATCCCCATCTGGTCTTTGCACAGCAGGTTGTTGGCTATGGCAGGGAAGGTGATGTTCTTTTGGGAATATCAACTTCAGGGAATGCTGAAAATGTTCTCAATGCAATGATTACAGCAAAAGCAAAAGGTCTTAAGACAATCGGACTTTCCGGTAAATCTGGTGGTAAATTAAAACAATACTGTGATGTTTGTATCCGGGTTGAAGGTGCGAATACTGCAGAAATCCAGGAGTTGCACCTGCCAGTTTATCATACCTTATGCCAGATGTTAGAGCTGAAGTTTTTCTAAATTTATCTTTTACAAATAATAAAAACCAATTCTTAAAAGTTTCTATAAATGGGATTATTTTAAAGGGACATAATAATAAGTGCAGAGCAATTTATTAGAGACACTCCAGGAATTTGGTGCAAAACATAAAGTTTTTGGCATAATACTGTCTCTGATGCTGGTTGCCTTTATCGGTGTAACTGATTATTTAACCGGTCGCGAACTTTCTTTTTCAATCTTTTACCTTATACCAGTTTCTGTCGCAACGTTACTGATTGGACGTTCCGGGGGAATAATTCTTTCAGTCAGCAGCGCCGCTATCTGGTTAGTAGCTGATTTGTCTGCCCATTCTCAATATTCAAATATTTTAATTCCGTTTTGGAATGCAACTGTCCGGCTCGGATATTTTCTGATTCACATGTTTCTATTGTCCTATTTGCAGCGGGTTATTGGTGATCAACGATTAAAGTCCTTAACCGATCCACTCACCGGAGCGGCAAACTGGCGTTTTTTTGAACAATATGCTCAAAAAGAACTGGAAAGAGAAAGGCGCAATAAAAAACCACTTACGCTTGTTTATTTTGATATTGATAATTTTAAAAAGGTAAACGATTCATTCGGTCATGATGTGGGGGATGAGTTGTTAAAATTAGTTGCGGAACTGATTCAAAATCATTTAAGGCAAAGTGATTTGCTGGCAAGGGTTGGTGGTGATGAATTTGTAATTCTTCTATCTGATACAAACTTTGAAAAATCATCACTGCTGCTTGACCGTGTAAAAAGTGTTGTAATGGGGGAAATGCAGAGTCACCAATGGCCTGTTTCGCTCAGCATTGGTGCAGTTACATATTTAAGTCTTCCGGCATCATTAAATGCTATGATCAAAAAAGCGGATGCCCTGATGTACTCCATCAAGCATTCCGGTAAAAATGACATCAAACATATTGTTTGGCCTTCCGAGAATCATTCTGAAAATTAAGCGCTATTCATCTAAATACCGGCTCGGAAAACGCCGCAAGCAATTTATCCTAATTTTTGAAACTATTATACGAGATAATATTGTAGTTTTTGTTTAAATAAAGAACAACAGTATAAATTTATTTATATCCCGATCGATAATATTTTCATGCAAATTGTAATAAAAATTATAGTCATTCTTTTTTGTGTTTCATCCGGTCTGTTATCCCACGAACCTCAATCCAAAAAAAATACAGCTGCTAAAAATGAAACTAAAATAATGGTTCATTATATGCCATGGTATCAGACTCCTGAAGTAAGTGGTTATTGGGGATGGCACTGGACAATGAATCATTTTAATCCCGAAAGCATATCAGCGGATGGAAGACGTGATATAGCTTCGCAATATTACCCGCTGACCGGGCCGTATGATTCGCAGGATCCGGATATTTTAGAATACCAGGTACTGTTAATGAAGCTGAGCGGTATAGATGGTGTAATAGTCGACTGGTACGGCATGGATAATTTTTGGGACTATGGAACACTTAATAAAAGCACAAACAGTCTGTTCAGCTATATAAAAAAAGCACATCTCAAGTTTGCATTATGTTATGAAGATCAGACGGTTAAACATATGGTTGAAAATGATTATCTTAAAGCAGAAAATGCGCTGGATCATGGACGGGATATTATGCTTTATGCACAGGATAATTGGTTCAGGGATGATGCCTATCTAAAGCTGAATGACAGACCACTTTTACTCACTTTTGGTCCGCAATATTTTTATGAAAGTTCAGATTGGGATTACCTGTTCTCTGTGCTTGATATGGTTCCTGCCTTTTTTACGCTTGAAAACCGCTTAGAAACGGCGGCTGTTGGTGGGTATCCATGGCCACCTATGTGGGCTTCAGTTGATGGGGTTTTATCCATGCTGGATCTGAACAAATATCTGAATGCATTTTACCAGAAATCAGATAACTGGGATAATCTAGTCGCGAGTGCATTTCCGACGTTTAATGATATTTATGAGCAAGCCGGGGTTGGTGATTCCTACGGGTTCCTGGATCCAATGGATGGATTTACACTTTTAAATACATTGTCAAAAGCACTGTATAAAAATCCGGATGTTCTGCAGATTGTTACCTGGAATGACTATGGTGAAGGAACTATTGTGGAGCCTACCCGCGAGTTTGGATACAGGTACCTGGAAATTATCCAGGAAACTAAAGTAGAACTTACTGATTCAGTGTTTTCTCATACAAGTGAAGATTTAAAAATTCCCAAACAGATTTATGATCTACGGAAGGAAAATAAAAACTCAATGGCTGTTAACCGGACCCTTGATTCAGTATTTGATTTAATAATAAACGGTGATATTTCGGTTGCCCGGTTTATGATTGATTCACTGAGTAACACTACCGGGATAACAGATGAATGGATACATGCACCACGAGAAATAGATATGAGTAATTGTTATCCTAATCCGTTTAATGCTGTAACATCTTTTGAAATTAAAATTGATAATCCGGCAAAAGTTGAAATAACCGTGCATGATATTCTTGGAAAAAAAGTAGCAGCACTGTTAAATAAAAAATTAGCATCAGGAAGTTATCAGTTGCAATGGAGTGCTGTAACCGAAACATCCGGTATTTATTTTATTACAATCAAAAGCGAAACATTTCAGGAAACAAAGAAGGTTTTTTTAATCAAATAAAGGTTTTGGAGAAAGGATGCACAGATTTTCAATTATAATTATTCTAATTGGCAGTTTTATAAACGCGCAAACATATCTTGATATTACTGCTGCAATTGACGACAGGGTTGATGATTTATTATCGCGTATGACCCTTGCCGAAAAAATTGGCCAGATGACCCAGGCAGAACGTACCGCATTTGACAGTGAGCAGGATATAACAACCGCAACCATACAGATAAATGACAATCCGCTGGATAATATATCATTTCCGGTTACGGGCGGCTGGCAGGACTGGACCACTGTTGCACAGCAGATAGTATTGGAAGCCGGTGAAAGTACATTAAAGATTGTCTGTAACGTAGGCGGATTCAATATTAATTGGATTGAGTTTGAAACTGTCACAGCCCTTAGTAAAACAGATGAACATATTCCAGCTCAAACCCGGCTTTTTCAGAATTATCCGAATCCATTCAATCCTGAAACACAGATTCACTTTGAACTGGAGAAACCATCTCATGTAAATATTACCATATTTGATTTGCAGGGTCGGGCTTTGAAAACAATAACCGACGGGTATTACCAGGCAGGACAATATTCTGTTAAAGTTAATATATCAGACTTTCCTTCAGGTACTTATATTTATAAAATGACAACAGGGACCTATAGTGAAATGAAAAAAATGTTACTTTTAAAATAGGCAATCGATAACACAGGAAAATTGATGAAGATATTTTTAAAAACTACCCTATTATTGCTTTCGATATATTCACTTATAAGCTGCAGTGATGACGACATTGTTAATCAGTCAAAAGACGATGAAACACCAATCTCATTTGATATCCCTGCAACAGAAGATATGGTTATGTATGAAGTAAATCTGCGAGCTATGAGCAACACGGGAGATTTCCAGGGAGTAATAGACAAACTTGATCATATCAAATCTCTCGGTGTAAATGTTATCTGGCTTATGCCTATTTATCCGATTGGTGAACTGAAATCGGTTAATTCTCCGTATTGTGTTCAGAATTACACCGAAGTAAATCCTGAGTTTGGAACAATGAATGATTTTAAAGAGCTTATCGATCAGGCTCATACCCGCGAAATGGCAGTGGTAATTGATTGGGTTGCCAATCATACAGCCTGGGATAATCCATGGATTGCCAATAAATCGTGGTACTCTCAAAATGGCGCCGGTGAAATCATAATACCCCCCGGAACAAACTGGGCAGATGTTGCAGATCTCAATTATAATAATACCGACATGCGCCAGGCTATGATTGATGCAATGCGTTTTTGGGTGGAAGATGTTAATGTGGACGGATTCCGCTGCGATGCTGCCGACATGGTTCCGTTTGATTTCTGGCAGCAGGCGATTAGTGCGCTTGAAAAAATAGAAGGCCATGATCTGATTTACCTGGCTGAAGGAGAGCGTAAAGATCATTTTGATGCAGGTTTTCAAATGAATTATGGCTGGGAGTTTTATAGCGGTCTTAAGGATGTTTTTATTGATGGCTACACGGCAGATTTAATTAATTTAACGCATCTTTCAGAATACAGAAGTTTACCCGGCGGTGCCCAAAAATTACGTTTTACAACCAACCATGATGAGTCTGCATGGGATGCTACACCAATAAATCTGTTTGGAGCGAATGGATCCATAGCTGCTTTTGTCATTTCAACATACCTTGGTGGGGTTCCGCTTATTTACAGCAGTCAGGAAGTTGCTACACAGGACAATGTTTCTTTTTTTAATAATGACCCCATCGATTGGTCTTCAAATCCCGCATTTCTTGAAAAATACCAACAGATATTAGCTGTTTATACAGAATCCCCGGCGTTGAGAAAAGGTGAAATTCAAAATTTTGAAGATCTCAACATTGTAGTATTTAAAAAGATTTACAATGATGAAGAAATCCTGGTGATGGTGAATATCAGGAACCGCACACGCTCGTTAAGCATTCCTGAAGAGTTGCAAAATAGCACCTGGACAGATGCTATCTCCGGTAATGAAATTACTCTTGGAACAACTTTGTCTTTTCAATCTTACCAGTATTTTGTACTGAAATGACAGTCGCTTAAGATTGCATGGAGACATCTTAATTTATATTTTCATCTTCATGTTTAAACGTCTCGTCTTCTACATCTTATTAAATGCATTCAGTGTTTGTTCAGTGTTATATGCACAAACAAACACTTTCAATTTTCTGAAACTTGAGAAGCCGATTTCCCAGAATACAGGTGTTTGTATTTTCCAGGATCATATGGGTTTTATCTGGATAGGAACAACAAATGGCCTGAACAGGTATGATGGCAGTAAGGTGGTAATTTATGAAAACGACCCGGCAGACAGCACTTCCATATCCGACAACTACATACGCAAGATTGCAGAAGATAATAAGGGGAATTTATGGATTGCCACTGAAAATGGTCTGAACAAATACGACAGGCTGCATGACCGTTTTATTCGATACTTTTCGTCTGCTGAAGATCCCCATTCTCTTTTAAACAATAATATCAGCGATGTGTTAGTTGATAATGCCGGGAAGGTTTGGGTTGCTGCCACAGATTTACACCTGTTCAATCCAAAGACTGATAATTTTGAACGATTTCATACAGGAACCTTAAAAACAGACCCAAATCGCGATCCGTATCATAATTTTATCTACCAGGATTTGAAAGGAATCATCTGGTTTGGATACTGGAATCAATTGTACAGGTTTAACAATAGCAAGAACCGCCTTGATATTTTCATCGATGGTGAGCAACAAGCCCTGGGTGAAGAAGGATGGCATTTTCACGAATTGGTTCAGGATCAGGACAGTCTGTATTGGCTGGCTACAAACAAGGCCGGTTTAATTAATTTCCGTGACGATCCGCAGGCGGTAAAACCACAACGTTTTAGAGATCAAATTGACAAAAATGAATATTTCAGTGACTACCGGATTTTAGCTTTATACATTGATCATCAAGACTATCTTTGGGTGAGTTGCGAGAATGCAGGACTGGTAGTCCTTGATCAGCAGCGAGACATTCGCTACAGATTGAGGAACGATCCGGGCAATGAAAGATCCGTAAGCGGCAATTCAGTCTGGTCAATTATTGAAGATAATCAAAACAGGCTATGGTTTGGAATCTGGAACGCCGGAATAAATTATATTGATCCTTATAATGTGAGCTTTAAACACTACTTCAGTACCAAATCAACCAGTTCGCTTTCCAGTAATATTGTGACAGATTTCATCGAAGACAAGAGCGGTAATTTATGGATTGCCACAGATGGAGGCGGGCTAAATTATTTTGATCGTAAAAAAAATACTTTTTCAAGCTATATACATGATCCTGCGGATCCTAAAAGTATAAGCAGTAATGCTGTTCTCAGTTTGTGTTATGATGATCAGGGACGACTTTGGGCCGGAACCTGGAATGGCGGAATAAATATTTTTGATTCTGACCGAAACGGTTTTTTACATCTGAACATTAAAAACAGCGGACTTAGCAGTGATGATATTTTTGATCTGCTAAATGATGGGCGTGGAAATATCCTTATCGCAACTTACCGTGGCGGTGTTGATGTTTATAATCCTGAAAAAAAAACCTGGAAAAACTTTACTTCAAATCCCGCTGATCCAAACAGCCTTTCCGGTAATAATATTTTTAACCTGTACAAGGATAAAAAGGGTAATCTCTGGATAGGATCTTTAACAGATGGTTTAAATCAGATGCAGACAGAGCATGATTCGATTACATTCACGCGCTATCAGTACAATCAGTCAGTAAAAAATGGAATTAGTGATAACAGGATTCATGCACTCTTTGAAGACCATAGGGGACGTTTTTGGGTGGGGACATCCAATGGATTAGACCTGATGAACAGGGGAGACGAGACTTTCTTAACTTTGCAGAGAAAAGACGGTCTGATCTCGGAATATATCTCAGGGATTTCTGAAGATACAAATGGTTTCCTATGGGTAAGCTCCCTGAAAGGGTTAACACGTATAGACAGTACTCTTTCGGATTTTCATCATTATGATGTGGCAGACAATCTGCAGGGCTATCATTTTAATAAGAATTCAGTATATAAAACAGCATCAGGAGAATTGCTTTTCGGTGGTACCAATGGCTTTAATATTTTTCGCCCGGAAGATGTTAAAATTAATCCGCACCCGCCAAAGCTGGTTTTTACTGATCTGAAAGTCTTTAATCAATCTGTAGAAATTGGCCCTAACAGCATTCTTAAGAAAGACATAAGCGTAACAAAGCATATAACGTTGTCATACAAACACTCAGTTTTTTCAATAGAATTTGTAGCACTTAATTTTACGCATCCGGAAAAGAATCAGTATGCATATAAAATGGAAGGATTTGATGACAAATGGATCTATTCAGGAATACAGCAAAACGCAACCTTTACCAATCTTGATGCCGGTGATTACATCTTTTATGTAAAAGCAGCAAATAACGACGGGATCTGGAATGAGCAGGGAATTGCCTTAGGAATTACGATTACACCTCCATTTTGGAAAACCCGGCTGGCCTATATTTTATATGTAGTTTTAGTTTCAATTATTTTCTATATGATTATGCGTTACCGTCTGGCCAGGCAGAAATTGCGTTATGATCTTGAGATGGAGCATCTGAAACTGGAAAAGTTATCTGAGCTGGATAAGGTCAAATCGCGTTTCTTCAGCAATGTCTCTCATGAAATCAGAACACCGATCATGCTTATTGTCGGGCCGTTGCAGAATCTGCTAAACTCAGAAAAAGTTGCTGAAAACGTAAAAAGCAAGATTAATCTTATCATCAGGAACGCACAGAGACTGCAACGTCTGCTAAGTCAGCTCGTGGACTTTTATAAAATTGAAACACCTGATTTAAACCTGAATCTGGTTAAAAATGATCTGGTCGAATTTGTTTACAATATCTATCTGTCATTTAAAGAATATGCCCGGCAGCACCAGATAGAGTTTAATTTCAGCACAAATATGAATTACGGCTTAACCTGGTTTGATCCTGATATCCTGGATAAAATTGCTTATAATTTTTTGTCAAATGCCTTCAAATTCACATCCGATGGTGGTAAAGTTACACTGGGTGTAAATTTTTTGCCTTCAGAAACAGGTGAACAAAATATAATTGAAATTTTTGTACAGGATAACGGGATAGGAATCCCAAAGGATCAGCTGCAAAATATTTTTGAACGTTTTTACCAGGTAGAAACGGATGCAGCGCATTCTTCACAAGGGATTGGTATTGGTTTACACATGACAAAAGAGCTCGCAGAATTGCTGCACGGTGAAATTCGCGTAGATAGTGAACCGGGTACAGGTACTGTTTTCAGGGTTCTTTTACCTGCCGAAGTATTAGAACTTGAGCGCAAAACTCAGGATAATCTCAGCCCGGTTGAACCGGCCCCGGTAAATGATTTTAGAACTGATTTGAAAACAGAAAACGGGAATACTGCCCTGATCCTTTTTGTGGAAGATGAGAAAGATGTGCAGCAGTATATCACCGATATTTTGGGTGATCGTTTCAAAATTATAACCGCGGATAACGGTCGTGAAGGATATGAAAAGGCCCGAAAATTTATTCCTGATATCGTTATCAGTGATATTGTAATGCCGGAGATGGATGGTTTTGAACTTTGCGGGAAACTTAAATCTGAAGAAGAAACTAGTCATATTCCTGTCATTCTGCTGACGGTGCAATCAGCAGAAAAACAAAAGGTGAAAGGCATTAAGCTTGGAGCAGATGCTTATTTGCCAAAACCGTTTAATTCGGAAGAACTGTCAGCCCGGGTTTCCAATTTGTTAAAACGTCAGCAAAAACTCAGGGAACAACTGCGCAGGCAAATACTTCTGGAACCGGAAGATTCAAATGTGATGAGCCTTGATGAAAAATTCCTTGTACGTGTAAAACAGGAAGTTGAAAAAAACCTGTCGGACTGGAAACTGGATGCAAATGTTCTTAGTGATATGGTTGGTATTAGCCGCATACAGCTTTACCGGAAATTAAAAGGATTAACCGGTCAGACGGTACATGAATTTATTCGTACTATTCGTCTTAGACGGGCGGTACAACTACTCGAACAACGCAAGATGAAAATTACAGAAATCGCCTACCACGTTGGCTTCAATGATTTGAATTATTT
Organism: Calditrichia bacterium; assembly: GCA_020635035.1. Classification (GTDB taxonomy): domain Bacteria; phylum Calditrichota; class Calditrichia; order Calditrichales; family J004; genus JACKAO01. The sequence continues at coordinate 16,710 of JACKAO010000012.1, forward strand.
TACCCGCTGCTTCCGCAAAGAATACGGTTCTGCTCCTTCTGAATACTTATCTTCACTAAAATCACCGGCATCTCAAAAATAGCTATTTGACATACCCGCAATTGTGTTTTATCCCGGATTAAGCAGGCCGGATATTATTTTCCTAAACTATGATACTATAATATGAGAATGGAATAAGGCCTTTTTCATAACTAACAGCAGTTTACAAACATACCATTTCTAATCACCTAATAACCCGGAAAAATCATGAAGATACTACACTTATTTAAATGGTTTAGTCTCATATTCTCAATGCTGTTATTTGCAGCCTGCGGTTCCAGTGAACAGGTTACGTCACCAGATGGGCAGATTAAAGTCACTTTTTTGCTTAAAAAAGGCATTCCATATTACAATGCAGAATACAAAGGGCAAAGGGTCATCAGCGATTCAAGATTAGGATTTGTTTTAAAAGATAATCCTGCCTTTACCAGCGGATTTAGCCTTGTAAAGAAATCTGAATCGACTTTTGATGAAACATGGACTCAGCCCTGGGGTGAAGTTAAGGATATACGAAATCATTACAATGAGATGATGATATCGTTGCTTGGCGCGAACGAAGCAGAGCTGAGAATCGTTTTCAGAATCTTTAATGATGGTGTTGGTTTTCGCTACGAAATACCTGACCAAAAATCACTGTCAGATTTTGAGATTCTTGATGAGTTAACCGAGTTTAATCTAAGCGGAGACCATAAAGCCTGGTGGATTGGAGCTTACCAGGATAACCGTTACGAATACCTTTACACATCTACCCCGATCAGTGAAATGGATACAGTTCACACACCATTAACAATGGAAACCGCTGATGGTTTATATCTTAGTATACACGAAGCAGCACTTGTTGACTATGCCAGCATGACGATCGCATCACTTCCCGGCAATACATTAAAAGCGGATCTTGTGCCCTGGTCAGATGGAGTAAAAGTAAAGACATCGGCTCCGATGAAAACACCCTGGCGTACCATTCAGATTGCTGAAAAACCAGGTGATCTAATCACATCTTACCTTATTCTGAATTTAAACGAACCAAACAAACTGGGTGATACCTCGTGGATTGAGCCCGGCAAATACGTGGGTATCTGGTGGGAAATGCACCTGGATAAATCTACCTGGTCCCAGGGGCCAAGACACGGTGCCACAACACAAAAGACAAAAAAATACATGGACTTTGCAGCGAAGTATGGTTTTAAAGGTGTTCTTGTGGAAGGCTGGAATATTGGCTGGGATGGTGACTGGATTAAAAACGGCGATAAGTTCAGCTTTACACAGGCGTATGATGATTTTGACATCGAAGCGGTAACAGCATATGCAGCGAACAAAGATGTCGGTTTGATCGGGCATAATGAAACCGGTGGAGCAGTGATGAACTATGAAGCACAGCTTACGGATGGTTTTAAGATGTACAACAGCCTGGGCGTAAAAGCTGTTAAAACGGGTTATGTCAATTATGCACGCGGCATAAAAAGAATGGACGAAAAAGGTGAAATTCAGAACGAGTGGCACCACGGACAGCACATGGTTCAGCATTATCAGAAAGTTGTTGATGAAGCGGCCAAATATCACATTATGGTGGATGTACATGAACCAATCAAGGCTACAGGCTTGCGCCGAACCTATCCCAATATGATGACGCGGGAAGGTGCCCGCGGCCAGGAATTTAATGCCTGGTCAGCTGATGGTGGTAACCCGCCTGAGCATGAAACGATCCTGCCCTTTACCCGCTTGCTGGGTGGGCCGATGGACTTTACACCCGGGATATTTGATTTAACTTATGAAAAAGAAAAGCCCAATAATCGTGTAAATACAACACTTGCCAAGCAGTTGGCAGAGTATGTTGTGCTATACAGTCCGCTGCAAATGGCGGCCGACCTGCCGGAGAACTATGAAAAAAATCTCAAACCATTTCAGTTTATCCGGGATGTTCCCTGTGACTGGCAGGATACCAGGGTTCTCAACGCGACAATTGGAGATTATGTTACGATCGTTCGGAAAGATCGTCATAGTGCGGACTGGTACCTGGGAAGTGTTTCAGATGAAAATTCCAGAAGTCTGGATATCACTCTAGATTTTCTTGAACCGGGAAAAACCTACACTGCCCAAATTTACAGGGATGCCGATGATGCGGATTGGAAAAGCAATCCCTATGCTATCGCCATTGACGAAACAAGTGTGACAAACATGTCAAAATTAACTTTAAAGCTGGCTGCCGGTGGAGGCACAGCAATTAGGTTTAAAATAGATAATTAATACAGCGTTTAACTAATGGTTTGCAAAAAAGAAGTTTTATCATTTATTACTTTAATGGAGGCTTTATGAAGAATTTTGTTATTCTGTTTTTAGTGGTTCTATATGTTCCGGGATTGATCCTGGGGCAGGCTGTTGTTCAGTCGTTTGATACACAATTAGATGCCAGCTATTTCCGGTTTGAAACTTCCGGTGCAGATGCTGCTAAAAATTTTATAGTCCAGACTCTGGATGAAGAAAATTATGCAGAAGGCACAGGAGCTATGAAAATGGAATGGAGTGTGGAAAATAGCCAGTCCTGGGGTGGCTATGTAAAGCTGGATTATATGGCTCCGGCTTCGGAAGTGATGGATTTTTCAGCATACGACAGTATTGCTTTCTGGTACAACAATATTGTTGCACAAAGTCTGCCGGGAAGGGTGCATGTCCGGTTTGAATTGTATGATGTGTCGCATGCGTCTCCATCGGTTACAAGTAATTCGCAGACGGAATATTATTATTCATTTGAATATATTCTGGACCAGGAAGCCGGCTGGAATGAATGGGTACTTCCGCTTGAAGCAAGGGCTGATGCCTGGAATGGTGAAGCTTTCAACCGCACCGGTTGGGCTGGAATAGTTGGAAATGATTTCCTGGATTCGGATAAGATAAAGGGCTTTGGAATTGAATTATCAATAAGCGGAACAGGAGAAGGAGATGTGGCAACAGGGACCCTTCTGTTTGACGGTCTGACTCTTAAAGGATCAAAAAATGCACTTGGCGAAAACCCGGGATTTGAAGATGGTATGGCAGGTTGGGCCAGCGATAAACAGGCTGAAAGTGAATATGTGGAAGTTAAATCGGCCGGGTCGCATTCAGGTACAAATTACCTGGAAATTGGTGTGGCTGATAATGCCTGGGCTGTCGCCTATCGTGAGACTTCTGTGGCTGTTGCTGAAAAAGATGAATGGAAATTAAGTGCCTGGATCAAAGATGTTTCTGCAGAATATCCAGGTGGTGATTTTGCTGCACTTAAAATGGAAGCAAAAGATGCAAATGGTACTATTATTGAATTTTGGGAAGATGTGGCGCAGGGTATCTCTGCAGATTGGCAGCTTTTTTCAACATCGCATATAATGCCGGCAGGAGCCACCCAATTAACAGCTGTTCTTGTTGGTTCTAAATGGACCAACGATGGCAAAGCGGCAGCCTATGGTTTTGATGATGTTGTGCTGATCAGTCTTGGTCAGGTTGATGAAACACCACCGGACGCCCCGACTCAGGTTACCGCTCTGCCAAATGTTTCCCAGTATTTTAATCTTGTTTCATGGATTGATGTGCCGGGTGAATCCAATGAAACATATAATGTTTATGCCAGCCTGAATCCGATCAATTCGCTGGATGACCCTGGTGTTGAGCAGATTGCAGCAGGTGTGGGTGAAGATGCACAATCAGCTATTCATTACCTTATCTATCCCCTGAAAGAAAAAGAACTAACCTATTATTATGCCGTCGAATGTGTGGACAAGGTTGAAAATGTCGGACCCATTGCGGTTTCTTCAGGGATTAAAAATGTAGCCGACGCGGTGCCTACGATCTCATTAAATCCTCCTGCTGATTTTGCGGCAGATGGTGATTTAAGTGAATGGTATGATTCAGATATCATGCCCTTCGAATTTGTCGCAACCGTTAGTCACACCGCGGGCGGATCGTTTGTAGATGAGAATGATCTTGTTTCAGCTGTGTTTATGGCTGTGGATGACGACTTTTTGTATATGGCATTTGATGTATTTGACGATATCTTCAGTTTTGATCCGGTTGGCAATTTCTGGGAAGATGATATGGCCGAAGTGTATATAGGTTTGTATAATAAAGGTATGTATAAGCATAACGGATTCTTACGCGGGGAAGAACCGGATTACAAATTTATTCACCTGGCTGACCGTGTTTTTACGGAGCAGTTTGGCAGCCAGAGCAATCCGCTTTATTTTAATGGTAATAAAAACTATGCTTATGTTACGCTCGACCCGGATTGGTCAATCGAAATAAAGGTACCGCTGGATTCACTTCTGCAAGACGGGGCATCAGGCGATAAGCGCTTTCACCCGGTTAATGGTATGAAATTGCCGCTTGATATCGCATTCCATGATTCAGACAGTCCGAATGTACGTAATGGGATTATGTCCTACTCACCGTTTAACAATGATAATTCTTACCAGGGGGCACAGAATTGGTATCATACCTGGGTTGGTGATACTAACCAGATGGTGACGGGTCTTGAACAGAAAACGGGTAAACCGCTTAATGCGTTTGACTTAAAACAGAATTATCCCAATCCCTTTAACCCAACAACTACGATTGAATATAACCTGGCATATAATACTTCTGTTAAAATTACTGTATTCAATATGCTTGGACAGCAGATTAAAGTTTTAGTCGATGGCAAACATACTGCCGGAACGCACCTTGTAAACTTTGATGCAACGCATTATGCGAGCGGTGTGTATTTTTACCAGATTGAAGCCGGTGATTTTGTCCAGATTCGTAAAATGTTACTGGTTAAATAATAAATTCTAAATCCTGCTTCCCTGTTGCGGGGGCAGGATTTTTTGCTTATTAATGGATAAGTGTTCAAATAACGAAAGTATCTCTGTGCAAATTCTTAATATCCTTTTAAAGTTTTTTCTTTTGTTGATATTCTTTGCCTGTTCTGATAAAGCCACAAACCCTGAAAAAGATGATTTCACACTTCAGGTGTTTGAACCGGTTGCTGTCAGTAAAAGTAACTCAATAAAAGTATACATGCATTATATGCCCTGGTTTGCTTCAAAGGAAATTGACGGGCAATGGGGCAGCCACTGGACCATGGCAAACCGAAATCCTGATATTGTTGATCTTAATAATCAAAGGGAAATTGCATCGCATTATTATCCGCTTATTGGTCCATACTCTTCGGCTGATAAAGATGTGATCGAATATCATCTTTTGTTAATGAAACTGGCTGGAATCGATGGCGTATTTCTCGATTGGTATGGTACATTTGTTCTGAATGATTACAGCCGTAATCTTCAAAATTCTGAAGCATTGATTGATATGCTGGATGAGACTGGGCTGAAATTTTCCATTGTTTACGAAGATTATACAGCTGAAAATGTAGTGAATGCCAGTTTAGCAAATTCTGCTGTTCTTGCTGCAAAAACAGATATAAAATATATGGTGCAAAATTATTGGAGTTCTGCACAATATATCAATGCGGGTGGAGGTCCTTTGCTTTTAACATTTGGTCCGCGCTTTTTCCAGACCGAATTGGAATGGTCGCAGATTTTCAATGGTATCAGTCCAAAACCGGCGTTTTTAACTTTGTGGAACGAATCCATGGAAGCAGGCAGTAATGCCCGTGGCGAGTTTGCCTGGGTTTATAAAAACAATCTTACCGATCTTGAAAATTTCTATAATAACCGGGCGCCTGGTCAGGAAATTGCAATTGCAGCTGCTTATCCGGGTTTTAACGATTATTATAAAGAAGGTGGCTGGGGAGAGCAGGTAGGATGGGAAATTGCTCACAACGAAACAGCAACATTGTCGTCAACTCTGCAACTGGCAGAGCAATCAGGATTATCAATGCTGCAGCTGGTAACCTGGAACGATTTCGGTGAAGGTACAATGCTGGAACCAACCGTTGAGTTTGGATATACTTTCCTTGAAAAAATTCAGGAATTCACAGGAGTTAGTTACAGTGTTCAGAACCTGGAACAAATAAAGAGACTATACGACCTGCGTAAACAGTACAAAAATGATGCAAAAATACAAGTTAAGCTAGATCAGGTGTTTTACTATTTTGTTTCATTACAACTGGATAAAGCAGAGCAGTTATTGAAAGAATTTGGATAAGCTTATATAAAAAATCCCGGACTTTTAATGAAAGAAGCCGGGATTTTTACTATAGATATTTCTTGTTTTGTTAACTGTTTAAGCCAGATCAAATCGATCAAGATTCATAACTTTGGTCCAGGCTTTCACAAAATCTTTAACAAATTTTTCTTTAGAATCAGAGCTTCCATAAATCTCAGCCAAAGCTCTTAACTGCGAATTTGATCCAAAGATCAAATCGACTCTTGTACCGGTCCATTTCAGATTTCCCGTTTTGCGGTCACGGCCTTCGAAAACATCTTCATCTTTCTCAGACGCTTTCCATGTTGTACCAAGATCAAGCAGATTAACAAAAAAATCATTGGTCAGTGTTCCGGCATTTTCTGTAAAGACACCATGTTTTGTCTGTCCAAAATTTGTGTCAAGAACACGCATACCACCAACAAGCACGGTCATTTCCGGGGCTGTAAGATTTAATAATTGTGCCTTATCAACAAGTAATTCTTCAGCGGAAACAGAATATTTGGTTTTCTGATAGTTACGGAATCCATCTGCTGCCGGTTCAAGAACATCAAATGAATCAACATCGGTTTGTTCCTGGGTGGCATCGGCCCGGCCCGGGGTAAATGGCACCGTAATATCATGACCGGCGTTTTTTGCAGCCTGTTCCACTGCAGCGCCACCGGCCAATACAATCAGATCAGCTAATGATACTTTTTTGTTGCCGGATTGTGCAGAATTAAAATCTTTTTGAATACCTTCCAGTGTATTCAAAACTTTTGCTAATTGATCGGGTTGATTGACTTCCCAGTCTTTTTGCGGGGCGAGTCGAAGGCGTGCGCCATTAGCACCACCACGTTTATCAGAACCACGAAAAGTGGATGCGGATGCCCATGCTGTTGAAACCAACTGGGAAACAGATAATCCGGATGCAAGAACTTTTGCCTTAAGGTCATGGATATCCTGATCATTGATCAGTTCATGCGTTACTGCAGGAATTGGATCCTGCCAGATAAGGTCTTCAGCAGGAACTTCCGGGCCAAGATAACGGGATTTGGGTCCCATATCACGATGGGTAAGTTTAAACCAGGCTCGAGCAAAAGCATCTGCAAATTCATCCGGATTTTCATGAAAGCGTCTGGAAATTTTTTCATAAATGGGGTCCATACGCATCGCCATATCTGCCGTTGTCATTATTGGCGCGTATTTTTTAGACGAGTCATGGGCACCCGGAACCATATCTTTGTCAGCAACATTTTTTGCCACCCATTGATTAGCTCCTGCAGGACTCTTCGTCAGTTCCCATTCGTAACCGAATAACATATCAAAATAACCATTATCCCATTTAGTAGGATTAGGTGTCCAGGCACCTTCTATACCGCTTGTGATTGTATCATCACCTTTGCCTGTAGCAAATTTACTTTTCCAGCCGAGTCCCTGTTCTTCAATAGGAGCAGCTTCAGGCTCAGGGCCAAGAAGGGCAGCATCTCCTGCGCCATGTGTTTTGCCAAAAGTGTGACCGCCTGCGGTAAGGGCAACAGTTTCTTCATCGTTCATGGCCATTCTGGCGAAAGTTTCCCGAATATCTTTCGCTGATGCCAATGGGTCAGGATTGCCATCCGGACCTTCCGGGTTTACATAAATGAGTCCCATTTGCACAGCAGCCAAAGGATTTTCAAGATCACGGTCACCTGAATAGCGGCTCTTAGGTTTGTCACTAGTCGCCAGCCATTCGGATTCGGCTCCCCAGTAAATATCTTCTTCCGGCTGCCAGACATCTTCACGGCCGCCTGCAAATCCAAAGGTCTTAAATCCCATTGACTCAAGCGCGCAATTCCCTGCAAGAATCATCAAATCTGCCCATGAGATTTTATTGCCGTATTTTTGTTTGATTGGCAGCAGCAGAAAGCGTGCTTTATCAAGATTCACATTATCGGGCCAGCTGTTAAGTGGTGCAAAACGCTGTGTACCGGAACCGGCTCCACCACGTCCGTCACCTGTCCGGTAGGTACCGGCGCTGTGCCATGCCATACGAATAAATAATCCACCGTAATGGCCATAATCTGCCGGCCACCAATCCTGTGAGTCGGTCATTAATGCATAAAGGTCTTTTTTGATTGCTTCGAGATCAAGTTTTTTGAATTCTTCTGCATAATTAAAATCTTCATCCATTGGGCTGGACATTTTTGAGTTCTGATGCAAAATGTTAAGATTTAACTGGTTTGGCCACCAGTCACGGTTCGTTGTACCCCTTCCGGCGGAATGATTTACCGGGCATTTACCTTCTTTGCTCATGGGTTTCTCCTGTTTTTATTTTTTTATTATTAATGTGAGATGGTTTCAATATAGTACGATGCTTTTTATTAAGCCAATTGATTTTAATTTTGTTTTTATAACTTTTTCTAATAATTGGTTGATTAGAAATGGTCATTGTTGACGCTTGGTAAACTTTTTAAGAATGGATACCAATTCCTAACATGATTTAAAATTATTAAATTGAAACTCTTAAGAATTAGCAATAAACTTTATAACTAATTTAACTTTAAGAGGATTTACAATGACGAAAAGAAAAAGTATTACAGCGAAGGGTGCATCTTCCATAGGACCTTATAGCCATGCAATAGATGCCGATGGATTTGTTTATCTTTCCGGTCAGACTCCCATTGATCCGCAAACAGGCAAACTTGTTGATGGGGACATAAAAGTACAGACACAGCAGGCATTTAATAATCTTTTCAATGTACTCAAATCTGCCGGACTCTCGTCAGATAATATTATTAAAGTAAATGTCTTTTTAACAGATATGGCGAATTTTAAATTAATGAATGAAATATATTCCCGGCAATTTGATGAACCATATCCTGCAAGGACCACAATCGGGGTTAAGGAATTACCGCTTGGTGCTCTTGTTGAAATTGAAATGGTTGCCAAAAGGTAATCCATGTTTAAAAGCTTACTAAAACAAATGAAATTTTTTCTTCATCTTATTAAAATATTGTAACTTCACCAAAAACTAATGTGGAACTAAAATTACATAATACAGATGTATAAATTTTATTGTATTGCCTTCCTGATTACTTTTACTCTTTTTCTTTCCTGCAGCAACAGTATGTCATCTCCTGATGGAATAATTTCCGGAGAAGTAAGTGATATTGATGGGAACATCTACAAAACAGAAAAAATTGGCAAACAATGGTGGATGACAGAAAATCTAAAGGTGACACGTTTTAGCAATGGCGATAGCATTCGCATCATTTCAAACAATAATGAGTGGAGTAAACTACGCAGTGCCGGATATTGTAACTATGGAGATGATACTTCAAATGTAGCAGTCTTTGGCAGATTATATAACTGGTATGCGGTAAATGATAATCGTAATCTTGCTCCAGAAGGATGGCATGTTGCCAGTGATGAAGATTGGCAGCAGCTGGAAATGTATTTTGGGATGCCGCACTCACAGGCAGATTCAATTGGATTTCGGGGAAGTGATGAAGCCGCAAAATTGAAAGAAAGTGCGTTTGCTGTTATACCTTCTGGATTTAGGGAGCCCGATGGTGATTTTGCACAAATCGGAACCTTTGCCTATTGGTGGTCATCGACTGAATTCTGTACGCTGAATGCCTGGTTGCGCGGTATGTCCATAAATTATGGTAAAATAAGCCGTAACTTCGATTCCAAAATCCAGGGATTTAGCGTTCGCTGTGTTAAAGATTAACTATAATCCTGTTCCCCATTTTTTATTCGGATAAAGTCCCATCTCAAGTAATAATGTGCCGCCATTCATTAATTCTTTATGCGAAAAGACAGGCTCATTCAAAGGCTGTCCGTTAAACCAGGCTTTCTGTATATACTTATTTACAGGATCATAATTTATAGTATCTATTGTGAAGTCATTTCCATTTTGCAGATGGATTGTTACTTTTTTAAATACCGGGCTTGTTATGGAATAAACAGGTTTACCCGGTGTTACCGGATAAAAGCCCATGCTTGTAAATACAACAAATGCCGACATTCCACCGCCATCTTCATCGCCGGGGATTCCAAAAACAGTATCTTTAAACCAGACATCCAGCAACAGGCGTGTTCTTTTTTGTGTTTTCCAGGGAGCACCGCCAAAATTATATAAATAAGGAATATGGAAACTGGGTTCGTTGCCCATAGAAAAGCGCCCCACCAAACCACTTGCATCGGGAAATTGGGCCCAGTATGCATAACGTGATCTGTCCAGACCGGTACGAAATGTCCGGTCAAGTTTTTCAACAAACTTTTCTTTCCCGCCGAACAAATCTATCATGCCGTCAATATCGTGCTGTACTTGCCAAAGATATGTCCAGCCATCGTTCTCATCATAATATTCACGACCACCCATTCCACCACTAAAACCGGGATCAACATCGATCCAATTGCCGTCAGAATCTTTCGGCATAAAAAATCCTTTTTCAGCCCAATAAAGATTCTTATAGTTCAAGGCTTTTTTACGAAATAAATCCTGGTCATCCTTTTTATTTAGTTCACCGGCTAGTTCCGCGAGTGCCCAATCATCGTAGCTGTGTCCAAGAGTTACGGCAACTGCCTGGCGTTTTTCAAACGAATGTACCCGCTCAACAGTTTCTTTTTCGCCCGGTTTTAACGCCGGATAATATCCATTTTCGTGGTAAAAATCATCCAGCTCACATTTGGGTCCGTTGCGCCAGGGTAGCATAGTGGCTTCTAAAGCGTTTTTCCGGGCTCCTTCATAAGCTGTCTTAATGTCAAAATTTTGAATTCCTTTACGCCATGCATCCAGAAAAGAAATGTTTATATGAAATCCATTCATTATTGCGCCATCACCATCCATCAATGGAAATCCGGGCATCCAGCCGGACTGCTGATACATCCGTACATAAGACTGCAGAATATCTGCTTCTTTATCAGGAAATAAAATAGCCCGTAAAGGATGATGGGCCAGGTAAGTGTCCCATGCCCAGTCATCAACATAAAAAGGACGATTCTCTTCGTGGATTTGATGATCATATCCGCTATAATATTGGCCTTCTTCCGAAATGTCCACCATACGTTCGTGACTGCGCCACAATGCGGTGTAAAAAGTGCGTTTTTGCGATTCTGTTCCGCCTTCAACTTCAACTCTGTTTAGCACATCTTCCCATGATTCCCGTGCGGTGTCTTTCAGTTTCTCGAAATCCCATTCGGGGATCTCCTTTTCAAGATTTCGTTTTGCCTGATCAATGCTCAGATATGATAGTCCATACTTAAAGGAAACGGTTGGATTGTTTCTGGGATCGCAAATCAGCAGTAGGTTGGACTTATTATTTTCAGCGGGTAGATTTTTTAAAGTAGTCTCTTTATCAATAACACCATAAATATAAGTTTTGATGCCATTTTTGTTTTCAAAACCATGGATCGTATTTTTATCGGGGATGAGCTCACCGGAATTTAAATTATATAAATGAACCAGGTGTGTGTTTTTTGTGGAAAAATTAAATCTGAAAAATCCTGTTTTTTTCCCTGGGACAAATTCAACTGTGATGTCCAGGTCTTCCAGCCAATTATTGTAATGATACGGTTTAATAATTTCCAGATCAGCATCGTAAGCGTATCCATCCGGATTATTTTTAATATCGCTTTCAGAATTGAGCGGCATGATTGCAAAATTTTCACCCTGGCGATGTGAGAATATATTCAATGGGAAATAATCAATCTGCTCATCCAGATAATCGCGTCTCACTGGATGCATGCGCACCATTTGATTGGGTTGCTGCACAGTAGGTCTGGTTGGAACCAGCAATTGCGATAGATTGCCAATCTTGGGATCAACAAAATCGATGTTGTTCTGGGCAAATAAAAAACCGGATGATACTAAAATAATCAAGCTTAATGGATATAATATTCTGCGCATCTTATTTCCTTTGAATGGACTTTAATTCTGATGAGAATGAAGCTGATTGATAAAATAAGGTTTTAATCAATCTGCATAAAATATTTATTTATTGTTTTAAAATTATAAATGGCTTAGAAACAATATTCTATGAACTGCAATACTTTACAAAAACTTATGAATATTAATCTATTATGATTGAATAAAAAGCAGGTTAATACTATAAGAAACAATAAAACAAAATTTGTATTATAAATAATGATTAATTGCAAAAAAATCCGAAATAAGTAAGCAATTATAAGCGTTAAAGTTTTATAAGTAAGGAAAAGTAAATTTATAAGTTTATATGTTTTTTAGCAGGAGAATAATGTAATGAACAAAATTAATGACCATGTTTCCTTAGAATCAATCCTGACCAGGGAAATTAATTATTGGCAGAATACTCGCTCAACTTTGCAGCCGGCGAAAGCACTTCCAGTTAATATTACACTTTCCTTTGACCATGGTACAAAAATAAATGAACTTGCCGATCGGATCGGTAAAAGCTTGAACTGGAAAGTTTATGACCGTGAACTTGTTGATTATATTGCCAGTAATAGCAATGTTCGTAAGGAGATTATTAAATCATTTGATGAACAGGACCGTTCACAAATAGAACTAATAATTTCAACAATTTTTAATAATCAAACGCTCAGCTCAGAAACATATTTTCGCTTCCTTGTGGATACAATAACTTCAATCTCACAGCACGGATCGGCAATTTTTTTGGGTCGGGGAAGTCATGTCATAGTTCCGTCCAGCCGTGCGTTAAAGATAAGGCTTGTTGAAAACCCTGAAGACAGGATTAAGAATCTAATGGGTGTAAATATTAATAAAGACGATGCTGCAAAAGATATCAAAGCCGGCGCCAATAAAAAATCTGCATTCCTTGAACGTTTTTTTCTTCAGAAAAAAGAAGATATGTCTTTTTATGATCTAATTATTAATATGTCCACATTATCAATGGAAACAGCTGAATCTATTATTCTAACTGCTTTGCAGAAAAAATTTAACTTGTCAATGGAACAACTTTTTTTCTCTGAGAAAAGAGCTTCCTAAAAAAATAAAATAAGTTAAATTATTATCTTAATTTTTGTCCCATCATATTAAGTTCGTGCTGTGTTGTTTTTACATCAGTATTTTGATTAGATTACTCTTTTCATTAGAAATTACACAGCACCTTAATACTAGATCTCCTTAAAATAGAATTTTTTTGAAAGATGGACGCCCATGTCTAAAAATTATGAAACACTTGATCCGGAAAACTGGAACGAAATGCGGGAACTGGCGCACCGCATGGTTGATGATGCGCTGAATTACCTTGAAAAAGTTGGTGAACGACCGGTTTGGCAGGAAATGCCGGAATCTGTAGCTGAACGTTTTCAAACATCCGCCCCCAAACGACCGCAGGGTGCAGAGTCTGCATATAAAGATTTTCTTGAGAATGTTTTTCCATACCCGATGGGTAACATTCATCCACGGTTTTGGGGCTGGTACATGGGCAATGGTACGGTTTTAGGAGCGCTGGCTGATTTTATGGCAGCTATTATGAACTCCAATCTTGGCGGCGGCAATCATGGCGCTGTCCAGGTTGAAGAACAGGTAATAAACTGGATTAAGTCTATAATCGGAATGCCGGCTGAAAGCAGCGGTTTGCTGGTCAGCGGCGGATCAATGGCCAACCTGGTTGGCATCACTGTTGCCCGAAATGTTAAAGCCGGTTTTGATGTCCGCGAAGAAGGGTTACAGTCAAATCCGCAGTTAACCGTCTATGCTTCCACTGAAGTACACAGTTCTGTTCAAAAGGCTGTTGAATTGCTGGGAATGGGCAAACACAGCCAGCGCAAGATTCCTGTTCAAGCGGATTACACAATTAATATTGATGCTCTTGCCAAGCAAATTGCTGCAGACCGTGAAGCAGGTTTGCGGCCTGTTTGTGTTATTGGCAATGCCGGAACAATCAACACGGGCGCCATAGATGATTTAAATGCCCTGGCGGATTTGTGTAAAAAGGAAAATATCTGGTTTCATGTGGATGGAGCCATCGGTGCGGTTGCAATCCTTTCACAGAAAATGAAATCACAACTTGCGGCTATGGAAAGAGCTGACTCCGTTGCGCTTGACCTGCACAAATGGATGCACATACCCTTTGAAGCCGGTTGTGTGCTGGTCCGTCATGGAGATGATCACCGGACAACATTTTCATTAACACCTGAGTACCTTGCGCACGAAGTACGCGGATTACCCGGCGGAAAATTGTGGTTCTCTGATTACGGGCTGCAGTTATCGCGCAATTTCCGGGCGCTCAAGGTATGGATGTCAATTAAAGAACACGGGCTGGACCGCTATGGACGCATGATTGACCGCAATATTGACCAGGCACATTATTTTGCCGGACTGGTTGAGAAAGATCCGGAAATGGAGTTAACCGCACCCGTTGGACTCGATATCGTCTGTTTTCGTTATAACCCCGGTGGTAAAGACGAAGGGGCACTGAACGCGCTCAATAAAGAAATTTTATTACAGCTTCATGAACAGGGCATCGCTGTGCCTTCTTACACAACTCTTGCCGGTCGATATTGTTTACGTATTGCGATTGCCAACCATCGCAGCCGCCAGGAAGATTTTGATGTGCTGGCTGCAGAAGTGGTTCGCATTGGCCGTGAATGGGCTTAAGAAAAGAAAGCAAAAGACTTTTTTACAATGTAATAAATAAGTTTTAAATTTATCGGCAACCCATATTAAGTCTTCCTGCAGAAATTGAATGGAGATCCTGGAATGTTAAACAGAATTATTATTTTTGCCTTGTGTAGTGTATTTATCTCTGGGGGTCTTTTGGCATCAGAGCTGCGTGTTACAAATCTTAGAACCGAATATAAAATAAATCCGTTGGGGATTGATACAGAAAAACCACGTTTCAGCTGGGAGATAGTTTCTGACAGGAATAACACAAAACAGACGGCTTATGAAATACGTTGTGCAGGGTCAATGCAAGCACTTAACAATGCAACAGATCTTTTGTGGAAATCGAAACAGGCAACAGATCAATCCATCCAAAATACATATGAAGGACCGTCTCTTAAATCCCGGGAAAAAATATTTTGGCAGGTAAGGGTTTGGGACAATAATAGCCGTGTTTCTGAATGGAGTGATACAGCCTGGTTTGAAATGGGATTGCTTTCTGAAAGTGATTGGCAGGCGCAATGGGTTGAAGCGGATATCGATGAAAACGTGGAGATCTCACAACCGGCAAATTATTTTCGCAATGAATTTAATTTAGAAAAAGGTGTTAAATCGGCACGAATGTATATAACCAGTCATGGTTTGTATGAAGCTTTTATAAATGGCAAACGTATTGGTGACCAGGTTTTTACACCGGGCTGGACAAGTTATAACAAGCGATTGCAATACCAGGTTTATGATGTAAGCAGGCTTTTACAAAACGGCAATAATGCAATTGCTGTAATTGTTGGCGATGGTTGGTACAGGGGATACCTGGCATGGGTTGATAAAAAAAATGTTTATGGTGAAAAACTGGGACTGCTGGCACAACTTGAAGTACAGTACCAGGATGGCAGTCGGGAAATAATAATCTCTGATAAAAACTGGAAGGCCACCAATGATGGACCCATTTTGACATCTGATATTTATATGGGTGAAATCTACGATGCCACAAGGGAAATGCCCGGATGGACACAACCCGGATTCAATAATCAGTGGAAAAGTGTAATAGTTCAAACAGATTCAGGTAATGATTTAGTGGCAACTTATGGTCCTTTTGTAAGAAAAATTAATGAACTCACTCCGATTGAGATATCACCTAAAAAGGATGATACATTTATTTTTGATATGGGCCAAAATATGGTTGGTTGGGTACGACTTAAAATCAATGCGCCAAAGGGAACACAAATACAGCTTCGACATGCGGAAGTGCTTGATAAAAAAGGTAATTTTTACACTGAAAATCTGCGTGCTGCCAAACAAACTGTTTTATATACCTGCAGCGGCAATGGTACTGAAATCTTTGAACCACATTTTACTTTCCAGGGATTTCGATTTGTTGAGCTTAGTGGTTTTCCCGGAACACCGGACAAATCAACACTGACGGGTGTTGTTATTCACTCGGATATGACACCTACAGGTACTTTTACTTGTTCAGATTCACTGATCAACCAGTTGCAGCACAACATTCAATGGGGTCTGAAAGGTAATTTCATTGATGTGCCTACAGACTGTCCGCAGCGTGATGAAAGATTAGGCTGGACTGGTGATGCACAGGTATTTGCACCGACAGCATGCTATAATGTTGATGCTGCTACCTTTTATACAAAATGGCTGAAAGATCTTGCATTGGATCAGGGTGAAGATGGTAAAAGCATGGATGTAATTCCTGATGTTTTAAAAGGCTCCGGTGCGCATACCGGTTGGGCAGATGCAGCAGTTATTGTTCCCTGGGTGGTATATCTTAATTATGGTGACAAACGGGTTCTTGAAAATCAATATGCCAGTATGAAGGCGTGGGTTAATTACATGCGCAATAAAGCGGGGGAAGACTATCTGTGGACCGGGGACTGGCATTATGGTGACTGGCTTTCATTTAATAATACCGGTTCGGATTATCCGGGGGCTTATACCGAAACCGATCTGATTGCTTCTGCTTATTTTGCTTATTCATCAACAATCCTGAGTAAAACAGCAGCCATTCTAGGTAATAACGAAGATGCAGCTGAATTCAAAAATCTCTCTGAAAAAATTAAATCGGCCTTTCAGGAAGAGTTTTTAACACCGAATGGCCGTTTGGTCTCACATACCCAAACAGCATACACACTGGCATTGTCATTTGGTCTGCTGCCGGATGCTATGAAAATAAAAGCCGGTGCGTATCTCAATGAAAATGTTCAGCGTTTTAACCACATCACAACAGGATTTCTGGGCACCCCGTTAATTTGTCAAATTTTAACTGACTATGGCTATCTTGATACAGCTTTTATGCTGCTTAACCGTAAAGAATATCCATCCTGGTTGTACCCGGTAACAAAAGGAGCTACAACAATCTGGGAAAGATGGGATGGTATGCGGCCGGATTCGAGCTTCCAGGATGTGGGGATGAACTCGTTTAATCATTATGCTTACGGTGCTATTGGAAAATGGCTGTACAGCACAGTTGCCGGGATCGATATAGATGAAAACAAACCCGGTTATAAAAATATCATTTTTAATCCGCATCCGGGTGGTGGTTTGACTTTTGCTAAAGCTGAGATAAACACCATGTATGGAACAGCTCTTTCTGAATGGCATCTGGAAAAAAATACTTTTAGCTATAAGATTGTCGTACCTGCAAACACAACAGCGCAGGTTTATTTACCGGCAAGCGATCACCAAAAAGTTTTAATAAATGGTAAATCTGCAGAACAAAATGATAGCATCAAGTTAATAACAGAAGGGAATCAACACTATCTGACCACAGGCTCCGGGTCATACGAATTTGAATTAGCAATGTAGTCTTAGATTAATTGCAATCTAAAATCTTGATGCCGTAATCTTCTATAACCTTAAGTGTTTATATAATTTGATAATCAATAATAAATTATTGAAGATTGTTCCTGAACAAAATCATAATAATAAAAATCGTGATGATAATTACTGCTGCCAATACAAAAATATATGCCCCCAATTGATTATATATCAGTCCGCCACATAATAATCCAATAATACTGGCGGCACTTCCCAGGCTGCTGGAATACCCCTGGATGGCTCCCTGAAACTTTTGGGGGGACGTTTTTGAGATAAGCGCCAAAACAGATGGCCACATAATCCCGTTGCCAATTGCCAAAAATAGTGCTCCGATGTATATCACCCAGGTAGAGTGAGAAAGAAAAAACAGGAAACTTGAAGCCAGGACAACACTACCACTCATTGTTAAAAAATTATCTGAAAATTTTTTAGACATAAAACTAAGCACAGGTCCCTGGATCAAAACCATAAAGATGCTTAAAAAAGAGAAAAAAGTTCCTGTAAGTGCGATATCCCATTTTAATGCATCAACTGCATAAACAGGAAAAGCAATATAAAAGAAATTAAATCCAAGAAATACAAGGAAATTAATAATCAGTAAAAGCCGGATATCTTTCATTTTCATGGCAAAAGAAAAGCTAATCTCTTCTTTACACTCGAGCTTGAAGCATTCTTTCTGCTCCTGTCCCACAATTTTTCTCACATTTGTTTTTCCGGGAATATCAATGATAGTCCGGGGACTGTACTCCGGCAGGCGAAAAAAGATTATGGCTGAAGCAATAAAAGAAATCAGTATCGCAGCTAAAACCGGAAGTTTCTCACCCCAAGCTGTTGCACCCAATAGGCCGGCCAGCGCAGGGCCAATTACATAGCCAAGATTTGATGAGATTGCCAGTTTCCCAAAATTTTTACTACGCTCCGATTCAGGAGTGATGTCTGCAAGATAAGCATTTGCAACTGAAACATTACCTCCCGTCAGGCCATCCAGAGCTCTTGCCATAAAAAGAACAATTAATGGCATGGTCAGTGTAAAACTTCCTAATATCGCAGAATTAATTTGGGTTAATCCATCAGCAGGCATGTGCATCGCCCAGAAAAATATCAGCCATGAAATAAGAGTGCCAAGCTGGCTCAGCAACAGAATTTTTCTTCGACCGAATATATCTGACCATTTCCCTAGCAATGGTGCTCCTAAAAGCTGAAAAGCGGAATATGTCGCTCCCAGGATTCCATAGATCAGTGCATTTCCGCCATACGATGTAACAAGATATATTAAAAAAGGAAGGATAATCCCGAAACCCAGTGTACCAATAAAATTTACCGATAGAATCGGGAAAAGGGGAACCTCTGCTTTGCTTTTCATTAATTTCTAAATGGTATTAAGATACTGATGAACGAACATGACTGCCATCGAGCCTTCACCAACAGAAGAAGCCACTCTTTTTACCGAACCATGGCGCACATCACCTGCGGCAAAAATGCCGGGAATGCTTGTTTCAAGCAGGTATGGAGTGCGTTCACCGATCGATATGTTCCTGAATTTTTCATGCGCCTGGATGTGTGAACCGCAAAGGATAAAACCATTAGAATCCCTGGCAATGTTTTCGCCAAGCCAATCTGTATGGGGAAATGCGCCGATAAAAATAAATACCATGTTTAAATCAAGGGTTTCCTCGATGTTTTGCTGCCTGTCGCGCAATTTTATGGATTCCAGCTTATTACTTCCGATGGCTTCAATAATCTCTGTCTTTACTCGGATCTTAATATTTGATGTCGCTTCGATCTGGTCAACAAGATAGTGCGACATAGATTTTGATATGGAATCTGAACGTATAATGATGGTTACTGTTTTTGCAAAACGTGAAAAATACATAGCTGCCTGCCCGGCTGAATTAGCACCGCCGACAATAATAATATCTTTATCTTTTACAGCAGGTCCTTCACTCATTGATGCACCATAATAAACACCGGCTCCTGTAAAATTTTCCAGTCCTTTTGCTTTTAACGTCCGATATGATACACCCGTTGCGATCAGAATGGACCGTCCTAAGAGTTCACTGCCATCCTGCAGGACAACTTTTTTGGAAGGTCCGTTTGCTTTTATTTCGACGGCTTTCTGGGGTGTTAAAATTTCCACACCAAATCGTCTTGCCTGTGTAACTGCACGATGGGTTAATTCACTTCCCGAGAGTCCTACCGGAAATCCTAAATAATTTTCAATCCTTGAGCTCATACCGGCCTGACCACCGGGAGCCTGTTCTTCCACAACCAGCGTTTTCAATCCTTCTGAAGCGCTGTAAACAGCAGCAGCTAATCCGGCAGGTCCCGCACCAATTATTATCAGATCGTATAAGTCGCCGCTGGCAATGGTTTGCAATCCTGCTTTTTCAGCAATCTCTCTTATCTCAGGTTTTTTCAGAGTTGTGCCATCAGGAAATAACAGACTGGGCAGACTGGCATTTAAATCTTCTTGTATATCCAAAAGATTTTTCGACTCCGGATTAGCTTCAATATCAAACCATTGATAAGGTATATTGTTACGAGCCAGGAAGTCCTTTACGTGGAAAGAAGCCGGATCCCATGGCATACCTACAACACGGATTCCTTCAAAAGGAGATGGATTGGATATATGCCAGCTCTGCAACAAATCTGTCAGGACAGGATAAAGTTTCTCTTCAGGCGGATCCCATGGTTTCATCAGGTAATGATCCAAACCAATTTTATTGATTGCTGTAATGGCAGCATTGGTATCAGCGTAAGCCGTTAGTAACACTTTTCTTGCGGTTGGGTAAATTTTTGCGGCTTCTTCAAGAAATTCTGTGCCTTCCATTTCAGGCATGCGCTGATCTGTAAGGAACAGGGCAATGGGATCGTTTCGTTTTTTTAGTTGCCTGATTGTTTCCAGTGCTTCCCTGCCTGAGTTTGTCCTGATGATCTTATAATTTCTTCCAAACTGGCTGCGCAGGTCACGTTCTATGGCGTTGCTGACTTCCAATTCATCGTCCACTGTAAGAATTATTGGCTTTTTCATTTAAGCCATCCTTTGCATGCTTAGTGATTTAGTTTTTATTTTTTTCATTGTAACCTTTAAGTGGCAATCTTATCTCAAAACAGGTTTTTCCCGGCTCTGAAATAACATTTATGCTGCCCTTGTGGCGATTGGTTATAATGTCGCGGCTGATATTTAAACCCAATCCCGTGCCTTCTCCCGGGAGTTTGGTTGTAAAGAAAGGTTCAAAAATTTTACTCTGAATTTCTTTGTCGATACCAGGTCCGTTGTCACTTATCTGCACAACTATGCTATCGTTTTTCTTAAGTGTTTTAATTTTGATTTTTCCCTTTCTGTTCATGGCTGTAACCGCGTTGTCAATAATATTTGTCCAGACTTGAATTAACTCGTTGCCATGTGCCTCAATCTGTGGAAGGTCTGATGCATATTCCTTTTCAACAATAATACCGCCTTTTAGCTGGTTGCGCAGGATGATCAGAGTATCATTCAATCCATCGTGAATATCCAGAAGTGTTAGCGGTGCTTCTTCTTTATAGCTGTATGATTTAAGTGATTTTATTATTACTGCAATTCTCTCAGTTCCTTTTTCAATTTCTTCCAGGAGAATTTTAGACTGCTGATTGGTGTATAGCATCCCAAGAATTAAAATATGCAGCTTTCCCGGAAAAATTTCTTCGTTTGATTCCAGCGAATCAGTATTAAAGCCTTTTTCAACGAGCCATGATGCCAGTTGTGAAGCATCTGCAAAATTGTGTTCTTCAAGCCAGTCATTTAATTGATCTTCAAGATCACTGCGTGTTAATGGATCTGCTTTTGAATCATCACCTGCACGATTGAATTGATTCGCCAGGGTTTTGAAAGCTTTGATTTGTTTATCATCTAGTTTTATGGATGCGATATCAAATAGATTTTTTTCGAAATCAGCAAGTGTTTGTATGAGATATTTTGAACCCCTTGATGCAACTGCAGCAGGATTATTAAGCTCGTGTGCGATACCCGCGCTTAACCGTCCTAATGTGGCAAGTTTGTCACTCTCGCGTAGCAGGATTTCCTTTTCCTTGCGGGAAGTTTCTAATTCACGATTTCTTTGAATCAGATGAATAACTTTATCTTTATTTTTTACAAAATGAGTAAGCACAAGAAAGATTATAAATGCCACAGTAATAATATTTATGACAAAAAACAGATCAATCACAGATTGCGGAAGATTATTTTCCGGTCTTAAAAAAGGTTGCAAAATACCGCTCATGATAACCAACAGGATGAAGGCACTGAACCAATAAACTGCTTTACGAAGTTGACCGGATAAGATAGCACCAACGGGTGCCAGCACAGACCAGATTATTACAGCACTACCTTTTACAAATCCCCCGAGACTTACCATCAATAGAAATGGCAGGAGAAGCATCAAAATAATCTGGCTGAATGTAAAAAACTCGAAACGGTTTGTAACTTTTAAAATCAGGAATGAAATAATTGAAAGTACCGCATAGCCGATCGGGATTAGTCCGGCACTAAATTCGCCAAAGCTTAAATAAATGCTGCCCCATAATAAAGCCGGAAAAATTATAAGCAGGGATGTTTTGATAAGAATTGATTTGCTTAATCGTGTTTCAGGGTCATCACCTGGTCTTATCCCGATGTTTGAAAGAAATTTCAACATAACAAATTCAAATTTCTGCTAAAAATTCAGTTGGAAGGCTTCCTTCTCTCAAACACCTATTCTAAAAATAAAATTTCCTTTTTAATATTGCCTGAGTTCTGCAATAGAGAATAAAAATGGTAATGCAGTTTTAGAGAGTAATGTTTAATCCTGTATACAAGTTGAAAAATAGGTATCGGTAGAAGATAACAGGGCTAGTAATGATCAGTTTTAATTGCCTGGTTCATTTTCTCAACAGAATAACGTTTGATTTTTGTAATAACTGCATCATTGCGGTAGACAGGTGGTAAAACAGACCGCGCTTCATCCTTGTTTTTCAAATCCACCATAATCCAGCATTTATGGACATTATCTTCACAGCCCCACTCCGCATTGGTTAAAAAATGCGACCCTGATGTTAAAATTGTTTCGACTGCTTTTTTACAGGCTTCCACATTTGCTTCGTGCTCCAGCTCTATTAAAAATTTTGGCATAGTATCTTTTCCTTTAGTTGTAATGATTATTCTAAAAATTGCTGTCTATAAATTAACGCACAAATTGTTTTATCCAATTGGACTATACATTTGAAACAATAAGGCTGACATAAAACTCCGTTCTGCCTGGATTTGATGTGACATGAATATCTCCTTTATAACGTCGTATTAAGCGCCGTGCGATATCTAAACCCAGACCGATACCTGCGCCGGGTGGTTTGGTTGTAAAAAAAGGATCAAATATTTTTGTAATGATTTTTTTAGCTATCCCGGGTCCATTATCGATAATTCTGACAATTACACGGTTCATTTCGTAGCAGGCATTAATTAAAATTTTTCCAGAAGGCGGAATGGCATCAAGTGCATTATCAATTAAACTAAGCCAAACCTGGTTAAGATCGCTGCCATTGGCATAAACGTTTGGAATGTCGTTATCAGGTTTAAATACTATCCCGGCATTTTTTGATTTTATTTTTGATTCCAATATGCGCAACGTATCCCTGATTCCGGAAGCTACGTCCACATATTCTCTCTCTATAACATGGTCCATATATGAAAATTTTTTTACAGCATCCACCAGCTTATAGATTTGTGCAGCTGCTTTTTCCATTTCATCCGCTAATGAATGCGACGCGCAATTTGCACAAAGCCATGTTAATCCCGATTTTAAGAAATTTCCGCTAAAATGTTTTTCCAGGAACTGCAGATTTTCGAAACTAATGTTGGAATCAACAATTTGTGCAGCGTACGAAATATCAATACGGTTTTTTTCCAGCCAGACTGTGATTTGGTCATGCAGGTCTGCCTTCTCGATCGGCGACAGATTTCCATTTTTTTTCTGTGCCAGGCATACATCACGCAATTTTACAAAAAGTTCAAACTGGTTATCCAAAAGCCCGGCTGCTCCAATCATACGGGAGTAGCTTTCCAGTCTTGGCAGGCTTTCAACCAGTAATTTGGCGTTGCGAAGCAGTGCCGATGCAGGATTGTTCAATTCATGGGCAAGACCGGCAGAAAGTTTCCCAAGCGAAATCATTTTTTCATCCTGTAAATCGCTTGTGGTGAAACTCCGTGCCCGATCAATCATAATATGAACAGTGTGAGCAGTAAATTTTGGACAGCTGATAATCATTTCAGGGAAATATTTTGTGTAGATTCTAAGAACTTCAGCTTTTTCTTCAATAATAGTATCACCCGGGGTGCTACGCATACGGGAATAAGGCAGCATACCGGTTATGTCGCCTGTCTGCCATTGAGAAACTAGTTTAGGGCCTGCGCCTCGGTCAACACGAATTGTCATGTAGCCGGAAAAAAAGATATATAAACTGTCTATTTGCAAATTTTTTGCAGCAACAACTGTTCCGGGGTCGTAAACTTCATAATTTCCATGATTGACGAGCCAGTCTATTTCCTGATCAGGAATGTCTTTAAGTGTAGGAAGTGAACGTAACCGGGTAAAAAGATTTTGGATCATTTATGCACCATACTTTGTGAAATGATGGTACTTTAAGTCTTATTGATTAACTAGGATTTCCGAGATTTGCTCTGCTGCACTTTTAAACCAGTTTTCAGAATCCGTTACATTTTCAAGGATTTGAGTTAATTTGCTAGGAGATAAGAAGTTACCAAGGTTACCAAGGACAAAAGCAGCATACCAATAAGCCCATTGTTCATGGCGGATACCTGCCAAATAGTTTGTTTCAAATTCATGATGCGCTTTTGCGGCAGCGATTAACGCATGCTTTATCTGTCTTTGATTGGGCAAAGATGGCATATTTTTAAAGCTTATAACTGATCTGTTTAAGAGCAAAACAAAGGAACAGATAATAATATTCCTGAAATAAACGGAAGAATTTTAGCCCCCGAAACCTTGATAAGATTAATTTTTAAATGTGGTGACGTAATGTTGATTATTATATGTGTGAGTTGATTTAATAATTGCTGGTTTCACAGTTCATCTTTTACTCCCATGGCCCGGGCGATGGTTATAAAATCATTTTTTGGAATTTTTAGTTGTCCGAAGCGAAATGCAGCTCCCCATCGGGTCTTATCTTTGATAAAGGACAAACTCGGAAGTAAAGGTTTAATTGCCATTTCATTACATTTGAAAAAAGTGACATCTAAACGATAGGGCTTAAAATCCGGATCAACTTCTACCTGGTAAATTTCGCCGCTTTTTACAATACCAACAGCAGTAAAATGTTGTAAAATCTGACCTTCCGGGTACTCTGTCCGGGGAGAATAAAAAATAAATCCATCACCATTTCTCATACGCTGAAGGGGTTCTTTTTTTCCATGGTTAAGTTGAATAAATCCGCCTTTAAGGCCTATTTCAACATGTGATTTAGAGACAACACCAATCCAGTAATTATGTTTTTCTGTTGTCATATTAAATCTCTCTTTTAATTTAACCTGCTAAGTTGATAAACATCTCTGTTTTATCAAATATTTCAATGAGATTTAATAATGTAAAATTATTGGAGTAATAGGACACTGCCCCATAGCGGCTTTAACCTGATATCCAGCCGGTTTTTTGTAATTATGTACTTTTCTCCCTGGTTAAGTATATCCAAAATTGAAGAGCCTTCGACTGTAAGCGTGACGCTTTTTTCTTCGTTATTGTTGTTGAGAACTACAATTATTGTTTCGGTAAGATATTTTCTGCGGAAGGCATAAATTTTATTCTTGTCGTCTGCTAAAATAGTTTCGAAATCACCCAAACTGAGCGCATCGTATTTATGACGGATATGAATAAGTTGACGGTATGTTTTCTGCAGGTCTTCGTTAACAGAAACCACATCCGAAACATTCTTTTTTGTACCATCCGGCAAACAGGTTTCTGGATTATATTGCAGGTCGTTCCAGACCATTGGTTTACGGCAGCAAGGATCATTGGCACCCCACATACCGGCTTCTTCACCGTAGTAAATCATAGGCGCACCGACATAGGTCATCATAAACAAGGCAGTAAGCTTATTGATTTCATATTCATGTAAATTAGGTTTACGCGGATCATATTGTGGATTGTATTCAGTTTTGGATTTTTTATGATATCTTCCCCAATTCCGATAATCTGTGCCATCCGGATTAACAATATGTGATGCAAGGCGATTGGAATCGTGGCTGTTGGTAAGATTCTGTTGCACATAAGTTACTCCGGGATCAAAAGCTTCACGCAGATCTCTTAGAAGCTTGTCAAATTTAGAAGTTTTTATCTGTTTTTTCTGATTGATGAAATAGTCGGCACAGGCAAATCCTACATTGTAATTCATAACAGCATCAAACTCATCACCCTGCAGGTATGGCTTAAGGACGTCGATGGGTTCGATTACTTCAGCCGTCAGGTAGGCTTCCGGGTTGATGGCCTTAACATGTTTGCGCCAGTCTTTCCAGAAGGGATGCTTCACACAAAAGGCAACATCCAGGCGCCAGCCATCGATACCGTTTTTTATGTCACCATTTGGCGCCATCCAGCGTTTGGTAATTTCAAAAATGTATTGTTTCGGGCCATCGACAATACCATTTTCATCCTGCCGCCATTCCGGTAGTTCCTTCACTCCCCACCAGCCATTATAGGAAAATTTGCGGCCCTTTTTAGGATCGGCAAAATGGTTGATTGAAAACCAGTCTTTGTATGCTGAATCCTGCTGATTTTTAACCACATCTTTGAAAAACGGATTGTTGATGCTGATGTGATTAAATACTCCGTCAAAAATGATGCGCATGTCCCGTTGATGCACTTCTTTAATCAGTTCCAGTGCCAACTCATCTGCAGCGGTCCAGACCCAGGTCGAAGGATCAGCCGGGTTCTCTTTTTCAATCAGCTTTTTATCACCTTCGGGGTCCGGTCCTAATGTACGGTCTATATGATGATAAATAGTTCCATCATACTTGTGATGTGATGGGGACTCAAAAACCGGATTGAGATAAAGGGCATTGATTCCTAAATCCTGCAAATAATCCAGTTTGTCGATGATTCCCTGAAGATCTCCGCCGTATCGGCGGCGAACCAGGTTCCAAAAAATACTTTGGCCGTTTTCTTTTTCATAGGGCTGCAGTTCGTACCAATCCGAAGTCCAGGGATGGATTTGCCAGGGAGACTTCTGATCATGGGGCCAGGCACCTTCTATATCCTGCAATGTCGGATTTGATTTCGGGTTGCCATTGCGAAAGCGTTCGGGAAAAATCTGATACCATACTGCTTTTTTAGCCCATTGCGGTACCCAATCTTTATCATGGTGCATAAAGACAACTCTCCATAAAATATTTAAAATTTTATTTAGGCAACGATACAATAATTCAGGGAAAACTAAAAAAGATTTTTAGGTGTGTTTTTATTATGCAATGGTTTTGTGATACTAAATTGCAGAAGAATCATCCTGTGCGGAATTAGCCGGAAAAACCATCCGGCAGGTTGCTCCCCGGTTACTATCAACAAATTTGATGTTGCCATTATTGATTTCGATGCCTTGTTTAGCTATGGCCAGCCCCAGGCCGCTGCCTCCAACGGAAGCTGAACGGGCATTGTCAATTCGGAAAAAACGTTCAAATACTTTTTCTCTCAAATCCGGGGGAATTCCGGGGCCGTTGTCTTTTATGTCAATCCGGATGATTCCTGACTCTTCCTGTCGCAGTTGGATTTCGATTAATCCTGATCCCGGTGTGTATTTGATAGCATTATGTAAAATATTCCTGATGGCTTGCTTAAAATAAGCAGGATTAATATGCAGCCGGATGGTATCAGGGTGCAAAAATGAAATTGTAATACCTTTTTCTTCAGCCAGTATTTTAAGTTCTTCGATGACAGAATTGATATGCGAAACAAGATCTTCTTTGCTGAAGTCGATTTTTAACCTGCCTGCATCATGTCGGGTGAGTTGCAACAGATCATGTATCAGGTTAGCTAAGCGATCCGTATCCTCAAGCATACTGGCGACAGCATCTTTAAAGTCATTCACATTCCCGGCATTTTTCAGCGCAACCTGGCCGGTACTGCGAATCGATGTCAGGGGCGTTCTGAATTCATGCGATGCATCTGCCGTAAAGCGTTTAAGCTGCTCAAAAGTATATTCCAGTCTTGTCAAAAGATCGTTAAAGACAATCGTCAATTGTCCGATATCATCCCTGGCGTTAATAACAGGTAAACGCAGGGATAGTGATTGAGCAGAGATTTGCTGAGCCTTTATGCGCAGCAATTTTACCGGGCCCATGGCATGATTTGAAAGGAAAAAGCTGCCTGCTACTGCCAGAATAAGAATTAAGGGAATGCCCAATACTAAACTTCGTGCCAGTTTTTCAACACTCTCAAGAGCTTCCGTATTTTCCATCGCCACAACAACCTGGAAATTGTGCATCGTATCAATGCCGGTTCGAACGAAGTTAATTTTTACTAAGTAGTTATGCTGTTCAGCAGAGTAGGTTTTTAAACTTTTATTGTTGAAATCACCAGGTGTTAATTTGTCGGGAAAGTTAAGATCTTTCCAGGCAGTTGTTTGATAGCTAACTTTCCAGTCTTCCATAATTAAAAATGGTTTTTGATCGCCGAGATGATACCAGTCATTGTAATCGCCACCGGATTTATAAACCACTGTACTGACTGTGCTTACTTGTTCCTGCAGTTTTTCGAGCTCGACGGATTCGATCCTGTTTTTCATAAATGCGTAGATAAAAAATGCAGCCACAGCATAGATAAGTATTACCAGTAAAGTGTTCAGCAGCATTAGCTGTGTTCGGAAACTTAAAACCAATTTCATGGTTCGTCTTCTGTTTTCATAATAAATCCAATTCCCCGGATCGTGTGAAGAAGCGGCTGATCAAAATTTGTATCTATCTTGGAACGCAAACGATTGATGTGCACATCAATAACATTGTCCAGCGGGGTGGCACGGTCCTTTACCTGCCAGACATCATGGGCCAGCATTTCACGGGAGACCGCATGTCCCTGGTGACGCATCAGGTATTCCAGGAGCTCGTATTCTTTGGATGTAAGTGGAATATCATAACCATTACGTTTTACCTTGCGCGTAATGCAATCCAGTTCAAGATCGGCTAATTTTAACTTCAGTACCTGATCAGAACGCCCACGGCGGGTTAGTGCCCTGATGCGCGCCAGCAGTTCAGGAAATGCAAAAGGTTTAACAAGGTAATCATCGGCACCACTATCCAGACCCAGAACCCGGTCTTCAATAGTGTCTTTTGCTGTGAGAATCAAAACCGGCGTGTCTTTACCCAGCTCACGTAAAGCATTGAGAATTTCGATGCCGCTTTTTCCAGGGAGCATAAGATCCAAAAGAATTAAATCCACTTTTTGAGAAGCAGCCTGGAAAAACCCCTCTTCACCCGTATGAACAGTTGTAACCCGGTAGCCTTCAGATAAAAGACCGTTTTTTATTGCCTGAGCAACTTTAGGCTCATCTTCAACAACAAGAATATGCATTCCTATTCCCCGGTATTTTGCCAGATTCCCAGTTTATTTTCGCGTGCTCTTTTTTCAATATCTATAAAATGCTCAACATCTTTGGGCAGCATGTCTTTGTTCACTTTGGCATAACCATACTTCAGTAAAAGTTCATTGAAATTAATATTCCAGTTACGGCTGACCACGCCTTTGCCGTAAACAATCTGACCATAAGCATAACCCAGGCTGTCATAAACAACACCGGAGGCATTGTTGTTGGTGGTATATGTAAAAAGTTTAACAACTTTGCCTTCCAGTTGACGTTTGGTAAAATCGTATACTTTATATCCCATTTTTGTGGATTTATCCGGAGCATTAATTCCCAGCAGGTGAATGGTAAAGCCACCTTCAAATTCTATTAAGTCGCCGGAATGTACCTTTGCGATGGTACGCGTGTTGGCAAATAATAAGGCAGGAATAAAAAGTATTATTAAAGACTTGATTAAGCACTTCATGATCACTCCTTTGTAAAAAGGTTAAACGGTCAATTAAATTGATGCTGAATCAAATTAACACATTGAAACCCTGATACAACTTAAGTGATTCTTAATTATTTGTAAGATACTCGATGACCAGATAACTTTCTAGTACTCTTTATGAGATCTAATCATTAATAAATATAGTATTTCTACTTTTTTAGAAACAAAACATTACTATAAAAGAATAATTGAAGAAACTAAAAAAGACAAAAAAAGCACTACTGACAATAATTTAATGAATCAATGCTCTTAATTCTTTTAAACCGGATTTCCTGAGAATCTGAAAAAGCAACCGGGATTATTAAAAACACCAGACCCACACCATAAGATTGATTCTTATAAATACCGTTTCCATCTGTATCCAGACATAATGTTAATTTTTGATAACTTGGGCCTACAAAGACATCATCACCGCCTCTTGACAAAAGCGAAAAACGGGTATCCAGAATTATATTTCCATCATTTAAACTGAAGTCTTTACCATAAATATATTTTTCCTGGTAAATGATGCAGCTGTCTGTCACACCCCTGGCAATAAGCATGTTTCCAAAAATTGTGATATCCAAATATTGTATCGTTTCGTGAAATATTTTTCGGTCATTTAAAGCCTTCCCCCATAAAATTTCAGAAAGCAAACCACGGGGTTCACCCCGGTTTAAATAAAGTCCGTTAAAGGAAGATGCTTTTTTTACATTTACGTAGGCTCTTTCTCCGGGCCCAGAATAAAAGGAACAAGATGCTGTAATAAGGATACAAAATATAACGATATAAATTTTCATTAAATTAGCCTATATGAACAGGGCAAACATAGCTATGGGAAAAGTATTTTCAAAGCACATTGTCATACAGAATAAAATCTAAATAAGTTTGGTTTGTTTTTATAAAGATCGAAAACCGGAGAGCATACATCTAATAAAATGAAAGGCTCAACTATGAAAAAGCACATTGTGAAAGTATTGGACACATTTATGGTAACACACGATGTAAAACAGATTAAAGTCGACAAGCCGGCGGGATTTTCTTTTATTCCGGGTCAGGCTACAGAAGTATCTATTAATAAAGAAGGTTGGAAGGATGAAGGGCGTCCTTTTACGTTTACCAACCTGCCTGATGAAGATGTCCTTGAGTTTACAATAAAAACATATCCGGAGCATAAAGGTGTTACCAATGAATTGCTCAGTCTTAAAGCTGGAGATGAACTGATTTTGGTAGATATCTTTGGCGAAATTGCCTACAAAGGCAAAGGTGTGTTTATAGCAGGCGGTGCCGGTATTACACCATTTATTGCCATCTTTAAACAGTTGAAAAAGAATAATGAACTGCAAGGTAATAAACTGATTTTTGCCAACAAGAGTCATAAAGATATAATCTATGAAGATCTTTTAAATTCATATCTTGGTGACTCTTTCATAAATATTCTGGAAAGTGGTGATGAAAAAGAATATTACCACGGGCGTATTTCAGAAGATTTCCTGAAAAATCACATAGATGATATCAAAGGGAAATTTTACCTTTGCGGCCCGCCGCCTATGATGAATGCGGTTCTTAAACATTTGTCAAATCTGGGTGTAAAAAATTCACAGATTATCCAGGAAGCTATGTGATTTGTTAATTTCTGATGAATAATTTTTTGGTGCAAGAACAGGATTTGGACATTAAACGGAATTATGCTTATTTTTTTGAATGATAAGCTTAGATCAATTTATTGAAAACGTAACACACCCGGCTTTTAAGGATTTCCTTTTCAACTTTCTGAAGAAAAAAGATTATTATTTTTCCGGTCAATATCACGGTGATTTTTCCAAATGGCAGCAAGCAATAAGTGCGTTACATTCTATCAGGCCGCCAACAACAGATGTGTTTTCAGACTTAAAATCATCACAGGTCAGGGTTGGTAGCGGGGATGAATTATCTCCGGCGGGAATGAAAGAATATACCATCCACCTTAAGAAATTTATGCCTTGGCGTAAAGGTCCTTATGAGATTTTTGGAATAAAAATTGATACGGAATGGCGTTCAGACTGGAAATGGGATCGGATAAAAAACCATATCACGGAACTTGAAGGCCGCGATGTTCTGGATATCGGTTGCGGGAATGGTTATCACTGCTGGCGCATGTCAGGTGCAGGTGCAAAAACAGTATTCGGAATTGACCCCATGCTGCATTATATCATGCAGTTTAATATTTTCAACAGCTACCTGATGAAGGAAAATATTTCTGTTCTTCCGCTTAAAATTGAAGACCTTTCAGATAACTTAAATGCTTTTGATACGGTTTTTTCAATGGGGGTACTTTATCACCGTCGTTCACCCATTGATCATCTTTATGAATTAAAAAGTTTTTGCAGGGATGCCGGAGAACTGGTTCTGGAAACACTGGTGATTGATGGAGAAAAAGGTAAGATTCTGGTACCTGAAGACAGGTATGCAAAAATGCGCAACGTATGGTTTATACCATCGGAGTTAACGTTGGAGAGCTGGTTGAAACGTTGTGGTTTTAAACATATTAATCTTGTTGATGTTAGAAAAACATCAATTGAAGAGCAGCGTGTTACTGATTGGATGCAGTACGAATCGTTGAAGCAATTTCTTGACAGTGATGATCCGTCTAAAACAATTGAAGGATACCCTGCACCCAAGAGGGCTGTTTTTATCTGTCAGACGTGAGTTATGTATAACCCTGTTTTGATTTCCGGAAAGTCGGAAATTGTTCTGGTCATGAAACAGAATTGTCAATGATTCGTCTTCAACAGTTTGAAAAATAAATAATGTACACACAGCCGATTAATTAAAGGAGATCAAATGCGTTATCTGATACTTTCTGTCTTTCTTTTTATCTTTCTAAATTGTCAGCAGGAAAACAGTAATCAGCAGGCAGAACAGGAAACGGTTGTTTATGATTCTACTCTTGCAAAACAACTGAATGCTGATAAATACGGCATGAAACCTTACGTTTTAGCTTTTCTTAAGCGTGGTTCCAGTCGCAGCCAGGATCCTGAAGAAGCAGCGCGGTTGCAACGTGCGCATCTGGATAATATCAGTCGTCTTGCAAAAGAAGGAAAACTTGTTTTAGCCGGTCCTTTTATGGATGATGGTGATGTTCGTGGTATTTATATATTTAATGTTGAAACAATTGAAGAAGCCCGTCTACTTACAGAAAGTGATCCTGCAATTAAGGCCGGGCGTCTTGAAATGGAACTTCATCCCTGGTATGGTTCAGCTGCATTGCAGATGCTTTTGGATCTTTATCCAAAAATAACAAAAGAAAATATTTAATACGATATCGCAGCTGCAAGCTTGGAATATCATCTTAAAATTAACTGTTAAGAAGTGTAATTTATTACAGGTTTTTAAAGGAGAATGATAATATGGTTGATCCAATGATCGCGTATTTTAAAGCAGAAAAAGCCGGGAGTGTTTTGATTATACTGGCTGCTCTGATTGGTGGTTTTATTTCTGTTTACATGTTTATGAAATTGAAAGAAAATTTTTTAACGGGTTTGTCAATTCCATTATTCTCGATTGCATTAATTCAGTTAATTGTTGGAAGTTCAGTGTTTTTCAGAACAGATAAACAGGTTGCTAACCTGGCAAATACGTATAGTGAGAGTATTAAAAATTTCGTTGATAAAGAAAAACCACGCATGGAAAAAGTTTTGAGCAGCTTCAGAATTTACAAGTGGATTGAAGCTGCTTTTATTATTGCAGGACTGCTTCTTTTATTATTTACTTCGGATAAAAATCTATGGGCCGGGATTGGTTTAGGGTTATTATTACAGGGATCGTTGATGCTTGCCTTCGATATTTTTGCCGAACGCAGGGCAGAAATTTACATGTCCTGGATTAACTCCATAACCGGTGGTTAGCAGCTTTTCACAAATAGAACAATTTCCGGCTTATGACTTATAATCATTTCTATGACAACCGGAATTTTTATGTTTAAAAAAAGTCTGAAGTATTTTTTTTCTTTCCATTTATTATTAATTCTAACAGTTACTATCTGGATTGCCTGGGTGTATTTAAGGGATCCCCTGCAAGCTATAGATAAAGGTGTTTCGGTTCTAAACATAGCTTCTTACCAGGAAACCAACGAACAAATTGTCTCTCAAAAAAGACAATATATTGATTACCACCTTCAGGCAGAATCCGGGGAAAACATTTCTGTATACTGCAGTTTTCCTGATAGTATACCGGTTTCCGGCTTACCTGTTATGGTTATAATGGGTGGGCTCCATATCGGACGCCAGAATTTCTCATTTATTCAGTCTCCGGGAAATAATATTCTTATAATTTATGACTATCCTTATAGCCCTGAATATTGGTATGAAGGTACGGCATTGACGGAAATACCTAAAATCCGGAATGCTGTTCTTGATGTTCCATCCCGGCTTGTCTGGTTATTAAATTGGATCAGAAAGCAAGCATGGGCAGATAGCAGCAGAATCAGTGTTTTGGGATACAGTTTTGGAGCATTGTTTATACCGGCTGTTTACAGGCTGGCAAAAAGTCATGAGTTATCACTTGAAGCAGGCATTATCTGTTATGGCGGCGCAGATATCCGGAGAATGCTTTATACCAATCTGAAAAAAAATCATGAACCGGCCCGAATACTTCTCTCATATTTCGCAGCCACAGCTATTAATGCCGTTGAACCGGCGCACCATCTGCCTTATCTGCAAAATGAATTCCTGCTGATAAACGGCAACAAAGACCGGCAGATTCCTGAAGAATCGTGGCTGCTACTTCACAGATTAACGCCCGATCCCAAAACAATATTGATTCTGGATGAAGGACATATGCATCCGGATAAACCCGCGCTGACACAGAAGCTTGTAAAGATGAGTCAGGACTGGTTAATTTCAAAAGGTATTATTAATCCTTAACTGATTTTAGTATGTGGATCTTTTTACTGTGCATTAAAGTTATCCGTTCTTAAATTAGATTTAAAATCTTTTACAAACTGATGGAGCTGTTATGGATGTTCAAAGCCTGAAAGTTGCCGCAGAAAAGTTACGCTGGAAATGTGACCCGGATTCATTCGGATTTAAAACTACCAAAGAGCTTAAATCTTCTGATGCCATCATTGGTCAGGACAGGGCACTGAATGCAATAAAAGTCGGTCTGGAAATAAACAGTCCCGGGTATAATATTTTTGTTGCAGGGTTAACCGGGACCGGAAAAAGTACCACAGTTAAAACTATTCTTGAAAAAATCGACCGGACTTCCGGGATCCCGGATGATATTTGCTTTACCTATAATTTTGAAAATCCTGATGTTCCGCATGTTATGGTAATTCCGGCAGGCTGGGGCAACCGGCTTAAAAATGACATGGATGATCTGGTCAACGATCTGTTAACACGTTTACCACGACTGATAGAAAGTGAATCTTTTAAAGACCGCAAAAAAAGACTATTGGACCAGTACAATCAGAAATCAATAAAATTAATCGGTGCTTTTGAAGAAAATGTCCGCAAAGAAGGTTTGGCCGTAGTGCAGTTGCAGGTTGGAGAAATAACACGGCCTGAATTGATGCCGCTTGTGAAAAATGAAATTGTACCCTGGCAGCAGCTGGAAAAAATGGTATCCGAAGGAAAATTTGAACAATCAGCGTTGAAAGATCTGCAAAAGAAACACGACCGTTTATCAAAAGAATTGGAAAAAACACTCAGAGAAAATCGTAAGATAGAAAAACAAGCCCAGGATGCTTTGCGTGAACTGCATAATACATTCGTCCAACCATATATCTCCGGGTTTATATATGAGTTGAAGGAAAAGTACAAGAATAAAAAAATCTCTACTTTCCTGGACCTGGTTGAAACCCACATGATTCATAATCTGGATGCTTTTACAAGTCAGCCCGATAAGATGGATAATAATCCGCTGGCAGCTTTTATGCCTGTTCAAAGAATGGAGTTTATTGAATATAAAATTAATGTTTTTGTGGACAATTCAAGGCTGAAACGGCGACCGGTTGTTGTTGAAACTGCCCCGAATTATAAAAATCTTTTTGGAACAATTGAGCGGGTTGTAGACAGAACTGGTGCGACTTACACGGATTTTACAAAAATAAAAGCCGGTTCAATGGTAAGCGCAAATGGGGGATTTCTGGTGCTTAGCCTGACCGATGTTCTGAATGAGCCAGGTGTATGGAATGCCCTAAAACGTACTTTGAAAAATCATAAGCTGGATATGCAATCTTATGATCCATTTTACATGTTCTCGCAAACTGCTTTAAAACCGGAAGCAATTGAGATAGATGTGAAAGTGGTTTTAATCGGCGATTCATATTTATATCGTTTGTTGTATGTATATGATGAAGATTTTAAAAAAGTTTTTAAAATCCGTGCGGATTTTGACACAATAATGGCAAATAATGCAAAGACAATTAACAACTATGCTCAATTTGTAAGAAAAATTACACATGATGAAAAGCTGCTTCCTTTTGACAGGAAAGGCGTCGCTGAAATCATTGAACATGGGGTAAGGCTCGCTGGGCGGCAGAATAAGGTCTCCACACGTTTCAGCGACGTTGCAGATGTAATCCGAGAAGCTCACTATTGGGCAAAAGCTGAGAAAAAGAAAAATGTTACCGGCAGCCATGTTCTAAAAGCGATTACAGAAAAACGAAAAAGGTCGCAAATGGTTGAAGAAAAAATCCAGGAAATGATTGACGATGGCAACATCATGATTGACGTAAAGGGCAGCAAAACCGGGCAGGTAAACGGGCTGGCTGTTTATAACGGTGGTGATTATAGCTTTGGCAAACCATCACGAATAACTGCGACTGTCGGAGTTGGCAGTGCTGGAATTATAAATATTGAACGGGAAGCTGATCTGAGCGGAAAAACACATAACAAAGGTGTCTTAATTATTGGCGGATATTTTCGTGAAAAATACGC
Organism: Calditrichia bacterium; assembly: GCA_020635035.1. Taxonomy (GTDB): domain Bacteria; phylum Calditrichota; class Calditrichia; order Calditrichales; family J004; genus JACKAO01. Next base: position 53,248 of record JACKAO010000012.1, read on the forward strand.
AGCTGATAAGGCTCTTTCTTTTAGTGCAAGTCTGGCATTTGAACAATCTTATTCCGGAGTTGATGGAGACAGTGCATCTTCCACTGAGATCTATGCGCTTCTGTCAGCGCTATCATCGTTGCCTTTACGTCAGGATATCGCTGTTACGGGATCGGTTAATCAAAAAGGAGAGATACAGCCCATCGGCGGTGTCAATCAGAAGATTGAAGGCTTTTTTGATGCCTGCAAAAGCAAGAGACTAACCGGCAGGCAGGGGGTATTGATCCCGCATCAGAATGTGAATGATTTAATGCTTAGACAGGATGTTGTCGACGCTTGTAAAGATGGTAAATTTACTATATACGCCATCAAAAGTATCGACCAGGGGATAGAAATACTGACCGGTGTTGCAGCAGGGAAAAAATCACGATCCGGCAAGTATCCTGAAGAAACGGTCCACTTTCTGGTTGAAAAGCGTCTTATTGAATTAGCCGAATTATTGAACAATAAAAATAAAGACAAAAAAAAGAAAAAGGATGAAAAGCCTGATGAAGAAGAAAATAAAAAATGATGGTGCATATATGAAAATTTGGAAATTTTATCTTCTGATTCTTTCTGTTGGATTTTTGCAGGCGCAGGAGTATAACCGGCCTGTACACACTTATTCTATTGTTGCTTATGATTCGGCTTCCGGGCAAATGGGAGTGGCTGTGCAGTCGCACTGGTTCCAGGTAGGAACTGTTGTTACATGGGCTGAAGCCGGTGTGGGAGTTGTTGCCACCCAGTCGTTTGTGGATGTTGATTATGGTAAACTTGGCCTGGATCTTATGCGTGGCGGCAAAACAGCTCCCCAGGCTTTACAGGCTCTTTTAACAACTGACCCTCATGCCGACGTGCGACAAGTGGCAATGATCGATGTTCACGGGAATGTGGCTTCACATACAGGTGAACATTGTATTGCAGAAGCCGGGCACTTTAAAGGCGATCATTTTTCAACACAAGCGAATATTATGGAAAAGAAAAGCGTCTGGCCGGCAATGGCAGAAGCTTACCAGAAGTCCGGTGGTGAACTGGTTGATCGGTTGATGGCAGCCTTGAAAGCCGCCCAGGCGGAAGGCGGCGATATCAGGGGAAAGCAATCAGCAGCAATCCTGATCGTACCTGTTAAAAGTAACGGGCAACCCTGGAAAGAAAAAATTGTAGACCTGCGTGTAGATGATAATCCCGAACCGCTCAGGGAAATGGAACGTCTGATAATGATACATCGGGCTTACGAGCATATGAACAAAGGCGATGAGTATCTGGCACATGACAATGTGGAAGCTGCTTTAAAAGAGTATTCAATTGCGCACGAAATATATCCAGAGCAGGTTGAAATCCTTTTCTGGACAGCAGCCACTATGGCTGATATTGGCAAAATTGATGAGTCACTGCCGCTGTTTAAAGAAGTGTTTGAAAAAGAACCGTCATGGCGGGAAGTACTTAAACGTTTACCCCGAGCCGGATTGTTACCAAATGACGCATCACTGATTAAGCGAATCCTGCAAGTCAGCAATTAACCGCTTTTTTGAGATAAAAGATTATTTGCTTTATGGAAAAGTTTTCGTTAAATACAAACCGACCGGTCGGATAAGGGGCATGTAATGCGAAAAGGACAACTGACAAAAGAGAGTATCATCGAGAAAGCAGCTCCGATATTTAATAAGCTTGGATATGCGGGCGCATCAATGTCGGCTTTAATGCAGGCCACAGGATTGCAAAAAGGTGGTATATATAATCACTTCAAAACAAAAGAAGATATTATTTTGCAATCGTTTGAATATGCAATTAAAAAGTATAACAGGGCTGTTTTCAACGCTTACAGAAATGAAAAAACAGCATTGGCAAAATTACGTGCCATAGTAAATTTTTACCGTACATATCCCTTAAACCCGGTGATTGAAGGCGGCTGTCCGATTATTAACACGGCAATCGATGCCGACAATACTCTGCCGCAATTGAAAGTCAGGGTAAAAGAAGTGATAAATACCTGGATAAGAAATTTATCAGATATTATTAAATCGGGTATTCTGCAAGGGGAAATAAAATCATCTGTAAATGCTCATGATGCTTCCGTAGTTATAATTACAACCTTACAGGGTGGCATCGTGATTTCCCGAAGTTTTGAAGATAATGCATCCATGGAAATTGTTGTAAATAAATTGCTGGATTATATCAATTTTAATCTTGCAAAATAAAAAGACCGAATAGTCTTAACAGGAGTTACAATGTCAGCAATTGTACAATCTATATATAAATTTATTTTTAAAATAACAGAGATCCTTTTTCCGTCAATTGCGGGAAAATGGGCCGTCGATTTGTTTTTTACGCCGTTTCGATTTGACAGGCCGCATCGTGAAAAAGCATTTATGGAAAAAGCAAAGTCAAAGAATATAAAATTTTCACCTGATATTAATAAAATCTATGACCTTGACTGGGCTAAAGACAGACTTTTAAATAAGAAATTTAACGATGTTACTCCAAAAACATTTTATCGTTTGTATGAAATGGGTGAAGGGCCGCTGGTTCTTCTAGTGCACGGCTGGTCAGGAAGAGCATCGCAAATGGGAAGTATTGCCCAAACATTAGTCGATTATGGTTTTAAGGTAATTTCTTTTGATGCCTTTGCTCATGGTGAATCGCCGGGAAAGCAGACAACTGTCCTGGAATTTGTGGAAATCATAAATAATATCAACCGGCAGTTCGGACCATTTTACGCTATTGTTGGGCACTCATTGGGTGGTATTGCTGCAGGACGTGCTATTGTAAAAGGTTTAAAGACTGAAAAGCTTGTTACAATTGGATCACCTACAACGATGCAGTTTATTCTGGAAGCATTTTGTAAAGCCTTAAATGCATCAGACAAGACATTGCAATACATAAAAAATTTTGTTGAGCGATATGCCAAACGGGAAGCAGATGATTTTTCTCTGTCGTATCTGGGCAAATATCTGGAGATTAAAGGATTGATCATCCATGATAAAAATGACAGGGAAACGGACTATGATCAGTCTTTATATCTTGATGAATCCTGGCAAAAAGGTCGTCATATTCAAACAACAGGTCTTGGACATGTTAGAATTTTGAGAGATAAAAGTGTTTTAAAAATGATTGCAGATTTTATTAGAGATGATAATAAAGAGATAGATGATCAAAAAAAAGCCGCCTCGGCGTGAGACGGCTTTATATTTAGCCTGCTATTTGCTCTTCACTTGAAAACTTTTGTTTGAGTTGTTTCACCCATGAAAAGCTGAATATATATGAGAACAGGAATGTTCCGATTATGATCAGCACAAATGATTTAGCGATATCCCACAAATCACCCTGTAATGTAAATCCTGGAACATATCCGAAAAGGAAAGGGCCAAGGTATAAAAATTTGGCAAATTTGAAGGCGGAAAATGCTGTCCGCCACATGTTCGCTTTGGCGATTGTTGCACCAGCAAATGCTGCAATACATACAGGTGGTGAAATATTTGAATCCTGCGACAACCAGTAAACAATCATATGTGCAGCCAATTCATTTACACCAAGATGCGTAAGTGCCGGAACAGCAACAACT
>JACKAO010000013.1 GCA_020635035.1 Calditrichia bacterium
TTGTCAATTATGACAATAGAATCTAGTTGATGATTTTTTTCCAATTCAAAATATTTTTTTATTTTTGATTCAAAAAGAAACGTTTCTTCATATGTTAATAAAAATTCATTAGAGTATCTGGAAAAAGATCTGCCATTCCATATAAAAGAATAATAATTACTATCAAGTTTACATGGGAAGTTTCGACATAAAATAATATCGCTCTGCGCCATAATTTGTATTTGAAAAAACAATAAAAAAAATATGAGTCGATTCATTCTTCTTTCATCCAGTGTTCTTTAAATAATTGTCTTTTTCCTTTTATCCCTGATAATGTGTTTAGATAAACGGCAGGAATTATCCATTTTTTTTCTGAATTATATCCATCATTTATAGAAAACACCTTATCCTCATAGTAAATTTCTGCGTTAGAAGCGTATATATCTACGGCATAAGACCCTTTCTCATCGGGATAGACTTCCAATCCTATCCAAATTTGCATTATCCTCATATTTTCTTGATCTCCTAGCGAAAACATAGTCACTCTATTTTGAGGACTAACTCTTTCTTTTAATAAAGGATGTAAATGCACAACAAAAGTTAATTCATTCTCACTTGTCTTCTTATACTTTTCTTCTAATATATTTGCAAATTGACGTCCCATAGTATGGGATTTTTTTTCATCATTTCGTCGATATCCAACATATATTTCATTTAAAGTAAATCCTATCGTCGTTAATTCCAGCTTTGATTTCATACTTAAATGATGGGATACCATTTTTTTTACCAATTTTTCAAAATCTGGTTCTTCTCTTTTTAAATAACTAAGTAGTGCATTTTTAAATTTAGAAAGCTCATTAGCAATCTCTTTCGGTATAAAGATATTGCTAACTGAACCATTCTTCTCATTAGCACCACCCTCTCCTTTTTTCTCAACCTCTTTAAATGTGGGGAATACTTTGCCCTCGTCTACTTTTTCTTCCGTTGTTGTTCCACTCGGATCCACGCCACTAACTGGATTCCCCCGCACATACATGTACAAATTCACCCCATCTACCAACCCAGCAGGATCGCTCGCAGTCCATCTTCCAAGCCAGCAGGCATAGTACCTAGCACCATGATAGTACAGCCCAGATTCTTCATCCTTCTCCTTGCCTGTATAACGATACCGTTTTTGGCTCACCTCGCTTGCTGAACGTCCAGCCTGATAACTGGTATCACCATAGGGATAATACTCCTCATAACTGACAACGTTCGCTGTTTCATCCAGTTCTAGGCTTGCTGAACCCAGATGATTATCCAACTGATACCGCAAAACAGGCACGGGATTTGCAACCGCACTAGAGTTATCTACGGTCAATGTTTCAACGACTGCGACCCTTGTTGAATCATCCATCACGTGCAATGTTTCACGTTCTGTATTCAAAATGCCATTTACAGTTTTACGCCAGATTTCAAAGCCACCGAGGTATAAACGTATCTCCGTTACACTGTTTTTCTCAACAACCTTGCGAATCCGCTGTCCGCCGCCATCGTAGTTGTAATACGCTTCAGTAGTTCCCCGAGTCACGTGGATCAATCGCTCCGCGAAGTCCCACTGCATCGTACTCAAATGTGGCATGCTTATCATGCTGCCATGGGCATTGTAGGTGTAGTTTAGGTTTTTATTAAAGCAATCATATCTATTCCACTGACAGTTAAATGAATTATCTGTAATATTTTGATTAAATTTGAATTTCAAAATATTCTTTTGAGTTTGAAAAGAGTTCTGCTTTGATAAAAGAATAGACATTGATTAGTAGAAGAATATAAAATATTCAGTTATTGATTATTTATTTAAGATAACATTTTCTTTCAACCATTCAATAGGTGCATCAATCAACATATAAGGAGTTAAAGAACAAAAATTTCTACGAATTAAAGATTCATAAAACAAATACGTCTCGCCTTTTTTAGGAACATCTGATTCTCCAGGAAATTCAAGAAAATAAACAATGGGATTTCTATTAGGATTCCATTGTTGATAGCTATAAAGATAAACAGAACATTTCGTATTCTCATTAGTTCTCCATCTAGGTTCAACCTCAATGATTGCTATCGTATTAAAAAAAATACTATCCGAGCTTAATTCTTTAAAAATTATTTTAACATAATTCACTCTATATATACTTATATATTTTTCATCATTAAAAAAATCTTCTATACCATATTTTTCACCAATCCAATAATCATGATTATTTAAATCACTAGAAAAAATCAGAGAAACAAAAACCAAGACACTACGGAATATCATTTTTATATCCTTTCTTTTCATAATATCTTCTCATTAAAAAATCAGCTAATTGAGTATCATTCATCTTGTCTAAATACAGTTCATTTTCGGTCAATGATATTCCCATTTTTTTCATTTCTGAAAATTGAAATCGGAAAGCCCTTACTTCTGAACTGATATATTTTTTCCCATCAAAGGCATCGAAATTCAAAAATCTTGCGAATTCATTTTCATAAGCATGAAATAATTCATGAATGAATGTTCCAATGTCATTGTGTTTTTTTAACAATATTTCTGATCCTGAATAAGTAATCAGATCTTCTACAATAGTTTTTCCTTTCCCTTTAAATGTCAGGTCCGACTGTATTGAAAACGAATAGATGTTTTCAGAATCATCTAACTTTTTTAATAATTCTTTCAGTTCATCAGATCCTTTCTCCATACATTTTTCATATAATAGATAAGCTTTCTCATCAAAGAAAAGTAACAAACGTCCATCTTTATCAACGCTATTTATAGGATTATATCTATTCGCTGCATATAAATAGCTACTAGTAAACTGTTGCTCGGGATCAACACTGATCCATCTTCCAAGCCAGCAAGCATAATAGCGAGCTCCATGATAGTACAAACCACTTTCCTCATCCTTTTCCTTGCCAGTATAACGATACCGCTTTTGACTTACTTCGCTTGCGGTTCTTCCAGCTCGGTAGCTTGTGTCACCATAGGGATAGTATTCTTCGTAGCTAATAACGTTCGCTAAATCATCAAGTTCCAATGAGGCTGAGCCTAAGTGATTATCGAATTGGTAGCGTTGTACAGGTAAGGGATATGCAACATTAGTGCCATTATCAATGGTCAACGTTTCAACAAGTGCTATGCGTTTTTGATCATCCATTACGTGCAATGTTTCATGTTCGTTATTAAGTTCATGATTAACATATTTTCGATAAAGTTCAAAGCCATTAAAATAAAAACGTATTTCAAGAATACCATTTTTCTCTACTATTTTTCTAGTACGTTCTCCAAAATTATCATAACAACACCAAATATTAGTTGTTCCACGTTGAAAATGACGTAAACACTCTGGTATATTCCACCCCATTTCACTTAAACATTGTTGTATAGAGATAGAGTTCCCATATGTATCGAAATATTCTTTTTGTATTACACTTTGTTCATTTGATACAGAATTCCAATTAAATTGTTTCTTAAAGGGGGCAATGACATAAGTAGTGTTTATAGGTTTTTCTTGTGTATCTTTCTTTTCATTTATTTTTAAGCTACCTGCAAAGTCCCACTGCATGCTTTGTAAATGTGGCATGCTTGTCATGCTACCATGGGCATTGTACGTGTAGTTGACGGTAGTTTGGCCAACAGTGGTGCTACTCAGATGGTTATTGTTTGCTGCGTAGTTGTTTGTTCGTGTCCATGCATTGCCGTTGGCATTGTGTATTAACGATAGAATGTTGCCGACACTGTCGTATTGCCACTCTCGAACATAATTTCGCATGGCACTGCCATCTTGCGGGCTAATTTGTGCAGGGTTATAACCTTCTGCTTCAGGTTCACTACCCGCATTGATTGAAACATGTTCTCTGCCCGTAGATTTAAGCAATCTGTAAAGGGCATCATACTCAAACTTCTGACTGGGGCTTACGACACTGCCATTGAAGTAGATCGTCTGTTGAGCATTGTCATCAATTTGAGTGATGTTGCCTACAGGGTCATAGGTGTAATTTAGATCTTGAAGTGTATCGGCTCCGTTGTTGCGTGTAGTTAAAAGACGCTTTAGACGGAATGTCTTTTCATCGTAAGTGTAACCTGTAGTCGATGCGTTGCCATACTGAATGCGTTCTCGTTGCCCTTTGGCGTTGTAGTCAATGTTATTTACAAAATTCGTTGAAGTTGTTGCTCCACGTAGTTTGACATCGACTTTTTCAAGAAGGCTTGCTTCATTGTAACTTGGCAGTACTTCGCTTGCAGGGATATTCGCGTTGTGCGGGGTCTTGATGCTTATGGCTCGATTCAATGCATCATAAGCCGTGATTGTGGTAAATGTTTCTGATTCCAACAACGTATCGGGTTCAGCGATATTCCAGTCAATCGTTGCATTATATACCTGTGTAAACTGACGTGTGCTTTCTAGCAGATTGCCCTTAAAGTCATAACTTGTATTTACAACAAGTCCGCTCTGGTCATAACTTTTCCAGAGCTTGCCACGTAGATTGTGAGTTTCGGGGCTTGTTGCAGACTCGCCGTAGATAGTCTTGCCGATTAAAATCTCAGTGCTACTATTTTCACTTAGCCACTGATTGGTTGGTCTTCTGAGGGCGTCATATTCATTGCGTAAACGATGGCTTCTGGAGTCAAAACCAAGTACAGGCAGGCCATCTACAGCTTGCAAGGTTTTTCGTTCTCCTGCATCCATGCTCTCCGTTTTACAAGGCACAGAAAGAGCATTATAAACCGTTGACATCACTACATGGCCTCTAGCATCCGTTACAGAAAGGGGATTGCCTAAAATATCAAGCTCTGTATGTGTGGCATAACTCCCTTGAACGCCATTATCTGCAATACTGTAAAATGGACGGCCAAGAGCATCTAAGTGCATTTCGGTAGCTGTACTAGCGTGTTTCGCAGCGAGCCAAGCCGCTCTACTTTCAGGATTATTTGGTTCGTTCCCTATTGGATCTGGGCTCCCTCTATCTGCATACCAATCGCTATCTAGTACGGTGTCATTCTGATCAAAGTTCTTTTGATCCCATGCACTAAACTCCACTTGACTATAAGAACCATCAGGAAAATCGGTTCTTATAAGCCTATCTAACGGATCATAATGCAGTATTGAGGTTACGCCTGTTTCCACAATAGCGGGTTCACTCTCATAGGCATCTGTTCCACTAAAATAGGGCTCATATTGCTTAATTGGATTGCCTGCATTGTTGTAGAT
>JACKAO010000014.1 GCA_020635035.1 Calditrichia bacterium
CCGGTGTTCATGCGCTTATTATACCTGATAAAGGGGTAGGGGCCTTAAATGAAGATGCTATTCTGACATCAGCCGGTGCATTGGAAAAGATATCTGTTTGCCGGGTCAATAGCCTCATGAAAACCGTAGATGAGTTGCATCTGAATGGGATCAGGGTTTTTGCCAGTGATATGAAAGCCAGTAAATCAATTGCTGAAATTGATTTTAAAGAACCTTGTGCCATTGTGATGGGCAGTGAAGAAAAAGGTATTTACCCGGCATTGATGAAGATCTGTGACGAAAAAATAAAGATCCCGATGAAAAATGATTTTGAATCACTCAACGTTTCCGTTGCCACCGGGATCATTTTGTATGAGGCTATGAAACAGCGGTTGTAAGAAATTATTGAAGACTTAGGTTGACAACTTCTCTTGTAAACTCTCTGAACACATCTTTGAGACCACTATCTGCATCAGTACCATAATTCACAAAAAAGATATGCAGTACTTTTTTATTCGGGAAGTAGAAAAGGTTGGCTGTATAACCAAGGTCTCTTCCTTTATGTCCAATACCATAATCGATCCCATTGTCCAAATATGATTTCTGCAGACCATACCCGTATAAATTAGTGTCATCCTGCTTGCCATACGTCTGCATTCTGGCTAAAGAGAATGGCTGCAGTAACGTCTTTTTGATAAACAAAGCATCGGCAAATTTCAACAGATCAAACAAGTTGCTATATATACCGCCGTAACCGTTGCCACTGCCAGTTACCAGGTTTGATACATTAACTATACTGCCATTGTTGTACAGGTCGTAATAACCCTGCGCTACAAAAGCAGGTAGCTTATCATGCGGTTGATAAAATGTATTTGAAAGTCCCAGCGGATTTATGATATACTGTTTTAGCAGATCGGCATGTTTACGGCCAGTCTGTGATTCCATCACCATTGTAACAAGTATTGTATTAGTATTTGAGTAAACAGCAGTATCACCTGCTACAAAACCGGCAGGTTTATCGTAAACATATTCCAGTAATTCTTCTGCGGTCCATTTTTTATTAGGGTGGTTTAATACCGCCAGGTAAAATGGGTCTTGCTCTATAATATCCGGGATTCCTGTTTCATGTTTCAAGCACTGACCTAAACTAACCATATTACCGTTTGCCAGTTTATTTGTGATACGAGAAGGTAACCATTCTCTGATTTTTTTATCTAATTCACGGAATCCTATGCCAGTATTGGCAGAATCTTCCATCATGCGAAATAGCAAAGTACCCATGAAAAGTTTGGTAATACTGGCCACTTTTGAAACTGTACCCGGCACAAAATCGATATTGTTGCTGATATCCGCTTTTCCAGCAGATCCGACCCAGGTTCCGCTGTTATCATTTATGAGTAATGATATACCAGGTAATCCTTTTCGTTTATATTTATCCAATAACTCGGTAAATGCGGCATTTTTAGGATGAAAATTACTACTGTCGTTCCATGGAACTGGTTCTCCAATTGTGGTGGTAAGCCCTATCTGAGCTTTTCTACAACTGATTAAAAAGAAGAGACTGATTATGATGATTAAAAGCTTTTTCATATTTGGCTTTTTAATGGTTAACGGGAGATTGGTTTACTAAATCCGAATAAAAAATTGTTGTAAGGTAATAGCGGCACATATGACTTTACAAAGGGCATTTGAATACGTTGCTGATAAGTAATAAAGAATCGTATCTGCTTTTTTGCAGTAAAATCAGGGATAAAGGCTAAGCCAATATCAAACGTCGCTGAGGCCTGCATTCTTCCGACTCCTTTATCATTTGTATAATTCCCTTCCTGATCAGCTTTTAATTTAGCTGTTGCTGGTATGGAGTGCATATATCCTCCACCAATTGAAGCTTGAGCTGAAAATCTTGCAGTAAACTTATACCGGTAGCCGGCATTGATGGAAATCGGTAATCCATGCTGAACAAAACGATGAAAGAAATAACCGGCCCTTAATTCACCAAACCAGTCATGTTTTTCCATAGTCTTGAAATTTTTCCCTAAATGAAATTCAATGCCCGGATGAATGGTTTCCTTGAATAGCCCGACAAATTTTCCAAAGGGCATGGCGTTTTGTGTAGTAACGATTGCAGCACCTATGTATTTTTTTTGCTGGGCAATGGCTGAATACAAAACCATAATCATGCTTAATGTTAGAAATAGCTGTTTCATAGCTTTTGTTTTTGTATGTGATTATTTATATAAACCAGGTTTTAATCTTTTTAAATTCTCTTGAATTTTTTTCTCTTTTCCAGGCTTAGTTGATCTTTCTCGTATCTTCAAATTCCCAAACTTGTCCATTGTTAAGGCATTCACTGGTCTGAATTCATCAGAAGTAACAACATAGCTGTTCCATTTACTTACATGTTCCCAAACAGGTTTATAACACTTATCAAGGAAAAGTTTACGCTTAGGGTAACCTTCCACAGCAGCCTTTTTTTGAAAAAGACCAGGTTTCGTCATTACCCATCCTTCACTGCCATATACTTTTCCATTTCCCAAAATTTCACCCAACCCGATCATTAAAGAATCACCGTTCATACGGGTGGTATCCGTGTAATCAATAGATGTGCGGTGATAAGTGGCTCCCCCGTAACAAGAGCCTATTATAATATTCGAATTACTATCAATAAAAGGGGCCAATTCTTGGATGGGTTTTGTCACTACTTTATCATGAATAGAATGGGGGTTAAACTCATCATTGCCAACATGAAAAAGCGAATATCCTTTTATATACTTTCCATGCGAGTCGAACCAAAGTGTGCCGATTACGGCATTATTTTTCTTCAGACGGTATTGGATCTTTGAACTGGCTTCACGGCTGTTTTTTGCCACAATAGCGACGAATTTTTCCTTCCTAAAAAAACTTTTGACTTTTGACCGCATGATATTGAACCGGGTAGCCAGATCAAGTGATCCTTTTTCCCTTTTGCTTACAATAAAGAAATTAAGTTTTCTTTCTTTTGCGGGAGATGGACTGACCTCTTCTAGATTGGTCGTGTCAGGTAAAGGCTCCATCAGTGATTGGGCAATTGTTAATTGTGAAAGCAACCCACCAATCAACATAATTATTAATGATCTTTTTCTCATAAAATAATTGTTTGTGATTTATAAAGCCAAAAATCATTTTTTGATACGGTGAATCATTACGGGAACTAAGCGATGCTGCCGGGAATATTGCTATATCCAAGAAAGACTTGAAGATTAGTTTAAAAAAGAAATACTATTCCGTATTTAAGCATGCGGAAGAGCCTCAAATTGCATTTGTTCGTAAAAATATTATTTGGAATTACGGGAAATCCGTAATTTTTAGAAAGGAAAAATGGAAACCAACGAACTGCAACAGCAATTATTTAATCATTTGAGGCAAAATATGCCTTCTCACCTATCATTGGTGGATGAACTATGCGAATTGCTCAACCTTAGCTCTGATAGTGTGTACCGTCGCATCAGGGGAGAAAAGCCCATTTCTTTAAATGAACTGAAAAAAATTTGCGAGCATTACTATTTGTCGATAGACCAATTACTTCAGCTAAAAAATGAATCTGTTTTGTTTCAGGCACCAGGTGTAAACGGTAGTTCACCTGATTTTGAAAGTTATTTGAAAAGCATGCTCCAACAGTTTAAGTATTTTAATTCATTTCAAAATAGGGAAATGAAATACCTCTGCAAGGACATACCATTTTGGTATTTTTATCTTTTTCCGGAAATGGGGGCATTTAAATCTTTTTTTTGGGTCAAAACAATTAACAATGACCCGTTGCTCATAAATAAAAAATTTTCATACGCCTTGTTCCCCTATACTGATTGTTATGCAATTGGTCAGCAAATAATAAAAGAGTATAACGAAATACCTTCGGAAGAATTATGGAATTTAGAAAGCATCAACAGCACTGTTAATCAAATTGCTTATTATAGGGAGGCCGGACATTTTGCCAGTTATGCTGATGAAGAAGCCGTGATTAATTCTTTTCAAAAGCTATTAGACCATTTGCAACAGCAGGCAGAGACGGGTGCTAAATTTGCCCCTGGAAGCACAACTATATCGCACAGGATGGCTATTAAATTCTACGTAAATGAGCTAATACTTGGTAACAATACTATTCTTTTGCAATTAGACAATCAACAGTTTTCTACAGTAACATATAGTGTTTTAAGTTACCTTATCACCAATGATCCCCGATTCTCACAAAAAACATTCGACACATTTAATATTTTACTAAGCAGATCTTCTTTGATCAGTACAACAGGCGAAAAAGACAGAAACAGGTTTTTTAATCTCATGCGACAAAAAGTGGATGCACTTCGGAGATAAAGCTTTATGTATTTTCGCAGTGAAAATATTAGCTAGTGATCAAACTTATAGAATGCCCCCGTGATGCAATGCAGGGCTGGAAATCTATCATTCCGTCGGAGAAGAAAATTCAATATATCAATTCGTTATTGAAAGTAGGCTTTCATACCATCGATTTCGGAAGTTTTGTTTCGCCCAAGGCTATTCCACAGATGGCAGATACCGGGGAGGTGATTTCAAAACTTGATTTAGAAAGTACAGATACCGAACTATTGGCTATTATAGCAAATTATCGGGGAGCTGAAACTGCTGTATCATATGATGAGATCAGTTATTTAGGTTATCCCTTTTCTGTTTCTGAAACTTTTCAATTACGAAATA
>JACKAO010000015.1 GCA_020635035.1 Calditrichia bacterium
TGTTGAATTCATTACATTATTTCGTCTAAGGAAAGCTGCCCATTTAATGAAAATGACAGACACAAATCTGGCTCAAATAGCTTACCAGGTTGGTTTTTCAGCACCATCTTATTTTTCTAAAAGTTTTAAGAAGTACTATCACAAAAGTCCATCCGAGTATTTGAAAGAAATGAGGAACATCTAGCAGATGTTTTTTAATGGGTAATAAAAATGTAGATGTCAGTAAGAATAACTTGTAACCATATATGAGCATCAATAACTTTCATTTTGTTTCCATATCAATTGGTTTGAATACTCATTTAAGAGGGGTAATTCTGATATTCACATTTGAGATGAATAGGAATTTTTATAAAAAAAACTAGTTCAATTAGCGAGACTTACAGAATATATTTGATTTGGTATTAAACTTAAAGTTACAATAGCGTAAATTCAGTTGGTACTCTTGTTCATTTGTTAGTTAAATAGAAGAGCCCGTCATCCCTTAAATTCTGACAAAGTTACTTCGCCGTCCGGAAAAGTCAATAGTGGCTGAAATTGCCCATTTTTAGTCAGCCGCCCTTCGGGTGCGTTCAGTTTTTTGTTGCGTTAACTCCACAAAAAACAGACATGCACCATTGACAAGAATCCATCCGGCTCAATGGCATGCGCCAAAATTTAATGGCGTGCCAGAAGCTGCAAAAAATCCCAAGGGCATGGGTGGATTCAATGAGTAAATTTGATATTTATGAAACAGTAACTAATTTGATTGTAGAACGCCTTGAAGCAGGTGTAATTCCATGGCATATGCCTTGGAAAACGGCAAGTGCTATTCCTCGTAACCTGGTATCAAAAAAGCCTTACCGGGGATTTAATTTCTGGTATTTGCTTAGCTTTGGTTTTGAAAGGCCTTATTTCCTTTCCTTTAAACAAGTTCAGGATCTTGGTGGAAAGATCAAAAAAGGCTCTAAATCATTTATGATTGTATTCTGGAAAATGGTGGAATACGAAAAAGATGACGAAACCAAAGAAATTCCAATGCTTCGCTATTATCGGGTATTTCATATTGATGATGTGGAAGGTATCGATCCTGACAAGATTCCGGAGAACACAGCTCATGATCACGATTTCGATCCGATTGCATCGTGTGAGCAGCTTATCCAGTTCTGGTCCGATTCTCCTGTAATAAAACTGGATCAGAAAAAAGCCTGTTATATTCCATCGTTAGATGAAATCCATATGCCTGGAGCAAGAACCTTTTTTCAGGATGAAGAGTATTATTCCACGATATTCCATGAATGTGTGCATGCAACAGGAGCTCGCAAGCGTTTAAATCGTCACGAAAGGTTTTCTAGTCTGAACTTCGCGGACTCTGGATATTCGCAAGAAGAGATGGTGGCCGAGATGGGAGCTGCGTACCTTTGCGGCATTTGCGGCATAGAAAATGCGACGATCGATAACAGTGCAGCTTACATTCAAGGTTGGTTAAAGAAGCTAAAAAGTGATAAGAAGTTTATTGTTATCGCTTCCGGGTTAGCCCAAAAAGCTGTTGATTATATTCTGGATCATCAGGATTCGAATCCGAAACCGGTTCTTCCTGATCCTAAAAAGAAGAAAAGTAAATCAGCTTCTTTTTCCATGAATTTCTGATTATACTTCTAATGAAGCCCCCAAGCATCATTAAATCAATTTTTTGCAAAGCAATTTAGATATAACATTGCCCTTGAAAAATGTCTTTTAGGATTGATTATTGCCTTTGAAAAAGTGAAAATGTATTCACTTATGTTTAATTGATCTGTTAGTGGTGAATTCAAATTTCAATCTTTTCCATCTAAGAGCCATGATGAGATGAATGTTGATAATCATGTGAAAAGTCATGATGGAAAAGATATTTACGATAGTACTACAGATTATACTATTATTAATACGTCTTTATTTACTAATAAACGTACTACCGATAATACTAATAATAATACAACAGAATTTACTAACTTTGCTACGGATAGTTTTAATTGTGTTTAGAACATAGAAAAGAATATTATGGCAACACCATCTGAAAAGTTAGCAGAGTCATTAGTAATTCTGAAAGATTTACAAAATGATAAGGGACTTGCGGTGATACACACCAGCGAAATATCGAGAACCCATAAAACACGTCTTATGGAGAATGGTTTCTTAAAAGAGGTGTTAAAAGGCTGGTATATTGCAACAAGACCAGAGGAGAGAGAAGGGGATACTACATCATGGTACATGTCATTTTGGTATTTCATTTCAAAATACCTTAACACAAGATTTGATGAAGACTGGTGCTTGTCACCGGAACAATCATTATCAATCTTAAGCGGTAATGGTGTTGTTCCTGGTCAGTTGCTAGTGCGTTCTCCTAAGGGGCAAAATAATGTAGTCAAGTTAATACATGAGACATCTGTTCTTGACCTGAAATCAATTATTCCAGAGAAAAGTGAACGGACAGAAATAGACGGATTACAGATTTATTCTTTAGCATCGGGATTGCTTAACTGTTCTCCTGGTTATTTTACAGATAATCCCACGGATTCACGAACATGTTTGTCGATGGTTAAAAATTCCTCCGAGATTCTTGCTTTATTACTTAAGGGGGGGCACAGTATTAAGGCTGGAAGATTGGTTGGCGCATTCAGGAACATCGGGAATTCACGTTTAGCCGATGAAATTCTTAATACAATGAAGTTGGCAGGTTACGATGTCAGAGAGAGCGACCCGTTTAAGGAAAAATCACCTTTTGTTTTAAAACAGCGTGAAACTTCACCCTATGTTACCCGAATAGGTTTAATGTGGCATCAAATGCGACAAGTAGTTTTAAATAATTTTCCCGAGCCAGAAGAACTCCCAACAGACCTTGAAGCTTTTTTAAACCAAATTGAAGAAGCATATAAAGTTGATGCTTATCATTCGCTTTCAATTGAAGGGTACAAGGTTACTATAGATTTAATTGAAAAGGTTCAAAGTGGCGAATGGAATCCAGAAGGAGATGAAAATGATAAACAACAAAGGGACGCTATGGCAGCGCGAGGGTATTGGCAAGCCTTCAAGAAAGTTAAAGATAGTATTAAAGCAGTGCTGGAAGGTAACAACGCTGGTGAGGTAGTTGACGAAATGCATAGTGTTTGGTTTACTGAACTTTTCGCACCAAGCGTTACTGCAGGTATTTTGAAGATAACTGACCTGGCAGGTTACAGAAACAGTCCGGTTTATATAAAAGGATCTAAGCATGTTCCTCCAAGTGCCGATGCAGTTTATGATGCTATGCCTGCTCTTTTCGATTTGTTAAGAGCTGAAGAAAACGCTGCCGTTCGTGCAATCCTCGGACATTTTATATTTGCATATATACATCCATATATGGATGGTAATGGAAGAATTTCCCGGTTTTTGATGAATGTAATGTTGACCACCGGTGGATATAACTGGGTGATAATACCTGTTGAACGAAGAGAGGAATATATGTCTGCTTTGGAAATGGCAAGTGTTAATCAGGACATATTGCCATTTAATCAATTTGTTGGTAGTTTGTATTCGAAAGAAAAATTTTGAAAATGAAGTTAAAAAGCTTGGAAACAGAAGAAGATTACAATAATGCATGTAAACGAGTTTATTTTTTGATGCATAGCACCGAAGAAGCTATTGAACCTGATAGCCCTGAAGGTGAAGAATTGGAATATCTTTCTGCTCTGATTGAAAAGTATGAGCGAGAAAACCATCCATTATAACTTTGTCCGAAAAGTGTAGAATTTAGATTGGAGAGTAGAAATAAAAATATGGATAATCCAACGAAATTGCTAGATGAAATTGTATTATATTTTGTATTTTTAAACTGAATATTTAGAGAGAGACCCATTGGAGACCTAAAGATTTAGGCGTTTTTAAGATATTGGTAATCAGCCCGGTATGGAGGAGGTTCTGCCCCCAGCTGAGTCACCAAATGAAAGCTCCGAAGAAATTCGGAGCTT
>JACKAO010000016.1 GCA_020635035.1 Calditrichia bacterium
ACCGGTTACCGATACATCTGCCAAAGCATGGGCAAATACCTTAAAGAAACTGGAAAAATCTCAGAAAGAATGGCTGGAATTTCTTGACCAGATCAAAACGAATGATCTTTTAAAGACTTACCCCAAAAACCAAATGACTTATTACGACCATATCCAGGGTATTTTACAGCATGATGCTTATCATCTTGGGCAGATCGTAATATTATCAAAGTGGGTTCGTTCATTGAACAATGCATAGACGGTAGCATATTAATATTTCGATATGAAATTTACAGGTGCGGGGTTATATAACTAAAACATGCAAAAAACTACGTTTTTGGCGTAAATTGTAAAAACAAAGTTCTTTGATAACTCAAGCTGGAAAGGCCTTTCAGCTATTTCGATTACTATCCCTTTGGGATGGCAATGCCGGCCAGGCAGTACGCCGCTGCAAATAGCTACAGGTATGGGTTTAATGGGCAAGAAAAATCTTTGGAAATAGATCAGGATGGAGCCAGCATGACTGCTGAATTTTGGCAGTATGATGCCAGAATTGGGAGGAGATGGAATGTAGATCCTGTGATAAAAGATTGGGAGAGTCCTTATTCTACTTTTTCAAATAATCCAATTTTAAGAGTAGATCCAAATGGTGATAGTGACACAGCAAAATTTTTATCTAATTCTCAACTGCTTGGTGCAGTGAAAGCTGCTTATAATGTAATCAATACAGATGTTAAAGCAGGAAAATACAATGCAAGCAATGATAGAGCCGCAGAGCTTAATGGAGCTTTAGAAGATTACTTTAAGAAAAACCAAAATGAGTATAATGGCTATGTTGCTGCTGAATTTCAAGCTACAATGAACCAATATTATAAAGGGTTTTTAGAAGTGGCAACGAGAAGCAGTGGGGCTTGGGAGCGATTAGGACAACGCATCTACAATCCAGAAATATCAGATGCAACAAATGTTGAGCAAGCTGCAGCAACAATACATGCTTACAATGGCAGCACATTACAATTAGTTACATATGGAGCTAACACAGCTTTGGGTATTGCTGCGGGAGGTGTTGGCATAAGGGCCGGTCCAGGGCCTAGGGGACCACAGATAAATTCTGCAAGATATCAATCAATAGTTGATGCAGGTCCTAGTTTTTCTAGCTTGCCAAAAACAGGAGAACTTCCAGCAGGTAGAGTTCGATTTAGCCAAAATAGTATTGGCAAGACATTTAGTGACGGTGCATCATTAGATGATGTAATTTCATCTTTGAAAAATGGAACAATTACATCAAAATCAATTCCAGCAATTAGGATTGTTGAAAAAGATGGGTTAATTTATACATTGGATAATAGACGCTTGTATGTTTTTCAACAAGCCGGAGTTAGGATACGGTATCAAAAATTAGATGCGATACCCAAAAATGAGAATTTTAAATTTACAACTACTAATCAAGGTACATCTGTGTCGATCAGGCAATAAAGTTGAAAAATGTTATGATAAATTTTATTAATTAATATCTATATATGGATATATATGAAAAAGTAGAAGATATTAAGACTAAAAACGAGTTTGTTGACTTTCTTAAGGTATTAAAGAAAGATCTTGCATATAAGAGCGAGGAATGGGCAAATGATAATTTGGAGGCCTTCCTCGAAGGTTTATATGGCTATAGTTTTGATACTAAAGAAGAAGCATCTTGGAAAACATTTGCCAAAATACTTCTTGCAGCAAAAAATTATGAATAAAGAATAGGTTTTTATGTTCCCGAATTGTCCGTTAATAACTCATCTGAGTTGGAAAACATTGTCGTTCGGAAATTGGCAATGAAAATATTTCCTTCGTCGCCGAGTCTGGCAAAGCCGATTCGGCAGGGGAGAAAATGCTATACACAGCCGCCTTTTAACCAGGTTTTATTCCTTAATAAACTTTCCTGGTTTAATAAAGACCCCATTTGATTTTATATTTATAAAGTACATCCCCTTTCTCCAACCGGTAACTGAAATGTTTTCCCTAAAGTAAGCCAGTTTGCCAGTGTTAATATTCTTCGTGTAAACAGGTTTTCCTGATATATCTACAATGGTAATTTGCAAAGGCCCGGGTGATTCTAAATTTGCAGATAAAGTAATTGTAGTGCTGGCAGGATTTGGGGATAATGTTAATCCAGATGATGCTATTCTGTCCTCCGGAAGACAACCAGTAACATTGAACTTTTTGCCATCGACCCAATCGCTATAAGAGCTGTCATAACAAATAGTTCTTACCCTCCACTGATGTGTTCCACAACCGGCTATAGTATCACAAAATAAGATAGTAGAGCCTGAACTATAGGAGATGGTTTTGGTATGCCATAGAAACCCAAACTGAAGCTTCCATTGCACTTCAAATCCAATTGGTGCTTTACAAGTGCTGTCAGTGCTTACATGCCAGCTCACGCAGAATTCAGGGTAGTTCTCACTGACAAACTCTAAGCTGTCGGGTGCACAACATGTACTGTCTGGTAATGCTAATAATGTTAATGTTTTAGCATTTGTATTTTGAGTGACAACAAGAAAAGATAGTAACCCGAAGATTAAAACTGGAAGTTTTGATTTCATAATATAAGGTTTAATATGATTAAAAAATTGTAGACGAATGAAGAAAAGATTTTATATACGTTTTTGGGGTTTTTGATTTAGCGGATATGGATTTGACACAGTCTGTAAAATAGTGAGTGATGGCGAGTCCGGTGGCTAACACATATAGCTTTGGACCGAGACTGCGCCTGCAAATGTTGGGAGACACTCGGCAGGGAAGAAGGTATAAACGTTTGAAAAAGTAATGATCGTGTTGTTATCTTCTCCATTTTTTATCCTTCGGTAAATCTTGCACACAACTCTTTAAAGAGTTCTAGAGAATGAGCATCACTTCCCGAGTATAAACGAATAACTTTACACCAGTCAAAGTTATGAAGGTGATTATTTATTTCTTCAATCACAAAATGACTGAATTTATTACTCCATATTTCAATCTCTTTGTTTTGGTTAAAGAAAATTTCAGAAAAAAAAATAATCTTTATATCTTCAACTTTTTGAATACCATACATTGCTGGCCTAGTCAAGATGTCATTTAATCTTTGAAAAAAATTGGTTTTAGTTATCATTCTATTTTTTTAGCATATTTTTCGTAAAGCTTCTGCCCGTCCATAAGTTCTTTTCCATTATCTCCGGCTATAGATTTAAGAAAGTCATTTTTTAGAATTCCTTCAGGATGTGCATTGTCAAATATTTTAACAGCACCTGACTTGTCTGAAACTTCTATAAATTGATGTAGTCCGTTTGACGACAATTGTTTGGCGTCTGCTCCAACGCCTGCACCAATCCACCCTCGTTCCATCTTAATTTCCATCTTTTTGACTGACCCTCCCGCTTCTTCTATTTTTTTGCTATACTTACCCATAAAATCTTTAGCATAATCTATACAAGCATTACCTCCAAGTCGACCAGCTCCCTTTAATTTCTTTAAGGGCTTTAAAAAATCACCTCCAGGTAGAAAAAACAGTGCCCCAAAAGCGGCAGCTTTATATTTACCATCTTTGATATTTGCTATGAATTCAAGCCCGTCGTTAATGTCTGAAATTCCTGGCAAAAACTGGCCATATGTATCATACCTGGCTTTTGCAATTTTAAATTCGTCAGAACCTAAGTAGCCACCCTGATTGAGGTTTTGTTGCGCAACAGTTTTATGAGCTACTCTTACAAACTTCGACGGAACTGGTTTGCCAATATTACCAGGCTCTATTATCCATGCCACATATTCTTCCACAAGTTTTGTAAGAGCATCTTGTTGTTGAATATGATGAATTTCCTTTACCCTTGAAGCACATCCTATACATGAAGATTCTGAGACCAAATGATTGGGCTGCTGTAATAAAGGAATTTTTTGAGCTTGCCTTGGATAGGCTTCTTCCAAACCGTCCAAATCTATCGCTTGTATAGGCGTATTTCCTGCAAACTGATAAGGTGTATACCAGGGATAAGAGCCAGTCAATGGATCCACACTTAAGAATCTCCCTATTCTCGGGTTGTAAATTCTAAACCCATAGTCATATTGATTTCCCTGCCCATTGATCTCATTATCCTTTTCTTTCCCGTTAAACCCATACCTGTAGCTATTTGCAGCAGCGTACTGCCTGGCCGGCATTGCCATCCCAAAGGGATAGCCGATTTTCTCAAAGAACTATGCTACAATTTACAGCAATTATTTATAGAAAAACAGGACAGCCGGGAAAGAAAAAGTATCCTGTGCCCTTTGGAAAATATGCCGAGTCGGCTATGCCAGACTCGGCGACGAAGGAAATGTTGGGGAACACTCGGCAGGGAAGAAATATTATCTCTGATTAATCTAACTCTCCATAACCTTGAATCGACAGGAGAACTCAAAGCAGAGTAGGGCTTTACCAAAGGGATTCTTTTTACATCGAAATCATAATATCCATTATAAAAACTATCCTTATACACATAACGTTTGTTCTGAGTTTTTGATTTGCATGACACTAATATTATTAATACTAAAGTTGTTAAAACCAGCAATGATATTGCCCATTTCATTATATCAATATTCGTAATTAGAAGATAAACCAGTCCGGAATAGATTCAATAATAAATCGGGGATACTTCGAATAAGCTACCCTTGATTGTTATTGCTTTGGCTGAAAATCCGAAAAACGGATAACTTGATACGTTATCAGAAAATTAAAAACAAAAAATCCAAAACTGTCAGAGCAAGTGCCAACAAATATGTATTACATTAAGTTTATTCCCATTTAAAAGAAAACAATTCTAACTTTCATATAGAAAGTTATTGAATGGGGTCATAAGAAGCCTCTACTGCGTCTATCAAGGCACTCACATTTAATGTTTTCGATATAAAGTTAAACTTAAGTTGCCAATAATAACCTTCCTCAGGTTTTTCTATGCAATCGATACTAATCAGATTTTCTTCAAGTATCTGGTTGGTATTTTTAATATTTATTGTTTTAAATCTGGTGTTACTCTGAGTATTAAAATTTTCTTTTTCCAACAATAAATCAGCATCATCAATTATTATTAAATCATCAGCAAAACGGCCTGTTGTAATTATTATACTGATTTGACTTTCAAAACATAATTGTACAAACGAGCAAACTTCAAATTCATTATTATACTCAAGCATATGCAATAGAACAGTGTTAAGCTTTTTAGAATATGCCTTCGTAAGAATATCTCTTTCTTTTTCAGTAAATAAATTACAACCAATCATTTTAATCCAAATTTTACCATTTGATTTTCATTTAATACTACTGTAGTTGCAATTTGACCGGCATTATCTCCTTCCTTATAAACATATGTTGCTATATTTTGACCATCTACATTTTTAAAAAATCCTTTTACTTTATCTGATCCAAGCACATTATCAAACGATTTTGTCGCAGTATTTAATATGTCTGCATTAAAGTTTTTCCAAGCTTCACCGACCTGCTTATTCCAGTTTTTGCCGGCAAATTGTTTTATATCTTTTGCATGCTTAAAAGCATGCTGAAGTCTGCTGGTATTTTTTAAAGCAAACTCAATACCGTCTGCTCCTAATCTTGTAATGAAATCCTTGGCTGGTTTGGCATAATCTCCCCCGGGCAATAAAAACAGAGCAAACATTGCCGCCATTTTATAATTACCATCGGAAAGATTTTTAATCATATTGGCTCCGTCTTCAATATCAGATATACCAGGCAAATATTTACCATATGTATCATACCTAGCTTTAGTAATCTTAAATTCGTCAGAACCTAAGTAGCCGCCTTGGTTGAGATTTTGTCCGGTTGCCTTATGAGCTACTTTTACAAATTTCGACGGAACTGGTTTGCCAATATTACCAGGCTCTATTGTCCATGACACGTATTCTTCCAAAAGTTTTGTGAGCGCATCTTGTTGCTGAATATGATGAATTCCCTGTGCCCTTGTAGCACATCCTATGCATGTAGATTCTGAGACCAAATAGTCTGGCCTTTGTAATACAGGAACTTTTTGCGCTTGTCTTGGATATACTTCTTCCAAACCGTCTAAATCTATTGCTTGTATCGGAGTATTTCCTGCAAATTGATAGGGTGTATACCAAGGATAAGAACCAGTCAATGGATCAACACTTAAAAATTTCCCTATTCGTGGATTATAGATTCTAAACCCATAATCGTATTGATTTCCCTGCCCACTAATCTCATTATCCTTTTCCTTTCCGTTAAAACCATACCGGTAGCTATTTGCAGCGGCGTACTGCCTGGCCGGCATTGCCATCCCAAAGGGATAGCAGATTTTCTCAAAGAACTATGCTACAATTTACAGCAATTATTTATAGAAAAACAGGGCAGCCGGGAAGGAAAAAGTATCCTGTGCTCTTTGGAAAACATGCCGAGTCGGCTTTGCCAGACTCGGCGACGAAGGAGTATTCCCGTATCGAAAACAATAAAACAGACCCGGCTCTTTCTTCTTTAGTGAAGATTGCTAAAGCCCTCGGGGTTTCTGTTGCTGATTTATTTACCGCCGATGATGTGTTTAAAGATGTGAACTCTGTTGATAAATCACTGATGGAAAAAATCTCTTTGATTGACGGACTGGATAAAAAAGAAAAAACCGCCTTCTTTACTATGCTGGATGCTCTCGTTGCCAAGAAAAAATTAAAGGATAACCTTTCTAATGTGTTGCAACTGGCACAATGAAAAATATTTGCAGTCCATCGTTGCAAACGATGGACAACCCTTCAACATTTTTTTATTGGTTTGACATTCTACAGAGAACGGGGGTCAATTTGCATTCCACTTAAAACTGGGAAAGCTAAAACTTTCAAATCTTTTTTTACTATATGAATCAAATAATACAACATTCATAACTGATGCGTCAAATACGTCATCATAATTCTTATCCATCCTTATTTTTTGCTTGAAAAAATCCTCTTTTACTTGTAACAGCACTTCATTAAGGTCCTCGTTTTTACCGACCCCCTTTCCTGTGATTGTTTTATCTTTTCTGGTTGTAAAATAATAAGTTGAAGAATCATCATAGGTAAAAAGTAGCCCTCTTGAAAAAAAAGATTGCAGCCCGTTTCTCCACTCAACAATAAGCATTTTTTTAATATTACTTTTTAGGCATAGAGAAGAAAAAATAGCTTTTTTGATTTCCGAATCGTTTTGTACAAAGTCTTCGCTTACCTTAACCTCTGCAAATCTTTCTCTATAAACGGAATAAAAGGTTTCGCCTTCGCAAAAATTCCTGTTACATGATGTTAAGGTCATAAAAAGTACCAAGCCAAATGTAAAGGGATAAAAAATTTCTTTCTTCATAAAAGCATTTATTTCATTACTAATTTCCAAATATCTATATACTGGAAAAATATGATTCCATCTGAAGGGTTACATGGAGTGGAAGATGGCTTTCCTTCACAAGGCGGAGGAAGCCTCCAGATATTCTTAAATAATGCAGAAGCAGGGTCTGGAACCTCATTGCCGTTATCACTTTTAGTAGAATAGTGAGTTCTTATTGATAAACCGTGTTCGTTTCTTATCCAGTTCTCAACTACAGTTGCAAAGAATTCATCTTTAATTATTGTTTTATCCCCCATTTTGTACCAGGGGTCTGTATTTTTATTACCCTTGACGCTACCAAGAGCATGGAATAGCTCATGTGCTAATGTTGTAAAACGAGGAAGTTCTTCAAGGCCATTTTCTGTTGGTGCTGCCGGATTTGGCAATGACCCTTTGTCATTAATATAAACTTTATTACCACTTGCATAATTATCTCCCTCTAATGTATAGCCATCAAAACTCGGAGACCCTCTTTGAGACCTAAATATTTCCAAGCTTTCTTTCATTTTAACCATCCCACTAATCCATTGGCTACCAAATTCACCTTCAGCAATTTTATTCAAATCTCCAAGCATCCTTTTCGCAAACTTGTTTCCCCCTTTATATTCTTTTCCATTTTCCTTATACAACTTGTTATTTTCGTAATACAGCCTTTTACCTCCATCAGTATTAACCCAGATAGAATCCCCTTTTATATCAACATTATGTATCGGGTTTCCTGCAAAACAATTATATGGACTTATTGCAATATTGGGTTTCGGGTCAACATTCCATCTCCTTACTATTCTCGCATCATACTGCCAGTACTCTGCTGTAGTTGTATTCGGAGCAATCTCTGGTGTTTTCTCCTGACCGTTTATTGAGTAACGGTAACTTGTGTTTGGTTGTGAGTAAGTTCTTCCAGGCATTTGCATCCCAAAGGGATGGTAACGTTCAAAGAACTTTTACCAAGTAAGTTAGCAAATTTTATGTCCAGAGTTCTGCAGAACAAAAATGAACGGGTAGATCTAAAAAATGTCTCTGATTCTACACCACTAGCCTACTTTTTCCTACATATTCGTGAGACTGCCCAAAACAGAAATTCCTGTTAATTGATGATTAACAGGAATCTGTACTTTTCAAAATTCAACTTTGAGGTCCCACCCAGATTATCTGCGATGTTCTGTTGGGAAGCCTAAAGTCAAAATGAAAAAATCATCCTGCGGATGTCCTTTTTTGTTCTTCGGCCAGGATGCAAGCAAGCTTGCCCCTGTCCTCAAAACAAAAAACCGCCAAATGGCGGTATTTCATTTATTGAGGTCCCGACCAGATTCGAACTGGTGTAGGAGCTTTTGCAGAGCTCTGCCTAGCCACTCGGCCACAGGACCTTGTAAAATCGCTGCGAAAATAAAGCATATTTTTGAAACGGTTTATTTTAGACGTTCAACCCAGAAACTATGAGTAGAATTGAAGAATCAGAACTGATCATTAATGAAAGAGGGGCTGTATACCACCTTGACCTTAGGCCCGAAGAACTGGCCGGCACAGTGGTTACCGTCGGCGACCCGGGCCGGGTGCCCGAGGTAAGTAAGCATTTCGACAGTATCGAAGTAAAAAGAGAGCACCGGGAATTTATCAGTCATACCGGCTATGTTGGCAAAAAAAGAATAACGGTATTATCCTCTGGTATCGGGCCTGATAATATTGACATCGTCATCAATGAACTGGATGCATTGGTAAATATTGATTTTGAAACCCGGCAAATAAAGTCACAAAAATCATCCCTCAATATCATTCGTATCGGCACTTCCGGTTCACTCCAGGGCGATATTCCTGTTGATGGCTTTGTAGCTTCTACACATGGGCTCGGGATCGACAATCTTTTGAACTTTTACCGCCTGGAACAAAACGACCAGGAAAAAGAACTGCTTCATTCCTTTATTACGCATACCCAAATTCATAACCAGGTAGGCCAACCCTATATCAGCAGCGCTGCCGCATCACTGATCAGGCATTTTGTTACGAATTTTCACCAGGGCATCACCGTTACCTGCCCGGGTTTTTATGGCCCGCAGGGACGAATCCTAAG
Organism: Calditrichia bacterium; assembly: GCA_020635035.1. Classification (GTDB taxonomy): domain Bacteria; phylum Calditrichota; class Calditrichia; order Calditrichales; family J004; genus JACKAO01. The sequence goes on from JACKAO010000016.1 coordinate 9,414, forward strand.
GCTGGGAGTAAGAAACCCTGACCTGGTAAACCGATTAACTGATTTCAGATTCGGTCAGCACCGGATCACCAATTTTGAAATGGAAACATCAGCTATTTATGGCCTGGGAAGATTACTGGGGCATAACTGCCTTGCCATTAATGCTATTGTGGCCAACAGGGTGCAAAAAGAATTTTCTAAAGATGCCAAAGCCACTATAGAAAAACTAATCCAAACATTTATCCGTATTTTTTCAGATAACATTTCATGAAATTTCGTTTTTATAAATACCAGGGCACTGGCAATGATTTTATCATTGCTGATAACCGTGAAGGACAATACTCGGGTTTAACCACAGGGCAAATAAATAAACTCTGCGACCGTCGTTATGGTATCGGTGCAGACGGATTAATGTTGCTGAACAAAAGAGAAGGCTATGATTTTGAAATGAAGTATTACAATGCAGATGGCAAAGAAGGCAGCATGTGTGGTAACGGGGGCCGTTGCATTGTAAAATTTGTAAGTGATCTGGGTATTCAAAAAAGCCTCTACCATTTTCTTGCTATTGATGGGCCACATGAGGCCAGGATAAACGGTGATGGTATCGTTTCCCTGAAAATGGTTGATGTAAACTCGGTAGAAAAAAATCATGGCGACTTTGTTTTAAATACAGGCTCTCCCCACATCATTAAACCGGTGGCAAACCTGAGCAAATTAGATGTTTACCAAAAAGGCCATGAGATACGCTATAGTAAAGAGTTTGCGGAAGAAGGCATCAATGTAAACTTTGTAGAGCAGCTGGATGAACCCGACAAAATATTTGTAAGAACCTACGAAAGAGGCGTAGAAAACGAAACCTTTTCCTGCGGCACCGGTGTTACTGCAGCTGCATTGGTGTTTTACCATAATGAATCCGGCTTTAATGAGGTGGAGGTGAAAACACTCGGTGGTAAACTGGCTGTAGAATTTGACCGGGTGGATGGTGAGTTTAAAAACATCTGGCTTTGCGGCCCCGCACTTAAGGTCTTTGAAGGAGATCTGGAAATAGAGTAACCCGGCATCTCCTAATTAGGAGCCTACCCTATACTGAGGTCATTCCCCCTAACTTTGCGGCCAAATGATCCAGTTTTTCAAAAATATAGATCACAAAACTGTTGCGATTGAAAGAGCAGAAGATGGTGCATGGGTGAATATTTTACCACCGCTAAAACAAGAAGAGTTTTCTGAGTTATCTGAAGGACTGGATATCCCGATCGACTTTCTTACCGATTCACTGGATATAGATGAAAGAAGCCGTTTTGAGGAAGATGATAATGTAAAACTGATCGTAATCAAAACACCTACAGAAAACAATTCTTTCAATGAAAGTGATGCATACTACATTACTATTCCCATCTGTATCATTCTTACCCACAACCAGATCGTAACGGTAAACTCTTTTGAGAACCCGGCCATTAAAAAATTTCTGAACACTTTCCAAAACCGTCACCCGGACAAAAAGAATATGATGGTGCTGAAGATCTTTGAAAAGATAGTTCAGAATTTTATGGAGCATCTGAAAGAGATCAACCAGCAACGTAATGCCTACGAGCAAAAACTATATAATGCCAGCAGAAATGAGTACCTGCTTGAACTGATGCGGATACAAAAGAGCCTGGTTTATTTTGTAACTACTCTCCGATCCAACGAAATGCTGTTAATGAAACTGGAAAGAACCAATTTCCTGGGATTAACAGAGGATGAGAAAGAGTTTTTGAATGATCTTATTGTTGATAACTCACAGGCATTGGAAATGGCGAATATCTATACCAATATCCTCAGCAGTACATTGGATGCTTTTGCCAGTATTATCGCCAACAATCAAAACCAGGTATTGAAGCGGCTGGCTGTTATCACTATCGTTTTAACTTTCCCTGTTTTGATCGCAAGCCTTTTTGGTATGAATGTACCCAGTGGCTTTGAGCATTCTCCCTATGCATTTTATATTGTAGCATTTCTTTCGTTAGGTATTGCATTGATCATTGGCTGGTACTTTTTTCGTAAAAAAATATTTTAAAATGATCACTATCCGTGTGTATGGCATACTGATCAATGAGAACAATCAAATACTGGTAAGTGATGAACTGATCCGGGGTGGCTATTACACGAAATTTCCGGGTGGGGGTCTTGAAGTAGGTGAAGGCACCCGGGATTGTTTAAAAAGAGAATTCCAGGAAGAGATGAGTTTGGATGTAAATGTGGGAGATCATATTTATACAACAGATTTCTATCAGCCATCCGCTTTTAATACTGCACAACAGATCATATCAATTTATTATCATGCCCATCCGTTGGAACTGATCAGAGTACCATTAAGAGAAAAACCATTTGACTTTGACGATGACCAGCTAAAACAATACGAAGAAAAAAAAGAAACAGAAACATTCCGGTTTATTGACTGGGACAATTTTTCTCCTGAGAGTGTAACACTGCCTATTGATAAAATAGTAGCTGATATGATAAAAAAAGGGATCTAATTATCCGCCATGGCCGCATTCCTCATCTCGGTGGCTTTTTCATGACCCAGGTATTTCTCAATCATTCCATGCACCAGGTAAATTACTGGCGTCATTAGTATAGCTATTACAAATTTGTAGATATAGTTGACGATTCCTACTGCAATAAATAATTTAAATGGCCATACAAAATCATTACCCGAAGCATTAACCCTGGTTCCTACATAAAAAGCAATGAACAGCACCACAAAACTGTCAATGAATTGTGAGATCAATGTAGAACCAGTTGCCCTCAACCATATTTTTTTTTCACCGGTTACTTTTTTTATTTTATGAAAAATAAAAACATCGATCAGCTGGCCAATAATAAAGGCTGTGATAGAACCGATAATAATAAACCCACCTTGCCCTAATACACTATTATAAGCCTTTGACATATCCGGTACACCACTACCCTGCTTGCTGGTAATAAAAAAATCTGCCGGCACTAAATTAATGGCACCAATAAAGATCAAAAAGGCAAAAGCAATCAATCCGGCCGTAAGCCAGGAAAGAAACCGTACACCCCGCATGCCGTAATATTCATTGATGATATCCGTCATTACAAATACAACCGGCCATAATAACACTCCGGCTGTAAGATTAAATGAAAGGTCATTCCCAAGTATATGAATATCCAAAGGAGAAAGACCCAGTGTTTTTTCCAGCGAAAAAATCTTCACTCCAATGATCTCAGCGATCAGCGCATTGGTAATAAAAATACCTGACAGGATCAGGAATAAACGAGTAGGCTTATTTTTTATGATGGTGTGGATCATATTTCAATAGTAGTATGTGTATAGTTGATATAATAAACATAACCCAGCAAAAGCAATAACACGATGATATTAGCGATGATCAGCCAGGGAGGTACCACCTTTCCGGGCTTTTTTCCCAGTATCCATAAAAACAGGTAGCAGAAAAGAGTAACAGGCACCACCACCAGCCCCATAAAAAAACCAATGGTGATAATACTGGAAACAAGGCTCTCATCCTTTATCCAATCTTTCACCAACAGAGAGAGACTGATTAAAAAAAAGAATCCGCAGATAAACGATAATCTTGACAAAAATAAAAGCCAGCGCATCCGGTATTTTCCTGTAAAATAGCATTATTTTGTCAGCCTAATGTTCAGTGTATGAAAAACGAATTGATTAAGAAAGCATTACCTCATCTTATCGCTATTGTGCTTTTCCTTTTAGCCTCCGTAATTTTTTGCAAACCTGTATTAGATGGAGAAGTATTAAATCAGCATGATAATATCGGCTGGAAAGGGATGGCTCAAAATTCATTTGAATACAAAGAAAAAAATGGCCATTTCCCTTTGTGGAATCCCAACCTGTTTGGTGGTATGCCAAACTACCAGGTAGCTATGGATGGTAAGTCTATTTTACCAGATACAACCAAACTTTTTTCACTGGGGCTACCAAAGCCGATCAACTTTTTCTTTTTAGCCAGCCTTTGTTTTTATATACTCTGCCTTGTACTCGGATGTCGTCCTGTAATCGGGATGCTTGGAGCACTTGCTTATGCTTTTTCAACCTATAACGCTGTTATTATTGAGGCCGGTCATGATACACAAATGCTTGCCACCGCTTATATGCCCCTGGCACTTGCCGGCATAATCGCCACGTATGAAAAAAAATATTGGCTGGGGCTTGCCCTTACAACTCTTGGCGCCTACCAGCAAATCAGTGTCAATCACCTTCAGGTGAGTTATTACTTTTTCCTGATCGCTGTGATCATTACAATCGGTTACCTGGTAAAATGGATCAAGGAAAAAGATTGGAAACATATTGGTATTGCCGGAGTCATTGTATCAGGCGCTGCTTTGATAGGAGTTGCGGGTAATGCCATGGTACTTAAAACCACTTCTGAGTACAGTAAGTTCACTATGAGAGGTGGAAAGGATATTGAAATTGCAGGTGACTCCGTAATTGCAACAAAAACAAAAGGTCTTGACACTTCTTATGCTTTTGAATATAGTCTTGGGAAAAAGGAGATCGCTACTCTCATCATGCCTAATGCTTTTGGTGGCTCCAGCCGCAAGACCGCTGATGAAGATTCAAAAGTAGTAAGCAAATTAACCGACAAAGGAGTTCCGGAATCAAACGCTTTACAGATTACACAAAGTTTGCCTGCTTATTGGGGAGAACTTTATACTTCCGGACCTGCTTACTTAGGAGTTTTGATCTGTGTGCTGGGATTAATAGGTTTTGTGATTACCCAGTCTCCTCTGAGATGGGGGTTACTAGCAGCAACCCTCTTGGGGGTTTTTATGGCCTGGGGTAAATATTTTGCAGGCTTTAATGTTTTCCTGTTCGAAAATCTTCCATTATACAATAAATTCAGATCACCAGCCTTTGCGCAGGTAATCCCCCAGCTAACTATCGGCATAATGGCTGTATTGAGTGCTCAGCAAATTTTCTTTGTCAAAAACAGCCAGGATCTATTGCGGGCAAATTTCAAAAAGATCCTTTATGCCCTTGGAGGCTTATTTGGACTTCTTATCCTGATGTATTTACTGATGGACTATTCCACCTCAGTTGATAAGCAGATCATTGCTGCCTATACAGATAAAGATGGTAATACAGAATTCGCCAGGGCTATCGTCGCCGGATTAAAGCAGGATAGAAAACAGATGTTTGGCGGACAACTTTTAAGGGCATTATTCTTTGCATCTATTGCGTTAGGCATGATCTATCTCTATATGAAAAGCCGGATAAAACCAGTGGTTGCTGTCATTATCCTTTTGGCCGTTAGCACAATCGAGTTGGCATTTGTAAGTAAAAAATATCTTAATGATGAAAGCTATATACCCGGTGATGACTATACAAATTCCAATTTTGCACCATCTGCTATCGACCAGGAAATATTAAAAGATACAGATCCTGATTACAGGGTATATAATATGGCGGGCACAGCCACGGGCGGCACTTTCAGCGAATCCCGCACATCTTATTTTCATAAATCAGTGGGTGGTTATCATCCGGCTAAACTGCGTATATACCAGGATATAATTGAGAGATACTTATCGGGCAGACCTTCACCTGCTGTGTTAAATATGCTTAATACAAAATATATTATTGTCGCTAATCCGCAAACCCAGCAACCCAGTTTAATTCCTAATCCGGATGCTTATGGCCCCTGCTGGCTAGTACAGCATGTTTCAATTGTAGATAACCGGGTGGATGCATTACAGGCCCTTGGCAATACAAACCTTCGAGACACTGTTATCATTCAAAAAGATGTTGCGGTCAATATTCAACAACCTCAGCGAGACTCCACTGCGAGCATCAGGATGATCAACTTTGATAATGATGCTATTGAATATGAGGTAAATTCAAATAGTCCTCAGTTTGCTGTTTTCAGTGAGATATATTATCCCAAAGGATGGAATGCTTACCTGGACGGAAAACAAACTGAATATCTGAATGTAAATTATATCCTGAGGGGCATGCAGGTGCCTGCCGGAAAACATACGATCAAATTTGTATTTGAACCTGAATCGGTGAAATCAGGAAGAAACATAATGTTCCTTGCCTCGATACTTATAGTAATCATCACTCTTGGTGGTTTATTTATGGCCTGGAAAGAAAGCAGGAAAAAAGCAGGATGAAGAAGATTCTGGTAATAGCTCCTTATCAATATCTACCATATTCTTCAGGCGGGCAAAAACTGATTGCCCGTTTTTTGCATCACCTGGGGGAAAAAACAGATTTGACAGTTATTTCTGTTCCGTCAAATGACCTCACTCAAGTAAGTACCTATAAGCTAATACCGCTGCTAACCCAGGGATTTTCCCGTTACATGAATCTAAGTTTACCTAAAAAAATAATTGACTTGATCCGGGAAAGTCAATTCGATTCAGTTATCTGGGAACATCCTTATATGGGATGGATGGCGAAAAAGGTAAAAAAGAAGACAGGTATTCACACTATTATCCATACACATAATATCGAGTATCAGCGTTTTCGTTCTCTGGGTAAATGGTGGTGGCCTTTATTAAAAATGTATGAGAAAAGGGCTCTAAAAAAAGCAGATCATAGTTTATATGTAACTGAAG
>JACKAO010000017.1 GCA_020635035.1 Calditrichia bacterium
GTGTCAAAAAAGATTGAGGCTGCTATCCGGGCTTTACGATCAGAGAATAAAGGTATTCGTAAAATTGCGGCAGAACTGAAAGTTGGTGTTTCTACAGTGACGAGGGTTATCAATGAGCAAAGTTGATGACTTTGATTATGAGAAACTGCTTTCATTACTTCCAAGGCATAAGATTTTAAAACCGGTTGACTTAAGTAGGGCAAATCTACCTGTCTGGCGGTGGCCACCGCTTAAAAGCTATAATGGCTTTACCAGTGATGAAAGAATCCGGAATTGGAAAATCGGAATTTATCTTCTCAACATTGGAGCCATCAAAAAACCTGCCCATTGTGATATCTGCAAAAAGGTTGGATCGGTTGGGTTTCATAGTGAAAATTACTACGACATCCGCATGGACCCCTTCCTATGTAAAAGCTGTCATACAATTTTACATTTGAGGTTTCAGTTTCCTGAAAGCTGGAAGAAATTAGCCCAGATGTCAATTATTGGTAAGGAAACTTGGTTCTCAATTTTATCTTTACAGGAAATTGATTTAGCTAAATTCATTAGACAAAACAAATCAAAATATTATCCATACCCTAAAATAATTTAACACTATCCATTTGCAATTCTCCGGATAAAATGATTTATTCTTCTATACATCTTATAGGGGAAATCCATGAAACTTGCCGATAATGAAATCAGGGATATTGTGAAGCTTTTGGAAGCGGGTAAGCCATTACCAGATGAATATCGATTTTTATTATTTGAAGACAAGCGTGAAGTAGAGCTGGTCTGGAACGGCAAGACGGGTGATGTATGCAATGTTGTCCTGCCATTTCAGGTAATTGAACAGGTTGACGAGCCAAGAGCAGAAAAGGCTGTTGAACTGCAACCAAATTTGTTTGATACGCAAACGGGGCGACAAATTACAGGATGGAATAACAAGCTGATCTGGGGTGACAATAAACTTATCCTTTCAAGCCTTAAGAATGGCCCGCTCAGAGAAGAAATTGAAGCCCAAGGCGGCATAAAGCTTATTTATATTGATCCACCTTTTGATGTTGGGGCAGATTTTTCAATGGATGTTGAAGTTGGTAATGAAACTCTTACTAAAAAACCAAATGTTTTAGAGGAAATAGCTTATCGCGATACATGGGGTAAGGGAGCAGACAGTTTTATTTCCATGATATATGAACGACTAGTTTTGATGTATGATTTACTTGCTGAAGATGGCAGTATTTATGTTCATTGTGATTGGCGGGTGAATAGCTATATCAGACTAGTATTAGACGAAATATTTGGCAAAAATAACATAAGAAATGAAATTATTTGGGCTTTTACAGGGCCGGGGTCTCCGCGGATGTCACAGTTCAATAGAAAACATAATAATATTTATTGGTACTCTAAAAATCAAAATCATTGGTTATTTAATGATCATCTTGTACGACAAGAACACTCAGCAAAAACTCAAGAAAATTTCAAGAAAGGATTAGTTGGTTCGGGATTCATAGGGGACAATTATGATCTACCCACCGGAAAAGTTCCTGAATCGTGGTGGGAAATGGCAATTGCGCAGAGGTTTCCAGTGGATGGCCTTAAACGAACTGGTTATCCTACTGAGAAACCTTGGTCTTTGTTGGAGCGTATTATCAAAGCTTCGTCAAATGAAGGGGATGTAGTAGCTGATTTTTTCTGCGGTTCAGGTACAACAGCAGCAGTTGCTGAGAAATTAGGTCGAAAATGGATATGTACTGATCTTGGGAAATTTGGAATACACACTACTCGCAAACGCATGATAGGGGTTCAACGTGAATTAAAGGCCCAAGATAATAATTGGCGAGCATTTGAAATTCTGAATCTTGGTAAATACGAACGCCAACATTATATTGGTGTAAATCCATCCCTACGTGAAGAAGAAAAAATACGTCAGCTTGAAGCCAAAGAAAATGATTTTTTGAGACTTATCCTTCATGCATATAAGGCGGAACCTGTTAACCAATTTAAGACATTTCAAGGAAAAAAAGCTGGACGTTTGGTTTCAATTGGTCCTGTCAATTTACCCGTTACGCGTCTATATGTGGAAGAACTCATTTTAGAATGTCGACAGAAACATATAACAAAAGTGGATGTGCTTGGGTTTGAATTTGAAATGGGTTTGTTCCCGGCTATACAGGAAGAGGCTAAAGCCAAAGGCATAGACCTTGCGATGAAATATATTCCAAGAGATGTATTTGACAAACGTGCTATTGAGAAAAATCAGGTTGTTTTTCATGATGTTTCCTTCATAGAGGTTAAGCCTCATTTTGACGGTAACAAGTTAGCCATAGAACTGACGGACTTTTCCGTTTTTTATTCACAAGATGCTCAAGGTACAGACGAAGCACTCAAAAATGGTCAATCAAAGGTTATAGTTGATAAAGGTCAGGTTGTTAAACTCTCCAAGGATAAGAGCGGCATTGTAAGCCGCGAGATACTTACAAGAGATTGGACCGACTGGATTGATTACTGGTCAATAGATTATGATTTTGAATCAAAAAAAGAGTTAGTAACAATCCAAAATGAAGAAGGAAAAATAGAAGAGGTATGGACGGGGGATTATATTTTTGAAAATGAATGGCAATCATTCCGCACTAAAAAAGACCGTTCCTTAGAGTTACAGAGTGCATATCGTGAATGCCAGCAAGGTAGACGCAAAATAGCAGTTAAAGTTGTTGATATTTTTGGAAATGATACAATGAAAATTGTTGAAGTGACAATTAGTGGGGAAAGATAATGGCACTTCATCCTGATTTTCCAAATTCACCTCATCAAATACTTGATCCTGAAATCCGTTGGTTCCCTGCGGATGAAGCTTTGCGGGAAAGTAGTTACCAAAACCTTTTACCTCCACTAGTTCATACCCTTCGCAAAAAAGTTACTGAGTGGCGTAATTCTGAATACAAAGGAGCTACGGAGACCAGTAAAGCTCTATTAAATTGGTGGTTTAAGACAGAACATCTATTGCCAAAAGCTGATGGAACTATCGCAAAATTTGAATATTACTTTGCACAGCGAGAAGCTGTAGAAACGGTAATCTATCTTTATGACGTTGTGCAAATTAAAGATAAATATGACATGATCAGATTTGACAGTTCCGGTGCGGTGTCGGCAAATATGTTTGATGAGGACTGGAAGCGTTTTGTTATCAAAATGGCAACAGGATCAGGCAAGACTAAAGTGATGAGCCTGATACTTGCTTGGTGTTATTTCCATAAACTTTATGAAGAAGGCTCTCAACTCGCCAGAAATTTTTTGCTGATCACACCAAATATCATCGTTCTGGATAGGATAAGAACAGATTTTGACGGGCTTAAAATATTCTTTGAAGACCCTGTTTTGCCAGATAATGGCATAGAAGGACAGAATTGGAAAGATGACTTTCAACTCACGTTGCACATTCAGGACGAGGTAAATATAACTCGAAAAATCGGAAATATCTTTCTAACCAATATACACAGAGTTTATTCAGGAAATGATATTCCTGCCAGTCCGGACGACGATGACACGATGGATTACTTCTTGGGTCCAAAACCAACAGGAGCAACTACTGATTCAAAAATAGATTTGGGGGATATCGTTCGGGATATTGATGAGCTTGTTGTTCTTAATGATGAAGCACATCATATTCACGATAAAAATTTGGCTTGGTTTAAATCTATTGAGGACATTCACAACCGGTTAAAACACAAAGACAAGTTTTTAGCATTGCAAGTTGATGTCACTGCAACACCGAAACATAATAATGGGGCAATTTTTGTTCAAACTGTTTCAGATTACCCACTTGTAGAAGCAATTTCACAAAATGTTGTGAAACACCCTGTGTTACCGGACTCGGCAAGTCGGGCTAAATTAAGTGAGAGGCAAAGCTCACGTTATACAGAGAAATATTCAGATTACTTGAATTTGGGCATTGAAGAATGGCGAAAAGCTTATCATGAGCATCAGAAGCTTGATAAGAAAGCAATTTTGTTTGTCATGACGGATGATACCAAGAATTGTGATGATGTAGCAGAATATTTGGAAGAAACATATCCGGAATTAAAAGGAGCAGTTCTGGTTATACACACAAAAAATAATGGGGAAATTTCTGAATCTGCCTCTGGCAAGAAGAAAGAGGAGCTCGAACTATTAAGAAAACAGTCAAATGAAATTGACAGTTTGGAAAGTCCTTATAAGGCCATCGTTTCAGTTTTGATGTTGAAGGAAGGATGGGATGTCAAGAATGTAACAACGATTGTAGGACTAAGAGCTTATTCTTCAAAAAGTAATATTTTGCCGGAACAGACGCTTGGACGTGGTTTGCGTAAGATGTACCCAGGAAACGATGTTGAAGAATATGTTAGTGTGGTTGGGACAGATGCATTTATGGACTTTGTAGAGTCAATTCAGTCTGAAGGGGTTGAACTTGAACGAAAAGCAATGGGAACAGGCACTGCTGCCAAAACTCCTCTTATTATCGAAATTGATAATGAGAACCCTAAAAAAGATATTGAAAAATTAGAAATAGAGATTCCTGTGCTTACGCCAAGAATTTACCGCGAATACAAAAATCTGGATGATTTGGATGTAGAGAATTTTGGCCATAATAAAGTGGACTATAAAACCTTTAGCGAAGAAGAGAAAAGAGAAATTGTTTTTAAAGACATAACAACGGGTGAAATTAGTCACACGACCCTCCTTGATACTGGGGCAGTAACTGACTATCGTTCTGTAATTGGATATTTTACTCAAATTATTATGAAAGATTTGCGCCTTGTGAGTGGCTATGATGTACTTTATGGAAAAGTAAAATCATTCATCCGTGACCATCTTTTTACCAGTCTCGTAGATTTAGATGATTTAAATACTTTGAGGAATTTGTCCGAGCTTGAAGCAAGCAAAACTCTCATTGAAACCTTCAAGAAACAGATTAATGACCAGACCGTTAAAGATCGTGGAGATACGGAGATAAAGGACAAAATTAAACTCAGGCATACGAGGCCTTTTGTTGTAAAGGAACAAGGCTATATCATACCAAAGAAAAGTATTTTCAATAAAATTATCGGCGATAGTCACCTTGAGCTTCAATTTGCTGCCTTCTTGGAAGAATGTGAAGATATTGTCTCTTATGTGAAAAATTACATGGCCGTTCATTTTAAAATTGATTACGTAAATGCCGATGGCAACATTTCAAATTATTATCCTGATTTTATTGTGAAGAAATCTGAGAAAGAAGTTTTCGTTATAGAAACGAAGGGACTTGAAAGCTTGGATGTTCCGCTTAAGACGGAACGACTAAAACAATGGTGTGAAGATATTAACCGCATCCAGTCTGAAGTAGTTTATGATTTTGTTTATGTGGATCAAGACGGTTTTGATAGATATAAACCAAAGTCTTTTTCTGATATAGTAATTGGTTTTCAAGAATATAAGAAAAATGGAAGCAATTAGATACTTTGATCTAAAACATGAGCTAAATGCTAGCCTATTATTCAATTGTGTTTTTTATAATTAAGTTTCAGCAAATCTAACCGAATTATAAAAATTGTATGAATTGACTCATAAAAAAAAATATGATCTATTCATTTTATAGCGTAGTAGCTTAGGCGAGGGGCTGCAAATACCAAGGGCGGAAGTCCTTAAGAACAGCAAAGCGGAAATGCCTAACTGATATGCTAAGCATGAAAGTGCTAGTAGAAACCCCTTACTTAATAGGCCTCTCGTCGAAACTTAATGGAAACTGCACTCAAAAATGAAATTAAAAAGCTGTCCAAGAGAATCCTTTCACGTTCAGCAAGTGCAGATGCCAAAGATTTAGAATATAGAAATAAATTTACTAAAAGGACGGGTATTACTGCGGGCGTTCCTAAAAAGGCCCCCAAGAAACCTCCAATCACGCCACTTTTTGATCCCAAGCATTGTGCTAGGAACGCTAATTTTCTTGCGAAAACGATTTGGAGGAAAGTGCTTTCTAAAAATTATAAACCAATTGCTGCGCAAAATTTTTTAATCCCTAAGCCAGCAGGCGGATATAGAAGCATAATGGCTTTTTCAATTCCCGATGCAGCATTAGCAAATGTTATGATGAAGCGCTCAAGAGAGAGAAATCTAAAACGTTTGTCTTCGTTCTCATATGCATATAATCCTCAAAAAAATATCTTTGATGCAGTTTTGGCCCTCTCTAATTACATCACTACAGACAAACTATTTGCAGTTCAGATTGATTTTGAAAAATACTTTGACAGTATTCCCTCTCGGTATCTTAAGGCATGCATAGCTGATAAAAACATGCTAAGTCTTACTCCACATGAGAAGTATGTGTTTGGTGAGTTTCTACACCATCAATATGCTGATTCCATTCAATATAAATTAGGGAATTTTAAGAGAAGGGTTATTGGGACTCCGCAAGGGTCGTCGATCTCCCTACTATTAGCAAACCTTGCTTGTGATAGTTTAGACCGTTCATTAGAGAAGTGTGCTGGTAAATTTGTAAGATATGCAGATGATGTCACAGCTGTTTGTGCAAATTATGAAGATGCACAAAAAGTTGAAAATTGTTTTATAGAACACTGCAAAAAAAGCGGAATAAAGATTAATGAAGCTAAATCTGAAGGCGTTGCTATAATTTCAAAACATAAATCAGAAATGAGAAATTATGAATCACTTAAGTATTTGGGATATAGTTTTTCTAAGGATGGAACTTCAATCCCTGAAAGTGTAATTAGGCGAATAAAAAGCAAACTTTCTCGATTAATCCATATATACTTAATTCATTACCCTTTATATCACGGCTTTTCAAATAAAAGAAACGGAGTAAATCCTGATTTTGATTGGGACTTACTTGGTTTGTTATCTGAAATTAGAAAGTATCTTTACGGGGGTTTGGACGAAAAGGATATTCAACTATATTTAGACGAAGGAAAAAAGTTAAGACAAATGCGCGGTCTGATGGGCTTTTATGCTCTAATAGAACGTCGTGAGCAATTTGTAGCCCTAGATGGTTGGTTAGCAAATTCTATAAAGCGAGCTATGCATAAGAGGACTATAATATTAAATAAGAAATATGGAGTTCAAAGTATTCAACCAAGTGAGAAGCATTTAATTTTAGGTACTTGGCTTGATTTAAGCGCTTGGCGTGGGAAAAGAAATCCCGAAGCGAAATTACCTAGTTTTGTAAGAGGTTGGAGAGCAGCACGCAAATATTATTTTACTTTTGGGCTAGAGAAAGTTGAACCACCAAATTATATATCTTATTATTAGTTCCTAACTACTTTCTGTATTAAAACAATCGGATAAAAATGAACTTTGTATTTTACGATACAGAAACAACTGGATTGGATGTTACATTCGATCAAATTCTACAATTTGCAGCAATTCTAACTGATGCCGATTTGAACGAATTAGATCGATTTGAAGGGCGCTGCAGAATACAGCCACATATTATACCTTCAGTGGAAGCGCTTCTGGCCACTCGGGTAACACCAAAAATGCTAACGGACCCTCAATTACCATCACATTATCAATTAATGCATAAAATTGCTGAAAAATTGAACAGTTGGTCTCCAGCTACTTTTCTAGGTTATAATACAATTAATTTTGATGAGCCTCTTCTTAGACAAGCTTTTTATCAAACTCTGCATCCGCCCTATTTGACAAATACTAATGGCAATCAACGTGGTGATGTTTTTCGTTTTGTTCAGACGATCGCACTATTGAGGCCAGAGCTAATAAATATCCCAAAAAATAAATTAGGTAAGCATACGCTTAGGCTGGACATGCTGGCCCCTTATAATGGATTTGCACATGAGAATGCACATGAAGCCCTTTCTGATGTAGAAGCTACTATATACATAGCTAATCTAATCAGAGAACGTTTTCCAGAATTATGGTCAACAATGATGCCCTTGGTTGCCAAATCCGAAATTATTCATAGAACTGATAATCATAAGATTAATTGTTTAATCGAATTTTTCGGAATGATGCCTTCAATAAGAGCAATTGTTCGTTGTGGTGAACCAGTTGTGGAATCCTCACTAATAACTGTGTTTGATTTATCTTATGACCCGGAGAATTATATCCATCTATCAGTTGATGAATTGGTTAAGGTAATGAATGGTCCGCGAAAAGCCATAAGAACAATTTATATTAACCGAATGCCAGCTATCTTGCCGTTCGAATGTGTAAAGCATCCAAAAAATAGATTTAATATTTCTTTATCAGAAATAAAAGAAAGAGCTATTTGTGTAAATAAAGCGAAGCAATTTCATGAGAAAGTGTATTATGCGTTAAAAAAGCGCTTTCCCAAAAAGGAACCCTCAAAAATTGTAGAAGAACGTATTTATGAATCTTTTCCAAATAATAATGACCAAGAACTAATGAAAAGATTTCATTCCGCACCAACAAATCAACAATATATGATTGTAAATTCGTTTGAGGATGATCGATTAAAAGAAATAGGTCAACGTCTCTTATTTTTGGAAAATCCAACTGTGCTTGAAGCAGATATTAGAAGTAAGCTGGAGAAATGGAAGAACAACAGAAAGAATGGTAGAGAGGGAGTTTCATCCGGCCGAACACTCCATGAAGTATTTTCAGGGATTGACGAATTGCTAAAAAAAATGCCAGAACGGAAATCTGAAATCAATGAAATCAAGAATTGGTTTAAAAGTGAGCTGACAGATTAGAAAAGTACTTTTTAGATTGATAGTCAATTATCATCAATATTCATTATCGTAATATAATAAGAAATTGAGTAATATTTGCCTTTCGGGATGAATTTTGGACCCAGTATTAAGAAAGATATGCAAAAGGTTAAATCTCTAATAATGCTCTTCGACATCCAAATTTGAATAAAATTTCACGCTCCTAAGTCTTGCTTTATTATATTTAAGTGGAGGTCCGTACGAAATTATTTCTTGAAATACTTTGGAGGAAATTAATCCGTAAATTTCAAAAATCTTATCATTTGGTACAGTCAAGTAAACTATCTTGGACTCTCTATGCAGATCAATAGCACCAATCCAATTTGTAGTTTCTCTATCAACATCTTTTTTTGCCAGTTCAAGTTGAATGCTTCTTTCTCCCATCAGAGTAATCTCAACTTTCCGCCCCTTAACTTTTTCTGGATGAACTATGGATGCTATAAGGGTTACATGACAATATTCGTTATGAGTTGACCGTTTCCTTCTGGGATCAAAAACACTGGGGTAAGCACAGTAAGAATAATGGATATCATGCTTTTCGATCTTGAAATGATAGGCTTCATACATGAACTTCTCCCAATAAAAATCTAATATTTTAGAATACTATTGTAATAGATGCTGAAAGATTATTGAAATATTCGTTCAAAAAGTTTACATATAATGGTACAAAAATGGTTCCAATAGCACTTTGTACCACCTACATAACATATTGATATTATTTAATAAAAAATAATGGATATCCGCTCCGCCCCCGGGCACCACTTATTATTATTTATCAATTAGTTATAGTTCTACTCACTTCGAAGTTTAATTTTCTTATTTCTCAATAGCTACAATCTAGCAACACTTCCAATTAATATTTCAGCGCCAACGACCTTATTTAATTTCGCTGCAAAACTTCTGTAATAGAAGAAAATTTTTGTTTACGTCGCAATTTATGAAATGGAGACTCCAACACCGATCCTGAGAACAAATGTTCTAATCAGTATTTTACATCCCTCCCTGTATTCTGAATTGGATTTTTGAGACCAAACCAACTACCACCGGTACTTTTGCGAATGATACTAAAGACCATAATACACCCCTGATTGGCGCTCGGGTGAATGACTGCTTCCGACCCAAAGCGGACGGTCATTATTACTTCATCATCCTTCCAGCACTTGTCCACTATATTCCTATTTTAATAGATTAATGATAGGATGCGTATCTGATAAGGGAGGATCACAGTTGAACGATAAAAAATCAATCAATACAAAGTCTCTAAGGGCATGGATCAAAATTACGGACTACGACAGTGCTATAGAAGCTATAAGGCAAACTTATGTGATAGGATTTGTTCTTGCTGTGATGCATGGTGCACTTTTGTTACTCTTAATAGTCGGCTGGAATAAGATTAATGAGCAGGCGAAATACTCCCCATTAGGGCTCTATCTTTTTGTGACCGTATTTGTTTTAATTCCCCTTGGGATCGGTTTTCGAGTTAAAAGCAGGAAACTTGGATTCGCACCGCTTTTGATCTTATGGGGCTGTATCGAAGGTAGTTATATATTCTTTAAAAATTTCGCATATAACATTGATAAAGATGGGGGCTTCGGCTTGACACTTTTAGTTTATTCGATGGTTGGAGTTATGGTTATGAGAGGCTTTAATGCATTTGAAGCGTACAATCAAATTCGCGAGGGGATTGTTAAAAAAGGAGTATCTTCTGTTGATAGGGAATGACTGCTTCCGACCCAAAGCGGACATTGGAATTTTATTCGCTTTGCTTATTGAAAATCTAATCGGAATTAGGGCATTCTTCTTTATCATATGGCTCCAGACTAGCACCGCAATGCCTGCATTTACTTGGAAATCCATCATAACTATAAGATTCATCATGCCAACTAATTGTTCCATTACACTTAGGACACTTCCAAAGTTTATTTACAACAAAAGGAAAAGCAACAAGTGGAAGAAGCATCAATAACACAAAACTTCTTGAATACTGAACCATGTAGCTGACGAAAAACATGTAAGGAATTAAAAAAATTAAACATAAAATAAAACGTTTCCTAAATATGTTGGAAACCAATAAATAAATCGCAAATAGAAAACATAATATTATTACTATGAATGCCATTTTAGAAATATTCCCCTCTTTGGATATTATCCTAATTTCCTAATTTAAGATGGAGGGTTTCTTTTGTCAAAAATTGATGTCTAGCGAACGTCTGCTATGGGTCGATAGCGGTCACTCAAGAAAGATAAATTAGCATACATCAAATGATAAAAAAATGACTTCAGTTATACTTTGTAACATCCTGTCTAATCATTAATATTATTATATTATTCTCATCCCTTGGCACAATGCCTTATCTTTTACCATTTCAAGAAGTTGATTTTTAGTATCCGGAATTAAGCAAAATGGAATTCATGAATACTAGATCACGTTTCCCTTCCATCTGGACGCTTGCTGAATAGCATAGGTGAATATTCAACCAGGTAAATCATGAAGCATATCACCCATAATGAAGCTGACAATGTTACCAAATTGATTTTTTGTGAGGGAAAGATAATGGGGCCAAAAACTCTGATCAGAGCGGCACACTGGATAAGAGAAAATGCCAGCATCGTTGATCTGGAGGATTTTAAGTTTCTGCCTGTATGCCCCAATGTAACGCGGCAAATCATCCCCAAAATCATCGTACCAATTGCCCCGATGGTCAATGCATGAATGATCACAGGCATTGTCAATATATTCAATCCGGTCAGTGAGATAAGAAATAAACCAATTATCAGCCAGAAATATCCCAGATGCAGCACCCAAAGCATTGGATCATGTCGTGTTTTTAGAGTGTGGTAATGTCTCATACGATAAAGATGAATGAAGGACGAAATAAAGCCAGCACAAAATAATATCAGGCTGCCTGGAAAAAAAACAACGGATAGTGCAACAGCCAAAAGTGAAACAAGTGCCGCAGCATCCATGAAAACCTGAGGTGTCTGGTATAAATGTAAACCGGTTTGCCGCAATGCCCCGACTGTGAAGGCTGGAATGATACGTCCCCCAACCAGTGAAATCATCATCAGAATGATAATAATAGCGATATAAAGTGGTTCCAACTCCTGAACAAAAAGAAACCACAGGTCACAGGCAAATAAACCTGTTAGGAAAGATAGGAAAATAAAATTCCGGGTATTCCAGCTTTTTAAAAGCGGTACTGTCAGTGAAATTGTCAAAGCCGGAAGAAAAAGCAGTTCCACAATAATAATCCCCCAGTATGGCAGTCCGATATCAATATTAACTGCGATGCGTCCAAGCATCCATAACAGACACAGACCTGCCAGATGAATTTGTCTTGCCGGGGCACCGCCTGTCCAGTTGGCAACGGCTGTCAGAAGAAACCCTGAAACAATAGCCAGCGCAAAACCGTAAATCATTTCATGAGAATGCCAGGAAACCGGATCAAAATAAAATGATGGAGGTGAAATTTTTCCTGAATAAATAAATGCCCAAATAAAAATATTTATGACACTGTACGCGGCGCCCAGAAAAAAGAAGGGCCGAAAGCCCCTCCCTAAAAATGGATGCTCAAACAAGCTTTGCAAAATGATCTCCGTTCTATCATATAATAATATTGGAACACTGCCCCCCCAAGTTTACTGGACCAGTGGTGTTTTTTCCCCCTCCAACTGAAATCCGCTTATTTTTGATCGTCCCGCCAGAAGCTGTACATATTGCTGAAAGGCCTTGTTCCAGCTTTTCTCCTCCAGTTCACTTTTAATCCACTCTACCACATTTTCAAAGGGCAGCTGCGCCCCTTCAACCCTTTTATTGACTTTTATGATGTGATACCCCACAGCTGTTTCGACAGGTGCCTGGCAGATCTCGCTTTCTTTAAGTCGAAGCAGTGCCACTTCAAATGCCGGCATTGTCTGACCTTTGCTTATCTGGCCGAGGCGACCGCTATCCTTTGCTGACGAACAAGCAGATTCGGACCTTGCAATCTCTTCAAATCTGGCCGGCATATACATTATTTCCTTTAAAGAGAATTCTGCTTTTTCTTTTGCCAGCTGTCTAAGTTCCGCATTATCCGGAGGAGCCAGATAGAGGATATGTGAAACATCGAATAACGGAGAAGTAAAAAACCGATGCTTGTTTTGCTCATAATAATGCCTGCACGTTTCCTTATCAGCCATTGGTACATTTAATTCGCGGTTCAGCAAGGTTTCAATTACGCTATCCGGATTTTGAATGGCTTTTTTTCTTTCACATAAACCAAGCTCTGCCGCCCTCTGAATTAAAATTTCCCTGATAATAAGAGCCTTCGTCGCCCGATATTTCGCTTCCGAGAAATTATCTGCCGGATGATATTGTACCTCTGCATTTATTTCATCAGGAGAGATTTTAATACCGTTAACAGTAATATCCTGAACCGCGGCTGACATTACTTAGCCCTCCTGCGGACAATCTGATATGGCCGGAAGACATATCCTACCGGAACACTTAGGGCGTGGACCAGTCTTGTGAACGGGAACACAACCAGTAAAAACAGACCTAAAGTGATATGTGCTTTAAAGATAATGGACACGTCCGAAATATATTCATGCGCCCCTCCCCTGAAGGTGACAATATGTTGCGCCCAATCCATAAATTTCACCATTTCATGGCCATCCAGATGCTGCATGGAAACGGTGATGGTGAAAAGACCAAGAAGAAGTTGAAACAGCAACAAAAACAAGACCATTATATCAGCAATGGAGCTGTTGGACCTGATACGAGGGTCAAAAAGACGTCTGTGAATTAACATCAAAATACCCACTAAACAGAAAATACCGGCAATACCACCGGCGGACATCGCCAGTATCTGTTTGGCACCATGAGAAATGCCCAGGGCATCAAAAACGACAATCGGGGTTAAAAGCCCGACCGCATGTCCGGCAAGAATAAAAAGAATACCGACATGGAACAGAATGCTTCCCATAATCAGCTGTTTACGGCGCAAAAACTGGCTCGAC
>JACKAO010000002.1 GCA_020635035.1 Calditrichia bacterium
TGGCAAAAAGTAAATGAAAAGTTAACGTGATTATTTATCAAAAGATTGTTTGATTTGCTTATCATGATTGTTTAATTTTGCTGTCCTGTTGCGAAAGTGGTGGAATTGGTAGACGCGCTAGGTTCAGGGTCTAGTGGGCTTAAGCCCGTGGGGGTTCGAGTCCCCCCTTTCGCACACACGGTAAGGGCCTGTTTTTACAGGCCTTTTTTATTTTGCCTTCTTCTCATAATTCATAAATAAAGACCAGAAATCAGAACGGTTATTGCCATTAACCGGGAATGTTCCTTCCTTGGCCGACCGAATATCTTCCACTGTAAAAAAAGCATTGGGATTGTGTTCATTAATTAAAGCCGTTACATCATGAACATCGCGCCGTTTAACCATTGTAAAAATAATTTTTACAGCCCCGGTAGATCCTTCGGCATCAATAGTCGTAACCCCGAAACCTTTCTCCCTTAAAGTGGCGATCAGTATTGACGAATCGAAACGGGTTATAATGCGCACCACACGCAAGCCTATTGCCAATCTGCGTTCGATCCCCATCCCTGTGTAAATTCCAGTCGCAAAACCACCGGCATAAGCAATATAGCATGCCGGGTTATTCAGGTTGTTAAATATCTGCCGAATAGCTATCAACCAGATCAGTATTTCCAAAAACCCCAATAAAGGCGCGATTTTACGCAAGTCACGCGATAACGAAATAATACGCATCGTGCCTAAGGAAACATCCACCACGCGTGCACAAAAAATCAGCAGGGGCAATATCACCCAATTGAAAAGCGTTGTATCATAAAACATTTTATTTCCTGTTTGAAAAGATAAATTTTGATTTAGCGAACTCTGAAAATAACAATCATTATGACAAATTAAAAGTGTTAAATTAAGAAGTCTGAAGCTGTTCTTTGGGTGTCTGAACTTTTTGCGGAGATCTGTACTGCAGCAATAAAACAAGTGACAAAATCAAGAATCCAAAAGGCAGAATAACAGCAAAAGTATACAATACAATTGTTTTGAGACTAATGTTCGAAAGATTCTTAAATTTTATCGGATGCATAGGTTTATCATTTTTAATTTATTATCATATTCGGATTAAAATGATGAACTGAATAGTATTTTTTGAATTATTGATCTGTTTTTGTCAACAGATTGTATCACTAAGCACAAAGTCTGGTCTTTAGATATCATAGCTTACAAAGTACTTTTAATCGGATAAAAAACTTATTATGTTTGGGCACAATGGATAACTATAAATTTTTTTTGGAGGTGGAAATGAAAGTCTTCTTATTGATATTTGCACTCTTTTTTGTGTTTTTAATATCCTGCGAAGACGATTCTTCAACCGGGCCGGACGTCAACGCAGCTAAAGTTTCAGTTGATTCTGCAAAAGCCGCTTTGGAAGATGTTATGAATGATTTACTGAATAATGAAATTTCACAGCCTGCAGATATTAACTTCGAGAAACCTTACAACCTTTTTAACCAGGCTTATAAGCAGGATCCGGATAATCCGGATGCAAACTTTGGCCTGGCAATAATGAATCTTTTAATGATTACTCAAAGCCCTGAATTAGCAGAGGTGTTTAATGAATGGCAAAGCCTGTTTATATCCGATGCTGGTTTTAATAAAAGTTCTGTGGCACAATCGCTTTTCAAAACACAGGCCAGTGACCTGAATTTAAAGCTGAGTAACTTTGTTAACGGGTTGATAAATCTTCCCAAAGCCGCTGCCGATGATTTACCGAAAATCAGTAATATCCAGGAATTAATCGAAAGCATAATCCTGCCACGGTTGGATTTTGCTGCAACGGCACTGGACAAAGTTGATGATCATCCTGATTATACCTTCATGGTTTCACCCAGAATGCAGGGAAAAATCGATGCCGATTCACTTGAAATAGATCTCACCGAAATTTATGCGCTGGAATCCATTATCAATGTTTTACGTGCCCAGGCAAATATGACTATTGCCTACAACCTGGATTTTTGGGGATTTGACAGTCTGCAGGCTATATCTGCTTTCTCAAAGGGCGGCTCGGTTCTGAAATTACGTAATGGTGCTGCTCCGATGCAGACAGCAAAAAGCGCTTTACTGGCAGGTATTGATAAACTGCAGTTTGGCGTTTTATTTCTTTTATCTGAAACCGATCCGCAGGAAAATGATCTTATAAAGATTAACAACGATACCCCGGGGAATTTCGGTTCAGCTGCCAGTCAGTTATTTTCCATAAAATCCATGCTGACCCAACCAGCCGAATACACCGATGACTGGGATAATGATCCTGATACTCCGGATGAAACAATCACAGTAAATTTCAGCAAGATTTTTGATAACCCGGCAAACGATCTTAAAGCACTTATACCGGATTATTCTGTCTTAGTACAGCCGGTTATGGCACAAAACCAGTCTGCCACTTTTAAAGTTTATATTCCGCTGATAATCTGGAATGCCAATAGTTTCAGTGAATGGATTCTTCCTGATCCTACCTTTAACGGATTTTTACCCGGTATGACCGACAGCGAATTTAAACGTATTTTTGGCATCACTGCTGATGACTGGCAGAAAGTTCCGCAATAATATGCAATAAAATTAATCGGTTCTGCTTATCGCCTGGCGGAACCGATTTTTATTTTTTTTAAACCTGCTTTAGCCCACTGAAAATCCATCTTAAAAAAAAAGACAAAAGAAATGCTTCCTTATTTTGTGGCGACAGTTCAATTTGGTTATATTGGCAAGGTCAATTACGCCATATAATTAGCAGGAGATAAAAATGCGAAAAGAAAAAGACGCTCTGGGTGAAGTAATGGTGCCTGAAGACAAATATTTTGGTGCCCAGACACAACGTGCTTCACAAAATTTTAAAATTGGTCAGGAGTTTTTTCCCAAAGAAATGATCCGTGCCCATGCGGTTGTAAAAAAAGCAGCGGCGCGGGTAAACAGTGTCATCAGCGGTCTGGATAAAAAACTGGCAGAAACAATCGAAAAAGCCGCCGATGAAGTAATCGCCGGTAAACTGGATGATCATTTCCCGCTGGTTATCTGGCAGAGCGGCAGTGCTACTCAGTTTAACATGAATGTGAATGAAGTAATTGCCAACCGTGCTATTGAAATGCTTGGCGGCCAAATGGGAACCAAATCCCCTGTGCATCCCAATGATCATGTTAACATGTCGCAATCAACAAACGATACCATTCCTACTTCAATGCATATTGCAACTGTCATCGCTTTAAAGGAAAAATTATTACCGGCAGTTGCTTATCTTCGCAAAGGCCTGGAAAAGAAATCTGCTGAATTTAAAGATATTGTAAAAATCGGCCGTACACATTTACAGGACGCCACTCCGCTTACATTAGGCCAGGAATTTTCAGGATATGCCGCCCAGCTTGAACAGGCTGAAGAGACTATTACGCACGCGCTTGAGCATTTGTATGAATTAGCAGTTGGCGGAACTGCTGTTGGCAGCGGTCTGAATACTAAAATTGGCTACGACCAGAAAATGGTAGAAGAAATAAATAAAATCACAGGGCATACTTTTAAAGTAGGTCGTAATAAATTTGCCGGTCTTGCCGCGCATGATGCTATTGTTGAAGCTTCGGGTGCATTAAAAGTTCTGGGTGCCGCCCTGATGAAAATTGCCAATGATATCCGTTGGCTTGGCAGTGGTCCCCGAAGTGGTCTTGGTGAACTTAACCTGCCTGCTAACGAACCGGGCAGCTCTATCATGCCGGGAAAAGTTAATCCGACACAAAGCGAAATGGTCACACAGGTTGTTTGCCAGGTTTACGGAAATGATACAACGATTGCCATGGCCGGTTCGATGGGTAATTTTGAACTGAATGTTTTTAAACCATTGATGGCCTTTAACATCATTCAATCAATCACTATTTTAACCGATGCTTGTCATTCCTTCCAGGATAATGCCATTGCCGGTGTTGAAGCCAACATGAAAAAGATCAAAGAACATCTTACAAACTCTTTAATGCTGGTAACTTCACTAAATCGTCATATCGGTTACGATAAAGCCGCTCAAATGGCACTAAAAGCCTGGCGGGAAGATAAAACCCTTAAAGAAGCAGGGCTGGAGCTTGGTTTCCTGAGCAGTGAAGAATTTGATGCCTGGGTTCGTCCCGAAAACATGACGGGACCGACTAAATAATTTTTTATTTAATCAATCCAACCCCGGTTGAATGTAACGATTTAGCCGGGGTTTCTTTTTTTAGCATTGTGCTGTTTCATCAAAATCCGGCAGCATTTATATTGAAATTCATATATAAATAATATTGGGATTATTCTCTTCATGCAGGAAGTCACCTTTCTAAAGAAAAATTCTCAAACCTGGAAAAAAATTGAGTCTATGCTTGAAACAGGCATCAGCTTTTCTCCCGATGAGTTGACCGATTTATATATTCGATTGACTGACGATCTTGCTTATTCCAAAACATTTTTCCCAAAGAGTAAAACAACTCTTTATCTGAACACGTTAACGACCCGTATTCACCAAAAAATTTATGGTAATAAAAAAGAAAATACAGCCCGCTTTAAGCACTTCTGGATGCATGAGCTGCCGGCGGTAGTTTACAACCACAGGCAAAAATTACTGGCGTCATTTCTCATTTTTACGATTGCATTAATTATTGGTGTAATCTCTGCAGCCGGTGACAAAAGCTTTGTGCGTATAATTCTGGGTGACAGTTATGTGAACATGACCCTGGAAAACATCAGCAAAAACGACCCAATGGCTGTTTATAAAAAAATGAATGAAATAGATATGTTTTTTGGCATTACATTTAACAATATCCGGGTTTCTTTTTTTGCTTTTATCTCAGGTTTACTGCTTTCTTTTGGAACCGGGTTAGTTTTATTTCAGAACGGAATTATGCTGGGCTCATTCCAGTATTTCTTTTTTGAGCAGGGTTATTTAACGCAATCCCTGCTTACAATCTGGATACACGGCACTCTTGAAATTTCAGCAATTATTATTGCCGGTGGTGCAGGTCTTGTTTTAGGTAACTCAATCCTTTTTCCCGGGACATTCAGCCGACGCGATTCATTTGCACAGGGTGCACGCGATGGAATGAAGATAGTCATCGGGTTAATTCCGGTTTTTATCATGGCCGGATTTCTGGAGGGTTTTGTAACACGTTACACGGGTATGCCTTTAATTATCAGCCTGGCAATTATTGGCGGATCACTTGGTTTTATTATCTTTTATTTTATAATTTATCCGCGCAAACAAGGACGTCGACCTATTTAAGAACTGTTATCTTTTGGTAAATATATAAAGGTAAAAACATGGAAAATACTGAACAATTTGATTTTTTTAAGGCCCGCAACATAAGCGAAACAATCAATGGCACTTTTGCTTTTATCCGCCAGGAATTTATGCCGCTTGGTAAAGCTATTTTGTTTATCGTCGGTCCGTTGATGCTTATCGCTGCTATCATTAATAATTTGTATTTTGAAACCAGCTTCAATCCAGATCCTGAGTTGATTTTTTCATCTGACTACTGGACACACATTGCAATGTTATGGGTTTTACAGCTTGCCATGATTGCACTGATTGTTACCGTCGTAAACCATTATGTACTGCTTTATATCCAGAACGATGAAAGCCGTTTTAATGTACAAACTATTCTGAATGCATCTTTGAAAGACTTTTGGCGCATTCTTGGGATATCTATTATTTACACGCTTATAATCAGTGCCGCATTTGTCGTTTTTGTGATTCCGGGTATTTATCTTTTTGTATCTACAAGCCTGCTTTATGTAATCCTTATTCACGAAAGACTTGGATTTGGCGATGCCATGAGCCGTAGCATGAAACTCATACGAGAATACTGGTGGCCTACTTTTGGAATGCTTCTTTTAGCATGGCTGATCGTCTATGTTATTCAGTTTCTTTTCCAAATCCCGATGATGGCTGTTGGATTTATTTACGGATTCCATGACGGGTCAGCTGAAGTTTTACAGGAATACAGCGGCTGGCTGGCAATCAGCACTACTCTGAGTTATTTATCCTATATCTTTTACACGATTGTACTTGTTGCAATGGCCGTTCACTATTACAGTCAGCTCGAAAAAAAGGAAGCAACTGGTTTGGCGAAAAAAATAGACGCTCTTGATTCACCGGTTGAATAATAGTGCAGGCCGTTTCAAGAACTTTATTGCTTTTTTTCCTATTAACATCTCTGGCTGTTGCAACTACCCTGGATTCGTTAAGCAGCAACAACAGCACAGTTGAAACCCGAAGCTTTAGCTCCGGCCGGATTGATTCGATCCGTTCACTTGCAGCCTACGATTATGAAACAGCCCGCTTTAGCCCGGTCGACTTCATGGATGCGGTTCTGGCCTGGTTGTGGTACAATCTTTTCAAACACCTTTTTAACCCGCGTTTCGAATCTTTGTGGGAGTTGCTTATTTATTTCCTGGCTTTTTTGGCTCTTGTTTATATTATCCGGCGCTTTCTGCAAAGTGAATTCAGTACTTTGTTTTACACAAAAGACAAAAATCCACCGGATGTTTCTGCAATCACGGAAGATGATATTCATGCACTTCCCCTGGAAAAACTTCTTGAAGAAAGTATAAGCAAACAAAGATACAGGGATGCTGTGCGCCTGCTGTACCTGATTTCGCTAAAACATCTTGCTGATCACGGAGTGGTGCTTTGGCGGACAGGCAAAACAAATCATGAATACAATTCAGAAATAAAAAATGAGTCCTTAAAAAACCAATTTTCAATGTTAACACGTGTATATGAGTACGTCTGGTATGGCGATTTTGAAGTGGCTGCTGAGCGCTTTCAAGCTATCAAATCCGACTTCCGGCAATTTGAGAAGCACACCAGGCTGCCGGTATGAAAAAATTTATACCCTGGCTGCCACTTGTTGGAATGTTTCTTTTGTTGTTTGTGATCGAATCGGTTAAACCCCGTCCGATAGACTGGAAACCGTCCTACTCTTTATCAGACGAAATTCCTTTTGGCAGCTCAGCCTTGTTTGCACTCAGCTCCGATTTATTCCGTTCCGGTAAAATCAATATTTCACGAACTCCGCTATACAATTATTTATCTGATGGAATGAAAGATGCAAATACATCATATTTCATTTTTAACGAATCCTTTGAACCCGATCCGCTAGATATCCGCGAACTTCTGGTGTTTGTTGAAAATGGCGGAGACATGTTGATAGCAGCTTCTGGTTTTGGTGAATCTTTTATGGATAGTCTGAAGATAAAAAGTAAAATGAATTTCCGCGTGGACAGTGCTTCTGTTGTACTAAAATCCCTGGAAGAAGTCGACAAGAATAATTTTTATTCATTCCGGGCCGCCAATTTTTATACAATTTTTGATTCATTAAAACGAGATTCCTTACAAGTACTGGGTTCTGATGTTAAAAACAGCCCTGTATTCATCAGGATTGACATTGGTGACGGACACCTTTTTCTGCATTCAATCCCGCAAATTTTTACGAACTACAATTTACTTCATGAAAATAACTCAGATTATATTGCGGATGTTCTTTCACATCTGCCCGACAGGAATCTGATCTGGGATGAATATTACAAAATTGGACATCTGCAGATTTCACAATCACCTATTTCTTACATTTTAAATCAGCCTGCTCTAAGCTGGGCATATTTCTTGGGAATAACCGGTATTCTGTTTTTTATATTCATTGAAGGCCGGCGCCGGCAGCGAATTATCCCCATTATTGAACCGCTGAAAAACGAATCACTTAATTTTACCAGGACCATTGCCCGTTTACATTTCCAGCAGGCCAACCACGGAGAAACAGCCGCCAAAATCATCCTGCTTCTCAATGATTTCATTCAGAACAGCTTAAAGATTAACATCCGTCAGGAACGTGAATCGTTAATACATCAGCTGCTTTTAAAAACTTCTATCAGCGAAGATGAACTAAAAGCGCTTTTTGAAAAAACAGACCACATTTCAGCAAAAGAATACTCAGCTGAAAGCTTAAAAAAACTAAACAAGGCTGTGGAAGAATTTTATAAAAAATGCAAAGGATCTTTAGAATGAGCGAAGAACAGAATTTTGAATCACGGATTGATTTAAGCGAGCTCCGTCAGAAAATCGATGCTGTACATCAGGAGATAGCCAAGCTTATTGTCGGGCAGAAAAAAATGATCGACCTGATGATCAGCGCCGTGTTATGCAACGGTCATATCATGATTGAAGGGGTGCCCGGCATCGCTAAAACACTGGCCGCCAAACTGCTGGCGCGCTGTATCTCCGCCGATTTTTCGCGGGTGCAGTTTACACCCGACCTGATGCCGTCGGATGTGCTGGGGACGTCGGTGTTTAATATGAAATCTTCCGAATTTGTTTTTAACCGCGGACCCATTTTTGCCAACCTGGTGCTGATCGATGAGATAAACCGTGCGCCGGCTAAAACACAATCCGCGCTATTTGAAGTGATGGAAGAAAAGCAGGTAACCATCGACGGCACGACTTACCTGATGGATGCGCCGTTTATCGTAATGGCCACCCAGAACCCCGTTGAGCATGAAGGGACTTATAAACTACCCGAAGCACAATTGGATCGCTTCCTTTTTAAAATCGAAATCGGATATCCATCACTTGAAGAAGAAATTGAGATTTTAACCCGTTTTAATAATAAGGCACTTGATGAAGCGATAAAAAGTGTAAACCCTGTGCTCTCTAAAAACGATATCATTGCCTTCCAAAAACTGACCCGCCAGGTCCATTGCGAATCACATCTGCTGGAATACATCGCGCAAATTGTTCAGCAAACGCGCCTTCACAATGCTTTTTACCTGGGAGGTTCACCGAGAGCATCACTTGCTATTTTGAATGGTTCAAAAGGCTGGGCCGCCATCCATGGGCGCGATTTTATCACTCCGGATGATATCAAACAAATTGTCTATCCTGCTTTATGTCACCGCCTTTTATTGACGGCAGACAAGGAAGTGGAAGGTGCAAGAATTGAAAATCTGATCAACCAGATTCTGGACAAGACAGAGGTACCACGTTAAGTGAACATGTTAAAATCATTTTATCTCACAAAACGTTTCTTCTTGTGTTTGAGTTTTCTGGTAGTTTTGTTTACTGGAAGCTACTTTTTTGAGCCCGTATTCAGCCTTGCTCGTTTGATTTTTATTCTTTTCTGCACACTGATTATATTTGACATTTTTTTACTTTTCAGCCAAAAACAAGGGATTTCAGCCAGGCGCTTAGTTCCTGAAAAATTATCAAACGGTGATAACAACCCGATAGAAATTGTGCTTGGTAATAAATACAACTTTACAGTCCACTTAAATATCATTGATGAAGTCCCTGTAATCTTCCAAAAAAGAGACTTTAAAATTAATTTTTCTCTGGACTCACAACAATCGGATAAAATAAAATATAATCTTAGACCGTTAACCCGCGGACGATATCTTTTTGGTTCCTTAAATGTCTTTTTATCTTCAACTCTTGGTTTGATAAGCAGGCGGTACTGCTTTGCAGCGGATGCAGAAGCTGCTGTTTATCCTTCCATTATTCAAATGCGTCAGTATGAACTTTACGCCATCTCCAACCGCCTGGAAGAAGCCGGTGTTAAAAAGATCCGCCGCATCGGGCATACGCTGGAATTTGACCAGATCAGGAACTATGTCAAAGGCGACGATTACCGCTCCATCAACTGGAAAGCAACGGCGCGGCGAAGCCAGGTGATGATTAACCAGTACCAGGAAGAAAAATCGCAGCAGGTATATTGTGTGATCGATATGGGACGCAGCATGAAAATGCCTTTTGCCGGATTGTCGCTGCTGGATTATGCCATCAATGCCAGCCTTGTTCTGTCCAACATTATTATTCAAAAGCATGACAAAGCAGGGCTGCTTACATTTTCTGAAAAGATCGGTTCTGTATTACCCGCAGCTGGTAACTACAAACAGATGAATCGCTTCCTGGAAATACTTTACCGACAGGAAACAACATTTCTGGAATCTGATTTTGAAAAAATGTACACCACGGTGAGATATCATATAAAACAGCGCAGTTTATTGCTGCTCTTCACCAATTTTGAATCCCGCTCAGCGCTTGAACGTCAGCTGAACTTATTACGCAATCTTAACCGGCAGCATGTGCTTGTTGTTGTCATATTTGAAAACATTGAGCTGACAAATTTTTATAATACTCCTGCCGCCGATATCGAAAATATTTACTCCAAAACGATCGCGGGTAAATTAATTTTAGAAAAAAAACAGGTCGTCCAGGAATTGCGGCAAAACGGAATAAACAGTATTCTGGTAAGACCGCAGGATTTAACTATCGCAGTTATAAATAAATATCTTGAACTTAAGGCACGGGGCTTAGCTTAGGTAAACCAAAGAATATTAAGATCTTCGCCAAAAACAGAATTACGGAAAAATTAGCTGATTATTCAAAATGCAAACGATTAAAATAAAAACAACCCAAAACATTGATTTAGACTATGATTTAGCCGGTGTCGGCGATCGCATGATTGCTGTTCTGATTGACATAGTTATCCAGGCCGGGTATGTATTGACAATGTTCGTTTTTACCGGGGTTTTACAAGGGGCCGGATTAACAATCGGGACTGTGGGCTTTATTATTCTGTATCTGCCCGTTTTCCTTTACGAAGTGCTTACCGAAACATTTTTTAACGGACAGACTCCGGGGAAAAAAGCGCGCAATATCAGGGTTATTAACCTGGATGGCACAGAACCTTCTTTGGGGAATTATATTATCCGCTGGATTTTTCGATTTATAGAAATTACGGCATCGATGGGTAGTATCGCTCTGTTAACTCTGTTGATTAACGGCCGTGGACAGCGTCTTGGCGATATGGCTGCAGGTACAACGGTTGTTCGTACAAAACAGGGAATGCGCTTAGAAGAAACCATAATCTCAGAAATTGATGAAAATTATACCCCGACATTTGCAGAAGCAGTTAACTTGTCTGATCAGGATATTGAAATTGTAAAAGAAGTTCTGCGCAGTCAACCCGAAGATGATACACACGGAATTATTAAAATCGGCCTGATAAAAAAAAGTGCTTCTTTAATTCAGAAAAAACTGAATATTAACAGCAGCATGGACAGTCGCCGGTTTTTAAAAACGATCATCGATGATTATAACTATCTGAAAGGCCGCATCGGCTGATCAGTTGATATAATCCATGTAATATTCAATAAAATCCGCGGCAATCATGGTATTAGCTGACACCCAGAACAGCTTTTCATCCAAAGCAAAAATATAGTGGGTTTGTCCCATACCAAAACAGCGAAAGACATCCTGATCTGCAATTTCCATTCTTCTACCTTTGATAAAGATCGTTTCCGTTGTCTGCATTTTATTGATCATTCTATTCATTTCCTGCCGGGCAATTTTATTATCCTGGTAGTAGGTAATATAGACGGTAAGTGTACCGCCGGATCCTTCATAAAAGGCTATATCACTTTTTTCTGATACAACTGTTTTAAGGTGCAACTTATTTACAAACTCTTCAGCCTCTTTACCCTGTAAAAACTGTGTTTGATTCATATCAAACAACTCCGCAGGCAAAGGATCGGAATTCTTTTTACAACTTGTTAAAAACAAAAAGAAAAATAAGGCTAATTTTAATACGAATTTGAAGGACATCCTTTATTCCAAAAATTAAAACAACGTTAATATAATCATTCACCAGGTTTGATTAAATAATATTCTGTTCTGTCATTTATTAATCCGTTTGTAATAATGAAAACACCCTGTTAAATTTAACTATGCGATCTTATAAACCCCTGAAAATAATCATCATTGGTGGAGTGGCCGCCGGTATGTCGGCAGCCATGCGCGCCCGGCGTAATGACGATCGTGCCGAAGTAACGGTCATTCAGAAGGAAGATGAAGTTTCTTACGGCTCGTGTGGTTTGCCATATTTTATTGCCGGTCGTATACCCCGGGCTGCCGATCTTCTCGCCCGTACAAAAGAAGATTTCAAAAAACATAATATTAATGTTTTGACCGGTCACGAAGCCCTTTCACTTCAACATATAAAGAAACAGATTAATATTCGCAGATTATCCGACGGTAAAATCAGTAGCTTAATCTATGACCGGCTGATTATTGCCACTGGTGCCCGGCCGCAGAAAGCTGGAATTCCGGGAGCACAGCTTAAAAATGTATTTTATCTGCGTACATGGCAGGACGGCGTAAAACTAGATCATTTTATTAAAAATGAAAATCCGAAAAATGCAGTTATTATTGGCAGCGGATATATCGGGCTCGAGATGGCGGAAGCTCTTACAGCACGGGGATTAAAAGTCCGGATAATTGAGCAGAATGAACATGTGCTTAGCTCTGTCGATCCTGAAATTTCCGAAGAAATTTTGAATGAACTTGGCCGTCATAATTGCGATGTATTTTTGAGCAATTCAGTTAAACAGATTACCGGTTATGAACAGGTTGAGCAGGTAATTTTAAGCAGCGGGGGTCAGCATCCAGCAGATATGGTTTTAGTTGCGACAGGTATCCAGCCCAATGTTGAGTTTTTAAAAGACAGCGGAATCCAGCTTGGAAAAAGCGGTGCCATTGCCGTGAATTCGAAAATGCAGACCAATCTTTTCGGAGTCTACGCTGCCGGAGATTGTGCAGAAGTTAAAAACCTGGTAACCAATCGCAATGATTACATTCCCCTGGGTACAACAGCCAACAAGCAGGGCAAAACAGCCGGAGATAATGCCAGCGGCAGGTTTTCGCAATTTAAAGGAGTAGTTGCAACGGCTGCTGTAAAAGTGTTCGATCTTCAGGTCGGCCGCACCGGTCTTTCTGAAAAAGATGCGCTAAACGCCGGATATAAGTATAAAACTGTGTTTATAAAAAGCAGCTCAAGACCAGGCTACAGCCCCTGTAAAAAACCTTTAAATGTTAAATTGATTTTCCAAAAGCCCGGAGGACGCCTGCTTGGTGCACAAATTTCCGGTGGTGAAGGCGTGGCCAAACGCATTGATATTTTCGCGACAGCACTGCATCAAAAAATGACAGTCTACGATATCGCTGAATTAGATTTAAGTTATGCACCGCCTTTTGCACCTGTTTGGGACCCGGTTATTATAGCGGCTAATGAAGCGGTGAAAAAGTTATAAACTTAACTTTCCATATAATTTTTGAAGGACAGCAGGTTTTTTTTCAGGAGTTTATGAATTTTTTCTTCAAGAGAAAAGCGGTTTATCATTTTTAAAGAAATCTGCGGAATAGTATACGTAATTTGCCAGTGAACTTCCGTATTGCCATCTGCCAGTGCCACCGTTCGCATTGATCCACCAATGTCTTGCAGCTCAGAATACTCTTCAGCCCCAATCTTTATGAAATCAATTGTCTGTGCATTTTCACGAATGCGGACCTGCTGGTTTGCCATTATAGTTTTGCGATCAAAATTGTAACGAATCTGACGGGCAGAATTATTATAATTATAAAGGGCTTCAATGGTTTTCTGCCATTTATGATGCTGCCCGAAGGAAGTTAGTTCATTCCATACAACAGCAGGCGGGGCTTCCACTACAATGGATTCTTCAACCACAACATTTTCATCCAGGCTGACGCCCATCAAGATAAATCCGGCAACAATAAATGCAGATATAAGTGACAGCGTTAAAAAAAATTTCATCCGATTCCGCTTGTTTAAAAGTACCTGAGAATATAACCAATCCGGCTTTCAGTTTCTATTTAATCTGTACCGCATTTATTTATTGCTGTGTCGCCAGATTTATTTCAGAAGTATTAAGCGGTGTGTTTTTATCGTGGATTCACCTTTTAGTTGTGCAAGATAGACACCAGATGCAACTTCGCGGTTCAGAACATCGCGGCCGTCCCAGACAGCTTCAAACTCTCCTGCTCCGAAAACCCCGCTTATTACATCTTTTACTAATTGCCCGTTTATGTTAAAAATCTGCAGTTTTATATCCTGGGTTTTATCGACTGAAAAACGAATGCGTGTCTGCGGATTGAAGGGGTTGGGATAATTATTTTCTATATTAAAAGTGAATGGCTGCTTCAAACCATCTTTAATCCCGGTTGTCAAAAGCAATCCATCAATCACACTTCGGATTCCGGACCAATCATGCGGTGAATGGCTGCCACCGTAATAACGTATAATGCCATCCTGATCTATTACCATGCTGCGATCATAAGTTGCGCTGTAAAGACTGGCAGTGCTTCCCCCTTCAATCAATAAAGGATATTCAATTCCTGTACTGCTCTTAAAGGAACCGACGTTGGATTCATTGCTGCCTGCCCATGTATCAATTCCAACACATTGTAATTCGTCTTCGGAATACATCTCAAAAATTTGTGACTGTGATTGCGGACCATTGGTTTGGATACAAAATGGGCAGGAATGTCCAAACCAGAAAATATAAACCACTTTACCTTTATATGCATTTAATGTAAACGTTCCGCCTCCCAGTTTGTTGAGTGTGAAATCAGGAGCCGGATCACCCACACCTGCTGCAAATACAAAATTTAATGACAACAAAATCATGATAAATAATTTAAACATAACACACTCCTTAATTTTAAAATCCCAGCAGCATTATTTAGCCACTAGAAACGCGTATTTAATCTGAATTCCAAACCTTTAAACGGCTGAACCTGGTAACAAATACCCCCGCTACACGCATAACCGCCTCTGCGTTCACCATAAAATAAAGCCAGGGTGTTATTGGAATCATATTGATAGGTTAAATCAAAACCATACCAGTACTTACGTTTTAATTTATCACCGCTGATCAGCGTATTTGTATCAAGGGGATCATTGGATTGCTCTAAATTCAATCCAATTGAAAAATCCGGTGCATGGTTGAACGATGCGGCCCAAAGAATATTAGTTACGGCGTGGTCTTGTTGCGGATTAAAAATATATGATCTTTCAAATTCCTGGTATTGTACTTCTGCGCTGTAACTCCATAATCCGCTAATCCGGTCTTCTGATGCCATGCCAAAAGTTTTCCTGTTACGTTCATTGCGCAACTCATCATGAGCAAAATCAATAAAGCCTTTTGTAAGCCAATCATTATTAAAAGGGTAATAATTGATATCTGCGTAATACTCATAAAACTTTACTTTACCTGCCCCAAAATCGTTTTCCGATGCTGCATGATTTAAAGTGGCCGTATTTAAATCACCAATATTAAAAAGAAATTCAAGCTGATAGCCTTTTTCATTTTCCGGTTCAATGGAGTGCGTGGAGCGGTTTAGAAGAGAATAACTATGTTCTCTTACAAGGGGTGGCGGATCATTAAAGACCAAACCATAGCGATTGTAATCTTTATATTCAAGTGACGTGCTGACAAAATCAATACTGTATGAAAGAGAACTGTAAAATCCGTATGGAGTCTCTTTCGAAAAATCTAAAATATCATATTCCGATGACAGATTCTGACTGTATTCAGCATAATATTGCAATCCGCAGTTAAAGAATCCTTGTGCATTAAATCCAGCATATTCATTAAACAAACCATCCTGTTCGCTTCTAAGGAACAAAATCCCCGGCTGGAAAACTGAATATTCGGTATAATCAATCTCACCGCCCTGTACCAGGATAGCACGTCGGTTTTTTGAACCAAAAGCCGGCGGAAGAACATTATCGAGTGCTCTTCCATAAAACAGCTTTGATTGCAAAATATCAGTGGAATATTGCAATGAGAATCCTTCAATATCTTTGTAAAAAGCATAACGCTGACGTGTACTGCCATCTTCATAAATAGAGCCGGGTACTTCATAACTGCGCAGCAGAACTCCCCGGCCAAGAATTTCAAAAAAATTTCCTGCAGTTACCTGCAAATTATTGTTGCTGTATCGAACATATTTGCGCGAAACCTTTGTGTAGTCAAACGGTTCATCAACCATGTAATTTTCTGCACGAAGGCCAATAAATATATTCTGCCGGGTATACTGAAGATTTACCTGGTTATATAAATTACTCCGGTTTTGCGGTGCACTTTCAGGCAGATTTCCAAGCTGATATGATGTCTGGAATGAACCGCTGATTTGTGCCCATGTAAAGCCAACAAGCCCCATGTTAACCATCAGAGTCTTAATTATTTTGATCTTTTTCATTCAGGAGTTTCTCTATTTCAGTTGTCAGGATTATTTCATCACCGGGGCGGTAGCCGATATGAGTATAAACTATTTCATTTTCATTGTTTATGATAAACAGAGTCGGATAACTAACCACGTTTAATTCGGTCGATATTTTAGCATTCGGATCCCTGAGAATCGGATAGGAGATTTTATGCGTACTGGCGAATGGTTTAACTTTACTACTGTTTCTGGGACTATCTGCATTTATACCGATAACCTTTACACCTTTGTCTGCATATTGTTCTTGAATTTTATTGAGTGTCGGGATTGATTTTATGCACGGTTTACACCAGGTTGCCCAAAAATCGATTATTGTTAGTTTGTCACCTTTCAGCGCATTTAGAGATGTATTCTGAAAGTCTAAATCCTGCGCAGTAAAATCAGGAACGTTTGCAGCAAAAACAGTAAAGCACATCATGATTATCAAAAAGACAATTTTATTTTGCCAATTCATGCAATTTCCCTTTAAAATCTGTTTATATATGAAACGTGATCCGGTTACAATTATTCTGATAAACGTAGTTTTCAGAACTCACAAAATGTTCACAAAAAATAAAAAGGTTATTACATAAGAATGTTATGTTGTAAATTCACGGGATGGCTTCATTTCAATTTTGCCTTAAATCCATTAATTGGCTTGTATTTACGCGACGACGGATTTATATTTTTCATCTTATTTTCATTGCTAACATTAATTTCAGGAGGGTTATTTGTCACGATTAATGGTATCAGTTTCAGGAGTACGCGGAGAAGTCGGGAGTACGTTAACTCCACAGGTCATATCAAAATATACTCTGGCTTTTGGGACGTATTTAAAAGGTGGAACCGTTATTGTTGGCCGGGATTCACGTGTATCGGGTCCTTTTGTTTCATCCATTGTAAAGGGTTGTCTGCTTTCAACCGGTTGCCGTGTTATTGATATTGGAATCGTTCCGACGCCTACCGTACAGATGGCCATTGAGCACCATAAAGCGGCCGGCGGGATTGCAATAACAGCAAGCCATAATCCGATCCAGTGGAACGGGTTGAAATTTATGGATCATAACGGCCGTTTCCTGAGCCCGGCAGAAGCTGCCAAAGTGTATGCAATGGGAGATAATAATGAATACCAGTTGCAGGAATGGAGTGGGCTTGGAAGCGAAGAGAAAGATACCCAAGCCAATCAGCGCCACATTGAAGAAATCCTGAAACTGGACTATATCGATCTTGAAAAAATTCAAAGCAGAAAATTTAAAGTTGTTCTGGATACAGTAAATGGCGCCGGTGGTTTGATTGTGCCGCATCTTCTGGAGCAGTTTGGCTGTGAAGTAACTCTTTTAAATGGTGAAGCGAATGGCAGATTTGCACATACACCTGAACCGCTCCCTGAAAATTTAGGAGAATTGGCCGAGGCAGTTAAAAAAACCGGGGCGGATGTTGGTTTTGCAGTGGACCCTGATGTTGACCGTTGTGCAATAGTTGATAACACCGGAACACCTATCGGTGAAGAATATACTTTGGCATTGGCCATTAAACTTGTTCTTTCTCAGAAAATGGGACGGGTTGCAGTAAATATGTCCACTTCCCGCGCCGGTGAAGATATTGCAAAATATTACAATTGTATGTTTGTGCGAAGCAAAGTAGGTGAAATTAATGTTGCTGAAAAAATGCTTGAGCTCGAAGCCATTATTGGTGGTGAAGGAAACGGCGGGGTAATTCTTCCTGAATTGCACCTGGGTCGCGACGCGCCTTTAGCTGTTGCTATGACATTACAGGCTTTGGCTGAGTTCGAGGGAAATATGCATGAGCTGTTCCTTTCTTTACCGCAGTACAAGATGGTAAAGCAAAAAGTAAGCATCGAAGGAATGGATCCGGATAAAGTTCTCGCCACAATGGCTGAAAAATACAAAAACGAACAGGTTAATTTACTTGACGGTGTTAAAATTGATTTTGATGACAGCTGGGTGCATCTGCGTAAATCAAATACAGAACCGATTGTACGGGTTATGAGTGAAGCACCTACTGTCGAACAGGCTGAAAAACTTGCTGATCAGTTTATGGCTGAAATAAAAAGTCTGCAGTAGATGATAATATGTAAAATTATCGGGGACGTTGTCTCAACAGTAAAGAATAGGCGCCTTAACGGCAAAAAGATTCTTATTGCCCAGCCTTTGGATTTAAACGGAGAGCCCGATGGCAAGGAGATTTTGGTTATAGATACTGTTGATGCAGGTGCAGGTGACCGGGTGCTTGTAATGCGCGAAGGTGGTTCCGCCCGAATTGTTTTGCAGGATAATGAAATTCCGGTTCAGGCTGTTATTGTTGCAGTTGTGGATGATATTGATATTGTGAAGGAAAAATAGCTTCATAGTCATTGTCTGCATTTATTTAAAAATGAAAGAAAAAATATGTCTACTATTACATCTGATATTATTGATGATATCATAAGCCAGGTCATTGCCGAATCTAATTTGGCCGAGTGCCCGACCTGCGCTCAGAATCATGTCCGCCCTTTTAGTTATGATGCGGCGAATGATCTCGTTTCATTTGGCGCAAGCCGTGTTGGAGTGGTTGCTCCATCCTGCCCGCCAAAATACGAGATGGCGCGTTGGATTGATCATACTATTCTTAAACCGGATACAACCCTTGAACAGATTGAAAAAATTTGTGAAGAAGCACGCGAGCACAAATTTGCTTCGGTTTGTATCAATCCGACATGGGTAAGCACCTGTTACAAACTATTACGTGGCAGTGATGTAAAAGTATGCACTGTTATCGGATTTCCATTAGGGGCAACCCTGCCGGAAGTAAAGGCAACAGAAACCCGTCAGGTTATAAACCAGGGCGCCCAGGAAGTTGATATGGTTATTAATATTGGTGCATTAAAATCAGGTGATCTGGCATTGGTAGAGCATGATATCCGTTCTGTTGTAAGGGCAGCAGGCAGGCAGACAGTTAAGGTGATACTGGAAACATGTCTCCTTACAGATGAAGAAAAAGTCAGCGCCTGTGTCATCGCTAAAAAAGCCGGTGCAAACTTCGTAAAAACATCTACCGGTTTCAGCTCCGGCGGTGCGACGGTAACAGACGTTGCACTTATGCGTAAAATAGTTGGCGCCGCGATGGGTGTTAAAGCAAGCGGTGGTGTTCGCAGTTATGACGAAGCCTGTAAGATGGTCGAAGCAGGAGCAACACGAATTGGTGCCAGTGCCAGCGTTGCAATCGTTTCCAATGGCAGCAGTGAAAAAAATGATTACTAGCAAAATCTGTGGCTATAATTAATGACCCCTTATGAAATAATCTCCCGTAAACGCGATAGGAAAGAACTTTC
Organism: Calditrichia bacterium; assembly: GCA_020635035.1. Taxonomy (GTDB): domain Bacteria; phylum Calditrichota; class Calditrichia; order Calditrichales; family J004; genus JACKAO01. The sequence goes on from JACKAO010000002.1 coordinate 19,419, forward strand.
CCGTGAGCAAATCGAATTCCTAATTAACGGTGTAACAGACCAGTCCATCCCCGATTACCAGCTTGCCGCCTGGCTTATGGCGGTTTATCTGAACGGGATGAACCCTTCAGAAAAACATTTCCTTACACAGGCAATGCTGCACTCCGGTGAAGTGATTGATTTAAAAGAGATTCCCGGGATAAAAGTTGACAAGCACAGTACCGGCGGAGTTGGTGACAAGGTTTCAATTATTCTTGCACCGATTGTTGCCGCTGCCGGTGTTTCTGTTCCGATGATTTCCGGACGGGGCCTTGGACATACAGGAGGGACACTTGATAAATTGCAAAGTATTCCCGGTTTTAAGGTTGATTATAATACAGCTGAGTACAAAAAGATTATCGCAGAAACAGGTGTTTGCCTGATAGGACAAACCAAAGATATTGCTCCTGCCGATAAAAAAATCTATGCCTTACGTGATGTTACTGCAACTGTACAATCGATACCACTGATATCAGCATCAATTATGAGCAAAAAACTCGCTGAAGGGATTGATGCACTTGTATTGGATGTAAAAACCGGTCATGGCGCGTTTATGCAGGAATACGCTCAGGCAATCGAGCTGGCAAAAAGCCTGATTGAGATTGGAGAAGCAGCCGGAAAGCAAACCGTTGCATATATCACAAATATGAATCAACCACTTGGTAACACTGTTGGCAACTGGCTGGAAGTTAAAGAATGTATCGACTGCCTGCAGGGCAATGGACCTGACGACCTGATGGAGGTAACACACCAGTTATGCGGTGCAATGATCTGGCTTGGCAAGAAGGCTGAATCCATTGAGCAGGGAGTGGAAATCTCTCAAAAAATGATTTCTTCAGGAAAAGCATGGGATAAATTTTTACAGATCGTCGAGCGGCAACAAGGTTCTGTAGAAATGGTAAAAAATCCGCAGAATTACCCGCGGGCAAAACATCAGCTAGAGATTAAATCGGAAAAAGACGGCTATTTATCAGCTATTAACTCACTTGAAATTGGACTGGCATCCGTTGGGCTTGGTGCCGGACGTTTGAAATGGGAAGATAACATTGATCCCAGGGCAGGAATCATTCTGAACAGAAAACAGGGTGCTGTTATTAAGAAGAATGACACAATAATGACTTTGTATAGTGACAACATGAAGGCACTGAATGAAACCAGTGTTTCTTTGTTGGAAAAATCGATTCAAATCACTCATCAAAAACCTGATCCCGAACCATTGATTATAACGTACCTAGATAAAAACAACTTGTCCTGACCCCTATGAAAAACATAAGCAAGCGGCAGCAAAAGCGCATCGATTACTTTCTCAAGGAAAAACAGAACCGCAAGGAAAAACGTGAAAGTATCCACAACCAGGAACTGCCAAAATATTTGGAAAACCGTATTCCTGTTGTGCGCAGGCTGAGCCGCAATATTGACCAACTGCTGATTGTATCGTCGTTCGTTTCTCCCCCTTTAAAACCGGGATTGATTGACCGACTTTTAGTGCTTGCTGAAATTGAAGAAGTTAAACCTTTAATTTGCCTTAATAAATCAGACCTGGTAGAAGATCCGAATGAACTTATGGAAGCTGTAAAAATTTATAAAGATATCGGATACTGGGTAATGATTACTTCCGCAAAAACCGGAACAGGCATCCGTGAACTTAATGACTTAATCCGTAATAAACGTTCGGCTTTGGCAGGCCACTCCGGTGTAGGAAAAAGCAGTTTATTAAATGCTCTGCAGCCGGATCTGCAGATTGCTGAAGGTGAAGTCTCAGCATGGAATAATAAGGGAAAGCACACTACCACCCAGGTAACTACCTACAGGTTGGATGAAAAAACCGAAGTTTACGATTTGCCGGGCCTGAAACAACTTGACTTTGTTGATATCCACCGCGATGAAGCGCGTTTTTACTTCCGGGAGTTTCTGGATTTTGCAGAAGACTGTAAGTTTAATGATTGTCTGCACCTGAGCGAGCACGACTGTGCCATTAAAAAGGCTGTGGAAGAAAAATTAATTTCTGAGCAGCGTTATAAATCTTACTGCAATTTTGTAGAAAGTCTATAGACTAAATAAAAAAAGGGTGAAATAATCTCCACCCTTTTTAGAAAATTACAATTTCGAACTGATCTTATTTATTGACCACTGAACAACTTTACAACATTATCCAGCGCATCTTCCTGGTAACTGGCCTTTGCCAGGTTAACGGAAGGTGAAATATCACTCATCATTTCAACAATATTTACAAACGGAATACTGGCATTAAATTCCGCATTGATTGTTTCAATGAATTTATTGGCAACAATAGCATAACCCAAATCAGATGGGTGTACGCCATCATAGCTGAATAATCCGCCGGTTACCATAGCTGTTGTAAATTCCAGTCCGCCTACATAATAACCATCAGCAGCTACATCAGCAAAGAAGCCATTAAAATCAATTACCGGGATAGAACGTGCTGACGCCAGGCTGGCAATTGCACTGTTGAAATTGTCGATAGCTGTTTGTGCAACAGCAGCTTCATCTGCATCAAGAACATACTGGCTGCCTAAAGGATTATTTTCAGCAAAACCAACACCTGTAGCGACAACGCTCTGAGCTGTTAAGAGAATATAATCATTCGCCGTCGCCTGGCGAACACCACTGGCTGTTTGAATCCATAAAGGAAGCGGAGTTCCGATTCCGGGATCAATAGCATATGGTACTGTTGTAAAGAAAGGAATTGCAGTTACATTTGGAATATTGCCAACAACAACATCAGCATTCATTGCAACTAATGCATCAAAAAGCTGGGTATTCAGCGCAGTAAAGATCGTAAGATCTGTCGGGCTGGATGGAGAAACACCACCGCTTGTTGCATAACCAAGAACATCATTATTTCCGATCCAGCATGTAACAAATGTTGGCATTAAAGCCCCTGCCTGTTGAACAGGTGTTGTGTTGCCGAATGCGGGGTTCGCATTTCTAAGAATTACATCAAAGAAGGAATTGGTTCCACTCGCGCTGGTCGCTGCACTGGTTGCATTAAGCAGATCATAGGTCACTGCACCTGGAACGCCTAAATTATTGTAAGGTGCTGCATGTGTCATGACTTCAGTGGATGAATATGGCGACATTGGGTTAAAATCCGGATAGCTGGCGTATGGAGCAGGCTGAATTGAAGGATTTACTTTTCCTTCAGAATCCACCAGTGATTTAAGTTCAAGAATTCCGGCGCCGGAAGTTGTATAAGTTCCAATACCCGGGTAACCTAATAATGGTTGAGCAAAGCTTGCGGCAACACCGGCTTGTTTAGCTATTTGTGCCGGGTAACTGTAAACCTGGTGTACTTCAGTCAAAGCGCCTGACTGGTAACCGGCTGTTAAGCTGTTACCCAAAGCAACATACCGGGAAAAATCAGCATTACCTGTGCTGAGTGCTGTTACTTTGGTTCCGGGCTCATCGAGAGAACACCCGAAAACAAAGAACAATGAGACAATTAAAATGCTATTTAATATTTTCATGGATTTTCTCCTGTTTATTCTTCTAGAGCCCATACTCAAAACTTACACCAAACAGATTACCTAATCCGGTGTATTTTCCATTGAACCCTTCAACACTATTAGTAATGGTACGATCATCCTGGGTAAGCAGCATATAATAACCATCAATAGTCAGGTTATTAATTTTATAACCAACACCCACTGAATAAAGATTACGATCACCTTCCGGCAAGGATGGTTCTACATATTCATCCGGAACGGCTTTATTGTCACGCAGATAACCAAGACGCAAAGCAAGCGCATCATCTACCTGGTACTGAAGACCAAAACGAAGACTGTATGAATCTTCATATTTGCGAACAGCAACAGATTCATCACGACCGGCAACCGGTTCATCAAATTTTAAAACCAGCTCATCATAAGAACTCCAGCCTAACTGCATCCAGTCAAACTCAGCGATTAATTTGTCTGTAAACTGATAAGCAATCCCTGCACCCATTAAAGTTGGTAATTCCAGATCGGCACTTCCGCCGGTATTCGGGAAAAAGCCTGCGATCTCAGCATCAGCAACGGGATTTCCGGTTGCAGGAAAATCAAATGTTACTTCACCGTCAGTAAACTCAAGCATAACATTGTTACGATAAACCACACCAAGAGAAAGTTTATCACTTGGTTTGTACTGCAATCCTAAATTGATGCCGTAGCCTGTTGTCTGAGCATCCAGTTTTGTTTCACCAAAAACACTGCGCGGGCCAAACCAAACACTGTATTCAAGTGTAACACTGGCTATTACAGCACTGAAACCTGCGGCAACGGACAATCCATCCATAATTTCATAAGCAATAACAGGATTCAGATAAAATGTTTCTACTGTTGAATTTGTTGCTAATTGCCGTCCGGGCCAGTTTGTAGCCCATTCCGAGCCAAGGCCAAAAAGAGTATAGAAACCAAATCCGGCGCTTAGTTTATCGTTAATCTGGTAAGTTGCATAAAAAGTGGAAGGAGGAAAGATGTTTTTTTCCGCTTCAGTATAAAGATTAGGATCCACATTTGTTGGTCCCTGAAAAGCAAATTGGGGAGCAATTATAGTAGTTCCCAAACCAAGTTTGAGTCCATTCAGGCTGGTAATCCCTGCCGGATTATAGAATACGCCTGTAACATCATTGGCTTGTGCGATAAACGCACCACCCATCGCGGTAGCTTTGGCACCCTGTTCATAAATCGAAAAACCGGATGCAAACACCAGCGATGACGAGAAGACGATCGTTGCGGCCAACATCGTAAACTTCTTGAGCATAGTGCCTCCTTAAATGAATGATAGTTGATTTATTATTAGAAAAGAATTTTGTAATGATTAAAGCTGAGTCAGATTCGCTGATCTTTAAAACTACATTGATGATTTAATAAAGTCAAGGTAAGTATTGATGTTTAAAAAGTATGATATTTTGTAATAATTCTTGATGCTGCCACTTTAAATGACAGCATCTTTTTTGGGCTACTTTATAAGCAACATCCTTCCCACTTTAACCTGATCCTTAAAGCGAATAGCAATAAAATAACTTCCGCTTGCAAGATCTTTCCCGTTGAACAATACCCTGTGTTGTCCTGCCTGCTGAACTGCATTTACAAGGGTTGTAACTTTTTGACCAAGAATGTTAAATACTTCGAGAGTTACTTTTCCAGTCGCCGGCAGACTGTAAGGAATGGTCGTTGTCGGATTGAACGGATTTGGATAATTTGTTTTTAATGCAAAAACGTCCGGTGCGTTTAAAACGTTTTCCATAATACCCGAAACAAAAGTTTTACTTGTTGTAAACTTAAATAGATCATCTACAGTAATCGGTCTTTTTGTATAAACAAATTGAGTATCACCCGCTGCAGGCATTGTAACTGTTCCGGCAGAGAGTGCAGTTGTTATTTCCACATGAGTATTATTGGAATTATCCCGGTACGCTTCCGGCGTAAGAAAAATAATTCTTTCTGTCGGTTCCCAGAAATTATTGGTTTTTTTATTGTCTTCTGCAACAAATAGATCAATCGGTTCATTATCTGTTAAATTCCAGGCTTTAAATGGCACCGGTACAGCCCCATAAAAACCGTTTGCTGTGTCTAATGGTTGTGTGTATTGGCCATTCAGGGTATCCGTTGATCCCCAGATTAAGGCGACATCAATCGGAGCAATTTTTGTGGTTCCGATGGTTGGTTTTGTATAGTCAACCAATACATTCGTACCGGTACTGTTTAGAAAATAGGATTTGTCAGCATCGTACGTCATTTCAAAAACCGGATTGAACTGAACTGCAATTCCATCAAAAACAGGGGTGATATAAAAAGCGTTCACACCTTTATCTAATGGGTAATCACTAACTACCATTTCTTCTGAATTTGTGTTCTTAATTGAGACTTTTGCCGCGTCTTCAGTTATGTCTGAAAAGGACATCTCGTAATTTTTGTTTTGCAATTGGGATGAATCCACAACATGTACTTTAAAGGTAAAAGTAGATCTGCCCTGTTCATGGCTGTAAGTCTTTTCATCAAAAACACCTATAGGCATAACCGGTTGAATCCGGCGGGCTATCACTTCATAATCATTATTATACTGCCCCCAGCTCGACCAGCACACCAGTAATTCATCGTCGTTTTGAGTCGGGATAAAATCCGGTTCCCACTGAAAAGAATCATGATATAAATTTACCGGTGTTTCAAAAGATCGTTTATAGCCCGTTGTGTCAAACATCTGGGCTACAACACCTTCGCGGCTGTCGTCCTGCATCCAGCTGGACCAGACAATTGAGAATATCTTGTCATTCATTTTTTTTATGCGCGGAAGCCATTGATAATGATAGGTCGTCTCGTTTACCTGGGTTTCCGGGCCTTGCTTATTTCCGTTCTTATCAAATTTTTGAAGAAAAATCCCCCCCCTGTCACCATCCTGCTGCCAGCTGCACCAGGTTACAAAAAATGAACCACCTGCGAACGTTTCGATATCACCAAACCACTGATAGTCATTTGTTTGCGTATTAATACCAAACTCTCCACCGATTTTTTCTGCATCTGCAGTAAACAGCTGGCCAACTATGCCATATCCGGCAGGAGTCTGGATATCCTGTTTCCAGGATTCCCAAATTATTATAAAACGTCCATCATCAAAAAATTTAACCGCAGGACGTGCCTGGCTATATTCGGTCCGTGTGTTTGCCCGGAATTCACCCCCAACCTTTTCCCCGGCAGCATTAAAACGTTGTGCATAAATACCACGATCCGAACCATCCTGATACCAGGATTCCCATGCAGCAATTGCATTTCCCTGGCTGTCCATTGCAACTACCGGATTCGTCTGCGAAAAATCAATTGTAGTGTTTACCAATATTTCATCCCCGAAGGCTCCTTCAGAAAAAATACGCGTCTTAACATCATATACAGAATCAACACCATTATGTGATGCCCAGGCAACTATGAAACTGCCCTTACCATTTGAAGCAAGCGAAATCTTTTCCTGTTCACCGGCAGTATGCTGGTTAACCTTTATTTCATCACCTGTTTTTATATCTTCATTGCTAAAAAACTGTAGAAAAATATCTCCGGGATCGTTCTCAGATACAGAATTCCAGACAACCGCATATGTATTTTCATCAATCCATTCGATTTGTGCATCACGTTGTGTGTTTTCAATGGTTGTGTTTACCAGAAATTCATCTCCTGCCTTTAATAAGCTGGCGAAAAGGAGAATCATAATTAAATTCTTCATTTTGTTTTTCCAGTTTGAAATAAAACTATTTTAATTGAAAGTCTAAGAGCGGATAATCCAGTGCAGGATTAAAAGAATAATGCCACCATTCCACTGTATAAGGAGTAAAATTAAAATGCGACATTATATTTTTCAGTAAAATACGGTTATCCAGGATCTCCTGTTCAAATCCGTTATAATCATGTCCCGCTTCCGGACCAAAAAAGTCAAAATCTGTACCCATATTAAGCTCATTACCTGTTGCCATATCTATGATTGTTAAATCAACAGCACTGCCGCGATTGTGATTTGAACCGTTTGTAGGGCTTGCGACAAAAGGCGGGCCAACGATATCCCACATCAGAAACTGGACGGTGTGCGGACGGTAGGCGTCAAATATTTTCAGTCCTAATCCCTTTGGGAAGGTCCGGCCTTTATATTCCGTTATTTGATGCAGACTATCCTGTATCTGTTGCAAAACTCTTGTTCCGGATAGCGAATAAAAACATTCATCTGTCGAGTAAAGTTTTTGCCCGGTAAAGTTATTAGTAGTGTTATAACGAATATCTGTCACAATATCCGGGATCAGATCTTTTACATTTACAGGTTCGTCTGTACCACTTTGGGCAAAAACAAATCCTGCTAAAACCAGAATCAGCAAAATAATTTTCATTTTTAACCTTTTTTGATTTGATGAATCAAAAATAACTGAAATTAACACTTACTTCAATCCGAATGGATTGTTTATTGCAAAAATCCATTACCTTGCTTAAACTTTTTAAAATATATAAATTCTTTTATGCGACTTTCTCTATTTAAATAGATTTTAAACAACGACTTACAGCTAATGAAGGAAACCCATTCATTAAATCCTGATGACTTCCTTGTACCGGGCAAGTCGTTTGAAAATGAAATAAAAGTAAAAGGTTCGCGCTTTATTGCAACAATTATTCCTGTCTCGTCAAAGGAAGATGCCGAGACAAAATATTCAGAAATATGTAAAAAATATTTCGATGCCACGCATAACTGTTTTGCCTGGCGTGTCGATGATCAGCTTTGGCGCTATTCAGATGATGGTGAACCATCCGGAACAGCAGGCAAGCCGATTTTAAGTGCTATTGATGGTAAACAGCTTAAGCAGGTACTATGCATTGTAACACGATATTTTGGCGGCACCAAACTTGGGACCGGCGGACTGATCAGAGCCTATGGAGATGCTGCAGCACAGGCACTGGAACAAGTACCGCTAAAAATCAAAACTTACCTGGAAAAGGTAACTGTTGAATATGATTATTCTTTGGAAAATATTATAAGGCGAGTTCTTCAGGAATTTGAAGGCAAAATTCTTGAAAGCTATTACAATGAATCTGTTAAAATGATACTGGCATTGCCGGTTAGTAAAAAAGAAGCGTTTAAGAATTATTTGAATGAACTAACCAATTCCGGTTGCACATTTATATAAAGAAAAATGTATGGCATCTAAAACAGAAACTTTACGAAAACTACCCAATATCCTGGAAGTACGCAGTGCCGGTAAATCATTTTCCGACAAAATTGTTGTGCACGATCTGTCGTTTAAAGTGAAAGGCGGGGAAACGTTTGGACTTTTAGGCCCGAATGGTGCAGGTAAAACCACCATGATGCGCATGATCATGAATATTCTGAAACCGGATGAAGGTGAAATTCTTTTTAATAATGAATCACGCGATACTTTAAAATCGATGCATTTTGGTTACCTGCCGGAAGAACGCGGACTTTATCCGCGGGCAAAAGTTCTGGATGTGCTTGTTTACTTTGGTACCCTGAATAATTTGAATCGACGCAAGGCTGAAGTTGAAGCCATCCGTTATCTTGACCGTCTTGGACTTGTGGAATATACCGATGCCCGCATCAATCAACTTTCCAAAGGGATGCAGCAGAAAGTACAGTTTATTGCCGCTTTTTTGCATGATCCTGATGTGCTTATTCTGGATGAACCTTTCGCCGGTTTGGATCCGATAAATCAGGTCGTTTTGCGCGATATTCTTGCAGAATACAAACAGAGCAAAAAGATCCTGATCATTTCAACGCACCAGATGGAAATGGCTGAAAAACTATGCGATCATATCTGCCTTATCAACAATGGGAATGTTGTTCTGGACGGGAATATCCGCGATGTTAAACAAAAATTCAGAGAAAATGCGTATGTTGTTGAAGGCGACGATGTTTCTTTTATGCATGACCAGCAGGACATAGAAATTCTTGAAGAAAATAAAAATGCCTGCAAGTTCCGTTTTAAAGACCCCAAAACAGACATCAGTGAATTTATTGCAAAAATAAACAAAAAAACCCGGCTTCGGCGCTTTGAAGTGGTTGAACCGTCTTTACATGATATTTTTATAAAACACATCCAGCAGCAAAACCGGTCTTAAAATGAAAACACTTTTTCGAATTGCACGATGGGAATTCATGGCGCGTTTTAAATCGCGCTCTTTCTTTTTTAACACGGTGATTTCACCGTTGCTGTTTACTGCCATTTTTATCCTGCCCATTTATTTTTATAATTATAAACCGGATGTATCCGTAAAGCTGGTCGGTATTATTGACCTGACCCAGGAAAAAAATATTGGCACCGAGCTGCTTAATGAACTCAACCGCCAGTACCGTTTAGAAAACTCACTCTCCGAATACGAGATCTATACTATATCTGTTAACAATTCCAAGCCTTACCAGGAAATGGCAAAAGAGTACCAGGAAATTACAAATCAGCTGGACTCAGTTACAGCACTGCACAATCGTATCAAAGAAGAACGTGCCGGTTATTACAGAAATCGCAGCACGCCGAACAGGCAATTTGTGCTGGATAAATCATATGAACGCCTGCGTGAAGTCCGTGAAGAAAAGGAACTTATTGAAATTGAGCAGCAGCGTTTTCAATCTGCACTTGATAGTTTGTATCAGAAAGAAGCACGTGTTGCCGCCGATTCGATGATCATTTCCAATATTCTGAATTCGTACCTTGTTTTTCCGGGGAATTTTTCTAAAACAGGATTTATTGAATATCACTCCAAAAATCCGGGTGATTTACTGGACACAGAGCGCCTTGAAAAAGTTATTCAGAATATTATAATTCGAAAACGTATGATTGATGCTCGTATTGACCGTATTGAAATGCGCGATATGTTGCGTCCGATTCAACTGGAAAAATACCGGGTTAGCGCTGAAAACGCGGAAGAATGGAATGTATATGCCCAGTTTTATGGTCCGTTGATCGGTGTTTTTCTCTTGTTTTTGTCCATCTTTACGGCAGGCGGTTATTTATTCAGCGGAGTACTGTTAGAAAAATCCAACCGTGTTATAGAAGTTCTGATGTCCTATGCCAGCAGCGGGCAAATTATGGGTGGTAAAATTATTGGCTTGGGTGTTCTTGGCCTGGTACAGATTTTTGCCTGGTTCTTGATGACCGCATTAATGCTTGCAAGCGGCCTTATTTCATCATCGGGATTAAGTTATCTTAATTTTGAAAATGGTTTATATTTTATCCTGTATTTCAGCCTTGGTTTTCTTTTTTACGGTGCAATCTTTATGATGATTGGGTCCGTATTCGCCACTGAATATGATGCACAACAGATTAACCAGTTTTTACGGACAATGGCCATTTTCCCAGCCTTACTTTCACTTTTGGTTCTTTCCGAACCCAATTCCACCTGGATAAGAATCCTTAGCTATATACCTTTTTTAAGCCCGTCATTTATGATTTTGCGTATACCGCTTAGCTCCGTTCCGGTTACAGCCGATATAATCATCACTTCATCCATTATGGTTATATCCATAATTGGGATCATCTATCTTGCAGGAAAATTGTTCAGAGTTGCCACATTAATGCAGGGTAAAAAGCCAAACTGGAGCGAAATTTTATTCTGGCTTAAAAAAAGCTGAAATTAAAAACTAAAAGCAAACTGCATCCTGAGATCACGGTCCAGGATTCTGTAATTCTGTCCATTTTCAAGATGAGCATATTTTACAATATAACGCCACTTCAGCCAGCTGCTGAAATTATCTGCCAGCTGCCATTTTAATAGTATATAAAACTTATTACCGTCATCAAACAGTGCTAAATTTGAAAAGCTTCCCGGCAGATCGTTTTCGAACTCATAAATTCTGCTTTCATAAGATGATGTTTTAAAAAGTGAAAATCTCCCATTCAGCATTATATCTTCCCTAAGATCATAGGAAACGTCCTGAAAAACCAGTGTTCCTTTTTCATTTAGATTATCAAAAAAGGTATGCTCCGCTCTTGTTTTCAACCGCACTGTGTGGGATGTGTTATATATACATTCAAAACGTATTGATTTTTGAGTCAGTTGAATTGTTTTACTGGTAAATTCTTCAGTTGTACGCTTTCGAAAGCGCAGACTTGTTCCAAACTCTTTCTGATGCCAATCCGCCTGTGCCAGCCATTCATCACTTTGTGTCGGCATCGATTCGAAGTAGGTTCGCCAGGTTTCTTTTTCAAATACTTTGAAGGCAGAAAATGAGAAATTTCTTACCGGCTTAAAACGAATGCCGCTGAAATATCCTTGCACACCCCTGGGGAAAAGCCCGGAATTATCAAAAGAACGTCCATCAATCGTCTGGAAATTATTATCTAAACTCCAGAATCGAATACCAAAATCAAGCTTTTCTGTGTCGTAAAAAAAAGATTGTGTAAATGCCCTTCCGTTTTCCTTCGTAAAACTGTATTCACCGGAAACATTAATATTTGCAATATTTCCATCCAATGAAAATGCCATTTGTGAAAGATGCCTTCCATTAAATGCAAAAAACTGCCTTCTTTTTTGACTATCTCCCAATGCTTCGAAAGTATTTTCAATACCCGGATAAAAATCATAAGCATTATACAAAAACCCCAAACGGAATTGGCTTAGACTGTAGTAAAAACCGGAGCCCCAATTCTTTTCAGATAAACGCTCTTTTGTGTTAATTTCCGAAGCTGTTCGATGATATCCATCCTGCCTGAAATTAACAATAAAATCATCTTCCATACTTACATCCCGATTTATTGCCGAATAGAACGCAAAAACTGAAAGACTTTTTAATAAAGTGCTATTCAAAAATAAACCAAACTTTCCCGTTGATTCGGAACTTGTAAGATTAGATCTCGCGATCTGTGATGATTCACGAAAAATCGCGGGAATATAAATACTTTTTTGTGTTCCATAAGGATTGGATTGTATCAGACCTGAACCAAACTGTACAAAATAATTACCTGCAATAATTTGCCAGTTCTCATTTCTATAGTTGGCGGAGAAGTTAAAATGATCCGTATAGCTGCTCTCACCCGGGTCTTTCTGGATTACAATGCCAATATCAAGATTATCATCATATTGATATTTAAAACGTGTATAATTATACAACGCATTACCAGCATATTTTCCAGATTCAATTTCTTCCAGCTTTTCCACTTTATATGTATTGCGCTGAGTGATACTTGCCGGATAAAACGTTTTTCCGGAAATGGTGATCATATCTTTTAAAAAATCATATAGTTCTTTACCAAGAATTTTTCTTATTTCTCTTTTACTCTTAAATGCACTTTCACTGCGCATTTTTATAATTGAATCAATCTGAGAAGCTGAAATAAAGGGCAGTTTTTGTAAGTCATTCTTTTCAGCTGTATTAATATTAACAGGGTGCTGTTTTAATTCCAGCACAAGTTCACTAAGGTAGGTTTCATTTTCGGATAATTCACTTACTAAAGACAATAAACTATCTGTCTGTGCTGAGACAGAAACGTTTAAGACAAAGTAAACAAATAAAAATCTGAAAAAATTTTTCATGTTTTGAGAAAAATGTAACTAATTGATTATATAAAATTTATAAATGTTTATGAACAGATGGATCTTATTCAAAAGTTAAAAGTTAATATTCCCACAGTTGCTTTAAAAGTTTCATCAATTTATATTGAGAAATAGTTTTCTTTTAAAATCATCCCACTCTCTATAAGGTGTTTAATGGCAAAACCTGCAAAAAATCAACCACAAGTGCAGAATTTTACTTTTGGTAAACGCAATCTGTATTTACTTGCTTTAGGAGTTATCACAATAATTATTGGCTTTGTATTAATGGCACAGCCGCCTGTAAACGGATTCCTTTCGCGCACGCTTGCACCGGTCATTCTTGTAATTGCTTATCTGGTTATTATACCCATTTCAATTTTAGCAAAAAATAAAGAAGAATAGATATTGAAATAAAAAAAATATCTTTGTATCTTTAATACTCGCTTAAAAAATCAGGGCGCTTAGCTCAGCTGGTCTAGAGCACCTGCCTTACAAGCAGGGGGTCACTGGTTCGAATCCAGTAGCGCCCACACTCATAAAGCCGTTGTTTTCAACGGCTTTTTTTATTTTCATAAACACATAAACAAGTAATTTTTATTATTGATTTCTATCTATTGAGCATTGCATTCTCACGGTTTGAAAACTGCTTTTTAAAAGTACTTAAAATTTTAGCAGAGTAAAATAAAAAAATATAGAGATTGAATTTCTGAGAATGATTCGGAGAGACGATTTAACATTAAATAATGGCCAGAAGAAAGAAATTATTCTTCCAGCCATCTGATTTATCGGTAATTTTTACTTTAACAGCAGCAATTTACGTATGGCAGAGAATTGTTTTCCACTGCTTGTCTTTGCCTCCAACCGGTAGTAATAAATTCCGCTTGCATATTGTGACGCATTCCAGACAGTTGTTACAAGTCCAGCAGCCTGTTTCCCTTCAAAAACAGTTTCAACTTCCTGTCCAAGCGTGTTGTATATACTTAGTTTAACATCCGATGCTTCTTTAAGATTAAATTTAATAGTTGTTGCTGGATTGAACGGATTAGGATAATTCTGATAAAGATTAAAATTATCTGCAATCTTATTTTCATCAGCTGAAGAGAAGCCGGTGATAACACCATACTGTATATCTTCAAAATAAATAGTTCCTTCAGGATAACCTTCTTTTTGCTGTCTAATAACAATACTTGTAAGCGACTTTTCGCCAGACCCGATAACAGCAGCGGGTATTTGTAACATTTTCCAGCCTGAGAAATTTAAAGTATCAAGGAGAATTGGTTTATTGCTTTGTCCGTTTACATCAAACCATAATTCTAAAGTATTAAACGAATAATCTCCATATACCCAGATTCCCAGTCTTGAGCTATCGGGAGTATTAAACATATATGGATCAAAGCGGCTTACCTGACAAATGCCGGCACTGTCATCAGAAAAGACATAAAACAGTTTTCCGGATGTTGCACCGCTGATCTTTTTTAGGGCTGACAAACCAAAGGAAGATGTCTCATCGATTCCCGCAGAAGCACTGCCCGAATTTGGATCCTGCCAGCCGCTTTCAGTATCAAAATTGTCAAGGACATTACCTTCAATATATGTTTTTTTCGTGGTATTAAATGAATAGATCAGTGTATCAACAAGCGGTAATTCTTCAATATCACGAATTTGCGGTAAAAGCTGAATAGAATATGTTCTGTTCTTCTCAATTTCACTGCGTGTTTCAAATCTTAAAACGCCATGATTACCGCGGGCTTCCAGTTTATAGGATTTTAAGGCAATCTGCGAATTATCTTCAGCCCACATTTCAACATTACCAATTACTGTGTTTCCATCAACCAGTCCATCAAATTCAAAATAATACTCAGCCATCGTGCTGATGCCTGAATCCCCCTGGGCAGGAAACGATTTTACGACATGAATGTGATTACGTTTTCGGGTTTTAAAATTCAGAACAAACTCACTTTCCAGACCAACATGATACGTATTCAAAGCTTTTGGTGAGAAAGCTAGACTAAATGGCGTATCCGCACTAAGCAAAGAATCAGGGTCAAATGTGCACACAGTGTTATTTTCTGACCAGGTAAATTTTCCGTTTATTGCAGGCTCGATCTGAAAAGCATACTCGGCACTATCGGGGATCATTTGCTGATCAAATGTAAACACGATACTTTTATCTGTTACAATACTGTCATTTTCTGCAGGAAAGGTTTCTACTATTTTGGGATAAACATGGTCAGCAGCTGTTGAAAATGTAAACTGAAAAGTTTGAGAAATATTAATCCCTGAATTATTCTGAGCACCTGTACCAACCGATACCTGGTAATTTGTGCCCGGCATAAAAGCTTTTTCCGGTCTGAACATTAAAATAGTATTATTGTCGGACCAGGAGAACGAACCATTCATGACAGGATTAATGGAAATAGCTGCCTGTGTGGAATCCTTTTGCATTGCCTGGCTAAAGGTAATTTTAATATCGGAATATGTATTAACATTATCTGCAGCTTCATCAGGCATTGTTCCAAACACCCCAGGTTCTTTGTTCGTCTGCGGATCTGGAAACACCTCCAGGAATTTCGTTTTATTTGCTGTAACAAGTGCCTGTAATGTATCAGATTTGAACTGCCCGTAATCAAAAACAAGATCATAGCTGCCCGGATCAACTGAATCAAAAACAAAATAACCATTATTATTAAAATCACCATTATAGGTGCGAAGCTTTTGACCGTCTTTCTGCAACTCCACCCGGATATTATTTATGGGAGTGTATTTATCATTTGGCAGGCTGCTGTTGTATCCATATGTAACAAGCTTTGATTTGTCTCTGGCTAAACCGGCAACTGCGCCGTATTCCAGTGGGGCTAAATCATACTGTTCTAGAAACGATCTTAAAAGTGCGACTGCTTCATGTTTCCTGTAGTCAAGATTCATCAGGCGCCACGATTCCTGCTGATAGTCATGAAAAGAGCCTTCTGACAACGTGCCGGGCATGGCTAAGCCTCGAAACACACCCAGATATGCCTGTCCTGTTCCGTAAAATGTAAAATCTCCCGCATAGGTATAGCTTGATGTATAGTCGGTCTCGTTAATTTTTTTCCCCATAATGATTGCCATATCACGGGTTTCCGGAAAAGTAGGTGTATTTGTAAATCCCTGGTAAAGGATAAGAGTATAATTTGTATTTGCATTATGCGCATTGCTGTGAATAGCATGCATCCAATCCACATTATTACTATTGGCAATAGCCACGATTTGTGACAGGGGCAGGTCATCTTCTGTGCGGTTTTGGGTCCGTGACATAACAACTTCTGCACCACGTGCTTCCAGCAGATCTCTTAAATGCAAGCCCTTGGTCAAGTTTCCATCTGATTCCCAAAAACCGGTGGATGGTATATAACGATCATTAGAATCGTGTCCGCCATGACCAGGATTTACCATTATTTTTATGCCTTCAAACTGTGCCCAAAGCGGTGTTATCAGTAACAAACTTATAAATATTTTAATTGATTTTTTCATGATGCCGTCAGTTTATTGAATTTCAAGGTTAATTTTATAAATGATACCGGAATCTGAACCACTGTATACAGTGTTTTTATCTGTACCCCAGGCAGGATAGAGTTCCAGAATATCGCTCGTTTGGGTCAATTGATAACGACTTTGTCCATCTGCAGATACAATCCATATATCCGATTCAAGCAAACGATGACCATCGTCTTTGTCATCCATATAAACAATCCAGTTGCCATCAGGGGACCATTTTGGAGCATTCGCATAACCAAGCTCAACCTGTATATTTCCATCCAGATCGCATATAAAGGCTCCTTTACCCGCTTTTACAAATAAAAGCCTGTTACCATCGGGAGAAACTGCCGGCCAGATATAATGTCCGTCGCCTAATGGTGCCAGGGACTTTTTTTCACCTTTATGAAATACACTTATTTTAGAATTATCAACAAAAGCGACTGCTTTATAATCAGTACGTGAATTTACTCCATTTTCATCAACAGATAAGATTTCTGAGTTTGAATCAACCACAATTGCACCTGTATCCAGTCTTTTGGGACTTGTAAAATCCCTGCGATCTTTTATTAAAACATTTTGGTTGTTTTCTATCAGATCTTTTTTAACAAGCGATGACAGTTTCCTGGCATTCTCGTAACGGTACGGGCGGTAATAAACATAACGGCCATCTTTTGAGAATTCGGGCTCATAACCTGCACCGGGCTCTTCACTGACAGTAATTATTTTATTTCCAGAATCCAGGTAGTACAATCCCTGGTAATTTAACTGAGTAAAAAATACTTTCCCTTCAGGACTCACAATTGGATGGCTGAAAGCTCCTTCCTGTGGCGTTGTTAGTGCGATCGTTTCTTTTACGGTAATTTGCTGTGCAAATAAAAAGATTGTTCCAAGTAAAATTAACCAAAGTTGTTTCATTATTTGATCCTATTTTATTAATGTCATTTTTTTTACAAAGGTTTTGTTATTTATTCTCAACTTATATGTATAAGTTCCCGCGGCCATCTGATCTCCACGAAAAGTAACTTGATGCTGACCTGCCGGCTGATAAGTATTTACAAGTGTTTGCATTTTTTGGCCAAGATTATTAAAAACCGTAATCTCAGTTTGGCCTGCTTCTTTCAGATAATAAGTGATCGTTGTTGATGGATTAAATGGATTAGGGTAGTTTTGACCCAAAGCGTACTGTTCGGGCAGCAGATCATTACTTTCATTTATAGCTGTAACCGGAATTTTTTTTACATAACACAAATCATCAAAATATATTGTACCCGATTCCAGTGAATTAGCATATGTTAACTGAAAACTATCGATACGATATTTTGTACCATCCAGTGTTCCATTTCCAATCCAGGAGCCGACACTAAACGGATTTGACAGATCCCATTCTACCAGACGCCAACCGATCCAGTCAATTGTAATCCATTTTGAAACTTCATGATCGGGCCAGGTGCCGTTTTTATATTCATCTAAAGCAAAGCGAAACCGGGTATTGCTGCCATCCCCGAAAATATAAACCTGCAATATATCAGACTGATCAAACTCTTTTGCCTGTGCTGTACCACCACTCAGATACTCCCGGATTAACCAGCTGTTTGCATATATATCCCAGTCATAGTCCAACCGCATTGATTGATTACCTGAGAACAACCTGTTTTTAACCTGAGTATCGGCAAAACGTCCGGTTCCATCATCAATACCACTCGTACTACCACTGCCTTGCGGGGCCCACCATGTAGAAGTAAAATCACCTTCAAAATCTTCAATCTTTGTAATCTGCAGATCTGTATTACCTGTTGTAAAAGTAAATGGAATATCTTCCATAACTGCATTTCCAAAGCGATCTGAAAACCCTGATTTTAATAACGATGAGTACTGGGTTAATGGCTTTAGCTTACTTTCAGGGAAATAGTTAAAAACGGATTTATCTCTTACTACATAATTTTCAAACAAACCATTTATCTCTTCCAGTGATTGTGTTTCCCATAATGTAAATGGGGTAGCCGGTATTGTTTGCGGATCAATAAGTTCATCAAACTCAAAACTGATTAATGGTTTTAATGTCAGCTGAGTCTTGCCGCTTTGGGGATAGGCGTATTCAATATTTGGTGGCTTTGCATCGTGACCTGTTTCAAAACTAAAACTAAAAGTATCACCTCCAACACCATCAGCGTCACCATCAAACAGGTTGCTGAAACTATCTTCTGCTGTCCCGTCTATCGTTATAACATAGCTGCTGTCGAATTCAAGCTTTTCCGGTTCAAAATAAAGTGTTTTGTTACTGTTTTGCCAAATAAACGAACCCTGCATTTCAGGTTCTATATGAAAAGCCTGTTCAACGCTTTGAGTGTTCATCGGACGGCTGAAATAAATTTTTATGATGTCAAAGTTCAAAACGCTGGTATCACCGTCTGCAGGAACAGTGCTGGTAACATAAGGTGGTGCGCTGGAAACCAGCTCAAAATCGGCATACGTAAAAAATGTATCAACCATCGAAACGGTTCGTGTTTGTGGGTGATAGCCTTCTGCAGAAACTGTTATATTAACAGATTCACCTTCAATATTGTCAAGATAATAAAACCCGTTTGACAGCAAATCAGGATTCGTCGAGTACTGGCTAAAAAGAGATTCATAAGTATCAGTGGTATAGCTGGTATCGCCAATTGTAATTGTTGCGCCATTAATTGGTTTTCCGCTTTCAATATCTTTAACGATTCCTGTTGCTATTCCAACCTTAGGGCGTTCAAGATGGTGAAATTTAAGAATTGTCCAGTAAATGGCATAAGCTTCAATCTTTTTCCAGTCGTTATTCATATTAAGCTGATTCTGCATGGGATTTGTATGATAGCCGCCTTCCGAGAGCTCTGATGGCATATTGGAATTCCGGTTAACATGAAGATACGGCCCAAGCCAGTCTCCGCAGCCATAAAAACTGCAATCACCAATCGAACCGCGTACCGTATTGGTGCGCATTGCCCGGGTATAAATATCAATCATGATATCACTCATAGCATGTCCGCCATTGGGGATTTTTTCATTACCATTATTATACTGACCCCACAACAATAAGGTGCTGTTACTTGTTGGAGATCCGGCATTGGAATGTATGGAATGATACCAATCTGCATTTAATGAATTTGCCAGATCAGTTCGTTGAGTTAATGAAACCTGGTCTTCATCATTTGTCCTGGACATATAAACAGATTTAATGTCTGTTTGGCTTTCCAACAGGTACTTTAAATAAAGTCCTATACGCAGAACTTTGTGTGCTTCAGAGTAATTATAAATTCCGGTGTTCTCCGTGCGGCTATGCCCCGGATCGATGAAATATGTCCAATCTGAAAGACCAGTGACTTGCTGGGCCTGACTCAATCGCGGAAACGAAATAAAAAATATTAAGAATAATAAAAGAAAACGCATTAACAAATCCTATGTTGAAAGTAAGGGGTTAATTTACTCATCGAACAAACTAATTACAAAATAAGATTTGTCTCCTAAAAGATCAGGAATCAATATCACAAAATGAAGGATTATCTCTTAAAACTTATTATAAATTAGCCAAATCCCGATGCGGGTTGGGCAGGCTGAAAAGTGAACGGATAATCCTTCTTCTATTTGCTGGAAAGTTTAATCGGGATTGACAACGTAGCGGGTATTTACTTCCGTTGATTTTTTTAACATAGCTGAAACTGCACAATAGGTAGTTTCGGAAAGTTCAATCGCCCGTTCAAGCTTTGAAGTATCAAGACTCTCACCCCAGAATCGATAAATTATATCAATCTTTGTATAAACTTTTGGATGTTCTTCCGCCATTTCTGCTTCAATATCAACTTCAAATTTTTTATATGGTACACGCATTTTATCTAAAATTGAAGCAACATCGCTTCCCGTGCATCCTGCAAGTGCAAGTAACATTAATTCCTTGGGACGAATACCTGCATCTGAACCACCAAACTGAGACGGACCATCCATGGGTACCCAATGATTGCTGTCGGTGAGCCCCATAAATGTTACACCTTTTATCTGAACTGCTTTTGCCTTGGGCATAATATTAACTCCTGTAATTTTGATTTATCTGTTCGATGCCTGATACAAATAAAGTTACAATATTACAGGATTTCGGAAGGAGAAAGAAAAAGTCGTTATCGCAGGAGCAGCATTTTACGTGTTTCAATTTTGCCCCCAGCTTTTAAGCGATACATATAAATTCCGCTGGAAAGGTTCTTGCCAGAAAAACGAACGGAATAAATTCCCCGTTGTTGAAATTGGCTTACAAGTTTTGCTATTTCGCGACCCAGCATATCGTAAACGATCAGCTCTACTTCAGAAGCTTTTTTTAAACTGTATTTAATTAACGTTTCAGGATTAAAGGGATTGGGATAATTTTGGCTCAATTGTGTTTCTGCCGGCAAAACTTCCGGGGAATCAAAAACGTTAAGGGAGCTTCCTGTTTCTTTTATCAGGATGTCACTTACAGCAACTTTCTCCCCTTTTATGTTCCTGATTGTTATAATTATTCTGCCATCAGCAAATGTCTCTGCAGGTAGCTGCTTGTAGTTATTTTCCGGCTGCACGGAAGAACTGAGTTCACCTAATATATGACCATCAACAGCAAACACACTTTTTTCACGGGATGAATTATTTTCCTTGATTACAGCAGCTAAACTGTATGCCGCTTCAGGGTCGAGTCCGGTTACCGAATAAACTACTTCTTCAGGATCTTCAATCCAGCTTTTTTCATCCGAGTGCTGCGCTCTGCCCTGAATTAATTTAATTGCGGGGGTTGCATCTTCCGAACCGCAGTTTATATGATAGAATAACGGCAGGTAAAAACTTTGTTTTTCAATCAGGGGTTCATCACCATAAGCAGATGCATATTCAACTTCAACGTCATACATCCCTGCCGGCACTTGTGCACCCTGATCTGATTTTCTATTCCACTGTATTTCATTATCAGCAGATGATAGCCAGGTTTCAGCACTTTGAAAAATTTCATTTCCATTGTGTATAACCCTGTAACGAACATTGGAAAAATCCGTGGTCCTGAAAGAAAAGGATAGAAAATCATCGGGACCCTGCAGCTTTATTTCTTTGATAGTGGCAGCAAGGCCCAGTTTGTATCTGTTTACTCCGCTTTCATCACTCCAGTTTTGCAGGGCGAATAATTGGTCAAATCCGGTCCAGTAAGTACCTTCACCCTTAATTTCAATTGTACCAAAAGGAATAATGATATCATTAAGTGCTTTGTTAAGCGGTAATTTTTCCGATACCAGCAGTTCCAATCCGGCAGTATATTTAAAAATACTGCTGTTAACCGTTTCAGCTAAGTAAACCTGCCCGAAATAATCTGTTTGTACCTTTGAAAATGTCTGAGAATTTTGAGCGGCAACCTGGTTTATTATTTCCAATCCGGCTTCACTTACTCTGGCAACCGTAAGACGTTTTGAATAATGATCAATCACGTAAAGAAGATTGTTATTTACACCATCCCATCGTCCGCAGGCAATGGATAGCGGCCACTCAAATCCTTCATAAACAGCTGTCTTTTCAGCGGATGCGTCATCCAGTTTGAATTTAATAATTGTATTCTCTGCTGCATCTGCAACGTAAAGAAAATCATCGTGATCATTTAAAGGTGTGCCATTGTCATGATAGGCTAGAGCCACAGGTACATTTAACCCTTTAATTGAAAAAACAGGTATTAATGAGATGTCGTCCTGGTTTTCATTTATCTGCAAAACCTGGATACGATTTTCGGAAGCTTCACAAACAAATACTTTCCCCATGGCATTTACCAGCATATCCCCCGGGTGTTTAATATCGTTGTAACTTTTAATATCGCTATCCATAGAACTGTAAAGGATACGATCCCAGCGTGGGTCGTTTACAAGCTGCACATAAGTTGTTTTTACACTTATACCATTTTCATCCAGGGTGGCTTTATACCAGGATGCGCTATTTTTCGGCTCAGAAAAAAGTTCTTTATTATAATATTCTCGGGCTGTTTTACGATTAAAAGAATTAATCCCGAGTGCTTCATCAAAGGGAATTGCTTCAAAAGTTTTGCCAATATATTCAGTTACTTCAGATTGAGTACCTTTAGTCAGTTGTGACAGTTTGCTATGTGACTGCGGCGTTAAAAGTTTTTCTGATACTGCTTTATCCGGCATAATTACTTTTTTTACAGAAAATTTTTCCAGGATGTTTTCTGATGCATGTAACTGCAAACTATAAAAAACAAAACAGGCGAAAATTATTCTTACAAAGCCGGTACATTTTTTTGTCATATTTTTCCCCGGTTAAAGTGCAAAGTTTAAACTTCCCTGCAGAATATTTGCCGAAAAGTCCAGATCGTTTGTATATCTTAAATACATAATTTCAAACGATGATTTATTCAGGAAATCCCATTTTGGATTATTCTTAGAAAACTCTCTGAAGAGCAGACGAATATTAAAACCAAAAGTGTTAGACTGAAACGGTTTGAGTTTGTAATCAGCCGTTCGGAGTTGCATATCCGGGGTGAGTGACTGTTCATAACGATCCGAATAAAAATCAGCACCGCTTTGCGTGTAATATCTGTAACTGAAACCGAGAATCAGATCATCAAAAACATACTTATTAAATTTAAATTCAGTTGTATGCGATGTTAAATCCCAATCGTCAAAATAATAGCGGTAGCTGCCGATTAATGATGCATTAACAGGTCCTACAAATTGACTGATTCTTGTGGAAACAGACTGACGTTTTCGTGAATCAGGATGATTTTCCAGAAGAGTTTCAAAAACATTATTATTGTTAAAAACAATGACCCTCCTGTATGGATCACTCAGGAATCCTTCCATCTGCATATAATCATAACTAAGATTCAGCACGGTTGATGCAGACAGCACCTGGCCAAGGCTTGCACTGCCTGTGTAAGTTGTTTTTTTACGATTGACCAGCGAACCATTATCGAGCAGTTCCCCGACTTTATCATCATTGTATTGGGCTCGGAATGTAAGTGTCGTATTATTCTGGAAAAGGTCCTGGCTGTATGTGGCAATCACTGAATTTGAAACGTAATCCAGTTCCTGACTGCGGTAGGCATTTAAAGCAAGCGTGCTGCCCAAACCCAGATATTGTTCAATCCCGATTATGATCTGCCCCCGGTTTTTCTCAAATGTTTCATCGCTGCGCCTTGTCGGACGGGTCGCACCACTGGCACCATCAACCGGCGGAATCGAAACTTTATCCAGTTCGATATCGAGTAATATCGCCGTACCACGAACAATTTGTTTAGCCAATGAAAATGCTGTGGTTATAACACTGTTGTTCCCGCTGTCGTTAAAATAATACGTGGTATAACTGATCTTATCACCATCCTGCGCTGTGAGTGCCCCCGAATACAAAAAATTCAGTATAATTAAAATTTTTAATTTTATCGCTTTTTCCATTCATGTCCTTTGCATTAAAATCGGCGTTAGACCGGTAAGCTAGGGAGTAGGGCATACCGGTCTGTGGGTCGCCGATTATTTATTTTGCACAGCCGCAGCCACCGCCAATACCACCACTTCCACCCATGCTGCCTTCCCGTGAAGAGAAAAATTTTTCATCAAGTTTCTGCTTGGCAAATTCGCTTCGCGGTTCCATGATCGGATCGGCCAGCTTTTCGCGTTCCCAGGGTTTAACTGCAACACAGGAAACCAGTATTGCCGTAATAAAAACAATCAGAACTATCTTAATTTTATGTATCATTGTTCTCACTCTGCTCATGGTTTGTCAACCAGTCCGCGCACAGCAAATTCAAGCTCGCGGATACTTGATTCACTGTATCCGGAATGGATATATTGAATTTTACCATACTGATCTACCAGGTAAGCCGTGGGCATTTCAGGCACATCATATGCGCTCACAACGGATTTATCAGAATCATGCACCATGGTTAATTTGAGATTGTTTTCATTTATAAAATCGATGGCTGTTTGGTTATCATCATCAATGTTTACAGCGACAACTTTCAGGTTCTTATATTTCTTTTCCAATTCAGACAAGTAAGGTAAAGATTGTTTACAAGGTGGACACCAGCTTGCCCAAAAATCCACAAGAACCACATTTCCTCGAAGTGCAGAAAGCGAAATTGAATCAGAGCCGGTAAGTGATTTCAGCGTAAAATCAGGCGCTTTCCGGGACTCGTCGCTGTAACTTCCGCTGAATAAGGGACTGAGCAGAAGCGCATGGATCAGAATTAAACTATACATCCCGTTTTGTAATCTTTTATTAAACATGATGCCTCCTAATTTTGTACAGTGTTTGAATATTGCGTGCCCATGTCGATCCATTCAATCAGCGTTAGTAAATCACGGTTTGCAGGAAGAAAAGGATCAATATAACCATTATTTTTTTGCCAAAGCTGCGTGTGGTTATAGGAAAGATTGCGGAACTGCTGATTATCATCATCGTTAAGCTGGCGGTTGAACATAACCCATATCAGCGGCGAATGTCTGGCTCCGTCATCTGTTACATAATCAAGTTGCTCATTATCTGCTGTCTGGTAGCTGCCTTCATCGGTCAGAATTTCATAAACACTTGTTGCACCATTGCCATTGTCACCTTCCACCGTGCGGTCTGCGGCGGTCATTTCAAGCCGTAAACCACCCCCCGGATTAGCCGTAGTATGACAGGATACACAGCGTTTATCTAAAATTGCCTGGATTGTATTCGTGCGGCCTGGACTGATACGGTTATAAAAATCAACTGTATCGCTGCGGGCAGCGCTGTGGGCTAAAACATTTTCTGCATTCTGAAAGCCGGATTTATAAAATCTGCTGGAAGCCGTGTTTAATACCTGCAGATCGCTCTGCACTTTAATATCGTTAATAATTTTGTCGCGGTCATGCGAATCATGGCAACCTGTACATAGCCTTCTTTCACCCGGCATTACATAGGTCCATGAACGCTGTGTTACCAGCATCAGGCCGTTTTCATCAACTGTCTGCAAGTGCACAGAAAGATTTGCCGGCACCTCGATAGAAAATGAACCATCATCACGGATTGGGCCGTAACCGACTATCCGTTGTTTTTCAAGATTCGTGTTTCCAATCTCACCACCGCGTCTGCTATTATTTCTGGGAAGTGCGACGGCTGCCAATACTCTTACATAGCGGGCCTGCCCGACACTGCCGTCTTTATTCAGATAGTTAGCATCCGGACGCATTTGGCGGTCATCGCCGGCCCTGTCATAAACATTACCATCAAAAAAGATACCTGTTTTGTCGCCATTCTGAATAGCTGACTGCACATGTTGTTCTGATTCGATTACCTGCGGAATACCTGCGGGAAGATCTTTTCGCGGTAAAACAGGAACCGCATCAATTTCATTAAACATCGGATCATTATAAACCAGGCGGACATTGTTACCATCTTTATCCATAACATAGATGCCATAATCCACTTCATCATCCGCATTATCCTTTACGGCAATGGGTGAAATAGATACAATGATTTTTTCCCGGCGGTCCGCGGATGCATTCGGGTCATAAATCGGGTGCGGCGATCTGTACAGCGCTGTAGAGTTTTCCCTGGTGTTATTAAAAGGAACACTTTTAGGTGTAATAATTTTAAGTTCATCATCTCCCCTGGATATATCTTTAATGGCTATCGCCCCGCCTTCAAAAGGTGAATTACGTTCCATTAATGTACAGACAATACCCCCATCGCCAAGCTCCCGCGGATCAAGGTAAACCCTGCTGCCGCTTTGCTGCGGAAAATGATTTCCATATAAAATAAAAGGACGTGTCCCATCGGGATTGACAACAAATATTGAAAATTTATTAGGATCACCTAGATGCTCCCAGCGACTGTAAAAAATCTTTCCGCTGGAATGCACCATCGGATTTGTATCATGGCTTTGGTTGAATGAAATCTGCCGGATATTTGTCAGCCGGCCATCGGGCAAACGGTCAGCAACATGTAACAGCGGAGATTCACGGCGTTCATATTCATCCACAATTTGGGAGCGGGTTGATGTAAACATGATTTGCCCGTTGGGCAGATAAATCGGGTCCATATCATGGCCCACTTCCTGATCAGTCAACTGAACAAGATCAGAGCCATCGATATTCATCTCATACAGGTGCCAGTTATGATCGCGGTTTCGGCGCATCGAAAACAAGATTTTCTTACCATCGTAGGAAATTTCCGGGTCAGCTGCATGGCCATAACGGCTGGGATTTGACTGTCCGGCTCGTGTATATTGCTTAGTCAGGTTTGTTACATCACCCTGGGCTGCGATCGGATCCAGTAAGAAAAGATCCGTCCCTGGATAATACTCATCCACATTACTGCGCATGGCATTACTACGATTTTCAAAACGGCTGTTTTCCCTTACAAAAACCAGGGCTGCCTGTCCGGATTTTTCCATGATTACATCTGCTGGGGCATTACCGCAAGAAACAAGTAGCATCTTACCGACAATAAGGTAAATCATCTCTGCAAAAACCGAAGCGTACGACTTTTTTTTCAAGATGGACTCCTTAGTAAAAAAATTCCAGATTAAGTGTAAAAACAATATTGTGCGCGATGAATGACTTTTTTTCATTGAAGCTCTGGCTAACGATATGATCGCGTAAATCGTAGCGCAACCCGATGTTCGGAGAGCCAAAAAGCGTATCAAAATATAACCGGTTACCCAATCCGAGTACCACGGCAAATTTACTTTGCCCCCCTTGATTTAATCCTGCAAAACCTGCTGTTAAATAAGGAAAGCTGGTCCACATTTTAGGATCATAGCCATAAATAAATTCATAAACCAACAGACGCTCATTCTCAAAAAGAGTCGCATTTGCAACCGATCGCAATACATCCGACTGCAGACTGCTTAATCCCAGGGATGCTTCAAAAAAATGGCGTCCCTGGTTTAAATAATGATTATAACGCAAGGCCCCAAACAGATTGCTTCCAAAACCCTCGGAAGAGTAAACGCCTGTTGCCAATGAGAAACCATTATCTGTTTTCAATTGAGCAATGCCTTTTTGCGGAACGACAAAAAACAGTATAATCAATACTGCCATCCCGTAAAGTTTTTGTAATAACCTGTTCATGGTACTCCCTATTTAAAGACAAAAATTACACCCAGACTCACTTCCTGGAAAATCAGCAGTTCTTCGCTTTGGTCGCGTTTACTTTTAACATTAGTCAGGTATTGGTTCACCCCCAGGCGTAAACCAAATTTATCACTTAAATAAAAGCGCAGGCCCCCGCCAAAATTAATTCCCGGGTTAGAAACAGTCCGGTTACCAATAGATGTTGAAGGAACCGTAAGCAACATACCTGCACCAACCGAACCATATGGGATCATTTTACCGGCCATTGCCAGATTGAAAACAAGATTTATATCGAGCGGGTATAAATCGGCAGTTTCACCAATTACCTGGGCTATTGAAAATTCCAGGTTAACGGATTTGTAGTTCATTGAAGCATCTAATCCGAAAACGCCACTGCCATCCATAAATCCGGTATGCGGGGAAAGCTCAAACGACATTCCGCTGCCGGTCTTTTGGGCTGAAACCAGTTGGATAGAAAAAAGGACAAATATTAGTATTAAAGGATTTTTACAATATTGCAACATTAAGCCCCCCGGAGAACGTCACTGACCAGAATCCATTATTCAGATTATTATAAGCCAGCGAAGACGAGATAATTAAATCTGATAATTTGGATAACGGTAAGCTGATTTTTAAACCCGTATTGAGCGCCGGATAATTTTCCCGGACTGACGCAATCATTCTTGGTCCGAGCGTGCCCAGATTGATTTTATAGGCTTCGCGCTTTAGCCATTTGTAACCCAACGCAATTCCGGGCCCTATGCGTATATTATATATTCCCGAATTAATAAAATACGTGTAGGTAAGCATCAGTGCAGTGATGTGAACTGGCGGCTGCAGGTTTTGTGCTGGTGTAATTATTAGTATTTCAGAATCAGAGACCTTGAATAATAAACCCAGTACACTATTTTCATCAGTATTATATGTTGGATGTATACTCCAAATTCGGCCGGCTGAATAGTTAGACCCGGAATCAAATATTTCCATCCCGGCAGAAAGTTCAGCGTTTATCTGGGCTTCTGACACCATGTTAGTGAATAGAAGAAAAAAAGAAATATATAAAGATTTCTGCACTGCACCCTGCCCTTAATCCATTAACTGCTCCTTTCATATTCAAGCTGCGTACCAGAAAATCAAAATGGGATACCTTTACAATAAAGATTAAAGCTAAATCTATTATTAATAAACTATTACACAGTGTAAGTTTTTGTTTTTATACTATTTAAGCCTTTCGACTCTGCAATATTCTGGTTCCGATTATGTAAAAAATTAACACAGACAAACCGGGTCATGTCTTTTGTCCTATTAATTCAGTTTTGTTGAATCCGCATTACTTACTTATTTTTATGACTAAACTGTACAGGAGAAAACATATGCCCAAAGCCATAGGAATACTTACATCAGGTGGCGATACACCCGGATTGAATGCCGCTATCCGTGGTATCAGTAAATCTTTGCTATATGAATCTGAAACGGAGATTATAGGCTTTAAAGATGGTTTCCGCGGCCTGATGGAAAATCGTATTATTCGTCTGGATAGTAAAATGCTTTCCGGGATACTTTCCCTTGGCGGAACGCTTTTAGGTACCAGTCGCGATAAACCGCACCGTATGCCTGTTGGAGATAAGATTCTCGATATGACCGATGTTATCCTGCACAATTATCAAAAACATCACCTGGATGCACTGGTCTGTATCGGTGGCGGCGGTACTCAGAAAAACGCCATGAAGCTGGTTGAAAAAGGAATGAATGTTATCACACTGCCAAAAACAATCGACAACGATGTGGTTATGACAGATGTAACCTTTGGTTTTGATACCGCTTTGGGAATTGCTACGGATGCCATAGACCGGCTGCACACAACGGCGCACAGCCATCACCGTATAATTGTAGTGGAAATTATGGGAAACAAAGTGGGCTGGCTGGCTTTGGGAGCCGGTATCTCCGGTGGTGCCGATGTTATTCTTATTCCTGAAATCCCATATGATGTTTCCGTAATCTCGGAAGCGATTCTTAAACGCAGCCGCAGCGGCAAAAACTTCAGTATTGTTGCAGTCGCAGAAGGGGCCATAAGCAAAGATGCACAGAAAGATGAAAAGAAAAAGGATGATGATGATACCCGCCAGGAATCCGGAACACTTTCCCTGGCAAAAAAGCTGGAACAGCTAACAGGGCTCGAATCACGTGTCACTATTTTAGGGCACTTGCAGCGTGGTGGTACACCTTCTGCCCGTGACAGGATTTTAGCCACGCAACTTGGCGTTGCCTGTTCCCATTATATCCGGCAGAAAAAATTCGGTAAAATGGTGGCTGTCCAGGGAGAACTTACAACAACTGTTTCGCTGGATAAAGTTGCCGGTAAACGTAAATATGTACCGCTCGATCATCCCTGGGTTGATAGTGCCCGCAGGGTTGGCACATGCCTGGGTGATATATGAATTTGTTAAACTGAATCAAACACTATTTTAAATAAAATCAATTCAATAAAACCATAATTTTCAAAAACATTTAAAACGTCATTTTATCAATGTCCGTATATGGCTTCGCAGTGCCTTTAAATGGGTTTTTAGTCTCCCCGTTTTACATCGTCGTTTTGCATCATATATTATTAATCTCTATTTTCAACAATCACCCAAAAAACAGCGGACACTATGCAGCCACTCATTACAAATGATGCCGTCGTTCTAGGCATTCTCTTATCTATATTAGCGATTATTTTTGCAACATCTCACAGCGAAAGACCATTCTGGCAAAAGTTTTATACCTTTATACCGTCCGTGCTGCTTTGTTATTTCATCCCTTCTTTATTTAATTCGGCAGGAATTATTTCCGGGCAGCATTCAAATCTCTATTTTGTTGCATCGCGCTACCTGCTCCCGACAAGTCTTGTATTACTGACAATCAGTGTGGATATAAAAGCAATTTTACGATTGGGACCCAAAGCAATAATTATGTTCTTAACTGCGACCACCGGGATCATTATTGGGGGTCCGATTGCCATTCTGGTTGTTTCAGCTTTTGCCCCTGATATTGTTGGCGGGCATGGGCCGGATGCTGTCTGGCGCGGATTAACAACTATTGCCGGAAGCTGGATTGGCGGCGGAGTGAATCAAACAGCGATGCGGGAAGTGTTTGAAGTAAGTGATGAACTCTTTTCCCAGGTATTACCTGTGGATATTATGGTCGGCTATTTATGGATGGGGGTTTTATTGTACGGTGCAGGGATCAGCACGCGCATTGACCGTTGGCTGAAAGCAGATGCTTCGGTTATTGAAGAACTGCGCAAAAAAGTGGAAGATTATCGTGCCAGTATTGCCCATGTTCCAACTTTGCGTGAGCTTACGATCATCATGGCGCTTGGGTTTGGACTGACCGGAATATCGCATTTTTTTGCAGATATTATCGCTCCCTGGTTTCAGGATAATGCGCCGCAGCTTGAAAAATACAGTCTGACATCCAATTTCTTCTGGATCATTATTATCGCAACCACCGCCGGATTAATTACATCGTTCACCAAAGCACGTAAAATGGAAGGAGCCGGAGCATCCACTATAGGAACTCTTTTCCTTTACGTATTGGTTGCTACCATTGGTATGGAAATGGATTTAACTGCCATTCTGCAAAACCCCGGACTTTTCTTTGTGGGCATCATCTGGATTTTGGTGCATATAATATTATTACTGATCGTCGCAAAACTGATTAAGGCACCTTTCTTTTTTGTGGCTGTTGGCAGCCAGGCAAACATTGGCGGAACAGCATCTGCTCCTATTGTGGCTTCTGCTTTTCATCCGGCTTTGGCACCGGTCGGTGTTTTACTCTCGGTACTGGGATATATTTTAGGAACTTATGGTGCCTGGTTGTGCGGTATTCTGATGAGAGCAGTTGCTCCATAGCTTTTGAAGAGTGAACTCACCAGATATCTCTTTGTAAAAACTATTTTATTTAAGAATTAACATTTTACGGGTTTGCGAAAGGTGCATAGATGTGCTTAGACGATAAAAATATATTCCGGCTGCTAGTTCCGAAGCATCAAAAACAATCGAATGCTCCCCTGCTGACTGCTGTTCATTGAAAAGTATCTTTATTTCCTTACCGGATAAATCATACACTTCCAGCTTTACCTGATCATTCCTGTTAAGATGGTACAATATTCTCGTTTGGGGATTAAAAGGATTGGGATAGTTACCAATTAAACTGAAATCATTTTCGTGTAAAATACTTTTAGCAATTGATGTTGATTTACCAACATTAAAGACAATGCGTCCGTTATCACCTTTTAACAATTGATCATCTTCTATGTAAATCAATGCGGTATCGTTTCCGTTAAAACCAGGATTCGCTGTATAATTAAATCTGTGGTTTCTTCCAGCAAATAATCTGATCGTTCCATTTTTAGGCTGTTGTGCTATTTTATACCAGAAAATTTCAGTGCCATCAGGATCATGGAATTTTAGCGTACCTGTTAGTTGCCCATCTTTTTGAACAGCGTAGTTCGTATCAACAAGAACTGCTTTTTGATTTGGTACGTTTACACGTTTAAACGGCTGATTTGCAATCAGGCTGTCATTGCAAAAAATATCAACCTGCCATTCACCCATATTGGCGCCTGTTTCGGGTAATGTAAAATAGACGTACCACCAGCTGCTGCTCCAAAATCCGCTTGGATAAAAACTGTATTCCCAGAATAAACTGCCGTCGTTGCGGTAAATTTTCCAGGTAAATTTATCGGTGGTCCTGGCGTTCCGCAACCGAACCCAGGAGCGAAGCAAAGTATTTCTGTAGGCCGATACTTTTACAGGAGGTTTTTCCAAAATTGTTGGCCAATCAAGTTCAACCGTTGTCAAACCGTGATCCATCAATTCAAAAGGCAAAGTAGTCACGTAGGCCGGTTGCCGCTGCCACATTGATTCGTTCTCCTGACAGGGTCCCTGGAACGGATCAACAGAGTTACCATTTTTTTTCACTTCAAAATGCAGGTGCGGGTTGGATGAATAACCTGAGCTTCCTATAAAACCAAGAGTATCGCCCGTTTGAACCTGTTGTCCGCTTGAAACACGAATACTGTTTTTTCTAAAATGCAGATATATCGACTGTAAACCATCTGTATGCTGGACCGTTACCTGGTTAGCAACAACTCCGTTTTGCCAGGAAGTCCTGCGATCAAATTCTCCATCATGAACATAAATAACTTCACCGGGTGCTGCACATAATACAGCAACTCCTTCATCCATTTCATAAAAACTCAATATTTCTATATCTGTCCCGCGATGGCCATTATATGTCACATCTCCGCAATTATAATCCTTCACTGCCGCAGTCGGTTGCAGGTCAACATAATTAATCAGGGTTTGGCCAAACCCGTTTAAGCCTGTTCCTCCCATGGGATCAGTAAACAAAACAGCATTAGGACTAACCAGGGCTTTATCAAAGGTAGAATCATTAAACATGCTTTCTTCAACTGTATCACGACATGCACTCAGGGGAACAGAGCCACCGTGGTGGTACTGCCCGAAAATAAAACAAACCGAAAAAAGAAGGATGTGAATAGTTTGAATCATCATTTCAACAAGATCATTTTCTGAGAAAAGGTTGAGCTGACCGTTCCGGATATATTTATTTTAGAAAAATAAATACCTGATACCAAACCTGTTGCATCAAAAACAACATTATAGACACCCGGTTGTTGTTTTATACTTTTAATGAGAGATGTAACTTTTCGTCCTTTTACATCAAAAACATCCAAGCTGACTTCGGCCACTTCTGAAAGCTCATAACTCAGAATAGTCGTCGGATTAAAAGGATTGGGATAATTTGGGAATAATCTGAATTTGCCCGGGACAGCTTGTCTCTCCGAAGCTAAAGAAACTGCGGTTCCCTGTGGAACAATTTCTTCTACACTGCTTACTGACAAGGCTGTTGAATCTATACCACCAAGCACATACAAACCACCTTCGTATTCAGCTGTTGCCATCCAATGCCGTTTACCGCTGATTTGCAAACTGTCAGTATTCCATTCATTTTCCGTTGCATTGTATACAATAATGCTTTTGTATTGGGCGGTTGATTGACCGGTGCTGTTACCACCCACACAGTAAATCTGGTCATTTATTATACCCATTGCTGAAGCACCCACCTGGTAAAGTGATTTTGCCAGGGGTGTCCAGATATCAGTTGCAGGATTATATTTTACAAAAACCGAATCGTTGTAACCGATAACATAAATCTCATCATTATACACAATAGAACTTAAGTTCAGCGGTCCGGAATACCCGGAAGAAGATTTAGTCTCCCACATATTATCCCAAACTGAATAAGCCCAGACGCTGCCATTAGGTGCAAAAAGGTAGATAAAACCGTTGACAAATTCAGCAGCAACACCCCAGGTTGTTGCATTGGGGCTGTTGGCAAGATAGGTCCACTCCTTTGTATCCAAGTTGTATTTTCGCAGAAAATTTGCACCCCCGGGCCAGCCGCTGACCAGGTAAACTTCATTACCAATACGAACCGTTTCCACGTCCCACATATTGCGGTCCGGGATCGTATCTTCAACAGCCCAGTTGGTGCCGTTGTAAACATAAACCGTATCATAAAGCAAGGACCCGGACCAGTTATTCGATCCACCAAAAAAATAAATCTTGCCGTTATAAACTTCAGCCGAACCGGCGCCAAGCGGACGCGGAAGTTTTGCAACATCCTGTGCATAGAGAGAGAATGTAAAAAGGGTTATAATAAAAATAATCGTTTTCATGTCATGCTCCTTTTAAATGATATAATATGACAGGATTATTGAACTTTTGATTTGATTTAGATCAAAGGCAACACCATTTATATATTTTCTTTTTTTAGGATCACCCGTTAATTTATCCGGGACAAACCAACCGGGACTTTCATGAAGAATCTTATTTTTTTATTCCTGTTTATTATCTCCTGCTCAAAGCAGGAAAAAGCCGATCTTATCATTTATAATGGAAATATCGCTACCCTTAACCCGGATCAGCCCGGCGCTGAACTTATTTCTGTAAGGGGTGATCGCATTTCTTACATCGGAAAAAATACTGCTATGGACAGCCTGAAAAGCGACAACACTATTCTGATTGATGCCGCTGGCAAACGAATCATTCCGGCGTTTATTGAAGGGCATGCTCATTTTTTAAGCCTGGGTGGATCATTACTCAATCTTGATTTAACAACTATTAAGAACTGGGATGAAGCTGTAAATCTTGTACAAGAAGCTGTTTTAAAATCGAAACCTGGCGATTGGATTATCGGGCGCGGCTGGCACCAGGAAAAATGGGAAACAGTGCCTTCTCCATCTGTAAAAGGTTATCCCACTCACCAGAGTATCAGTCAGGTTTCGCCGGAAAATCCGGTGATGTTAAACCATGCCAGCGGTCACGGGGTTTTTGTTAATGCCAGGGCCATGCAACTCGCCGGGATAACAGCGCAGACTCCGGATACAACAGGAGGTGAAATTATCCGCGATGAACAGGGGAATCCAACAGGGATTTTCCTTGAGACTGCCGAAGAGCTGATCTACAGGGTATACCAAAAATATTTACAGGCGCTCAGCCCGGCTGAACAACAACGGGAATACTTTAAACGGATTGACGCGGCAAGCATGCATTGCCTGGAAAATGGCGTAGCAACTTTTCACGATGCCGGTGCATCTCTCAGAGAAATAAATCTTTTCAAAGATCTGGCAGATAAAGATTCGCTCGATTTGCGTTTATGGGTAATGATATCGGCATCAGAAATACTTAACGATTCTGTTTTGCAAAAATATAAAATGATTGGAGCCGGAAACAATCATCTAACTGTACGTTCTATCAAACAATACATTGATGGAGCCCTTGGTTCACGTGGCGCCTGGATGCTTAAACCTTACTCCGATATGCCATCAACTACCGGGCAAAATGTTACCCCGCTGGATTCTATCCGCAAGGTGGCAGAGTTAGCTTTTAATAACGATTACCAATTATGCACGCATGCCATCGGTGACCGTGGTGACAGGGAAATGCTGGATATATATGAATACTTTTTGCAGGGCGATCTTTCCCGGCGCTGGAGGATTGAACACGCCCAGCATTTATCACTGCAGGATATTCCGCGTTTTGCTGAATTGGGGATTATCGCTTCGATGCAGACGGTGCATTGTACATCTGATGGTCCATGGGTGCCAAAGCGTATCGGCGATAAACGCGCTGAAGAAGGCGCCTATGTCTGGCAAAAACTTTTAAAATCGGGCGCGCATTTGGCCAATGGAACGGATGCCCCTGTTGAACGTGTCAGCCCGATTGAAAATTATTACGCTGCCGTCACCCGGCGTTTACCCGATGGTTCACAATTTTACCCGGACCAGGTTTTAAGCCGCGAAGAAGCTTTGAAATCCTTAACACTCTGGAATGCTTATGCCGGTTTTGAAGAAGATATAAAAGGCAGCCTGGAAGTGGGCAAACTTGCGGATATTGTTATTTTATCACAGGATATTCTTACCATCCCGGAAGACAAGATTAAAGACACCAAAGTTGATTATACTTTTGTCGGTGGGAAAACTAAGTATAAGCGGTAGAGTTTAGTGAATTGACAATCGATTGGGATAAAACTAAATTCAGGGGATCATAATCACCTAAATGTATATAAAAAAGAGATTACAATCACTTTATTATGATAAACAGAGAATTAATCAACCTTGTTGAAAAAAATCTTTTCAAGAATAAAGCAATTATTATTCTTGGCGCAAGGCAAACAGGAAAAACGACTCTCCTAAAATATTTTTATGATAAGTTCAAAAACGAGACTTTATTTCTCGATTGCGATGAAACGATTGTACGGGAACAATTACAAGATGCCTCTTCTCAAAAACTTCGGCGCCTGCTGGGAAATGCAAAAGTTATTTTTATTGACGAAGCACAGCGAGTAAAAAACATTGGTTTAAGCCTTAAGATCATTAAGGACCAGATCCCGGAAAAGCAGCTGATTGTAAGCGGTTCATCAAGCCTTGATTTAGCTAATGAAATTAATGAACCATTAACCGGAAGAAAGTTTGAATATTATCTTTATCCTATTTCATTTGGTGAGCTTGTTGCACATAAAAACTTAATCACTATTCAGTCAGATTTAGAACAACGTATGATATATGGCATGTACCCGGATATTATAAATAATGTTGGAGATGAGATTGCCCTTTTAAAAAATCTGGCCGGGAGCTATTTATATAAAGACTTATTATCATACAAAGAGATAAGAAAACCGGCATTGCTTGAAAAACTGCTTCAGGCCCTGGCACTGCAAATTGGCAATGAAGTCTCTTTTTCAGAATTAGCGGGATTGTTACAGATCGATAAACAAACCATTGAAAAATATGTTTACCTGCTTGAACAGGCTTTTATTATTTTCAGATTGGCCCCGCTTAGCAGAAATCTCAGAAATGAATTAAGTAAAATGCGCAAGATATATTTTTGGGACACAGGAATACGTAATGCATTGATTTCCAACTTTAATCCTATAAACCTTCGAAACGATGCAGGAGCTTTGTGGGAAAATTTTCTTATCTCTGAGCGCCTTAAAAAAAACCATTACCATGAAAAGTACGGTAATTATTTCTTCTGGAGAACACACCAGCAACAGGAGATCGATTTTATTGAAGAGTATGATGGAAAAATGCATGCGTTTGAATTTAAATGGAATCCAAAAGCAAAGGTACGCTTTCCGAAAACATTTTTGGACGCATACCCTGAACACGAAACAGCCATAGTACACAGAGACAATTATGTGGACTTTCTAATGGAAGATTAAAGCCAAACAAACTGGCGGATATTGTTATTTTATCACAGGATATTCTGACCAGCGATAAAGATAAGATAAAAAATGCAGGGTGAGTCTATTTTTTATTTTTAGTGATTCCAGATAGTTTCGCTTAAAAACCAAAGCGTTTCCTGTGATTGTGTAAATTTTCTTGCGAGGGAAAATAATCATTTAACTCCGGAAGAGTGATTTGAATCCCTTCAAATTGTTTAATGTTGTAAACAGAATTTTTGCTTTCAATAAAATTATCTTTAACCAGCACTGTATAATCCGGACTAATTGAAATTAATCCCCTATCAAATGCCCTGTGAAGATTTGGACAAAGGGCAATTCCATTTGTAATTGTATCATCATAACTCTCAGAAAAAGGTACAATATGGCAAGCATCAATCATCGATGCTTCGATTATTGAATCAATTCTTAGATGGGAGATGCAACATGTTTGATTGTATATTTTTGAAATTTCACGTTTAAAAAGCCCGCTTCTTACATATACTTCTTCCTGGAAAGAATCCGGATCCATCTCTGTTTTAAATTTTAATATTTTCTCTCTATACATACTGCTTTTAAGTGAATTTATTTCATGTGATATTTCATAAAAAATATCATGATCATTGGAATTATTAGAGATATTTTCGGCAGGGAAATATTTTTCAATTAAAAAACTAAAGAACCGTAATCTATCAGATTCAGTATTTAAAAGACTAAAGAGTTCAATATCAATCTGTGCATAATCGACCGCTGTATTTAAATTACTGAAGCTTCTCATTGTGCTTTTTGCATTTACCCATGACTCGCAGCCTGGTTTTGGAACCAATTTCCAAAATGGTTCTGATTTCATGTGGTAAAAAGGTAAAGAAAATATTGGATGATGTTCTGTAGTAACAAGTTTATTCCAATATTGTTTAAAAAGACCAACTAATTCAGGAGTAATATTAATTTTTTCAGACTTAATAAAACCTTTCTCAATTCCTTTTATTATGCTAATTAAGAGAATAGGTTTATGTGGGGCACCCCCTTTTTTATAGTCTCTTCTTAGCCTTGAAACTAATTTTAAGTAGTATTCAGCATTCCTTTTAATCATTAAAAAAGTGCCTTTTTGATTCTTTGCCTTTAATTACATCGATTTTTTATTAAACTCGTTCTCTGTAGCAATAATATCTTTTTCCACATCCCATAATTCAACGGGTTTTTGTTGATCATCAAGCTCAACCACAACCAGGTACCCGTGCCCGTCACCTTCTTTCTGTAATTCTTTCGTCAGTTTTTTCTGGTGGCTGATTTGTGTCCTGCCGCTCTGATCATCCCAGAGTTCATATGCCGTTAAACAACCCAGTGACGGGGTAAATGGATAATACGTTGCCCCTGCGTAAAATTCCGGATCGGCTGTCGTTCCATGAGCTATGATTTCTGTGCGTCCGGCTTTACCGGCATAAAAGGCTTCATAAATCGGCATGTATTCCTGCCAAGATAGTGGGAGTATCTCTTTATAAAGATCCGAAGACCATGGAGTTTTTACACCCGAATACTGATGGAAAAAAGTGTCGGGGCTGGCTTCATAAGGCAAAACCAGCTGCAAAGTTAAGGATGGTCCGATAAATACATTCTGTGAGTAAGCAAACCCCTGCATCGATAAAATACCCTGTGGCGTATTTCCATTAGTAATATAACCGGGCATATTGGATAAAGCCATTGCCAGTTGTTTTATGGCAAAAATCTGTCCGCTGCTGTCTTTTACAAACGATCCGTCTGCTTTACGGATAACTGCCAATCCCGGGAAACGTCGATCATGACGCTGAAAGCTAAAAACTACTGGTTTACCTTTAAAATCGTGATTTAATAAATCTGCCAGGGGCGGTCGTTTAGTAATCTGTGAATCAAACTCACTACTTAAACGAAGCTGAAGCATAAATAAAATCGGATTCTGCTGCCATTCGGGAAATTTTTCATCCATCATTTTTAGATAGTATTCAGCACGGTTGTTGTTATTGAGTAATAGATAATTTACAGCCATCGCGAAAAGTTTAGGCTCTTTTGTTTTGTCAGCAAACATCTCCATTTCATTCACAAAACTATCCTGGTA
The DNA here is from genome assembly GCA_020635035.1 of Calditrichia bacterium. Lineage (GTDB taxonomy): Bacteria > Calditrichota > Calditrichia > Calditrichales > J004 > JACKAO01. The sequence goes on from JACKAO010000002.1 coordinate 58,931, forward strand.
TACCGTGTAAATAGTTTCCAGAAAAGCACGCTGAAAAATAAATGAACGCTTATCGATATGTACAAAAGCATGTTCTAATGCTGCCCTTGTTTCTGCGGATCTATAGCCTGAAAAACCAATCCCCCAAAGCGCTTCCATCCATTCCGGAGCGGTTGAATCGTTTAATTCTTTTTGCAGGGTTTCATGAATGGTTTTCTGAATCAGGTCCTGTTTAAACTGTTTGCGATTCTCTGAAAGTGTTCTTTCAGAAAAATTATCATCCTTCGTTTTTTCCCGACGTGTTTCAACACAAGCATTAAAGGTTAGAACTATGACGACTAACAAGAATAATTTTTTCATGATTGTAATTCTTTCTTAATTTGTTCAGCGTACCATGCATGACGGGTGTTGCAGGCAGCGCATGTTCCCACAGGACACAAAGCGTTTAAAGGAAATGTACTAAAATAATTTTTTCCGTGGTCCAGCAGCAGGTCCGTTTTAATAAAAAAGGCCTGCAGATTTTTGTATTTACGCATCTGCACAATATTATTGTTTAAAAGATATTTTTCAAGATTGATAAAGGATTTACTGCAGCCTGGAACCTGGCTTATCTCCTGAAATCCACTTTTTGATGCTCCGATTGATTCCACATCCATATAGGTCCAGGGATTTTTTTCAATCCAGGGCAATGGAATACTGTTTTCTATATAATGTCCAAAACTCAGCGATCTGAAATCCACGCCCAATAACAAAATATAACTGTCTTCCTTTTCTGCCAGCCACTGCATTACACTCTCTTTTCCCAATGGACTAAACGGTGCATTGTCAGATTTGATTTCTGTACAGATGTTTCCCCACAAGGCAAACGAATGCGTTGCCGAAGCTGTGCGGATTACATCCTGTGAATGGCGAAAAACTTCTGTTAAGGCACCAACTTTACTCACAGAATTGTAAGGATCAAAAGAATCGAATGGACCTGATTTTTTACGGAAGCAATAGGTAAATGCCGGCATGACCAGGGAACCGTTCCCGGTAAGAAGTTCCTTAAAATCATCAATTATTTCCTGTGGTGAAGGATTATTAAAAGCCTGCCGGATAGCCCGAAAAGAACTGTGTACAATCAGATGTATTCCCGGTTGTATGCCGGTTTTAACACACCAGTTTTTAAAAGTCATTTTGCCCGGATTTTATTTGATCAGGACTAATTTAGCAGTTTTCCGGGAATGATTGAAGTTAATTGTATAATAGTAGACGCCGCTCGGATAACCCGCTGCGTTCCATTTAATCAAATGTGTGCCAGCCTGGTAAAAAGCATCCGCAAGTTTAACGATTCTTTCGCCACGAACATTAAATATTTCCAATTTAACCGTTCCATTCTGCGGCAAAGAAAAAGAGATTGTCGTTTCAGGATTAAATGGATTTGGATAGGCCGGTTTTAGCTCAAACGAAACAGGCGCATCTACCGCCTTTTCATGAATAGCACTTACATTGGGCATAACGCGTTTTGTCTCCAGGAACATTACAGCATCGGCAAAAAGCAGGTAGCTGCCAATGCCCTGATCCGTTAGACGGATTCGTTTATGGCTGCCGCTTTCCATGTAAAAATCACCCAGTTTTGTCCAGCGGGCATTTGCTTCCTTGCTCTGATCAATAAAAACCGTATCTGTTCCACCGTTGCTATAAATCTGATAGGCTGCATTTTTGTGTCCATTCCAGTGTCGTATAATATATGCATATACTTCATACCAACCTGTTTTTGGTAAATCCGCTGAAAATTCTATCCATTGCCCGGAACTGCCGCTCGTATACAATGAAGCATCCTGGAAACCGGAAACACCGTCATAACTTTTCCAGCCATCCGATTTCTGAACATCCGCATCCGTTTCATTAACAATTACAGCCGGAACCCGGTAATTATCAGGGCGGTACGGAAGCTCTGCTTTTTCTGCATAAACATTTTCTGTTAAGGCCGCAAAATAGTCCGGGTTTTCCAGGAGATTGCGTGTATACCAGATTACCTGTCCTTTCAGACCTTTACTGCGGGTAGTATTTATCATTTTTACAAGCTCGGACGGCGGAGTAGCGTTTACATCCGCTACAGTTGAAATGCCCGGATACATTTTACTGTTATTTGTGATAAAACCCAGTTCTCGGTTTAAGCGCCAAGTGTACGTTGCGTTATCCGTGTAATACATCTGTGTTGAGACAATATCCAGATAATTATTATTAACCCATGGCGGCCAGTCCTGGCAGAACTGTTCATAGCCCCATGGCAGCGGTGCATTGCTTACTGTTATAGCAGGGTTTACAGCTTTGATGGAATCGTACAATTCAGAAACAAATTCCGTTAGTTTGTCCGCTCGCCAGCGCATCCATCCGGCATCGCTAGTGTTACTTGGCGGGCTCTGGCCATCATGCTCATCCTGATAAAGTTCAACTGTTGCCGGGTCATATCCGCAATCCAGCTGGGGGTAACGCACACGGTCGAACTCAATCCCGTCAACATCATAATTACGCGCAACTTCTGTAGCCATGCGTATCAGGAATTGCTGTGCTTCTTTGTTACAATGGCTAAGCCAGTTATATAAAATCCCGCCGTTACTGTAAAAGTCATAAGAACCGTCTTTTTTCTGTGCAAACCATTCCGGGTAGATGTAAAAAAGATCATTGTTTTCATCGGATGTTGCTGCAAATCCGGACTCAAACCAGGCATCAACTTCCAATCCGGCACGGTGGCCTTCAGCGATCATTTCTGCCAAAACATCGCGCCCTGAAACAAGCGACGGATCTGTCCAGATCCCGGTTATATCGGAAAAATATTCACTCTGGTAGTACGGAAATCCAAAACGCCAGACATCCACATAAACAACATTAAAATTAGCCGCTGCCAGCTTATCCATGGTATCAGCAATATATTCCTTCGATGGTACATCCGCCCCGGCCCAGGCAAACCAGACTCCACGCAGCTCTTTCTCAGCAGATAATAAAAGAGCAGGCACAACCAGGATTACAAACAGATTTTTTACAACACGTTTAAACATAAAATTTTCCGGATTTTTATTTCATTACAACCATTTTACGGGTTTGGACCAGGCTGCCGTCGGCAATTAAACTATAAAAATAAACACCGCTGCTCAGTCCTGTGGCGCTGAAACGCACCTGGTGACTGCCAATGTTTTGCAGTCCCTGTGCAAGATGCGAAACAAGTCTTCCACTGATATCATAAACATTTAAAGTAATATTCGCCCTGTCCTGTAGTGTATAACGAATAGTTGTTTCAGGATTAAACGGATTAGGATAATTTTCTTCCAGGCGGAAATGCTGCGCAACATTATTTTCAGGATTATCTATTGCAGTAATATTTGCCAGACTTACTGACGCTACACTGTTTACGCCCATTAAAGTAACCAGGCTGTTACGGGTGCTGTCATAATCAATTGATGCCGACGCGTTAATATTATTGCTGATTGTTGTGCCATTATATGCCAGGAGCAAAGGCTCTGATGCAGCACCCAATGAATGAAATGTTACTGTTCCCAGTTGATCTTCTGTATAGCTGAAAACCCGGATAGTGTTGAGTGAAGCATTTGCTCCGGCAAGGTAGTTTTTTCCGCCAAGTGTAAAGTATTTAATAAATGATCCCTGTGCTGGTGACAATAAAGAATCCGGGACATTAACAATAACTGTCCCGTCGTTTGTAATCAGACGGGCCGGGGGATTCGTTGTTCCAGCGCCGTTAATCCAAAGATTACCCCCTGGGGTCACCGGAGAAATAGCCATACGTGCACTGTTAATCGATGGCACATCAATTTTAGAATCAAACTCAATATTTCCATCGGCATCACCGCGCAGTACCAGTATTTTGTCCGTGTTAAATCCTGATGAATAGAGATACAAATTTTCTCCGGAACCAACAGCTGTAAACGAGTCACCATAGCGTTCTTCGAATACATTTTCATAAACAACTTCAGGAGTAAGAAACTCTTCCTGGTAGCGGTAAATCTTGAACTTGTTTCCTGCAACTGCCAGGTTACAGACGTAAATATAACCATCGTCCGCCACTTCAATCTGGTTGATCGGGTAAGTACCTTCCTTTATGTCGGCTGTATTCATCTGATCAAGACTATCGCCGGTTTCTCCCGACAAGACAAAAATATTTGTTCCGGTATAACGTGTCGCAATAAGAACATGATCAGTTGCCGGATTGTAGGCAAGATCACGCGTTAAATCGTTCGCCGGATCGATAAACTGGTAGCTTGTCCAATTTGCTACATATTGCGCTGAAAGCAGCTGAACAAAAAAGAACACACTGAGAAAAAAGAATTTTTTTTGCATTTTGTACTCCCGGTTTGAATACATCATTGCTGAGTATATTTTGTTTTTACAGGTAATTTTGCCGGTTTTTTATAATAGGTATCCTTAAGCAGCCTGGCCAGCTGATCATTGTTTTTTCTTAATCCTTCATAAAAAAAGAACACTTCTCCATTAACACCGTGTTCACGGTTATATTTAAGGGCCTGAACAAGGTAATCCGGCTCAATGAGATAATCAGAAACTTTCATCAAAATGCCGGGATAAATGATATTTACATCTTCTGTTAAACCGACATGTGCAGGACGCTGGGAATCGAACAGGGTTTGGTACCTGTCCAGTGTATAACGATAGTGCTGCGGAAATACAAGATCAGCATGTTTTTCCTTTATCCACGCCGGCCAATCCTGCAGATATTGTTCATATGCCCAGGGATGTATGCTGGGCGACCATGTTACAAGAACATCTTTATCAATAGATTTAACCGTATCATACATTTTCCCGGCAAAGGTATTTAATTTTTCAGCCCGCCAGCGCAGCCAGTCCGGATCTTTTGAATATTGTGGCGGCTCCTGCCCCTGATGCTCTGCTGCATACAATTCTCTTGTATAATCAGAATAACCGCCTTCCGATGGCTGTGCGGGTAAACGGTCATCGCCCTGAACACCATCCACTTTATAGTTTTTGACAACTTCTGAGACAAGGTCCAGCATGAATTGCTGCACTTCGGGATGATAGGCATTCATCCATTCGAAACCGTTTTTTGTAAGTAATTTTCCGCTCGAATCACGGGCAGCCCAATGCGGTTTTGCTTTTAGTAAATGCCCGCCGTTTTCTTTATAGGACGATGAAAATCCAAATTCAAACCAGGCAATAACAGCAATATTATATTTATGTGCTTCTTCAATAACTTCTGCCAAAGGATCATGTGATTGCTGCAGGGTGTCTATCGGAATGTGAAACATGCTGTCCATGACAGCGCTTCGGTAAAGAGTCATTCCTTTATTCCACACAACAGGACAAACCATATTAAAATTATTTTCAGCTAAAAAACGCATAGCTTCTGCAATGTTTTCCCGGCTGTCCATCACCTTGCTGTCTACATTTGTAAGCCATACCCCGCGTAACTCAGTCGATCTAATTTTTTCAGGTTGATTACAGGCAAAAAAGAGTACCGAAATTATTGTATAAAACAGGCAACGAATCATTTTAAATATCATCATTTAAGGTTAACGTAAATTTATTAAATGGCTCAAATGCGCGGTCAGTCATTATCGCAAATTCTCGTCTTGAAACGAGTGTATCCGCATCAAATTTTTCTCCTTTGATCCAGTAAAGTGCTCCTTTGGTTTTGAAATAGCAAATTATTGAAAATTCCGGATCATCTTCTGAAATATCAGAAAAAGGGGATGTTTTGTAATTTTCTCCAGTATCAGTGATAAAACTTTTGAACATGTATAGCAGTCGGCGACGAGAGACCGGCACATCTGTCTGCAGATCAACCGAAATTGTTTTGTTGAATAAAATCCGGATGGCATTAGCTGTTTCTGCATAAGTAACCGTCTTATCAGGATAAATATATGTGCGGTTTGCCCAACCTTCCGGTACCCCTTCACCCTGAATTAGCCCGCATAAACCAATCCGTTGAAGTTCCTGGAAACCAACATCACCGGGCTGGATATCCACAAAGGGTAGCAACCACATGTTTGCATCCAGTAAAATCTGCTGCAGTTCGCGGATATTTATATTTTCGGAAGGTGTTTTTTGTTTTACACAGAGTGCGGCGGCGGCACCGGTAGCCTGACCAATCTGCATGACAACCGGCTGCAACCGGGTGGCTCCATTAACAATATGAGTTACAGAAATGCTTTTTTCTGCAGCAAGAATTCCCTGTTTTTCGTTTGGTATTAAACAACCGAAGGGAACCGAAAAGCTTGGTATTCGGGGGAACGTTTCAGCTTCCGGCAGGCTCCCTTCGGCATGATGATGATCAATCGGGTAATCTCCCACTGCGATGGCCTGCTGATAATACGGACGCTTTGATTCAGCATGCGGTTTTTCAATATCATGCACATTTAGATACACTTTTCCGTTAACGCGGCGGCTCTCCCGAACATAAGGTTTTAGGGGAAGATTATCTTCTGTAAGGAATTCTTCTGTATCGATGCCATAATTTTTTAAACCCAGTTCTGTCTGCATAAAATATACAAATCCGAGCGTGTATTGCTTCGCTTTCCGGAGATGTTCTGCTCTTCCGGCGCGGTCTTTTTCAATAAGAGCCCCGTTGTAATCATTTCCTTTTTTGGGCCAGTTAATCATGTATTTATTGTTTGGCAGCCGGCCATACTGCATCATTTTTGTGGCATCAATAAGGGAACCGGATTCTGTTTTGTAATTGCATGATCCCCTGTAAAAGGAAGGATCATAACCCGCCGGCTTTTCAATTGTTTTATTTGCACCCGGACCATAGTCTTTAAGAATGGCGACAAAGGTTAAATCCTGCACACATGAATCGGATTTTTCCGGGGCATACTTTTCAGAACTTTCTTTGCGGCTTTCACGACCAGACCTGTAAGGGCAGCCTGCCATCTTAAGAACATCACCCCATTCGGTTGCATCAATTGTTATTTCAGCTGTTATGTCAAGTTTATCCCCATTTTCATTTGAAAACTCAACGCCTGAAACCCTGTTATTTTTAACAAATACTTTAACCGGCCAAAAACTTTTTATTAACCTAATTTGGGGGTATTCAGCAATCCAATCATGCAAAATACGATTGGCAACCGATGGTTCGAAATGTGTATTGCTCACCCATCCTGTCTCCAGGTTTTCCGACCCACCATAATAATCATATAACTTTTGGCGAAACTCGCCCCATAAACCGGATGGCAGTTTATGATTGCCATCAATTGCACTTACTCCCGCGGCACTTAACATACCGCCAAGCCAGTCTGTTTCTTCAACAAGTATAACTTCAGTATTTAATCTCGCTGCCTGGATAGCAGCACAAACACCACTAACCCCGCCACCAACAACCAGTATATCTGCAGTAATCGTTTGAAACTCCTTTTCCATTATGAATAATTTTGTCTGATGATTTTGAATGTCGCTGCTAACACCGGATGATTTTAAGATAAGCAGAAAACATAAACCGAGCAGTAATTTTAATGCCAATGATACCCGCTCCTGTTCAGGTATTATTAGAATCATATAACCTGGTTTTTTTAAAAACTTAACGCAAACGAAATATATTGAACATTGGTTAAGCGTCCAAAATCAGCATAGGCGTAATCAACCAGAATATTTTTATAGATTAGGCCTGCTCCGAAAGATGGTCCCCCTTCGGAATCACCAATAAACAACTGGCGATAACCTGCCCTTAAAAAATAGCGGTTTTGCAAACCGTATTCCGCTCCGACATTGGCATAGTTATTATAATTATTGGGATAAATAAAATCTGATGTAAGTAAAATCTTGTGATTTTCCGTTTTGATTACATCATATCCGGCACCAAAGCGGAAAGTAACCGGTAACTCCCAGGATCGGGTGATCTGGTAGGCGATGATACCATCGTTGTTTCCATCAACCTGCGGATCAGGATCAAAACGGATTGCCGCATCCGGTCCCTGCAGCTGCATACTTGTTCCAAAATTGGAGATACTCATACCAATAACAAGCGGATCATAAGGCGTCTGATAGGTAATTCCTAAATCCACAGCAATGGCAGATGCATTCATATTCCATAATCCTGAATGGATATATTTAAAAGTTGCACCAATGTTAAAGCGTTGAGTAATGCTGCGGCTGTAGCTTAAACCGATCATCATTTCCTGAACTGTAAACAATTCACCCGTTCCTTCCGGACGCAGTTCGGTAGTGACTTCCATCTCACCGGAATTAAGTACATAGGCAACGGCAGCCACATTTCCCATGCTGCCAAGATTAAACATAACCGCTCCATAATTAAGCGTGATACCCGCGAGCCAGGAAATATTATTAAAATATGCCTGATTGTTCGGGACATTTACCCCGAGTGCCGGATTCCAGTATAATGCAGACAGATCAAGGCCGCTTGTCACTCCGCTTTCGCCCATAGATACTGCCCTGCCACCTACACCAATCTGTAAAAAATTACCCGCAGTTGTTCCCACTTTTGATTGAGCATTTACCAGCGCCGTCAGAAATACAATCGTTAATACGGCTTTTAACAGGATTTTCATACTCAATGCCTTTCTTATTGAAATGTCTTGTTTAATTTATGATTACAAATTTACCAATGTATTCACCTATACCCGGTGCATCCACGTGATATATGTATAAACCAAAGGCTACTTCCAGACCATCTTTGCTCAGGAGGTCCCATCGCAGTGTACCGTTTTCTTCACCACTATGCTGTAATTTGCGGACGGGGAATCCATTAACAGTATAAATACGCACTTCACATTCAGATGGCAGATTAATAAACCTGATGAAACGTTCACCACGGCCACTTAAAGATGGCTGTTTTTCAAATATAGAAGAAACAACATAGGGGTTAGGTACTACCCGTATTTTTTTCAATGAATTTTCAGAAAGATTCTCAATTTTAGCCGGTTGAATGGTTTTAAACTTAAAAGCATCTTTTTCTGTAAATGGAATCTTGTTGATCACATAAAATTTATCACCGGATTGTGGTGTTATCCATTCCGATTCAGGTAACGGATTTCCTGCTTCATCTGTTGCACCGGCAAGGAAACAAATCCAGGAACGGTTATAAATTGTGCGTGAAGGATCACGTTTATAGACCAATCCAAACCACTCACCTTCAACATCAAGCCTGCCGTTGTCATTTTTTTCCTTGATATAGCACTGCAATCTTTCACCGGTACCATACTCATATACAGTAAAATTTGTTTTTATATTTTGTGTACCGGCATTATTTGTAAAAGCTGAATCCAGAATGGCATTTGTGTCACCAAATTCAACTACAAAAGAAACAGGCTCAACAACTTCAGGGTTCAGAGTGAATGTCATATTGGTTTGTGCGTCTTCAGCCCAGTAACTCTCTGTATCAGAGTTTTCCGGGATAAACTTATCGAAGTAGGGGTATTGATTGTTGAAGAAAAGAACAAAGCCTTCATCTAAAAATTCCTGGCTCCACTCATTATTATACACACCATTGGCAGGATTACGCGGTAGTGCCTGCTGATTAACGATTGTATCATTCAGTGTTTCATTCACAAGTGTGAAAGCACTGGTTACCGGCTCGATAACTGTAGCACCGGGAACGGTTGTAAACGATACTTTATAATCGGCATCTTTCAGGAGTTCCGCGCTGATAATCTCTATGGAAACCGAACCTGTCGAGACACCTTCTTCATGGTTTAAAACACCTTCCACATCGGCCGAACCGGGAGCAAGATCCAATGGAAAAGGATTAGGCGTAACAACAGCGGTATTGGGATCCATCGTCTTTATTTCGCCACCCTGAAGTGTTATCGAGGCGGGAGACTCACTTGGTGTAATCGGGAATAATAACTCAGTGTCCGATAAACCGCGGTCATAAAAATCCACATCATAACCCTTGTCGTAAGCCGTTACTGCATAATAATACGTCCTTCCATTGATTACATCTGTGTCAATAAAGTAATGCTGCAACCCGGTATCATCACCCATGTAATAATGAATGCCAACCGGAGCATCTATTTCCTGGCCAAACTGCAGGGGATGTGGTCCGGTTAAACCATTGGCAAGATCAAATTGCGCGATAGGCTTTTTAAAAACAGGATTTCCACGGGAATCAGTAATGTCATCCGGTTCAAGAAAATTGGGTTCGGTTGATTTGTAAATACGGTAACCTTCAAAATCCTGCCCGTAAACCGGATCGCGGCTGAACTCTGCAAGATCATCCCAGATAAGAGTAACTTTTCCATCCCCGGCAATAGCTTTAAGTTTGGGTTGGCGCGGAGGTTTGGCAAAGCGGTAATCCGAATCATAAATACGCTGTGCTACCCGCGAAGTCTGGAAAAGTGATATTTCATCCAGACCAAAAACAAAACAGGTTGAAAAGCGTTCCGTCTCGCGGGGTGCAAGGTTAAAAGGTCCGCTGCCAAAAATCCAGTATTGGTTTACATTCTGCTGCGGGACTGTGAAATAACCGGGCTGAATGCGCGACCACATATTGTCTTCATCCGTAACCAGAACGCTGCCAAAAAGCGGGGCTGTAAAACTTGTAAGACCAACCTGGTCGCTCTCGTCGTTATCAAGACGTCCAAAATTTGGCTCGCCCTGATCCGGAATGCCATTTCCTTCACCTTCATCAGGACCGGGATAGCCTTCATCCAAAGGTCCGGAACCATCTTTACCGACATCATGCAAAGTTACGTTCCAGTCACCATCTTCATCGGCAGCAAAGTGCTCTTTCGGTTCGCCGTAAATACCAACCGGACCAAAAATCATCGATTCTCCCGGAACCACCGTGTTGGAACGGCTTTCATCCGTCAATCCGTCATCATCATTGTCAATTCCGTCATTATCAATACCTGGTGATTCCAGGAATTTCCAGCCAATGTATCCCGGGGGGATTTCACGAAATTTCTGCCAGACCCCAATATTATCATGGTCCCAGCCATAAACAAGATCCTGCGAAGCATCGAATGCTGCGTCATCATCTCTTGAACCACGACCGCCAACACCTATATCACCATATCCGCCAAAGAAAATGCTATCCGATGAAACATTGTAATCATGGGATCCTGCATTTGACACCTGGTAATGGATAAAGATAATATCCTTGGCCAAAGGATGGGCCCACTGGAACAAGCGTGTTTCAACCTGAACTCCCAGACCACGACGAGATGAATCTTCCGGATAAGGGTAGAACTGAAATTCCTTGTTATAGGCATCATCCATTACATAGACGACTTCCTGATCGGCATTAAACTGGTTCAAACCGAAGTAACCGTTCCATTTGCCGTCCCATGTTGCATCTTTACCCGGCCAGCTAAAAGGCCATGAATTCGGATTCAGACTGTTGGCAATATCATCCTGTAAATCATTCAGGTATCCTGCCAGCGGCTGGAATGCATACTGGATATTTGTAACCGGATCAATTTCACTGCCTGCGCCGCCGGGATCACGGTAGCCATCAGAAATGATATAAACATATTTGCCGCTTTTATCTTTTACGCGTGCACCAATAAATCCGGTCATTTCATGAATATGATCGTGCCCTGTTCCGCGCGGCCAGACACCACCGCCGCCGCTGGCAACATCACTGTCGTTACCACGGCCAATTGTACCATAATTTGTAACATCCGTCGATACCTGGTTGGCACCAATAATAACAATGCGCTTCATCGTGGGATCACTTTTTTGCGGATCGATAAAAATGTCTGCGTCCTGCGCAAAAACCGTCATTGCCAAAGCCAATAAGAAAACCGATACTATTAAAATGCTTTTCATTTTGGAGTACATTTGCAAGCGTCCTTCAATTAAAAATCAAATTTTACACCCAGTTTAACTTCTCTTGGAACAGGCTGCAGGGCAGGATTTAAAACGTACTGATACCGGCTGTTAACCTTATCCCATTGCAAATCTTTTTGAGCCTGTTCATCACGGGGATCAAGCTCAGGTAGAAGATCCTTGCGGTAAGTGTCCAGAAGGTTATCCACTTTCAGGAATATTTCCGCCTGGTATCCACCAAGTTCAAAACGTTTGAATGCTCTTAAATCCATAAAAAATTCGGACTGATAGCGCCCGTCATTACGGAGTTCCAGGATCGAGCTTTCACGCTGGGTAGTTGGATCAAGCGGCGTAAAAGGATAGCCGGAGTTAAATCGTGAGATAACGCTGATGCCCCATGAATCAATGTTGTAATTGATATAAGCGTTTGCTGTATGACGCAGATCCCAGCTGAGTGGTACAAAAATCACCGTTGTTTCATTTCGACCCCCTGCATCATAAAACGCCTGCTTCGGATCACTGGCAATTCCTGTTGCAACCTGGTACGTATAATCCAGTCCGCCGGTTATACCGCTTTCTGGCAGCCGCAGTTTTGTGGAGATGGTTAAACCCCGTACATTTCCATAATCTGTATTAATATACCGACCGTAGTTTATGGTATTGTTTGCCGCTGAATAAAGTCTGGTACCAAGCAGATTTCGGATATCGCGGTAAAAAGCGGTAACATCAACAGCAACATAACTGTTTAATTGCTGCTGCAGCCCGATTTCATACATAACCGTTCGCTGTGCATCCAGGTCGGCATTTCCGATGAACGAACTATATGATCCGATCACTTCAAATTCGCGATTCTCATAAAGACGCGAAAATTCAGGTATCTGAAAAAACTGACCATACGCCGCATGTATTACGCCCTGGGAACTTATCGGAAATGCCAGGCCGAGACGCGGGGAAAGTTGTGTTTTTGCTTTTACATCATTGTAGGCTTCATTTTCAGGTAAAGCGCCATATTCCGGATTATTGTTCGGATTGCTAAAATTTGTCGGGATTACACTGTTCGGATCAAAGTAATCGAAACGCAGACCCAAATTTACAATCAGATCTTCAATCTCTATTTTATCCTGGATATATGCTGCAAATTCAAATGGTTCTTCATCATAGCGGTTATGGTCAATAGCAGACAGCGGCGGTATCCGTGGTACATAATCATTATATTCAACCGGATTAACAAACACTTTATAGTATTCATATTGCAGGCGATGTTTCCGGCCTTCAATCCCGACTTTTACAAGATTATATTTATTCACCTGCATCATCAGGTCAGCCCGACCCGTAATGGTCGTCGAATTCTGATAGGAATGATTTGGATCAACTCCGCCCGTTGATAGGACAAACGCCGGTTGAAATGTTCCGCGTTTATAAACATTGCGGTAACGCGGATCTGCAGGATTTTCATATTTGTAGTTTTTGCTATCACGCTCGTAGTAAGCAATATTTACATTATAAAAAGTGCTGGCATTAATTTGTTGATCCCATTTTAAAAAGTGACTTTGACTCCAGCTGTAATTTGTGGGCAGATAATCCGGATTCAGTTTGTAATAATTCCCATAAAATTTTCCTTCCCCGCTATTACCCATAAATTTATAGGATACTTTAATCAGCGGTGACAGCTGCCAGGTCAGTTTAAACATTCCGGAAAAATTCTGGTAAGGCGCCATAGGGACTGCTGCAGAGTCACCGCTGCTTTCGATATAATAATCATCCGGGGTAGGACTTGTCATATTGGTTGAATCACCTGGCATAAAGACGCGCTGACCATAAAGCCAGTTGTTCTGTTTCTGGTATTTTCCGGAAGCAAAAAATGTGACGTTTTTCAGGAAAGGAAGTGGTCCGCTTAAGTTACCTTCAATGTATTTTTGCGATAAGGCATCAAAATCATCAATATTGTAAAAAACACCCGTGCGGTTCGAAACAAAATCACCCGTATAAGCGGATAAACTTGCATCAAACTCTTCACTGCCTTCCCGGGTAACCATGTTAACAATACCGCTCATCGCCTGGCCATATTCTGCATTGAATGTACCGCTGATTACTTCCAGCTCCTGGATGGCATTATTTTCCACCGGGACAGCCAGGGCATTATTAAACGGATTAGAAACTGCAATACCGTCAACATAGTATTGTATTTCGGAACTGCGCCCGCCGCGAATGTGAATATCTCCGCCTAATCCTGTTGTTACACCGGCTGTCAGCTTGATGACGTCTGTAAAATTTTCAACCGGTAACGCTTTTATATCTTCACCGGATATTTTTGCGGATGCGGATGTTTGATCCATTACAACAAGCGGTGAGCGTTCTGCAGTCACTACAATCTCTTCACTGGTAAGACTTTGCGGTGATAGATTGAAATCAAGTTTAGTCGTGCGGTCCACTTCAACAACAACGCCACGCAGGACTTGTTTCTGGTACCCAATAAAACTTGCTTCAATCACATAGGTACCGGGGCGAAGGTTAAGTATAAAATACTGACCTTCAGCATCTGTAGACGCACCCATCGGAGCAGCCAGTGCAACATCTTTGCCATCAATAATTGCGGCATTTACAATGACATTGGCGCCAATAAGTGCTTCTCGCGTTTCAGCATCAAGAATTGTTCCTGCTATTTTACCAGTCGTACCGGAAAACAATGTTATTGGTAAAACAAAAAAAAGCATGGAAGTTAACATTCTTTTTGCAAGATCAGCAAATAGCCATTGCTTAAAGTCTTTTGTATAAGGAGAACAACCCATTGTAGTTTCCCTGAATATGTTTTTTTTAATGCGATAGATGTGAGAAAAGCTATTAGTTAATTCACTGTACTAACTTATTATTTTTTTTTCTGTACCGCAATATTTTGATTTATTTACAAAGTAAAGTTTTAATTATTGTTCTTATGCGTAATACATGGAAACAGATTCTGTCTCAAACACAACCTGCAATGCCATAGCAATCGAACCGCGTAAACCGGCTTCGTCTTTCAGTTTACCCACAACAATAGAATTAATGCCAAAGGGAATTTCCTGCGTATTCTCCTTAACAAAATGCTTCACGCTTTCCAAAATATATTCTGAATTTTCTACAGCAATACCGCTTAAAATCAGCAAACTGGGATTGACAACTTTTATCATAACCAGGCAAAGCGTCCCCAGAAAATAAGCATATTCATCAAGCACATCCTGAATGACCGCTTTGAACAACGACGTTTGCAGAATCTGAGCAAGTGACTTGTCCGTTTGCATGCCAGATTCATTTTTGATTTTCTCAATCAGCACTTCCCGCAGAAAAACATCCGATAAAACATCTCCAAAGTACTTTTGCCCCTTGTAAAGATATTTAAATTCCCTGCCTGTAAGTGCATGGCGGCTTATTTCAAGATATCCGATTTCGCCTGCGGACCCGCCAAATCCCTGGACCAGCTGGTTACCCACAATCAACCCGGAACCAACACCTTCACCAACCCAAATACAAACCAGGTCTTTATATTCCGTGCCGGCACCAAGAATACTTTCACCAAGGGCAACCGTATTCACATCATTTTCAAGGATCACCGGTACATTATACTTTTTTTTGAATCGCTCGCGCAGATTAAATCTGTCCCAGCCTTTCAGAGTATCCGCAAATCTTAAGCACCCGTTTTTATAGTCAACAAGGCCGGGAAGTCCTATTCCGATTGCCAGCAGCTGCGATGATTGAATTTTGTGTGATGTCATAAGCAAATCAATCAATTCAAACATTCTGCTAATTACGGATTCGGCGGTGGTGCCAACTTCAAAATCAAAACGCCGGCTACCCAGAACTTCTGCTTCCATGTTCGCAACCGCGATAAATGCTTCTCTGCGTTTTAGTTCTATTCCAATCACAAAATGCTGATTTGCATCAAGTTTGAGTAATTGCGGACGTTTTCCGCCGCGTTCTGTGGAAACACCTTTACCGATATCTTCAACAAAGCCTGATGCAATCAGTCGTGTTATTATTTCTGACACGGCAACTTTCGACATGCGGGTTTGACGGGCTATATCAATGCGTGAGATGGGAGACTGCTCGCGAATCAGATTCAGAATGCGTGTCTCGTTTAGTCTTTTAATAAGCTGCGTATCGGCTTTTTTTATCATTGATGATTGAGTTATAAAAAATTAGTGCAAATTGCAATTAAGTTAGTTAAGTTAATTAACATTCGAAGCTAATATAATCTTTTTATTTAGTAAAAAAAACTGTTATTACAACATCCTTACTTTTGCAAATGGAAAATTTTCAGGTTTTTTTATTTCTGCTCATATTCTTTGCGACCGCTCTAGCCATGTTCTTCCGTAAGATCCCGGCATTGCTGGCATTGCCGATAATGGCCTTTCTGATTCCATTAGCAGGCGGTATCTCGATCAACGATATAATTCAGTATGTTATCGGTGAAGGTGCACTTAAACTACACACCGCTTATACTGTTGCCCTATTCGGCAGTATGCTTAGTGTGCTGCTGCAAAAAACAGGTGTTGCCGGTAATTTTATCAAACGTGGTGCTGAACTGGCCGGTGACAATCCTTTTATCATCGCTGTTATTATGCTTTCTTTAATTACAATGCTGTTTACAACGCTTGGTGGATTAGGAGCGATTATCATGGTCGCCACAGTGGTTCTACCCATCATGTCATCGATTGGTATCGGACCGTTAACCGTTGTAGGGATTTTTTTAATAGGCCTGAGCATGGGCGGTATTCTCAATGCCGGCAATTGGGCGGTTTATGTGGATGTGATGGGTTTAACCATTGAACAAATACGCCCCTTTGCTTTAACTATGTTTGGCCTGACTTTTATCATGGCGCTAATATATATTTCTATTCAGCTCTATCGTGATGGCCATGATCTGAAATTTAAGAGAACAGTAATCACACTTGCCGGCATTGTTTCGGTTATTGTCCTTATGATTTGGGGATATTCTTTACTCCCCGACAATTTTCGCATACAGACTAAGCATATCTTTGATCTCATTTCAACCATAGTAAATTATGCCATCGCTCTGTTGATGATTTTTCTGTTTTTATTGAGTTTATTACGTTTGTTTAAAAAATCCGCCAACAGAAAACAGGACATCCACTGGACAGCTTATTTTACACCACTGGTTCCGCTTTTTCTGATCCTTTTCTTCAGCATGAATTTTATTGCTGCATTTATTTGTGGTTTGATATACGGGTTTGTCGCGACCTACAAAAAAGGTAGTTTGAATATTTTTGTACAGTCTATTTTAGAAGGTGGCGGCATTGTAATGCCAGCAGTTGCCCTGATGTTTGGTATCGGTATGCTGCTCAATGCCATCATGGGACCAGCTGGTACCTGGCCCGGTGGCTGGCCGGTATTAAACATGCTGAAACCATTACTTGCTGTAATCATTCCCGTGAGCGGCCTGACCTTTGTACTCACTTTCAGCTTAATGGCACCGTTGGCTCTGTATCGCGGCCCACTGAATGTCTGGGGCATGGGCTATGGCCTGGCGGCTGTGTTTCTTGCCAGCGGTATGGCGCCGGGAGCAATCATGGGATTGCTGATGGCGGTTGGTCAGGTACAGGGCATCAGCGATCCGACCAATACGCAGAATGTCTGGCTGGCGAATGAGATGCAGCAGGATGTTCAGAAAGTTTTATGGAATACCATTCCATTCAGTTGGGGTGTGGCAATCGCCGGACTGGCTGCAGCTGCATTGATGTTTTATTAAAAATAATCCGTCATTCCGAATTTATTTCGGAATCTTATATGAGCAAAAAGATCCCGGTGTGCTTTGCAACCGGGATGACAAATACAGAATTATCATAAATGGGTAAACCTCGAAAAATCAAAATTGGCATCGATGTTGGCGGCACTTTTACACACGCCGTTGCTATTGATGTGGCATCCTATGAGATTATCGGAAAGGCTTGTGTACCAACAACTCACACAGCCAATGAAGGTGTTGCAGCCGGAGTGGTGCAATCCCTGCAGGATGTTATTAAACAGGCACATATCAATCCGGATGAAGTAGTTCTGATTGCACATTCCACCACCCAGGCTACCAATGCTCTGCTCGAAGGTGACGTTGCCCGTGTGGGCATCATCGGGATGGGCAGCGGTTTTGAACGCCGCCTGGCCCGGCATGAAACCAATCCCAAAAATATCGAACTTTCTCCCGGTAAATTTCTTTTTACCGAACATGTTTTTCTCGACCTGAAAGAAGATCTTACGGATGAGCGGATCAGGCAAGCCATCACCCGGTTATCCGATCGTGGAGCTGAAGTCATAGTTGTTTCAGAAGCTTTTGGTGTAGATGATCCTGCCAATGAAATACGCGTTAAACAGATTGCCCGCGATATGGGCTTTTTGGCTACTGCCGCCAGTGAAATATCCAAATTATACGGGCTGCGCATCCGCACCCGGACAGCCGTGATCAATGCCAGTATGCTGCCCAAAATGCTGCAAACCGCCAACATGACTGAAAAGTCAGTTCGTGAAAGCGGCATCAAAGCACCGCTGATGATCATGCGCTCGGATGGCGGCATCATGCATATTGATGAAATGAGAAAAAGGCCCATCCTGACCATGTTGTCCGGTCCGGCGGCCGGTGTGGCTGCGGCGTTGATGTATGCCCGCGTTTCCGATGGGATTTTTGTAGAAGTGGGTGGCACTTCGACAGATATATCCGTGATTAAAAATGGCAAGCCACAGGTCAAAACAGCACAAATCGGTGGTAATCGTTTATTCCTGCGCACTCTGGATGTACGAACCCTGGGTATTGCCGGTGGTTCGATGCCACGACTTAAAAACAATGAGATTATTGACGTAGGTCCGCGCAGTGCACATATCGCAAATCTTTCCTATGTCTCATTCAGTAACACTGATTATGAAGATATCGAATTAAATTTTTTTCAACCATCCGCTAATGACCCGGATGATTATTTCTATATCAGTTCACCATCAAATGAAAAAGAGCGATTTACAATTACACCAACCGGGGCATCAAATTTTCTCGGCTATGTAAAAACAATTGGCCATGGTGCAGCCAATACAAAAGCACTGCAATCCTTTTTTGAATCATTTTCCCGAAAACTACAAAAGCCTGCTGAAGAACTGGCACGCCGGATTCTTACCATCTCAGCCGAAAAAATTAAGCCGGTTTTAAAACAACTTATAAGAGAATACAAGCTGGACACTGATCTGATCCGCCTTGTTGGTGGTGGCGGTGGTTCCCCGGCTCTCGTGCCTTTCACGGCAGAATATTTAGATATGGATCATGAGATCGCCGAAAACACAGAAGTTATTTCAGCTATTGGCGCTGCGCTTGGCATTATCCGCGATTCCATTGAGCGAACGATTATTAATCCCACAGAAAGTGATCTGATATCCATCCGTCAGGAAGCCATGGATTCCGTACAGAGCATGGGCGCCATCCCGGAAAGTATCGTCGTTAATGTGGAAGTTGACAATCGTAACAAGCGGGTAATCGCTGTGGCTACCGGATCAAGCGAAATGCGTTCCCGTGACCTGGATATTCGTGAATTAAGTGAAAAGGAACTGGGTGATATCGCAGGTAAATCATTGAAAGTTGATGCCGGTGAAATTGTTACAGCCGGAAAGACTTCATTTCTCACAGCATTTACCGTTCAGGTTCATGAAAAACTTTTGTGGGGCTTATTTAAAAACAGTTATGAAAATGTCCGGGTTATTGATCGTGAAGGAGTCATTCGTCTGCAGATTAATGATTGCCGCACCGAACAGACAACCGTTTCGGATATTAAAAGTGTCATCAATCGCCTGATCGAAGAACTAACTATTTACGGAGATGCCGGCGCCCTGGTACCGGATATTTTTATTCTTGTTTCAGCACGGATTATTGATATGACGGGCCTGGTGCAGGCAGCGCAGATTACCGCAATGATCGATATTGAGCTAAAGAGTGCTCTTGGTAATGATCCGCTGGTGGTGATTGCTGCTAAAAAAAGATGATTTCCTAATAATTATGAACAGTACAAAACGGGCACTCAGCCTGGATGCCCTGCGTGGCTTTGCTATCCTGACCATGGTTCTTTCCGGTGTAATTCCTTACAAGGTATTACCATCATGGATGTATCATGCACAGGTTCCGCCACCGGATCATGTTTTTAATCCCGATCTGCCAGGTTTAACCTGGGTGGATCTTGTTTTTCCCCTTTTTATTTTTGCCCTGGGTGCAGCCATTCCGCTGGCGCTTGGTAAGCGACTGGAACAAAAAACACCATTACACAAAATCATTTATCAAATAACAGAACGTGCCTTCCTGCTGGGCTTTTTCGCCATCTTTTTGCAGCACATGCGCCCGCACCAGATCAGCAATCCACCGGATACATTTGCATGGCTCATTGCCCTGTTTGCTTTTTTGCTGATGTTTGCTCTTTTCGCTCGTTTTCCTGCCGGATGGAATAGCAATCTTGGAAGGGCCGTAAAAACCATCAGCTGGCTTATAGCGATTATTCTTTTGTGGCAAATGACCTGGCAATCGGACAAAAGTTTTTCATTTTACCGCAGCGATATCATCATTATTGTTCTGACCAATGTTTACTTTTTCGGATCACTCTTCTGGCTGCTGACACGAGATAATCTGCTTGGACGTCTCGCCATCCTGGGAATACTTCTGGCATTGCGTCTTGCCCATAATGAAAGCGGTTGGGTTCAGGATTTATGGGAAGCATCGCCTGCACCCTGGATCTACAAACTTTATTACCTGCAGTACCTGTTCATCGCAATTCCCGGCACCATTGCCGGAGATCTCGTTGTGAAATGGATGAAAGAAAAAGATGAACATCTTTCTCATTCATGGACAACATCCAGGATGATCACCATAGCCGGATTAATGGCAATTATTGTTATTATTAGTCTTGTCGGATTGCAGGCACGCTGGCTGCTGGCCACAACAATTATAAACGTTATTTTGCTTTCCATAGGCTGCTACCTGATGAAAAGTCCGGCATCATCAATTGAAAAATTAATTTCAAGCTTTTTTAAATGGGGTACTTACTGGTTTATACTTGGTCTAATTTTTGAACCTTTTGAAGGCGGCATTAAAAAAGATCATTCCACGATGAGTTACTATCTCATCACAGCCGGAGTTGCTCTGTTTATCCTTATCGCTTTTACGGTAATCATTGATGGCTTTAAACAAAAGAAAGCCTTAAATCTGTTAATATTAAACGGACAGAATCCTATGATTGCCTATGTCGGTTTTGCAAATCTTATCTGGCCTGTTCTCGCTCTCAGCGGATTGGAAGAAATAATATTATCCTTTACGAGCCATCCCTGGATCGGCTTTTTACGCGGCCTGCTTTATACCATCCTGCTGGCTTACATCGTGGCTTTTTTCAGCCGTAAAAAAATCTTTTGGAGAACATAGATGAAATACCTGGCATTTTGTACAATCATATTCATTTTTCTTGGTATCGGCCGGACACAAACGCTGACAGAACTCCGTGCTATAAAAATAACCAATGTAGATAGTGATGTTCTCTTTTCAAACGCCAAAACTGCTGAAGCCATGGACTACCTGGCATCCATCGGTGTGAATACAATTCTTACCGTTGTCTGGAATGGCAATGGTGCCAGTGGTGACCACACTCTTTATCCCAGTGCTGTTATGGATAGTTATTTTGAAAAACCCATTCATCCCGCTTTTACCAACCGCGACCCGCTGGAACGCGTACTTATTGAAGCTCACCGCAATGGCATGGAAGTCATGCCCTGGTTTGAGATGGGCTTTTCAACTTCTTATTCGCAGAATGGCGGGCATATAATCGAAAAATATCCTGATTGGGCTTTAAAAGATGTAGATGGTAATCTGGTTGTTAAAAATGGTTTCGACTGGATGTCGGCGATCAATCCGGATGTGCAGAAGTTTATCCGGGCCCTTGCGGTTGAAGTTGCAGAAAATTATGATATAGACGGAATAGAATATTCCGACCGCATACCTGCAATGCCTGTTGAAGGCGGCTATGATACTGAAACACTGGCGGTATATCTTGAAGAACACGATGGGCAGGATCCACCTGATAACTATAATGACACGGCCTGGAAACAGTGGCGGGCCGATAAACTGACGGATTTTTTTAAATCAGTACATGATACCATCAAAAACATTGATCCCAACCTGGTCGTTTCATCCAGCCCCAGTTTGTATCCCTGGTCTTATGAAAACTATCTGCAGGATTCTAAAACCTGGGTTGAGCAGAGAATTGTTGATAATATCATCCCGCAGGTTTACCGCTACAATTACACCGATTATCTGTTTGAGCTGAATAAATCATTAAATAATTTCCCCGGGTATCGTGATATTTATTTCCCCGGAATGCTTATCAAAAGCGGCTCTTATGTTATCGAACCGGATTTTTTGCTGAAATCGCTGCAGGCAAATCGTGATCGTAATGTTAATGGTGAAGCATTCTTTTTTTATGAAGCACTCCGGGCAAATAACAATCTGCTGGGCGATACTCTGAAAGCCACTTTTTATAAACAACCTGCTTTAACCCCTGATCGTGACGGCAAAATCTGGCGTCCAAAAGCAATCGTTGTCAATGAAGATGATGCCGATGTTGTTATTTCAGGAAACTGGCAAAATGTCGATGCACCCGGATTTAAAGGTGGATTCTTAAAATGGAATGATACCGGCAGCGGCGCGATTGAATATTATTTTGATGTTCCCTTCACAGCCTGGTTTAATGTTTATGCATTTATTGTACCGGATGCTGAGAATACCAGCACTGCCCCCTACACCCTTTATTCGGACAACGACTCATTAAATGTTTTTCTGGATCAGAGCAATACAGATAACAATGGCTGGCAGTTTTTAGAGTCTGTTTACATGGAAAAAGGCAAGAAAAAGATAGTTAAATTGACAGCAGCACCCGCGAATGGCAATGTAATGGCCGATGCTGTAATGATCATGATTAACCGTAAATTGTCACCTGATGTAATTATTACAGACTTACCCGAAAACAACACGCTAACAGAAGTGATTCCGCAAACGACGGTTTTATTCCGCAACTACCCAAACCCTTTTAATCCTTCAACAACGATCCGATATGCGTTGGATAAACCCGGTCCGGTAAGTTTAAAAGTGTTTGATACTCTTGGCCGGCAAGTGGTTACTTTAGTAAATTCCGAAAAATCCGCCGGTACGCACCAGGCGATTTGGAACGGATTAAATCAGAGTAGTGAGCAGGCTGCTTCCGGGCTTTATTTTTATAGTTTACAGACGGACAATTATCAGAAAATGTATAAAATGATTCTCTTAAAATAACTTTCATTCACCGGACTGAATGCATAAGTTTTGCAAGACAAAACAGAAGCTTCCAGGGATGAATGAAATGAAAAAAATACTCTGGGTGATTTTTCTTTTAACATCTTTTATCTATTCACAGCAAATCGCAACAAGTAAAGATTCTTTAGTCTTTCTTCCTGTTCGAGAATATGGCGGCGTTGCTGACAGTGTTACGATTTACAATAAAAGTAATAATATTCTTAGATTAGACAGTTTACGATCTCAAAAGGCTTATTTTTATCGGCTCAAAGTAATAGCCAATGATTCAGTTTCTTTGTACAATGTATGGATACCCTGGGTTCTGAGAGATGACTACACTATTGAAATAGCTCCAAATGACTCCGCTTTATTTATTTTTTATGATCCTGATCTCTGTCCGGTTTGCGATGATCCGGAGACAGGCTATAATTTCCAGGATTCTATCTTCATCTATTCCAATGCCATCAATCAGAATGAGTATATTCTATATACGACCGGTTTTGGCTATACAGACATAAATGAGCCTGACAACGATAGTTACTCTTCCTTCAGATTACTCTCTAACTACCCCAATCCATTTAATCCGGTGACAACGATTGAATATTATCTTGAAAAACCGGAAAAAGTAACCCTGAAAGTTTTTGATCTCCTGGGGCGAGAAATTAATATCCTTGCCGATCAGCAGCAAACCACAGGATTTCACAGCGCTTCCTGGAATGGCTGTGATTATAATGGAAAGCCCATGGGATCTGGCTTGTATTTTTATGTCCTGCAAACCGGGAAAGAAACCATTTCCCGAAAAATGATGCTGATACGCTGAGTCAACCCGTAAAATTTCTGGTATAAAACTTCCCGACTGTTTAACTTACCTTTTCAAAAAAAGGATCTTTTATGGATATCCTGTCCGAAGAATATTTTGAAGACCAAGTGTTTAGCGACCTGAAAAGTGTTTCAAAGCTTGTTTCAAAATCTTTTTACGACTGTACCTTTAAAAATTGCGATTTTAATGAAGCGGATTTCAGCGACACAATGTTTTCCGAATGTACTTTTAAATCATGTAATCTCAGTTTAACCCTGATTAAAAACACAAAATTGCAGGATGTAATTTTCGACGATTGCAAAATCCTGGGAGTTGATTTTACTGCTATCAGCCAGCTGATTATTGAAATCAGCTTTAAGGAGTCACAGATATTAAAATGCAATTTTTCAGGATTGGAGTTAATCAAGACGAGTTTTAATGATTGTACTATTCACAACTCGGATTTTTACGAAGCCAACCTGTCAGAAGCACAATTTAACGGCAGCGATCTTAAGGATAGTCTTTTTGAATCCACCAATCTTAGTAAGGCCGATTTTCAGAATGCCCGTAATTACGCTATTAACCCATTGATAAATAAAGTTAAGAACGCCCGCTTTAGTTTACCGGAAGTCCTAAGTCTGCTAAAAGCCCTTGAAATAAAAGTTCAATAGACCGAATAAAAAAGGATCAACTGATGAATGCAAATATTAGATTAATACTGGCTTTTATTTTTACTATCTCTACTTTACTCTATGCGCAGGATGACAACTCATGGCAGCCGGCGGACGGCCCATTGATGACGCGCTGGGCGAAAGATGTAAGCCCGCAAAACGCCCATCCCGAATACCCGCGGCCGCAGATGGTCCGTGATGCCTGGAAAAACCTGAACGGACTCTGGCAGTATGCTGTTCAGCCAAAAGATGAAAGTTCTCCTGCAGAGTTTGATGGCTCAATCCTGGTGCCCTACCCGATTGAATCCGCTCTGTCGGGCGTTGCTAAAAAAGTCGGCTCTGAAAATAAACTCTGGTACAAACGCACCTTTGAAATTCCCGAAAACTGGTCGGGCAAACAGGTTGTATTAAATTTTGGCGCCTTGGACTGGAATACAACGGTCTGGATAAATGGCATCGAAGTTGGACAACACAAAGGTGGTTATGATGCATTTTCTTTCGATATCAGCGATGCTCTGAAAAAAAATCAAAAGCAAACCCTGCTTGTTTCTGTTTGGGACCCAACCGATGCGTCCACTCAGCCGCGTGGAAAACAGGTCGACAAACCACAATCCATATGGTACACTTCGGTCACCGGGATCTGGCAGACGGTATGGCTGGAAGCGGTTTCCGAATCGCATATAAAATCTTTTAAAATTGAACCGGACATTGACAACGCACGTGTTACCATCAAACCTGTCCTTTCAGGTGCGTATAATTCCTTAAGTATAAAAGCAGTCGTAAAAGACGGTGTTTCTGAAATCACATCCATTAAGGCTGTTGCCGATAAGCCGTTCAGCATTTCAATAAAAAATCCAAAACTATGGAGCCCGGATGATCCATTCCTGTATGATCTTGAACTTACCCTGCTTGATGCCAGTGACAATGAAACGGATCATGTAAAAAGTTATTTTGCTATGCGCAAGATTTCACTGGGCAAGGATGAGCAGGGATTGACCCGGCTGATGCTTAACAATAATTTTGTATTCCAGTTTGGTCCGCTGGATCAGGGTTGGTGGCCGGATGGTTTGTACACTGCGCCGACCGACGAAGCCCTGCGCTATGATATCGAAATCACCAAAAAGCTGGGCTACAACATGGCCCGTAAACATGTAAAAGTAGAGCCGAACCGCTGGTATTACTGGTGCGATAAACTGGGTCTGCTTGTCTGGCAGGATATGCCCAGCGGCGATAAATACATCAGCGGTGACATGCCCGATATTACACGCTCCGCAGAATCCGCCGCACAATACGAACTGGAACTGAACGCCATGGTAAACGGCCTGTATAACCACCCGTCAATTGTTATCTGGGTGCCTTACAATGAAGGCTGGGGGCAGTGGGATACCGGGCGGATTACCGACCTGGTTAAGTCATGGGACCCAACACGCCTGGTTAACAGCACCAGCGGCTGGACTGATCGCGGAACAGGCGATATGCATGATATTCATTCTTATCCCGGACCGGATATGCCTGAGCCTGAAGAAAAACGGGCAATTGTTTTAGGTGAGTTTGGCGGACTCGGCCTGCCGCTGGAAGGACACACCTGGCAGGCAAAAGATAACTGGGGTTACCGCAGTTTTAAAAACCGCGATGACCTGACTAATGCTTATTCCGATCTGATCGTTAATCTGGAACCGATGAAAGCACGCGGACTATCAGCAGCGGTTTACACACAAACAACAGATGTGGAGGTGGAAGTAAACGGTCTTATGACATATGACCGTGCCATCATAAAAATGTCTCCTGATAAAATCAGCAAAATTAACCAGGGTTACGTACCGCCTGTTTTTATCTCAGATGGTGATATTTTCCTGGATGATCTCAGCGTTGAATTAAAAAGCAGCAAAGCGGGCACAATCTACTACACACTGGATGGATCGGAGCCTGATAAGAAGTCTTCTGTTTTTACGGAAACCATCATGCTCAAAAATTCAGTAACGATTAAAGCACTTACCTATTTCGAAAACGGCGAAAAAAGTACTGTTACTGCGCATTCCTACAAAAAAGTGTCGCTGCTGAATGCCGTCGACGTCAAGGACTTAAAACCCGGACTAAAATTCAGATACTATGAAAACAATGGAAACCGCTGGGATCAGTTGCCGGATTTTTCAGAATTAAACATTAAATCCAGCGGAATTACTGCTTCGGTTGATTTGGAAAAAGCCCAACGGGATGAAAACTTTGGACTTTTTTTTGAAGGATACTTTAAAGCTCCGACCGATGGGATGTACACATTTTACAGCACTTCCGACGATGGAAGTAAGATTTATATCGCTGACCGGGAAGTAGTTAGTAACGATTTCCTGCACGGTATGGAGGAGCAAGCCGGTAAAATTGCCCTAAAAGCCGGGTATCACCCGATTAAGATTACTTTTTTCCAGGGTGAAGGCGGTAAAGGTTTGGAAGCCCATTTTAAAGCACCGGGCGCAGATAAAAAATTGCTGAAAGATGAATTATACTATACAAAATAACACAATAGTCTTAACATACTTTGTCATCCCGGCCTTTAGTGCCGGGATCTTTCTTGTCTTGTTTTTCCCGAATGACACCTAATGTATTATCAAGAATTATCTCTTCATTTATGTTCTTTTGACAAGAGCAAAAGAACCAACTCTTTTGCAAACAGAAACTCAAACAGTCCATTGATCAATAATATTTTTCTGGTTTTTGATGAGATTTTTTCAACTCTGACTCGAACAGTCTGTTTGCGTTTTGCCTGCGGCAAACCCAGTTTAACGCATTTGAAACTGGTGGGGACAAAATAATAATTCATAAAAATAGTTATTTAGCATTGTTGTCATCCCGGCCTTAGCGCCGGGATCTCGTTTCAGACTGATCGAAGATCCCGGTGTGCTTCGCAACCGGGATGACAATTATTTCTCCAACAATGATGGATACAAATCATTCCATGCCGGATTCATTTTATTTATTTCATCAATTTTATATACACGCTTCCAACGTTTAATTCGTTTTTCATCAGCAATGGCTTCATTAACATTATTATGAAATCTGTACCAGACTAATTTTGTACAATTATATTTTGCAGTAAAACCTTTAATAATCTTGTGTTTGTGCTCATAAATTCTTTTAACCAAATCACTGGTAATACCTGTGTAAAAAACTGAGTGTTTCTCATTTGTAAGAATATAGACAAAATAATAATTCATAAGATAGAACCTTTTAATCCTGAATCCTACTGTCATCCCGGTTGCGAAGCACACCGGGATCTAAAGGTCTTAATTTGGATAAGATCCTGGCGCTAATAAAGGCCGGGATGACACTCTTAAATCACACACTACCTAACCTTTGTTTTAAATCTCCAATTGTTCCCGGGGCAAATCCTTCGTAGCGGTTGTTGGAGTAAACAAAAACTTCAATTTCTTTGGTCATGAATTTCTGAATCCAGTCCTGCCACCAATCCAGTTCCTTGGCGCGGTCAATACGGCGGTGGGTAAATCCATCGGGGACCAGCTTGCGGTTTCCAAGAAAACGAATATAGGTGAAGTCGGCAGTTATCTCGGTCATGCGCGGCATGTAGTAAAGATCATTCAAAACCAGGGCGATATTTTGCGATCTTAGGAAGTCAAAAAAGGAGGGATTGATCCAGTTCTGATCTCGCACTTCCACACACAAGCGCAGCGGGTATTTATTGTTTTGGATAAAATCCTTAAGCTGCTCAAAATGCTTTTCGAATTTAAAACTGTATTCAAACTGCAGAACTACCGGACCAAGTTTCGGACCCAGGATCTGCATCGTCCTGATAAACTCATCCCACACATCCGAAGACTCTAACAGCTTTCGGTCGTGGGTGATATCTTTTGGTACCTTTGGAGAAAACAGGAAATTTTCCGGAGTTGTCTCACGCCATTTTTCCACTGTTGTCGGGCGTGGTATACCATAAAAAGTTGAATCAATCTCAACGGTATTAAAACGCCGGGCGTAAAGCGACAGGTATTCCGTTTGTTTTGTTTTTTCAGGATAAAAGGGCCCGACCCAGTCTTTATATGACCAACCGGATGTTCCGAAATGTATTTTTGCAGAATTCATTGTTAAAACTTTATGTATATGATCATATTCTGTATTTATTTTAGAGTAGCAAAGTATATCAGGCAAAAATAAAATTTAACAAAACCTGCTTCGATTTTTCGCGTATTGTAAAATCCCTTCAAGCGGAATGATTTTTCAAAGGTGACAGTTTAAATAAGCACTCGGTAAATTAATCGGAAGAATAAAATGCCCTGGCATGTTAAGTATCTTGACGATCTGCAAATAATCTTAGTCAAAAACAGCGGTGTGCTTGATTATAACGATTACAAGCAGCAAACCATTGAAGCACGCAAACTCGCCAAGCAGCATAAAACACATGGCACCCTGGTGGACGACCGCGAGCTGATAAACAATGCATCCGAATTTGATCTGATTGACATGCCCGATCTTTATGATGAGCTTAAGGTTAATCCAAAATCCAGGATAGCAATTTGGGTGAGCAAAGAAAAAAGTAGCCATAAGCAGTTCTTGTTCTTTGAAGAAATCTGTTCCAAACGCGGCTGGCAGGTTAAACTTTTCGAAGACAGATCCGCAGCGATCAGTTGGCTCAAACAGGCCTGAATAGTTTTTAGAGCTTTCCCATTATTCCTTTTCCCGTTAAATTTAACTGAATTACATGAAAACTAAAATTCTGCTGTCTGCTTTTTTATTTATTCTTTACGCCTGTAATTCCGGGACAACCTACCAGGGTCCGGTTAACGATCCGCTTGTAAAAACCGACTCCGCAGCTAATCAGATCAGCATACTCACATACAACGTAAAAGCCATTGTCGAGAAAGACAGCAGCGCCAGTAACGAGTTGATCCGTTATGTAAATAAACAGCTATTTGATTTTGTCATTTTCCAGGAGCTGTTCAGCGAAAACAGCCGCACTTACCTTAACTCCAGGATTGACAGCTTATTTTACAAACAGCGCATTCCGCGGATCGATTATGAATCTTTTCCACAAAATATTTTCCAGGATTCAGGACTGTTCTTTCTATCCCATTATCCGCAAATAAGCCTGGATACTATCGATTTCGGTCCCGAAATATCACAAAGTAATGGTTATGTTTATGCCCCTTTAAAAAAAGAGATTTCCATCACGATGGATTTTATCGTCAATAAATCAATTATGGGCTCCCTGCACAGGCTGAAGGATGGCAACCTGGTTTTCCTTTTTGCCACACATCTGCAGGCGATCGGATCTGAAACACACAAGGAGATCCAGTTGCTGCAGATCCGCAGCTTTATTGAGTACACCATCCGTAAGGCCATTCAGAGTGGCATTATATTAAATCCTGAAAACTGTATAGTGCTCTTAAGCGGTGATTTTAACCTGGATGCCTATGAAAATTTAACATACCTGTCACTTCTGGAAAATTTGGGAAATCCACGTGATCTGCATAAAGAGTTCCACAAGGAAAACAAAGAATACTCGATCATTTTTAAGGGTATTAACATGCAAAAACGCTTCGACTATATTTTTGCCTATGACAAACTGGGCGTTTACACTTTTAAAAAAGTCAGCGTGCAGTCGATTAATATCACGGATGTGCAGGACAGACAAAACAACAGCATTTCAGACCACTTTGCCATGAAAGCCACTTTGCGCTATTAAGCATTCAAATTGCAGCAGATATAAAATATCACTATCATTGGCTTTATCTATAAACACTCAAACCTATCTGTAGCTTTCTATGCAAAAAACGATTCAGCGCTTTACACAACTGTTCCCATTGTGGGCAGTTATTTTTTCAGTCAGCGCCTTTTTTAAACCTGCATTTTTCACAGGCCTTAAAGATGCCATAGTCCCTTTGCTGGCAATCATAATGATCGGAATGGGAATGATGCTTTCCGCGGCCGATTTTAAACGCGTTTTCAGGCAGCCCAGAGCCATCAGCCTGGGGATATTTCTACAGTTTGCCCTTATGCCTTTGGCGGCGGTTATCATATCAAAAATATTAGGTCTCCCTGTCGAATTAACCACAGGGATGGTTCTGCTTGGTGCCTGTCCCGGGGGAACTGCTTCCAATGTTATCACCTATCTGGCCGGCGGCAATTTAGCCCTTTCCATAACGATGACTTCGTTCTCAACTCTCCTGGCTGTTATCGCAACCCCAACCCTGACCTGGCTGTACGTCGGGCAGTCTGTGCCGGTGCCGATTGCCGATATGCTTTTGAGCATCCTGAAAATCATCATTATTCCGGTTACAGCAGGATTGGCTATTAATACATTTTTTGCGGCAAAACTCCGGCCCGTTAAAAATGTTTTTCCTTTAATCTCGGTGATAGCGATCGTAGTGATCATTGCTATTGTTGTAGCCCTGAACCAGCAAAAGATTCAAACAATGGGATTCATTGTAATAACCGCCGTGATTTTGCATAATATGAGCGGACTGATAGGTGGCTACTGGATTCCCAAGGCTTTAAAGATGGATGAAAAGACCTGCCGGACCATTGCCATTGAAGTGGCCATGCAGAACTCCGGGCTGAGTGTGGCCCTGGCGGTTAAATATTTTTCAGCACTGGCAGCTTTACCCGGCGCCCTGTTCAGTATCTGGCATAATCTTTCCGGCTCGCTGCTGGCAGGTTACTGGTCCACTAAAAATCACGCCGGGAGATAAGCTTGCGACATGACAGATTATTCTATGTATCCTGTGGTTGAAAACCTGGTAAACGCAGTCAAAAAATATAACATCCGTTTTTCTGTCGAGCCTGAATCCAAAACGCTGAGCAAAATATTTTACCGGCGTATAACCATGATCTGCAGCGGGCAAAATTTCAGCCTGGCGGTTAATGATGAATTTGAAGACGCGGAACGGGGAAACCCGGTGGTCTTGCTGCATCTCGTCCTGCAGGAATGCGAGATGTATGAAGAAGCCGAAGATTACCTGGTCTGGTGCCGGGATGCCGGTCTTGATGCAGCAGATATAACTGCCCGTTCTATTTATTTTGAACTGCGCGAAACAGTCCCGCAAATCAGGGAAATCCTTGGTGATCTCAAAGCTGTCTCCGGTTATGACATTGAGTTTAACACGGCTGTGGCGCAAGCGCTAAGGTCGGCAACCATTTTATGAACTCACAAAGCATACTCTGCAATCCATTCTATTTTAAAAAATTTTAAAGGCGTTATTTGGGCTTTTCTCAAACAGTTTAAAAGTTTTTAAAATTTCCAGGAATACTTTATCCAGCCGATTGTGGGAAAAAGGTTGAAAAAAACGTTTCAGAAATATAAGTTCCAAAATTTCATAATAACAAGGAGTTAAAATGAGACATCTGAACAAGTTTATTTGTGCTTCGATCTTCTTTCTAATTATTACTTCAAATTTGTTTTCCCAAACTTACTGGCATGAAATGGAGTTCAGCAAACTTATCGAATTGACACTTGATGAAGTAAAAGAATCGGAATATGTAGCGGTTCAGAGCGGCAGCGGTTACATCTACGCTATTGGAGATGATGTTAAAAGAATATTCTCAGATAATAATAAAGGGGCATGGAGTTTTACGCTAACTAATATAAATTCAGAATTTTTTGGCGGCGAGGTTACAACTTATTATGCTCCAACTGTCATTACCAATTATGGTAATTATTTCCAGATTGTTTTTGCCACTATCCCATTAAATGAATTGCTTTATGATAAAGTTGTTAAGGGAATGCAGGAAGAAATAAATGAATATAAAAATGGCTTTCCGGAAGCAAAGATTGAATTTGGAAAATACGATGAAAGGTTTACTGTAACAGTCAATTACTATTATAAAAATGAAGATTCAGGTGAGTTAAATGGATTGATAAAATCCATGTTACTTACTTATGCCAGGGGAATCCATGCCAAAGCCTGTAAGCTTAAAGGAGAATTAGTTGATGATTTATGGGATGAAATTGCAAATACGCATTTTAAATACCTGAGCAAAGATTATTTGTTTTTATTGGATCCCAGTTATAAAAGTGTTGAAGAAAAATATGATAAAATTAAAGAAGGATACTTTGATTTTCAGACGGCAGAAAAATATAATTATTTTATTTATAATTATGGTGACAGCATTGTTTTTGTAATGTATGAAACTATTGATGATGATGCCGATAGCGACCAGGCCGATTTAATCTTAAATAAAATGAAAAAAGTCGGAGCAGAAGAATTTGATGATTTATATATAGATTGGTGGCCCGGGGAGGAACGGAAAAAAATATACTTTATTCTAACCTATGTATTTTCTGACGAATCTTTTACCTATAACGGTTTTTATGAACGTTTACTTTATTTAGTGGATGACTATTTCCCTTCTGCCTGGGATGAGCTTGATAAAATTCAGGATGATGTTTTGGACAGGTGGTAATTATAATAATAGATAATTCGCCCTTTTTTTGAATACCAAGTCTGGTACTTTTGGACGGGAAAAGTAAAATTGAATGTTTTTCCCATATTAACCTTTGCCGTGACGTTTGCAATGTATCTCCCGGTCCATTAAATACTTGTTGTAAGAATCTTTAAACTCCAGGCAAACGGATGATGCGAATCAATCATTTTATGAACTCACGACGCACTGTTATCATTCTTGCCTATATCGCCTTTATTGCACTCGGGATGCCCGATGGACTTTTGGGTGTAGCCTGGCCATCCATTCGTACAGATTTTTTGCTGCCCCTGGATGCCGCAGGTATGTTACTTACCGCCATGGTAGCCGGTTATCTTGTCTCGAGCTTTTCCAGCGGCCCCTTGATAAGCCGGCTGGGAGTCGGTGTCATTTTAGCATTTAGCTGCGCTTTAACCGGGATTGCCCTGGTTGGTTATACTTTTGTACCCGCCTGGTGGATGGTTATTCTGCTTGGCTTTGCCGCCGGTTTGGGAGCGGGAGCGATCGATTCCGGGCTGAACACCTATGCTGCAACCCATTTTAAAGAAGGATTGATGCAGTGGCTGCATGCCAGTTATGGCATCGGTATTACAAGCGGTCCGTTGATAATGACCTTTACCCTGACTTCCTTAGGCTCCTGGCGGATGGGTTACATTATCGTCGGCGGATTCCAGGTGGTGCTTGCCCTGACTTTTGCGCTGATGCTTCCTGTATGGAACCAAAAACGATCCGATCAGACAAACAATGAAAACACAGCTTTAACAGACTACAAAACACCGATTACTGAAACACTAAAACAACCCGGGGTGTGGTTGAGTATCCTGTTATTTTTTATATATGCCGGG
Source organism: Calditrichia bacterium (assembly GCA_020635035.1). Taxonomy (GTDB): domain Bacteria; phylum Calditrichota; class Calditrichia; order Calditrichales; family J004; genus JACKAO01. Next base: position 92,726 of record JACKAO010000002.1, read on the forward strand.
TGCGAGTTTTCGCTGGGAACCTGGGTTTACAGCTTCCTGGTTGAAGCACGAAGTATAGATGCCGGAATTGCAGGCCTGCTTGTTGGCAGTTATTGGGCAACTTTTACAATCGGGCGCATTGTTGCCGGTATTTTTGCCAAACGTTTTAACGTAAACGATATGGTGCTTTATGGTTTGATATGTGCCATTCTTTGTTCGCTGCTGCTATGGTTAAATCCGGGGACATTCCTAAGCCTGGGCTCGGTAACACTGATCGGCTTTGCCATTGCCCCGATATTCCCAGCGTTTATGTCCCGGACCAGCGTGCGCGTGGGATTGCGCTTTTCCGCCAACACCATTGGTATGCAAATGGCTGCTGCCAGTTTAGGTGTTGCTATTATTCCCGGACTGATTGGTGTTCTTGCCAGGCGTACCACTTTGGAAATTATCCCGCTTTGTATCTTGATACTCTTTTTAGTCTTAATAGGATTGCATCTGTATTCACTGAGACTAAACCAAAACTTTAAGCTGGAAAATTAAATTACCAACGGTTGTATTATGCCTGTTTTAATAAGATTGATTTACTATATTTTGCAGTAGTTATGTGATATGATGTATTAAATAAAATAATTTAAATTATCCAATATTAAAATTTTAAATGTGCTCTAATCGAGTAGACGGCTCCGGCTGAGAATCAACCGGGGTGCGTGAATTTGATGAGTGAAAGTTTTATAAGCTGTAAATCACCTTAACACATGACGTTATCATCGCCTGGAAAAATAGTAATTGCAAATTCTGGTATATTTTAATAATATACATCTATGAATAAGATTTTAGACAATTGTATAGGATTTCATTGGGATGAGGGAAATTCAAAAAAGAACTGGATAAAGCACCAAGTCTCACAAAACGAATGTGAACAAGTTTTCTTTAATGTCCCATTACTAGTACGGAATGATGCAGCACATTCAATTGAAGAGAGAAGATGGTTTTTACTAGGTCAGACGGATTCATCAAGATTTCTTTTTGTGGTGTTTACAATAAGGAAAAATCTTATTCGAGTCATCTCCGCGAGAGATATGAATAAAAAAGAGAAGGAAGTGTATTATGAGCAAATTAAAAAATATTCCTGAATTTCAAACCGATGATCAAGAGCGAGAATTTTGGTCAGATGAAGATTCCACTGATTACATTGATTGGCGAAAATCAAAGCCTATGTTTTTTTCAAAATTGAAACCATCTACAAAAACGATATCTTTAAGGCTACCAGAATTTTTGTTAGAAGAACTACGGATGTTGGCGAACAAGAGAGATATTCCTTATCAATCTCTAATTAAAATGTTCTTAAAAGACAAAATCGATCAGGAATTAAAAAAGGCAATTTAAGCAAATCTGGTGCGCCGTTAATCGAGTAGACGGCTCCGGCTGAGAATCAACCGGGGTGCGCCTCCGCAAGGTCGGACAAATCTCATACCACCGTTTTGATTTTGTCGCGCTGGTTGAATTTTTACATCTAAGTAACACTTTGATAGCAATATTTAGAGATATAAAAGGTAGTCAAATGTTAGTTAAAGCATTTACACCCTTTCCGCTGCTTAGGACAGAAAGATTAACACTTCGTCAATTAATGCAAACTGATGTTAATGCCATTTTTGCATTGCGTTCAGATAGTGAAATAAATAAATACCTGGAAAGGCAACCCAGCAGAACACTGGAAGATGCCGAAAACTTTATAAATATGATAACCGTTAAAATCACAAAAAATGAATCTGTTTACTGGGCCATCGTATTGAATGATAATGAAACATTTTTAGGAACAGTTTGCCTTTTTAATTTTTCAGAAAAACAGGAGAAATGTGAAATCGGGTATGAACTATTGGGCAACTTCCAGGGAAAAGGATTCATGAATGAAGCTGCAGACAAGGTAATTAATTATGCTTTTCAAACGATTAAAATTCAAACCATTGAAGCATACAGTCATAAGAACAATCAACGTTCTGTTAATCTGTTAATAAAACTTGGGTTCAAAGAACTGCCGGAATACGATAAAACGAATCCCGATTTCATTACTTATTCACTTACAAAAAAATAGTATGGCGCGTTCACATGCCAGTCATATAAGAATGAAAAATCTTTATCTTAATTTATAATATTTTCGGTCTTTTTTGAGTAACTGCACTCTCAATTGCATAAAATAAAATCAAGATCCCTTGCCTTTTCTTTACATTCCATGCCATCTTTTTCGCAAATAGTCAAACCAATGAATTAATATTATCAATACAATTAGTATATATATGCAGTGTTTTTAATTACACGATAAAATATTATTTTGGCGCGATTGGATATAATCTCGGCGTGATATAATAGCATCAAAGGCCTGTGATTGGTTTATACTGCGGTTAATAAATTTTACTTAACAGGAGCAAGGAAAATGAATAAGAAGATTTTAATCACAGGAGCAACCGGAGCAATGGGTTTTTTGATGAGCAAAACCCTTGTGGAAAATCAGCACAACGTAGTCGGAACAACACGGTCCGTTTCAGGAAAAAGAGAAGCGATTGCCAAAGAGCTGCAATCGAGTGGGATTAAGCTGATTGAAATGGATGTAACCGATGACAGCAGTGTCCATCAGGGTGTTGAAGAAGCTGTTCAGTTACTGGACGGGATAGATGTGGTAATCAACAATGCCGGTATTGGCACAATAGGCATTCAGGAGTTTTTTTCCGTTGAAGATATGCACAAGGTGTTCGATGTCAATGTCTATGGTGTACAACGTGTTGTGCGGGCAGCATTGCCGCATCTAAGGAAACAGGGACAAGGTACGGTTATTCATATCTCAAGTGGCATTGGCAGATTAACCTTCCCGTTTTATGGCACCTATTGTGCATCGAAATACGCACTGGAAGCAATTGCAGAAAGCTACAGAGCTGAACTTGCCGGATTCGGGATCGAGTCCTGTATAATTGAACCGGGTGCCATGCCAACGGAGTTTCTGGATGTTATGCTGCAGCTTCAACCAAAAGATGAATCAAGGAGCCAGGCATATGGCGATTTGATCCATGTTCCGCAAGCTGCAATGGAAGGGCTTCAGCAAGCATTACAGGCTAATCCAAATCAGGATCCGCAAAAGGTTGCCGACGCCATTGTTAATCTTTTGGCAATGCCTTTCGGTAAAAAACCATTCAGAACGGTAGTTGATTATACGTTCCTGAAAGAGCCTGTTGAAGCGTACAACACCCTTTTGCATGATATAACCCGGAAGCTGTATGTGGCTAACGGTATGGAAGAAATGTTGAATTTAAATCAGTAACCCATTTAAATTGTCAAAGCTTAAAGGAAGGATGCGATGAAAACTCAGCAAAAATATATGACTCTTAAAAATGGTATCAAAATGCCAATGGTTGGATTTGGTACCTATCTTATTAAAGATAAAGATGCGCAATCGCTGGTGCACCAGGCCATCCGTTCGGGCTACCGTCATGTCGATACTGCCGAAGGTTATAGCAATGAAAATGGGGTAGGCTCAGGCATCAAAACAGCAATAGAGGAGATGGGAATATCAAGGGAAGAGATATTTGTAACCACCAAACTTTTTCCCGGCAATGAAACCTGGGGGCAGCCTTTTAAAACATATGAATCAACCATTGAGTCATTGCATACCAGTTTGGCCAGGTTGCAACTGGATTACGTTGACCTGTATTTAATTCATGCCCCATTTGCTAAAACACAACGCCTTGAACAATGGAAAGCCTTTGTCGAACTTCAGCAGCAAGGTAAGGTACGCTCGATAGGTGTTAGTAATTTTAACCAGTCCCATATTGATGAAATTAAAGAAGCCGGGCTGCCGCTTCCCCATGTAAACCAAATCGAGCTGCATCCCTGGTCGCAAAAACCCGATTTAGTCGCTTACCTGCAAAACAATAATATCGCAATTACTGCCTATAGCAGCCTTGTTCCGCTCTCAAGCTGGCGCAATGTTCCTGGACAGTCGAGTGCTAAAACAGAGCAAATGAAAACGGATGGTGATCGCCCGGATTCGCCGTTCAAAGTTATGGCGAAGAAATATGGTGTCACCGAGGCACAAGTCCTGCTCCGCTGGGGTATCCAAAAAGGTTATGCCGTTCTGCCTAAAAGTGCCAGTGCGGAAAGGATTCGGCAAAATATCGATTTGTTTGGTTTTGAAATCGACGAAGAAGATATGGCTGCCATTGCTAAACTGGATAAAGGAGACGGTGTTGCCTGGAGTTCAGGTGATCCGACAAAAGAAGGATAATTAAGTCCAGCTGCATCATTTAACGAATAAAACTATAATATGTGATTGTTATGAAAGCGATACTCGGTTCAAAATTTAATTTGGAAAAGGGCTGGCTGGCACTATTAAAAGATTTAAATATACCTGCTCAGGATGTGTTGCGTTATGCCCGGCTGCCCCTTGATTTACTGCTTCGAAAAACACCCATGGTAACAGCAGATGAGTATTATCGTTTCTGGGAAGGCCTGGCTCATGTTTCACATAATAAGCCGGATTTTGCCCTGAAACTGGTTGAAAATATAAATGCCAAAACCACTGACCCGGCGATTATTGCCTTTCTGAGCAGTAATGATTTAAATATGGCTCTCGAGCGGATGGCGCATTACAAACCGGTTGTGGCGCCTATACACATGTCATTGAAAAAAAATGATCAGCAGACAATAATTTCTTTTAAAAGTTTATCCCATGACCGCAGCCTGCCGGCTCTTTATATCGCGTTTGAACTGACATTCTGGGTTCAGCTGGCACGCATTGCCATCCGTGAGCCAATCATCCCCATGGCGGTTCACACACATCTTGATTTACAGATATCAGATGCCTTCGAAGTCTTTTTGGGAAGTGCTGTACAAAGTGATGTTGAAAATAAGATTACCTTTTCTGCATCGGATGCGGCCAAACCATTTCTTACTGCAAACCATGCTATGTGGACGCTACTTGAACCTGCCTTCAAACAAAGAATGAGTGATTTAGCCATCGACGCTTCTTTCCGGGAGCGTGTTCGTGCCTGCCTGCTTGAGACACTCGCCAGCGGCCACTATTCCATCAACTATGTTGCTTCTAAATTAGCTGTCAGCAACCGCACACTACAACGACGTTTAAACCTGGAAGGTACAACATTCCAGAAAATCCTTGATGAATTACGTGAAGAATTAGCCCGGCATTATCTCTCCACAACAGATTATTCAAGCACAGAAATTTCATTTTTACTGGGTTATGAAGAACCCAATTCTTTTTTCCGCGCTTTCCGGACATGGACGGGGCAAACACCGGAAATTGTTCGTGCGCGTAGTTTTTAGCCTTCCTTAAAGCAAACCTCCATTTCAAGAAAACGTTTTATTCTGTTTTATCTTAGAAATTTATTCTTTTATAAACTATATTTCCTGATTATATACAGGAACCAACATCATTATGACTTACGACAAAAATTATTTTCTAAGCCTGAAAAAGCAGTTTGAACAAGAGCTGTTTGAATCTGTACTGCCATTTTGGGAAAAGCATTCCCCCGATAAAAAGAACGGCGGATATTTTAACTGCCTCGATCGCGACGGCAGTGTTTATGACAGCACCAAACATGTCTGGCTGCAGGGACGCCAGGTGTGGATGTTCAGCAAGCTTTACCGTGAAGTTCAGCAACGCCCTGAATGGCTCGATTTAGCAGCGTCCGGAATGAAATTTTTACGGCAGCATGCAATCACCCCGCAGGGGCGTGTACATTTTACTCTGACCGCCGATGGCAAGGCCCTTTATACCCAGCGCAAAATTTTTTCAGAGTGTTTTTACACACTTGCTCTTAATGAATATGCCATTGCCAGTGGCCAAACAGACCTGCAACAGGAAGCTTTGCAGGAATTTGAAAAAATCTGGGAATTCTCACAGGATGCGTCGCTAGTCGGACGACCTTCAACCCCCGGTGATCCCGGTTTTAAAACGCTGGCCATCCCGATGATCATGCTTAACCTGATGGAAGAACTCTCAGGGGATAACCACTCTAAATTCCAGACTGAAGTTGATACTTGTCTGGCACAGATAAAAAAACACGTTATCGACCAGACTGTTTATGAAAATATTTCTCCGGATGGAGGTATCGTTAATACATCCGCCGGAAGGCTGCTTAATCCCGGTCATGCAATTGAAGCCGGCTGGTTTCTGCAGCATTGGGCAATCCGTTTAAAGGATGACCAGCTTTCAGAACTGGCAACTAATATTGTACGCTGGTCATTCGACAAAGGCTGGGATAAAAAATATGGCGGAATCATTCATTTTCTGGATGGCGGTGGTTACAACCCGGTTCAGTTAGAATGGGATATGAAATTATGGTGGCCGCATTGCGAAGCACTTTACGCCCATTTGCTAAATTATTTCACCCATAGAGATGACGCTGATTTGCAGCGTTTTAAACAAACATACGACTATACATTTAAGCATTTCCCGGATAAAGAACATGGCGAATGGTTCGGTTATCTGAACCGCTCCGGCGAAGTAACACACCGTTTTAAAGGCGGTCCTTACAAAGGCTGTTTTCATGTTCCGCGTACGCTTTGGCTTTGCCATAAACTGATCAGTGAAAAGGTTGATGATCTATGAAAATAAGCGGAACCTTTCTTGATGAAATAACACACGATATACCATCTGCCAACTGGGGCCCCGAAGAATGGGCGGCTGATTTTGACGCAATGCAGAAAATAGGTATTGATACTGTCATCGTCATTCGCGGTGGTTATAAAGATCGCTCCACTTTCAATTCGGAAGCTCTGAAATCATTCCAACCGATGCTGCCCGTATATACGGACCTGGTGCAGGTTTTTCTTGATCAGGCTCAGCGCTGCGGTATGAAACTTTTCTTTGGTTTGTATGATTCGGGCTTACACTGGCAAAAGGGTGATTATGAAAAAGAAGCTGAGATAAATAAGTTTTTCAGTGAAGAAGTCACGCAGAAATATGGACAGCACCCGGCTTTTCAGGGTTGGTATCTCAGCCATGAAATGAGTGTTTATGACAGCAAACTTATCCGCATTTATGAAGAGCTGACCGGGCATTTGCGTTCGCTCAAAAATCTCCCGGTACTCATGTCACCATATGTAAAAGGACGCAAACAATTTGAAGATCCGATCACCCCGCAGGAACATTATAAACAATGGGACACCATACTGGGAAATCTGTCGTCTAAAGTTGATATCGTTGCATTTCAGGATGGCCAGGTGGATTTTTACGAGCTGCCGGAAATCATGTCGATAAATAAAGAACTTGCCGATAAGCATGGCTTGCAAGCCTGGTCGAATGTTGAGACATTTGAGCGTGGTATGCCTATTAATTTTTTGCCAATCAACTGGCAAAATCTGCGTTATAAAATGGAAGTCGCCAAAAACGCCGGTGTTGAAAAACTGATTACTTTCGAATTTTCCCACTTTATGAGCCCCAATTCAATATACCGTTCTGCACACAATTTGTATAAAAGATACCGGGAGTGGCTGGATCTTGGAAGCTTCTAGTTTTTAAAAGTAAAATTAAAAACCCGGTTTGGATGATTTAACCGGGTTTTATAAAAAATCTCTGCTTTTTCCTGCAGTTGTTTAAGTTTACTATCCGGGTTGTGTATTTTAATGTACAAGAACCAGTTTCTTCATACTCTGAAAATCCTTTGTCTGCATCCTGTAAAAATAAATCCCGGATGCAACAGATAAACCTTTATCATTCGTTCCATCCCAGGTCAGCTGATAGCTTCCGGCCTGTTTAAAACCATCATACAAGGTTTTGATTTCCCTGCCAATAGCATCGTAAATTTTAATGTTTACATTTGCCGGCTCAGACATTTCAAAAGAAATGCGTGTTTCCGGATTAAATGGGTTCGGATAGTTCTGTCTTAAGGAAAAACGCAGCGCTTGTTTATTATCCCCGGCCAGATGTGTAAGGACAGAATCACTATATACAAGAATTCTAAAATCGTCAATATACCAGCCATCGCCGGTTACGTATTCATCGGAACGCAGGCGGAAACGCAAAAAGAATGGTTCCGCGATAAATTCGCTGATGTTAACCTGTTCTTTAACCCAGGTGCTCTGTGTGCCATCGTAGCCCGGTTGGTTCAGGGTTTGCCGTCCTGCCCCGGTACCATTTTTGGTATATTTTCCGGCAAGGTTTTGCCATTGAGCACCATCATTACTGATTTGAAATTCTGCAAAATCCCACCCGGCCTCGATGTCCCAGCGGCTGTTGAATTCAACAAATGCAGTATTATAACTGCTCAGATCGAGTAAACTATCCAGGTATAGCGATTTATTCAGATAATTGTCATAGTCGCCTGTCGGGCTGTCGGTGAATGAAAACCTTCCGTTTGCTGCAGCGACAGATGAACGACCCCATGGACTTTCCGGGGCCCAGATACTGTTCGCCGTTTCAAAGTTATCACTAAAATATACCGATGGCTCACCGATAATGATTTCCTGTAAAGGCTCAATAGTGGTTAAACCATTCTGAACTATTTGCAGCTTCAGCGAAACAATATGTCCTGTCGGAACGAGTGAATCAATTTCAAATTCATAATTACTGGTTGTAAAACTTTCACCCGAAATCAGACTATCCGGTAATACAGATAAATCCGCATCTCCCGGCTGAACATAGGGATCGTCCCAGATTATCTGCCAGCTGAACTCATCTTTTTTGATTGTTCCCAGTCCGATATTTTTAAGGTCAAAGCGGATAGAAGCCATTTCACCGGCTTCTAAGTATTCATCTTCATCACCGCCAAGAGAGATGTAAAAACTATCCCTGCCAATAAAACCACCGGCTGCACGGGCTGCATATAAATTAGGATAAAGATTTTCCTGTGCATGCGGGTAAATACGTGACGCATCAGGCCAGAATCCATCGGCACCACTGCCGACTTCCGGTGTCATTGAAAAGATTTTATTCTTGCTGCTTTGTTCACCATACATCCAGTCATCTGATCCGCCATTGGTCAGGTACCCAACTGTAACATCACCTGTGCCCCATGTATATTGGTTGTATTGTGTCATGTCTGAAGCCAACCTGCGGAAGACACTGGAATCCGGTGTTTCATAAGATGCTATAAATCCCCACGGATAAATTAAAAGGTTGGAGTAAGTGTGATAATTCATGGCAATCTTAAATTGACGCTGATTGCAAAAATTACGGATAGCCTGTGTCTCCGGTTCTGAAAACGGCTCCGGTCCCCTGTAGACATCCGATCCTGCAAGCGGGCTTGAACCATTATTGTCATACCCCCAACCGTAACCGTAATTACGATTCAGGTCAACACCATCATCGTTTTCAGAAAAAATGCCATTGTTGTTATTGTCGCGTTTGTTTTTACGCCACATATAGCCGCCATCCGGAGACATTTGATGATTATACTCAAAACCATCCGGATTAACGACAGGTACAAAAAATAATTCACGATTGTTAACCAGGTAAGTGACTTCTTCATCTGTTCCATAATTTTCAAGCAGGTAATACATAAAATAAACAACCGTCATCATACTTCCCGGCTCACGGGCATGATGCAATGCAGTGAACAGCACTTCCGGTTCATTTTCATCCTGATCCGGGTTGTCTGAAATCTTAACCATCCAGATGGTTCGTCCTTCATGAGTTGTTCCTATGGAGTCCTTTGCAGTAATAAGCTCAGGGTATAAAACAAACATGGAATCCAGTTCTGCCAGCACTTCATCCAAAGTATAAAAACCGCCCATGCTGCCCAGTTCAAATCCTTTCAGCGGATCATGATCATCCCAGCTTTCAACCTGTGCTATGGAAAATTTTTCACGGTTTTTATAGTCAGCGATCAGGTCTTCTTTTTCCACACTGAAACGAAGCCCGGAATTTTGTAAAACATCAAATTCAGACCCATTAAGAACAGCTGTGTAGCTGAATGCATCCCCCTTGCCTATTTCAACAGCAACATGATCAAATATCAATCCGGATTTCGCCAAATCCTGCACCTGACTTTTGTTTTCAAAATTTATTTTTACCTGGCGGTATTGCGGATAAGAATTGTTATCGGATGCCTGAAGACAGAAAATAAAAGCAATAATTAAAATGTATGTATAGTTAAAAATCTTCATTGTAATTCCTGTAATAGTTTGAAAAAGCCAAATCTATTTATTTGTGATTCTTTAATCCAATTTATATGGCTTCAGCACAACCAGTGTTCATTTTTCTCTTGCATATCATTTGTATTGATATTATTATTGGTGTACTTTTGTATATTTAACCGGGAGTACACCAAATGAGCATCAATCTTACGGCAAGACAGAAAGAAATACTGGAATATATTGCTGAACATATCCGTGAAAAAAGTTACGCTCCTACATACCAGGAACTTGCCGACAAGCTTAATATTAAATCTAAATATGCCATCCTGAAGCATATCGACAGTCTTGTTGCCAAAGGCTATATTGAAAAAGATTCATCTGCGCGGGCGCTGCGTATTATTCATCCTGATTATCTGCCGGCAGATAACAGTAATTATGATGTACCGCTGATTGGCCGTGTCGCTGCAGGGTACCCTATTCTTGCCCAGGAAAATGTTGAGCGCTATATCTCTATACCGCGTGCCATGATAAAAACCGAAGGCCGCTATTTTGCTCTTAAAGTCCGCGGTGACAGTATGGTAAACGCCGGTATTTTTGAAAATGACCTGGTTATAGTGCGCTCCGGAAATGTTGCCTATTCCAAGGAAATTATTGTGGCCCTTGTCGAAGATGAAGTAACCGTAAAACGCTTGATGAAGGAAAGCGGTGTTACCTATCTTAAAGCTGAAAACCCGGGCTACCCGGACATTTATCCCGCCGGGGACTGGTCCATCCAGGGTAAAGTGGTCGGCTTAATACGTGAAATGGCAAATTAATACGTGATGAAGTTTAAAGATACTCCACGCATTATTACATCTGACACAACACTGGATAAGGAGTTTTACAATATTCCTTTGTTTGGTGAAGTACACCTTGATCATAATGATGATTTTTACAAATCGCATCGCAGCTATGATCTTGGTGAGATTATTACCAACTCACGAAAAAACGCACGCCGCAATATCAATGTCCGTGCCGCTGATGACGGGCTTGCCGAGTCCGGCATTTTTAAAGATGATTTTTTGACTGTACATATCGATGCCCCCATGAAAGATGGTGACATTGCTGTTATTCGGCTGGGTTATAAAATCTACATCCGCAAAATTTACTTCGATAAAAAACGGGTGCGCCTGGAAACCGAAACCGGCAATCCCGCCCCTTTGATTATTGACCGCGAAACACCCGGTTTTGAAATCGTTGGTAAAGTGGTCACTGTTATCCGCGAATTATAATTTCCGTTATTTTTTAATTGCACCCCGCAGGCTTTGCTTTTATATTTAGGTGTACGATCGTATATTTGTCTATAAACACACGGATGTTTTGCCTTATGAAATTTGAAGACATTTTTGAAGATATTGAAGTCATCAGCCATTTTAAAGACGGTAAGCTGCGGCCTTTACGCTTTAAGTGGAACGGCCGGGTGTATAAGATAAAACAGTGGAATGGTCATTGGGTTAATCACCAGGGTTACACAAAACAATACCATTTTTCGGTACGCGCCGACAGTTCGGATTATGTGGAACTATTGTTTGATGATGCCAACCTGCACTGGCAGATTGCCCGCGTCTGTATGGACGGGTAAATATTTCAGATAAAATTAACAGAATGAACCGGAGTAAAATGAAATCTAACGCGAATAAATCCCGGAACTTTAATCCTTTAAATCCTGTCAAAAAATGAAAACATTACGCACAATAATGCATATTGATGCTGACGCTTTTTTTGCTTCGGTGGAACAGGGCTTTAACCCGCAACTGCGCAACAAACCGGTCATCGTTGGCGGTACCGCCGAGCAGCGTGGCGTGGTGCATACGGCCAGCTACGAAGCGCGTGCCCGCGGTGTAAAAACAGGTATGGCACTGGTTCGCGCCAAAGCACTTTGTCCGGATGCCATTTTTCTGAAGGGTGACTATGCCCATTACCGGGCGGTGGGTGATGTGTTCCAGGAAATTTACCTGAATTATACCCCCTGCGTAGAATTTACATCGCTCGATGATGCCTACCTGGATTTAAGCGGAACGGAACATATCCATTCGTCACCATGTTACGTAGCCCGCATGATTTCCGAAGAAGTGGAAAAACAGGTGGGCGTCAGCATCTCGATTGGTATTGCCAGTAATAAAATGATCGCCCGTATTGCATCGGGCCTGCATAAACCACGCGGCATAATTCATATCACCCCGGATCATGAAATGGAATTTCTGCAGGAATTATCTGTTGAACATTTACCGGGTATCGGGCGGATGGGCCGGGAAAAACTGACGGATTTACATATCTTTAAAGTAGGCGAATTGGCAAAACTTCCTAAACTGGTTGTCGAACAACTGTTTGGCAAAAACGGCATAACCATCTGGAAAATGGCCAATGGAATTGATGAACGCGAAGTGCAGCGAAAAATTATACCGCGACAGTTGAGCCGGGAGACCAGCTTCTCCGAAGATACCGCAGATCCTAAAATGATAAAGGGCAGCCTGCAGTACCTTACCGAGCGCATTGCACGCAAGCTGCGTGAAGAAAAACTTAATTGCCAGACGCTTGGCGTAAAACTGGCCTATTCCGACTTTACGCGTATCGCCCGCAGCAAAAGCCTTATTCAGCCATCCAACGATTCCACGGAAATGTACCGTATGGTTGATACTATTTTTACAGAAATGACGCTTCGCCGAATCCGTATCCGTCACGTGGGTGTTTCTGCCGGCAATATTCACCCCGTCAACTATCAGCATTTTCTTTTCAGTGAACAATCACGCAAAGAATCACTCAACAGCGCCATTGATGAACTGCGTGAAAAATTCGGTTTTATGTCGGTAATGCCGGCCGATACACTTAAACTAAAAAGCAAGTACCGGCATGATGCACACGGTTACATACTGCACAATCCGGCACTTACACGCTAATCATTAAAATGGCTTATAGACACCCATAATTGCAGCAACTGTTCCAAGAACCAGTGCTGTTATCCACCAGACAATATTCAATTCAGGCTTTTTCTTAATAGGAAGTATTAAGGCACCCATAATCAGCCAGATAAACATTTTAACAATTACCCAGCCGGCGAAGGTCATACCAATTTTTGCCAGCTGACCAAATCCGGCAATAAGAATAATTAACAGGGCTAAGCCATGGTTCATTAAAACAAATTTTTCAAGCTTAGGTGATTGCTGTGCTAAAACAGCACGTACAATAGCGCCGCCAAGAGCGGCAAATAGCATAATAATTCCTACCAGATGCAGAACTTTGTAGAACAATAAAGACATGATAACTCCGTTTTTAATAAATATGATCAATAAGGCTTCTTTTAAATCTAAATAAAAATAAGGTTTCAAAAAAAGAAAGAAATTTTCTGATCCTGGTTCCAGTCTGTCAATAATAAGATCTTGTATGAAATTTAATTTCGCATGACATGCCCTAAATTTTTTAGATTTTGATTTTTTAACATTCCCGGATGAAAACAATGAATCATATAACCGTAGCTGCGCTGAATTATTATCCTGTAAAATCGTGTGCTGGAATTAGTTTAACCAAAGCTTTTGCCAGTCCAAGGGGATTTATTAACGACAGAATATTTATGATCGTGGATGAACAAGGCTTGTTTATCACTCAGCGTGATGTACCGGTATTAGCATTAATCCGGCCCGAACTCAATAAGACTGAGCTGACATTAGATGCCCCCGGAAAAACACCATGCACAATCCGGATTGATGAAACGGGAGTCACATATCCTGTTCAGGTTTGGAATGATTCCTGTATGGCCGTGGATCAAGGCGAGAAAATTTCAGCCTGGATAAGTGAATTTATCGGGATGAAATCCCGCTTAGTTATTATGCACAAATCCCATCAAAGAATTGTTGACCAGAATTATGCGCTGTCGGCGGCGGATCAGGTCGGATTTTCGGACGGATTTCCTTTTTTGATAATTTCAACAGCATCACTTGAAGATTTAAACAGCCGTATGGAAGAAACGCTTCCTATGGATCGTTTTCGGCCAAATATAGTAATTGAAGGCTGCTCTCCATACCAGGAAGATGAAATCAAACAAATTAAAATTGGTGAAGTTGTACTTGATATTGTTAAGCCGTGTATCCGCTGTGTCATTACAACCATTGATCAAAAAACCTTACAAAAATCCAAGGAACCGCTGGCAACACTGGCCACCTATCGCCGCTCTGAATCGGGTGGTGTGCGGTTTGGACAAAATGCAATTCACCAAAATAATGGATGGATGAAAACCGGTGACCTGGTTCAAATCATAAAATAATAACTGCTAAATAATTTGGGGTAGTATGGGTTGGTCTGTTCGGATGATGCTTTACATCTTATTGTTAACCACACCGCTTTACATTTATTTATTTCTCAGATTGAGAAGCGCATTTTTATATACTTTCACCAAAAAAAGATTTAGCCGATGGTGGATTTTAGTACCACTCATGCTTCTCTTCAGTGCTCCACTGATTGCCTTGTTCAGCTATGTGTTTAACACACCCGGTACCCTTTTTATATACAGTGAAAACGTGGGCTGGCAGGATTACATATTCTATTTCCCGTTCTGGTGGGGATTGATATTTTTACTGGAGAGTATTCCTTACTTTGCTTTAGTCGATTTTGTTTCCTGGCTGTTACCAAAGTATAAACACAGTAAATATTCCGGCGGCAATTATAATATTCTGAATAAACTAAAACTGCTGATTGTAGCCTTCTTCGTTTTATATGTCCCGATAAAAACACATTTTGATACAACAACAATCCGAACTACAAATTACACTATTTCATTGGAAAATCTACCGGATGAGTTCGATAACTTTTCTATCGGTTTGATTGGCGATGTTCAGGTAGATCGCTATACAAACAATTCAAAACTTGATAGTTTTAAAGACAAATACAACAAACTGGACAGTGATATTGTATTTTTTGCCGGCGATATTGTTACCAGTGGAAAAACATTTATTTCAGAAGCTGTTGATTTGTTATGTTCAAAAAAATTTACTTTCGGCAATTTTGCCTGCCTGGGTGATCACGACTTTTGGGCTGACCCGCAAAGTATTGAACAGGGATTGGTAAACTGCGGCTGGAATTTCTTAAAAGACGCGCACCAGATTATTGAAAAAGATTCCCGGAAAATTTTAGTCACCGGAATAACACATATTTACAGCCAGCGAATAACGGCTGAAAAAGCCGAAAAGCTGATGTCTGAAGCACCGGCAGCAGATTTGAAAATTTTACTGGTTCATCAACCTGCTGAGTTTCTGGTACAACTTGCAGCCAAATATAATTACGACATCTTTCTTGCCGGACATACTCACGGTGGACAAATAGTTAATCACTTTTTCGGAATTCCATATGCTCCCAGCACCTTTGAAACCTCTTATTACCGAGGATATTATAAACTGAATAATATGCAGATTATCGTTACAACCGGAATCGGTTTAAGTCTTGCTCCCATGCGCTATCATGCACCAGCCGAAGTTGTTAATATAAATTTAACCCAAAAACAATGAGCCGTATAAAATACTCTGAATATTGTTGTTAGCAGCAAATTTAGTTTGTAGATTCATTTGTAAAAAGCTATCAAACCATGAGGTGCATATGTTTAAACTTAATAAACAAGTACCCATCGAAAACCTGATATCGAAACAGATTAGCTTTTGGGAAACTTCACACAAAACTACTACTGCAAAAAAATCCGGCCTGTTCCCTAACATCACAATCTCCCGAGAGCCCGGTAGTCGTGGAGGGTACTTATCGCAACAGTTAGCCAAACGGCTTAACTGGAAAATATTCGGACGTGAAATCGTCGAATATATAGCACACAACACACATATTCACAAAGATATAATCAAGCTGTTCGATGAACGTTCCCGCAATGATATAGAAAATCTGATTTCCACGCTGATCAACAGCCAGCAGATGAGCAATGAAATGTATCTGAAGCAACTGGCTAAAACAATCATAACCCTTGGCCGGCACAGTAACGCCATTATTCTTGGGCGCGGTGCAAATTTTATCTTGCCTGATAGTATGGCCTTTAAAATAAGGGTAGTTGAAGATTTTGATCAGCGGCTGCATAATATTTTAAACAATGAAAATATGCTCAAAATTGATGCAAAGAAGCTAAAGCAGGAGCAGGAAGAACAAGCATCTTTTATTGTTCACAATTTTAAATCACGCATAGATGATGCTACCCATTATGATCTGATCATTAATCTATCTAAATCAGATTTACAAACAGCTGAAGATATAATTATTGCCGGGCTTTGCCGAAAATATAATTTATCCGAAGAAGATCTTGCGGAAGGCGTGAATATACCCATCCGCTATGAATAGAAGAAGTGTTTAGTGTGCAGATTGTTTAGAATTGATTTTTATTTGAGTACGGTTTTCCAATAAAGACAGATCTTTTTTGTAATTAATGTTTTCAAACCATTTTTCCTGGTAGCTTGGCATTATTTGAGATAACTCAATTTCGTGTGCGTTAAGCTGTTTGAGAATTTTGTGCAGTTTATATTCATTTTCAGAAATTGCTTTTTCAAAATTATTAAGCTGTGCTGTTGGCCATATACTTACTAAAGGTTCTAATCCTTTATGAGAAACTGCAACTGCCGGATGATCATCACTTACAGAAGGATATAAGAATCTGTAAACATCAAATGCCAGCTCGGGCATATCAACAGGTAACACAGCCACATATTTTTTATCTGCATAATTCAGTGCTGCATGAATACCACATAATGGTCCGCAGCCACTTATGATATCTTTAAAAACTGGAATAGATGTATCTATTTCACTTTTATCAAAATTAGCAACAATAAAACAATCATCTGAAATGTGCTTCAGTACATCGATTGCATAATCAATAAGTCTTCTGCCCTTGTATTCGGCGATTATTTTGGACGAACCAAATCTTTTGCTTTGGCCGCCGGCTACAAGTACTGCTGTAACGTTTTTTAACATACTCAAAATTAAAATTTATGATTAAATGTATCCGACTTCAGTATTAAGCCAGGATATGTAAGAACGCAAAAAGTGAATCAGATTATTTCCTAACCCAGCGTCCGTCATTTTTAATTTTTAGCGGGGTCTCTTTTGCAACAAACTGAGTTACGGCTTCACGCAGAATAATACCCGTGCGGTCTATATCTTTTTCAGGGACAGTTTCCAGCAGCGATAAACCAGAATTTCCTTCTGCAAGATAGTCAGTCATGGCGACTTTATAATCTTTATCCGGCTGCAATTCCTGGCCATTTATTATAAATTCTGTAATCTTCTCTCCATCAGGACGGCTGCGGTCATAAATGATCTTTCCACCGCCTATGGCAAGTCCGTCACGATTACCAGAAAGTTTACTTTCAAACAATTCACGAAGCATCGTGCCTTTCATCTTCAGGACAACAATTGAATTACCAAAAGGAAGAACTTTAAATAAATCACGGGGTGTAATGGGACCGATTTGCAGATCGGAACGCACACCACCAAAATTTGTAAATGAAAAATCAGCACCACTTGCATCAATCATGGCATCGCAGATCAGGTTATTCATAGGTGATTCACCCTGTGCGCGTGTCAGAGCATACTCAGTGACGCCAACCACTTCATCAAAACCTTTTTCAACTTCCTGTTGCTGTTTTTTAATGGCATCACGAACCTGCGGATCAGGCCAGTATTGATCCTGAGTTAACAACAATAACCCGCTATCCCGGGACGGCAAATCATAACCGGCGATGGTTTTGCTGTTCATGTCAATTTCAAGAACCGCCATTCCCAGGTTACCGCCATTTCCGTAATTTTGAAAACACAATGTATGGTTTACCGGATCAACCCAGGGCTCATCGTAGCCTTTGTGAATATGCCCGCCAAACAGAACATCAATCCCCGGGACATAACGCGCCATTTCCATTGCATTAAGATACGATTTTTTTGTGATTCCCTGTTTTTCAGCATCCAGGAGTTTCTGATATCCATCTTCCGCATTATATGGTAAACCGAGATGTGTAATTCCGATAATGATATCGGCGCCCATTTTTTTAAGTTCGGCAACAGCATTTTCAGCGGCAGGTTTTTCAGATGTGAAATCCAATCCTTTAATATGTTCAGCAAAGCTCATATTTTCTGTGGCTTCCGTGCTGATTCCAAAGATGCCTATTTTCAAACCCTGTTTTTCCAGCATCACATAGGGTTTTACATATTCAAAAACGTTACCGCTATTCTTATCCTTAATATTAGCAGCAAGGATAGGAAATTTGGCGGACTTTGTCATTTCAATAAAAACATCTTTACCAAGGTCAAAATCATGATTTCCTGCAGCAGCGGCATCATAACCAACCATATTCATATAATCAATGATTGCCTGACCGGCGGTTTTTGTACCCAGCGGCGTTCCCTGGAAAATATCGCCGGAATCAAAAAGTAAAAAGATATCACCGTTTTTTTCAGCTAGCTCGCGGTATTTGGAGATAATTGATGCGGCTGATGCGCCGCCACCCAGCATCGGTGGAAAATTTGGATTTAAAAATGTAGCTTCAACTTCTGCAATGCCTCCGTGCACATCATTAGTATAGAACATATAGATTTTTTTTGAATTTTCCTGTGCAGATAAAAGGCTGACAACAAACAAAAAAAGCAGAATTTTTTTCATAGTTTTGATTCCATAAAGCAAGGTTTAAAATGTATAGCTTAGATCCAGGCGTACAAAATATTCCGTCCAGCTAACACGGTCCACATTTACAGTACCTGTCTGAAACGGAAAGATCGGCCTTTCACGTATTTCTAGCGCGAACAAATTATCCGCATACATATCCTGCTGGAAATATTCATTCTGAGCATAACCGGCTGCGAAATCCAGCTGCACACCTTTAAAGTTGTAGCCGCTTCCAATACTTAGCACTGTCTGGGTTAGACTTTTATCTTCACGCATTGTTCCGTAATTAAAACCGGCTCTGAAAGGTATGTCATCGAAGAAAATATGCTCAACTCCAACACGGATATTATAGGTATCATCAAAAGACAGGTCTTTATTCCAACTATCTTTAAAATCACTCCAGAACTCATAATAATAATCAATCATTAAACGCGCGGCCAGGATATTTTCAAAACGGTAATCAATACCTGCTCCTATGCGGGCCGGGTAATCAACAGTCCTTGCCATTCCTGTTGTATCCACAATATTATCATAAGAAGCTACGGCTTTTGTTTTAACCGAGTAGGGAAGACGATACGAGGCACCGACAGTCAGTCTTTCATCCACCTGATAAGTTAATCCGGCATTTAAAAGCAATGGCGTTCCGTCCAGTTTACTGTCAATTTGAACTGTCGTATCTAAGTTTGATAAAGCCAGGCTTTTTGATTCAATATGTTCATAATAGCTTACATCTCCGGTGATCAGCCCTGCTCCAAAGCCAACATTTAAGTTTTCAAATGGTTCAACGGCAATATTCAGGGGAATCAGTGATAGCATTCCTTCATTTTCGATGATATTGTAAGCCAGAAGACCATCATCAAAACCTGTACTGCGCACTTCTTCAAAATAGTTATAGTTAAAATCCATAAACGGAATATAACCGGTGGAAATATGCAGATTCATTGCATTGATAAAATCTGGCGCATAAACAAGCTGACCATAAAAAGAGCCATACCAGTTGTTTTGAAAGTAGTAGGATCCGTAATCAACAAAACCTTCAAAATTATCATAATACGGGAAAGAGCGGTCTTCTTCCAGATTATATAAGCGTGCTCCGGCATTCAGACTTAGTGTACCTTCACTATTTAAGGCAAGGGCAGGGTTGTGTGTGGCCGCCATAAAGGCATCGCCGGCTGCTAAACCTGCTCCGCCTAAACCAAGAGAACGTGCCGTTACAGCAGAAACTGATTGTCCATACATGATTCGATCGATATTCAGATTTATCCGTTGGGCAAATAAAGATGTGCTTGCCAGGAACAGGATTAAAAATTTCTTCATTAAAGCCTCTGTTTGTTCAAATCGCTTAAAAATTATAATTAAATTCCAGGTAAAATAAATTCTGATGCTTCCGAACACGTTCAACAGTATTCGGATCAAAAACAATATTTTGGACAGGCTGCTGAAAATCACCGGTATATTTCATGCGCATCGAAACAAACGAATTTAAGCGCATGTAAAGTGAAAGCCAGTAACGCAATGCCCCACGGGTACTTTCCATAACCACAAACTGTGTATCTTCAAAATTCCAGAAGAAACCCTGGTAATGAAAAAGTGATGCACTAAGTTTCAGGTTGTTATTAAAGTTATGCGTCATACCTGCACCAAACGCTTCGCCATCCAGAACAATATCCCCAAATACGCGCGGACGCGGATGTACCAGTGTTTTTCCATTGGCATAAAAAAGTGTCATGTCATTAAAGTTTGAAAGCCGGGCACGGATTCTTCCGCGAAATTCAAGACTTTTAAAATAGCGCAGGGTAATATCATTTTCTTCATCACGTGCCTGCCATTTCTGACGCAGCTGGATCTGCAGCGGAAAAACAGGACGATAATCAAGCGTCCCGACCAGCCTGTACTGGTTGGCTTTATCCGCGTTACGTGTCCAGTTATCATATTCAAAACGGGTGGTCAGTTCACGGCTGATCTGGTAGAAAGAGTTCAGGTAAAAACCTTCTTCTGCCTGCGGCTGAGCAGCATTTGTGTATAACTGGCCGTATAGTGCTGATTCGAGATAATAATAATCTTCGAAAATAGTGCCTTTAAAACGGCGATAATTTGAGAATGATCTTTGGTAAGGGTTGTCATAGCCGACATCATAATTACGGTAAAGTGCCAGCATGTTAAAGCTGGGATATTGCAGGTAGGCTGATAAAACCAATGCTTTCGGATCATCTCCCATTTTAAAGAAATTACCACCTTTATCAAGTTCACCATACTCACCCATCAGCGCCAGGTTTTCAATTGTTGCCTGAAAATCAAATCCGTAAATGCGACGGAAGGAAACGGCATCATCCCAGAACGGATTTGTTCCGCGTGAGATTGGACCACCATAACTTTGTTTAATTTCGGTATCCGTGGTAACCTGACGGGCTGTCCAGTTATCATCTGCTGTTATTTCTTCAGGATTTGGATCAAGGTAACGGTTATAGGCACTTTCATAATAGGTCAATCCCAGCCAGGTTCCCGGCATAAAATCATACTGCAAGTGTCCGCCGTAGGTCAGCTCTGTTACCGCATCGAGCCAGGGAAGATCGCTCTGGTCGGGTAAACGCGATGCATCATCCGGAGCATAACGGAAGCGCTGATCCAAAATGATGAACTGGCTGAAACTATTACCAAGAGTGGAGTCATTCACCTGTTTATTTAAAATAGCATCCCTGTCATTATAGGAAACAAAGCCGGTTGCACTAAAATTTTTATAACCCACTTCTGCTGCGATTCCGCGAAGTGCAAATTCACGGGTTTGTGAGTTATCACCTGTTATGCCATTGAAACGCTTACGGAATCCAAAACCGGATTTTCGGGGAACAAAGAAATCTGTGTTTTCCATTATGACACCCTGCCCGAAAGTAACACTGTAATTTCCCAGATAGGCTTTGCGAAGCTCAATATCGCCCCATTTAATGTTTTCAACACCGGCAAAGAATTTCATTTTAGGAATTTGAGTGTCTTTATAATAATAAACCGGTTCACCCAGATAGCGGTTAAAGGAAAAACCGAATTTATATTTTTGATCGTAAGTAAAACGACTTTTTATATATTGATTAGGCTGGGTATTTACACCCTGGTAAAATGCACTGCTCAGATTTGTAAGGCCTAAGCCGATTTCCTGGTTTACATCTCCTTCTTCCGTCATAAAAGGGGTGTTATCCATACGTACGGTTATATGCCCATGAAATTTTTCTTCATCAATCAAAGCAGATTCGCTGTAGTCAACAAAATTACTGGCATTGCTGTACCCGTAATAGGAGAGTCCTGGTATTCCGCGCAGATCCCTCTGACCGCGAATCCCGCCTGTGTCATTCCGGTAGTTTATAATTGCCACAGCATCAACAGGTGAAATGTTCTGAAGATTGATTAATTCATCATACCTTGCGGAATTAACATTAAGCGGTTCCAGAATCTTTTCTATCCACAAGTCAATAAAAGCATCATTAGTGCCTTCGTTGCCACTCCAGCGATCCAGCTGATAATAGACATCTTCGATGCGCTGCTGGGTGCTGCTGAGTTCGCGAAATGGTTCAACCCTGATCAGTGGCTTAAGGGTATTAAAAAGAGCCTGATCAATGCCTTCAATTTTTCGCAAATCATAAATATTTTTAAAATCGCCACGATATGTCAATCGGTTATAAATACGTTGAGCGAGATCTGCAGAAACCGGTAAACCCTGAATTTCTTCAAGCGATGCATTATTAATATCCAGCTGGTTTTCGGATGAATAGATCGTCTCCTGGGCAAATAGAAAACCGCTAAGAACACTAAGAATCGCGAAGATTTTTAAAATTGATTGGTATTTCTTTAAACTCATATGAATTGCTTTCAGTACTTTTATCGAATTTGCAAAATTGATCGTGATGCCACCGTTAAGAACATTTATTTTCGCCAAAATTTTAATAATAAATTTGATTAGTTACTCTTAATCCTTTGAAAAAATGAATCTTTTCCATTCCAATTTATTTACAGAACCAAAATTAATAAGTATTCCAAGCTTCAATCCCGTCACTTTTAAGTAGTTAATAATTTGTGCTTCTTCTTTTGAAGTCAATCGCGGAATACATTTCAGTTCAACAATTATTTTATCATATGCTACAAAATCTGCGTAGTAACATTTTGAAAGCTTTTTACCTTTATAAAAAACCGCTAATTCTTTTTGAGTTTGAAATGGTATTTTTCTTTCCCGTGATTCGATACTTAGGGCTTCTTCATAGACGGCTTCCAGAAAGCCCGAGCCCAGGTGCTTATGTACATCAATAGCTGCACCAATAATATTAAAAACTTCCTCCTTATAGATTAAATCATCATTTATCAATGGTTTAACTTTCTTTGTTTCTATATTCACGGTTTTCTTTAAACAAAAATCTAATCAACTATTGGTTTTTTTTATTCGTGTCTTTCGTGATCTTAGCGGCAACTACCAGGTGTACATCAAACCAAAACTATGTGTTTCAGCTAACACTGGATGTGAACGAAATCCATAATCAAACTGAAAAGATTCAAATTTTATACCCAAGCCTGCTGTAAAACGGCTCGGATTTGTACTTGCACCTAAACGCAGATCAAGCATATCAATTAAAGCAAATTCAAAACCACCATCGATTTCAGTATCATAGCCAACAGATTTGTTCATCGATATGGCTGTGGTCAGTCCGCTGTAAGGCTTGTATGCAGCGCCAACAACCACTCTTCTTGGAAGATCCTGGGCTGTATCCACACCCAAAGTCGGAGCATTCAGGTTATAAACATACAATCCCAAATAGGTACGTTTATAAACCGATGCCTGGATGCCGAAATCCATACCAAAAGTTCCACCTGCTCCCAATTCAATACCCGAGATAGATTCTCCAAGGTCCATATGATAATATTTTAAATTGTAGCCAACCGAGAGCGATGTATGAATGTCGTTTAAAAGATAAAACCCATGCGATAAGGTGGCTACATATTCCTGGCTGAGTGTGTTTCCTTTGTATTTTACTCCAAAGCTTTCAAAAGCAACCCCGGCAGATCCGTAAGACGGAGAGATCGGTATAACCGCGCTGCCAAAAACACTCGTAAAAAACGAATAATTATATGGTTTTTGATAAGCAAAGCCTGTCTGATAATTTTGGATTGATGCCAGCCCCGCAGGATTATAATAGGCCGCCCACACATCGTTGGTAACAGCAACAACGGCATTACTCATCCCGGCGGCACGTGCCGATGGAAACCGATCATCGAAAGCTCCTGCCGAAACCAGGTTAATGGATATAAAAAGAATCAGGATAACATATTTCATAAAATTTTCCGGTTATAATTTTCAATATCTATTTTAGCTCCCAGACAGGATATTAACGGGACAATACCGTTCCGACTACAACAGGAGCTACCTTTGTTGTCTTTTTTCCTGTTTGATCATTTACAACTTCAAAATGCAAAATGTAAGTGCCGATTGGTACCTGTTCACCAAGCTCATTTCGTCCATCCCATTCACGCGTAACTTCAAGCGAAATGCCTTCACCATCATACAATGTGGTAACAAGCCGCCCGCCCAGATCATAAATTCGTATGGTAACATGAGATTGTTTTCCACCGGAACTGTATGTTAAAGGCAGTTTTTCACCTTTATCCGGTGCAAAAGGTTTGTTTGGCACATCAAGACTGACAGGCATCTCGCCCTGGTCAATCGTTGCAATGTCTTCCTGGTAAGCAAGCAAAATCTGTCCTGCATTATTAAACACGCTGTGGACACCTGTCACAGTAACAAAGTCGCCTTCGGTGTATTGCGAAAGATCAACACCTGTGGTAGTCCATATACGTACGGTTGTTTCACCACTTCCGTCATCCAGGTAAAGGTTGATCCCTGCCCCGGCTGTCACAATTCCCGTGATAACACCTTTAATTTTTACAAAACTGCCTTCGTAGTCCACCAATCCGGCCTGACCGGTCGTAAGTTCAATTGGATCGGGCAAAGCGGCATCCTGCTGAATCACGGTAACACTATAATTTTCAATTTCAAGAACCCCATTAAATTCAGTCAATGTCCCTTCCATGATTACAAAATTGCCGCGTTTTATATCCGGATCAATTCCCCCGCCGTCGTAGACATTCAACCCGGCTCCGGTTTCATCGGCAATATAGGCGGAAGTAAAATCTGTTCGCAGAATACCCGCACCAATAACAATCGTACCTTTAATTGTAACTGTGGACCCATCTCCCTGTTCTCTGGCGTCTGCTATGGAAATGGTGCTGATGTTCGTGCCTATTCCAACCCTGACAAGCGGTGACGTTTTGATCGAAGTCAGTGTGCCTGTGTTCCCCGCCGTTTTAATGGCGAAAACAGAAACTGTATCAACAGCAGGAGCTGTAATATTGTTAATCGTTAATGTACCGGGATTTGATGGCAACAGCAGTGCATTTTCAATATTTATAAGGGATCCGCTGATGCTCAGATTTGCTGATGAAAGCGATCCTGACAAACTGATATCAGCTGTCGTGCCGCTCCATTGCCAGTCTGCAGCAACATTTATTGATATCCGGTTAACTGTATCCGGTGATGTAGCATTAAAAGTAAAAGTCAGATCAGTTTCTTCAGATGGCTCAACAGCACCCGGTGTTATGGCAACTGTCGAGCTGCCTTCAGCAGGTGTAATTAAAACTCCATCAAAAAGATCTTCCTGGTGCGCCACCAGCAGTTGTGCCGAACCGTTATATGTATCAATTACAGCCTGTACACCAAGAGTATCGCCAAGCGCTAATGCAGATAAATTTAATCCTGTACTATCCCAGATACGAACAACAATGCTGCCTGTGGCATCTGCAATGGTCACATTTGTACCGCCGCCAACTGCAAAAATATCGGTTATGATGCCTGCCGTCTCAATCATCGTTCCCTCAAGATCGACATTATTTGACTGGCTGACCGTTATTTTGTTAACGCCGGGAACATCATTGCCGGTCGAGATAACCTGCAAAGTAAAATTGGTAATTTCTGTTGTTCCTGAAAAATCCTCCACCGTTCCAGTGATCCGGACCTTATTTCCCCGGGCTAACTGCGCCACAACTTCACCGGCCCGATATACATTTATTCCGCGCTCGGATTCATCCTGAACATACGTGTCTGTCCAGGTAGTGGTAGTTTTTCCCGAACCTATGGCAACCACACCTTCTATGATAACGTTTTTACCGCTGTAAGTATTATAATTATTCTGAATATCAGCGATAGCTGTAATCTCAACCTGCGTGCCTGAACCGGTTGTTACCGTTGGCGAAACTGCAATTTCCGTAAGCGTTCCGCCAGTCATTGCCGTTTTAACCACAAACGTTGAAAGCGTGTCTGTTGCAGGTGCCGTCAAATTACTTATCGCAATGGTTCCTGTTTCCGATTGCGTCAAATCTGCTCCGCTAATCGAGACAGAGTTTGCGGCCGTTTGAGAAACTGCTGCTGCTAATCCGCCACCCAGTGTAACATCCCCGGCAGATCCGCTCCATTGCCACTCGGAAGGAATCTGAATCTGCAACAGGTCAAGCGCTTCGGCTGCCGTTGCAGTAATTTCAAACGTAAGCGTATTGACTGAGCTGGTTTCAACTTCATTTGGAGTTACAGTTGCAGTACCGGTTCCATCCGCAGTTGATTCAAGCTGTCCTGAAAACAGGTCTTCCTGGTATGCGACTAATAATTGCGCTTCACTGTTAAAAACATCTATTATCGCGCGAACACCTAATGTATCACCTACCGAATAAGCAGCTAAATTAAGACCTGAGCTATCCCAGATACGGATAACAACACTTGCGATACCATCATTTATTGTAACATTTGTCCCGCCGCCTGTGGCAAAAATTTCTTCTATAATCCCGGCAGTTTCAATCATGGTGCCTTCAAGATCAGTATTTGATGCTTCGGAAATGCTCAACTTTTCTACAGCGGGTACTTCATTTCCCGTGGAAATTGTCTCAAAAGTAAAATCCGTTATTTCAGTCGTTCCGGAAAACTCAGCAACTGTTCCGGTAATTTTAATTTCCGCACCGCGATCAAGCCCTGTAACAATTTCACCGGAACGATAAACATTTATTCCACGCCCGGTTGTATCCTGCATGTATGCGTCGGTCCAGCTGGTTGTGGTAATACCCGCACCAATCGAAACAACACCCTTTACCGTAACAACCTGTCCGTTAAAAGTATTAAAATTGTTTTGAATATCTTCAATGGTTACAGCTGAAACAACACGTACTGCCGGAGAACCACTGATCTTTTTAGCTGTGTTCCCTGCCGTGGCTGTAAAAACTTCGAAAACTGAATTACTGAACTGCGCAGGCGCTGTAATATTCTGGATTTCAAGTATACCTGAATCCTGGTCATTTACTGCTGTATTATCAATAATCAGAGTATCATTAATTATAGTGCTTGTGGCGGCAGCAAATGCTGTGTTGCTTAGCTGACTGGAGCCGCCCCATTGCCAGTCTGAAGGAATAAGAATTTTAATCTGGCTTAACTCAAAAGTATCTGTTGTGCTGAAGGTAAATTCCAGGTTAACCGTTTCTCCGGCATCGACGCTCGCTGGTGAAACAACTGCACTGCCGGTCCCACTGCCTGATATTACAGGATTGCCACCTTCGAAAGTATGTTTTCCTAAATCACTAAAATCATTTTGATCACGCACAATCCATTCAGAGTCGGTTGCATTTGTACCGGAAGAACTGCTCCAATCCGTATTACCTTTACTTACAGTGCTCTTCCTGATTAATGTATGCTCTGTCATTCCGGAAGAAATACCCGCAACACTGTAATCCAGGGCATCCGGATTATTTGGATCTCCCAGAAGATCCAGCAGAACATCGCCGTTTATCAGGAATAATCCGCGCGCATCATTGCCATTATAACCGGTTTCAAAACCACTGGTTATCCAATCTGCGGCATCCAAAATAGCCTGATCCGCACCATCGTCGGCTATTACATATACATCAAACGGTTCGATTTGTGCACCTGCCGGAAAAGTGTAATCATTTTCCCAACCCGTTGCATTATTGGATGACCCGCGCATCATATACAATGTTAAATCAACAGTCTGGTCCGTTGGATTAAAAATTTCTATGGCTTTATTAAAACTTGTTCCTTCAATGTATTCCGAAAAAAACAAATCTGTTGTCTGGGCAAACAGAAAGATGGGTAAAAAAAGAAAAAATTTCAGCACGCGCATTAAGTTTCTCCGCAAAAAAGTGGTGATTTTACAAGATAGCAAATTTAGCTGCACCATCGAACAAAATCAAGGAAGGTAAGGACTTTTTAATGGTGGGTTCGTCTGCGAAACTGCAGGAATAGATTTTATTCTTTACAAATGTCAAAAATAAAAAAGGGGCTGTCCCAAAAGCGACAACCCCTGAAAGTTCTATTTAGAAGAAGGATGCCACTCGCTGGATTGTTCAAGGACTTTGTTGATTCTATTCACCAGCTTATGCGGATCTGTTAAATAACCTTCCAGCAATAATGCAGATTCATATAATTGCTCGGCTGCATTATCGATAAACGCGTCACGCGGATCATTCTTGTAAATTTTAAGAAGGTTGCGCGTCAGTTTATGGTTTTTGTTTATTTCCATTACCTTTTGCGGCGGAGTCATTTCTTTATTCATCATCTGCATCATTTTATGCATATGTGATGTCATGCTGCCATCAGGATTTACTAAGCAGGATGCGCTGTCATGCAATCTTTTTGATTCACGCACTTCCGTGACACGGTCACCTAAAATATCCTTGATGCGTTTTAAAAGCTTTTCAAAAATTTTTTCATCGCCCTTACTTAATTCTTCGGCTTTTTCTTCGCCTTCTTTTTCTTCTTCTTTGAAGGAATCCAGCTTGGCAAGATCAGCCTGTTCCACCGGTTTAAGTTCAAAATCCTTAAATTTACTTAAACCGCTCAGGGCAAACTCATCAACCGGTTCATACAGATAAAGTGCTTCCAGTTTTTTGCGTTTGAAAATTTCAAGATGCGGATCCGATTCAATGGCTTCACGACTGGCGCCGGTCAGGTAATAAATTTCTTTCTGTTCTTCTTTCATGCGCTCAACATATTCATTAAGTGATGTCAGCTGGTCGGCATTTTCATTGGCAGATGAATTAAAACGCAGTAATTCGGCAAATTTATCTTTGTTGGCATAATCGCTGTATCCAAACTTGAAAATTTTACCATGTTCTTTCCAGAACGCTTCATATTTTTCTTTTTCTTTTTCAGCTTTCTTAGAAAGATGATTCAGGATTTGTTTAACCAGGGCACTGGAAATCTTTTGAATAACCAGGTTCTCCTGGAGTGTTTCTCTCGAAACATTTAAAGGAACATCGGGAGATTCTACTAATCCCTTGCAAAAAGCAAGATATTCGGGGATCAGATCTTTATTTTTATGTTGGATAAGAACACCGTTCACATAGAGATCGAGCCCACGGTCTTCACGCAACGTACCAAACATATCAAAGACCTGCTTCGGAATAAAAACAAGTGCATTAAACTGAACGGGGGCATCTACAGAAACATGAATTGTATCCATTGGTTCCTGGTAATCATGACTGATGAACTTATAGAATTCATCATATTGTTCCTGCTTGATTTTAAATTTGGGCTCACGCCATAAAGCAGTAACCGTGTTAACTTTATCACCTTCAACATTGATCGGGAATGTAACAAAGTTAGAATGTTTCTTGATAGCTTCGCTGATTCTGTCTTTTGAAGCAAATTCTGCAGCATCTTCTCGAAGTGAAATTTCAATGGATGTTCCGCGTTTGATATCTTCTTCGAGAATATCCAGCTCAAAGCTGCCTAGACCATCCGAAGTCCAGCGGACTGCCGGGCTGTCTTTTTGAAAGGATTTGCTGGTAACAACAACTTTTTCAGCAGCCATAAAAACAGAATAAAAACCCACTCCGAATTTACCGATAATGGCGGATGCATCCTGTTTATCTTTCTCTTCAGCCTTTCCATTTTTAGTCATCATCTGCAGGAAGGCTTCTGTACCGGATTTTGCAATCGTTCCAAGATTGCTGACTATCTCTTCTTCTGTCATACCGATGCCGGTATCTTTGATAACGATTTGTTTGGCTTTGTCATCTACACTGATGCTTATCTCAAGCGGCAGATCGGCGTTAACCACTTCTGTTCCCCGGGTTGTTTCAAAACGCAATTTATCAAGGGCGTCAGAAGCGTTGGAAATAAGTTCGCGAAGAAATATCTCCCGGTTTGAATAGAGTGAATGTACAAGAATATCAAGCAGTTTATTCACTTCAGCTTTAAACTTAAGCTTTTTGGTTTTAGCCACTTTAATTCCTCCTGATTTTTTAGTTTCTTTTGTTTAATGTTTTAAGATAAAAAAAGTTACCGATACCTGTTTCAGGCAGCCGCAAAGATACAAACAGCAGGGGTTGGAAATCAAGATTTTGAACAAGCAGGATATTTGAAAAACACTTTAAAAAATACGGCGGTTCAACCGGACACATATAATATTATTGAAAAATTTTACTTCAAAAGGTCATCTAATAAGGTACGCATTTCCATCAAAAAGCTGTCACCATCTGTAAAACCTTTTTTGATAAGACTGATTTTTCCATTCTTATCAATTACAATCAGTCGGGGTAAAGATTTTGCATCATATTTTTCTGCAGTCTGTTGATAACGGTCATGAAGAACTGTCAATTGTATCGGATTTTTTTGAAGAAATTCAACGACTTTTTCCCGCTCTTCACCAACATCAACCAGGAAAAATTTTGCATCTTTTCCTGTGTATTCATTCTGCAGTTTTTCAAGGTAAGGAATTTCCTTTTTACAAGGTCCGCACCACGTAGCAAAGAAACTTACGACAATTACATGTTTTGTTTTGTTCTTCCATGGTTTTCGCAGTGTTTCACCACTGTAATCCCTTAAAAAAACATAATTATTATTCATATCCGGGAGAGAAAACACAGGGGCTTCATCACCAATTTTTATTGATGTTTCTGTTTCCTGTGCAGCTAAAGACATGGAAAAAAATAACAAGAAAATAATTACACTGAAAAACTTCATTTGCTTCCTTTATTGAGGATTAGCTAATTATTTTGCGGCTCAGCAAAATGCAGCAGTCCCTTAAAATTCGTTAATTTATCCTTAATACTTTCTTTAAGATATGGTTTAACAATGGACGACCATAGATCATAACCATCTTTGTTGAGATGCAGCCCGTCTTCAATAAATAAACTCATGGGTTTCTGATCCGGGCCCAGCATTGGTGTAGCTGTATCGATGTACTCCAGGTTTTCTTTTGTCCGGCAAAACTCAGCAATCTTTTCATTGGTCTGGTTCATTTTATCCCAGAAAGACCAGCGATTCAAACTTGGTTTGATAGGGATATAAAAGAAATCCACCGCAGGAAAATCATTTTCAACGCGATTGTAAAAACGGACAAAATCATTATAAACTGTGTCAACATCCATTCCGGCCGCTACATCATTATCTCCGGCATAAAACACAATAATAGCCGGATTGTACTTTTTCAGCACATCATCGTAAAAATATTCAACATCTGTAATATGCGCACCGCCAAAACCACGGTTAATGATATCCATTTCAGGAAAGTAATCTGCCGTAGGCCACATCCGCATGCTGGAGCTGCCTACAAACAAAACTGCCTGCTCCGGGAAACTGTTCTTTTTATCCCATTGTTTAAAGGCATTTATTTCGTTGGCAAAACGCAATGGATCGGGTGGTTTTACTTTTTGGACTTCCTGAATTTCCTGTGCAGAAATCATTGTAAATGCGAGCAACAATAAAAAAAACGACAACAGGATGGTTAATCTCTGCATATCCGCTCCCCGTTTATTTTAAATGAAAATTAAAAGTTAAGATTTATGCTCTATAGAATCAATTTGAAAAACTGGTAGCCTTTTTTGTGCGAAATATATAGATTAGCGATCCCAAAATTAAAAACTTAGCTCAGCATTTGGGACATAATAATCACATTTAAAAACTCAAACATGGAGGCCTTTCCATGAAAACACTTATACTGTTATTATTAAGTATGTTTTTTGTTTTAAATTTTGCTGTAAAAGATAAAGATGCTTTTAACGTGATGACATTTAATCTGCGATATGATAATCCCGATGACAGCCTTAATGCCTGGCCGCTGCGTAAAGACAAAGTTATTAAGGTGATTGAACAGAACCAGCCTGACTTTATAGGCACTCAGGAAGGGCTGTATCATCAGCTGCAATACATGGGAGATCAACTCACCCGCTACAGCTGGTTTGGCCTTGGCCGAGATGATGGTGACAAAGACGGCGAATTTACTGCTATGTTCTACAACACAGAGCGTTTTGTGCTAATTGATCAAAGTACATTCTGGTGTTCGCAAAATCCTGAAAAACCAGGTTTGGGCTGGGACGCCGCCTGCAACCGCACTGTTACCTGGGGTAAATTTAAAGACCTCCGCACCGACAAAGAATTTCTTGTACTAAATACTCATTTCGATCACGTTGGCGATACCGCCCGGCTTGAAAGCAGTCATCTGATCCTTGATAAGATTGCTGAACTGGCAGGGGATCTGCCGGCAATACTTACCGGAGATTTTAATTCCAGTCCTGAGTCAGTACCATACAAAAAGCTTACTGAAAGTGGTGTTCTGAAAGACACATACGCCTTAACGCAGCAGCCGCATGAAGGCCCTTACGGTACTTTTTCAGGCTTTCGTTACGGTAAAATAAGACCCTTCCCGATTGATTATATTTTTATTAAGGGAAACTTTGAAGTACTAAACCATAAAACCATTGATACGGATTTTAATCATTTTTATCCGTCCGATCATTTTCCTGTGATGACTGAATTAAAAATCAAATAGTTAAAATTTAAGAAAAATAAATTACGAAGGATATACGCTGAACTATGAACGAATCAACAATGTTTCAACTTATTGCCGACGAGCTTAAGATCAATGTTTTGCAGGTTAAAAATACAATCGAGCTGCTGGATGGCGGCAATACAGTACCTTTTATTGCACGATATCGTAAAGAAGTAACCGGTTCCCTGGATGAAGAACAGATCCGACAGGTAGAAGAACGTATTCAATACCTGCGTGCATTGGAAGCCCGTAAAGACACTATTCTGAAATCCATTGAAGAACAGGGCAAACTTACACCCGAATTAAAAGCACGGATAGAACAATGCAGCAAGATGCAGGAACTGGAAGATCTGTATCTGCCATATAAACCCAAAAAACGCACCCGGGCAACAATAGCAAAAGAAAAAGGCCTTGAACCGCTGGCTCTTCAGATTCTTGCCCAGGAAATTATGCAGGGTTCCATTGAAGATTATGCCACAGATTATTTAAATGAAGAAAAAGAAGTTAATTCTATTGAAGAAGCGTTACAGGGTGCGCGGGATATTATTGCTGAAATTATAAGTGAAGATGCCGATGTTCGCAAAGAAGTACGTGAAACAACTTTCAGTTCCGGGATTCTTCAGGTGGAAGCGAAAAAAGTGGAAGGCCGCACAGCCTACGAAGCATATTATGATTATAATGAAGCTATAAACAAAATCGTTCCGCACCGTGTTCTCGCTATAAACCGCGGGGAATCGGAAAGTATCCTGAAAGTAACTGTTGATGTGGATGTTGAGCGTATCCAATCGCAAATTGAAGGTCACTATATCAAGAACCGTAAATCTATCTTCCTGGAACAAATGCAGATTGCTATTGCCGATAGTTATCACCGTCTCATTGCTCCTTCCATTTCCAGGGAAATACGATCCGCATTAACCGAAACTGCTGATGAACATGCCATCACAATTTTTGCCACAAACCTTAAAAATCTTTTGCTGCAGCCACCTGTCAGGGGAAAAATGATCATGGGTATTGATCCCGGTTTTAGAACCGGTTCCAAAGTAGCTGTAATTGATGCAACCGGAAAGTATATTGAAGGAATAACCATTTATCCGCATCCGCCGCAAAACCAATATCTTGAAGCAAAAAGTAAAGTCCGTAATTTAGTTGAAAAGCATCGTATTAACATCATTGCGATCGGAAACGGAACTGCATCAAGGGAAACGGAGCAGATGGTTGCTGAACTGATCGGCGAGATGAAAGACTCGCAACCGGTTGAGTATATTATTGTGAGTGAAGCCGGTGCTTCTGTTTACTCGGCATCAAAAACTGCCCGTGAAGAATTTCCGGAGCTTGATGCCAGCATGCGCGGAAATATTTCGATTGCGCGGCGCTTAATGGATCCATTGGCAGAATTGGTAAAAATTGATCCGAAAAGCATTGGAGTAGGATTATATCAGCACGATGTTAATCAACGCCGCCTGGCGGAAATGCTTGGTTTTGTTGTGGAATCATGCGTAAACAGCGTCGGTGTAAATCTTAATACAGCTTCTGTTTCTTTACTGAGACATATTTCCGGACTAACCAGCCGTACCGCTCAGAACATTGTTAATCATCGCGACAGTAATGGACCTTTTAAAAACAGGAATGAACTGAAAAACGTAGATGGAATTGGTGAAATTGCTTTTGAACAGGCTGCAGGCTTTCTGCGTATCCCGGATTCGGACAATGCCCTTGATAATACCAGCATCCACCCGGAATCTTACGACGCTACAAAAAAACTGATTAAAAAGCTTGCCATCAGCGATATTAAAGATGAAGGCAAAAGAATTAAACAAAAATTAAAAGAAAGCCACATAGAACTGAAACAACTGCTGGATGAGCTTGGCATCGGTGAACCTACGTTTCAGGATATCATCGAAAATCTTGCCAAACCGGGATTAGATCCGCGTGATGAGATGCCTAAACCTATCCTTAAAAGCGATGTTCTCAAAATGGAAGATTTAAAGGAAGGAATGCTGCTCAAAGGTACAGTCCGCAATGTTGTGGACTTTGGAGCCTTTGTAGATATAGGTGTTAAGCAGGATGGGCTTGTTCATGTAAGCCAGATGGCTGCAAAATATGTAAAAAATCCCATGGAAGTTGTATCAGTCGGGGACGTGGTTGAAGTACGTGTGGTCTCAATTGACCTGGAAAGGGGCAGAATCGGGTTATCAATGAAGATAAATTAATCGTTCAGATCATTTCTTTAATAACCTGGTGAATGTCTGATATCCTGAATGGTTTTTTCAGGAAACAGTTACTGTTCTGCAGATCCATTTTTTCCAGCCACTCTTCCATGTCATAACCTGACATAAAAATAACAGGAGTATGCGGGAAAAATTTAGAAAGCAACTGATATGTTTCTTCGCCATCCATTTCAGGCATATTCATATCAAGAACAATAAGATCTAAACTGTCCAGGGTCTCAGCAATTTTTAGAGCCTGTTTACCGCCATCAGCAGGAATGGTATCGATATTCATCAGTTTAAGAGCTTCACAGATGATTTCGCGTAAAGGCAATTCATCATCAATTATGAGCGCGGTTTTTGACATAATGATAACTTAGGTTTCTGCTGGTTTATTCGTGTGCAATAATCGGCATTATTTTAAAGATTATTAAATAAAGTCTGACTTTTCTATATTCAATTTATATTTTGTGTAAATATAACCATTCATCTCTGACATTCAATAAATAAGGTAAATAATGAGCATCTCCAGTCTGGATATTTTCATCATTTTAGGATATTTAGTCGTCATTGCACTGGTTGGATCATTTACTGGCGGCAGACAAAAATCTACACATGATTACTTTATGGGGGGGAGCAATGTACCCTGGTGGGCCGTCGCTTTTTCCATAGTTGCTGCCGAAACAAGCAGTCTGACTTTTATAAGCATACCAGGCCTTGCATATATAAGTAATTTAAATTTTCTTCAGTTGACAGCAGGCTATTTACTGGCGCGTATCCTGGTTGCAGTATTTTTTCTGCCGGCATATAAAACCGGCCAGCTAAGCACAGCCTATTCTTTTCTCGAAAACAGATTTGGCATTACCACGCGGCGCTATGCGTCGATGGTCTTTTTACTGACACGAATTGCTGCCGATGGCGTAAGACTGTTTTCAACAGCTATCCCACTGGCATTAATTTTTAAGACAGCACACTACTTTAACGACTGGAGCAATTTCGAAATTTACGCTTTAGCCATTGCCATTATTGCCTGTGTATCTTTGATATATACTTATACCGGTGGTGTAAAAGGGGTAATCTGGGCAGACGTGGTGCAGATGAGTATCTACATTGGCGGCGCATTAATGGCTTTGTGGGTTTTATTGGGTTACGACTACGTTTCACTTAAACCCGCTGCAGATGCCGGGAAATTAACTTTGTTTAATTTTGACTGGGGTACTTCCATTGCTGATTTCTTCAGAAAACCGTATACGTTTTTGGGAGCTCTTATTGGCGGAACGTTTCTTTCTATGGCTTCACATGGAACCGATCAGCTTATCGTTCAAAGATTACTTACCACCCGTACATTAAAAGACAGCCAGAAAGCCATAATCGCCAGTGGGGTGCTGGTAATGGTGCAGTTCACCCTGTTTTTGTTTATCGGTATGTTGTTATTTTCATTTTATAAAGGTGTTCCTCTGGCAGATCCTTCCGTTCCATTCAGCAAAGCTGATGAAATCTTTCCGCTTTTTATAATTCAACAACTTCCTGTGGGTGTAAAAGGTATTATAATCGCGGGACTTTTTGCCGCAGCCATGTCAACCCTTGCCGGATCAATGAGTTCACTTTCAAGTTCCGTTGTACTGGATTTATACAAGCCACGGTTAAAAAACACCGACGACCGGAAAGAACTAAAAATCTCCCGCATCATCACTGTATTAGCTGCCGTGGTTCTTATCTTTGTTGCATTTACTTTTATAGCTTTAAATCAATCCGTCGTTGAAATAGCATTAGGGATAGCATCCATAACCTATGGAGGTTTATTGGGAACATTTTTGCTTGGTTTATTTTTTAAACGGGCAGATCAAAAAGGGGCAATTATTGGATTTACTGCGGCTATTATTGTAATGATTCTTGTGAGCGTGTTACCTATAACCGGATTAATAAAACCAATAATGCACTGGACATGGTTTGTTTTGCTCGGGACTATTGTAACTATTGTTATTGGAAATGCTTTTTCCGGAAAAGCTAATAGAGGGAAATCTTAAATTAATTAACCGGAATAAAATAAACCGGGCTTCAGGTTAGTTGTATAGATTTGAATTTATGTATTTTAACAAAATTAAGGATTTAGGAATGAGATATCTTGTCGTTTTTAGTTTATTTGTTTTATTAATGTCCTGTCAGGGAAACAAAAAACCGGCAGCGGATGCAAATGCCGCTTCCGATACCATGCGTTTTGCTAACGAGAAACACCTTAAAAACATAAAAATGCTGACCATGGAAGGTGAAAACGCAGAAGCATATTTCAGCTTTGACAATAATAAGCTGATTTTTCAATCCACCCACGGCTCTTATCAATGCGATCAGATCTTCACAATGAATACAAATGGCGAAAACAAGAAGTTGGTAAGTACAGGCTATGGGCGTACAACCTGTTCATACTTTCTGCCCGGTGATGAAAAAATTATTTATGCTTCAACACATCTTGCAGATACAAGTTGTCCTGCTCCCCCGGATTTTTCCAAAGGGTACGTATGGAAAGTCTACAAAACATTTGATTTGATAAAAGCCAACGCGGACGGCAGTAATCCGGAAGTTTTTCTGCCTGCTGAAGGTTATGATGCAGAAGCAACGATTTCCCCCATGGGAGATAAAATTGTTTTTACTTCTCAGCGGGATGGTGATCTGGATATCTATACCTGCAACCTGGATGGCAGTGATCTGAAACGCCTTACTACTGAATTAGGATATGATGGCGGTCCCTTTTTCTCATGGGATGGTCAAAAAATAGTATACCGTTCCTACCATCCAAAAACTGATGAAGAAATTAAACGCTATAAAGATTTGCTGGATGAAGAGCTGATTGAACCAAACAACTTCCAGGTTTGGGTCATGAACGCAGATGGTTCAAATAAACATCAGGTTACAGATAACGATTTTGCTAATTTTGCACCTTTCTTCCACCCTGACAATAATCGTATCATTTTCTGTTCTAATCTGAACAGTACAGATAAGCGTCGTCCTGATTTTAATTTGTGGCTAATTAATGAAGACGGTACTGGCCTGGAGCAGGTTACTTACTTTGATCAGTTTGATGGTTTTCCGATGTGGACAAAAGATGGTAAAAAGCTCGTATTTGCCTCCAACCGTTTTAACAAAAATCCACGTGATACCAATGTATTTTTAGCGGATTGGGTAGACTAAGGTTATAAAAATAAATGGGGCTGTCCCTAAAGTCAGGTTTTTGTCATCCTGAAATTTTTTCAGGATCTTTATAATGTTGTTTATAATTACTTAAGATTCCGAAATAAATCGGAATGACACCGTTCGTTAATTTGGGACAGCGCATTTATTCTTTAATAACTGCGCAATTTTCTTGAATTATTTTTTGAAAATTTTCTGAAACTGCATTGTAATCAACTATATCAATTATTATTGGTATGTCTGATTCTGAAAAAATATCTTTCAGCGACTCAATATCGCGCCAATCTATTTTGTCCGCCCCAATTAATGCAATATCCAAATCAGAATACGTTGCTGCATTTCCATTAACTCTTGACCCATAGGCTAAAGCTTTATAATCAGGAACGTTGTCATTCAGTATGAACTTAATTTTTTCTAACCAGTCTTCTTTTAAATCAATCATTTTTTAATTCAATTTGTGTTAAAAAGTATTTTGCATCGTTAACAAAATTAAATGTAACCGTATAAATTTCATGTGCTTTTTCGTCATCATATGTGTGTGAAGTCAAATTTCTTGCATTGCCGTATTCAAACCAACTTTCAGCTGTCTCAATCAAACTATGTTTTGCTGCTAATCTGAATAAATCTTTACGTGTCCTTGGAAACTCTGCTTCTTCAGAAAGTCCGTTTTCCTTAATCCAGCGCTGCATAAACTTCCAGCAAAGCTCATAGGTAAATTCAAAATTTTTTATAACTCCGGATTTGATCGCCATTCGGGTCACATCATCTAATTGTGACATAAGCTTGTCATCATTTGATCGCTTAAGTGTTTCTTCAAGGGAGTGTATAGCTTTTTTTAAAGAAGTAAGATCCAGCATAAAGTATTTTCCTTTAATATGTCTCCAAAGTATAAACAAAAAATTGACTAAATGTAAAACATTTACACTGGCCAACTATAACAAATCTTAAGGATTTTTGTCTTCTCCTGATAAAACCTGAATAATCTTATGCAGCATTTGCAAATCACGTACTTCCGGAATTGTGCGCCCAAGGAAGCGTCTGAAGCGGGTGATAAAAGTCTGCATATCATCACGCGGAATAAAATTTACTCTCCTTAATGCCTGCTCCAGATGCGTATACACACTCTCAATTGCCTCCTGTCCTGCTGGTTTATAGACATTTACATTTTGTGAACTTTCCATTTCACGCATAAAAATATAGGTATATATCATAACCGATTGGGCAAGATTTAATGCAGGATTTTGTGTCACAATCGGGATAGTTGACTGAAACTGGCATAAATTTAATTCTTCATTATGCAATCCATTCCGTTCTCTCCCAAAAACAAGAGCAACCTTTGTATCATCATCCAGATCCTTTATTTTTAAAGCCAGCTCTTCTGGTGAAAATTGTGGAAATTTTATCTGACGTTTGCGCATCGTGGTGCCAATACTGATGTGAATATCTTTCAAAGCATTCTCCAGGGATGAAAAATGAACCGCATTATGCACAATGTCCATGGAGCGATGCGCCATCATGCGCGTTTCGGCAACATCTGTCGCACAGGGATTAACCAGTCTGAGATTTGCAAATCCTGTTGTTTTCATAGCCCGGGCTACCGAGCCTACATTACCCGGAGACTCCGGTTCAGTAAGAATGATGTAGATATTTTCCTGTATCATACATTATAATTCAAATGGAATTTTTTTTTCTATTTTAATTTCATCCGGTGAAACAGATACAATATAAGGTAAAATTTCAACACCTTGACCATGAACTTCTTTTAATTTTTCAGCATAAGCCGGATCTATTTTAGAAGCTGGCTTAAATATATTTCCATCAGAGCGCTGCACCATATAAAACATGACGGCCCTGTTTCCTTTTTTCTTTTCATTAAGAAGATCATTTAAATGTTTTAAACCGCGCTCAGTAACAGCATCAGGGAAAAGGAAAAAATCATTTTCAACCAGTGTCACATTTTTAACTTCCACAAAACATTTCTCATATCCATTACTTAACAGCAAATCAATACGGCTGTTTTGTCCGTATTTTTGTTCAGTCTGTATTTTATTGTAACCGGTGAGTTCTTCAATATGTCCTTGTTCTATTGCTTCTTTTGCCAGTTTGTTGGGAATCATAGTGTTTATACCTATCCAGCATTTTCCATTATGGGTCATCTCAAGTGTATAACGCAGTTTCCGTTTTTCATTCATACTGTCACTGATAAGGGCTTCCCAGCCGCGTTCAACACAAGTTTTCATACTCCCTGAGTTCGGGCAATGAACCGTCAGGATGCTTCCATCCGATCTTTCAACATCTGCTAAAAATCGCTTATAGCGTTTTATTATTTTAACTTTTTCTGTTGGCTTATCAATTTTCATCTGATCAGATTTTTAACAATTTTTATATACCTTTTAAGGGTTTTGGTATGCTACCGATCATTTACCATGTAAAAAAAATCAAGGAAGGATCATGACAAATGGATTTGTTATTTTTATTCTTTTTATTTTGTTGTTCTATATTTTTCATCCTGAAGTTTGAAAAATTTACAAAAGATGAAGTAAACATTCACTTTATTCATCCTTTCAAATTTTTAAAGAATGCAGATCTTTCAGATAAACGCTCATTTTATGTAAAACGTTTTCAGGATTCCGAGAATCTGTTATTGGTTGCCCAGGCCAATTGCATTAAAGATTTTAATATAAACAGCATTCAATCCTTAAAATTCCAATCCAACCTTCCCGACAACGCAAAAAATTAACTATAGTATTTAATCGCTCATGTCTCAAAAATTGGTTTAATCATCCAAAAAGTTTATTTTACATCTTTTATTTTAACAGGTGTAAATGCTAAAAAAATTTATCTTTCTGTTTCTGTTCAATACTCTTCTTTTTAGCCAGACTATCAGCTATAATCCGCAATACAACAATTTTAATCAGGGGATTGACTGGCAGCGTTCGTTAATATCAGGCGGTTTGGTTGCTATGAGTGTAATAACAATTTATCATGCCGGCAAACCTATTTATTATAATGAAGCACGCAGTTCTTTTCATTTTACAAGGAATAGTCGTAATGAGCTCGAATTATTCGATAACGGGCACCGCGGAATGGATAAATTCGGTCATATTTTTTCAACAAGCCTGTTTGCTCAAAACATTTATTTTTTATCACGCTGGAGCGGGCTGGATAATAAACAGTCATCATGGACTTCCTTTTTATTAGCAACATCCATTATGGGTGCAATGGAAATACACGATGCGTATTATAAACGCTGGGGATTTACTGTCGGTGATTTTATTGCCAATTTAAGCGGAGCTGCGTTTCTTGTCGGGCAATATAATTCCCCATTTTTAAGAAATTTTGATTATAAAATGAGTTATAATTTTACCCGTAAAGCCGCTGAAGAAGCGGTAATTGAAAGCTATCCCAACATGACGTTTTGGCTAACTGCCAATCCATCGGGTCTATTTGAGAATGATTTGCCGGATTGGTTCCCTGATTGGCTTAATATTGCTATTGGGGTCAGTACAACCCAGCGCTATCCGCATAAACGCGAGTTACTTATTGGCCTGGATTACAATCTTAAACGAATTAAATCAGACTCACCTTTTATAAGACATCTGATTGTATTACTGGACCGCTATAAACTTCCTGCACCTGCCATAAGACTGGCACCCGGATTTATCGGCTATGGATTGTATTTTTAAACAGTTTTCAGGTATTCGATCATACCCTTGATGCTGTTAAGTGAAAAATATTCTTCTCTTTCCTGAATATCGGGATCAAATTCTGAAAAGTATTGTAAGGAAGGGTCCCTTTCGAGAAGAGCATTAAAGATTTGTTTTTCATCAAATTGCTTGTTTGCAACCATTTCCTGACAAATATACATCCAAAGATTGAGTTGCTGTTTCGCCCGGGAAAAAAACGTATCCGGATGATTTGTATGCCCGTAATGCCCAAAACATATTTTTTCACATGGTACATCTGCCATTTTGAATAAAGAACCCTTATAAACTTCGAAGATAAATTGGGGTGGTGTCGCGACCCTTAAATAAAAATCATTATTCCATTTTACATGAACGCCGCCCACTTCTCCGGCAAAAAGAATTTGATCCACAAGATAATTTACATGATGCGACGCATGTCCGGGGGTTGGATAAATAGCAACCGACAAGTCTTCATCAGTAATTTTTTCCGGATAAATCAATTTTTCACGCGGAATCGCTGCGATTGGTCCGTAGGCTTTTGCAACATTACCCAGCACTTTTAATGAACCCTGCCATAATCGCTGCGGATCCATCAAATGCGGCATACCAATGGGATGGCACACGACTTTAGCATGTGGGAAATCATTCAATAACAAGCCTGTACCCCCTGCGTGATCAATATGGATATGAGTCAGGAGAATGTAGTCGATTTTCGAAATGTTTAATTCTTTTAATGCCTGTCTTAAAACTTTTATTGTTGATGCCGGGCCCGGATCGATAACTATTGTTTTGTTATTTGATGAATAAATCCAGGTGCTGATAAATTGCCGGAATCCCGGCAGATCCTGATCAAGATCAACAAGATATAAATTGTTTTTTATTTCATGAATAGCCATGGTTTTAAATATATTTTGCTGTGTTTATATGTGCAATAGTCATTTATGGTATCCGGATGTGATATCTAATCGTGTTTGATTTAATCCGGTTAAGCTCTAAATTACAGCCGTTTAAAATGGATAAATTTTATGGCAGCGGAAGTAATACCAGTACATATTGATACACCCAATAAGCGGACTGTTAAATATGCAGCGGATATAATTAAAGAAGGTGGTGTTATTGTTTATCCCACCGATACAATCTATGGATTAGGTGCAAACTTATATGATAAACGCGCCATGCAGCGTATCCTGCGAATAAAAAACCAGAAATCAAATAAGCCGTTAAGTTTTATCCTGCCAGACCTGAAAGATATTGCCACTTATGCGAATGTTCAGGATTTTGCCTATAAAATTATGCGCAAGGTAACCCCCGGTTCTTATACATTTGTTTTAAATGCCACCAAAGAAGTCCCCAAATTATTACTGCATAACCGCAAAACAGTTGGGATTCGCATCCCTGATGCACCGCTTGCATTAATGCTTGTTGAAGAGCTTGGCCATCCATTGCTGAGCACCAGTGTCCCGCAAGGTGATGAAGGATAT
Source organism: Calditrichia bacterium (assembly GCA_020635035.1). Lineage (GTDB taxonomy): Bacteria > Calditrichota > Calditrichia > Calditrichales > J004 > JACKAO01. The sequence goes on from JACKAO010000002.1 coordinate 135,881, forward strand.
CATACCGATCCTGAAGATATTGCTGAAAAATACGGTCATGAAATTGATTTAATTTTAGATGCCGGCATTTTATTTAATAATCCATCAACAATTGTGGATTTTACAAACGACCGAGTAGAAATACTCCGTGAAGGCGCCGGCAGCATTGATGCTTTGAATTACTGAAGTTGTGCAGATCTAAGCTAAATTTCTACTCAATTAAAAAATGACTGAATTGTATAAAAATACATACCGTATTCCGTCTGCGCGTTTACGATCCTGGGATTATGCATCACCGAGAGCATATTTTATAACAATCTGCACACATAATCGTGTCCATTGGTTTGGGAAAATTGAAAATGCTAGAATGGTTTTATCAAGGCTTGGTTTGATTGCCGAGCAGCAATGGATGGAAATATCCGGGCATTTTAATCATGTTGAATCGGGGCCGTTCATTATTATGCCCAACCACATACATGGTATTTTAATTTTAAATGATTCTGTTAGAGGCGCAATTCATCGCGACTCAATAACCACAAAAGAAATCAAAAGCAACTCCCTTTCTCACGACTCATTTAATGGTCTCAAAAACAAAGGAGATGTTCTTTCAGATACTACAAATCATTCAGACGCGGTGAACCGCGTCTCTACAATGGGCGGTGGTGTAACGGGTGATAAAAATCCAATGTTACATGATTCTGTTTCGAAAATTATTCGCTGGTATAAAGGTAAATGTACATACAAAATACGCAAATCAATTCCGGATATATCTTTTCAATGGCAGTCACGGTTTTATGACCATATAATTCGTGACGAACAGGATTTTAACCGGATATCCGAATATATTGTTAACAATCCGGCCCAATGGGAAGACGATAAATATTTTTCAAAATAAAACCCGTAGAGACACGATAAAACACACCTTATCAGACGTGATAAATCACGTCTCTACAACGCCATATGCATAATGACCAGATAGCATGTTGATCCTGAATTGATTGATGAAAATAAAAAACCGGGTATATATTCTAAAATTATTGATTTTAATGCTTTGGCTGCGGGCATCTATTTTATTAAGATGAGATTTGTTACACCCTCCGGAAATTATATTTACTCATCCAAAGCCCTACTGATTAAATAATTTCAACTTGATTGGACCCAAAATATTGAAAAAATCAAATAGCTTTTAAAGCTCGTTTCCGTATTTAGCTTTTAACAAAAATTATCAATAACTCTCACAAATCTCATACAGCTTTTCAATGGCTGCTTTGTCCTGGCTGAACTGGCAGTCGGCTTCTCTTTTGTGGGAAAAGAATTTACCTGTAACACCTTCCTGTGCAGGATTAGTAGCCAGCCAAACAGGCGTTTCAGCACCCTTATCCGGCGGGGTTGATCCGCCAAATCCAAGATTATTGCTGAGCTGTGAATTTACATCACCCGGGTGACAGGAGTTAACGGTTATGTTGAAGGATTTTAATTTTTCCGCTTGGGCAACGGTTAACATACGGTTGGCTTGTTTGGATTGTCGGTAAGCAGAATTATTATCATAGCGGCGTTTTTTAAATTCCAGGTCATTTAAATCAAGATTTCCTGCATAGTAGCTGGCTACATTGACCACCCTTGTGGGTGCACCCTGCTTTAAGAATTCCAACAGCTCATTTGTCAGCCACAGATAAGCCAGTACATTTGTAGCGAACTGCAGCTCAATACCTTCTGCGGACTCCAATCTTTGCCGGGGTGTTACAGCAGCGTTGTTTATCAGAACATGCAGCGGATCCTTCCAGCTTTTTACAAAATCCCGGATGGCACTTTTTAAGGACAGGTCAACCATTACATAACGAACATTTTTGTTACCTGTTTGTCTGATAATTTCTTCGGTTACTTTTTGTGCTTTTTTTTCATCCCGTGCGGTCAGCACAACTTTAAAGTCACCGTGTTCTGCCAGTTGCCTTGCAATCGATTTTCCGATGGCGCCGGTTGCACCTGTAACAAGAGCTGTTTTCATAATTATGCCAGGTCAAAATTTTTAACGGCCATATCGGCAATCGTTCCGCCAATACTTAAAGATGCCGTTGCAGCAGGCGAAGGCGCATTTAATACATGAATCATATTCGGCCTTTCGATGATTCTGAAATCATCCAGCAGTTTCCCATTCATCCCTAAAGCCTGTGCACGAACACCGGAACCGGCAGCCTGAACATCATTTTCCGTTACTTCAGGGATTAGCTTCTGAAGGGCGCTCACAAATGCTTTTTTACTGTATGACCGGTAAAATTCTCCAAGGCTGATATAGCCGTATCTCAGAGCCAGCATCCAGAATCCCGGATACATAAATGTTTCAAGTGAATCCTTAAAACTAATATCACTTTTCTTATATCCTTCGCGTTTAAATGCAAGGACTGCATTCGGGCCGGCTTCAATCCCGCCGTGAATCATTCGGGTAAAATGCACACCTAAAAAGGGAAATTTGGGATCAGGAACCGGATAGATCAGATTTTTTACCAGGTATTCCTTTTCAGGAATAAGCTCATAATATTCACCACGGAATGGTACAATCTTTAATCCCGGATTGATACCGCATTTTTTGGCAACCCGATCCGAATAAAGTCCTGCGCAGTTAATAATATTCCTGGTTTCAAATTCCCCCTGTGAAGTTTTTACCACAAGTGGATTTTGGTGTTTTAAACCAAGAAATTTGGTGTCTAATGAAATCTCCCCATCGTTGCGGTTGATATGCCATTGGTAAGCTTTGCTTACATCCATATAGTCCACAATGCCCGTTTCTGGCACCAGGAGTGCTGCTACCCCATTAACATGTGGTTCATATTCACGCATCTCTTCAGCGGATAACCGTTTTAATCCTTTAAGCTGATTTTCAATGCCGCGTTTATGCAGGCGGTTAAGCATTTTTATTTCCGCCTTATCCGTAGCAACAACAAGCTTACCGCATCGTTCATGTTTGATCAGGTTATTTTCACAGAACATGTACAGTTCATTTCTTCCGGCCACACAATTTTGTGCCTTTAATGATCCCGGCGCGTAATAAAGTCCGGAATGTATCACACCGCTGTTGTTACCGGTCTGGTGACTGGCAATTTCGTTTTCCGTTTCAATAACCAGGATTTTCAGATTCAGGCTATTGTTACGGGCCAGCTTCATTGCAGTAGCCAGACCAACAATTCCGGCGCCAATTATGATTATGTCGTATACTTTTGAATTCATTCTTTTTGAACTTTATGCCGATCTTTTAGTGATCAAAAGGTGTTTAAGATCAATAGCCAGGCTGGATAAAGTAAGTCCGCTGTTTAAATTGAATTTTATATCATTATAGGCTTTTTCGATCAGGTTAATTATCTGTTCGTAATTGATATGTGAATAATGATCTGCAAACTTGATGATTGTTTCTTGCAGGTCGCTGTTTATCAGATTGCTTTTATCCTGCGTGATGCTATAGTTAAAAGCATCTGCCATCCATAATATTGAAATATTCAAAAAATCCAGCGCTTCATTTTTATCCCGTTTTTGGATTATTCCATCAATGATTTCATTTATGCCAAGCCAGTTTTCAGAAGCAATTGCCCTCAAAAAATCTATGACACGCGGCCTTAAGTCGTCGCTTTCATTTTCAATGCGCTCAATGATTTCTTCGATATTATTTTGAGCAATTCGAATCACAGCATCCATTTTTTCTGTTTGCATATGATAACGATTAAGAATTTCTTTTATTTCATCCATCGAAAGTGCCGGGAAGGAAACCGGCTGACAGCGGGAGCGGATTGTATCCAAAACCGAATCATAATCATTGGTAATAAGAATTAAAACAAGATTTGTCGGTGGTTCTTCCAACAATTTCAGAAAAGAATTTGCTGCTTCCCGCGACAGATACTCAATTCCTGAAATAATAAAAAATCTTTTTTGCGCTTCGAACGGTGCATACTTTGCTTCATTTTTTAATTCCCGGATCGTTTCAATCGGGATATTTAAATGTCCGCTCAGCGGAAGTTTTTTATAGGGATTTTTGAGTTTGTGTTTTATCAGATCCGCCAGTTTATCTTCTTTAACATTTTTAGCAGACGGAAAAACATATTTTACATCCGGATGGGCTGCATTGGCTATTTTGATGCATGGCGGACATTGCTGGCACGGTTTGGATTCTTTACTGATACAATTAAGCATTTTCGCCAGTTCAAACGCCAAAGCCGTCTTTCCCGAGCCCGCTTTTCCATAAAACAAATACGCATGCGCCACCCGGTTATTTTCAATTACATTTTGAAAGAAACTTTTTATTTTTTGCTGTATAATAGTATTTTGAAAATAGACCATCGACTCTGATTGCTTTTCAGGTTAAGATTGAAATTTGGATAGTGAATAATGGCGAAAATTAACAAAATATGAAATTTTTCCAAAAGCAAATTGTCAAATTGATTAAAATGCCCGGCAGATTTATCTTTACATCAGAACTGGCCCAGTCTTAAACACTATGAATAATCGAAACCGTAATATTCTGATAGCGATCGTTGTATCGCTGTTATTTCATTTTGGCCTGTTTTATTTGATGGATTTCTATGACTGGCTTGTTGTTACCACTCAAAATCTGACAGAAAATATTCCCAGCGAAGTAACGGTTGTATTTCCTGAAAACAAACCACAACCTGCTCAAAAAGAAATGTATATCGTTGATAATCAGAACGAGACGGAAGAAAAGCCTGATGATGCTAATCTTTTATCTGAAAAGAATTCCCGGGCTGCTAATCCCGGGCCTTCACAACAACTTGCAGAAAATGCCCCGCGTAGTGAAGGCAATGTGGATTTTTCTGAGCTCTCTAAACCGCCAACTGAAAAAACACCCTTTCAGCCCTATAACTACAAGCCCTTCAGCAGCGCCGCGCTTATTGGTAAACAAATTGATACAAAAAACAACGATGAAGGCATTGATAAGGTTATCAAAGAAAATGAGCAGCAGGAAAACATTCAATCCAGTGAAGGAACAAATCAGAAATATAATCAGCAAAAATTTTCAGTCGAAGAAGTAGGCGCACTCACTTTAAGCACTTATGCGTGGGAATGGGCTCCATACATTCAGAAATTAAAAAATAAACATAAGAATGTTTGGTATGCACCGCCGGCTTACACACAGTTAGGCCTGATAAGTGGTTATACCAAAATTATATTCGAAATCGGACGGGACGGTAACCTGATTCGTGCAGATGTAATTGACCACCAGGGGCATGAATCTCTGCGTACAGCAAGCGAAGCTTCCATCAAGGCAATTTTTCCGTTTATCCCTTTGCCGGATGATTTCCCGGATGAAACACTGACCATTACAGCAACATTAATTTATCCAGATTTAAGAAAGTACTTCGAGAAAAGGAGATAGTTTATGCTCGAGATATTTGAACGGGGCGGCATCATGATGTACCCGCTGGTCGCGGCATCAGTAATAGCATTGGTTTTCGTAGTTGAAAGGGCTATAGCACTGCGTAAAAGAAAAGTGTTGATCCCGGAAATTTTATCGGTAGTTGAAAATTTTTCATCATCAAAAGATGTGGAATTTGCCAGGAATGTCTGTTCAAAATACAAAGGGGCTCTTTCCAGTCTTATAAAAATTGCTTTGGACAATTATCATCTGCCTAAAAATGAAGTGCGTGAATTACTGGAAGACCAGGGAAGACAGGATATACGCGATCTTGAAAAGGGTCTGGGTGTTTTGGAAACAATTGCAGCCATAGCACCGCTGCTTGGATTACTCGGTACTGTTTTAGGTATGATAAGGGTTTTCGCTGTAATTAAAGATCAGGGAATAGGCCAGACAGCTGCCCTTTCCGGTGGTATTTCTGAAGCATTGTTAACGACAGTTGTAGGGCTGTTCATCGGTATTCCTGTTTTGATTGCCTATAATTATTTTACCAACAAATCCGAAAGTCTTATACTGGATATTGAAAAACATGCCAATAGCCTGATCCAGAAAATTCATAATATAAAAACAACCGATTAAACTATGCAGCTATCAAGCAAAAACAGTAAGAAACTGTTAACTCTGAACCTTACATCACTGATTGATGTTTTGTTTATCCTGATCATTTTCTTTGCGGTTTCATCCACCTTTTTGGAACAGCCCGGGATAGAGCTGAAGCTTCCTGAAGCAGAAAGTTCTGAATCTTATACAACCCAAAAAGTAATTTTGTACATCGATAAAAATAAAAATATATTTTTGAACGACCAGCTAATTACAATAAATACCATGGTGGAAGAAATAAAAAAACTAGGGGAGCTGGGAGCCGAAGGCAGCATTGTATTAAAAGCAGATACTGAAGTTGAGCATGGCAGCATAATTGAAATTATGGATATTCTCCGTAAGCATGGGATCTATAAAATTGTAATATCAACCAATATCCCGGAATAATATGCCTGAACGTAAACAAATCACATTTGCCTTATTGGGCTTTGGAAAGCTTGGACAAGGTTTTTACAAAATCTGGCAAAACAAAAAAGACCAGATCAAAGAACAGACCGGATATGAACTTATTCTTACAAAAATTCTCATCCGGAATGAACATTACGAGCGTCCTAAAAATGTCGATGAAAAGCTGTTTACACATAATCTTGATGATTTGCTGAATGATACAAATCTGAAAGTTGTAGTTGATGTTATTGGCGGAATTGAACCGATCTTTTCCATAATAAAAAAGCTTATTGAAAAGAAGATTAATGTCATTTCTGCAAACCGTATATTGTTAGCATCAAAAATGCATGAGCTGTCAGATCTGGCCAACACACATCTGATTCATTTCTTAACAGAACCTTCCCTTGGCGGTGGAATACCTGTTTCTGTCATTCTGCAAAGAGACTTGGTTGCAAATCAGGTTACAGAGCTTTATGGTATAGTTAGCGGTGTTTCAAATTTTATTCTAAATGAAATGACCGATAACAAGATTTCTCTTAATCGTGTGCTCGAAAATCCTGATATTATCAAAATGGCAGAATCGATTTCCATTATTGATTATGAAGGATCCGATTCGGCTATGAAGGTATCCATTCTTGCGGCAACCGCCTTTGGAATTGATATTAACTACCTGCACATTTACGCTGAAGGTGTTTCAGAAATAACCCTGCAGGATATAATTTGGGCCGATCATTTTGGTTACGAGCTTAAAATGCTGGCCATTATGCGCGATCATGCAGAATGTTTTGAACTGCGTGTACACCCCACACTTGTTCCCAAGGAACATCCGATGATCTCTGTAAAAGGAGAATATAATGCATATTATATTAAAACGGATTTGCTCGGTGAGTATATGGTGTATGGATTAGGGGTCGGGACGGAGCCTACCAGCAGTCTTATCTTACGTGATTTAATTGAAATCGGGAACAGGATTTATAACAATCCGCGGCGCCAGCGTTTCAATTTTAACTGGAATAACAAACGGGTGATGGACATCGGTGAGATTGAAACATCGTATTATGTGCGTTTTCCCTGTGTTGATAAACCGGGAGTAATGGGTGAAATAACAACCATTATCGGGAAGCACAAAATAAATATCAGTTCTGCGCATGCCGAAATTGGAAAGCTGGATAACAAAGTTATTGGCTATGTTCACATATTTCTCGAAAAGACCCGTGAAAGCCACTTGTATTCAGCCATTGAAAAGATAAAAGCATTAAAACTAATTCAGGGTGAAATTAAATTTTTCAGGATTTTAGATGAAGATTAGTATTCAATTTGAAGACGGCTCATTTAAAGAGCCAACAAAGATTGTAGCTGTTGGACGCAACTATCATGAGCACATTAAGGAGATGCATTCGGAAAAAACCGAATCGCCGGTATTATTTATTAAACCGACAACCGCTCTTTGCGACATAAATCAAACACTGAAAATCCCTGAAAATATGGGTTTGGTGCATCACGAAATTGAACTGGCAATCTGTATCAGTGATCTTTGCCGGAATGTTTCAGCTGAACAAGTACCCGGTTTTATCGCCGGTTATGGTCTTGCTCTTGATTTAACACTTCGTGACGTCCAGGCTGAAGCGAAGAAAAAAGGGCTTCCATGGGCAGTTGCAAAAGGGTTTGATGGAAGCTGTCCGGTTTCTGTTTTCAAAAAGAAAGATCTGCAGCAGGTACAAAACCTGGATCTTTCACTAAAACTAAACGGCATTCAAAAGCAGTCCGGCAATACTTCACAAATGATCTTTTCTATTCCGGAGCTCATAAGCTATATTTCCGGCATTTATACACTACTGCCCGGTGATATCATATTAACCGGAACCCCGTCAGGCGTAGGCCCGCTAAATGCAGGTGATTCCATTGAAGCAGAAATAAAAAATCTGGTAAGTGTTAAAACGATTGTTGAACATCACGGATCAGCTTAAAAACTGATTAATTTTCAGTAGATTCATATCTACTTTTTTACGCTTCTTCCAGGATTCTTCCAGACTGGAAAATTTTATCTGATTGTTTACTAAGCCAATCATAACATTGGATTTTCCATTTAACAAACCGAACACAGCTTCTGCACCCAAAAGACTGCCCAGATTACGATCTGCAGCTGTCGGGGATCCGCCACGCTGTATATGGCCCAGAACTACAATCCGGTAATCCATGCCGCTAATGCGTTTCATTTTATTGGCAATCGTGAAAGACTTGCCTTCTTCATCTCCTTCAGCAACAACGATAATACTGCTGGATTTTCCTTTTTTTCGTCCCTGGAATAATCTTTCAGCAACTTCTTCGAGAGTCTCTTCTTTCTCAGGAATAATAATTTCTTCAGCGCCGCCGCCAATTCCAACATTTAACGCAATAAATCCGGAATTTCTGCCCATGACTTCCACTACAAATAATCTTTCGTGTGAATCAGCAGTGTCACGTATTTTATCGATGGCGTCAACACCAATATTTAATGCCGTGTCATAACCGATCGTAAAATCTGTTCCGTAAATATCATTGTCAATTGTTCCCGGAATTCCAATAACCGGTATATCATGCTCTTGAGAAAAGAAATAAAGTCCGCGGAATGTTCCGTCTCCGCCTATGCCGATAAGACCATCAACACCTAATTCTTTTAAAAATTTTGCACCTTTTGCCCGACCCTGGGGTGTCTTCCATTCATCACATCTGCTTGATTTTAATATTGTACCACCACGTTGAATAATATTGGAAACAGATTGACGCTGTAATTCCCTGTATTCTTTATAAACCAGTCCCGAATAACCTCTTTCAATTCCAAATACTTTCAATCCTTTTACCAATGCTGTTCTTGTTACTGCCCTTACACAGGCATTCATTCCCGGGGCATCTCCCCCACTTGTTAAAACCGCGATAGATTTCATTCTTTATTTCCTTGCCACTTGTTGTTGATTTGCGCGAAAATAGAATTCTTTCGGGTTTAATACAAACATAATTCTTTGCAGATTGCCTAAATCGTTATAAATTTTTAGATTGTAAAAAGTACAATTCCCCCTTTTTTATGAGAGAAATAGACAAACTTCTTAATATAATGACGGAACTGCGCTCCAAGTGTCCATGGGACGCAAAGCAAACGCACGAAAGTCTTAAACGCTATTTACTGGAAGAGTCGTACGAAACGCTGGAAGCAATCGACAACCAGGACCAGGAGCATTTAAAAAACGAGCTGGGAGATCTGCTTTTACAAATCGTTTTTCACAGCCAGATTGCATCTGAAAAAAATCATTTTCAGTTTAAAGATGTAGTTGATTTCATTTCACAAAAAATGATCGATCGTCACCCCCATGTATTTGGTGAAAATGAGAATATTTCTGCTGAAGAAGTTCAGAATAACTGGGAAAAAAATAAGCATAAAAATGAAAATCGTCGTTCATTGCTTAGTGGAATTCCCAGGCATGTACCCGCTCTATTAAAAGCACAGCGTATGCAGGAAAAAGCTTCGACCATAGGATTTGACTGGAACAGTTCTCTGCAGGTTCTTGAAAAACTTGAAGAAGAAATTAATGAGCTGAAAGAAGCTATTATTGCAGATAATGAAGCTCAAAAATTTGAAGAAATGGGGGATCTGTTATTCACAATCGTAAATCTCAGCAGGTTTCTCAATATTGTTGCCGAAGAAGCATTAGTTAAAAGTACAGATAAATTTCGCAGGCGTTTTGAATTTATTGAGAAGCATTACAACAATGATGTTGAAGAACTTTCCGCTGCTTCAATGAAAGAGCTGGATGCATTGTGGGAAAAAGCTAAGGAAAAAGAGAAAAATGAATGAACTTCTTAAATATATGGATTTTTGCCAGACAGCATCTTCTTTGGATAATATCTGCTATAAAACGTTTGAGTTTATAAAAGACATTGATAACAACAAAGATATAAAATTAATTCAGCATTCTCCGGAACAATTCCTGCCAGTAATTTTAAAACAAACCGGGGAAATTGATGAAAATGAACTGCCGGAATATCTCAAAGAATTAAATATTTCAGAGTCACTTTCTGCACATGATCAGAAATATCAATATTTTTTTTCTGCGGCAAAATTCAGGACTGAAAAAATTATGTTTTTCATGGTTGAAAAACCTGTAAATCATTCCATTGATTTAATTCTGCAATGCTGGCAGAAAAATTATAGCCTTATAAATTCTGTTAATAATAAAATAAGACAGAATAACTGTAATGAATTCGGGAATCTAATATCACAACTTCTGCATGATGTAAATTCCTTAACAGAGCTCTCTAAAGATGCAGCTTCAGCAGAAGCAAAAGATCGTTATAATTATCAGAAGAAAGTCAACAAAAATCTGCTTTTTTACCTGCGCGATTTTGATCTCTTCAAGTCGGAAATTGAAGTTGAAAAACTGGTAAAGGATTCATTATCCCTGCTTGATCTGCGAGAATTACCGAGAATTGATTTTGATGGAAATATAACCAATATAACACTGGATGTGGAGTTGTTCTCGACATCATTTAATGAAATTGTAAAAAATGCAATCCGAGCTACTGAAGGAGACATGTCGAAGATTTCACTAAGTGTTTTAAAAGAAAAACCACTATCACCCTTTATACATGAAAATTGGATTATCTTTAAAATAACCGATCTTGGAAAAGGAATAAACGGAGATTTTTTACCCTACATTAAGAACCCCTTTTTTACTACATATAAATATGCTGGTCATAGTGGTTTTGGCCTGGCAAATGCCGATAAAATAATAAAAGCTCATGGAGGATTTTTAAATACCGATTCACGGAAGAATAGAACAACTATCTCAATCTATTTACCGGAAAAATAAACGCTATGAGCTCAACGAAAGATAAAATCCTTGTAATTGAAGATAATTCTATTTGGCAACAGCGCTTTCAAAAATGGCTGGGATCAAATTATGCTTACAGTTTTGCGACTGCAAAGGAAGATGCCTGTAAAAAATTCAGCGATATACTACCCGATATTGTATTACAGGATTTGGGACTGCCTGAAACGTCTATCGGTCTTGAAATTTTAGATTACATCGTGCGCCAGGGAACAGATGCAAAAATAATTGTTATCACATCTTCACAGGATCATCAGCATGCCCTTGAAGCACAAAAGCGTGGTGCACATTCGTATTTTTTTAAAGGTGAAAATATTGAAGACGAACTCCCGCTCATTGTAAAAAAAGCCTTACGTATGCAAACGCTTGAAAGGGAAAATCGCAAACTTAGAGATCAGTTATCGGCGAATTTAAGATTTGATGGGATAATCTCCACAAGCAAGCAAATGCAGAATATACTCCATCTGGTGGAGCAAACAAAAAGAACCCGTGAACCTGTGTTAATTACAGGAGAATCCGGTGTCGGTAAAGAGATTATTGCTCAGCATATCCACAATCGCAGTCTTGGTTCAGCTAAACCGTTTATTGCGATAAATTCTGCTGCTGTTCCCGAAAACCTGCTTGAAAATGAACTTTTCGGACACGAGAAAGGTGCCTTTACAGGAGCCCAGGATTTAAAACCTGGTCACTTTGAACTTGCCAAAGGCGGTACACTTTTCCTTGATGAAATAGGTGAGTTACCGCTTTCAATTCAGGCAAAATTGTTACGGGTACTGCAGGAAAAGAAATTTTTCAGGCTTGGTGGTACTTCCCAGATAACCGCCGATTTCAGGTTGGTGGCCGCCACAAATCGCAATCTGCAGGAAGAAATAAAAAATAACAATTTCAGAGAAGATTTATATTACAGACTAAATGTAATACCAATTCATATCCCGCCTTTGCGTGAAAGACCTGATGATATTCCTTCGCTGATAAGTTTTTTCGTTGATAAATATTGTCAAAATTATAATTTTAAGAGTTCTCCCAAACTTGATACTGCTCTTATAACCTACCTTTCACGCCTGGAATGGAAAGGTAATATCCGAGAGTTGGAAAACACGCTAAAGCGAATGCTTGTTGTAAATCCAGCACAACTTACACTTAAGGAGATACCAAGTGACATTCAGGAGAAATCAAATCCGCTTCTTCAGAATGCAATATTGAACCGATATACATTGGATGAGATAACAAAGATGTATGCTCATCTTGTTTTTGAACATCTTAATGGTAACAAGAAAGAAACCTGCGAATTTTTAAATATTAATTACCGCACACTAATGTCTAAACTAAGTGATCAATGATTGCATAAAATACAACTTCACTATTTTTGAAAATTGTATTTTATACAAAAAAAAGTATCGAAACGGCCTTAAGTTCCTGTTTTTTATTCACTTACCAAAACTGAGTATCTAAGCTCAATAAAATCAATATATTATATAATTGGCACAACTGTTGCTAATATTAAAAGCATCAATTTACAAAAGGATGTGTAAGTAGTGGAAAATTTAATATCTGGTAATTTAAATATCAGTTCATTAAATGATGAATCAGGAAGAAAGTACTATAGTATTCGGGTAGCTTTTTCAGAAAAGGATATTCTGACAATTTACAAGAACAGTATTAGTGAACTCATGGAAGAGTTACCCGATATTATTTCTTCAGCTATTCAGGCACGAATGATTAATGATTTACAACAAGTAAATTAACAAGGAGAAGCAGGATGAAGATTTTTATTTGCGAACAAGATCAAACAAAAGCACGTTCATTAGAAGCTATTTTAGGTCATTACAGCTATAAAGTAGTTACTGTGCAAAAAAGCAATGATCTGTTCAAAAAAATAACTCAACAAACTCCTGCAGTTATTATTGTAAATGAAGGATTTTCAGATCAATTTGGAATTGAAACCGTTAATCGTTTAAAAAATGATCCTGAAACTTCAAAAATACCTGTTATTTACATTGGAAAAGACCAGCAACTTATCTCTCAACTTCATGCAAACAGGCATAACTTTGTTGAAGCTGTACAAGAGCCGGTTAGAATTAAAAGCTTAAAACATTATATTGATCGCTGGACAACACTAAGAAGTTTATATGTGAAGCATTAATGGATACATTATTTATAATTTCACAAGTTCTGATAGTTTCTATCTGGTTAATATTTAAAGGAATCAATATCAAGGATGATAATTTATCCTAAAAGGTTGAGTTTTTACTCAACCTTTTTTTATTTCTTTAAATCTTGAAATAGCTGAGTTATAAAATACTATATAATCTTGCAGCAACGTTTTATGCTCTTTTGTAAAAGCCCCGGGTGATTTATTTTCAAGACTAAGCATTCCAATTGTATCATTGTTAACAACTATTGGCACTGCTAAAAATGATCTTAATCCAAAATTTGATTTTTCAGAATTTGAAAACCGGGGGATAAAATATCCGTCTTTTTCAATATCGTCAAGAAGATACAATTTTTGATTCTTAATAACTTTCCCACATAAACCTTCTTCCAGATTGAACATACTGCCATCTTTTAATGAATCTGTCTGCCCTATCGTTTTATATATTTTTGCAGTTTTAACATTTTCCTGGTCAATAAATGCAATAGTTAGTTTATGGGCTTCAAAAAATCTTGATAAAAAGTCAATAAATACAGATGTAAGATTCTCAAGAGAATCCGCCTGATTCATTTGTGTCGCTAATGAAAGAAATGCAGATTCTTTATCTAAACTTTTTGCATACGTTTGTTGTTTTAATAGGTTTAAAATTACATATTGCGTACTAAAACTAACCTGAGCTGGAAGCTTTAACTCTTCTTCATTAAAAAAGCCATTGGCTGGCGCATCAAAAACCCAGTATATCTTCTGGTCTCCAATAATTTTTGTTATCATACACAATACAGATCCAGGAGAATAATCATCCTGATAAAAAGGCATTATCGATGAATTAGCAGTAAGATTGTTTTCAATCAGAATATCATGTTCATGATTTTCCAACAATTTAATAATGTTTGGAATTGCATCCGTTTCTTTCCATTCAATATTTGGTTTGATTTTCTTATAAAGAAGATTAACCCCCTTTTGAGACGAAGGAAGAAAGATATATCCATTCTGGGGAAGGAAAAAGTTAAATAAAATTTCGAATTGGCTTAATAAAAATGAATTTAGTGAAAGGTTTGAATCTTTGAGCAGCGTAATTAAATCAATTTGATCTGTATTGATACTATCAAAACTTTTTGAATCAAATTGTGTGACAGACTCACTTTTATTTTGGGTGGGGGCACTATCATTCTTATCAATTATTACTTCGGTTTCATCATTCTGCAAATAATTCTTATACAGAAAATAACCTAAGGTGAAGAATAATAATATTTTAAAAATTATATTACCGGTTTCACCCCAAAATTCAAAGGTTAGGAAAAAACCTAACAATGATAAAATCAGGATAATAATATAGTGATACACATGAAAATCCTTAATCTTTCTAAAAAAGTTAAGGAGATTCATATTTAAAACCAAAAATTAGTATCGTTATTATTTTTGCTCTTCACCCGCTAAATGGATTTTGGAATCATCAATTACCTCGGGCACTCTGCTTAAACTATCAGCAACATTTTCTTTTTCAAGACCTGCTTGTTTTGGCTGATCTGCCGGAATTTGCAACTTATGTCCCGGGTTTCCACTTCCGATTGTCGATGATGGCATTATTCCTTCATCAACAGCTGTTTGATTTCCAATATCAGTAAAAATAAACATATACAAAGCCGCCATTAAAACTGTTCCTGAAAAAGCTAACGATAAACCTTTTTTATTAAGTGAATATTGTCTATCAGGAAGAGTGTTACTTTGGATTATTTTATTCCGAAGATTTATATCGAAATCCGTGGATGCAGTAAGAACTTGCAGATTCTTTATTTGTCTTTGTAATGCAGCAGACTCTGTAAAAATTTTATTGCATTCAGGGTCGGAGTCAAGATGCTGATCAACTTCTTTTTTTAGGTTGGGCTCTAAAGTTCCATCCAGGTAATCTGTAAGTAAAGCTTTTGTTTTGTCACAACTAATCATAGGCGCAAATCCCTGAGTTTTTATGATACATCTTTCATTATTTTTTTCAGATTTACTTGTAGTTTCAAACGTGCCCTGTTTACGCGTGATTTCACTGTTCCCAGCGGAATATTCACAATTTGTGAGATTTCTTCGTATGAAAAACCTTGTATATCACGCAATAAAATTACCTGTTTAAATTTTGGTGACAGCTTATCAATTGCTCTTTGAATTTCGGTATCTGTAATAACAGCATTTGCATGTTTATCCGGTGTAATTCCTTTATCTGGCAATTCATAATCTTTTTCTGTTGCCATAAAATTATGAATTGAAAACAAATTGCGTCTTTTTCTTTTTCTTAATTCTGTTTTCGCAAGATTTCCGGCAATTGTATAAATCCATGTTGAAAACTTGGCAATTTCCTTGTAATAGTGTTTGTTTTTATACAGTCTTAAGAATGTTTCCTGTAAAATATCTTCCGAATCTGTTCTATCTCCGACAAACCTGAAAATGAAATTCATCAGGGGGTCGCGATATCTTTTTACAAGCAAATCAAATGCATATTCATCACCTTCCTGAAAGCGGGCTATTAGCTGCTCGTCAGTAGGTTCTTCTGTCTTTTTGATGCTTGTAGTATCTTTATCTGTTAATGTCATTCTGACAATCGCCTTTTTAACATTAGTGTTTTCTTATAGTTCCAAAAAAACAACTAAAAAGTAAAATAAATTATATACCTATTGTCTGCAAATATTGTAACACAGAGATTGCATTGTAATCCAATCATCCTGGCCCGAGCTTTTAATAGATTTATCGGCCGTTTGTAATAATTTAATACAATTCTCCAATCCGCTTACATTAAAATTATTTAAACTTGAGCTTACCTCTTTAAACTGAAAATCTGAAAGTCTCATCTCCTTCAATATTTGTGATTGACTTGTACCAGATGCTCGAAGTTTTGCAGCTATTAATGCTTTCTTAAAAAAACTATATATAATTGATACGATCAAATTAATATTTTCCCCCGTATCCATAATATTTTTTGCAATCAAAAAACTTCTTTTAATGTTTTTTTCAGCTAAGGCTTTTTGCAATGTAAATATGTTATATTCTTTAGACATACCTGTGACGGCAATTATTTCATCTCCTGAGATTTCAGAGCTATCTCCCTTAAACTCTGCAACTTTTTCCAATTCATGCTGGATTGTAAGAAGATTAGAGCCGGCATACTCTGCAAGCATGGAGATTGCTTCCATTGATATTTGAATATTTTGTCGTTGTGCATAACCTTTTATCCAACTAACAATTTTATATTCCGGGATGGGTTTACAATCTACGAAAGCTGCTTTCTCACGAACTTCTTTGAAAAACGTCGATTTCCCTAATTCTTCAGCCGACAAAACCAGAATATTTGATTTTTGCGGATTTTCAAGATATTTACTAAATGTTTCAGAATCTGCCATCTTAATTTTGGAAAACTCGCGCACAACAACCAATTTGTATTCTGAAAGCATAGGATAGGAAAGACTGGCATTTACAACTTCCGCAAGATTGTTTTCGCTACCATACAAAACTATCCTGTTCAAACTGCGGGAAGATGCATCGGAAAAAAGTGAATGTGACAGGTTGTTTATAATTTGATCATGAAAATATTTTTCTTTTCCAACCAGCAGATAAACCGGCTTAAACTCTCTTTTCTCAATAAGTTGTAATACGTCTTCAGTTGTCATTTTTTGACATCATCCAGTTGTTAAATATATTATTTAAAAGGAGACCGATAGCAATAATAATTCCCCATTGTAAAAATGTGGTTGCAATACTATAGCTTTCGAAAATATCCCAGGAACTATCCGGTAACCATGAAACGGACTGATATAACCACCAACCGAGCATTGCTAAAAATTCCACCGGAATAATCAAATAAAACAGAACCTTAAAAATTAGGGAGTAAGCTTTCTTGTTTTTTTGTGGTTGCAACCATTCATCAACAAATTTTTGGACGCCAATTTTTATAACAAGTACTGCAAATAGCGCTCCGCTTACCATCAAACCTAATCCCCAGACCCAATCCTGGTTGTTAAAAAATTTCATCGACATTGCTGAAGGCAACCCGGCAAAAGCTGTAATACCTGCAATTAGAAGAATTGCTTTTTTCCGTGATATGCCAAAATCCATAACAACCCTGGATGCCAGTTCCAGCATAGAAATAAGACTTGAAAGAGCTGCAAAGAAAAGTGAAAGAAAAAAGATTGTTGAAAAAATCCCGCCACCAGACATTTGAGAGAACAATTTCGGGATTGCTATAAATGCCAAACCCTGGTTTCCTGAAGCCAATACCTGGCCTGCTGCTTCGGTTGAGAGACTTAATGCAAAAACCGTGGGGATTATAACCAATCCTGCAAATATGGAAGCCATATTATTACCAAGACCGGTTATAAAAACATTACCGATCAACCCTTTGCGACTTTTTGCATAAACAGCATATGTTAAGATTAATCCCCAACCCGCACCGGTAGACCATGCTGACTGAGACAATCCTTCGAGCCAAATTTTATAATCGAGCAATTTATCAACGTCAATTGCAAAAAGATAATGAAGCCCTATATCAGAATTATCCAGATTTAAAGCTTTAATTGCTGATACTATTAACAAGCCATAGAGAATGGGTATAATAATCTTAGAGAATCTTTCAATTCCTTTAACAATCCCAAGATAAATAAACGTTGCTGCAATAAACAATGCCAGCAAATGAAAGAGTGATGGTTGTAAAAATGAATCCGTATAAGTTGTCCAAAAACTTCCATGATCTATATTATTAAGATTATCTGTAACCGCCAATACAAAATATTTCAAACTCCAGCCGCTGACCACTGAATAATAAAACATGATCGCTGAAGTGCAAAAAGCAACAAACCAGCCCATCCAGGTATATCGCTTACCAAGTGCATCAGAGAATGCTCCTAAAACACCTTTTTTGGTTTTTATACCAACTGAAAATTCAACAAGTAGTAATGGAATAGACCACAAAAACAAAAAGATAAACCAGGGAATGATAAATGAGCCACCGTATTGTCCCGCTAATCTGGGGAAACGCCAGATATTGCCCGCACCTATAGCCATTCCAAGTGTTGCAGCAATCAATCCAAACCGCGAAGTAAATGATTCTACTTTATCAGACATAAGTTTTACCAGGGAAATTATGAATTATCTAGACAGAAAAATATGCACAATCTGATTTTCAGAAAGCAAAACAATATAATCTATTTAAATTATGCCTTTTATACAATATGATGATTTATCATCAAGAAACGTAACCTGCCGGTTCAAATTTCATCAAAACTAATGATTTTAATGCAAAGGATATTCGATCTGAGTAATAATATCAGGAAAAGCTTTGGAAAATTGATAAAAGATGTCCGGCTTATTCCTTGACATTATTTGGATGACTATTTAAATTATAAGTCACATTTTTTTACCTGATCAAAGATCCTTTGATTTAAAATAACAACAAATTAAGGATTTTCGGCTCAGGTTTTTTTATGCTGAGCTGACATTTTGCTAACTTACACAAGAGGTATAAAAATGCAGGCAAAACCAGCTCCAAAAGTTATAATGTTTACAACGCCGACTTGTTCTTTTTGTACATTAGCTAAACGCTATTTTAATGAAAAAAACATCCGCTTTAAAGAAGTTGATGTATCAAGAAATCCTTCAGCAGCGATGGATTTACAAAAAAGAACTGGTCAGACAGGCGTTCCGGTGATCTTGATTAACAACCGGCCAATTGTAGGATTTGATAAACCAAAAATTAATAAAATGCTTGATTTGAAATAAGGAGGAAAAGTGAATATTCAACCATTAGACGATCGTGTTTTAATTGAAAAAGCTGCCGATTCCGGAGAGCAAAAAGTAGGATCTATTATCATTCCGGACACTGCAGCAAAAGAAAAGCCAACCATGGGTAAAGTTGTTGCTGTCGGAACAGATGAAGATCTGAAAGAAAACATTAAAGCCGGTGACACTATTATTTATTCTAAATATGCCGGCGATGAAATCAAAGTTGATGACAAAGAATATATGATCATCCAACGCAGCGATATTTTAGCTATCGTAAAATAATTTAAAAGGGCTGTAAAAGGCCCTTTTTTTGTTTCTCGCATTTCCTTCCAAAAATATTTATATTTTTACTTAGATTAATTAATCATTTTCCCTTTGGTTTATCTTCTATAACTATACAGGTAGCCTGTGTCTGAAGATCTTCAACTCCAAAATCAAACATTCCACGGAATTTCCGTTTCCGAAGGAATCGGTTTTGGTAAAATTGTAATTTACCGTACAGATTTTGATGATGTTACTGAATACACAATCGGGCCGGAAAGAATAATCGATGAGATTGACCGTTATTCAGCAGCCGTGAACGAAGTTAATCTAATATTTATGAACAACCAGAAACGGGTTGCCCGTGAAATTGGCCTTGAAAACGCCAAGATTTACGAAACCTACCACATGATCCTGGACGATCCATTTTTCCAGGACGAAATACCTTCTGCTATCCGCGCTGAAAATAAAAATGCAGAATATATTATTTGTTCAAAATTGTCATTTTATGAGAAGCATTTTAATACGATTCAGGACGAATATCTCCGTGAAAGAATTTTTGATATCCGGGGCGTCAGTCGCAGGTTGATATATCATTTGTTGCAAGGTGAATACCCGGACCAGGTGGAAAGTGATGGCGCTAATATTATTGTTGCACGGGAATTGACTCCTGCTGACTCCATTCATTTTCATCACAAAAGCCTGAAAGGCCTGATAACGGAATTTGGCGGGAGAACAAGTCATGCTGCAATCCTGGCAAGATCGATGGAAGTACCTGCGGTTGTGGGTGTAAAAGATTTATTAAAAAAGGTTGTGGCGGGATCAGAAGCCATTGTTGACGGCTCTGAAGGAACCTTGATTGTAAATCCGAATCAGGAAAAAAAGAATTTTTACCTGCTTAAAAAAGAACAATATGCGCGTCGTGCAGAAGACTTGATTCGCGGATTAGGAATTCCGATTCAAAACCTGCCTGATCGAAAAATAAACCTTTTGGCAAATATTAACGAACCCAGTGAAATCGGTCTTGCACATAAATATAAAGCCGATGGAGTTGGACTTTTCAGGACTGAATTACAATTCATCGCTAAAGAACAGTTTTTAAATGAAGAAGAACAGTTTGTTATATATAAAGATCTTATTGAAAAATTTAACAGTAAGGAAGTGGTCATTCGCGTTTTAGATCTGGGTGGTGATAAATTTTTACCTTTTGCTGATCTGCACAGAGAATCCAATCCCTTTCTTGGCTGGCGTTCTATCCGTATTCTGCTGATGGAAACAGAAATTTTTAAAACCCAGTTACGGGCAATATTCAGAGCTTCCGCATTCGGAAATGCAAAAATTCTTATACCCATGATCTCCAGCCGCGAAGAAATAATCGCCAGTAAAAAAATTATAGAAGAAGTAAAAGCAGAATTAGCGGCAAAGCATTTTGATTTTAATCAGCAGATACCTGTCGGTGTTATGATTGAAATCCCTTCCGCGGCCATTGCTATTGACAGTTTTATTAATGATATAGATTTTATCAGCATTGGCACAAATGATCTGATTCAGTACACATTAGCCGTGGACAGAAACAATGAAAAAGTTGCAAATTTTTACCAACCCTTGAATCCGGGAGTTATACATTTAATTAAACGTGTAGCAGACTCCTGCAATGCACACAACATCCCTTTTTCTGTGTGTGGTGAAATGGCAGGTGATCCGCTTTACACGCAATTATTACTGTCTCTTGGAATAAATGATTTTAGTATGCAACCTGTTTCAATTCCACGCATTAAAGATGTAGTTCTAAAAACGACAGCCGAACGTTTGGAAGCTATCAGAAACAAAGTAGATGATTGTATAAGTGTTAATGAACTACACGAATTTTTGTGTGATGTTTAAAGAAAAGGATCAAGATGCGAAACTTAATAATAAAATTTTTTATCAATGCTGCAGCACTTTGGGTTGTTGATAAATTATTCAGCGGAATCTGGTTCGAAGATACAAACGCCTTGATTATTACGGCCATTGTTTTTGGTTTATTAAATGCTTTTATCAAACCGGTTCTTATAATTTTCACACTTCCTATTAATCTTCTTTCGCTTGGGCTTTTTACGCTTATTATCAATGCTATTATTCTTGAGCTTGCTGACTTCTGGATAACGGATTTTTATATTTCAGGTTTTGGGATTGCCGTTCTTGCTTCTATAGTTATAAGTGTAATTAGCATAGTTTTAAATAATATGTTAAAAGAAAAATAAAGGTAAGGTAAATGCGCACAGCAAACCCTGTATTAAAAAGTAAAGCTTTTGATGTAAGCGGTAGTTATTCCGAACCGATGACAATTAATGGTGTTGTAAATAAATCTGCTGCTTTGCTGGGAATTCTGATTCTTTCTGCTTATTGGATCTGGGATAAATTTTACACCAATATGGTTATGGGTGAGATAAGCACCTATATGTTTGTCGGTATTTTGGGCGGTCTGGTTGTTGCTCTTATTACCACTTTTAAACCCAACTATTCTATGTATACTGCCCCATTATATGCATTACTCGAGGGATTAGCACTCGGTGGAATTTCCGCTTTTCTTGAGGCACGCTATCCAGGAATTGTGATTCAGGCAGTAGCTCTAACTTTTGCAACTCTGTTCAGCTTACTTGCAGCTTACCGATCGGGCTTAATCCGCGTTACCGAAAATTTTAAATTAATGGTAACGGCAGCAACCGGCGGGATTTTTATTGTTTATATGCTCAGTTTTGTCCTGAATCTTTTCGGTACACAAATTCCATTTATCCACGACAGTGGTTTGATAGGTATAATATTTAGTCTGGTTGTGGTTGCTGTTGCAGCGATGAACCTTGTTCTAGATTTTGATTTCATAGAACAGGGAGCAGAAAAAGGCGCCCCAAAATTTATGGAATGGTATGCCGCTTTTGGACTACTTGTCACCCTAGTTTGGTTATACCTTGAAATATTACGCCTGTTATCTAAATCCAGACGCTAAACATAAATTGCTTCTATCCAGTAGCAGCCTTCTAAAACAGGATTTTTAATGAACCGCTTTTCTGCACTTTTATTATTATTTGTATTTCTATCATGTACCGGGAAAAAACTCACTTCACCGGAAGATTTGCATTCTGATGCTTTAGTTTACGTTGTTGACCTTAATGATCGGGAAGATGATACTTTTAAAGTTACTCTTTTTGTGGATAACCTTAAAACGGAAAATAATATCTTTCAATTTGCTGCATCTGCCCCGGGAACATACCGGACAATGGATATGGGGCGTTACGTTCGTGATTTTTATGCGTTAAATATTAATGGAGATACACTAAGAACGGAACAAATTTCTGTTAACCAGTGGCTGCTTTCCGATGTTCAGAATATCCGGCAAATAAAATATAAGATTGCTGAAACATGGGATACACCTGTCGATTCCAACTACGTCTATGTAATGTGTGGTACATCTCTGGAACAGGATCATGCACTGATTAACGGGCAGGCTGTGTTCGGTTTTCCGGCAAAGATGCAACAGCGTCCAATAAAATTCCGCCTGGAATATCCCGAAAGCTGGCTTGCAGGAACTGCACTAAGTAAAACAAACGATGGTTATTATTTTGCGAAGAATTATGATGAAGTTGTGGATTCACCTGTCTTACTTGGACGTTTAACTTCCGCCGGGATCAATGTAAATGGAACTGAGATTGATGTTTTCTGTTACTCCAGGAATGATATTATAAAAGCAGATGAAATTCTTACCAGTGCTGATGACATTCTAACCGCAGCAGATAAGTTTTTAGAAGGACTGCCGGTAAAACGTTATGCTTTTTTATTCCATTTTGAAGACAAAGATGCACCTGGAGCAGGTGCCTGGGAACACAATTACAGCTCTTTTTATGCCTTTCCGGAACCGGAAAACCAGGACAGAACCATGCGTGGTTTACCGGGTGTTATGGCACATGAATTTTTTCATATTATCACACCTTTACATATCCACAGTGAGTTGATCGAACATTTTAATTTTGAAAAACCACAACCATCCGAACATCTTTGGTTGTATGAAGGCACAACTGAATGGGCAGCCATAATAATGCAGCTTCGGGGTGGCCTAATCTCCCTAAGCGAATATTTGGACCGCATCAGTAAGAAGCTCACAATAAGTAATCAACGTTTCCGTTCAGACTACAGTCTCCGTGAGCTAAGCTTAAATTCGTTTTCTGTTAAAGGTCAGAAAGAATACGGCAATATCTATATGCGTGGTGCTGTTACAGCCGGTTTGTTGGATTTGCGTTTATTAGAGCTTTCCGGTGGACAGCGCGGTTTGCGTGAAGTAATTTTGCAACTGATAGATATTTACGGCACCGATAAATCATTTGACGAAAAAAACTTTTTTCAAACTTTTACCGATTTAACCTATCCTGAAATTGCTGACTTTTTTAACAGCTATGTGGTTAATGCAAATCCTTTGCCCTTAAAAGAGTATTATTCTTTTATTGGGATTGATTACCAGGCAGAAGTTAAAACCGGTGAAAATGACACAACAGCCGGATGGGCTCTGTCTGTGAATGATCAAAACCAGTTTGTTTTCTTTGATGTTGATCCACAGGTTGAAGCCATGGGTATTCATGAGGGAGATGTTCTTTTTTCGATTAATAACGAAGAACTATCCATGCAGAATGTCCGCCAACTCTATAATCAAATTAAAAAACTACCCATTGACAGCACATTTATTTTAAAGTTTAAATCCGGTGAAAAAGTAAAAGATGATTCATTTAATAGAATTATCCGGGAAAAAACACGTAAGCATGTCTTTACAATGATGGAAAATGCTGACAGCAGTCAGATTAAATTAAGAAACGCCTGGGTTCGAAATCTTTAAGTCGTTCGGAAACTTCCTTAAATGGTTTAACTAATGCCAAGTGCGCACCGCAAGTTCAGGGACTTTAAGCTTAAAACAAAACAGATTATTGGCGTCAGCGTAATTCTGCTGCTTTTATCGGCAATAAATGTAAATTCAATCTTTACGATGCTTGACCTAAGACATGAACTGGAAATAGCATCAACAAACTCTCTTCCAAGAGCCATCTCAATCTCCGCTGTAAATTATTATTCTTCTAATCTTAGGATCGCTCAATTACAGCTTGCCATTGCCAAAACAGATGATGAACAAAAAGAACATGCTGAAAAAATTGAAAGTCTGATCGATCAGATTAATTCCAGTCTGGATGAATATCTCATTTTACGTGAAGAATCAGAGAAAAGCGGCCTCTACAGTAACAGTGAGCAGGAATTGTTCACAGATTTTGATGCCTTGTGGGATGAATATCAGGTACTAAGCATAACCTGTTTTCGTCTGTTCAGAGAAAATAAAAGTGAAGAAGCTGTTAAACTTTTAAACGGTGATGCAAAAATCGTTTTTAACGCATACAGTTCCAAACTAACAGCTATGGTCAGTTTATACGATCAGTACCTTTTAGAGAGTGTAAAAAGAGCAACAAAAAGCTTTACCGCAGCCAGGGAATTTACACTTTCATTACTTATAATCACAGTCGTCTTTTCTGTTTTTATGATTATCATTATCGTCAGGCTGGTCACAGTTCCCGTTAAAAGGCTGGAAAAAGCAGCGCAGGCTGTTTCAGAAGGTGATCTTTGGGTAAATGTTAAATACAGTTCCAAAGATGAAATGGGGACACTGGCCAAAACATTCAATACAATGATTAATTCATTACGCGAAGCCCGCGAAAAGACTGAAGAAAAATCTGAAAAGCTGCGCTTACAGTGGGAAGTTCTGCGGGAAACAAATGATGAGCTTCAGGAAAAATCGGTTCTGCTCGAGCAGCAGAAACAACAGATTGAGCAAAAAAACATGGATCTTGAAGCCACTCTAAAGCAGCTTAAAGAAGCACAAAACCAGATCGTCCAGTCCGAGAAAATGGCTTCGGTTGGTCAGCTGACGGCTGGGATTGCTCACGAAATTAACAACCCGATCAACTTTGTTTCTTCCAATGTTAAACCCTTAAAGCGTGATATTAATGACATCGTGACAGTTCTTAAAAAATATGAAGAAACCATAAAAGAAAACAATCTGGATGGAAAATTTAAAACAGTTGAACAGTTTAAATCAGAGCTGGAATATGAATTTGTGCTGGAGGAGATCGATACATTACTAAGCGGAATTGAAGAAGGTGCCCGCCGGACAACCGATATTGTAAAAGGATTAAGAAATTTCTCACGTCTGGATGAAGATGAAAAGAAATTAGCTGATATTCAGCAGGGTATCGAATCTACTTTGATGGTTTTGCGTAATGAGTTAAAAAATAAAGTGGAGATTGAAAAGAATTTTACTAACATACCCCAAATTCTTTGTTTTCCTGGAAAGCTTAACCAGGTTTTTCTCAACATTATTCAGAATGCCAACCAGGCAATCGAGGAGAAGGGTAAAATTGTTATCTCAACTTACAATGATACCGATTGGGTTTATATTTCAATAAAGGACGATGGCAAAGGTATGCCGCAAAATGTCGTTAATCGTATTTTTGAGCCTTTTTATACTACTAAAGATGTGGGCAAAGGTACCGGGCTGGGACTCTCAATCAGTTTTGGGATTATTAAAGATCACAATGGAGATATCATTGTCAAAAGCCAGCCGGAAAAAGGATCAGAATTTATTATTAAATTGCCGATGATTCATTAAAAAAAGAAGAAGCTGAACTATGGAAAAAAAAGATTTTACCATTCTCTATGTTGATGATGAAGAACAAAACCTTTTTTCTTTTAAGGCAGTTTTTCGCCGTGAGTACAAAGTTCTTACAGCAAAAAGCGGTGATGAAGGACTTGAGTTAATGCTCAATAATCGCGTTGATTTGATTATCACAGATCAGCGTATGCCTAAAATGACAGGTATTCAATTCCTGGAAAAAATTATCCCGCAGTACCCGGATACAATTCGTATGATTCTTACCGGTTTTTCAGATGTTGAAGCCATTATTGGGGCAATAAATAATGGCCAGGTTTTTCGTTATATAACAAAACCATGGGATGAAAATGAATTAAGAATGACCATCGAAAATGCCCGTCAGCTTTCTGAACTTCAATTTAAAAACAGGCAGCTTATCTGCGATCTTCGTGTGAAGGTGGAAGAACAGGAAAAAACCTTAAAGCTTTTTATGAAATATGTACCGGAGCCGGTAATTGAGAAAGCACTGCAATCCACAGAAGACACGATGCTAGATGGTGAACAAAGAAATATCTCGGTTCTTTTTTGTGATATCCGCGGGTTTACGCCGATGAGTGAAGAAATGTCACCGAAGGAAGTGGTCTCCTTTTTAAATGACTATTACAGTATCATGACCAAGGTTATACGTAAATCCAATGGTCTTGTAGCACAATTTGTTGGTGATGAAATATTTGCTGCTTTTGGCGCACCGGTAGCGATTAACAATTGCGAACAACTTTCTGTTTTCTGTGCACTGGAAATGATGCATAAACTGGAAGATCTAAATAATAAATACAAAAATAAACTGAATCGTGAAATAAAGATGGGGATCGGTATCAACGCCGGTGAAGTTGTAGCCGGAAATCTGGGCTCTGAAGATCGGATGGACTATTCACTAACAGGCGACACGGTTAATACAGGTAAGCGCATTGAAATGATTACAAAAGAAATGCCCAACACAATTTTAGTCAGTGAATCAGTTTATTCAAAAACAAAAGAACTGTTTCAATATAAAGCAATGGAGCCGCTTTTTGTTAAGGGAAAAAAGGAAAAGCTGCATGTATACCAGGTTCTGGGGCGTAAATAATTTAATCACATAAGCCGGAAGCATACTCAATAAACCAGCTTCGTTTTACTTTTATGCTTCCTTGTGACTGCTGAGCAACCTGCTCGGGCCATTGTAAAATTTTATCGGGGATTTTAAAAGAAGGAAGCTTTATTTTCAAAGAATCCCTGATCTTTTTTTCATCAAAATCAATTCCTTCTGAATATTTAATAAAAGCACACGGACGCTGACCATATTCTTTATTATCACACGGAACAACCAGCGCCTGTTCAATCCCGTCTAAATTCAAAAGTGTTTTTTCAATTTCTTCAGGCTGGATATTCTCCCCGCCTGAAATAAACATATTATCTTTTCTTCCGGTAACTGTGATTTTATCATTCTTAAGTATTCCCAAATCACCTGTATGGAACCAATCATTATTTAAAGGCAAATTGACTCCGCCCTTCTCCTGGTAACCGGCAAACAAACATTTTCCACGAAGCAAAATTTCATTATCCAAAACTTTAACTTCTCTGTGCTTAAGAATTTCTGCGACATCCTTGTTTTCAGTTTTGTGATTCCGGATAGCAACCGTTGAACCCATTTCTGTAAGGCCGTAACCAGAATAAAGATTTATCCCCAACGATAAAGCATGATCGATAACAGATCCCGGAATAGCACTCCCGCCCAGGAAAACAGCTTTACAAGCTTTTAAACTTTCAGATGTTTTCCTGTTTTCCAATAGACGCTGAAGCTGTGTAAAAACCAGTGATATGTGTGTGGGTTTCCGTTTATTAATAGCGTTATTCAGCGATTCCCGACCCGGGGATAAAAGACTGTAGCGTGCGCCGGCTAAAAAACATCTCAAAAGGATACCTAAACCACCAACGTGATAAAACGGCAATGTCACCAGCCAGTGATCATCTTCAGTAAGATTAAAATAAGAATTTACTCCAACAGCATTGTAGTAAAGACTCCTGAAAGTATGAAGAGCGTATTTTGGTTTGCCACTACTACCCGATGTCATTATGATCAATGCCGGTGTTTCCATAGATTTAGAATAATTTAGAAGGTCATGTGCATTAAACGATAGCTGCTTCAAAGGGGTACAATCAATGAAATGACTCTCTTTTAACTCTTCTGCTTTTTCTCCAATAACGTGAGCCGCATTGCTCTCATCAATTACATTGGCCGTGCTTGCTGAAGGTATTTTAGGATTTACAGGGAATACAACCGCACCGATCTTCCAAAGTGCAAAGATAAGGATTGGGTAAATTTCTACATCCGTATTTTTAAGAATTACAATCTCGTTTTTCTTTACACCCTGTGAACCAAGCCAAACTGCAACCGATTGGACTTTCTTAAAAAAAGAAGAATATGTGAAGCTGCTCTCAGAACTTTCATGAAAAACATTTTTTTCATACTGCAGGATAATTTCGGTGAAATCAAAGGTGGTATTCATTATACAACACTTTTAAGAATTTCTTTGTTCAGAACACTTTTACTTAGCTCATTCAGGTTGATATGTGAATTTTCTATTCTAAAAGAAGGGATTATTGTATCCGTTGTAAACCAGCTTATTGTATCCAGACCATGTACAGAATTTCCGGCAAACGCAGCTGCCAGATTTGCAATCGCAGTGAGTCCTATTCCGGATTCAAACGTACTTGAGAATATAATTCTATGGTTTTTCATATGGGCATTGGCCAGAATTTTACTCAGTTTATAAAATGACCCGACTACCGCCGGTTTAATAATTAAAGTACTTAACCCGTGATAATTCTTTGTTGCATCAAATAAACCATCATGAAGAGATTCATCAAATGCATAATTCAATCCTGTTTCAGCAAAAAACTGCGGACACATTGCAGGATTTTCCAATGGTTCTTCAATATATTCAATACAGCTTTTTTGAACAGATTTGGCAAAGAAAACAGCCTGCTTAAATGACCAGTTACGATTGGCATCCAGGCGAATCTTAATATCTTCTCCACATTTTTTGTGTAAGGAGTTGATCAAATTTATTTCATCGTCAATTGATTGGATGCCTACTTTAATCTTTACTGCCTTGAAACCCTGTCCGACTATTTTATCATGAAAAGAATTAAGATTATCGGGCGTCAGCAAAGCATTGAGTTTTATATCTGTTAATGCCTGTGGATTAACAAATAGCGCAGGTAAAACATTTTTCAATTTTGCTGAAATCATTAATAATGCACTTTGTACAGCAAAACACAATGATGGTGTACCCGAAAACAAATCCTGAGTGAATTGCAACCAGGAACGGTAATTATTATCTTTCTGCTTCAGAAGCGCGGAAAAGCTGTTTTTAAAAACTTGTTCAACGGTTTCAAGAGATTCTTTATGCAGCCCTGGAAATGGAGCGGCATCCCCCCATCCGCTCAGTCCGTTTTCATCAATTAGTTCAATGATAAATCCCGAACGTTCATTCTGAAATGTACCCATCATTTTGATGGGAGATTTAAGCACGATAGAATATGAGTAAAAATTGAGTCTCTCAATTTTCATGTATCAGAAAATCCATCCAAGCGAAAATATGATACTGTACAAAAATAACAATCTGCCTGTATCTGCAAGTACCTGGTTTAAAGGCGGTCCAGAAATACCTGTAAAAACAAGTTTAATCCCGGGAACTGCGGGAATTAAAGCAAAGAGTGTAAGAACTGAGTAAAAATTTTCCTGGGTAAGGTAGACCAGTAAAAGGGGCAGCAAGCAGGCAGCAATCAGACTTAGCAGATACTCCTGACGGGCAAAACCGGCGCCAAACCGCACAGCTAATGTACGTTTCCCGGCTTTGGCGTCGGTATGAATATCCCGCAGATTATTAACCGTTAAGATAGCCATGGAAATCAATCCCGGGGCAAGTCCGGCAAGTAAAACAACCTGGTTTATCTCAAGCGCTTGTACATAATAGGTTCCACCAACGGCAACCGGTCCGAAAAAAATCAAAACAAAAATATCAGCTAAACCATTATAACCGAGCGGATAAGGTCCGCCTGTGTATAAGATACCAAGCAGAATCGATAAAATCCCGATAAAAAACAACGGCCAGCCACCGCGGTAAATGAGATACAAACCAATGATAAAAGCCAGAAGAAATGTCAGGATAAAAGCCATCTTCATGATCGATGGTTTTACCAATCCTGCCTGTGTGGCTCGTGTTGGTCCCAATCGTTCCTTGGTATCCGCGCCTTTAATATAATCAAAATAATCGTTGGCAAAATTGGTACCAATCTGAATGAGCAACGCCCCAAAAAGTGCGGCAAGTGCTGCCGGAAGATGTAAAAGTCCGTCATTAAAAGCCATGGCACTGCCCATGATAACCGGTGCCGCGGCTGCGGGCAACGTTTTCGGCCTGGTAGCGTCAATCCAGATTTTTAGTGTACTCATAGTCATAAATTTCTACTAAATAACAGCCCTTAAAAAATTGGGCAGCAGACATAATTTCAAAATATATTTCAGGGACGGCGCACGAATTTTTTAAATTCAGGTTGTCTTTTTTCCAGGAATGCATTCTTACCTTCCTGACCTTCTTCGCTCATGTAAAACAGCATAGTCGCTGCTCCAGCGAGTTCCTGAAGCCCAGCCTGGCCATCACAATCGGCATTCAATGCAGCTTTTAAACAACGAATTGCCGTTGGTGAATTTGCCAGGATTTCACGACACCATTGAACCGTCTCTTCTTCCAGTTTTTCGTAAGGAACCACTGTATTTACCAGTCCCATATCAAGAGCCTGTTTTGCATCGTATTGGCGGCATAAGTACCAAATTTCGCGTGCTTTTTTTTGTCCTACAATACGTGCCATGTAACTGGCTCCATAGCCACCATCGAATGATCCGACTTTTGGACCGGTCTGACCAAAGCGGGCATTCTCAGCAGCAATGGTCAGATCGCACATTAAATGAAGGACATGGCCGCCGCCAATTGCATAACCCGCAACCATTGCAATAACAGGTTTCGGACATGTACGAATCTGGCGTTGAAAGTCGAGTACATTTAAGCGATGAACCCCTTCATCATCCACGTAACCGGCATCACCACGAACACGCTGATCTCCGCCTGAACAAAATGCCTTTTCGCCTTCTCCGGTTAAAATAATTACACCAATTTCTGCATCATTACGGGCATTTTCAAATGCGTGCATCATCTCCTTAACCGTAAGAGGCCGAAATGCATTTCGAACTTCCGGACGATTAATCGTGATCTTTGCGATTCCTTCCGCTTTATGATATTTTATATCTGTATACTCTCCGGATGATTTCCAATCAATCATTTTGCCTCCCAGCAATTACCAAATTAATAATAATTTACAAAGATAAGAATCGAACAAGATGTTCTGCAAATCGAATAGGGTCTTCAAAATGAACATTGTGTCCGCAATTTTCAAAAACAACTATTTCAAAATTGTTATTCCGATCTTTCATTTCGTTCATTATCCCAAAATATTTTTTATCCTGTTTTCCACATATTAAAAGCCCCGGTATATTAATTTCAGGAAGGTTTTCCCACCAAGAACTCTGAAGCCCCGGACTGAATGCATTCAATGCCATTGCTAATTTACCCGGTTCATTTTCAAGGCGTCTGTTTAAAAGAGTTTTGTAATCCTTATGATTTTTAGTACGCGCAAAAAGCTCCAATCCATACCACTCGTCTAAAAAATCATCAAACGATTTTTCACAAATAGAATTTGCCAAAATTCTGTCATGATGCACACGTGCTGATTTCTCATCAGGATTTTCAATACCGGCGGTTGCTGATTCCAGAATCAGTTTTTTAAACCTTGCCGGTTTTTTAATAATCCATTCCAGTGCAACCCGGCCCCCCATTGAATATCCGACAACAGAAATTGACTTAAGACAAAGCACATCCATCAATTTTTCAAGCATATCAATTAAATCATTAAAAGTAATATCTGGTTGGATATTAGACTTTCCATGACCTGGCAAATCCACCGCAATGCAGCGATAATTATTTGAAAGTTGGGAAATAATACTGAACCAATCATCTGAATTTCCCATAAAGCCATGTAAAAAAACAACCGCCGGGTTTTTCGGATTGCCAAACTGATTAAAGTTTAAATCATTGTATGAATGCATTCAGGGTAAGATATCCCTTATTTGCTGTTGCAGATTTTTGTGCAGTAAAAAATTTTTATTACGATCTGTTCGCACTTCTATTAACCAATGAGAGCTGTTTTTAGCAGCATTGTTATAGCTTTGGATGAACTCGTCGTTTGTCGATGGTGATGAATAATCAATCCCAAAAAGACTCGCAGCATTCTTAAATGTGAAACTATGGGGAGTGCCGAAAAACTTTTCGAAAACGTCCTGGTGTTCAGCAATCGGCAGAAATGAAAAAATACCTCCACCTTGATTATTAATAAGGATAATCTTAACGGGGTAACTAAAATTTTGCAGCAATGCCAATGAATTCATATCGTGGATAAATGCCAGATCTCCAATAACAAGTGTTAATGGTTTTCTGTGCCCGGCTGCAAAACCAAGTGCAGAAGCAATTGTGCCGTCTATGCCACTTGCGCCGCGGTTTGACCCGATGTATACAATTTTTTCCGTGGTGCCTGCATACATATCAAAATCACGCACCGGCATACTGGATGCCAGGAAAAGACATGAATCATTTTCAATTTCGTTTATAACATTTCGGGCTATATCTATTTCACTCAAATTTTTCTTCTGGCTAAAAGTTGATATTACCTCCACTACTTTATTTTCAAAGTGCCGTAACTCATCAACAAGAACACCATCTTGCCTGCTTTTTGGTAGCTCATGGATAGATTCATTCAGATTTTTTGCACTTGTTTGCACACGCATGGTCACTTTATGCAGCGGATCAATTCTTTTACTAAACCTGGAAAAATGAATGCAAGGGCCGATATGACTTTCAAGTAGTTTCAACAGTCTTTTGGAAACCAATTGACCACCTATATGAAATATGGGTAATCGGCTTAAATTAATTTGCAGTTTTTCAGATAAAAGTAACTGGTCGAAATAGTGTATAATGTTTGAATGTTCATGCAGGCGCAACCCGGATGTAATATCGGCAAAGACCGGCCAATTAAGCTTTTCGGATAATTTTAAAATGCTGTCTGCTTCTGATATATCTTCTTCACGCCCGGCAAGAATTATTCCTGCAGGCGCTTCTTTTAAAAAATGGGAAATGTCATCAAGGACTGAATCCGCCATTGTGAATGTACTTTTAGCAATCGTGGTAAGCGGTCCGCCTGATTGCAGCCATTCATTCGATTGTGCTAAATATGTTTCCGATATTTCAACTTTTTCCGGTGCAAGCGGTTCTCTGAACATACAATTCAAGTGAACTGGTCCTGCATTAATACCTGTTGCCTGCTGAAAGGCATAATCTATGTTGGATAAAATAAATCGTGTTGCTAAACTTTCATCCGGGCATGGCATATCAAAAAACCATCGTGGATAAATTCCGAATATGGATTGCTGGTTTATTGCCTGATTTGCCCCGCTTTCCCTGAGCTCAGGCGGCCGATCCGCGCTTAAAACGATTAAAGGTAAGTTATCTGCGGATGCTTCAATGACAGCCGGGTAATAATTTGCAACAGCTGTACCGGAGGTACAAATCAAAACCGCCGGTCTACGAGTTGCCCGGGCATAACCCATAGCATGAAATGCAGCACTGCGTTCATCATAAATAATTTTGCTTTGTGCTTTTTCATGCCTGGCAACAGCAACCGTTAGCGGGGTGGATCGTGATCCGGGAGAAATGCAGAAATACTCAACACCAAGCCTTAATAATTCTTCAATTATAAGATTTGCCCAAAGCTGGTTTATGTTTTCTGAGTTTTTAACAAGATTCATTCAGGATATTTTTCTGCTTGTAGCTGGAAATCTAAAAATAGTATTATTAAAAGTAATTTACAATGTGATACGGGATGGCGGTAAAACGAAAAGCGCTTTCGGTTAATTCAGGATTTCTGAAAATCCGCAACATTGAGATACTCACTATCAACAAGAGCATTCATAAAGCCGGCAATTTTATTTTCAATTTCTTCCCATTCATTTTCTGCATTGGAGCCTTCTACAATGCCTGCACCTGAATAAAGAAACAATTCGTTTTCATAGACAAGTCCACTGCGGATTGCCACGGCGAACTCAGCTTTATTTCTACTGATCCATCCAACCGGACCGGCATACCAGCCCCGGTCAAAATTTTCAATTTTCTCAATAGCATTCATTGCCTTTTCAGAAGGAACTCCGCCTACTGCTGGTGTGGGGTGTATCTTTTCAAGAATGTCGGGGTCCTGAATATTTTCATTTAAGGTCCCTTTAAACTGCATTAAGAGATGCTGTAAACGCGATAATTTAAGAATGGAAATCTTATCCTGTTTTACAATTTTTTTACACAACTCTTTAAGTGCACTATAAATACTATCCACAACAAAACGATGTTCGCGAATATCTTTTTCACAGTTCAGCAATTCGTTTTCAAGAACCTGATCTTCAGCAGAAGATTTTCCCCTGCGTCTTGTGCCGGCAACGGCTTCTGTGTGGAGCGAACCTTCTTCACGGTAATAAAGCTGCTCCGGTGTACCGCCAATAAATGCAATATCATTTTTCGGCTGAAAGCAAAAATAATAGGCGCGATGATTATTTAACCTTAATCTCCATAGCAATTCTATCGGATCAAGAGTTTCTGCAAAACGCAGACTTGTCCTACGGGCTAAAACAATTTTGTTAAGACTTCCGTTTTTGAAAGCTTCCAGTGCAGCAGAGATATTATTTTTCCAGCCATCATAATCAGGAAAGTCTCTTCTGGAGACCAATGACGGCCATGTTCCTTCCTTTAAAGAATATTCAAAGTTAATTTCTGAAAGCTCTCTGCGCGTTTTCTCTATCAGTTTTGCAATATTTTCACCGGTTCTAACAAGAATATTGCAGGCAAACAATGTTTTGGAACCCCGGCGAAATATTTCGAATTTGGGAACGATAAACCGGTAAGATGTGAATGCCTGCCATTTAAAATCAGACGAGTGTTTTTTATTAAAACGCATTCCGCCATAATAACGGACGAGCTGTTCGGTATTTTGCAGATATTCTTCAAGCCGCAGAAAGAGTGCTCTGTAATCCGGCATCAATGAACCGGAGATAACATCAGCTTCACCCAGGCCGGCCATTTCAAACTTTCCCTGTCTGTCACGCCAATAGGTTTTTATTTCTTCTGTCTGGTGTTTAAGCCATTTAATAAGATCCAGATTTTCAAGGGGAG
Source organism: Calditrichia bacterium (assembly GCA_020635035.1). Taxonomy (GTDB): domain Bacteria; phylum Calditrichota; class Calditrichia; order Calditrichales; family J004; genus JACKAO01. The sequence continues at coordinate 171,315 of JACKAO010000002.1, forward strand.
CTTCAAAACGCAGGAATCTGTTCTCTATTACAAGACTATCAGGAACTGAATCCAATTGCTGATTGATCAACCTTTTTATTTCCAGGCCAGCTTCTGTTATATTTTTTACTGATTCCATATATGCTGATTAAACTTCTAACTTTTCTCACCCTGGTAAATAGTAGCTATACCAAAAGTAAGCGGGAAATACTTAACATTGGAAAATCCATTTTTCTGCATTATCTCACAAAATTCATTGCCATAAGGGAATGTTTCGACGCTTTGATTCAGATAGTTGTAAGCATAGCTATCTCCGGAGATCAGGCTTCCGATTGCCGGAAGAATGTTTCTAAAATAGAACAGGTACAGTTTTTTTAAAATAAAATTGTCAGGAAGTGAAAATTCTAAAATAATAGCGCGACCCTTTTTTTTGAGTACACGATGCATATTCTTTAGAGCCTGATCGAGATTATTTACATTCCTTATCCCGAAAGAAATAGTAGTTGCATCAAAACTGTTATCTTCAAATTTAATGTCTGTTGCATCTCCGTTTTGAAGCTGAATTTTCTGTGCAAGATTTAATTTTTCCAGCTTTTTTCTGCCGACTTCAAGCATTTTCTCTGCCATATCAATCCCTACTGCTTTCTTTATATTTGGGGATTTTTTATTTAGGGCAATCAAAACGTCGGCTGTACCGGTTGCTACATCTAAAACAACAAGTTCTTCTCCTTGTGGCAGGTATTCTGCCAATTTATTTCTCCAGCGAACATCCTGCCTGAATGACAAAAGGCGATTTAGTAAATCGTAGCGATGTGCAATACGATCGAACATAACCCATACTTTTTTCCGGGTCTGTTCCACACTGGAATCTGATGTAGTTGATACAGTATTCATAAAATAAAAATTTAATTAACAAGCCTGTAAATTTATCTAAAAATTACAGGCTGGTCAAATATTGAGAGTACTTTTTAATGTTCGTGTTGCTGAAGTTTACATACCGTCCATCATCATTTCCTGCATGGATTTTTTCTTAAATCCTGCTGGCGGAATAAATGTATCGGCTGGATGAGACGCCTTCTCGATTGAGTAAACTTCATTTATACTGTAAGATCCGCCCATACCCATTGTATTAAAAGAAATTTCAGCATCACTTGCAGGCCATCCTTCTTTAATTTCATTCCAAATAGCCTGATCTTCATTCTGCATTTCAGGCATTGCTTTGGCAAATTCTTCAAATGTTTTGCGCAGGTCTTTGTACTCGGTTGTAATCCAGTATTGACTTATTTTATCATCCATTTTGATTATATATTCTTTACACTTAAAGCCATTTATAACAGCCGTTTTACCGGTTTCTGTTACCTGCGGGGGCGATTGTTTCTTTTGGCCATACATTTTTTCCATTGCTGCTTTTGCTTCCGGCGGTAATTGATCCATCATTCCTTTCATGCTTTCCATTTGCTGGGACATCTGACTCATAGCCTGTTTTTGCATCTGTTGCATTTGATCAATATTTATTTCCATGTACTCCTTTTTATCCCACATGATCGTATACATCATGTTGTTCTCAAAATTCATAATATAAGAAAGCTTCTGGCCATCCTGAACCATATCGGCACGCATCTTTTTATGACTGATAAACATTGTTGTTTCTTCCGTTTCAGCATCAAGGCCTTTATTTTTAACCTTCTTTAATATCTCATTATAATTCATCTTAAAAAAGAAATCTGCCATTTTCTGCAGATCAGGCTCCTGGTCAAAAAGTTGCATCATTGCATCTGTATCCAGACTGATGCCATGTTGTTTTCCTTTAAAATCCTGACTATAAACATAAGAGATAAGCAAAATTAGACTAATAAATACTTTAACTGATCGCATACATACTCCTAATTTTATTCTAAGACTTTCTTCAAATACCTAAAAAGTATTTTTGTACTTTAATAAATAATGCTGGTAAATAAATTACTTAAAAATCAAATGATCGAAAATTTAATTTTATTTCAATATTACAGTGTAAATAACATGCAGGTGGTTTATCGAATGAGAATAATTATATATAAGTGAAAGAGATTGATTTTATTCCAAAATATCAAATAAAACCAGTTGTGATTGGAAAATTAATAACTTTATCAAAAATTATCTGAAGATAATCACTTCAATGAATTTTCTAAACCATGACAATAATTAAAGGTATCAGCCAACTTACGGAAATACCAACCCAAAACCACTTAAAGTCATCACGGCTGTTCTCCTGAAAGCCTTTAAAACTGCCATATTTCGACTCAACTTCGGGGTCAAGTGCTTGTTTTATTTCATTCCAGCTTTGCAGATGATGCGCAATTTGAAAAGAAAGAAAATAGATGGCCAAGGCTGTAGTCCATTTTCCAAAGCCCGGAATTAGCAAATCTGAAAGAAAAAACCACAACAGAAAAAATGATAAAGCAACAGCTACGACTGTTAATACAAAATGCCATTTGTTGTATGGAATTCCCCAGAACATCTATTTCCTTTCAGCTAATTTAATTTTGGTTAATATAATACCGATGAGTCATTTTGGTTTAGTGTATCAGTTTGAGCCGGCATTGATTCTATCAGGCCTTTAAGATCTCCTAAGCCCTGTTCTAATGTCGGTCCTAAAAATTTTTCTGCACCGATATTAAAATAACGTTTAAAATAAGAATCAGCTTTCATAGCAACAGTCCAGGTAACCGACGTTTTAGTGCTGTCGATTGCTTTAAAGTACCAAAGGTCCTGTGCCGTTCCCATAGGAGGTACAATAAACTCTAACTTTGATTTTATTGCCTGATTCTGAACAAGTTCTTCGATAGTCAAACTTCCTGTTCCAATTGAATCCGGATTACCTTCCCAAGCCCATTTTGAACCGACTTCACCAACAGGTCCTGTGATTTCGTGCCGGGCATTCCTATCCAGTTTTGACCAAGGATTCCATTTCAAATATTGATTGTAATCTTTTGTAATGCTATAAACCACTTCAACCGGCTTTTCAACTTCAATACTTCGAGTTACGGTTGCTTCCGGATCAATAAATGAAGGAATAATTGCAATTATACCAACAACTATCGCTAAAAAGATTAAAATTCCAACAAGAATCTTCATGTTACGGTTCTCCTGTATTATGAGTTTTTGAAGCAGAATAAACCAAATTTTTCAATAAAGGAATTATAGTGATTTTGAAATATAGCTGAAAATATCTCTTAAATCAAAAGCCGCATTTTATAATAAATTTCTCTTGATAACCAGCACTGAAAAAGTATTAAAATATTTATTTATTTTGCCGGTTTTTTTTATTAACTTTTAAGCAAAATCCAAATAATCACAAAGGAGAGTTTGATTTAATTTAATAACGCGTGTTACCTGAACCGCATATTTAATTTTTAAATCAATTCCTGAAGTGTTTATTATTTCTGATACCGCCATATGCAAGGGCACGACAACCCGCGTTGTTAAACGTATACGTTACTAAAAGTTGTTTAACTAAAAGGAGGGTTTAGTCATGTTGCAATCAAAATCATCATACCGCATTAGCGTTAATATTATTTTAATGCTGATAACCATTTCCATGATTTTTTTATTTCAATGCAGCCCTACAGATTCTAACGAAGATGATAATCTGCAAAATATGATGACCACAATTATTACTGTTCATGACAGTATACAAACTTACGATTGCTGGACAACCGGTTCCGTTCAAACTAATGAGTGGGCAAAACCAATATACAAGATCTGGATAGATACCAATGGTGATCCTTCTGATGCTTGTACCGGAAATGGATCCGGACCGAAATCTGCAGAATTTTGGCTTGATACTGGACGACTTGGTTTCAGATGGTATGGTGCCGATCATATTTTAAATACTGCTGATGATTTAGAATACTGGCCGGTACAAAAAATCAGTGATACCCAATGGTCAGAAAACGGAATTAATGCCAATATTTCTGTGGATGGAAAATCTTTTATTATTGAGTTCCCTTTGTCTCTTATTGGAAAGCCCAAGACAATGGAAGTGAGTTTTATGACATCTCCCTGGACAACCTGCGCATCAGATAATCTTGGTACAGGATCTGGGACCAGCACTTGCTGGATTGTTATACCAGATGCAAGTATAATTTACAATTATACACGTTCTGATAACCCGGGTGATAACTATTGGCCAAACCTTGTTCCGAATAAACGTGCTAATTTTGACCTGATTGAAACAAAAGTAATTATAAAATAGATGCATAAAGAAACTATTTTTTATTCAGAATTAACAACAGATATCCATATTTTAGAGAATATTCCTAACATAGTGATTAGGACATAAAAAATGTGAGTTTTTTCTTAACTTTTATATTTTTTTGACGTTATGAATTTTGTATTTTAAACGGATTAAGAATATACTAAATAGAAAAAGTACTGGATAACACATGAAACCTAGAATATGGATGTTTTTGGTCTTACTTTTATTTTATTCAAGTTCACTTATTGCTCAGAACGAACCTCCTGTTGTTACGAACGTCTCCGCCGTTGTTGACCCTGATTTACATATTGTATCAATATCTTATGATATATACGATAACGAATCGGACAATCTTTTTGTCGAGTTGAAAATTTCAAATGATAACGGTATTACATTTCTTCATCCTTTTGATGAGATTAGTGGTGATGTTGGCTTTCCTGTTATACCGGGAGCAAATAAACAAATTATCTGGAATTATGACCCGGTAACCACAAATTTTTCCAATGGCGCAGAAGCTGGTTTTCGAGCAAAAATTATTGCCGACGATTTCTATGAACCTGATATTCAGAATATAGTCGATGAAGTTAGTTCTGAGCGAATCATAGCGAACCTTAACACTTATGAAGGAATAAGGCACAGAGACACAGGAATTCCATTGTTGGAAGATACAAAAAATTTTATTGAAGGAAGTTTTGAATCAAATAATCTTCAAACAAGACGACATGAGTTTTATTATGATGGATATAATGCAGCAAATATAATTGGAAGGAAACAAGGAAATGTAAATGAAGAAATGACTTACGTATTAGGTGGTCATTTTGACTCTATATCTTGGGGTCCCGGGGCCGATGATAACTTATCCGGAACAGTAGCTATGGTTGAAGTAATGAACATTCTTGCTAAATATGAATTTGAGAACTCTATAAACTTTCTCGGTTTTGATCTTGAAGAAGACGGGATGATTGGAAGCAATAAGTACGTGCAGTCAGGAATACAAGACTATGAACAAATAGAAGGTATGTTTAATTTGGATGCTATCGCTCATTGTTATGAAGAGCCTAATACACAGACAGTTTTGGCCACTTGGGAAAATTTATTTCCCGAATTTTATGCTGCAGTTGAGGCTGACGATTTTAGAGGTAATTTTATTTTAGCTGGTGGTAACTTAGCATCCAGCACGTTAGTGGATGCATTCAGCTATTCTGCTTCAACTTATGTTCCAGATTTGCGTGTTTTAGAAATCGCCGATAATGATGCTAATACCCAAATAAATAATAGTGATAATGGAAGTTTCTGGAGTGCCGGGTATCCTGCAATTTGGGTAAATGCCCATGTTAAATTCCGAAATCAATGGATACATACCGCACAAGATGTAGTTTCTCGTTTTAATATGGAGTTTTATTTAAATGTTATAAAAGCAGTTGTTGGAATGGTTGCAGAAGTCGCCGGAATACAACATACAGGGATAGGAATTAGTTCTGGTTTTGAATTAGAACCAGGAAACCAAATTACCAATACTGTAGCTTTGTTAGGTAGCTGGGCGTCCGGATTGACGCATTCAAAACAGACGGCAAATGATAGAGTTCTTGTTTTCTTTAGTTTTGCCGAAAACAACTCCGATATCTCTCTTAATTCCGTAACTTATGGTAATCAGCAAATGACAAAAATAACTGACCAAGTATATACTTCATCAAGCACATGGGCATATGTTTCTGCTTTTATTTTAAAGGAATCAGACATTGCTGCCGCTACTGATAATTCTTTCTCAACAACATGGTCATCTAATCCACAATATGTAAATTATTGTAGTGCCTTTTTTTCAGGTGTCCATCAAACAGATCCTGTTGGGGAATTTTCATCCAATGGATCAACTCAACCAACAATTTCAACAGATGCACTTAATACAAATTCGGGTGATATGGTTATTCTTTCTGCTGCCTGTGGAAATACAGGAACCTATTTTGTAAACAATGATTTTACAAAAGGTATTGATGTATCTATAACGTCTGCCGATGGTGTTTCAGGCCATAAATCAGCACAAGGTGGCTTGGAGGTTCCAAGCGTAACGCATTCGAATGTAAACAGGCAGGTTATTATCGGACTGGTATTGAATTTTGCAGAAAATGATGGCTCTTTACCCGTGCAACTTTCTTCTTTTGAAGCATATCACAAAGATAACAATGTTATTCTGAATTGGACTACGCAATCTGAAATTGAAAACCTGGGATTTGAAATCCAAAGAAAAGAAATTCATTACAATATTGAAAATGACTATTCTTTCAAAAAGATTGCCTTTATAGCAGGAAAAGGCAATTCAAATTATGCAACAAATTACTCCTTTTCTGATTCTGATATTAAAACTGATTGTTGCTATTCGTATCGATTAAAACAAATTGACATAAGTGGTCATTTTGATTTTTCTGAAGAAAAAATAGTTGATTTAAAGGCTTTACCTTCGCTGATTGTTTTAAAACAAAACTATCCGAATCCGTTCAATCCTAAAACTACGATAGAGTTCCAAATTGATTCACCATCTTATATAAATCTAACCGTTACTAATCTTTTGGGTCAGGAATTATTCAAACTTCTCTCTGGTCCGCAGTTGGCAGGATCACATAAAGTACAATGGGATGCTTCCTTCTTAAGTTCAGGAGTATATTTTTATAAACTCGATACTGATAAGGGTTTCTCCCAAACAAAAAAAATGGTTCTTTCCAAATAATATTTCAACCCTTAGTTAAATTTGCTTGATAATCGATTTTATTTTTTTTCAGCTTATATCCATTTTATTCAAACTGTATGTCTGACTAATTCTTTCATTAAAACTTCCGAATATGGCAAAACTGCTAAATTCAGGAGTTTGTATGGAAAAACGTGATCTTTATTTATTATTAAAAAAAGAGCGCATCAAAGAGTTTAATGAAAAGGTTGCAAATGCCAAAGAACTGGATCTTCAAAATGTAAATCTACGTGGGCGCAATCTGACTAATGCCAATTTGAAATATGCTGATCTGCGTGGCGCATATCTGGCAAATTCTAATTTAAAAGGAGTAAATCTAAGTCATGCAATGCTGGAAGGAGCAAGTCTTCACAGAGCCAGAATCAGTGGAGTTTATTTCCCCAAAAATGTAGATGCTCAGGAAATTTTAAATACAATAAATTATGGAACTAGAATCAGAACATCTGACAACACTGAGATCCATGAAAATGATTTGTTGATTGTGGTTGATGATGACCCGCTGCTCGTCTAAAAATTAAGATTTTGTATTATAATATTTACAATATTTTTTAACCTGGCATATCTCACATAGTGGATTTCTGGCTTTACATACTTTTCGTCCATGCCAAATTAACCAATGATGTGCAGCTGACCATTTTTCCTGTGGGATATTTTTCATCAATTGCATTTCTGTCTTGAGAACATCATTCGCTTTTGCCAAACCAAGCCTGTTACTTACTCTAAAAACATGTGTATCCACAGCAATTGCAGGAAAGTCTTTTGCAATACTCAAAACAACATTTGCCGTTTTTCTGCCAACACCCGGCAGCTCAACTAATTCTTCACGCGTAGCAGGGATGTCACCATCAAATTGTTCAGCAAGTATTTTACAGGTCGCAGCAAGATTTTTAGCTTTTGATTTATACAAACCCACTGTTTTTATCCATTCTTCAATTTCAGGGATGGTCAGTCGTGCCATACTTCGTGCATCCGGGTATTGTGCAAAAAAATCTTTGGTTACAATGTTTACCCTGACGTCCGTGCTTTGAGCAGCCAGCATTGTTGAAACAAGTAGCTGAAACGGTGAATTGTAATTTAATGCTGTGGTTGTATCTTTATAAGTATCTTCGAGGATAGACAGAATTCTGTCTGATTTTTCTTTTTTGGTCATTTGATTAAATATTCCTTATTAGTAGTATAAAAATAGCATTCGCAGAATTTTTATTCAAAACAGAATTTTTTTATATTGCGTTTTCATTTAAAAAATTCACACTCAAAGTATTAGTATAATCAAAAGGAGCCTTTTGTGTCAGAAGATATTATTCTGCAACGCCCATCAGTTCCTGAGTTGGATGCTATTCTTGGCAAAAAATTCAAAGTACTTGACGATGGCTTTATCCGCCTGGTCGATTACATGGGTTCTGATGCTTCCATTGTTCAGGCTGCACGGGTTTCTTACGGCGCCGGCACAAAACAAGTCTCGGAAGACCGCGGACTTATACGTTATCTGATGCGCCATTATCATACAACGCCTTTTGAAATGTGCGAACTTAAACTTCATGTACGGGTACCTATGGATGCCTGGCGTCAATGGATTCGTCACCGAATGGCTTCTGTAAATGAATACAGTACACGATATTCGATAGCTATAGATGCTGCCCAACAAACTGCTCCATCCGAATGGCGTTATCAGTCTGCTGATAACAAGCAGGGCAGTGCCGGATTTATGGCGGATACCGATGGCCAATATTTTAGCAATCAGGAAAAAGAACTGCATAAAGCTATCCGAAATGTTTATGATGAACGACTTGAGAAAGGTATCGCCCGGGAACAGGCCAGAAAAGATTTACCACTATCAACTTACACGGAAGCATATTGGAAAATTGACCTGCATAACCTTTTACATTTCCTGGCTTTAAGAATGGATAGTCATGCCCAGTATGAAATTCGTGCTTACGCAGAAATTATTGGTCAACAAATTGTAAGCAAATGGTGTCCTTTTGCCTGGGAAGCTTTTATGGATTACCGCTTTAATGCACAGAATTTTTCAGAAATTGAATTAAAAATTATCAGCATGGTTGCTGCCGGAGATCATGATGCCGCCAAAGCGATGATTGAAGATTTAGGTTTGTTAAAATACCGCGATGGAAAAAGACTGCGTAACCGGGAACGAAGTGAGCTTGAAGAAAAGCTTTCTCTACTGAATCTTCCAATTCCCTGGCGAGATTAATTTATTTCTCACTTCTACGGGTGTGCAGCTTTCCACTCCCTGTAAAAAGGAACCAATGAATGTAGTTCACCATCTTTTGTCTGACTTTTTGATTCCCAGAATAAATCCATTGTACCTTTCGGCCAGGTAATATACACTTTTGCTGAATCCTGACAAATTTCACCATTGGTATCAACAATAATCATATCATCCTTATCCAACTCAAACAGAATAACATCCGTCAGTACCTTAAATTCAGCACCATCCATACTAAGTTTTTTAAATATTCCGGAATAAGTAAACCCAAGGCCTTTTCCGTCTTCAAAAATATCACGATTTTTTACATAGATTCCATCGTCCATCTCATCAAGTAAAAAGTCATCATCCTGGTAAAAGCTCACAATGTCTTCAAAATCATTTTGCCGTTTATGCAATGAATCAGCATCTGTCTGCAGACCATAATAAGTCAAAGTGACCATACCAGATGAATAGCTGTCATTCAAAAAATGTATTTGAACTTTGAATGATTCAAAAGTCAGGCAACCAATAAAGATAAAAATTACTGATACCAATAAAAGTATTTTCAACTTGATCATCACGGCCCCCATTTGTTTTGTTTAAATTACGACCGGTCGGTTTGTTTTTGAGTCTTCGGTTACATTAATCAAAGAGCATTTAATAGGCTTATTGTTCAATAGACAATACTGCTTTTTTTCTGCTTTTTGTTATATCATCCAGGATAGCCAGAAGAGCTGGTATTATAAAAAGTGTCAAAATCGTTGAAACCAGCAAGCCGAATAATATTACATTTGCCAATGGAGACCACATATCTGATTTTCCGCCAATCCCAAAGGCCATTGGAATCAATCCGGAAATTGTCGTTAATGATGTCAGGATAATTGGCCTTAGTCTTAAGCGGCCCGCATTAACAATACTTCGCCAATGCTGATAAACTGATGTTTCTTTACCTGAACGACGATTATTCAGGAAATCAATCATAACAATTGCATCATTTACAACAATTCCCGCCAGTGCAACAAATCCGTACATAGCAAAAATGCTGAAAGCATTTCCTGAGATAATCAAACCCAGCATCGCACCAATAATTGCAAATGGTACCGTTGCCATTATTACAAGCGGTTGAGAATAAGAATTAAACTGAGTACCAAGGATCAGGAATATAAGTATCATGCTAAGTGCAAATAAGGCGCCTATATCTTCAAACGTGTTCAGAAATTCTTCAAACTGACCACCAATTTCATAATGAATACCCGGGAAACGCTGTTCGAGCGGATTAAAAAATGATTCAATCTTTGAATTAACTTTATCAAGTGAGATTACTTCTTCATCAATATCACCCAATACCATAATTGTCCGGTCCTGATCATACCGGCTGATTTTAACGGCACCCGGTTGAATATCAAAATAGACCATATCACTTAAGGCAACTGTTTGGCCCGCTGCGTTTGTGATTTTAAGATTAAGAACATCTTCAACAGATGTACGATTAGCACTGGCATATTTAACAATAATATCAATTTCATCATCACCGTCTCTGAACTCTCCGGCCTCTATGCCATCAAATGCTGACCGGACATTCATTGAAACAAACTGCTTTGAGAATCCATACATGGCGGCCTTATCATCATCAACCCGGATTCTTATTTCCTGTTTTCCCGGCGGGAAATCATCCGAAATATCGAAAGTGCCGCTAACAGCTCTTATCGAATCCTGCAGAGCCAGTGAAGCTTCTTTAATCTGATCCAGGTATTTGCCCTGAACTTTAACAGAAATGGGTTTACCAACCGGCGGCCCGCCACTAATTTTTTCAAAACTCACACTTACCGGTCCGCTTATATCTCTGGTTTTAGTGCGCAATTCGGCAAGAACATCGTCTACCGAGCGTACTCTTCTCTCCAGCGGAACAAGCTCCAGGATTACTTGTGCAACATTCTTGCGCACTACCCATTCTTCATTTCCCTGCATAAGACCAATGTTGGCGATCACCGTGTTTACATCCTCTTTAGGAAGCTTGAGAGCTGCCTGTTCAAATTTTTGCATAATACGATCTGTTTCCTGGAGACTTGTACCTTCAGGGAATTGAACCAAAACCCTGAATTGATCAAAATCTTCTTCTCCAAAAAGCTCAACCCCAATCAGTGGTATCAGGCCAAGCGAAGCAATCAGAACTATAACCAGGCTGCCAAGCAATACATACCTTCTGCGCAAAGCTTTAAAAAGAACATGGCTGTATTTTCTGCGCAGAACCACAAAAAATTTCTTCTCGCCTTTCTTATAAACTTTCGATTTTAATGTCCAGTCGGCATAATGTGACGGTAACAAAAAGAACGCTTCAAACATCGAAGCCAGAAGTGCCAGGGAAAACACAAACGGGATGACGCGCATAAATTTTCCCATGATTCCCGGGAGAAGAATCAATGGCAGAAAGGCGGCTATATTTGTCCCGATGGATGATAAAATCGGTGTAACTACTTCACTTGTTCCGCGGATAGCTGATTCAAATGAGTTGTAGCCCAGTAACCGATATCGATGGCAGTTTTCAAGTACAATGATTGCATCATCTACAATAATACCAAGTACCATCACCAGGGCAAAAAGTGAGCTGCCATTCAGACTGTAATCAAAGATATTCATCAGGATAAAAGTAATAAAAAACGAAATCGGGATTCCCAGGGATGCTAAAAAAGCATTACTGCGTCCAAGAAACAGATAGAGCACCACAAAAATCAGTATCATCCCGGTTACGGCATTATTGCGCAGCACATTTATAACCCGGAGAATATAAACAGAGTTGTCATTTGACCAGCTGAAATCTACGCCATCCGGAACTTTTTTTCTGTATTGGGAAACAAGATTTTTTATATCATCAATAACATCAATGGAATTGGCATCGCTCTTTTTGGAGACAGAATATGTAATGCTGGGATTTCCATCCATTCGTGAAAGAATATTTAACTCTTCACGGCGGTCATTAACCCTGGCAACATCTTTGATTTTTACAAAATCACCGCTACGGCCGCTCCGCAAAACGGCATTTTCAATATCAGCGATCGCTTCAAATTCACCAATCGAACGGATCAGATACTCTGTTTTTCCAAAAGTAATATTACCGCCCGGGACATTAATATTACTAGCCATTAAAGCACGTACTATTTCATCAAAAGTAACGTTAAAAACCTGCATTTTAACTGGATCCACTTCAATCCAGATCTCACGTTTTGCCAATCCTGAAACCTGTACCTTTGCCACACCGGGCATATCCAGCAGGTCCTGTTCGAGATCATCGGCAATAAGTTGCGCATTATCTTCAGGAATTGTAAAAGACATGTTAACCGATATAACGGGCAAAAAGTCCCCGCTGCCAAAATCATCAATTACCGGGTCTTCTGCTCCATCCGGAAGTATTACTTTATCAACTTCTGCTTTCAGATCTGTATAATGATCGCGAAAATCACTGTCTGACATATCTTCAAATTTCACAAGAACAAAACCAAAGCCTTCCCCTGCATCCGATTGTATCTGCGAAATTTTATCAAGATCTTTAATCTCTGTTTCGATGGGATCCACAATAAATGCTTCGCATTCTTCGGGAGATGCTCCGGGATAAACCACATTGATAAACACCCAGTTAAAGCTGATTTCCGGATTTAATTCGGTGGGCATTTTTGTAAAAGATATAAAACCAAATATAAACAAACCGATCATTAACAAATTAACAAGGACGGAGTTTTTAACTGAAAATCTTGCTATATTCATTGTATTTTCCTGCAGATGAAAATGGACCTTAGTTATGAATTGTCTCTATCCAGATAGGTGTATTTAAACCAAGATTCTTCATTCCGACAACAACGATCGTATCTCCTTCAGCAATACCGCTGCCAATAACAACGTGTGATCCTATCGTGTTCTCAATCGAAACCGGGATGAGTTCCGCATAATTCTGATTTACTCTGTAGAGTGAGTTACTGCCATTTTTGCTGATTATTGCGTAATCCGGAACAACCAATTGTTTTTCAGCAGATGTCACTAAAACAGCAACCTTTGCTGCCATTCCGGCACGAACCGGATTATCTGTGGTGTTCTCAAAATGAACTTCAGCCATAAATGTGCCGTTGCTCTCATCGGCCTGCGGTGAAATATGGCGAATCGTTCCACGGAATTTTTTATTATTCATCGAAGAAATGGATATATTTGCACTACTTCCTGCAGTTACCTGATTAACAATATTCTGCGGCAGACCGACCATAACTTTTAATGTGCTTAAATCAACCACCCGGAATAAATTCATTCCGGCACTGACCATGGTGCCGTTTTCGATAAACCTGCGTGCAATATGTCCGCTAATCGGAGAAACAATACGGGTATCAAGAAATGCTTTTTCGGCCAGACTAAGATTGGCCAGAGCAGAAAGATGACTGGCTTCAGATGTCTTTACAGCAAGTTCAGAATTTTCATATTCCAACCGGGAAATATCACCATTTTTAAAAAGCTCCTGATCACTTTCAAGATTAAGACGGGCTATTTCCAAATTGTTCTTTGCTGAAAGTACCTGTGCCTGTGCCTGCCTGTACTGACTTAATGGGACCCGGTCATCGATATACGCGATTGTATCTTTTCGCGACACATAATCACCAATATTTTTAGAGATTTGTTTAACCTGTCCCGATGTTTCTGAGACAACATTTACTTCATAAATCGGCTGAACAATTCCTGTTAAAGGAATTTCCTGTTTGGTTATGGCTTTTTTTACAATTCCTGCTTCAACCGGGATGCGTGCTTTTTCAGTACCTGCCTTTTTCTCAACGGTATTTTCATTGTTTTCCGTACCAGCCTGATTTTCACTACAGGCAATTAGTATAAACAGGCAAAAACATACTATCATTATTTTATAAAACATTCTTCTCTCCGGAATATTTTAATATTTGAATGTTTGTTAAGTTTGCTGAAAGTTAAAGCAGGAAACGCTTAAAAAGAAACCTTTATCTGCTAAAAAAGCTGTTTTGTGAAAAAATTGTTTTACACGGTACAATTCGCATGGAAAATAAAGGCAGGGAATCAGGAATGTTAGCCGCTATTCAATCAGGGCAATAATTTTAACGCTGTCATTCACAAACTTTTTATCTATGAAGCCGATCGATCCCGGTGTTTTAGCAACATTTTTCAAAACAATTTCTTCACTTTCCAGTGCTTTCGGGGGATCCCCTTCACCGGCTAATACTTTTTTTAACCAAATCGAGCGCATACGTGAAGATGATTTACCAAGAAATTGGAAAAATCTATCCCGAATTTCCAGGCGCGGCTTAAGATCGAACACAATAACCGGGCGGTTATTATTCCATTCTTTAATATCACCACTGTAAAAATCTAAAAGCTGTGTTTTTGAAACAGAATCAACCGGAACATTTTTGTGTGCAATCACGGCAACCTGCGAGTAAGCATTTCCGCTGATAAAAACCAAAATTGTAAGAAGTAAAAATTTTTTCATATCAAAAATAAACCGATGCTGCCAATCCGTAATAATTGAAATCATCCGTGCTGTAAACAAATCCCGGGTCATAGATATGCGGGTTAAATTTTACATAGGCATATTGCGCTTTGAACGTTATCCGGTCGGTAAAACGCATCGAAGCACCTGTTGTAAATACTTCAAAAGAAATATCAGCAAAAGGAAGAAATTTCTCTCTATCAAACCAATAGCTGATATAGCCATACCATTGTTCATCAAAATAATAACCAAGAGTTGAATAAAAGAATTCTTTATTCAGATTTAAATCTTCAACTTTTTCATCATGAAAGACGGTTATGTATTCTGCTTTAAAATCAAAATTGGCAAATTCATAAGAAAAATCTGCACCAAGCCTTACCCGATGCACGCGGTCTTGTATTGATGAATCTTCGATAAAATAATTAGGTAATGCCTTAATTCCGGCCACCTGGTCGTTTGTAAAAGAGATACCTGCACGAAGATTTTCGTAACGCATGCCGATTCGCCAACCCTGCATTATTGTATCGGAAGTATCAACTCCGGAAATGTTTTCATCGCTCCATGTTGAAATATTCGAACTGTTACCTAAGTACATGGCATATTCAAACTTTAATTTATTCTTTCCATAAAGTCCGTATACCTGCAGGAAAGCCTGACGTGGAACAAAGTCTTCAATCGGAATGATATCGGCATAAGAATCTTCATATACCAAAGGTTTTACAACATATGGCACCAAAGGCGTGCGGTCTTTAATTTCGTTGAAACTGTTAAAAATCGGGATTTGCAGCCCCAACTTTAAATTAAACTGGTTGTTATAACGATAACGCAGCCACGCTTCTTCAATACTGTATGCTCCCCAGCGTTTTTCCGTTGAAAAATTGTTTATTATTTTGAGATTTACAAAAGCACGCCAGTTCTCAGCGAGATCTTTTTGAGCAATAAGATTAAGCTGCTGCAAATTAAAGGAGTTATGGCGTTTTTGAGTATTGGCTTCTGTTTCATGGGCAAAACTGTTTTGAAAATAGCCGAAAATACGCAGGTCCGATTCCTGCGTTTGCGCAGACAAAGAAACACTCAATAATATCAGTAATAAAAAGCAGCTCGTAAATTTAGCCATAGTAGCTTCCCGAATATTAAGTTGGCAGTATTTTAAACAATAAACCACTTTAAAAAAAATTTCTGCGTCACCTAATTAATGCATTGTTGCTGAATTATACTCATTTTTATGAGTGGGGAAATCACTTATTATAAAAATCTGCAGCCAGCTGTTCTTCTGTAACAAGTTTTTCTTTCAGCAACTGTTGCAGCACCAGTTCGGTCATTTCACTGGCAAAAGCGAATTCATAGCGGATGTCCAGCACGTAGGCCTTTAAGCGCATCTTCAGCATAGAGCGCCCCTGGTAAATTTCATTCTTAATTATTACAGCAATCGGTTTATTAAGATAAACATAGCGGGAAACAGCCGCTGCCCTGTAAGCGATTTTTTTTAATCTAACCAGATCGACAGCAATTGGCAGGTAAAATTCCGACACGACCTGGCAATTAAATTCACCGGAGTTTGAATTTGAAACGGATTGATTAACTATCTCGCTGTTCGGAATGGAAACCAGCGAATCATCTGCGGTAACAACACGTACTGTACGGAGGCCAATCTGCATTACTTCACCATAATGTGAACCCACCTGAATTTTATCACCAACCTGAAACGGTCGATCAAAAAGGATCATTATACCGCCAAAAATATTTTTTAATATATCCTGAGAAGCAAAGCCCACGGCGATACCCGCTGATGCCGTAACTGCTATGAGCGTTTCTATCGGTGGCGCTAGGATACCGGCAATGATTATATAAATTGCAAAAGTCCAGCTCGAAATCCTGAAAACAGGGATAACGCGTTTTATCAGAAGACGCAGATTTGTCCAGCGTTCTCCAATCTTTTCCAGAAAACGGCTTATATAACGTATAATAAGCAAAGCGGTCAGAAAAACAATCAGGCTCCAGATCAGTTTTCCCGCAGAAATGTTCCATTCAATTTGCGGACCGGAAATTTCAATACTCTCAGAAAGTGTCTTTGTTGTATCTGCTGCCTGGGTTTGAATTGTTGTATCGGCTTTGGTTTGTGAAAAACCACCCGGGGCTAATACCGACGCCAAAAGAAGCAGCTTAATGAAAATTAAAAATGTTGTTTTCACCATTGTCCTAAAGAATGTTTTTGTTTCTTAATACTTTTACAACAGGCCTGTATAATAAAGGGTGAACATAATATTCATCACCACTCAGTCCAAGATATCCCTTTTTAACAAGCCGGCTTATTATTAAACGGCTTTCTACAATGGATTGATTAAAAACTGCGCTGTGTTGTTCTTCCGATAAAAATTCATGTTGGATAAATGCCGCCAGTGAAAAAAGCTCTTCTGATGACAAGCGGTAAATAAGTGAAGTATCTAATTTAATTTCGGCGGACAGATTGATTTTTTCATCTTCAAACGAATTTATGCCGCTTAACCAGAATAATATCGCAGATTTAATATTGCCACCGGATATTTCCTGCAGGTTTTCAAATAAATTATTCTGCAGATAATGTTGCTGCTCTTCCGCATCCGTCAACTTTTTAAAGGCCCGTGATCTTTTTATTTTTTCTGTAGGTTCAAAATTTAAACCATATCCGCTAACCTGATGTCGGTTAATTATTATCTGATGCAGTTCATCTGAATTCAATGCCGGGAGTTGGATAATAGTATTAAAATAATCGGAGAGCTTTAAAACTTTGTCCAGGTATTCCCAGGCATACAGTCCGCATGTTGTTACCCAGAAAATCTGATTACGGGTTTGAGACATTATCAACAAAAGATGCTCGAAAATATTAAAACCGTCTATAACTCTCAAAAACAGATTGTGTACATTTTCCAGCACACAAATCATTTTTACATCATTTTTCCTGATCTCTGCAGCCAACTGGTCTGATGTTTTAACGGTCGGCAGATTAAATTTATCAGCCATCATTTTGATAAAGTGATCTGTCTGTGTCAGTGATTTATCAAAATCAATTTTTACAGTATTCAGGCCACGAAAATAATCTTTTTCCGCAAACTGCAAAAGCGTTGTCTTCCCATTACCTTTTTCCGCTATTATTACAGCAGATACTGAATGTCCTTGTTTAAATCTCTCTGTGGCTTCTTTTAGGACCTGCATTTGTTCTTTTCTTCCATAAAAGAAACGTGTTTCTTCCAACGGCTCCAGGCGAAAGAGACGCTGGTAAACATAGGGCATTCTTTTTATTTTCCGTTCTGTATTTACAAGAAAATCACTGATTACTTCATGAGAAATTTCATCTTGTGGACCCAGCCCGGTAACTTTACTTATGCGCAGGTATTCCAGCTGAATTTTGGTATATATTTTTTTTAACTTATCGATAATCCGCGGAACACTGTTCTTGATTTTGAGCCATATATTATGTCGGGTCTGAATCAGTTTTTGCTTTGTTTGTGCCCGGGCAAGGCGAAGTTTGAGCTCTAGTATTTTTTCGTTGTCACCCAGTTTTTGAATATCGCTTTCCAATTCGAAGACGATGTCATCAAAATTATTATTTGCCGTTTCAACTATTTGAATAAAGTTTTTCTGCAAATCCCTGATATTTGTTTCTGCGCGATCCAGGCCTTCAACGGCAATTTTGTGTGCTTTATGAAGATTTTCCTTATCTGTTTTTTCTTTGAGCAGATTAAGGGCGGCTTCGAGGTTAAACTCAACAATCTGATCAAGATTAACTACATTGCGCAGAACCGGTTGTATTTTGTTTTTATAATTTTGAGACAGTAGCTGCTGATTTACGAATGCTTTTGTAAGAATTTCTTTCTCGATCAGATCTTTAACCGGTACTTCATCTATCTCTGATTGGGGTGGTAAATTCTGGAGATCGCATTTCTTAAAAACCACATATTCATTATTGAGATCGGCAACGGCGGCTTTCGTTGACTCCAGGAAGATTAAATATGTTTTGTCAAAAGCTGTTTGAACAAGTGTGTCGTGCAAAGCAGGCAATTTGGTTAGTCGTAACTCGCGGATCAGTGAACGGTTTTCAGTAACAATAATTTTTTTAAGATTCTCAAAATCCGGATCACCATTACCCTTAAATTTTTCACGGCTGGATAAAACAACCCTGTTAACTTCTTTGAAGACAGGGCCAACAGATTTATTAATGATGTTTTCAATTTTGTCCAGATTTTCTAAGTATTCCTTAGCAATAGATATCTGTAACAGGCCAATCTGAAGATCTTTTTGCCAATCCTGGCAGCTGCCTTCCAAATGTATTTTCCACTTTTTAGAACTTTTACTAAACTTCTCATTAAGTTTTTTATCGCTTTTTAAACATTTACTCTTAGAAAATTCTGACGCAGGCAGCAAAGGGCTACCGGCAACCTGCCAGTTTTTTGAAAGTGTTTTAGCCTGCAATTCAGAAAAATCTTGTTGTCGTTTTACAGCGCTGTTTTTATAGGTTTCCGGGGTATTAATTACCGTATCAAGAGCATTCAGGTATTCAATTAAACAGGTTGATACCCCCTGCGTTTTCAGCCGTTTTAAGTATTTTTCCTCTTGCCCTGAACTCCTGGCTGCAACAATCTCATCTTTCAGGTTTTCCGATGCGCTGTGCAGATCATTGAGTATCTTGGAAAATACATTCAGAAAATATTTATTTTCTTCATAAATATGTTTTTTAAGCGCGTTATTCAGAAAAAACTCAACAAACATTAAAACAGAGAACTTTCTGGCTTTGGCTTCTCTGCGCTGTTCTGTTTTCTGCTTCAGGTATCTCTTTTGCTTTCTGCTATAGCGCGATCTTTTAAATTTTGATACTGTAGAATCTTCAGGAAGATCATCATATGGGAGTGCGGCTTGCTGCTGCATACCTGCTTTCAATTCAGCATATTTTTCATCAAATATTGTCCAGGGTGCTGAAACCGCTAATGATAGTATTTCTTCTTTTGACCGGGAGATTTGTTTGTTTAATTTTTCACTGACCGAAAGAAGCTGATCTGCTGTTTCACAAAAAACCAATTCTTTGTCTTTGGCAGTGAAAGACATCTTCCCTGCCTGAAAAAAATCATCAACATGCTTTTTTAGCAGAGTTGTATACTGATCAACTGTGTTTTTTAATATTTCATCGCTAAAACTGTTTAGTGATGTAAGGAAAGTTTTTGTATCCATCGTTTAACAAAGTTTTGACAGGATGAGAGATAATTTTACTGTCTTCATTCCATTCTATTTGTTCAATATGCCAAGCTCAACCGGAACCGGTTTGGATTTCCAGATATCCCTGTTGTATTCTTCAATTGTTCGGTCACTGGAAAAAATTCCCATATTCGCACAATTTATAATAGACATTTTACACCATCTGTCCTTATCCTTAAATGTTTCTTCAACCTGTTCCTGTGCAACAAGATAGGCCTGGAAATCTGCAAGCAGCAGATAGTAATCGTTGTTTAGCAAATCATTAGTGATACTTTTAAACAGATCGGGTTCATCCTTACTGAAATAGCCATTAGCAATCATATCAATGGTTTCTCTGAGTGTTTCATTTTCAGAATAAATCTTTTGCGATTTGTATCCTGTATTTCTGCGTAAACTTACCTGCTCAGAATTCAAACCAAATATGAAAATGTTTTCATCACCAACCTGCTCTTTTATTTCAATATTCGCACCGTCCAGTGTTCCTATGGTAAGAGCACCATTGAGAGCAAATTTCATGTTGCCGGTGCCGGAGGCTTCCATCCCTGCAGTTGAAATTTGTTCCGATAAATCTGCTGCCGGAATAAGCCTTTCTGCAACTGAAACCGAATAGTTTTCGAGAAAGACTACTTTTAATGCATCTTTTATTTCAGGATCGTTGTTTACCGTTTCTGCAACCGAATTAATCAGCTTAATGATTAGCTTAGCCTTGTAATAAGCAGGAGCTGCTTTACCTGAAAATATTACAGTACGCGGAACTGTTTTTTCCCCGGATTTTTTTATCCGGTTATAAAGTGTAACCACATGCAGAACATTTAATAATTGCCTTTTATATTCATGGATTCTTTTTACCTGGCAATCAAAAATGGAGTTCACATTTATCTCGATGCCGTATTTTTTTTGAATACAGCCGGCAAGCCACAGCTTATTTGATTGTTTTATATCAGCCCATTTTTTTCTGAAATTCTTGTCATCCGCCAGTTTTTCTATCTTTTTCAACTGATTTAAATCTGTGATCCATCCGTTGCCAATTTTGCCTGTAATCAGCTCCGCTAATCCGGGATTAGCATTAAGAAGCCAGCGTCGTTGTGTTATTCCATTGGTTTTATTGTTAAATTTTTGCGGCCACAATTCATAAAAATCCCGGAAAAGATCATTCTGAAGAATTTCGGAATGTAATTGTGCAACACCGTTGACTGATTTGCTGCCAACAATGGAAAGATTGGCCATGCGCACTCTTTTTTCTTCTGATTCTTCGATAATGGACATCCGTCTTTTACGGGCAATATCTCCCGGATAGCTGGCATTTATTTCCTGCATAAAGCGGTGGTTTATTTCAAAAATAATTTCCATGTGACGTGGCAAAACTTTCTGCATAAGGCTTACGCGCCAGGTTTCAAGGGCTTCGGGAAGC
This sequence comes from Calditrichia bacterium, assembly GCA_020635035.1. Lineage (GTDB taxonomy): Bacteria > Calditrichota > Calditrichia > Calditrichales > J004 > JACKAO01. Next base: position 192,602 of record JACKAO010000002.1, read on the forward strand.
ACGGTATGATTGGTATATCCAAAAGACTGAATTGTTATATTCCAGGCATCTTCCCAATGCAGATCTTCTTCATCAAGCAGGATACGCATCAGCTCAGGGATCGCCAGTGACGGGTGTGTATCATTCAGCTGAATGGTCATACTTTCAGGCAGCTTAGAAAAATCATTTTTATGCGATTTTTTAAATCGACGGATGATATCCTGCAGGGTAGCCGAAACAAGGAAATATTCCTGTTTTAATCGCAGCTCTCTTCCTTTAATAAGATCATCACGCGGGTATAACACTTTAGAAATAACTTCTGATGAAATTTTTTCAATAACAGCCCGGTCATAATCACCTGAGTTAAAGTATTCCAGGTTGAAATCACGGGTAGATTTTGCTGCCCACAAGCGCAGATTATTAACCGTATTATTGCCGTATCCGGGAACAGGTGTATCATATGCCAGGGCAACCAGTTCTTCTGTATCTACCCACTCTGTTTTCAAGCGGCCGCTGTCGGCAGTATATGTATTTGTACGTCCATAATACTTGATCAGGTAAATATATTCCGGACGTTCTATTTCCCAGGGATAGCCATATCGCAGCCAGTGATCGGGTGATTCTACCTGGTAGCCGTTCTTAATTTTTTGAGAAAAGATACCATATTCATAACGAATGCCATAGCCGTAAGCCGGTAATTGCAAGGTTGCCATCGAATCCAGAAAACAGGCAGCCAGTCTGCCTAATCCGCCGTTACCAAGACCTGCATCAAACTCTATCTGTTCAAGATCTTCCAGGTCCAGGCCAAGCTCCCATAAAGCCTTCGCCATGTCTTCTTTTATTCCCAGATTAACCAGTGCATTGCGCAACGTTCTGCCCATCATGTATTCCATCGAAATATAATAGATCCGCTTGGCATCAACGGCATAATAGTTTTGCTGTGTTTCTATCCAGCGTTCAAAAAGGCGGTCACGAATAGTATAAGCGAGAGATTTATAATAATCACGGTCTGTCGCAGAATATTTATCTTTTGCCTGAGTGTATTCAAGGTGATCTACAAAGGCATGCTGGAGAGTTGAGATATCATGCTTCAACAATTTATTATTCATTGGTGATAATTTGCCGAGCACCGGATTGGTATTTTTCTTTTTTTCAGACATATTTGGCCTTTGGCTTTACTGTTCTTTTTCTCAGAATTTGTTGGACAATATAGTAATTCCCGCCACAATTCAATAACCGGCGGTTTTAAATACGTTAAAATATAAGAAATACTTCAGGTTTTCCGAAAAATCTGAAATTAAAATTTCAGATCAAAACTTTCGCCATATCCGGGTACAACCACATTCCATCCAAGAAAATCCCGTATCCGTTGCGCCATTGCTTCTGATGATTCCGGTTCGCCATGAACGATAAAAGTTTTTTCCGGTGCTTTATTAAATGCCATAAGCCACGCTAATATTTCATCATAGTCTCCATGACCCGAAAAACCTGAGATGTTTTCGATCTTAGAGCGAACAGCTATTTCCCGTCCATGGATTTTAACAAATGGTTTGTTATTAAGAATATCCCGGCCGCGTGTACCTTCTGCCTGGTGACCGATAAAAAGAACCGTGTGCTCACGAAGCGGTAATCTTTCGGCAAGATGATGCAATATACGTCCGCCGGTAACCATCCCGCTTGCCGAGATTATTATGGCTTTTTCTTTAACAAAATTTATCGCCTTGGATTCATTTCTGGATGCACAGATGTGCAAATCCCTGGGTTGAAAAATCTTCTTTCCCTGAACAGATTGCTTACGTGCGGTTAAATTAAAATCATGGATACGTTTTTCAAAAACCTGCGTGGCAGCGATTGCCATAGGTGAATCTACATAGACAGGTAAGACTGGTATTTTGTTCTGTTCTTCCAGTTCACGGATTGCAAAAAGCAGGGTTTGAGTACGCCCGACAGAAAAAGACGGTACAACAAGTACACCGCGCCGGTGCGCACTGTCGTTAATTACCCTTGCCAGTTCAGCTATAGAATCACCGTCTTCATGCAGCCGGTTGCCATAAGTTGACTCAACAACAAGATAGTCCACATTATACACCTGATCTGGTTCACGAAGGACCGGCCGATCCGGCCTTCCAAAATCGCCGCTGAACAGAATCTTGCGGCTTTGCTGACCTTTAGTCCTTTTGATATCAATAAAAGATGAGCCCAAAATATGTCCGGCATTATGGAATTTCACCCGAATATCATCTGCGATATAAAAATTTTCTCCATAGTGGTGCGGATGAAATAAAGGCAGCGTCTTTTCCACATCTTCCGTGGTGTACAATGGCAATGCCGGTTTATGTTTCGAATAGCCTTTTTTATTTGCCCAGTATGCATCTTCTTCCTGCAGATGAGCACTGTCACGCAGCATAATATCGCATAGTTCACTGGTTGCATGCGTTGAATAAATTTTTCCGGAAAAGCCCTGTCTGCAAAAACGCGGCAAGTACCCACTGTGATCAATATGGGCATGTGTAAGGAAAACATTGTTGATTGTTTCTGCTTTAACCGGAAAGGGTTCCCAGTTACGTAAACGATTTTTTTTTGTCCCCTGGAATAAACCGCAATCGACCAGGTTCTTTATGCCATCCGTTTCCAGTTCAAAACGCGACCCTGTTACTGTTTCAACCGCTCCCCAGAATGTTAACCTTGCTGCCATGTTATTCCTTTCGGATAAATGTGTTTAATTAAATATACTTTATAAATCTGTTCAATTCTCTTAAAAATAAAGATGTTAAACAGCAATAAAGTATAATTTTGGGGTGACGGGATAATCAGCTATTTAAAGTAAAGATGGCTTTTGGGCGGTTACCAGGTAAAGATCTTTGCGCTCCACAGTTTTATTTAATAAGAAAGAATGGGCTTCAAGATGTTCAGCCATCTTTTCAGCTGAGATAATCCGGTCTTTTTTTACAGCATGCCCGGCCTGTCGATGCATTTCATTTAATTCCCTATGTCCCATTAAATGAAGAATTACAAGATAACCGGCAGGTTTTAATATTCTGAAAATTTCTTTCATTACAGTCTGTTTATTATAAAAATGCGGAAAAACCTGGAAGCAGACGACACTATTAAAGCTTTCAGGCTTTAGGGGCAGATAATGCCCGTCCGACTGCGTGTACTTTACACCATTTACAGGATGTATTTTTTGAGCTTGTTTAAGCATATCTGCCGAAATATCCAGTTCAAGAATAAATGAATTATGATTAAAGTGTGAATAAAATTCAGGAAGTAATATACCTGTTCCACTTCCCATATCTAACACTGGTGATTTTAAAAAAGATAATTCATTATTAAAGATTGTATTAATACGCATCAATTTTTGTGCATCATACATTTCTTCCCATTGGGGAGCAAGCTCATCAAAAAACGTTTTTTTTTCGCTGTAATTCATTTTTCTAAACCGGGATTAAGATACTGGGGAAATTTCTTTTCTATAAAAACCAGAGCTGCGGGTAAAACAATTAACTGTAAAATGATTCCGGGGATTCCGCTAATTACAAGCGAGAATGACGCAAACATCTGTGGTAATCCAAATACTGGTGCTAAAAAATATGCAACAATAAACAGAAAAAACCTGTCGGCAACAATAGCTGATATTAATGCAGCCCACTTGTTTTTTTGCAAATGGACATGCAGCAACGAAAGGATTGATGAAATCAACATTAATTCTGTCATCATTACAGGTAAAACAGGCGGTGTTATTGGTGGCATTCCGGTAATAGTAAAAGATGCCAGGGGTGTAACAACAGCAAGGACAAGGGCGAATCGCCAGCGTAGTAACAAGCCACCCAGCATAACCGGCAAAAACATAGGCATAAAGACGGCTCCAAGTCCAAGCAGGTGAAAAAACTGTGGTAAAATAATCCCACTTACAGCCAGTAGTGCCGTTAATGGTATTTGTCTGATTTCGGATTCTTTCATAATACTTTACAAGCTTATTTTAATACCACTACGCCAGTTAAAACCGGGGGCTTCATAGTCAGTCAATACCAGGTAATGCCTGTCCAGCAGGTTATTAAGCTTTGCGTAAATTTCATAATCCATTATTCTGTATGATGCTGCAATATTAACGATGTTATAGTCAGGTAATTTTGCCAGAGAATGGTTAGCTGCATACAAATCCTGCACATATTTCCCATGAAGAATCAGATTGAAATCATGGTAGTTCCAGAATGTCATATATTTTATCTGGTGCTTGGGATTGTACAAGGTCAGATCATCGGGATCGAGATAGCTATATGCCAAGCTTACTCCAAGTTCCCGGGTTAAATGTTGTTTAATTTGAGCTTCCATTCCCCATTGATCAGCTTTACCTGAATTCCTGAAAGTTTCGGGTGGTGGTGGCGGCATATTGGGTACTGCCTGTATAAGATTACTGGCGTGGTTGCTGAACAGACTTAAACGCACGGAATTCTGTTTTTGCCAGCTATACATTCCGCCAAATTCATAGCTGTTAATTTTTTGTGCTTTTAGATCTTCATTTGCTGAAGGGAATAAATATAACTCCATCAAAGTAGGACTACGGAAACCGGATTGATAATTGGCAAACATTTGCACTGCAGGGAGCACATTAAACGTAAGACCGAGTGTAGGTGTAATATTTGTTAAAGGGAGTGTATTGTATTGATAACGGAGACCACCTTTAAGACTGATTGTTTTAACAGGATTATAAAACCCTACAAGATACAACCCAAAACTTGTCAGGCTATGGTCATCTTCATTAACAATCGGGTTTCCATTCGGCATTTTTGCAAAAGCATTCTCTGCCCGTCCATTGTATAGGATAATGTCACTTCCGGCAGCTAGACTCAGCTGCTCACTAAAAAGATAATTCTGATAACTGGAAAATCCAAGTGTCCTGTCATCTGACTTAAATCCGTCAAAAAACTCATGATGTCCAAAATTAGCATAAACCTGGGTTGATCCGTTCAGCCATGAAGATGTATTACGGACAATCAATTCCCCTGTACCCCTTTTAATATCACCGTAAATTCCCAGGTTTAAATTATCAATATCTCCGCGACTGGGATCATCAAATTTATAAGGGACATAACGGCCCTGAACAGAAACAGACCATGTGTTATTCAGGATATATTGCCAACCGCCCTGGAAATGCAGTGATTCAAAGGATGTTTTATCGATATGCCCGTCGGATTTTTTTCGATTTATTGTGAAGAATAAACCATGTTTACCAAAATTACGAGCCACATTCATGCTTAAATTGTAAGTCCCATACGAGCCACCTTCTGCTTTAAGTTTAACAGTATGATCAAAATCCGGTCCGCTGACCAGGTTAATCACTCCGCCAAAAGCACTATTCCCAAAGACGGTAGAAGCCGGTCCTGCCAAGATCTCAACCTGCCGGATGTCATCCATTCCATAAACATCAGGCAACGGATGGCCAAAAATGCTCATAAAATCAGGATGCCCGTTCAACAAAACTAAAACTCCAGTATTTGGTTTCCCTCCCTGCCCGCGCAAATTAAGCAGTCCTGCTCCTGCCGTACCAACACCATAACCCATGCTGTTTTTACTCAGTATAAAGGCGGACGGATATTCTATATCAACCAGTTCCATTGCGGAATGTCCGGCCAGTGCTTCAATTTGTTCTTTTGGTATTACTAGATAATTGTTGGTTAAGTTTTTGGGAGACACCTGATATCGGTTTGCCACAACAACAATCGAATCTTGCATCTGGTAAACTTTAAGAGAATCAAGCTGCCCGGCATACATTGTTACACAAGAAAGAAAAATTGAAATAACTATTCGCATATAACCTCCGTAAAGAGTCCCTTATTGCCACTTTAAGGGTAATTCAAGATCATTTTCTTCAAGCAGTTTTTTGTCTTTTAATATTTTTTTGGTTTCACCTTCTGCCATCACTTGTCCCTTATTAAAAAGGACAACTTTTTGACATGTTTCTGTTATCATGTCCATGTCATGCGTAGTTAACAAACAGGTTAGATTACTTCTATTTATCCATTGAATGATTTTTCTGCGGTGAAGCGGATCAAGGTTGCTTGTTGGCTCGTCCATAGCAATAAGCCAGGGATTCATTGTTAAAATTGATGCAATTGCGGCCAGTTTGCGTTCCCCATAAGAAAGATGAAGCGATGAGCGCTTTTCATAACCCTGCAGACCAACATCCATTAGTGCTTTTGTAACCCGGGATTCTGTCTCGTCTTCTTTCATTCCAAGGTTTACAGGTCCAAACGCAAGATCATCAAAAATTGTTGGGCAAAATAATTGATCATCCGGATTTTGAAAAACAAGCCCTACATGGGTTTTAATATTTCGCAGGTTTTTTTCTGAAAGCAGCGTTTCAAAAATCTTTATCTCTCCCTGCGGACGCTTAATCCCGTTAAGCAGCTGAAGGAAAGTGGATTTACCTGCACCATTAGGACCAATGATGGCTGCTTTTTCACCTGGCAGCAATCTGAAATTAATATTCTTTAATGCCTGCGTTCCATCAGGATAAACATAACTAACATTGTTGCAATAAACTGCTGTTTTATGATTCTCAGAAAACATAAAAAAGAAATCCAAAATATGTTACAAAACCGACAGATAAAAAACTGTCCCGGATAGTCCATCGGATATTTTTACCATTGGGCATTTTTCCCGTAAAGCCTTTGCTAACCATAGCCAGGTAAGTGCGGTCACTGCGTTCAACAATCCGGGTCAGGTATACAATCACAATACCTGACAACATTTTTAAACGCTTGTGCTGGGGCAGATAATAGTAGCGGGATGAAAACGCAAGCTGCATTCTGCTCATCTCTGCTTTTAACAAGTAGAATAAACGATGCATATAGGTTAAAATCGAAATGATCCAGGAAGGAATTTTTAATATTTCCAAAGATTTTAAAAATCTGAATATTCCGGTTGCGCGGGTTACCAATAAACTTACAGAGTAGATCAGAATCATTTTTAGATTGATAACTAAAAAGTTATCAAGTCCGGAACGGTATATTTTAAATCCCAGGATTGATGCAATGATATTACCGGAATTCGTTATATCCGTAAACGGCATCAGAAAGGAAACAAAAAAGATCATCGGATAGATTGATAATACACGTTTAACAAGAAGTGCTGCTGGAAAGCTGCCGATATACACGTAAACAGCAAGGACCAACAGCAAACCAGTTAGAATACCATAATTAAAAGGACTATGTATTAGAACAGAAATAACAAAAACCATTCCGAAGACGACATGTACCCTTGGATCAATTTTATATAAAGTATTTTTATTTTGCATTTTACCCTTTTGATGTCAGGTAAAGTTTTCCGTCATTCACGCCCTTTGTTGCAATAATCTGATTGGACAATGCTGTTATTTTAGCAGCATTTCCTTTCAGTAAAATTACTTCAAGGCAATTATCATGATCCAAATGCACATGTGTGGATGAAATAATCAAATCATGATGATCATGTTGAACAGCTGTAAGTTTATCAGACAACTCCCGTTTATGGTGATCATAAAGAATATGCAGAACACCTAAAATGTCTTCACCTTTAATGATTTCTTCAGAAATAAGGTCTTTACGTATTAGATCACGTATAGCTTCTGAGCGATTGGGATAATTTTTATTACGGATATGTTCATCAAAACTTTCGATGAGATCCTGGGGCAGAGAAACACCAAAGCGAATTGTTTTCATTATAACTCCGTGTTACTATTTTAATAAATATAACACGACCGATCTATGAATCAAGATAAATTTATCTGAATAATCAAGGTTTAAGATAATTTTTAAAGCGCTGGGCTTGTGAAATTATCCAGGTCTTTAAAGAATGATAGTTACCTGTTTTGAAGGCTTTTTCTTCGGAGTAAAAATGAGAAATAATTTTTGATATTTCGTTGCTTCTAAGGTATCCGTAGATTTTGTGGGGATTGCGTTCTCCATTATTAAAATAGTCATTGTAAACAGCTATATCGAATGGTTTAACTTTACTTTTATTTGATCCATAATCATCTGCCAGAGTGTGATCCAAAGCCACTTTGTCATCTCTGTCGGAAATATTATACCAGTGATATTTTATATTTCCCGGTGTTTTCAATTTAGTAATATTTTTATTTACATCTTTTAGCTCGCTAAATATCCTGCTGACTATCATCGGCAGACCAAGCGGTGAGCCCACTGTAACCAGAGTATTTATTTTTATTTCATCTATTAGCAAATTTAAAACATCGTAAGCAACAATCGAACCCATTGAATGGGCAATCAACATGATATTGCAGTTTTTATTTCTATTGATAGCATCAATTAGCCTGGCCTGAATTCGTTGTCTTGTGGATTTTTTGTCACTTATTTTTTCAAGCAATGGCTCTTTGTAATAAATCTCCAGATCCCGGAAATAGCGCTTAATAACTGTTTCTGTAAGCGGAACAAACTTTGGTGAAAAATCTTTGTTGAGAAAAACACGATCCAGTTGTCGTTCAAAAAAATTGAACATATGCGCTAAAAATGGATTGGGAGCAACAATTTGACGGCTTGAAACAGGTTGAAATTTATATGGCTCATCTAGAAATAAAGGATCGTTTTTATCTTTTAGCGATGCATCAAGGGGTTGTTTATAGATTATATCAGCCCAGTAAACTAATTCAAAGTTAATCTTTTTAAGCGGGCTGTTAATGCGATTAAGACCTTCAATGATGGATTTTTTCCACCAGTTTTCCAGTACTTTTTTTGAAGGTTTGTTTCCAAGTCCATGGATTCCAATTATAAGCTGGTCCATTGATCAACAATTTTTTGTTTGATATTATTTTTACCGCTTTTCTTAACCGAATACATTAAATCATCAACTTCCTTTATCATCGCGCTTATAGAATAGCGACGACCTGCAAATGTAACAATACCAATACTAAAAGTAACTCCCCATTTTTCCGCATGCATTGCCCGCAGCAATTCTTTTTGGATGCGCTGGAGCAGTTTAAGGGCTGAATCATTATGTGTTTCAGGAAGCAGAACCGCGAATTCATCTCCACCCAACCTGGCAAGAGAATCAGTTTTTCTTATTAAAGATGAGATCGTTTTTGTAACGATGATCAGCAATTTATCACCTTTTTCATGGCCGTGCAGATCATTAACTTCCTTAAAATTATCAAGATCAAGGTAAACCAGGGTAAGAGCATGGTTGTATCGCAAGGCACGCTCATTTTCAATTTCTAGTATCTCATAAAAAGCAAGGCGGTTCCAGGTATTTGTGAGAAAATCTTTACGTGCCAGTTGTTGTTCACGCTCGAGGGCATTTTTGAGTGATGTAATAAGTACCACAACAAAAATAAAAAAGGAAAGTCGCAAAATACTGTTAATTAAAAGTATCAGTTGTGGTGTGTTTTCATGTATTACAATAAAATCTGCAATCAGCCAGACAATCGCGCTTAGAAATGCTATGGCAATACCTGTATTTTTATCTTTCCACCAGGCTGTAAATGAAATTGGGAGAAGATAAAAAATTGAAAGCGATACGACATAACCCATATAGATTTCTATCAACCCAAGACTAAAGATGATAATAATGCTAAAAAAAACAACCTGAAAATATGTCGGGTCTAGGCTGAAAATTTTTTTCATAAGTTTGAAAGGTTTTTGTGAGTATGTTATAGTTTAGCAATTTTTGATTAAAAAACAATCGTCTTTTAGAAATAGATGATATTTTACAACCGACAGGTTTGATTATCGAATTCGGATAAATAAAAAAACCCGCACATGCCGGGAAGTGACGTACGGGTTTGGGGCTGTTGGGGGGTGTTGCGTTATTTGAGCGCGATGCTCAAAAGTGTTTCATTCACTACATTTGCAATTTTCTGCTGATCGTTGTTATCGTAAGCAACCACAATTCGTTCGATCTTGTTTTTAATATCAGAATTATCTTCAAACCGGTATTGTCTTTTCAGAAAATCAATGGCCCAGTCGTTTTGCATTTTATAAAGCGTTATTAATGCCAGTTTTCGTACATTCTGATCATCATTATTTCGGAATTCTCGCATTACATCATAAACCCCTTTGCTGACATCTATTTTATCACTGTAGCGGATAATCATTTGCATGGCAGATAGCCTTACACCAAGATTTTCCGATTTAAGTGACTTTTCCAGGTTGTTGCTGAATAATGACCAATCGACTTTCTCATTAACATTGCTGAAGGCGAACGATGAAAGTGAAATTAAGAGAACTAATATGTATCCTAATTTTTTCATTATATACTCCTTGCACTTTCGTGCTTTAAATTGATGTGTTTTTCTTTTGGTTATTATTACGGGGATGGAAATATGATGTTACATTTTTTTTAAAATTTTTTTGACTTTTATATTTTTAGTATTTTGGGGCATGAATAAAATCAAACATCTATAACGGAGATCGTCTTGGCATTTACAATTCGCAAAGCAACACAACCTGATGCAGCCTTAATTCTTGATTTTATTAGACTTCTGGCTGTATATGAAAAGCTGGAACACGAAGTTTCGGCAACAATAGATAATATCGAAAAGACTCTCTTTATCAAGCCTCCTGCTGCAGAAGTTTTTTTAGCTTTTGAAGATGAAATTGCTGTTGGTTTTGCTTTATTCTTTCAAAATTACTCTACTTTTTTGGGAAAACCGGGCATCTATCTTGAAGATTTATATGTTAAAGAAGAGTATCGTGGAAAAGGTTACGGCAAAAAACTATTAGAATTTATTGCAGGTGTAGCCGTTGAGCGGGGATGCGGAAGATTTGAATGGTCTGTGCTGGATTGGAATAAACCGGCTATTGATTTTTACAAAAACCTGGGTGCTGTGGCCATGGATGGCTGGACTGTTTATCGGGTAACAGGAGATTCTCTTGCAAAACTCGGCCGAAAGTAAGAAAAAAATTGTTCTGCAAAGTAAAAGATTAAAACTTAAACAAATTTCATCTGTAGAAATTTCAAACATTAACCTGCTATTTTCAGAATCACCTTCTTTGCTTTTGTTTTCAGAAGAACAAAAAAGAGAAAAGGCAGTTGAGTGGGTTTCAAGGATGAAAAAATCATTTAAAGATGATGGCTTGGGATTTTTTAGTTGTTATCTGAAACATGACAATACTTTTATTGGTCATTGTGGAATACTTAAAAGAAAATTTTTCGATGAAGACATTTTTGAGTTAGGCTATGCAATTCTTCGTAGATTTTGGAACAATGGCTATGCAACCGAAGCAGCGGGTCTCTGCATAAACTTTGCTTTTGAAAGCTTAGAACTCAAATCCCTGTCTGCATTTATTGAACCTGGAAACACAGCATCGATATTGGTTGCACAAAAATCCGGTATGGCTTTCAAGCAGGAAATATTTATAGAAAACAAAAATTTAAGACACTTTACCATTCTTAATACGGATACTATTGAATGACCCAAAACTACCCGGAACACCAAATCAGTCCCAACTTTCTTATCATTACCGGGGTTTTTATTCTTTCCGCTTATCCTCTGTGGAGTATTGATAACACTTCTTCGATTTGGGCATTTCTTTTCGTTGTTTCAGGCTGGATTATTTCCTTAAGTCTGCACGAGTTTGGGCATGCATTTGCTGCATATCGTTTTGGAGATTTAAGCGTTGCCGCAAAAGGCTATCTGACACTGAACCCATTAAAATACACAAACATTTTCATGAGTATTGTTTTACCAGTTGTTTTTCTTATGATGGGTGGTATAGGATTTCCCGGCGGAGCTGTTTATATCAATATGGGAGCAATTCGGTCTGCAAGAGAAAAAAGCCTTATATCTGCATCAGGGCCTATTGCCACTGCGATCGTTGCGGCAGTTTTAATATTGCCTTTTTCCTTTGGAATTGTTGATACTGCAAATCATCGTGTTTTTTGGGCATCTGTTTCTCTTTTGGCATTTTTACAGCTGAGTGCTTTATTTCTTAATTTATTGCCTGTACCGGGATTGGATGGATTTGGCATATTTGAACCCTTTTTAAAAGGTGAAATCAGGAAAAAGGTTCACAACATTGCGGGGATTGCTTTTCTGGCTATCTTTTTTCTTCTGTTTAATGATACCTTTGTTAGCAGGGCATTCTGGAAATCAATTGCTTTTACAGCATATTTCTTAGGAATGGATTTTGATCTTATAAGAGAAGGATTCCAGGTTTTTAAATTCTGGAACCCTTGATAAATTTAGTTATTCTGTGAATTTGCTGCCTTTGCTCATCAGTTTTTCTATATCAGATATTTCCCTGGGTGCTTTTTCAGAAAGATTTCTATAACCTGTTTCAGTAACCAAAACATCATCTTCGATCCTGACGCCTATATTTTTATACTTTTCAAACGCAGGTTTAACAGCTTCAACAAACGCATCAATGGCATCTTTTGAAACACCCATCCGTGACATCATATAAACATTTTCCAGCGCATTCTCACCAATATAAATACCCGGCTCTACTGTAAAAACCATCCCGGCTTCAAGCTTTTGATTGCGATAGCCACCCGGATCATGTGTTTCCAGTCCCAAACCATGGCTTACACCATGCATGAACCATACACTTGTTTGCCAGCGGCTTTCTTTATCTGTTATCAATCCAAGATCGAATAAACCGTTCTTTATTATTTCCGTTGACTTATTACTGATATCAGAAAGCGTGATCCCCGGCTTGGTCATTTCAACACCGGCTTTTTGAGATTCCAGTACAATCTTGTAGATATCTTTTTGCTCTTCGGAAAATTTACCATCAACAGGCACGGTACGGGTTACATCCGCAGAATACATACCGTATTCAGCTCCGATATCCATAACCACCATATCATTTTGTGTCATTTTTCGTTCATTTTTTTCATAATGAAGGATTGTTGAATTTGGGCCAGAGCCTACAATAGAAGGAAATCCTGATCTTTCACTGCCATTTTTAAGATAAATATATTTTATCAGCGCTGCGATTTCATATTCATGCATATCCGGCTTTATAGCTTTCATTGCTTCTTTATGGGCATCAACAGTAATATCAATAGCTTTTTGCATTAGTTCTATTTCTTTTGTGCTTTTTATTTGACGCAGGTCATTAATATACTGATCAATATCTTCAATCTTTTTAGGATATCTGCCATAATGTGTATTAAGTAAGCTGGTGATATGTGAAGCAAATTCCTGATCAGAGAAAGGCAGGTAAACGGTTTCTTTGTTTCGTAAATAAGATTTTATAACATCATCAAATGTATCATTTGCAAATGCTGTATCTGCTTTAAAAATCTTCATAGCTCCTTCAACACCATAACTTTCGCCAACCCAAACTGCCATGTGTGCATTAAAGGGTTTTACAAACATAATAAATTTTTGAGCTTCACCGGGCAATAAAAGCATTGTAGCATCCGGTTCATCAAAACCACTCAGATAATAAAAATTACTGTTCTGTCTGAATTTAAAATTCACGTCACCATTTCGAGCATATTCCACAGCTCCCCGCATTAAGATGACACCTTGACTTATTTTTTGCATTAATTTATCACGGCGCTGGGCAAACTCGTTTGTATTAATTTCAGCAAAGATATGTGAAACAAAAAAGATACTGATCATAAAAAAAACTTTTACTCTAAAGGCCATCCCATTCTCCTTTATTTTCAAATACATAGGATAAAAAGTAAAATATCCTTATTTTTAATATCGAATACAATTTTGAATTGGAGTAAAATGACTGCAATAAAATCCTATCCTGTGTCAAGCTGGGATATTGTATTTCCCAATGATGCCAATCCCATGGGAACGATGTTTGGCGGGAAACTAATGGCTGTTATGGATGAATTATCAGGAATTGCTGCGGCACGTTTTTGCGGTCGTCCATGTGTTACCGCATCCACAGAAGCTTTTATTTTTAAGCATCCGGTCCAGGTCGGTGACAGAATTGAGACCATTGCAAGGGTTGTTTGGGTTGGGAAAACCAGTCTTGTTGTTAAAGTAGAAGTTTTTTCTGAGAATCCTGTTAAAAATAAAGAGCGACGTTCGTGTACAAGCGGTCATTTTAATATGGTTGCACTTGATGAAAATGGCAAACCCACACACGTTCCCCGTCTGCTGGTTGAAAGTGAACAGGAAAAACAAGACTTTGAAATAGCTGAGATAGTTAAAGGACAGGCTTTAATCCGAAAACAGGAGCTTTTAAAAAGAAAAGGTTTCAAAGAATAAAAAGCTGTCTTTAAAAAAGGATTGGGTTAAAATAATCCTGAATCTTGCTGACGCATCATTTTTCTGATTTTTTTAACTGCTTCTTTTTGTTTTCTTTTTCTTTTTTCTGATGGTTTTTCATAGAAGCTGCGTTTTTTCATTTCTTTGTAAAAACCTTCTTTTTGCATTAATCTTTTTAATGTTCTTAAGGCACGATCTACATTGTTGTTGTGTACTTTAATTTTCATATTTCTCCCTTATTACTTAAACAGTTAATTATATCGAGCCCATAATGTACAAAAGTTTAAAATTGGTTGAAAATAAATTTTATCATATATTTAGTGTTCAAAGAAATATATTTGTATTTTCTTATCTTTACAGATAAAAATAAAGCCGGATGTGGATATGTTTCACCTTACTGAAAAATTTCAAAATGAAGCTGGGCTGCTAGCGAAAAGAATTATTTCTATCTGGCCCTGCCTGAATTTTTATTTGTTTGAAAAACTGGAGAATGGAGATGTTAAATGTTTCTATTCCAGCAGTAAAAACAGTCACACCGCTGATTTTTCCGGAATTAATCCAAATGAGCAGTTTTCAACATTATTTAAAAACAACACTAAAAACAGCTCCTATAAAGCTCTTTTTGATCATTATAAAATTGATGCCTTGACAACCCTGCCCATTTTAGGAAAACGAATTCTTTTTCTTGGTTCCGAATGGCCCGAAATTGAAAAATACAATGAAAACTTTGATCTAAGCAGTTTTGCATTCGGCCAGCTATATAATCATTTTTATCTTGCAGACAAATTACAAAAGTATAGCGACCGTACACAGCAAGTGATTTCTGAAGTAAGTGTTCTTCACGAAATCAGCAGAGCTTTTGAAGGTTCCAAAAGTCTGGATAACCTGTTAACCTATCTTGTTGAAAAAGCCAAATTGTTGATGCGTACTGAATCAGCATCATTAATGCTTCATATCGAGAAATCTAATGAGCTTGAGTTTAAAGTTGTTTTGGGGCCAAAATCGGAAGAAGTTAAGCCCTTCCGACTGGCAATGGGTAAAGGTATTGCCGGATGGGTTGCTCAAAACCGGGAGCCAATTCTGATACCCAATGCCTATGAAGACCCGCGTTTTGATCCTTCATTTGATAAGCGAAGCGGTTATATTACACGCAGCATCTTATGTGTACCCATGATTCACAAAGGAAAAACCATCGGGGTTATGACTGTTCTCAATCGTTTGGATAACCAGCCTTTCATTGAAGACGATAAAACGCTGATGCTGACTTTTGCATCGCAGGCAGCACTAGCCATCGAAAATGCACGGTTGCTTCAGGCAGCCATAGAAAAAGAACGCCTGGATAAAGAACTGCAGGTTGCTTCAGAGATACAAAACCTTTTAATTCCGCAAACTTTACCCGATATTCCAGGTCTTCAATTGAGTGCGACTTATCTTCCATGTAAAGAAGTTAGCGGTGACTTTTATGATATAATAAAGATTGATGATTCACTTTTTGCCTTTGTTGTTGCTGATGTTGCAGGGAAAGGAATTCCCGGGGCGATGCTTGTTTCAACAATGCAGGCGACTTTAAGTGCGTACCTTGAAGTCAGTAATGATCTGGTTTCTATTGTGGATCGTTTAAATCGCAGCATTATGAAAAATACCACCGATGATCGCTTCATTACCTTTTTTATCGGTTTGTATAATGCCGCAGAATCCACGCTTACCTATGTTAATGCCGGCCATAATCCTCCCTTTATTTTACGCAATAATGAAATCATTCGTCTTAATAAGGGTGGTATTTTTATCGGAAGCATTCCCTGGAAATACGAAAGCGATCATTTACAACTTGAGCCTGACGATGTCTGGATTCTATTCACTGATGGTCTGGTAGAAGCAATGGATCTGCATAAAAATGAATTTGGTGATGCGCGTTTGGAACAAACTGTTAGAGACACTCATAAAAAGTCATCCGCGGAAATTCTGGAATCCATTAAAGAAAATGTAAACAGGCATATTTCAAACTCGAAGCTGGATGATGATTTTACACTGGTTGTAGTAAAAAAAACCAATTAGCCGGATTTAAAACGCTGCAACTATGAACAACTAATGAAGATGTAAACCTATGACAAAACCAACTCAGGAATGTATTTTATTTCATAATGCATTTCTTTTCTCTTCCGATGCAATTGTATTAACTGATTTACATGGTGTTATAACTGAAGTCAACAAAGCCTTTTGTGAATTATTCGGTTATTCACGTGAAGAGCTGATTGGACAAACCACACGCATAATTCGCTCCCAGCATACCGACGACTTGTTTTACCAAAAGATGTGGGAATCTATACAGGAAGCCGGGGAATGGAAGGGTGAAATTATTAACCAGGATAAATCCGGAAACCCTGTTTCAGTTCTGCTTTCTATCACTCCGATATTACAGGATGGCCAAAAAATCGGATATATGGGTATAGAGATAGATATGCGTGAACAAATTAAAATTCAGGAAAACATGGCGCGATCGGAACGGCTGGCAACAATAGGTAAAATGGCAGCAAAAGTGGCTCATGAGATCCGTAATCCACTATCATCTATCAGCCTGAATGCAGAGATTTTGCAGGATGAATTAAAATCAGAAAATTTTAGCGTGGAAGAAGCACAGTCTTTATTAAGTTCCATAATGCGCGAAGTTGACCGGCTTGCCAATCTTACAAATGAATACCTGCAATTTTCACGAATGCCCAAATCGCAGAATGAAGCACATAATATTTGTAGATTGATAGAAAATCTTACTATTTTTATTGAATCTGAGTTACGGGCAAATCAGATTGAGCTTAAAATGAATTTACCGGAACAGCCTGTTCTTGTTAAAATGGATAAGGATCAGATTCACCGGGTTTTATTGAATCTTGTAAGAAACAGTATTGAAGCTTTATCGCAGGGTGGCACAATTAACATTAATCTGGAAAACCACAAATCTTATCTTGAAATACTTTTAAGTGACACCGGAAACGGAATCTCTGCAGATCAACTGGATAAAGTTTTTGAACCTTTTTATACAACAAAAGACATCGGGACGGGATTAGGATTACCCATCAGTAAGCAGATAATCGAAGAGCATGGCGGCACAATTGCCTATCTGACAGACAAAGCACCCGGTGCAAATTTTTTGATAACCTTGCCACTAAACGGGTATAACAAAGGACATTAAGCTTTTTGAATAAAAACTATAATCCAATATTAGTTGTAGACAACGAGAACAGTATTCGGCAATC
Organism: Calditrichia bacterium; assembly: GCA_020635035.1. Classification (GTDB taxonomy): domain Bacteria; phylum Calditrichota; class Calditrichia; order Calditrichales; family J004; genus JACKAO01. The sequence continues at coordinate 210,005 of JACKAO010000002.1, forward strand.
CATTACCAAGGTGCTTGAACGGGCTGAATATGTTGTTCTGCAAGCTGAAAACGGTCAAAAGGCAAGCCGCATTATTTCTGAAACGCCGGTCTCCCTGATAATCAGTGATCTCAGTATGCCCGGTATAGACGGTATGTCGCTTCTTAAAATAACAAAAGAACAATTCCCTGATATTGAGTTTATAATGATCACCGGGCATGGAACCATCGAGCGTGCCGTTGAAGCCATTAAATCCGGTGCTTATGATTTTATAACAAAACCATTTAAACGTGTTAACCTGCTTCATGTTGTTGAGAAAGCTCTTGAGAAATACAGCCTTACAGCAGAGAATCGCTATTTACGGAAACAACTTCAGGAGATTGAAAATCAAAAACACAATTTTGTAGGTAATAGTAAAAAAGCACAGGAAATACGTAATCTTATTTCACGTATTGCCCGCACTCCTTCTAACGTGCTTGTTTCAGGTGAAAGCGGTACCGGAAAAGAAGTAATTGCCCGTTTAATACACTCAAACAGTGAGCGTGCCAACAAACCATTTGTTGCTGTAAACTGTGGTGCAATCAGTGCAAATTTAATAGAAAGTGAATTGTTCGGACATGTTAAAGGCGCTTTTACCGGCGCAATCCGGGATAAAGAAGGTTTATTCAGTGCAGCCGGGGATGGAACGCTGTTTCTTGACGAAATCTCAACAATCCCATTGAATCTGCAGGTAAAGCTACTGCGTGTACTTGAAGAACATGAAGTAATGCCCGTAGGCTCTACCAAAAATTTTCCTGTTAATGCAAGAATTATCGCTGCAACAAACAGGGATCTGCAAAAGGAAGTGGCAGAAAAACATTTCCGTGAAGACCTTTTCTTTCGCCTTAATGTTATTGAAATTAATATCCCACCCTTAAAACATCGTGCAGAAGACATTCCGCTTTTAACCACTTACTTTATTAATCGTATGAATCGTGATCTCAATAAAAATGTTCATGGTGCTTCGATAGAAGTATTACATCTGCTGCAATCCCATGATTGGCCTGGAAATGTCAGGGAACTGGAAAATGTGATTGAGCGGGCGATGATTTTCTGCGAAGGAGATATGATAGAAGCCAGCCACCTGCCTTCTGTGTTTTCATCACAATCTATGGACACATCAATGAGTCTGAAAGATTCTGTTGCCCAGTTTGAGCGAAAACATATCAGCTCTGTTTTAAACCTGACAAATGGTGACAAGAAAGAAGCTGCCCGTCTGCTGGATCTGGGCGTCTCTTCTCTCTACAGAAAAATTACTGAATTAGGTTTGGAGAAATAATCAGTTTTGCGAAGGCATCATCATGTGATGCTGATGTTTTTTGCCATCCAGATCGGGGCTTATAAAAGGTATTCCTAAAGAAAGACCCCTTAAAATTAACAAACAACCCAAAATAAACGCTGTTGCCGGCAATGCCTTTTTAATAAGTCGTTGCCAGTTAATCCGTGTGATTCTGCCAACCACAGAGACAACAAGTAAAGCCGGAATCGTACCCAGACCAAATAAGGTCATAAATAAAGCGCCTTCGATACTGCTACCTGTAGCAACCGCTCCTGCCAGTGCTGTATAAACTAAACCACACGGAAGCAAGCCATTCAGAATTCCGATACCAAAAAGAGCAGCAAAAGAACGTTTTTTAAACAATTTACCAAGTGTATTTCTCCAGAGAGAGCTGGTGTTAATAACATTCAATGTTTTATTAAAAGGGAGAAAAAGTGAAGCAATTATTAAAACACCAAGAGTAATTGACAAGGCAGATTGAAACCCGGCAAGTGAAATAACCTGGCCAAGCGCCCCAAAGGCCAACCCCAAAAACATGTATGTAACAACACGTCCAAGATTATAAATAATTCTTCCGCTGAAAAAGTACCAGCGTCCTGCATTTTCTTTTTGCGGTAAAGCAATAACAATAGGACCGCACATCCCGATACAATGCAATCCACCAACTGTTCCTAAAACAAGCGCGGTTAACATTTCTCTCTCCTAAAAATGAATGACTTGTTCCTGGTAATAGCCTTTTTGCCCATCCGTCCAGTCAAATTTCAAGCGCCACTTACCGGGTTGTAGTCCATTAATCGGGATAACCTGTTGATTCAGGCTGTCACATAAAAGATTAAAACTCCGATCCATTTTTGCATCAGAAGGTCTGAACAAATTTATTTTGCCACGTAAAACCGCCGGATTAACGGCAGCGGGCATTTGCAATACAAGCAGATTTTTTTGTTTATTTATCATAAAAACAGGCTTGTCAGCAAGGGTATTGGTATTGCGGATTTTAGCAATAGTTGTTTCGTAATTAAGCTCTTGTTCATAATAGTTATCTGTTACAAGCTCAATTTTATGATGAGTTGAAAAATACCAGAAACCTAATAATGCCAATGCAAAAACAGAATACACCAGAACAATGCCGTTTGACCAGCTTTTACCCTTTTTTTCCTTCATTATTTCTCCGGTGCCATAAATCCGGTTTTCACTGTATGTAGCACTTTCCCGCCCGAGATAAGCTCAATGCGGATATCATTTCTGCCACTTTCTAATACTAACGGACTCAGCTCGGCAATCAGTGCGGATTGCGCCAAACCATCCGGCGGAACAACCATTTTTGACCCAGCCAATGTTAATTTGCCATTAATATCTTTTAAACGGAATTCCAGCGGCATTTCATCAAAAGTTTTATTGATAATTTTCACCGTATACAAATTACTGATATTACCATTTGGCAGCACTGTGAACATGGTTCCCGGTGTTCTCAGTATTGTTGCTTCAACAGGAGAGCGCAGCATTAACAAGGTTGACAGCAAAATAATCAATCCAACCAACACTGCAGAATAACCCATAACTCTCGGAGTTATAACTTTACTGATTTTATGTTTTATGCCATTATAAGAAGCATATTTTATCAAACCACGCGGTTTACCGACTTTATCCATTATTGCGTCACATGCATCAATACAAGCCGTGCAATTAACACACTCGAGCTGTGTGCCATTACGGATATCAATCCCGGTAGGACAAACATCCACGCATTGATGACAATCCACACAATCGCCCTGATCCGGTGCCGGCTGTGTTTTTTTAGAAAGTTTCCCACGTTTTTCACCACGTACAAAGTCATAAGAAATTACAATAGAACTTTTATCCAGCAATACGGATTGAAAGCGTCCATAGGGACAAACAATCACACATGCCTGTTCACGAAAGCTGGAGAAAATAAAATAGAAAATTCCACTAAAAGCCAAAACTGAAATAAAACCGGTCAAGTTCTCAGATGGTGGAGATGATATAATTTCGAATAACCTTTGATCTCCCACGATGTAGGCCATAAACATATTGCCTATCAAAAATGAAATCCCGAAAAATATGATATGTTTTGAAAATTTTTTAAATACTTTTTCACCGGTCCAGGGCATGGAATTCAGTTTTTTCTGGCTTCTGGCATCGCCTTCTATCCAGTATTCAATCTTTCGGAAAACCATTTCCATAAAAACAGTTTGCGGACAGGCCCAGCCACACCAGACCCGCCCGAATACTGCTGTAAAAAGAACAATAAATACCACAAACGTAATCATCGCCAGAAGAAACAGATAAAAATCCTGTGGCCAGAAAGCCAAGCCTAAAACAATAAATTTTCGTTCAAGAAAATTGAGCAGCAGCAACGGCTGTCCGCCTATTTTAATAAACGGTCCACTGAAAAAAACCAACAGCAGGAAGATGCTAACCCAGGTACGGGCATTGTAAAACTTGCCTTTTGGTTTTTTAGGGTAAATCCAAACCCGTTTACCACTTTTATCTACCGTAGATATTGAATCCCTGAACGATTCATCCATTATCTCAGCTTTTTCTGAAACTTCTGGATTATTACTCATTACTACTCTCCGTATTTCTCGCCTTGTGGTGCTTTAGCATTCGCAGGATTTGTACCGCGTAAACCATATACATGGCTTGCAACATCCAGAATGTCTTTTTCCGGTAAGATCGGTGCCCACGAAATCATCCCTTTTACCGGCACACCATTTTTAATTACTTTTACAATGGCATTAAAAGAGCCATCACCATTTATCCAGTAGGAGTCGGTTAAATTAGGACCTATACCTCCCTCGCCATTCATTCCATGACAACTGAAGCAGTTGGTTGTAAATACCTGTTTACCATGTTCCAGTCTGCCCGGATCAGTAACCAGTTCATAGTTTACTTCCGGTTCGGGTTCAGCAGGTGCTGCTACAGCTGTTTCCGCCGGCTGTTCACCTTGTGGTTGTTGCTGAGCAGGCTGACTCCCGGCTTTATCTGCAAAGGGAGAACGATATTCATTTAGCCCAAGCGCGTTGTCTTTATTTACAGTATAACCCATTTCATCATTATAAGATTCAATTTGAGAATGGCCAATATCAAAAACATGATAATAGAAGAAATAAGCCACACCCCAAATAATTGTAATGTAAAACAGATTTAACCACCACGGCGGCAATTTATTATCTAATTCCTGTATGCCGTCGTAATTATGATCAAGTAGTTTATCTTCATATTGCATTTTCATAGTCTCCGAATTTTGGTTAATGATCCTGATCTTCCAACGGAAGATTCTTCATTTTATTGATCGTTTTTTTATCCAGTTTAAGTACCCAGTAGAGCACACCTGAGAAAAAAACAACAAAGATCAGCAAGGAAATAATCGGAAAAATTTCAATACCTGAAATTGATTCCAGAACATTTTTAATCACATTAACCTCTTATTTTACAGGATTCATGTTTTCTACAACCGACGCTCCCTTAATATCTGTACCTAATCGTTGCAGGTAAGCAATCAAAGCAATGATTTCTTTACTCGCATCCGCTTCAGGGACACCCTGATCACGCAGACTTTCAGCAATTTTCTGTGCCTGAGCCTGGGCATCGGCAAGTGCATTTTGCGCGTAACCTTCAGCATATGGAACGCCTAATGCCTGCATTGTTTCAATTTTATCCGCAAGATATTCTGTATCAAGATCATCTTCCAATAACCAAGGATAGCGCGGCATCAAAGACCCCGGTGACATTAAACGCGGATCTTTCATGTGGTTGTAGTGCCATGCATCAGGATATTTTCCACCAACACGGTGCAAATCAGGACCTGTACGCTTTGAACCCCACAAGAACGGATGATCATAAACAAATTCACCAACTTTTGAGTATTCTCCATATCTTTCTGTTTCGGAACGGAAAGGTCTGATCATTTGCGAATGACAGTTATTACATCCTTCACGGATATAAATATCACGTCCTTCCAGTTCCAGCGGAGAATATGGTTTTACACTGGCAATGGTAGGAATGTTTGACTTAACAAGGTACATAGGAATCATTTCCACTGCACCACCGATAAGGATAAGAACCGTAGTAAGAACCAGGAACTGAACCGGACGGCTTTCCAGCCAATGATGCCAGTATGATTTTTCAGCTTCTTCATCATGCGCTTTTTCAAGTGCAGGAGCTTCTGCTTTTTCTTCAGCAAGCAAAGTACCTGATTTTGCTGTTTTCCATAAATTCCATGCACCCAGAATTGTCCCTGTTAGGAAGAGTGTTCCGCCAATTGAACGGACGATATACATTGGAACGATCTGTAAAACAGTTTCCAGAAAATTTGGATATTGCAAGTACCCTTCTGCAGTAAATTCTTTCCACATTAAACTTTGAGTAACACCTGCCCAATACATCGGCAATGCATAAAAGATAATACCCAAAGTACCAATCCAGAAATGTACATTTGCCAGTTTTACTGAGTTGAGTTTTGTCTGGAAGATTCTTGGGATCAGCCAGTACAGCATACCAAAGGAAATGAAGCCGTTCCAGCCCAGAGCACCAATATGAACATGGGCAATTGTCCAGTCCGTATAATGAGAAAGTGCATTGATACTTTTTACTGAAAGCATCGGGCCTTCAAACGTTGCCATACCATAGGCTGTTACACCCACCACCATAAATTTTAAAATCGGATCTTCACGGACTCTGTCCCATGCACCGCGCAGGGTTAATAAGCCGTTTAACATACCACCCCATGATGGTGCAATCAGCATAACTGAGAAAACGGTTCCAAGAGTTTGAGCCCAATCCGGTAACGCTGTATAAAGCAAGTGATGCGGACCGGCCCAGATGTAAATAAAAATCAATGACCAGAAATGGACAATTGATAATTTATAGGAAAATACAGGACGATTCGCTGCTTTTGGCAAAAAGTAATACATCAAGCCTAAGAAAGGAGTTGTAAGGAAAAATGCCACTGCATTATGTCCATACCACCACTGTGTTAACGCATCCTGAACCCCGGCGTATAAAGAATAACTTTTTAAAAAATGCACCGGTAATTCAAATGAGTTAACAATATGCAAAACAGCCACCGTCACCACTGTTGCAATATAAAACCAAATCGCAACATAAAGATGACGTTCACGGCGTTTAAAAATTGTACCAAACATATTAATTGCAAAAATAACCCAGACTGCGGCAATTAATATATCAATCGGCCATTCCAGCTCAGCATATTCTTTACTGGTTGTGATACCTAAAACGAGTGTAACTGCAGCAAGCACAATAATAAGTTGCCAGCCCCAAAAATGCAGTTTACCTAAAAGATCACTGAACATGCGTGCTTTAGTTAAACGCTGTAGTGAATAGTAAATACCCGTAAAAATCGCATTTCCGGCAAAAGCGAAAATCACAGCATTCGTATGCAGCGGACGTAATCGGCCGAACGTAGTATATGGTATATTAAAGCTTAATGCAGGAACGTAAAGCTGAATTGCTATTATCACCCCAACAAGCATACCAACAACTGCCCAAACCATGGTTGCGATACCAAAATTCCGCACGATACGGTTATCATAGTAAAATGTCTCGACAGCCATAGACAAGACCTCCTTTAATTAGTTGGTTTAGATTTGTTTTCATTGGACGAATCATCAAAAAGCATACGAATGGCCGGTGTATGCTGATCATCAAATTGTCCACGTTTAACAGACACCAGGAAAGCAATTAAAAAGCCAATGGCTACAAGAATGCTTGCGCCAATAAGCACGAAAATAACTTCCAATTATTATAACCCTGTTTTTTTTGCAATAAGACGAGTTGATATTGTAGAAAACGCCACAACAGAAATTGAACTTAAGGGCATTAGAACAGCCGCAATAAGTGGCGATAATGATCCCGATACTGCGAAATATAATCCTATTATATTATATAGGAAAGAAAGAATAAAACTAACTATAACAATATTGTAACTTGTTTCTGCATATTTCAGAAACATCGGAATTTTTTTAAACTGAGAAGCGTCTATTATTGCGTCACAGGCCGGCGAAAATGCATTAATGTCCTCCGATATGGAGATACCTAAATCACTCTGTTTCAGAGCGCCCGCATCATTCAGGCCATCCCCTATCATTAATGTTCTGTCGCCGGCTGCTTGTAGACGCAATACGTAGGCTTGTTTATCGTAGGGTGATTGATTGAATTTTATTGTTCCTTCAATACCCTGGTCCTCGAAGATTTTTTCAAATATTTCTTTTTCTCTCGAATTATCGCCCGAAATCAGCGCAATTTTATATTTACTGCCCAATGTTTTCAGGATAGATCTTAGTCCGGGCCGGTAGCTGTTTACTATACTAAAATAACCTTTATAATTACCATCGATAGCAACGTGAACATTGGAAGCTTTATTGTCTCTAAGAATTTCATCATGATCAAGCCAACTGGCACTTCCCAATTGAACTTCATGATCATCAATCCGGGCAAGCATACCTTTTCCGCTTATTTCTACAAAATCCTTAATGTCGCCGCTTGTTTCCACATCTAAATGGTCAAACAAATATCGGCTTAACGGATGCACGGAATTCTGGGCCAGCGTTTTAACCCATTTTTGCTCATCATTACTCAACTTTTGAGAAAATGTAATTTCCGGTTTTTGTTTCCAGGTCAGAGTACCGGTTTTATCAAATACAATGTGATTAATTGATTTTATGCGTTCAATCGTCTGGATATTTTTAAGGTAAAATTTATTTTTTCCAAAAATACGAAGAGCATTTCCAAAAGAGAAGGGAATCGATAAAGCCAGTGCACAAGGACAGGCAACAATTAAAACAGAAGAAATAACATTAATAGCAATCTTCCAGTCAATAGTCATCCAATACCCCCCGGAAACGCTCGCTATTAATAAAACAGCTATCGTGAAATATTGGGCAACCTTGTCCGAAAGCTCAGACAAATTCTGTTTTTTATTTTTCTGGAAAATATCATTATTCCAAAGCTTGGTCAGATAGCTCTGGGAGACTTTTTTAATGATTTTTATCTGAATATTGGAACCGCTGAGCCTGCCTCCTGCATACAGCATCTCATTTTTGTGCTTCTCAACTATTTCCGATTCACCGGTTACAAAACTATAATCAATGGAAGCTGAATCTGAAAGCAGTAAAGCATCAGCAGGTATCAGTTCCTGGTTTCTTAATAAAATTGTATCACCTATATTAATTTTGGAAACCGGTATTACACTTTGAATATCATTTTCAATAACTGTTACTGATGCGGGAAAATAGGATTTATAATCGCGCTCGAAAGACATCGTTGCGTAAGTTTTTTCCTGGAAAAGCCGACCCAGTAAAAGAAAGAAGATTAAGCCATTAAAAGAATCAAAATAACCACCACCACTCTGACTGAGTACTTCAAACAAACTGCGTAACATCAGAGCCAGAATGCCAATTGCAATCGGTACATCTATATTCAGAATTTTTTTCCTGAGACCTTTATAAGATGAAATAAAAAAATCAGATGCACTGTAAAAAAGAACCGGTACCGATAACAGGATATTCAATACCGAAAAAACTGTTTTAAAATTCTGAGTTAACCCGGCGCTGAAATCGATATAATCAGGAATACTGAACAACATCGAATTTCCGAATGCAAAACCTGCAAGAGCAAGTTTGGCGTATAATTTTTTATGTGAATGTACCTGGTGTTTTTTCTCAAGGTCACTCAGGTTTATCTGTGGCTCATAGCCAATCGATGTCAGGAGTTCGGCAATCTTCCTGAGCGAAATCTCCCGGTCTCTAAAGGTTACTGAGACTTCCTTCTTTACAAAATTTACACGTGAATTTGTGATGTAAGGATTTAATCGATATAACTTTTCAAGCAGCCAGATACAGGAACTGCAATGCATTGATGGTATATAAAATGTGACTTTAGAAATACCGTTATCTGAAAACTCGAGTAGTTCTGCAGCAACGCTATGATCATCTAAAAACGAAAACTTTTCTTTAAATAAAGGCGTCGTATTTGTATTTCCCGGATTGTTTTCCAGATCATAATACGTACACAAATTATTTTCAGATAAGATTTCGAATACAACTTTACAACCATTACAACAAAATATCTTATCATCGATAGCAATACTTTTATTGTCGCACTGCTCCCCGCAATGATAGCATTTTGTTATTTCTGATGTAGTTGTATTTTTCATAATAAACATTATTTTTTTTGATGCCTGATTATTAGCCAAAAACGTGCCAATGATGAGTTAATAAACGAAAAAATTAGTAAAAGCCTTTAAAAACCATCGTGCAGGCACCTTTTATCATATTAAAAAAACAAATAAATATATATATGAATAATAAAGATAAAAATTTTCTTAAAAATGAAATGGAATTTAAGCCGTATTTCTCATATGTGAGAAATACCTGATTTGTTTTTAATTGTGTTTTTGGTGTTATTGTTAAGAAAATCTCTTGTTTTTTTACATATTGTATTTATAAAAGAAATAATTTTACAGATTGCATAATATTGGCATTATAATTGTATAAAAGCATTGAAACTAACGGATAATTTCAATGCCATTACAAGCCAAACTACAGCGGTCTAAATCAGAGAGAATCAAAAAAAGGATCCTGTTAATTGAGAATGATGACGAGTTTCGCATTACAATGGACAGGCTTCTTAGCAAAGAAGGCTTTAAGTTAATTTCTACAGAAAATGTAACCCAGGCAAAGCCTTATCTAGACCGTATGCTGTTCGGATTGGTTATTTATGGCTTAAACGATCCGCTTGCCGACTCTCTGGAAAATATTCGCAAACTTAAAAATCACAAACAAAACCCGGAAGTCTTAGTTTTAAGTTCTTTTAATTGGTGCGAAATTCAAAGTCAGCTTAATGCTGTAAATATAAAAGAAATCCTGATTAAGCCAATCAAAAAGGAAAACCTGATTAACAGTATTTTAAAACTGGAAAACCTTAGTATATAGTTTTTAACAACAAAATTTCGCGCCCTCCATTAATCAAAAAAATCTAAACCAGAGTCCAGCATGAAAAAAATTTTAAAATGGACTGGCATTATTATAGGAAGTATTCTATTGCTTGGTATCTTATTACTTGCAGGCCTTTACTGGTACTATGGCGGTTTTGGATCTGAGTATCCATCCGGTGGCAAACTTTCTTCGCTTGAAGCACAATACAATGTTTCCTTCTATGATATAAATCTGGAGATTGACCCGCAGAGCAAAAGCATCGCAGGTTATACAGAAATAAAAATAACAACCTGTTCCGATTTGGATACAATAGAATTTGATCTGATCGATAATTACTCGATCAGCAAAATTATGGTTAACTCCATCCATACCAAATATCTGCATGAGAATCATAAGCTTTTTATTTTTCCTGAATCAAAACTGCCATTAAATCAAATAGTTGATGTATCTATTCACTACAGCGGTGAACCACCAGAAGCCAAACGGCCACCCTGGCAAGGTGGCTTTAATTGGTCAAAAGATGAAAATGGCAATCCCTGGGTTGGCGTTTCCTGTCAGGGAGAAGGGGCGAAAATCTGGTTTCCCTGCAAAGACCATCCATCCAACGAGCCGGACAGTGCTGCAATAAATATTACAGTTGCTGATACACTTTTCGTGGCAGCTAATGGATTATTAAAGAATGTTACCATCCCAAAAAACAATTATAAAACTTATCACTGGTTTACAGGTTACCCGATAAACAACTACCTGATCAATTTTGGAATCGGTAAATATGAGCCTGTAGAAAAAATTTATACTGCAGAAAATGGTACACATACTCCTGCAGTGTTTTATGTTTTACCGCAAATGCGTGATGGAGCAGAAGCCTTACTTGATCAGGCCCTTGATATGCTGTATGTATATAGAAAATATTTCGGCGAATATCCGTGGATTAAAGAAAAGTTCGGGTTACTTAATACCGACTATTACGGAATGGAACATCAGACGCTTATAGCTTATGGTAATAAATATAAAAACTTTAAACTGGGTGAACACCAATTCGATAAACTATTACTTCATGAAATGGGACACGAATGGTGGGGAAATAAAGTGACTGCAGGTAACTGGTCAGATTTCTGGATTCATGAAGGGATTTGCACCTATGGTGAAGCATTATATGCATTAGATAAATACGGAGAACAGGCATATCACGATTACATATCTTATTTCAGGAAAAGGATATTTAATTTTTCACCAATAGCATTTAATGGTGATGCTACCACAGATGATGCATACAATAACGATTTATATACAAAGGGCGCCTGTTTTATCCATACACTGCGCTATGTACTTGGTGATTCAATCTTTTTTAAAACATTAAAGCAATTCGCGACGGACTCTGTTTATACATTTCAGAATACCGTTGTAACCCAGGATTTGATCAATCTTGTCAATCGTAACTCCGGAAATGACTATACAAAGCTTTTTCAGCTTTATCTTTATACTAATGATTATCCCATTGTTCAGATTGATTCGATAACTGCTAACCAGTTCAATATTTCCATTCCCAACATAGATTTTGAGTTGCCGATGGATGTTTCCTATGCCGACACAACGCAACGTTTACTTCTTGGGAAAAACCCGATTTCCTTACAAACGCCATTTCGTCCGCAAGTAGACAGGCAAAACTGGTATTTAAAAGAACCCGATGAAGATTGATCAGATACGCGCCTGGTAAGTGTATAACTGGAAATACCTTCCTTCTTTAGCAATAAGTTCATCGTGGTTTCCGCGTTCAACAATTTTACCATTTTCAATAACTAAAATTTGTGTAGCCCTGCGAATAGTGCTTAAACGGTGCGCAATAACAAAAGTTGTACGCCCTTGCATAAGTTGTTCAAGTGATTGCTGAATATATTTTTCGCTTTCTGTATCAAGATTGGATGTGGCTTCATCAAGAACCAGGATTTTCGGATTTGCCAATATGGCTCTTGCAATGGCAATGCGCTGCCGCTGACCGCCGGAAAGTTTAACGCCACGTTCACCAATTAAAGTATCCAGTCCTTTTTCAAAACGGTCTGAAAATTCATTTACATAAGCTGCTTTTACTGAATTCTGCAAATCTTCTTCACTTGCGTCCGGCCTTGGGAAAAGAATGTTTTCGCGAATGGTTCCTTCAAACAAAAAATCATCCTGTAAAACAACACCCAGATTAGCACGATAGCTGCTTAAAGTAACTTTGCTTAGATCTGATCCATCAACAGTAATGACACCGTTATCCGCTTTAAAATATGAAGCTGCCAGACCGGCGATTGTTGTTTTCCCGGATCCGGAACTGCCTACCAGCGCGGTAACAGATCCCGCAGGCGCGGTAAAAGAAATGCCGTGTAAAACCGGCTTATCTTTTTCATAAGAGAAGGTAACATCTTTAAATTCAATATTTCCCTTTATCCTGGCTATTTCCTTTGTTCGCTGCGGATCATCATCTTCTTTGCTCATATGAAAAATTTCATCCATGCGATCCAGGCCGGCAAAAGCTTCGGTTATCTGGCTGCCAATATTGCTCATTTGTACGATTGGAGCAATCATAAACCCCAGGTATAAAACAAATGCAACAAAGTCGCCTGTGGTCAATTCATTTTTAATTATCAGATTACCGCCAAATCCCATTATTGCTATTGAAGCAACTCCCATAAGCAAGGTAGCCGAACTGGTGACCAGGCTGGTTGAAGTTAAAGACTTTTTTACATTCTGAAATAAGCGATCGACACCGTTTTCAAAAACACTTATTTCCTGGGTCTCAGCATTAAAGCCTTTTATTACTCGAATCCCGCCTAATGATTCCGTTAATCGTCCGGTAACATCTGCATTTATTACACTTCGTTCACGGAAAATAGGACGGATAAAAGAGAATGCTTTTAACGAAATTAGTCCAAATAATATTAGAGGTACAACTGCAATCAGGGTCATTATTGTATTGATGTTCAGCAGGATGATTAATGCGATGATAGCAGTTAGAATACCCCCGAAAAGTTGTACCAGACCCGTGCCGACCAGGTTTCGCACACCTTCTGCATCATGCATGATTCGTGAAACAAGCGATCCCGATTTGCTGTTATCAAAAAAACGGACTGGAAGGTGGATGATCTGCTTTTGAACTTTTGCGCGTAGCTGTGAAATTAAATTCTGAGCTTCTACACTTAAAAGCCGCGTCAGGAGATATGACGTAACGGATTGAACCAAAACAGCTGCGAAAACTGCAATAAGCACCCATTTGAGAAGATCATAATCCGCCTTTGCAATAACATCATCAATCAGGTATTTGCTGGAGCCCGGTAAAACCAATCCTGATAAGCGATTGAAAACAATTAATACCAGGCCGATTAAGATTAGATTTTTTCTGGGCCAAATTATTTCGTAAAAAACGTATTTTAGAGAATTTAAACGCTGTCTTCTCGGTGTGTCATTTTTGCTCATATTGAATTTTTATCCATAGGCTTGTGTGAATTTTTTTACTATTTTTTTTAAAGAACGGATTAAAATTTAGCTTTATTTCATTATATTTGCTGATTTTAACGATAAGTTTTGCAGAATGTACATAATTTTTGTGCATTTTTTAACAAAATGGCATGAATAATGCTGATTGGATAAGGAACTCTGTCAAGGGGGATAAAGTTCTATTGTCCTGTAACTTTTAAAAACACTGGGAAGTAAATTGAGAACAGCTAAAATTGTAACACATAATGGTGAAGCACACTTCGATGAATTTCTGGCAATTTCTCTTGTTTTAGCCAGGCATGACGATACACATTTTTACATCGAACGGCGCGAACCGAAAAAAGAAGAGTTAGACAATCCGGATATTTGGGTGATTGACATTGGTGAGCGCCATCAACCACACCTTAAAAATTTTGATCACCATCAGGATTTAAACCTGCCTGCAAGTTTTGTTCAGGTTGCAGAATATCTTGAACTAAAAGAGATTTTACATACATCTCCATGGTGGGATTTTAAAGACCGGATCGACAGGCGCGGCGGCTACAAAGTTGCTCAGGAATTAGGTATGGACTATATCGATGCTTTAAGCAGCCCCATTGAAAAGTTCTTTCTCCGATTGTTTTCAGAAAGCCCCATTTCCGTATATCAGCAAATGAAATACTTTGGGAAACAGCTAATAGATGATGGTTATCGTTTAAAAGAGCAGATTGCTTTCTGGGAAAATTGTGAACAGCTGCAGATTAAGGATAAGAAAGTTATTGTTGGCTACACCCATGAAACAACCGGATCAATTCAGTTTTGCGAGCGTCTCTCAAATCCGCCGTCTGTCCGCATAAATTATGATGGCCGTGGTGAAGGCTGGAGTTTATCCACCATAAAAGATGCAGAAGGTATAAATTTTTATAAATTGGCAGGAAATGAACAAATAAAATTTGCACACAAAAATGGTTTTATTGCTAAAACAAAAACACGGATACCAATAGAGGATGTTTTGCAATTGGTTGAGCTGGCCATCCTGTAAAGTTATCATGATTTTATGAATTTATATATCCGTTTTATAAAACTGATTTTTAAAATCATCTTTGCTAAAAAACGATCTCCTCTTGAAAAATCAATTTTGACATTCCGGGTTTGGCCGCTTGACTGCGACATTTACCTTCACCTGACCAATGCCCGCTACCCGGCATTTATGGATCTCGGACGCACATTGTTACTTGGCCAGGCTGGTATAATCGGGAAATTGTTAAAAAACAAATACCTGCTTATTCCCGTTTCTTCAGAGATTTCATTTATTCGTGAAATAAAACCCTTTCAAAAATTTGAATTACACTCAGAGTTGATTACCTGGGATGATACATACTGGTTTGTGGATCAAAAATTTATTTCCGGTGAGACTTTACATGCCCATGCAACCATTCGCGGATTGGTTATGAGAAAAGGTAAAAAAGTGCCTTTTCAGGAAGCACTTGATCTATTAGACGTGCATTATGATCCACCTGCAATGCCGGATCGTATTCTTGCCTGGCAATCCCTGCTTGAAGAGAAAAAGAAAGCAAGCATCATTAATTCTTAAACTTGCTTTATTTAATAACCATCATTTTATTCAAATCAACAATTTCATTATTAATCATAATACAACTGTAGTATATACCACTGGTTAAATTATCTGCCTTTACTATAATTTTTTGTTTACCTTTATTTAAAAAATAAAAATTGTTCTGAGCAATCCTTCCAGCCGTATCATAAATTTTCAAAGCGACTTTAGAATTCTCGGAAAGAATAATAGGTATTGTAGTAAACGAGTTAAATGGATTGGGATAGTTAGGCAATACAGTTATATCATATTCCGATAAAGAAATTGAAATTATATTTGAAAAGGTATAAGACCCATCATAATCTATTTGTTTTAAACGATAGTTATATTGTCTGCCGGGTTTTGTTTCACTATCAATATAAGTATAATCCTGTTTTGAATTACTATTTCCCTTTCCATCAACAAATGCTATTTTGATAAAATTTTTGTTTAAGTTATCAAACCTTTGAATCTCAAACCCGGCGTTATTTAATTCAGTTTGTGTTTGCCATCTTAGAACAATAATATTGTTCTTTGTCTCTGAATAGAAGTTTACAAAAGTCACTGGTAATGAATTATCTTCAATTAACCCAGTTAATTCAGTGACTAATCCAATTGTAAGCTTGCTGAGTTTATGAAAATATGTAAGATTAAATTTGTTAATTCGGTCAGAACTCGTGTGATAATAAGGATTAAAGTCATCAGCCCAATACGCTTCACCAAAACAAATTGCGCCATAACCTTTTCGCCAAAAAGATGAATGATCACTTGATGTTTCGCCAGGGCTGAAAATCGTTGGATCAAGTTGTAAATTATAAATGGAATTTATATTTGCAAGTGTAGATGCCATCTGGTCTGAGTTTGCAATATTCTTAGAATGCACATCAATAACACCATCATTATCAGCATCATAGCCAAACATTTCTAAATTTAAAACACCTTCAATCTCGACTCCGTTTCTTTCGGCATTTTGGGCATAATAATCACTGCCCAATAAGCCTTGTTCTTCTTCGTCCCACAGTATGTAATGTATGGAATAATCTAACTTGTAATTAGAAAGTAGCCTTGCCGTTTCAAGAACCGCTGCAACGCCACTGGCGTCATCATCTGCACAGTAATTCGCAACAGCATCATAGTGTGCACAAACAATAAAATATTTATTGGGGAAAGTTGTTCCCTCCTGGATACCAATAATATTAACACCAGCTGAATTGAATGGTTGTTCGTTTACCTGAAGTCCAAAGTTTTCAAGTTTATTTTTAATATAAATTGCTGCGGCTTCATTTCCCGGTTTATTATATTTCCTGTTGAGAATCAAATATCCCATACCATCTACATAAACAGAATCTTCTCCACTAAGTATTCTTACATATGAAACCAGTGAATCTAAATTTGTTTGTGAAATTACTGTTTCGATTGCCTTATTAAAACTTTGAGAACAGATCGTTGATGCAAGCAATATAAATACTAGTGTTAGTTTTATTTGCATATAAATCTTATGTAATAGAATTATAAATTTTGACTATTTCGTTAGGCGCGAAATACAGAGGCGAAGTATAACTTTAATTACACCAAATATTCATACCATTTGATTTTCTCTTAATAAAATGCTAAGAAAATTATTTCAATAAAACCATTTTTTTTATGCTACTTCGGGTTATCCCTTTAAGCTGATAGAAATATATTCCGGATGATACTGAATCATTAAAATTATTTTTTCCATTCCAAATAAACTCATTTAAACCTGGTTTTAATTTTCCCAGACTCCTTGTAAAGACTTTTTCACCTAAAACATTAAAAATTTCAATGGAGATAGTTTCCGGCTTGGGCAGATAAAATTCTATTTTTGTTAAACTGTTAAAGGGATTAGGATAATTCTGAGCAAGCCGGAATTCATCAGGATAATTGGCATTCTCATTTTCAATTGCCAGGGTTCGGGTATCTATTAAATAGATATCATCGGCTGTCAGTGGTTTAAAAGTTTTGATAAAAAGTATATCGCCATCACCGGGAATAGCACCCGGATTATCAAACGAAGGTTCGATTAAAACTTGCCATGTTGTTTTTTTCGCATTAATAATCGAAGGATCACTTACGTTCTCTAAAATAAAAATATTATCACCAGGATCCCATTTACCATCACGCTGGGTGGTGGGTTCTGTAACAGCTACGTAATTTTTCAGATTACGCGTGATGTTCCGGACTTCAAAATTAATACTTTGACCCGTTAAAGCAACCCCCACACTATCATCATAAAAGCGAATTTCATAATCGGATGGATAAAATTTTGCAGAATCTCTTTTTATAAAACTATATTCTAAATCAGTTATTGATGTCTCTGTCCAGCCTGTGTTTTCTTCATCAATATCAAAGGGAATATCGATAAATGACAATCGCAAGCCATTAAAAAGACTACCTGTATAGGGTTCTATTGGAAGTTTTTCATTTTCAATAATCTTAATATTTTTTAGTGAATCAAATATTGAATAAACGGTTTCGTTACCTACCTGATTAAAAGTCAATTTAAAAAGTGTGCTTTTTAATTCATTCTCATTGATAATATTTACATTTACACTGCTCTCCGAATAGCCATTCTTGTGATAAACCAATGAACTGTCTACCTGAGAAAAGCTGTTCAATATTGTAAAACTCGTTGAATACTCATTTTCATTTTTTCCGTCATCTACAAAAAAATGAAGTATGTATTGATCATTAGGATAATTTTTAGTTGGAATTATAACAAAATCAGACTCCGGATAAAGCGTGTCTGACACCAAACCCGATTCCAAAATCAGCCTGGTTGTAAAATTATCTCCATCAACATCCGCGCTTAACCATTTTAAAAAAGCATCCCCTGACAACTGAATTTGATCATCAAACAGGGGCAGAATTTCAGGTGCGACATTTTCTTGACCTGAATTGTCAATTGTAAAAAAACCTTCTGACTGACTCTGACCAAATTCAGAATTACCTAAAACCCGCGATCGGATTTTATAAAAAGCTGAGCTCGGAAAAGAACGGACATCAATATTAAAACTTCCACTATTCAAAACATTGCGATCCGCTGCCAGCCACTCTTTTCCATTATCTTTTGACAGGGCAAATTCCAATTCTGAGTTTGCGTCAATTTTATCACTTTCCCACAATACAGGAATTTGATCAGCATATACATCTCCGCTGTCAATGGAAGTAATACTATATTTAACCTTACTGGTAAGGCTGCCCAGATAAGATCTGTAAATTTCATTTGCGACGTCAACATTGGCATACAAATCATTCAAATCAGAACCTAAAACATAGGCAATCGCAATCTGGCAGGTTGAATTTGCTTTCAAACTAAAATACCCGCTTCCGCTCAGAAAAGATCGATCACCCTTAGCAACCAGTGTATCAAAAAATCCCGGTTGAAGATAGTTCCACATCTTTTCATCCTGATTGATATAAAGACTACCAAAATCGCCTTGCCTGCTGCTGGTAAGTCCTATCATATCTGTTTCATCTATGTCATTCATTTCAAAATTGGGTTCACCTGTGTCAGGGACTCCATTGCCTTCGCCTTCATCTCCAGTTGAAGCGATCCCATCTTTGCCAACATCATCCCTTAATATATCCCAATCCCCATCATCATCGATACCATTATAGGGACTTTCATCTATCATTCCATCACGATCATTATCAATACCGTCTGAGTCGTTTCCGGCGGTTTGCAAATAAGTAACCCCAAAATAGCCGGGAGCTAATCCGGCAATATCAGAGATTCCATCATAATCCCAGGCATACATTAGATTTTTTGATTTATTGTATGACATAAGATCGTCGGCATAATTAAAAGATCCACCAATATGCGGATCTCCATAAACACCCATGATCATTTTGTTTAAATCTTTGCCGCTGTTATTTCGAATGTTAAAAATTACAAATACAAGATCCTCATAAAAATCCTGCATCTGAATAACGCGTGTTTCTACTTCAAGACCCAATCCACCAACTGCTGAATCTTCCGGAAATGGATAATATTTAAATTCCTTATTGTCGCTGTCATCCATCCCATAAATAATTTCATTATCACCAAACGCTTGCCCCGGGAACCACTTACCGGGCCACATGCCTTCCCATGCTTCCGGCCAGCTATCAGGGTTGCCATCATCATTTCGGTCAGTATCCTTGCTGGAAGGAAGAACGGTATTTACATCCTGATAGACAATTCCGGAAATGCCCGATTTTATTGGCATCCAACCCCAAAAAAGACCGCTGCCATCGGTTGCTGTTTCTCCTCCATTAGAAATAACCCCATCCGAAATAACATGTGCACGCCACTCTCCATCAATAAACTTAACATCGGGATGGCTGCCTTGTGGAACTGTTACTTCGGCGCCAACAAACCAGTTAAACTCGTAAGCGTATCCAAGGGAATTCCATACAAAATCAGTTGTCCAATTTCCCGGGCTGGAAAATGAACCATAGTTCCATGTCTCAACTCTAACTTTATTACCATCCGCAACTGTGTTTTGTCCCCTGTAATTCTGAGCAGAACAAAGGAATGGCAGAAGATATAATAAAAGGATTATATTTTTCATAACACTCTCAAAGGAATAAATTAAAATTAACTGAAATATACTTTAATATTCGTCGTTATAAAAAAATAGGCTATTATAATTTTTACAAAGGCTAATTTTATTATTTTATCTGTAAAAATTTTGTAGATTAGCCATAAACCCACACTTAAAAATTTTCGAGGTAAATATGAAAAATGTTGTCATTGTTGACGGACTTAGAACGCCTTACGCAAAAATGGGTACGGATTTTAAAGATTTGGCTGCTCATGAACTGGGTGGTATTGTTTTAAAGGAATTCCTGGAGCGTCTTGAACTTAAAGGCGCAGATGTTGATGAAGTTATTGTTGGTAATGTTGCCCAGCCCCCGGAAGCGACAAATATTGCCAGGAATATTGCGTTGCTTGCCGGTATTCCGGATCACGTACCGGCATATTCTGTTCAGCGAAATTGTTCCAGCGGGATGCAATCCATTTCAGAAGCATGGTATAAAATCCAGGTTGGAGAAGGCGATACCTACATCTGCGGCGGTGTGGAAAGCATGACTAAAATTCCGCTGCTGTGGAATGATGCAGCAACCAGATGGTTTGGGGCTATGTTCAAAGCGCGCAGCATGGGACAGAAAGTAGGTACCATGGCCGGATTTAAAATGAAATTCCTGACACCCGTTGTAGGTTTGCAGCTTGGTCTTACCGACGGCTTTTGTGGGATGAACATGGGTGAAACAGCCGAAATCCTTGCCCGTGAATTTAAAATCTCCCGCGAAGAGCAGGACTCATTTGCAATGGCCAGCCACAACCGCGCAGAAGCAGCACAAAAAGCCGGATTCTTTAAAGGTGAAGTGATGGCTGTGTCCATCCCACCCAAATATGAAAAGGTTCTAGACTACGACAATGGTGTGCGCAATGGCCAGAATATGCAGGCTCTTTCAAAATTACGTCCGGTTTTTGATAAACATAATGGCACCGTTACTGCCGGTAACGCCAGCCAGATTACGGATGGTGCAGCAATGACATTGGTAATGGATGAAGAAAAAGCACTCGCGCTTGGCTACAAGCCGATCGGGAGAATCAAAGCTTTTGCCTATGCAGGATTGGACCCTAAACGCATGGGACTTGGACCAGCATACAGCACAAAACTTGCCCTGGAAAAAGCAGGGATGACCATGAAAGATATCGAACGAGTTGAGATAAATGAAGCTTTTGCCACACAGGTTCTTGCCAATATGCGGATTTTTGAATCCAAAGAACTGAGCAAACAATACCTGGGTCTGGGCAAAGCACTTGGCGCTATTGATCCTGATATTCTGAATGTTAATGGCGGAGCCATTGCTGTTGGCCACCCGGTTGGTTCATCCGGTACACGCCTGGTACATACGATTTTACGCGAACTGAAAAGAAGTGACAAAACCATGGGGTTGGCCACTTTGTGTGTCGGCGGCGGACAGGGAGCGGCGTTTATCCTGGAGCGTCTGAACTAAGCTTAACGATATTTGAATCTTTCAAAAAAAGGCCTGAATAATGGAAAATGCATTTACTTTAGAAAAACGAGACGATGGTATTGGCATTTTATACTTCGATCTTCCGGGTGAAAAAGTTAATAAATTCTCCACCCCGGTGATGGAAGAACTGGAAAAGACAATATCAACTTTGAAAAATGAAAGCCTGAAATGCCTGCTGCTGATGAGCAAAAAGAAAGGCATTTTTATCGCCGGCGCTGATATCAACGAAATTAAAGATGTGACCGATCCTGAAATCGGATATAAAATTGGCTTGCGCGGTCAGGGGATTTTTCACAGTTTTTCACAATTATCCTTCCCGACTATTGCTATAATCGATGGCGCCTGCATGGGTGGCGGCACCGAACTCAGCCTGGCTTGCACATTCCGTGCAGCCACAGACAGCCCTTCAACAAAAATTGCCCTGCCTGAAGTAAACCTTGGAATTTTACCGGGATGGGGCGGCACGCAGCGTCTGCCACGTCTCGTTGGTCTGCAAAAATCACTTGATTTGATTTTAAGCGGACGTTCGTTGGATGCTAAACGTGCCTATCGTATGGCAGTGGTTGATAAAATTATCGCCGCCGAATGGACCATGGAAAAAGCTATCGAATTTGCGCAGGAAGTAATCAGCGGTAAAACCGAAAAATATATCAGCCGTCGCAAACCCAAAGGTCTGCCCGGCATCGTACTGGAAAAAACACCTTTTGGCCGCAGCATCATGTTCTCCCAGGCTGAAAAAACCGTGATGAAAAAGTCCGGCGGACATTACCCGGCACCATTGCGGGCGCTAAAAGTACTGAAAGAAACCCATGGAATCGATCTGCAAAAAGGTCTGGATATTGAAGCCCGGGCTTTAGGTGATCTCCTTGTAACTCCCATCTGCAAAAGCCTGGTTCAGATTTTCTTCTGGACTGAAGAAATAAAAAAGGAAAATGGCACCACAAAAAAAGAAACAAAAGCGAAGGAAATTCAAAAAGCCGGTGTGCTTGGCGCAGGTGTAATGGGCGGTGGTATTGCCCAGCTTTTCGCCGCCAAAGGCATTGACACACGTGTCAAAGACATCAACCACGATGCGGTAACCAAAGCCTATCAGCAAGCCAGCAGCGTCCTGAAAGAAAAAGTAAAGCGCCGTCGTATGAGCCGCGAAGAATACCGCCAGATTATGCTGCGTATCAGCGGCACAACCGATTACAGCGGATTTAAAAATATGGATCTTGTTGTTGAAGCAATCATCGAAGACCTTAATATAAAAAAAACTGTGCTTGCCGAGCTGGAAAATTATGTGCCCAAAGATGCCATCATCGCTTCCAACACTTCTTCCCTGTTGATCGATGATATGGCAGCAGCTATGAAAAACAAAAAACGTTTTGTGGGCATGCACTTTTTCAACCCCGTACATCGTATGCCGCTGGTGGAGATTATCCGCGGTAAACAGACCAGCGATGAAGCAGTTTCTACAATTTTCAGCCTTTGTAAAAAAACAGGGAAGACACCGATCGTGGTAAATGACGGACCCGGATTCCTGGTCAATCGCCTTTTACTGCCCTATATGGTTGAAGCCGTCTCCCTGCTGGAAGAAGGCCATTCCATCCAAACTCTTGATAAAGCCATGAAAAAATTCGGTATGCCCATGGGCCCAATTGAATTGTTTGATGAAGTGGGCATTGACGTGGCTTATAAGGTTGCCAAAATTCTGCAGCAGACTATGGCCGACCGCATGGCTGAATCGGATCTGCTGGAAAAGCTGGTCCACGAAAAACGGCTGGGAAAGAAGAATGGTATTGGCTTCTACAAATACCAGGACCGTAAAAAGATCTATGACCCGGAAGTTGAAAAATTTATTCAGATTAAATCCAAAACAGAGTTAAACACGGAACAGCTTGCCCAACGCATGGTTTACCCTATGATAAACGAAGCGGCGCGCTGCCTGGAAGATAACATCGCCACTAATCCGCGGGATGTCGATGTCGGCATGATCTTTGGAACGGGTTTTGCCCCCTTCCGTGGCGGGTTACTGAAATTTGCTGATAGTGAAGGCCTGGATAAACTTATTGATGTGCTTGCCGGATTTGAGAATAAATTCGGGCAACGTTTCAAACCGAGCAGCTATCTGCAGAAAATTAAAGAGGAAAAAGGGAAATTCTATAATTAAAGATTTATTTATTAAGAACAACATGCCGATCCCGGCATCTTCAAATCATTTTAATCCTGGAAGTAATCTGACGGTAGAGCAGGATTAATGTTAATTTAAAGGAGTAAAATATGGCACCTGTAAAACCCAGTTTCTCCAAAGCTTTATTCAGTGGTGTTATCATGGAAGACCTTGTTTTTCCCTATCCAAAGATGGAAAAGGAAGAAGCTGAAAATGTTAAAATGATGATCGATACTTTCAACAAATTTGCTGAAGATAATATTGATGCTGTTAAATTTGATGAAGAAGCAAAAATCCCGGAAGACGTAATTAACGGGCTCAAGGAACTTGGCTTTTTTGGTTTAAATACACCGGATAAGTATGATGGTTTCGGACTCGGTTCAACCGGGTTTACCAAAATGCTTTCTGCGGTAAGTGAGCACGACGGATCCACTTCCCTTATGCTTGGTGCCCATCAGTCCATCGGGATAAAAGCATTAAATCTTTTTGGCAGTGAAGAGCAAAAGAAAAAATACCTTCCCCGGTTGGTGACCGGCGAGCTGGTCGGCGCCTTTTGTTTAACCGAACCCGGTGCCGGATCGGATGCAGCAGGTATAAAAACCAAAGCCGTCCGTGATGAAAAAAGCGGTTACTATGTTTTAAACGGCACCAAACTATGGATCACCAACGGCGGTATCGCTGACTTCTTTACCGTTTTTGCCAAGGAAGACCTTGAGATCAAAGGCGAAATCCAGGAAAAGATCACAGCTTTTATCGTAACAACCGACATGCCCGGTGTATCCAAAGGTAAAGAAGAAAAGAAGATGGGGATCCGCGGTTCGTCTACAACGGAAGTATATTTTGAAGATGTAAAAGTGCCTTTTGAAAATATTGTAGGTGAGCGCGGCAAAGGTTTTAAAGTGGCAATGGAAGTTCTGAACTCAGGACGTCTTGGTCTTGCCGGCGGAACGATTGGTGCATTTAAAGAAATTTTTAAAACTACTCTGGATCATATTAATCAAAGAAAGCAATTTAAAAAAACCCTTGCCGAATTTGAAGTAATCAAGCAGAAAGTCGCCCAGATTACCATTGATATTTATGCCGCAGAAAGTATGATTTACCTGACGACCGGTTTAGTGGATCGTGGTGATGTCGATTATTCGATTGAATCCGCCATGTGTAAAATTCGCGCTACAGACATAGCCTGGGAAGGAATCAACGAGTGTCTGCAGATGGCCGGTGGAATCGGTTTTATGAAAGAATACCCATATGAACGCAATGTTCGTGATGCACGAATCAATAAAATTTTTGAAGGAACCAATGAAATCCTGCGTATGTTTATAGCTCTGTCCGGGCTGCAGGAACGTGGTGAGTATCTTAAAAAAATTGGTAAAGCCCTGCGTGACCCGATTAAAGGTTTTGGTTTATTAACTGACTTTGCCGCTGATTGGGTAAAAGACCGTATCATTACCGGGCGCATTCGTGATGTTCATCCAAGTCTGATGAATGCCAAAAAAGATTTTGAAAACTGGGCAAAAAATTTGCGCTTTACTGTTGAGCGTTTATTAATGGAACACAGCAAAGAAATTATTTATCGTGAAATGATCAGTTACCGCATTGCCGATGCCGCTATTGATTTATTCGGGATGATTGCTACGATTTCCCGGGTTGATACGCGCATCCGTGATATTGGAGCAGACAAATGTGACAAAGAAATCAAAATCTGTAATGCATTTTGTGAACAGGCCTGGCGCAGGGTGCGTCGTAACCTGCTGATGGTTGATAAAAACAATGATGATTACCTGCGGGAAATTGCTGATTTTATCAGCGAAGAAAAACAATACCCGTTTAATACGGAACAGTTTTTTTAATGAAAAAAAGTTTTTAGATTGGCATGTTTTATTTTTGAAATTTTTAAATAAAGGAGGAGCAAATTGAATATTGCGGTTTGTATCAAACAGGTTCCGGATACCGAAACAAAAGTAAAAATCAGTGATGATAAAAAATCGATTGCTGAAGGGGATATAAATTTTATCCTTAATCCTTATGATGAATTTGGCGTGGAAGAAGCATTAAAATTAGCTGATGGCGGTGAAGTTACCATCATTTCACTCGGCCCGGATCGTGTAACATCTGCGATTCGCAGCGCTCTGGCTATGGGGGCACATAAGGCAATTCATATTAAATCTGATGCCGTTCCCGCTGATCCCGGAGCAACGGCTGATGCACTTGTGGCCGTTTTAAAAGAAGGTAATTACGATCTTATTTTTACCGGCAAGCAAGCTATAGATGATGACCACACACAGATGGCTTCTCTGCTTGGCGAAAAACTTGGAATCCCGGCTGTAAATGTGGTTGTTAAGCTGGAAGTATCCGGCGGAAAAGTTCGCGCGGAAAGAGAAATTGAAGGGGCACATGAAGTTGTTGAATGCCCGACACCCTGCGTGATCAGTGCACAGCGCGGACTTAATGAACCGCGATACGCTTCATTAAAAGGAATCATGGCAGCAAAGAAAATACAGATTGAAGCCAAAGATGTAAATCCTGGTCCGAATCAACTGCAAATTGTAGAATATAATTATCCGCCGCAAAAATCAGCCGGTAAGATTGTTGGCGATAGTGCCGATGCGGTACCCGAATTAATCCGCTTGCTTAATGAAGAAGCAAAAGTAATCTGATCGGCCGATTATCATTATTCGAAAAATAAGAAAATTTGTGAAAGGAACTAATCAATGAAAGCATTGGTTTTTGCAGAACAACGCGATGGAAAAATTAAAAAAACAGCTTTTGAAAATGTCTCCCTTGTTAAAAAATTGGGTATGGATTTCGAGTGCGCTGTAATCGGTGATGCGGTGGATGCTATTGAGCTCGGAAAATACGGAGCGGCAAAAGTCGTTCACTATAAAAGTGCAAAACTTGCCAATTACACGCCGGATGGTTACGCCGCAGTTCTTGCTGATGCGATGGCAAAGCAGGGAGCAGATGTGCTTGTTATGGGCGCTACGTCAATGGGAAAAGATCTGGGGCCGCGAGTCGCCGCAAAACTAAACGCATCGATGGCTACAGACTGTACCCATATTGAAATGGATGGCGGTGATTTGAAAATAGTGCGCCCTATGTATGCCGGAAAAGTTTTGGCAACCATAAAACTGACTTCCGCAAAAAAGGTTGTAACCGTAAGACCGAATGTGTATGCAGCTGAAGAAAACCCGGCAAGTGCTGCTGTGGAAGAAGTAGCCAGCGATGTGGATTTTAAAACCGTTGTAGCAGAAATCGTTGCCGGCGCTAAAGGCAAGCTGGATGTAACGGAAGCTGACATTGTTGTTTCCGGCGGCCGTGGTTTAAAAGGCCCGGAAAACTGGCATCTGATTGAAGACTTAGCTGCACAGCTTGGTGCTGCCAATGGTGCATCCCGTGCTGCAGTTGATGCCGGCTGGCGTCCGCATGATGAGCAGGTTGGCCAGACAGGAAAAACCGTATCGCCAAGTTTATATGTCGCTGTTGGTATTTCCGGCGCTATTCAGCACCTTGCCGGGATGTCCAGCTCCAAATACATTGTTGCAATTAACAAAGACCCTGAAGCTCCTATATTTAAAGTGGCTGATTATGGTATTGTTGCCGATTTATTTGAAGTTGTCCCGCGAATGATTGAAGAATTAAAAAACAGAAACTAAATCTTTTTAACGCCTGTTCTTAATTTACCGGGACGGGCGTTTTTTATTCTTCCTCCCATTCTTCGCTTTCAAATGCCAGTAATTCTGCATCCTTCTCTTGCCATGAATTTTTAGGCAATCCTGCTTTTAAGCACAATTGATTCAGATACGTATCTTTATCCCAATTATAACTGAGTGGCACTGCCGGAAGTAAAAGACCGGCACTAAATCTCTTTATAAGCATCAGGCCATGTTTTCCAATTATAATATTTTCTGCTTTAATGGGATGCATCGGGGTTAAAGCATTTATTTCTATGTGGATATTGTCCAGTTCGGTAAATGTAACTTTTTTAAAACGAGGATCATCCACAGCTGAAGCGATTGCCATTTTCTTTACAGATTCAATTAATGGTTGTCTTGCCATAGTCTCCCCACGGCAGCCACGAAGTTCATGGGTATTTTTCTTTCGCAGAGTAACAAATGCCGGTCGGTTTATCATAAGGCCAGAAGAGACTGGATTAAAATCCGGAATACCACTTCCGGACAGATAACTTTGTAGTGTTTCTCTGGCTACCCTTAGTAATGTTTTTTTATCATCATCTGATAATCGTTCAGGATCAGCCATTGTTAGCCGCTTTTAGTTTTGCCTGGATCATTTCTCCATGTGAAAGTCCCAACAGATTACTTATTTTACGCATCAGTGCTTCTTCATATTTATCCATATAACCGTCGGCATACACAAGATTCCAGAGCATTTCAATAATTTTTATTTTTTCTTCACGGTCAAATTTTGATTTTATATTATTTGTAAACAGCCAGATATCCGTTCGTTGTTGTCTTTTTTTCTTCGCTGTCTCAATAAGCTCATCAACTTCATGATCATCTATCTTAAAGAAAGATCTCAGGCTCTCTCTAAGCTGTTTCTCTTCTTCATCCGTTAGATTAAAATCAGCATAAGCCAGTTCAAGAAATAAAACACACGTGGCAATTTTGAGATCATATTCACTGTCTTCTGATTCATAATCATGACCGGCAAGAAGATTATCCAGCAGATTTTGTAATTTAGTGAGCATTTGTATCGTCCTTTTTTTCCAGCATATCAACGTATGCTTCTTTAAATATTTGTTCCTGTGCTATTTCAAAAAGTTCTATCAACCATTCGAGTTTTTCCTGTGTTTCATTATACATTTTGTCATCAGAAATAACCCCTTCAAATTCAATAAACGAACCAAGTGAGTCAACTTCATCTAAATGAATCCTGATATTATCATAAAAATAGATCTTCCTTTTCTTGCTTACAATCCATCGAATCCCAAACATTTTTTTCAAAATAGACAATGCCTGCCTGGTTTCATCCGTTTTTAAAAGTACATACTCCGAATCCCTTAAAGTGTTCATGTCCGGCCTGAAATAAGGGATTAAGACCGCTTGATTTTCATTAGTCTCCCGCAGCTTCAACCGTCCATTTGGCACATTAAAAAAAGTATCTTTCTGATTTTCAACGCCACCACTCTTCCAGCCCTTTTCGATTATTATACTTTCCACTTTCTCTGGATCTGTGCATTCAGCTTTTATTTCAATATTTTTTCCCATTATTCTCTTGCCTGTTTTTTGCCAATTTTAATTCATCTTTTTGAATGGTCAGATTATCCCGGATCATTCGATTATTATATTGTTGAATAACCGCCCGCATTTTATCCTTCATCTCCTGACCCGATTTATCATTTTTGGAAAGAATGTTATCTGAGAGCAGCGGATCTTTTTTATAGTTATATAACGAGGTAAATCTATTACCATCATATTCAATTACCAAACTATCCTGTATTAAACGATATGAATTGCGTGAAAAATAGAAAGCAAGCCGCGCGTTTTCTGGATTGAGCAGACTGGAACCAAAAGAGAATAATGGTGTGTTTATGTTAAGATAGTCTAAAATTGTGGGGAATATATCAGGATGCTGTGCTACCCTGTTATCATTTCCATTTAAACTTCTATCCGGTGTATAGAAAATAATCGGTACTGCAAAATTACCAACATCATTTTTATATTCATCATGGTAGGGTACCGTTGCATGATCCGCTGTAATTACAAAAAGTGTATTCTTATACCAGGACATTTCTTCTGCGGTTTTAAAAAACTGTTTTAACGCAAAGTCTGTATATCCTACACATTCCAGAATATCCTTTGGGCCACTTCGGAATTTTCCTTTATATTTTGATGGCACATCAAAAGGGTGATGTGATGATAATGTGAAAACCACGCTGCAGAATGGCTGTTGAAAAGTATTTAACTTGCGGACCATAAATTGTAAAAACTCTTCATCCCAGATACCCCATGTACCGTCGTAATAATCATTATTATTAAATTCATTTTTACCATAATATTTTTCAAATCCGGCAAGATTCATAAATGCTGAGAATCCCATCGAACCATTGGGAGCACCATGGAAAAATGACAAATCATAACCGTTCTCCCGCAGAATATGACCCAATCCGGATAAGCGGTTCGTACTGTACCTGGAAATAACATAATGCGTATTTAAAGAAGGAATTCCGGTAATTATGGAAGGTAAGGCATCAATTGATTTTCTTCCGTTGGCATAAGCATTAGTAAACGTTAAACTATGATCCATCAGAGAATCCAGGAAAGGTGTATAACCTTTATACTGACCTTTCTCCAAAGCGGGGTTTAATTTTCCCGAGTGTTCTCTGCTTAAACTTTCAACTATTATAATAATAACATTTTTCTTCCGGGTTTCTTCCTTTGGATTAATATGGTTTACAGGTGAAAAAATGGTTTCAATTTTATCTTCAGGAAAATATGTCTTTAACTCAAATATTTCCTGCTGCCAGGTACGGATCATCGTAAAAGGAGTATTTAAAACTATTGCCATATTTCTGAAATCGGATACATATTTCCCCGCATTATTTATAGCAAGGGGACGTACATACCTGCCCAAAAAGCCACCACGAATAGCAGAAACCATTAAAAATACAGATAACACAAATAAAACCAGGTGTACCAATTTTGACTTTAATAAATTTGGCCTTGGAGTTTTCCAGTTTATTTTAAGGCTGAAAATAATAACCAGGATGGATGTTATAAAAAATAGGATTGCAATTTCCTTGTAAAGCCAAAGTCCTTTTAATATAATCGTACCCAAATTGATTTCATTTTTAAAAATTGTAAAAAAATCAGCTGTTGTTCTTTTCAGCGTGTAGGGAAAATAAACGATATCAAAAAAATTTAAAGCTAAACCAATAGTGTTCACAATAGTAAAATAAATCTGCCAAAACTTACGGTAAAGAGAGCTATCCGTAAATGAAAAAGGCAGCAATATCGCAATGATATAGAATGCATTCAGGTAAAAAATTCCTGCAAGATCAAAGCGGAGTCCACCATAGAATATGTAAAGCAATTCTTCCGTTGAAATGTTTATAAAAAGGTCTTTATTGAACAGATAAAATGCTGCCCGGCAAAACATGTACAAAAAAACGAGTAGGCTAATACTTGCCAGGCAATATAAGTACTTATGTAAAGAAATCGTTCGTTTTATAAACATTACAGTTTTTTAATTTTTATTTATTAAATCGGAATTTTAAGCCGGACAGCCTTAAATTACATTTTTATTTAACACTAAAAGAAAAAATATGAACACAAATAACAAATCTCAGTTCTTAATTATTTTCCTTGTAATTTTTATTGATCTTCTTGGCTTTGGTTTAATTATACCAATTATTCCTTTTTATCTCGAAGACATGGTAACAGACGTCGCACAAATTGGAAAGATTATAGCGACCATGATTACCGCATACAGTTTGATGCAGTTTATTTTTGCGCCTATCTGGGGACGTATTTCCGACCGGATCGGCCGCCGACCTGTTATTTTATTCAGTCTTGCCGGGACAGCTGTTACTCACCTTGCTTTTGCTTTATCAACAGAAGTATGGATGCTTTATGCTTCACGTATTCTAACGGGTATTCTGGCTGCAACTATTTCCACTGCTACAGCATATATCAGTGATGTCACAGATGAAGAAAGCCGTACGAAAGGTATGGGACTTGTTGGCGCTGCCTTTGGATTAGGTTTTATTTTAGGTCCTGCGACAGGTGGAATTTTATCACATTTCGGTGGATACAGGATTCCGTTGTTTGGCGCATCCATTCTGTCGACTGCTGCTTTTATATTTGCCTATTTTCGATTAAAAGAAAGTCTTGATTTTAAGACTGTAAAACAGGGTGACTATCGACGCTACAATCTTAAAACGATTTTCCAGGCACTCACTAACCCGCGGCTTGGATTATTGTACACTATTTTTTTCCTTGTAACACTCTCGTTTGCCAATATGGAAACCATTTTTGCTTTATTTACAGAAAGGCGATTTGGCTTTGATTCACTCGAAACCGGATACGCTTTTGCTTTTATCGGCGGATGCAGTGCTTTGATGCAAGGCGTTTTTATAGGACGTTTGTCGAAACGTTTCGGAGAGAAGAAATTGATTACTATTGCTACTTTATTTCTGGCAATTTCGTTTATTCTCATCGGAACCTTTGAATACCTGATTCCTTTTCTTTTATTTACCGGAATTATGGCAATGAGTCTCGGTATGCATAATCCGTCTGTTTTATCTCTTGTATCTAAAAATGCAAGGAAAGGTGAAAGCGGCAGCGTACTCGGGCTTAATCAGTCTTTTTCTGCTTTAGGTAGGGTTTTGGGGCCATTGTGGGCAGGTTTTTTCTTCGATTATATTGGACCTGAATTTCCGCTGATCAGTGCCGGTATACTAATTTTTATAGCTTTTCTTCTAAGTTTTGGTTTATATCGAAATAAAGAACTCCAGGAAAAGACATCCTAAATTTTAATAAACCAGCCAGGCATCACTATACCCGGCAGTTTTTACCTGGATAAGAGTTTTTTCAGCTTGTTCACGTGCACCAAAGCGTCCCAGGTATATTTTGTAAAATGTCCCGCTTTTAATAAAATAACTTTCCTGTTTGAATTGTGCTTTTAACTGCTCAACTACATTTTCAGCTTTTTCTATACTTGAAGTGACCAATACCTGAATTTTGAATTTTGCATCCTGAGAAATAACCTGGGTTGAATCAGCCTGAATGTTTGAAGTAGTTGCTGAGTCAACCGGTATATTAATCATCGTTTTAACCACCCATGCTGCCGGATAACCATGTGAACGCAGATCCATCAATCTTAAATCAGCATCATTGCGGTATAAAAAATCTCCCAGCTGTATTTTAAAAAGGTTCTTTTCTTTAAAAAAATATACCGAATCGGAAAGAGTACGTTTAATGTTTTCAGCCGAGGTTAAGACGTTCATTGAATCCGCGCCTGCAAACAACTGAATCCGAAAGCCATCCACCAATTTAACTTTGGGAGCAGGTGGTGGCGGTGGTGGAACAATACGCATTTTTAAAGAAACTTCCTGGTCGTATTTTGTATTCATGCTGTCCAGAAATGCATTCTCTAATGCAACCGGTTGATAATACAAAAAACTATCCGGTGGCGCCTGTGTTTGTTCACCACGTTCCCTGCGAATATTTTGCGGATTACAGGCATAAAATAAAACTACTAAAAGTAATAAGGATACACTTTTCATTTCTTTTAATATACCTTTTTTAAATATGTACCAGGAAAATAACTTTGCAGAATATGATAATATTGCAGGCCTTTTTGGGATTTATACATAGCTCCATATTGACACATGCCAACACCATGTCCATTACCTGCACCATCTATTATTAAAAGGGAATCGTTCTGTGTAAAACGAAATAATGTGCTTGGAAGAAGCTTACCAGACGGCCAGCCTAAAAAACGACGAATATCGTAACCGGACAGTTCTTTTCTTTGCGTACCATACTGTACAGCCAGTGTTTTAACCCTTCCGCTCGCCGTTCTGTCTACTATTTTAAATGTCATAGGAATATCAATTGTGTCTGCCACAGATGCTGTTAAAGGGCTAATTTTTAAGTTTTCTGTAAAAAGGGAATCCAGTTGAGATGGATTTAATTTCTTCTGCCAGTGGTAATAAGGTGATTCTTTGTCTGCAAATTCCCGACCTACTACATCCTGCCTGGATGATAAGTAATCCTGATTATTTCCAGGCCAGACGCTTTCAGCGTCTTCCAGCATTCCGCCACAACTCGAGTGAAAATAAGTTACCGCTAGTCCTTGCTTATCCATCAAGATACTTCCTGCAGTGAGATCAACAGCATCATCACCATTTGCCGTTCTACCACTTTTACCGCCATAAACCTGATCTCTTACATCAGCGAGTACATCATACTTTTTCTGTTTATTCTTTTGCATTCTGTTCAAAGCATAGGTCCTAGCACAAACGGCCTGAGCTTTTACAGCTTCCATATAAGAAGAATTATTTGTAAATATTTCAGCGGGTACAACGCCTTTTAAATAAGTCTCCAGGTCAATGTGGTTAATATAAGATAAATGGGTTGAATCACTTTTTAATATGATACAATCACCTGTGTAGCTTTTTTGATCTAATAGGAATTCGGCATCTGTGGCTGATGATTTAAAGGTAACTACATCATTATTTCTGAATAAAAAAAGCCGATTTTCATTATAAATTTTAAAACCATCTTCCAGGGCTTCAATAAATATTTGTTTGTTGGTATTGCCAAATTCATAGCGGGCTTCTTCTGTTTCCATAAAGTACACACCTTTAAAACTCAAAGTGTCCTTAGCTATCTTTTGATCAAGTAATACTCTAATCACTGGAATGTCCGCGTTTGTTTCAGATGCTTTCTGCTGGGGAATACAACCTGCTAACGCCAATAATAAAAACATAAAAAAGGCCTGCATAAAAGCAGACCTGTAAAATAATTTTATCATAATATTATTATTCTTTTAAATACCAAAATTATATATTCTTAAACCAACCCGAAGTCCTAAACCATGCATATTAATTTCGGAAGAAACAGGTAACCCTTCTTCTGTTTTTCCTTCATCACGTGATGGGGAACCACCGTGATAAAACAATTCCCCATAAAAATCGGATGCTCTGCTTATTGGCAGACTTACCCCCGCGCCTATATTCCAGCCAAATCCGCTGAAGAACTGTGTTCCATCAATCTTTTTCTGAAAATTTGTAACAGAACTCCATAGTAATTCGTAACCCACGCCGCCTGTAACCTTTAAATCCAGGCTTTTTGTAATCGGACCTACGAAATGCAGCTGGAAATAAATTGGAATTAATGTTGCACTTTGGTCCAGTTCTGTTGCTTCCTGGGAAATTACTATCTGACCGTTTACATTTTCTCCAACCTTTGAAGATTTTGTATAGCTGCTGTAATAAACATGAACACCCAAGCTGATTCCCACACGTTCATCAACCATTCTTCCAAAATTAACTCCGCCATAAAATCCGCTTTTTGCATCTTTCGGTGCTAACAATCCTGCACTAAATTCAGTCATTTTACCCTGAGCAAAAATTCCACTTGTCAGGAAAAACAAACTTCCTATTATCATCAAAGCTTTATGCATTTTTGATCTCCTGTAAATTTTATCTTGATATATCCGAAAATGAACTCGCTTCCAACCACTCTTCAAGGGTTCCTTCCATTACACAATCGTGACAAACCCGGGTAAATTTAAGCATAATTTTCGTTTCCGGTTTAAGAACATTATTATATGTTAATCCTTGCTGAGCAATCAATTTAAGGAATTCGCGGTGCTCCGGTGCAAGATGCTCAGTATAAATGCTGCGTAGTTTATTATCCTTGTCTTCTTTAAGCCATGGAATAAGCTTATCTGTAAAGGTGTAAAAAGCATCGAACAAAAAGATTTCTCTCACATTTTTTTGTAGCCCGCCATTAATCAAGCCCAATATTGCCGGCCTGTAACCACCACTATGCGCACTGATTATTACTTCGCCTATTTTATCTGTTTGAATTTTTTTTTCTTTATTAAGAATTATAAGTATTTCACTAAGATATTTCTTTAAACCATTACGATCTTCCATCTTACCGCCAGCTGAGTCCATTGCATTTTTCGGACCCTGAGCCAAAACTAAAATCGCGTTTTTCTTTGATTTATATAGCTGACCCAAAATATTGAAATCATGCATTACATTCAGAACTTCATTGTTCCAGCCATGAAAATGCACAAGGATGTCATTGACACCGTTTATTGTTTTGTAACCTTTTGGCATAAAAACAATAGCCGAGCTATCACTGTAATTAACCTTAGGTGTAAAAACCAGACTTTTATAAGTATAATTTTCTTTTCTGGATTCATGCGGGAAGAGACTATTTTTGAGATAAACCCGTGTCCATTCTCCTTCATCAACAGTATGCCACAAAACGCTGGATTTATCCTGTGCCCATACGAATGAGATTGCTAAAAACAGGGTTATATTTATTGTTTTTTGAATTATTCCCGGCATACTCTTTTCCGCCAATGAAAGTTAAAATTAACCGACAAACCGGATTCAAGTCAAATATGAAATTAATGTTAAATAATTTGTCAATTATAACTTAATTTTAACATTTAAATATTTACTTCGATAATAATCTAAAAGCAAACAATGGAAATGCTATGACTAGTCAGAACATAAGAAAATCTATTCAGGAAATATACACGAACTATTGTGAACGCGTATATACGGATGAATTTACTTTAGATTCGATCACTACAATTTTTGACATAGGGAATGAAATTTTTCTAAAAAACAATGATGTAGAAGTTGAAAAAATTTATAATCGCCAACCATCCAATGCACCGGACATAATGGATGACGAACCTTATTCTCTTGATCGTGCCCTGGCTATTTATGAAACCTTAGCACCAAAATACAGCCACATTAATGCTGAATTAGTACAAAAAGTATTTGAAGTTAACTCAAAATTTGCCTGGAAAGACTATAAAATAAAATACAAAGAATATATTTATTCTATTTATCAGGAACATACCAATGATGAATATATTAATTATCTTGCTGCTGTTTTATTTTATGAAGAACGTAATTATCAGGAAGCTTTAAAGTGTATTAATTTTGCCTTAATTCAGAACAATTCTTCATCACTTTTTACACATATCAAAGGTTTATGTCTAATTCAGCTTGGTGAATTCGAAAGTGCAAGAACTTATCTTTACCAGGCTTTATTTCTTATTGAACTGCTGCAGGATATTCCGCCAAGGCTTCATGGCGCTCCTGAAATTTATCCTAACTACCCAATTGAATATCACACTTCCGCAGATCTCGTTCGAAATGATTTAAACAAGCTGGATAAAGTCGACTCCTTTTTTGATTTCCATGTTATGCCGCTTTTTGCGGGACAATCGGTTTAACTCGCTTCTTCGTCCTTAACTAACCTGCGCTAACCGTGTTAATCAGTTTGTCAAGATCGTATCCTGTTTCATTGGCAGATTTAATTAACTCCTGTACTCTTTTGAAAACTCTGTTTATTTCCGTTGCAGCTTTCTTCTCTGATTTTTTTGGATCATTTATAACTTGCTCTATATAATCCTTTAAAAGTGCTTCAAGTATTAATTCCCAATTTTCCTTGTTATAATAACGAACGTCCTGATAAGTATTAATCTTTAAGAATTTTACCAGATCAGCGATACTAAAAAGAGTTTTTAATTCTAATTTATCAGGCTTTTGTTGTAATAAATTCTGAATTTTTTTATGACAAACTAAAATTTTCAAGATTGAATTATGCTCTTTACTGTCAAAACTGGTGTTTGTATTAATTACTTTTTCAATCATTAGAAAATCATAGAAGGTGTCCAGGTCTTTTTCCGGGATATTGCTGAAAACCAGTTCTAACAGATCCTTATATAGATAAAACTCATCTCCTTCCCGGTTCTTGTCTTTTAAAGTTTTTACAAACTCTTTTACTGATTTATTTCCAGGAACATTTGATGAAGGATGATAAATTCTCTGTTTTTTGTAGATCTTTTCTACATGCTTTGTGACATCTTTTGGTTTTTCTAATTTTAAAAAGTTATAAAGTTGTGCCAGTTCACTATTAAACGTTTCAGTCAATTGATCCAATATTTGTTGATCAAAAACGTCTGTTTTTGTTTTTGAAAAAATTAAAATATTTTCTTTAGATAACATCTTATAAAGAGCGGACAATGCCGGTGCTATTCTGATCTCATGCAATGCTATTTCTATTGAATCAACACCTTTTCCATTTAGTGTATGATTTAATTGATCATATGGATTCTCTCTGGTCGCATATACCTGCTGAAACGATAGAAAAACCTGGTATTTATAACCACCAAGTTCAACAAATAAGCCACGTTCAAACAAATCTTTATTTGAGCGTATATACTGCTTACCGGAAATATGTTCTCTAAAAATTGTAAACATATTAGCATCAAATTTTAAATTTAATCCTTTTGCTAATTCTGTATGAGACATTTGGTCATTAAAATCTTTAAATGCTGTAGAATATTTTATCCAACCAGCGGTATTATTATAGGCATTATTATAAACAACCAGGCTTCGCTCATCACCATAACGGTTACTGTAACAGTAAACGTTTTCGTCGGTTGTATTGTGCACAGTTTGAAAATTATACAGATAAAAATTTTCAACTTCACTGAAGAGCTTTCTTTTTTTCATCAGGGGAAAAACTTCTCTGCGATGCCGTTCTACCAGATAATGATCTTCCTGCTCTTCCCAGTAAGCACGTTTGTATTCCATACCATATTTTTCCGAAAAACCTTCTATCTGTCCGTGTCCGAACATCGGTAAACCCGGCATAGTACACATCAAAATACATGTACCAAAATATTTATCTTCCTTACCGAACTGTGCTACTGCTGTTTCTTCATCCGGGTTGTTCATAAAGTTAACATATCGTTTCAGAATTTGCGGATTAAACTCAAGTACATTTTTAATCATTTGCCGGTATTTATCATTTTCTTCATTTTTAAGCATATTCATGAATGCGCTGTTGTATACCCTGTGCATCCCAAGCGAACGCACAAAGTAACCTTCCATCATCCAAAAAGCTTCTGCTAATAGCAAAGTATCCGGACACTCTTGTGCAACCCTGTCAACAACTTCACGCCAAAATTCAACCGGGAAATACATATTAAATTCATCTTTTGATAATGAATGAAAGGATCTTGTAGGTATATCCCCTCCGCTTCCGGGCTCCGGGAACCATAAACGCTGATAATGTTTTTTAGCCAATGTCATCGCCGCGTCAAACCGAATTACCGGAAATAACCGGGCGACATGCAGTATTGTTTGGATTACAGCTTCCCGTACTTCAGGCATCAGGTAGTTTAACTGTGCCGTATCGTTCCATGGCATTCCTGTACCGTCATTTCCATGATATATATAACGGGTTTCACCATTACGATGGTCAATTCTTTTAAACTCGACAGCAGCATCGCTTTTATTCCAGTAACCGTCTTCAAGATAGATTCCAATATCATTATTTTCGCTCAGATTGGGCCCGTTAAATGTATGGTTAGGAAATGGTGGTTCATTTGATTGTATAAACCAGTGCGGATGATATTTAACCCAATCGGAATCAATTGCCATGTGGTTTGGAACCATATCGCTGGCAAGGCGGATACCACGTTTCCATGCGCGCTCTTTTAGATTTGAATACGCTTCAAATCCGCCTAAATCTTGAGAAATTTCATAATTCTTAAGAGAGTAGGCCGATGCAACTGCCTCCGGATTTCCATTTATCTGTTTAATTTTTTGCGATGCATAACTTCTTTCCCAAATACCAATAAACCAAAGACCTGTAAATCCAAAATTTGCTAACCGATTTAATTCTTCATCCGGAATTTGATCCAGTCTTTTAATTTCCCGCTGGTATTTTTTACTAAGCTGATCGAGCCAGACATAAGTGCTTTTTGCAATTAGTACCAGGTGCGGCATCCAATCTAAGTCCGGACTAAATGCTTCAGGCTCGAAATCGTAAACATCCCCATGGAATTCTGCAACCTTATTTTCCGGTTTACTAAACATCCCTGGTATAAATTTTTTTGCTTCTTCTTTAAAAACATCAAGACTTAAAAGTATTCTTGTTAAAAAGTCTTTTAATTCTACTCCCCAATTATCTCTGATGTATTCAAGTTGTTTATAGACAGAGTCAGGAAATAACTTTCCCGGTAACAGCAGCATTTCCAGCAGGGTAAGATTTGTACCCGGAACATTTGGCTGTTCTTTAAAAAAGTTGTTTATTTCTTTAAATGCTTCATTATATATTTTGCTTTGAATTTCTTTGTCATCAATAATTTCTTTAACTGCAAAATATGCTTTGTTTTGATTTTGCACCCATTGTGCAATCATTTCTTCTATTACGATTTGTTTATTTGAAAAGCCTTCTGTTTGATTTTCTAAATATTCATCTGCTTTAACACTCGTTTTAAAAATTTCATTTGTTGGAAATGTTTCTACAAATGATTTCAGCAAGTTATGTGTTTCTTCCTTTGTATATTTTTTTTCGACTGTTTTTTGAATTTTCTCCAACAGTTTCGGATTAACTTTTTGGCGATATGTTTCAATCATGAAATGGATTATTTCATCCATTAAGCCCAATGCGTTGATTATACTGGGATTAACAGCAAGTTCAGGGTTTTTTAGCAAATCTCTCTTCTTATTGAGTGCATCAGAAAGTTTTCTTGTAGCATTAAAATTTGTAAATACGACTCGTCCTTTTATCGAAAAAAGATCCTGTTCTATTTCGTATTTTTCCCTTGCCTTCTTATTTACGTGAAAATAAAACTGTGGAGAATGCATTTGTTTCATTGTGAGACCCTGGTTTAAGTTTCCGGGAAATTGACGCTTTTGTGGATGTAATTATTTATATCGCTAACAGCTATAATATGCGGATAATTTTTAAATATCAAAAAGAAAATAAATGTTAAAAAAAAAGCCCGGATAACCGGGCTTAAAACTATCGTATCAGCATCATTTTTTTAATGCTTGATTTATTATTATTAACCAATCTATAAATATAAATTCCGCTGGATAAATTTCCTGCGGCAAAGTTTATGGTATACTTACCCGGCATCATCGTTTTATTAACAAGTTCAACTACTTTTTGGCCAAGTATATTATATACTGTAAGAGTGGTCATTCCTTGTTCTTCAATACTGAATGGTATGATTGTTTCAGGATTAAACGGATTCGGATAGTTTTGAGATAATCCAAATTTTAAAGGAATATTTTCAGCATCAGTTATGGACGTAATATCAATTGTTTTAAATAACCAGGTATCAGACCAGTTACTTTTACCATATTGATTTAATCCAGCAACGTGCCAGTAATGCCTTTTAAAATTATCAAGACCTGTCGCGAGAAAGGTTGTATCAGAAACGACGGTATCAAGAAGTACTGTCCCGTCGCCAAAAAATGACGTCGTTGCAATTTGCACCTGGTATTGTTTTGCTGAATCAGCCGGGTGCCACGTCAGATCAAGTTCCAAAGGTGTGTTAGTTGCTCCGCTTCTGGGAAAATACAAGGACGGTGCAAGCGGGAACCCTGTGGTGAAACTAAACGGATCGGAGTAAGCTGTTTTACCTGCTGCATTTGCTGCTGCTATTCTCCAGTAATATTTTGATAAACCATCCAATTTTGGCAATGTTGCTGATGTATCCTGTATATCATTTGTTTCAGAAAGAATAGTATTAAATAACTCATTCTCCGCAATCTGAATATAATACTGGCTTGCTTTATCTGTATAATACCATGAAAGAACTGTTGTGTCAGACAAATTAATAGCATTGTCAACTGGTGACGCTATTAATGGAATTTCTGGGGGCACAACGGTTACAGTATTACTTACAGGGCTTTCATTATTATTTCTGTCTAAAGATGTTATCTGAAAGTAATATTCTCCGCTTTGCTCGGGTACTTCCGGCGTATATGAACGCATACTGGTCATATCGAGAATATATTTTGGATTATCTGTATCGCCCTCCTGTGGCATAACTGAATACCTGTAAATTACATATTTAGACGCTGAATCTCCATCAGCAGCGAGTTGCGGTAAATTCCAATTTAAGGTATATGGGTCACCATAATCTTGAGCAGTATATACAGCAGATTCCGGTTCATTTGGGGCAATCTGATCCTTATACTCATATCCCGGAACCAATGCTTTATATTTATAAAAATTATTAGAAAGACTATCAGCAAAACCACGTGGATTATCAAGAATACCTGCTTTTGAACGAAAGAATATGCTTCCGTATACATTTTCAGTTTCACGATTTAAATACAGCATAGCAGGCATTTCTTCTTCATCCCAATTGACAATCCTATATGCACCCTGTCCCGGTATTAAATGTCGTCCATTCATCTGAGAAGCCCACCAAGGCATCAATTTTCCATAATCCTGACCACCACCAAACGGCCAGTATAATTGTGGTGTTAAATAGTCGATGGTCTGTGAACTTAGCCAGGCGGTTGCATCACAATAAATATCACTATATGCAGAAAGACCAACAATTCCGGCAGGTACGCCGCTTTTCCAGATACCGAAAGGACTTATCCCAAAAGCTACATAAGGCTTAACCGTCTGGATACTATCGTAGATCATAGCAACAAGTGTATTTACATTATTTCTGCGCCAGTCGTATCTTCCTGTTGTTGTATTTGGAAAACTCCCACGGTATAAATCAAACGATGCCTGGTCATCAGAAAGAGTTGTTCCTTCGTATGGATAGAAATAATCATCAAAATGAACCCCATCAATATCATAACGGTTTACAACATCCATTACTACATCGGTTACATATTGCTGAACCATTGGAATACCAGGATCAAGAATTTTTAAATTTCCTTTTGTAATAATCCATTCCGGATTTTCCCTGGAAACATGATCAGATGATACTGAGTATCCTGTGATATCTCTTACTGCCCTGTATGGATTAAACCAGGCATGCAGCTCCAAACCCATCTTATGTGCTTCTTCAACTGCAAATTCCAATGGATCGTAGTAAGGACTTGGTGGGGTGCCTTGGTTACCTGTTAACCAATAAGACCATGGATCAATTTCCGAGTAATACATGGCATCACATTCTGAGCGAATCTGTAAAAGTATGGCATTAAATCCTAAATCTTTTAGTTGCTTAAATTGGGTTATTAATTCCTGTTTTTGCGCATCACTGGAAATGTTTGGAGATGATGGCCAGTCCAGGTTAACCACACTTGCTATCCAGGCTGCCCTGAATTCTCTTTTAGGCGGTTCAGTCTGCCCATAACATGATACCAAAATTGATAATAAAATCACTAACGTAAATATATTATGTTTCATTTCATTCTCTTTTTTAAGAGTAAAAAAAAGGCATCCCGTAAACGGAATGCCTTCTATATTAAAGCTCAAACAAACTATTTAATCAAAGTCATTTTTCTGCTGTCAACAAAATCACCGGATTCAAGTTTGTAAATATAGGTTCCGGAAGCCAGTTTAGATGCGTCAAAATTAAATTTATATGCACCTGCCGGCAGGTTTTTGTTAACCAGAGTAGCAACTTCCTGACCTAAAACGTTGAAAATTTTCAGGCTGGTTCTGTTTGCTTGGGTAATTGTAAAATTAATTTCTGTTGTCGGGTTGAATGGGTTAGGATAGTTCTGATCCAGTTTGTAGGATACAGGAACGATTTCTTCTGATTTTTCCAGACCTGTTACAAAGAAGTTACCTGTATATTCCCAAACTACACCGCGGTTCCATGCTGCAACATACATTTTTGTACCGTCTGAATTCCAGGCTGCGCCACGTGGACCATCAAATTTTGTAGCACCTGATTCTGGTAAAGGTGTTTCACTGTATGTCATGTTATCGAAATCAAAACGAATCATAGCATTAACATTCTGATCAGGACCAGCTGCAGCATATGAGTTATCCTGAGATAACCACATAGCACCATCCGGGGTTCTGTCCATTGTAACAGTTTGAGTAACCAGGATTGGTTCACCTTTATCGTTATAACGGATAGAGTCTGCTAACGGATAGTTAATGAAGTCTGAAGATTCGAATTGATAAACAGAATGGATACCTGCATCCAGGTTACCAGGAATGATGGTTGTACCATCTGCACTTACGAACATACCGCGCATAAATGTTCCGGGCAATGGATCAAGGTCAACTGTTTGTGTAACGGTGAATGTAGCAGGATCAATTACTGAAACAGGAGTTACACCTACAACGAATCCAACATAAATGAAACCTTCATCATCAACAACCGGAGCACCAGGAGAACCAGCGAAAGGTGTCCATGCTAATCCGGTACCATCAGGACTGATCTTTGCAATATAACCACTCTGAGCATAAATGATGTTACCATCATTATCTGTTGTCATACCACGTGAAGCTGTTGTATAAAGAGTGGTATCGCCACCTGTAGATTTAGGAACAACTAAAGAATCTACAGTAAATTGTACTTCACCTGCAGCATTGTAAACAGTCAGATGACCTGAGCTCCAACCGGAAACCCATACTTTATCCTGACCATCAACTGCAACAGCATGTACCTGACCTAATGTATCGCCAGCAAATACGCCATTGGCTGTTGAGGAAGGCGGATCTACTTTTGACCAAGGACCAGGAGTAACCTGAGACGGCAGATTAAGAACAATAATTGGTACTAATTCATCTTTACCATCCGGAACACTGGAAGTGTAAAGAACTTCTTTATTGGCATCATCATCAACGTTAGCGATCTGGAGAATTCCCCAACGGCCGCCATCCGTATATGCGGAGTCGATAACACTTAATCTCCAGCTGGCAGGATCTCTTACGTTATCCTGGCTGCCGATATATTCAGCTCTGAAAATCATAGCATTGGAAGGAGTTGAACTTCTTGTACCAAATACGAAGTCCATTTTACCATTGTTGTCGATATCACCATATGCACTGCCATAAACACCATAGCTTGTTGAATATTGGGAAAGATCAACTACCATAGTACCAACAAGTGAATCGCCTGTTGCATCATATTCATATACCCAGATACCTGTGTTTTCTGTTGCAAACCAGTTACCTACAACGATTTCTTCCTGGGCATTACCATCAATATCTAATACCTGTGAAGATTTCCATGAACCAGCGCCAGCGAGAACAGAGGGCTGACCTGATTTAGCTGTGTAAGTATCAGT
The DNA here is from genome assembly GCA_020635035.1 of Calditrichia bacterium. Classification (GTDB taxonomy): domain Bacteria; phylum Calditrichota; class Calditrichia; order Calditrichales; family J004; genus JACKAO01. Next base: position 254,279 of record JACKAO010000002.1, read on the forward strand.
ATCTTTGTTGTATACGATTCTGGAGCATTCAACTTCATCAAACAGATAAATAACGCTGTCCATTACAGCAACGTCCCATTTATTTTCAACAACATCTAAACCAGCTGTAAGTCCATTAGCTTCAACAGTCCATGTTTCTGAACCGTCGCCGTTATCAGGAACATCTGAAACGGAAAGAACACCAAATGACCATTGGCTGCTTGTAGCTGTTCTGTCTGCGAAGATAAGTTCTTTTGTACCATCAGAGTCTACGTCTTTAACAACAAAACGGAAAGGACGAAGATTTACATTATCCTGATCTGTTATTGAGTTTTTAGTATTTGGCAACCATCCGCCAAAACCATCTGAAACACCCATGTCGTCAGAACCATCACCAACTGATTCATAAACTAAAACACGGGGTGGATTTGGATTATTTGCTGCGTCAACCCAGTTAACAGGCCCAAAGATTAATTCACCTTTACCATCGCCATCAAGATCATCAACAGCGATTGCCGGCCAGGTATTCTGCTGCCAAACATCAAATTCTGCCTGCCATACTATTTCCCAACCAGATCCGGCATCTTCCAGTTTATATGCACGTGCAGTCATTTCGGAAGTAGCATCATTCCAGTTATGATTAATTACATATAAATCAACCAGACCATCGTTATCGAGGTCAACATTTGTAACCATGTTACCAATACCACCAGTGTTAAGACCTGCATCAGGAACTGGTATTTCAGCCTGACGATCCCAAACTTCCTGGGCTAGAACTGTTGAAAAAAACGCAAAGACAAAAAGAAAAAATACAACTTTAGTAGAATACGTCATATTTTCCTCCCTTATGATATAATTGTGATTCAGTTAATTAGCTATCTACAAAAGAAAATATCCCTAAGTCAAACACCTCCTTTTTTGCATTATTATTTTTGTTTTTTAATTTTTATTGTCTTCCAAAATAAGGTGCACCCGATTCACCAACATCAATCCTGAAAAGTTGTGAGTGAATTTTCGCTACACCTTCTACGGAAACATAATATTGCCGAATTGCATAAATATTGGTTGCATTTCCCCAGGCCATGGCTTCAACATCAGAGTTTACAAGACCGTCATAAAGAACACCTTCACCCGCCGTTTCATCGTAAGTACGTATAGCATTTACAATATTTCTTTCTGCGTTACTGAAAGATACATACATCTTTCCATCTTCTGAAAAAGTAAGGGCTGAGATAGTTGTATTCTGTGGGAACGATGTATTTGCAATATTCAGGACTGTATCTCTTGCCGCCAATATATCACCCTGTATCTCACTTTTCCATATTTTTTGTACACCACTGGTTAAGTCGTTTCCTGCATAATATAAAAATCCATTGTATACACGGACTGCTGTCAGATTATTTACTTCAACCGATTCAACAACATCATTTTTTGCAGCATCTGAAGATATTCTGATAATGTTTTGCTCAGCTGCAACCCAAAGATTACCGTTCTGATCGATATCAATATCCTGTGGCTTTGTTGTTGTTGTTGCAAAACTTGTACTAATTCCAGCTTGATCCAGCTTAAAAATACCTTTTACACGACCCGCGAATACGGCAATATACATATCGCCACCCGGGCCCATGCGCATAGCATTCGGACGATCAAACTGTAACTCTTCTGACAGGGTAATAGTTTCACCGGCCGGTGTTATTTTTTTAAGTTTTGCCTTTGAAGCACCCAAACGGCCTATGTAAATGAAAACATTTTCATCTGCATCAACTGCCAGACCATAAATTTCATCTGCTGATGCTCCTGCTAAAATATTTCCGATACTTGCTACTGCCGGTTTTAATTTATAATTATTTACTATTATTGTATCAATTTCCCCGGCGACTAAAACCGTATCATTTTTTGGAAATGGCGGGCTAAACAGATCTGCATTTAATGTAGAAACCTTTATCTGCATACTTCCCGCTAAATTAGGAGACGCCACAAGCAACCTGTTCTCACTGGCTTCCAGAAGGTTCGCTCTGAAATCTTTGCCAAAATAGACAAAATTTTCACTTAAAACCGGTGAGAAATTTTTCCCGACAATTTCAATATTTCCTACACCCGCCAGGGTGCTGTCAGCCGGATTTAGTGCCGTTATTACCGGAGTGGCTCCTTCACCAAACGCAGCCGGATAGACATCATTATTAGGAATATCGCTACAGGAAAAAGCCAGTAATGTAAAAAGCGAAAGAGTAAAAGCAATTTTTGAGTATTTCATTTTTGCTCCTAAAAGGAATTAAAGTGACAGATTAAGCGTGAAGCGGTGTACATCATCAAATACACCAAATGATGTATACGCATAGTCTATCGAGATACCATATCCGCTAATATCCTGATTAATGCCAACTCCCATTGAAATACCTTCTTCATCCGTTGGAGTTGTATAACCAACACGTAAAGCAAGGAGATGGTTATAAACATATTCTAAACCCAGGTCTATTTGTTCAGGATAATCACGCGGGTGTTTGGCATCCATGGAAAAAAGTAAATTATGACGATCAGGATTGAAATCTGTAAAATCTATCATATCCATTGATAAGCCGATTTCAAAACTTAAGGGTAATTGAAATTGTTCATCTATGAACGCTTTTTCAGCTGAAAAATTTCGGACATTCATACCGAAATTTAAACTTTTGTAGCCTGTTTTGTACAAAATACCAAAGTCAAATGCCAGGATATTTAAATCCGTATCGATTCCTACTGTTGACTGATCCGATCCGAATTCTCTAAGTCCCCCAATAAGATTTTGGTAGACATAACGCACATCCCCACCAACGGCAAACTTGTTGGATAAGGCTTTTGAATATCCTAATCCTATAGCATATGCCTTAGGGTTAAAAATTCCTGTATCAAGGTATCCCTGATTATTGTCAGCACGAATTGTTCCCTGCATATCACCATAATCAACACCCATGGCGGTTAAACCGAAAACACCATATTCTCCGCGAGCCGGACTATACGCAATCGCACCATACTGATATTTAATATCTGCAATAAAATCCAATTGTCCTGCCATCAGACTTATACTACGATCAAACCAGGCTAAACCGGCCGGATTGTAAAAAAAGGCTGTTACACCGGTTTCCATAGCAATGTTTGCTGTTCCCATAGCGGTGGCCCGTGCATCTAAAGAAATGCTAAGAAAAGGCATACCTGTCTGGGCACGTTTTTCGTTTTTGGCCTGTCCTAATGTGGCAAAAACCAATAAGCCGATTACGCAGATGTTAAAGATTTTTAATTTAGTCATAGATCTGCTCTTCTTTTAATTGTCTATCTGATAACAACAAATTTTACGATTTCTTTTTTGCCGGATTGTTTATCTGTAACTACTGCAATATATACACCGCTCACTACAAGCTGGTTTGAAGAAGTAACCGAATTCCAATATTCATCACCACTACCATCGCTATGATCGATTGTAGTTATTTTTTCTCCGCGTTCTGTGTAAATATCAATTGTACATTGTCCCGGTATATTAAAGAAAGCCAGCCTGTCTGCGTTTTCGGTTCCAAATCGTAATCTGTTTTGATCGGATGAAATAATGTAAGGATTTGGTACCACACGTAATTTGCTGTCTTTGGTTGCAAATGTTTCAGAATCTCCCGGAGGTCTTTTAAGGAAAGTAGGATCATAAGATTGTGTATAATAGCGGCTGCTTAAACTTGCTGTTGCAGGAATATTTAAATCGGGAACTGCTGCCTGATCTTCTCCAACAACCTGAATGTAGTAATAGTATGCAATACCACGAATTGGAGAAAGATCATCGTATTTACGGGCGGTAGCGGGTAATTCAGCAATCAGTTCTTCCGGCTTATCATGACGACCGACTGAGCGGTAAATCCGGAATCCTGATACGCCTTCTTCATCATATAAATCCCATGACAGACTGATACGATCACCACCACCATTGATGTTAAAAACTTTAGTCGGTTTAGGTGAATTCGCTAAATTGTAGCCCGATTCATAGTTTGCAATTGCCCTGCGAAATGTTTGGAATAAAGAATCCTTTCCCGTCATAACCCAGGTATTTTTTTCGTAATCACTTATTTCACCGCGCTTGTATTGCTTTCCGATTTCGATACAACTGTTACGGCTTAGGCCGCTTACAGCTTCTGCCATTATTATTTTAACGGTGTCTCCAGGTCCCATCGTATAAGGACCATAGCCGTTTCCAAACGAAAAACCACCGGGCTGTCCCGGGGCAACGTTTGCCATAATGCTTTGACCGGCATAATCACCATCCGGGACTACTCTTCGTGCATGCCTTGGTGATTGATTGCCGCGGGTCATCCAATCGTATTCAGAAGACATTTTCGCATTATTAAACGGATCGTTATTAGAAGTATTTGGTTCATCCGAACCGTACCAACCGGTTGTAGAAGGCTGAGAAAGATCGTCACTATGATCACTTGCAGAAGCATCGGCATGCATGGTTACAATACCACCAAATTGCGGGGCGCCTAAACGGCCAACTGTATCATCCTTGGCAATATATCCTTCAGCATCAGGATAAAAAATTGGTGCTCCAATATTATCATAAGGAACATTTTTATCTGAATGATATCCATGCCAGGCAAACTGAGCTCTAAATCTTTCATTTTCAGGATCACCATAAAGTTCAGGATTTTCTGCTCCGTCACCACGGGCATCGTTCATAGTATTAATTCCCCAGCGGGAGCTGTTCTGAATCAGGTAACCGATTTCAAAAGTAAAAGCATAACGATACTGCCAGAAAAACATGACATCCGTTAAGGTTTCAGGATGCTCAATTTCTGCATCCGAATCGGTATTACCTGTATTTACAAACGTGTATTCATAAATCATGTAGTTGTCATGGAACTGATCACTCCATTGCATGATCTTGCGTTCCATGGTAATGCCAAGTAACGAATTTACTTTATTGTAAATCATCCGGTCTGCTTTCAGATCGGGATCTACAAAATCATTAACCACCTGCTTGTCAAAACTTGGAACCCCGTCAACAAAAACCACAGGCGGATCAAATTTACTGGTCATTTTAAAATCAACAGGAAAAAACTCATTTTGTCCATTCACACGGGGACCAATATGTACAACACGTTTGGGGTAGGTACCAGTAGCATCCGTAAAATTTGTAGTTCCTATCCAAAACCCTTTAGCAGCCTGGTTATCCTGGTAGCTGTAAATTGCCGGCCACTGTAAACCATCCTGTTGCGGAGAACTTGGGGTACGGCCCACTTCTATTTCGTTGCCGATTTCTGAGAACCAGTTATGCAGGGAACCAACCGCCATCCAGCGGTTTGTAAATTGGGCATTGGCAATGAGCGGAAGAGTTACCAGTAATCCTAATATCAGTTTACTTGTTTTCATTTAATTCCTCAAGCTTAATATATATTTAACTCGATCTTTAATTCTCCACCGGGAAAATTTTCCAGCATTAAGGGAAGTTCAAGTTTTGTTTTTACTGCACTATCAGTAGGTATTGTGCCTTTAAAAGCTTCAACAACAAAAGGAACGCTTTTCTTTGGATATCGGGGTGTAATAGTGACTGTCAGCTCTTTTCCGGTAACATTCATTGGAAAGGTTAAGCCTGCAGGAGCACTCTGTATAAAATCTTCTCCAGGAAAAGCATAAGCTGTTCCATTGGTTCCGTTATATTTTGCAGCATTGTCTGCTTTGGCAGGATCTGTAAAAGCACCAAGAGAAACTGTTTGCGTACCATCGCTGATTCTGGCACCATACGACCATCCATCAGGAGCGGCAGGAAGATTAATCCCTGCTGAAAAGGTTGTATCTATTGAAACCACGTTCCCAAGTGAATCCAGAACACGGGTCGTATCAATATTTAAAAACCAGATGCCTGCTTTGTTTACCCGGTTTTGCGGATCAGTAGGCGTATCGATAATATAATTTGCAACGGCACTGGTAAGATCAAAATCAATTAGCTTCGCATGTCCGATACCCACGGTTCCTTCATTTGCAAGTAATTCTCCGGCAAGGATTATATATGCTGAAGGACCGGCTTCTTTGGTACTGTCATTCTTAACCTGATAACCTTTTTCGCTGTCAAGTTCCATCGTAATAATTACATTTTCTGCTGTTTGGAGAAATCCTGAATTTACATCAGCTTTTACACTAAAACTTCCATTATCCTGCTTTTCCAAAATTCCTAAACTGAGTACGCTGTCAACGCTGCTGCCGTCTTTTGGCAATAACCATGCTTCATACCAGGTAGTATCTGCCTGATCATTTAAACCGTTTATTGTCACAGTTACACTTGATTCCTGCTTGGAAGAACTTAATACGCCATCCTGTTGACAAGACCATAAGATAAAGCTTAGTATTAATCCGGCTAAGAGAAAATAATATCGTTTCATTCTATTCTTTCCTTTTACAAAGAAAATGAAATTTTCATGCCCCAGAAGATATTTCTGGGATCCAAGAAATTAAGGAAGTGCTGATTAGGCATATCAATATATGCTTTATCATCCAAAATTTTATTGATCTTGCTTTTGTCGGCATCCTGCCAGCCTGCATCATTGCTGTAAACCAGGTATTTTTCTGTACTGGCTTCATAATAGTAATAACCGTCTTTAGGTGTTTCAGCAAAACTATTGCGATCAGTAAAAGCTGTAATTGGTACAAAGTCAGCACCATTTGCGCGGTAATCTCCTGGTCTGTCATCCCCGGGGATTGCCACATAAGAAAACTTGTCAAAACCGTCCGTATCTTTAGAAAGATGAAGGGATTTCATATAAGCCAGGTAATCATTTCCATCAATAAATCCATATGTACTCAGACGTTTAAAATTCAATGCATTTTCAAAGTCGACAAACAATTCAATATTTGCAGAAGCTATTTTGATGGCCTTGCTGAAACGTAAACGAACATTCCAATAATCTGTCCATTGTACATTATATTGTATTCCTGGAATTGTACCGCCACCACCTGTCCATGTCAGATAATTTCCGGCTTTCCAATCGGCAAGAACGTTAAGCTGAAGATCACCAAGCGGGAATATTCCACCCAGTTGCGGCCCGTATTCGAGTGGTGTGAACAGGTTAATATTGGCACGGGCATAAGGACGCGGAATAGGTTTCGATTGGTAATAATTGTTTTCATCTCTTTCATTTCGTCTTTGCTCAACAGGATTTTCAGAATTATTTGCCAGACCAAAATTTCCGCTTGTGCTAACCTGATAGGTATAGTTTACAAATCCCTGGAACCACGGACCTCTGTTTTTATTAATAGTAAGTTCAAATCCGCGGATATCTTCATATGAATTGGGTTCGGAAATACTGTAACTGACCGACTGATCAAAATTTGAATACGTTACTAAGCGTGGTTGGTCAGAAATATCTTTATAGTAACCTGCTGTACGAATCAGATATTCATCAAAAAGGCTGTGTTCGTATCCCAATTCATAAGCTACCGTCTTAGGCAGTGGATTGTTAGGGTTAGCAATTTGTTCAACACCACCCTGAGAATTTCTTCGCAGGATGAATAAATTTTCAGGAGTTGGCAACTGCCTGAAGTGACCGTAGTTAAAATAAAGTTTACTGTTCTCTGTAATGGGAAAAGCAATTGCCAAACGCGGACTTAAGGTAAAGATCTGATCGGTTGATTTTTTGTTAACCAGAGTATCAATCCCGCTCGAAAGAGCAGCAGATAATGCCGGATCGTATGGATTATAGCCTTCATACCAGTCTCCACCTGCATTAAAATAGTCCATACGTAAACCAAGGGTGGCAATCATGCCTTCAAATTCCAGCTTATCCTGTATGTACATGGCGCCTCGAACCGGGGTTCTTTCCCAGTTTGTACGGGCATCATTATCATGAAGAACCGCATCATAACGCGCATAATTCATGCGGCTGTCTGTAATATTTAACTCCAGACCTGCTTTAAACTGATTAAAGCGGTTAAATTGATTTGTGTAATCTATTTTTCCAGTATAAGTGGCAATAAAACTTGTGTCATAAGCATTACTGAAACCAATACCCATACGCATACTGCCATCAATTCCCACAACACCTAACAATGGTTCAAATCCTAAAGGCGCTTCATCAGTGTAATAATTATTTCCAAAAAGATATTTTAATGTATTATCGCGACGACGTGGCGGACCTGTATCATAATCTGAAGCAAAACGATTAAGGGTTAAATCATAGAATGAGTTTTCATCAATAATATTTGTATACTTAACACCAATACTATTGTAGTTTACTCTTGATTCTGACCAATAAGAATCACTGTATATTCTGGCGTCAATGTAACTAACCCTGTTTAATTGTGCACCTATCTGCCAGGCAGAATTAAATAAACCGGGTGCACCTGCCCTCGATGAAGCGGTTCCTGTCTGGCGTCCAAGCAGCGTTGAAACAACAATTTTATCACCGCCACCCAAATCTGATGTTAACTTCAATTGCCAGTTGTAATCACGATAACCATTATCTGAAAGAGGAATCATATACATATTTTGAGTAGTTCGATAGGATGTATGAAAACGCAGATTTCCAAGATCTTTGCTGATGAATGGAACCGGGCCTCCAAAACTGTAATCCAGATCGTAATCAGGATCTTTAATGTCTAATTCCCTCCTGTGCTGCCACAGAAAAAGTCGTTGCGCAGCTTGAGGTGTTAAATCATTATCAGGATTATCATCTGCAAGAGTTTGTTCCGAAATGGCAATCCAACCGGCAAATTCAGGATATTGTGCCTGCATTTCCGTTGACCATGCACCATTTTTTGTTCCGGTCCATGCAACATCTTCATCAAGATACGGACGCATCCAATAGGAATTTGGATCACTTGGTGATTGTCCAAAATTTTTGGGTGCTGCTGCACGATATCTTCCAATAAAGGAAAAATCATAATTTTCGCGACTGCCTTCTTTTGTAACAACGTTGATAACACCCGAACGGATATTTCCATATTCTGCTGTAAAACCACCGGCCTGAACCTGTATTTCCTCAATACTTGTTAAGCTTAGTCCAGTATATGGTGTATTATTTCGTTCATCTCTTAAAACAAAACCGTCTGCGATAAAAGCAACTTCGTCTGTTCCACCACCTCGAATACTCAACCCTTCGATACCTGCTTGTAATCCAACTACCTGATCAACACTTGCTATAGGTAAAGATTCTATCTCTTCAGCTGAAATATTTGCACGGCTTGCAGCAACATCTTTCTCAACAACAGGACGCGTAGCTACTACTGTAATTTCTTCACCCAGCTCTAGTGATTCTTCCTGAAGATCGACGTCAATGGTTGTAGTCTGGTCTATATTAACACGTACATCAAGAAAAGTTTTTTCCTTGTAACCAATATTGACAACCTTTAAGGTATATTTACCAGGAGGAACATTTAAAATAACATAATAGCCTTCGATATCTGTGGCAGCTCCTAATGCAGTGCCATCCAGGTAGACATTAACACCCGGCAAAGGCTCACCGGTTTTTGAGTCTTTAATTTCACCGGCTATTTTACCTGTGGTTCCTGCAAATAAATACACAGTGGTGAATAAAAGTAAAATTAAAGCGTTTTTTAAGTGTTTCATAAACGGCTCCACCTTGAGATGTATTTTTACGGAAAGAAATGAGAGTTTGTACAAGTTACGAACAAACCTGTTTTGCCAAATATAATATAATAAAATTAATGTACAAACTATTTCGTGATTACTGTTAAAATTATAAATAAATCGATTCTCAGAATCAATACTCTTTTAATATTTTTAATGAAATATTTCTTTTTCAAAATAAACACTAAGTGCTTTAAAATCCAAAGGTTGAATAACCGGAGAGATATTTCTTCCGGGAAATTGTTTCTTTAAAACCGCCATATTTGTCCGGGGTATTTTTAACGAGTTAAAATCGCTCATATCAATATCAATATTTGCATCTTTAATCTTACCCAATATCAGTGATTCAGCATTTGATTTATTTCTTAAAATGCGCTTTAAATATTCATTGTAAATATAATAATCATGCCAAATTCTTTTTTCTTCTGAAACATATTCAGCAGAAAATCCGGCCAAACGTGCTTTTTTTACAATTATTTCGTCATCTAAAATGTTTTTAATTGCAAATAACAAACTTTGCCTTAGAAGATTTTTGTTTTTGTAATTTAACGGATATGGCGAAAGTTCAATTCGCTGCCATAGTTTCGTTACATCCCAGGTTTCACCATCAGAAAAACTTATAACTTTCTTATTGTTTTTGCTTTCAGAATTTAATTCTTTAATACTGCTTTTTTCTTTTAGTTTTTGTGAATCAAATTTTTCAAGAACAGCCTCGATTTGTTCTTTCAAAACATATTTGGATATTTCGTATGAAACAGTTGTGTTATCTTTGTTTATTATTTGATCAAATTTTTCTTTGGCTGCTTTTTCAAAAAGTGTTTTTTCAAGTTTGTCTTTCCGGGAGAGATATTCCTGTTCGCTGGTACCAATTTCCTTGATTTCATTTTCAAGTTGTGCAATATAGTACATGGGGCCCCATTTAAAGGGTAAACTGGTTTCACCAATTTGAAGGTCGTTAATCTTTGACAGCAATCCCGCCGGCGTTGATGTTGTAGAAAATGTGTCTGTTATAGAAAAAGGCGATAGATTTTCTGCCCTATCAGATTTGATTTGATTATATGCTGATTCAGTAATTTTCTCATCATCAAAAATATATAATTTTACAATTTTTTTTGTTTTTGAATCGATGTACGCCTGGTATATTTTCTCTTCCGGTATTGAAATTTTTGGGAAAATTTGTGTTTGCCAAAAATTTTCTATGATAGCCTCGCGTTCAATCTGCTCAACTTTTTGTTTTAAATAAGGATCATTTTTTATTTCATCCGGGGCATTACTTACAAGTACTTTTTCAAAGATCAGGCTTTGCAGAATATACTTCTTAGCAAGGTTGTCATCTTTTATTTCGGAGAGATATGGATTGAACTGGTAGGCATTTACAAATTCATTTTTACTGATAAATGTATCATTCACTTTAGCGAGATAATCATCAGCTTTTTCAGAGCAATTGAATAAAAACAAAAAGGCAATCAAAATTGATTGCCTATAGAATTTTTTGAAAAAAATAGAAATCATTTAGAATCGAATGGCAAGACTAAATTTTTGGGCATTTTCAAGTCGGTTCATATCGGCATAGGCATAGTCAACACGAATTTGTGTTGTACCCGCAAGGCGGATATTTGCGCCCATACCAAGAGTCATTCCTTCTTCACTGTCTTCCTGAAATAATGATTTATAGCCGGCCCTTAAAAAGAACATTTCTTTCCATGCATATTCAAATCCTGTATTGACCGATTCGTAATTATCATTAGGTTGGATGGCATCTGCTGCAATTGTCAGGCGGTTATATTCATTAATTTCAAGGTCTTTAGAAATACCGACCTGGAAACGCAGTGGTAAACTGTATTCAAGCATTTCATACCCTGAATTTACAATTTCCACCGGACCATCCTGGTTAGGTAACGGATCATATGCAAAACGTGTATCACGGCCTTCCAGTTTCATTTTTGAACCAAAATTACTGATGGTAGCGCCCAATTGGATTCCCCAAATCGGAGTAGTAAACAATGTACCGACGTCTAAGGCTAATGCAGAAGCTGACATATGCCAGATTGTTTCGCTTACAAATTTGCCGGTAAATCCGATTGAAAATTTATCTGTCAAATCCCTGGAATAAGAAATACCTGCAGCAATGAACTGGGCAGAGAAATACTCTCCGGTTCCATCCGGCTGTTCCACGGTAGTAACTGCCATATCACCGGAAGAAAAAGAGCTGACCATTAACCCAAGTGCACCATCATCGCCCATATGAATTGTAAGAGCGCCAAAATCATAACTTGTGTTAGCAATCCATTCCACATGTGTAAACATTGCTTCATGCGCATTTACCCTGGAAAGACCTGCAGGATTCCAGTAGATGCTGCTTACATCATTTGCTACGGATGTAAAAGCGCTCCCCATGGCAAGTGCCCGTGCACTTACACCAATTTTCAGGAACTGGCCGGCGGTTGTTCCAACTTTGGAAATTCTATCGGCTGATGCACCTGACTGTGCATTTAGCAATCCACCAAAAATTAAGACCAGTAAAACTATTTTATATACATTTTTCATTTAGACTTTCCTCCGAATTTCCCGGATTTAAACTTATTTTATAATGGCAAATTTTCCGACTTTTTTTCCAATTCCCGGAGCATCAACATGGAAGAAATAAAGACCGTAAGCTACTTCCAAATTGTCTTTTGTAAGTAAATCCCAATATACTTTACCATCATCAATGCTGCTGTCGTGCTCAAGTGTTCTTACGAGTTCACCGGCAAGTGTGTATATACGGATTGTGCATTGTGCCGGTACTTTGTCAAAATAAAGTCTGCGATAACCGCGCTCTGTCCTGGAAATATTATTTTTAGGTTCGATCGCATTGGTTGCAACATATGGATTAGGTACAACCCTGATATCATCCAGATTCTTCTTAGCAAGCCGGACATCACTTTTTGCACCGTTCGTAGTAAATGAAAATTTATCTCCATCGACAAAAGGTTTAAATGTTGCTATATAAAGCAGGTCTCCTGCTGACGGCGCAATCCAGTTTGTATCGGTCGGAGCTGGTTCAATAATAACCTGCCATGTTGTTTTTTTAGAATTAAGAACCGTTGGATTTGTAACATTTTCCAATATGAAAATATTATCACCCGGATCCCATTTTCCATTGCGCTTGGTTGTTGGTTCAGTTACTGCGACATAATTCTTTGTATTCTGTGTTACATTCCAAACTTCAAAGTTTATTGACTGACCTGTTAAGGCTGTACCCACACTGTCATCAAAGAAACGTATTTCATAGTCAGCCGGATAAAACTTAGCAGAATCTCTTTGTATTAAACTGAAGGTTAAATCGGTTTGAGAAGATTCCGTCCAGCGCGTTCTTGGAAGATTTAATCCAAAATTTTCATTTTTTACAACCAGTCTCAACCCGTCAAAAACTTCGTTTGTTAATTCAGAGTCAATGGTTGTACTTCTGAACATGGGATAATACGTATACTCTGCTGTATACTTGGTATCATCTGCCATTCGTGCACCGGGGATACTGTCTGGATCAAACACGGTGATTAAACCTGCTTTGCCATCCAGATCATAATCAACACCTTCTTCGAATTGTGTTCCACTCTGATCTTTAACCACAAAGCTGGCTGGATTGATTTGTATTTTTGAAAGCGCTGTTGCCCGTCCGTAGAACGAAATGAAATCATCCTGAACCGGTTTTAAGTCTTCAACTGTATATTCCAGACGGGTTTTACTAGCTGTTACTTTAGTAGTATCAGTAAATGTTAATACATAGTTGTTGTCATCTTCGATGGCATTTTCATCAATAATGTCAACAAATATGCTGCCTGTTGTTAAACCACCTGATTCATTTACAACACCATCGCCCAGGTTAGGAGCTACATAACCTGCCGTTTTGCTGCGCGGAATAACAATAGCCGTATTTACATCTGTGGTGTAGGTATTCGTAGTCGGATCGTAAGTAATAATTTTTGAACATTCAGACGGCGGAATACCAAGAGAATCACTGCCATGATCGTATGAAACAACCGCGTAAAAGTATGTTTGTCCGTTTACAACCTGGTTTGAGTCAATATAAACATACTGCAGTCCGGTGTTGTCTCCGAGATAATAAGAAACACCACGGCCTGTATAAGGAATTGCACTTGGTCCGGAATAATTATTTTTAAGGTCAAATTTAGCGGTTGCACCATTAGCTGATTTCAACGGATCAAAAAGAAACCGGTTGCCGCGAACATCAGTAATGGTCTGTGCATCTGAAAACCCGGGATCTGTGCTGCGGTAAATGGCATAACCTTCAAAATCAACTTCTCCGGCGATTGGATCTACAGAAAGCTCTGCACTCTTATCCCAATAAAGAGTAACTTTTCTGTCGCCTGGTACAACTGTTAATTTGGGTTTTGTTGGAGGTTTTGCAAACTGGTAACCACTGTTGTAGATATCCTGAACTGTTATTGCATTCTGAACAAGATCGTCACGATCCTGGCCAATGATTAAACCAATTGAAAAACGCTTAATTGCTTCACTTATACTGTCGGCGGGGGTTGTGTGAACTGATTTTAATGTTACTCTACCCGAACCGTATAAGAAAACACGGTCACCTTCTGATGTCAGCGTATCAAATGTTCCCGGCTGGATGTATTTTGTCCACATCTCTTCATCATCACTGATATTTATACCGCCGAAATCGGGTTGGGTAAAACTTGTTAATCCAATCATGTCCGATTCATCTATGTCGGTAAATTCATAATTAGGCTCTCCAGGTTTTTTTAGATCGAAAGGATCTCCTGCCGTTGGTATCCCATCGCCTTCACCTTCATCACCGGTATTTGGCACACCGTCAACACCAACGTCATCATTTTCAGCACGCCAGTCGCCATCATCATCAATCCCGTTTGTCCAGCTCTCGTCTATCATACCATCGCCATCATTATCTTTTCCGTCAGAAGCAAGACCCGGACTTTCAAGGAATTTATAACCAAGATAACCCGGAACTCGGCCGGCAACGTCGCTCAAGCCGTTTCCATCCCAGGCAAAAACCATATCAAAATTTGTATCAAAATTAGCAAGGTCATCAGCATAGTTGTTAGGCCCGCCAATATGTGGATCACCCCACATACCAAAAATGACTTTGTTTAAATCAAAATATCCTTTGTTGCGGATTTTATAGATAAGAAAGATAGCATCTTCTGCGAGTGGATTTGCCCACTGGTAATAACGGGCTTCAACTTCGAGCCCCAATCCCCGCTTAAGAGAATCACCCGGATAAGGAAAGTACTGAAATTCACGATTATCACGATCATCAAAAACAAAGAATGCTTCTTTATCTGCATTCGTAGCTCCCTGGCCAAGTGCACCGGGCCATACATAATTTCTAAGGGATGAATTGTACCAATCATCCGGCCAGCTATCCGGTTTTCCATCAAGATCTGTATCTTTATCATCACTTGTCGGGATGAGATTCTGGCTGGAATTCAGATAGACATTTAACCCGTCATCACTGCGTTCCATGGGTTGAAATCCCCATAACAGACCGCTGCCATCTGTTGCAACTTCACCACCATTCGAGATTAAACCATCAGAGATGACATGTGCAACCCAAACACGATTACTATCAGCATCATATACAACCCGGCCATTAGCGTCACGCTTTAGACGTGCATCCGGATGGCTGCCTTCAGGTATTTCAACTTCTGCTGCTATAAAAGGAGCAAATTCATAAGCATAACCAAGACCTTCCCAAACAATATCGGTAATACGGTTACCGGGAGAAGAAATAGAGCCGTAATTCCATATTTCTGTAGTAATTTTATTTCCATTCATGATTGCGGTCTGACGCAAAGCAATCGCACTCGATTTATAAAATTTTGATTTATACCAGCGCCACCAGTCCTGAACCTGTTCCTGGTTCCAGTCTTTTTGCGGCCCTTTACTGTACATTTCATCAAGTGCCGACTGGGCTAATAAAAACTGTGGTATAAGTAAAGCAAGAATAATAAGTGTCTGTGCTGCTTTTTTTAACATTTTTACTCCTTCACTCCTTAAAACTGTATGCTTAAACCCAACCGCACTTCACGCGGATGGAAAAAGTAATCAGGACGTGTAACATATTCATCGTAAGTATGAACACCGGGCTGACCATATCGCTCTTTTAAAACTGTTGGTTCGTCCTGGGTACGGTTTACAAAAGTATAATTGGCTGTACCGGTATCATCAAAAACATAACGTTCATTTTTGGTATCAAAAACATTGTAAACTTTTGCAAAAACCTGGTAATTAATATCAGAGATTGAAAAATCATAAGATATACGTGCATCGATTCCCTTACGTGTAGGCTTGCGTTCTGTGTTGGGAAGTGCATCGTATGTTGAATTGGGCACATTTGGTGTATAAGGATATCCGCTGCTCAGATTTCCAATGGCACTGAAGTTTAATCCTTCCGACAATTTTACTGTTACCGTTGCATTCAGTGTATGCGGCTGATCCCAATCAAGAAAAACGATCTCTTTAACCTGTTCCTGGCCCGAAAGTGAATTATAGAAGAAAGCATCTGTATTGTTATTATTTCCTTCGGCCACCTGGTATGTGTATTCTATGCTTGCTGCGATCGGATCTCCCGGAGCCATGCGCTTGCTTAATGAAAGTGTTAAACCTTTCACGTTTCCATAATCCTGATTCCGCCAGACACGATAATCACGACGGTTACCGTCAAGATCGAAAAATTTAATACGCTGCTGAGCAAGCAGGTCACGTATGTCTTTATAGAATCCTGTAATATCCAGCGCAAAACGATCGCCTAATTGCTGCTGCAGACCCATTTCGTAAATAACAGTTTTTTCGGGATTCAAATTTGCGTTTCCGAATGAACCAACAGAGACGACAGCATTGGGCAGTTCAAATTCAGGATTTGTAAAAAGGTACCTTAGCGACGGCATCTGATAAAAATGCCCGTATGAAAAATGGATGACCCCCTCGGCCGATATCGGGAAAGAAACACCAAAGCGCGGTGCAAGCATATGTTTGGCTTCCGCTGCTTTAAGTTCACCATCCGGTTGAAGGATATCCGCAGCATAATCAAAATCGGAATAGAAATAGTCATAGCGTAAACCGGCATTGATGATCATATCATCGTATTCAATTTTATCCTGAACATATGCTGAAACCTGTCGCGGGTAAGTTGTATACTGATCATGTTCCGGCTGATCGGTTGGTACTACTGTTGGTACTTTATAAAAATTTCTGTCATACAAAATCGTGTAGGCTTCATTATCCAGTTTATATAAGCGTGCTTCAACACCACTTTTTACCAGGTGTCTTTTATTTACCTGGCTGGTAAAATCAAATTTTCCCAGATATGTTAATGATTTTTCGTATGCATGATTCATATCTGTTCCGCCAAAAACAAAATTTACACCGGCAGGGTCTCCCTGGATTTTATCAGTTGGCACATAACGCGGGTCATTGTAGTCTTCATATAAATAGGAACGTGTATCTTTATAGTTTACAGACCCTTTCAGCTCATAAAAAGTAGTGTTGGAAATTGTATGTGTAATATTAATGGTATTCTGCAATCCCCAAGAACGTGTTGTTCCCAGGCCATCAGGATTGAATCGATAAGCATGCGAATAGGATTTCCATTTATCTGTATTGTAAATGGATTGCAGTCTTAAAGTAAATGCCGGCGATAATTGAAATTTGGTTTTTGCTAAAAGATTAAGTCCGTCGCTGGGATTCATAGAAACATACTTCCCATCCCCACCCATCCCGATTATCCATGAGTCATCCAGAATATCAATAGTGGTTACATTACCATAATCTTCTTTAATTTCAATTGTTTCGACTCGTGTAAGAAAGTTCGATGAATCTGATGGCAGATGTTCACGCACTCCATAAAGATATCCGCCAGACCTGCTGTAACGGGCTGACAGGAAAAAGGTGTGTGAAGGATTGTTAAGGAATGGAATCTGCCCTGAAAATGTGCCTTCAATATTGTTGTTTGCTAATGGATCGACATCATCAATGTTTGCAAAAAGTTTATTCCGGTTGCTGATAAAATCACCTGTATATCCGCTGATATAAGCACGAAAATCAGATGATCCATCTTTGGTTGTCAGGTTAACGATGCCACTCATTGCGTTTCCATACTCCGCATTAAATGCACCACTCACAACCGTCATTTCCTGTATGGCATTCGTTGCCACGGTTACACCCAAGCCATTTGTTGAATATGGATTTGCCACCGAGACACCATCCACAAGGTAGGCTATTTCATTGGAGCGTCCGCCTTTAATATGAATCGCTCCGTCTGCACCTTGTGTAACACCAGCTTGCGTGAGCATAACCGCTGTAAATGTTTCAACAGGTAGCGCTTCAATTTCTTCGGCACTTGTTACTGTTTTGGATGCTGTTAAATCATTCTGAATTAATGGCCTGTCAGCAATAACCGTAATTTTTTCACCGAGCTCGAGTGCTTCTTCGCTCATAGCAAAATTAATATTAAGAGTTCTGTCTGATTGCACTTTCACGTTTTCAACACGTTTTGTTGCATATCCTACAATGATACATTCCAGAACATAATTTCCCGGGGGAACATTAAGGATTAAATATTCACCGTTTACATCCGTTGATGCTCCCAGCAAAGTTCCTTCGATAAGCACGTTGGCTCCTGGCAATGTCTCTCCGCTCTGAGCATCTGTTACCACACCGACTATCTTTCCTGTATTGCCGGCAAAAGCCATTGAATGAAATAAAATGAAAATCACAAGAAGTCTGAAGAAGCTTCTCATTATTCCTCCTGTAAAAAAAGGGATGATACTGCGAGAATAAATACAGGTGTTAACTTTAAAGCATTTAAGCCAACTTTTCAAGTAAATTCACAAATTAAACTAACCGGGTTGTGCGAAGAACCACTTCATAGTATATTGTCGGACTTTATTAACAAAAACATTTAACTTTTTCCGGAGGTTTTCTATGAAGACAATGCTCACTGTTTTGGCTTTATTTATTCTGACTACTTTCGCAACGTCTCAGGTAACTGTTTCTACTGCATATAACTACAATTCAGCAGATTCATTCCAGACAGCATTAGGAAGTATTCGTGGCGTCGGTTATGATGCCGATCTTATGGGTGATGGTGTTTCAGCAATTGCAGCAACAAATTATAATCTTGGCGGTGTTGTCCACGTTTTTGCCGCTGTCGGTAACGATTCCATAGAATTAAAATGGACATCTCCTGTACCCCCTCCTCCCGCAGGCGGATCTACACCACGTTATGTTGCTTTCGGTGACCTTGATAATGATGGTTTAAAAGAAGTTATCTACCAGAGCAACGAAAATGGTTTCCTTATTTATGAATGGGATGGCGTTCCCGGAAGCTGGAATTTTGGAACTACTCCTTCTCAGATTATTGATGGTACATATTTTCCGGCAGTAAGTGGTTACACCGAAGAATTTGAGATTCTGGATATTGATGGTGATGGAACGAATGAATTAATTACTTCCATGAATCCCGCCAGCTCTGCCAATGATGGCTTTTTCGTTGTAAGCGCTGTTGGCGAATGGTCAACTGATGATCCCGGTTTTTCAGGTTTTACTGTAGAATTCCAGGCTTTGCGTCCTGATTATGGCGATTATGGACTTGGCGGCAGCCCAATGGGTATGTTTTCTGCCCAGTTAGATGGTGTTGGAAACCGTGAAGCCATTATGCACAATTGGAATTTTAAAAACGTTACTGTTCTTCGTGCAACAGGTGCAGATACCTATGAAATGGCGGATAACACCAATGGCAAACAGAATTATTTCCTGACCGGTGAAGATGATGATGTTGCGCTTTTTGGTGGTATTGCCTGTGATGTGAATGGTGATGGCCGTGAAGAAGCTTTCCTGCCAACCTACAATCAATCAGGCAATCATGTTGGTGAAATTCATATGATTCATTATGCCGATGGTCAGAGCGTTTCTGAAATTGATTCGACAAATGTTACTGTTATAGATGCTTCTGAATTCTTTACATCCAGCAGTTTCGGTTATGGTTTTGGTGACATCGACAAAGACGGCAATGTGAACGTTTATACTTCGGGTGCTTACGGTACAAACGTTGTTTCTCTAGAATTCCAGGGCGGCGATCTTACTGACTCAACAAACTGGCTGGTTGAAGTTCTTTATGCTGGTGAACCAACCATTCTTGATGCAATAACTTATAAAGACAGTTTGGGTGTTTTAGATACTATCAAAACCGTTAATACAGGTTTTGTTTCAAAATTATACGGTCAGTATACAGATTTTGATAAAGATGGTCTTGAAGACATTATTCTTCCTTACCAGTCTGTTGGTGACAGTATCACTGTTACAAATAGTGTTTGGAATGAAGACTCTGTAAAATTTATCGATACAAGTTACAAAATTGTAAATCCGAAAAGATGGTCTTTAAGAATAATTGAAGGCACAAAAAGCACTGCATTAGAAGGCAAAGATGTAACTGTAATTACACCGGATGATTATAAATTAAACCAGAATTATCCAAATCCTTTCAACCCGACCACAAATATTGAATTCTATTTACCGATTAAAAAGAATATTACTTTAACAATCTACAATGCAATGGGTCAAAAAGTTAAAACTCTTGTTAACGGTCTTATGGGTAAAGGAAATCATACTGTTCAGTGGGATGCAACAAATGAAAGCGGCGTTAAAGTTGCGACAGGAATGTACATATATGAATTGCGTTTCGGTAACTTTAAACAAAGTAAACGTATGATGCTTGTTAAATAAAATTTTTTTAAATAAAAAGGGGCTGTCTTAAAGCGATTGACTTGTCATTCCGAATTTATTTCGGAATCTTAAAATAAGTTATACAATATTTTCAAGATCCTGAAGCAAGTTCAGGATGACATTAGACGCTTTAAGACAGCCCCTTTTTATTTTATATACTTTTTAAATTCCAACTTTTCGCCATCAAAAACTGCATAGGTAAAATACTCAATCCAGTCTCCCAGATTAATATATTTTTTGTTGCCGTTTATATGCTCCAGCGGGTTATGGCGGTGCCCCATCATTACATAATCATAGCCTTCTGAAAATTTTTTTTCAGCAAAATTTTTATAATCACTCTCATCACGCAGATGGTTTAACTGATTGGTATACTGCCTGCTGGAACCTGATACAAAACGTGCAAAGGGAATACCCATATCAGGGTGCAGCCATCTGAAGATTTTTAGATTGGTTTTATTACGTAAAATTCTTTTCAATATCCGATATCCTGCATCCTTCTTACCAAGACCGTCTCCATGCCATAAATAAAAATTTTTCCCGGATAACTCAAACGTGTATTCATCATGCCATGTCTTAATGTTTAAATACTCATCAAAAAATGAACCGAGATAAAAATCATGATTTCCCGCCATCAGGTGAGTTTCTATTCCTGCATCCGTTATTTCTTTTAGCGTTTTTAACAGCAAAAAGAATTTTTTAGGAATTACGTATTTGTATTCAAACCAGAAATCAAACAAATCGCCAACGATAAAAATATGCGTGGCATCTTTTTTAATTTCATTTAAAAATTCAAGTAATATTCTTTGTTTTTCCGCTTCTTTAGGAGAATCATCAGCGCCAAGATGAACATCTGAAAAAAAATATGCTTTTGCCATTCATTACCTTTAATCAAATTAAAAAATTAAGTTTTACTTTTGATAAAATCAATGCGGATTCAGATATCTGTTTTTGTTTGATAAAATGGATTTTCGTTTTTAGTATAGACACATCAAACAAAATAAAGGTAAAATATGAAAACTGCCTTAATAATACTTGCGCCGGATTTTGAAGAAATTGAAGCAGTTACTATAATTGACCTGCTTCGGCGTGCAGAGATTAATGTTACAACTGCATCGATTGCCGAACTTTATGTAACCGGTTCTCATCAGATAACAATTAAAGCTGATTCTTTACTGGCAGATGTTAAAAATTCTTTATTTGATATAATTATACTTCCTGGTGGTCCCGGAACAAAAAATTTAAAAGCATCCAAAGATGTAATTGAATTAATAAAAACCAGAGACCAAAAAGCTGAATATATTGCTGCTATTTGCGCAGCACCAACTGTTTTAGAACACGCTGCTATTCTGAACGGAAAATCTGTAACCAGCTTTCCTGCAGAGAAAAAAGTTTTTATAAATTCAAATTATGTTGAGCAAAAGGTTGTAAAAGACGGACATATAATAACCAGCAGGGGAGCAGGCACAGCCATTGATTTTTCATTATCTGTAATTGAAACACTGATTGATAAAAAGACTGCGCATGCCCTGGCAGAAAGAATTGTTTATAATACAACTACAATTTAAAGTTTTTGAATATTCTTTAAAGTCTGAATAATTTCATTAAGATTAGACCCAAGCGGATCAAAAACAGGAATATCTAAACTCTTACCGACATTTTCCAAAAGATTCTTAGCTTTATCTTCTTCGAGTGCGATTGTGTTTAATGACAAACCTATAACAGGCGCTTTATTTATCTGGTTTAAAACATTTTCATAATCATTTAAAGCAGATAAAATCGCAGAAGAATCCTGTGCAGGATCAACATTATGGCATAATACAACTGCATCCGGCCGTGTACCATGAAGTACGGCTATGGAAGCAGCCGCATAAATCGGATCATTTATAGACCCTTGTCCTTCAACAAAAAGATATTGGAACTTTTGATCCTGCTCAATAAGCTCGTTTTCTACATATCCGGATATCAAATCAGCAATCATAGATTCTGCAATGAATCCTTTTCCTTTTATTAATCGTGATGATAATCCTGTTGCAATCCAGTCAGCAGAAATACCGCTTTTGTGAAAGGCACTAGTCAATTCCATTATGGTGGTAAGTTTTCCGGCATTTGGATTACTTCCTGCAATGAGAACCTTTTTGGCCTGAATGCCTGTCGTCAGGTTTTTAAATTTGATTGGTTTTTCACCGTTGTCCCGCAGATCTATAATTTTAGCTTTATATTTTTTGGCCAGTAAATCAAATTCTGCAAGACTGCTAAGGGGCTGGTGTAAACCATTTAAAATATGAACACGCATTTGCAGTGCTTTTATCACCATCGGGTACCATTCCATTGGGAAGGTGCCTTTAAAGGATGATGCGCCAAGTAAAAGATAATTGGGTTTAAGTGTTAAAAATTCATCCAGTGTTGAGGCAATTGGAATGTCCCCGCCAAAACCCAACACATCCTGAACATTTTTTCCTGAATTTTTTGGATCAATAATACCAATTATTTCACTGTTAAGATAACGAACTAAATCCGACTCAAGTTTTGATTGCACCGGTTTTAATGGATTTTCTGTATGAATGATAATTCTTCGTTTCATATCTCCAGGCCATTTTATGTGATGAAATGTTAAATTTAGAAAAATCCGGCACTTAGAACAATAGCTGTAATTATTATTCCGGATCGTTGAAAATAACGTGTGGTTTTAGCAATTCTATTGTTTTGGGACCTATTCTTTTTACTTTTTTCAGATCTTCAAAAGTTTTAAATGCACCATTTTCTGTACGGTATTCAATAATATTTTTGGCAGTAGCAGGTCCGATACGCGGTAGTTTCTCAAGCTCTTTTTGGCTTGCTGAATTTATATTTATTTTCAGGTTTAAGGTTTTTTCTTTGTCCGGTTTTTCTTTAACCGGACTTTCTCTATCGTAAATCATATCGTCTAATAATGAATCTTTTTCCGATATGCTTGTTGTTGCCTGCTGAGCAGAGATTACTCTGAAAATACTGTCTTGCACAGAGTAATCATACAATTCCTTATGAACAAAATGTGGCTGAAGGTATTGTATAATAAATCCTGTCAGAATTACAGCACTAACGATCAGAATACCTTTCTTTTCAGATGGAGAAAGTTGAGACATTTCATTATTGTTTAAAAGTTGAGTGCTTCTTTAAACTTCTCAAAAACATTTTTATGTGTGTTATCTCCAGGTTTCAGGTTTTCACTTTCTTTTAATTCAGCTAATAATTTTTTCTCCTGCTGACTCAGTTTTGTTGGAACATAAACCTGAACCTGAACAAGCTGATCACCAATCCCGGCGCCATTTAAATGCGGAATTCCCTTGCCACGCATTCTTAAAATTTTTCCTGATTGTGTGCCCGGTGAAACAGTCAACTTGGCTTTTCCGGTAAGTGTTGGTATTTCTATATTTGCACCTAAAGCAGCATCCGGGAAACTGATCGGTAATACAAGGATTACATCGTCCCCGCGACGATCAAAAATACGATGACTCTTTTCTTCAATATGAACAATTAAGTCCCCTGCAGGACCACCTCGTAACCCGGAATGGCCTTCGCCGTTAAGCGGAATATAATTTCCCGTTTTTACACCTGCAGGTATGTTAACTTCAATTGTTTTAGTTCCATTAACCCGTCCTTCACCGGCGCAGGTTGCACAGGGATTTTCAATTATCTGGCCTTCACCATTACAGCGCTGACAGGTTGAAATATTTACAAATTGACCGAACAACGACTGTGATACATTGCGAACTTCACCGCTTCCCTTACAGACAGGGCACATAATTGTTTTACTGTATTTTGCTGAGCCTGATCCATTACATGTTGCACAACCGATCTTTTTATTAACTTTAATTTTTTTCTTGGTACCGGTTGCAATTTCTTCCAGATCTAATTTTAATCTAATCTGCAGATCAGATCCTTTTTGACGGGAACCGCGTCTTCGTGAACCGGAAGAACCTCCGCCAAAAATATCACCGAAACCGCCAAATCCCTGTTCCATGAATTGCCGAAGTGCTTCAGAAAGATCAATCCCACCACCAAAGCCAAATGGATCACCACCAAAACCGCCACTTCCCATATTTTCTGCGGCATGTCCATAACGATCATATTTTTCCCGTTTTTGAGCATCTCCCAAGATAGCGTATGCTTCGGCGATTTCTTTAAATTTTTCTTCAGCTTCCTTATTTCCCGGGTTTTTATCGGGATGATATTTCATTGCCAGTTTACGATATGCTTTTTTTATTTCATCAGCCTGGGCATCTTTGGAAACACCCAATACTTCATAATAATCTCTTTTTGCCATTTTTATGCCTTATTTTGAAACCAGAACCTGTGCATGACGGATAACTTTATCATTTAGACGATATCCTTTAAGATGCTCATCAACAACATATCCGCTTTCGTATTTATCGGAATCAACCTGTACCAATGCATCATGTTCATCCGGATTAAATTCCTGGCCGACTGCTTCGATTACACTTAAACCGCGTTTGGTTAATGTTTTCATTAAATTCTTATATACAAGCTGCACTCCTTCCAGAAGTGGAGATTGTACTCCTTCCGATTCCGCATGCTGAATAGATCGTTCAAAATCATCCAGGACAGGTAGTAATTCTTCAATCAGTTCGCGGCTGGCAGACTGGATATTGTCAATAAATTCTTTTTCTGTTCTTCTTTTATAATTATCAAACTCGGCCATCTTTCTGAGCAACTGATCTTTAAGCTTTTCATTCTCTGTCTGAATTTTATTCAGATTTGCTTCATTTTCTTCTAATTTTTGTTTTAGTTCTTTAATAACTTTTGACTCTTTTACAGGTTTTTTACCGGAAGCACTTTTCGCTTTATCGTCCATCTCCTGGGTTTCATTATCATGATTCTCTTTAACGTTTGACACCTTATAACTCCAATTTTTTTATTTTACATCTTTAGATGGTTTACTTATTCATGCCGTTACATCACAGCAGAGCCGCAAAATTTAAAAACACAGGGCGTGGCTGTCAAGTAAAGCAGTGTTTTGTGATTTAACATTAATAGGTTTGTAAATG
Source organism: Calditrichia bacterium (assembly GCA_020635035.1). Classification (GTDB taxonomy): domain Bacteria; phylum Calditrichota; class Calditrichia; order Calditrichales; family J004; genus JACKAO01. The sequence goes on from JACKAO010000002.1 coordinate 279,662, forward strand.
TTTACGGACACTCATCCAGCTTGAAAGATATCCGATTAAAAATCCTAAAACGAAAAGAATAGCAAAAATTTCCGACTTTAAAATCAGGTATGGATATACAAATCGTATAATAAGTTTTACAGCAAAGTACACAGCAACACAAGCGAAGCCTGCGCCTAATACCCCCTGCAGGATGCCTTCAATTACAAACGGTCTTTTTATAAAAGATTTTTTGGCTCCAACCAGTTTCATGATTTCAATAATATCACGTCTGGCATAAATTGTAAGCCGGATTGTATTGTACAACAGGATAAAAGTAATTGTTATCAACAGAACAATAATCAGTATTCCGCCCAGGTAAAGTATTTCAATATAGTTATCAATTACACTGATTAATTCTTTTTGATATATAACTTCTTCAACTCCGTCAATTTTGGATATTTCTGATGTAATAATCTGAGCACTTTGGGCATTCTGATGCTCTTTTTTTAACTTTAACACAAAAGAAGCGGGCAGGGGATTGCTATTAAGAATGCTGTAAATATTCTGGCCAAACTCTTTTTCAAATCGCTTTGCCGCATCTTCTTTAGAGATATAATTAATTTCTGCAAGACCATTGATCTTGTTTATTTTCTGCTGAATTAATTGTATTTCATTGTCGGATTTAGTCCGGTCAATAAAAACTTCAAGCTCCAATTTTGATCGCAGCTGGCTGATCCATGAATCAATGTTTAAGCTTACAATTAGAAAAACAGATATCAGGAACAGGGAAAATACTATGGATGAAATTGAAATAAAGGTGGATAACCGGGCACGGCTGAATCCTTTGAATCCTTCACGGATTGTAAACCAGAAATTCATTCTTTTTCTAAAATTCCATTTTCAATAGTCAATGTTCGGTGCTTATATTTTTTAAGGATTTCCTGCGAATGCGTTGCCATAAGTACGGCTGTTCCCTGGCGGTTTATTTTCTCCAGTATTTCCATAATCTCAACAGATGTTTTAGTATCAAGGTTTCCCGTAGGTTCATCTGCCAGAATAATAAATGGATTATTTATAATAGCCCTTGCAATAGCAACTCTCTGTTGCTCACCTCCGGATAGCTCGGATGGATACATGTTGCGCTTCTGCCCCAGATTAACTTCTGTAAGAACCCGCATAACTTTTCTTTTAATCTCATTGCTTTTTGCCCCGGTTACCCTGAGTGCAAAGGCAACGTTATCAAACACATTCCTGTCTGATAACAATTTAAAATCCTGAAAAATAACTCCAAGTTTGCGACGCAGAAAAGGTATTTCTTTATCGCTTATTTTGGCAGAACTGTAATTTTCAACAATCACCATACCCTGGGTTGGATAGAGATCCATATATATATGCCTGAGAATAGTAGATTTGCCTGCCCCGCTTGATCCTTTCAGAAAAACAAACTCTCCTTTTAGTATCCGAAACGTGATATTATTAAGGATAACACTGTTATCAATTTTCGTATGAACATTATAAAACTCAATCATTGCATTTCTTTCCTGCAAACAAAATGGATTCGTTCACTTTTCTGATCAACAGGTAAAAATGTAAAATTACTAAACTCCTGTATTAAATTCATCCCGCTTTTTTTAATCAACCGTTTCCATTCTTCTCCCGGGCGTATAAACTGGATATGTTCTTCCCTGAAACTGTTGCCGTTAAACAGCAAGTAAAATTCATTATGCTGAGTTTGTTCCTTGGAATTAAACCAACTTCGTCTTTGATAGGCTAATCCATTCCAGCTGTCCGATTCATAATAGTTGTCAAATGTTCTTTTTAACCCGGCTTTTGTTACAATATCAAATATAAAGATACCACCCGGTTTTAGTATTCGTGAGATTTCATCCAGTAAATGCAAAACATCTTTATCATCAAAAATATAATTGATGGAATCATACAGCATAACAGCAGCATCAAAAGAATTTCTTTTTAAAGCGATAGTCACCGCATCATTTACAAAAAACGGGACTTTTTTTAAGGCAGATTTTTGGGCAGCCCGTTTTAACATTTCCTTTGACAGATCACAACCTGCAACTTTTAATTTTGATTTTGCCATAAAAGCGATATGCTTTCCTGTGCCGCATGAAAGATCCACCAAGGTTTGAATCGGTATATCCGCAAACTGAAAAAGATTTCTGACATACTCAGCCCACATTTTATAATTGACATGAGCCATCACTTTATCATAAATACGGGCTAATTGTGAGTAGGGGATTGAGTCCATTTACTTTTCAAAGAAACCATTTTCAATTGTCACGGTTAGTTTAGGACAATGTTATCATAGATTCAATTGTATTAGTTTTTAAAATCAGTAAAATGTTTTTGATTTCTGACTAAAGATAAGTAACATTCCACTAGCATAAATAAGGAGTTTCCCGCTTTTAATGTTCACATTTCTAAATGGTTTTCTTTTACCTGCTTTAGCTGCAGCCAGTATTCCAATAATTCTTCATTTTCTTAGTCGCAAAAAAGCCAGAAAACTTCCTTTCAGTTCAATTAAGTTTTTAAAAATAATTGAGAATCAGCGCATTAAAAGAGTCAAGCTTTATCAGTTTCTTTTAATTGCTGCCCGGACGTTGTTTATTGTTTTTCTGGTAATGGCTTTTGCCCGGCCGACTATGAATTCATTTTTAGGAAGTGATGCTGCCAATGCCCAGACAACTGCAGTTATTCTTCTGGATGATTCCTACAGCATGCAGGCTTTTGCTTCATCTCAGACTTATTTTGATATTTCTAAAACAAAGCTCACTCAATTACTTAAAGTTTTTGATGAAAACGATCATGTCTACATTCTTTCAAATCAATTCGCCAACCCGCTGCGGATCCGTAATGAAAACAGAGATGCTTTTCTTAAAGGCTTAAATGTTAGCAATAACACAATCGATTATGAAAGGTTTTTTAATATCTGCGATTCTATTTTCAAAGCAGATGTCAGTTTAAACAATGAGTTATATCTGATAAGTGATTTCCGCATACCATCAATTTCAAATCCCGACAAAGTTAACTTTAATGAATTTCGTAATTTTAAAGCGTACAAGGTTAACCTTGAAGAACAAAGTAACTTTCACAACCGCAGTATTGATTCGGTGATTGTTAAAAATCAATTAGTTGAAATAAATAAGCCGGTTACCCTGAATGTATTTTTATCAAATCATAATTCGGAATCTGTCAGTGAAACGAATTTAAGTTTATTCAATAACGATGAACGAGTGGCGATGAATTATATTTCATTAGACCCCGGGCAGGAAAAACAAGTCGAGCTTATCTACACCCCAAAAACCAGTGGGTTACACCGGCTAATGCTGCAGATTGATGAAGATGATTTGAGTTTTGATAATCGATATTATTTAACGCTGTTTTTAAAAGATGAAATCAATGCTTTATATGTTTCCAATCAATTTTCAGCCGGCACCCGGACCGCATTAGATGTTTTATCTTCATACTCGCTTTTTAATATCAGGGAAATTAAACAAAGCGAATGGCCAGGAGTGGATCTGAATTCATTGGATCTGGTGGTTTTTGATGATCCTGAAAATTTAAATGACGGTTTTGTCAGAAAAACAAATGATTTCATACAAGCGGGTAAATCAGTCATTATTGTTCCGGGAGAAAAAATAGCGCTTTCGGGTTATAATGACTTTTTTAGCAAATTAAATATTTCTGTTCGTTTCCAGGAAAAGATCGACGCAAAAAATGATAATTTTTATTCTATTGAAAATGAAAAAAATGCTAATACTGTTTTTTCTTCTCTTTTCAGAGAAACATCATCAACATTTTTAGCCCCGGTTCTATATAGTTATTATAAACAAGAAAGATATCTGGATCCCCTGATTACTTTGGTAAATCGGGATGTGATGTTAACAAAAACTAAAAATATTTACATCTTTAGTAATGCTTTTAAGTCCGACTGGACCAATCTGGAAATTAATGGACTCTTTGTTCCAATGCTTTATCGAACTTTTTATCTGGCTGCGCAGAATGAAGTTTTTGAATCACACAGTTCTCATATAGGTGATTTGGTATCTTTTGAAGCAAATAATACAGAGATTGATAATATTTATAATATTATAAATCCTGATAATGATGATTTTTCTGTAATTCCTGAACCACGAAGTAACAGTTTATTTTTTAACGGCGGCATTGCTGAACAACAAGGATTTTACAGTTTAACAAGCAATAATAAGATTGTTTCTACCTTAGCTGTAAACCATAATGCTGCTGAATTAAAACAACCATTTTTAAATGAAAATGATTTTCCTTTTTTAATTACCAGCCTGGATGATGTAAATTTCACAGAAGCAATTAAACAGGCACGTATTGGTTTTGAATTATGGCTGTTTTTTCTTATTCTCGCTTTCCTGATGCTTGTTTCAGAAATGATTTTAATAAAAAAGATTGAAGGTACTTCCTTTAAAATAAGAATATGATAGAGATCAAAAAAAATTATATAGATTCCAAAAATGAACAGGCTGTTATTGTTGCTATTCGACGCCCTGAAGTGAGCAGGATAGAAGTTGATGATCATTTAAATGAACTTAAAGAATTAGCCCGAACAGCCGGGGCAGATGTTAAGGCACAGGTTGTGCAGGAACGGCCGGCACCTGACTCCGCATATTTTATTGGAAAAGGAAAACTGGAACAGGTTCAGGAGCTCATCGAAGAACATAATGCAAACCTTGTTATTTTTGATGATGAACTTTCACCTGCTCAGGTTAAGAATATTTCGCGTGTTCTGGAGGATATAAAGGTTATTGACCGGACAGCTTTAATCCTGGATATTTTTGCTGATCATGCAAAAAGCAGTGAAGCGAAAACCCAGGTAGAACTAGCGCAGTTAAATTATTTATTGCCGCGGTTAACTCGTCAATGGCAACACCTTTCAAGACAAGTAGGGGGTATTGGTACAAAAGGCCCTGGAGAAACTCAGCTGGAGACAGACCGCAGATTGGTTCGCACACGCATATCAAAGCTTAAAATCCGTCTTGCAGAAATTGACAAACAAAATTCCACACGTCGTCAACACAGAGATTCCATGTATCGTGTGGCATTAATTGGTTACACCAATGCTGGAAAATCCACACTTATGAATGCTCTTTCAGATGCAGATATTGGCGTGGAGGATAAATTGTTTGCTACTCTTGATACAACAATCCGGCGTGTCCCGATAAATGATGTTTTAACCGTCCTGATCAGTGATACCGTTGGTTTTATCCGTAAACTTCCGCACCAGTTGGTTGCTTCTTTCCGAAGCACTCTTTCTGAATCCAGTGAAGCGGATTTGCTTTTACATGTTGTAGATATTTCTCATCCCCACTACGATGAACATATAGATGTCGTAAATGGACTGTTGAGTGAAATTGATGCCCATCAGAATAAACGCATTTTAGTTTTTAATAAGGTAGATATGATTTCTGACCAGGCAACAATTCAGCATATCAAATCCAGATATGAGAATTCAGTTTTTATATCTGCTTCAAGGCACATTGGTCTTAAAAATCTGAAGAAAACTATTATTCAATCCTTTGATGATCAGTATGTAGTGGGAGAACTGCATCTCAGCTTTTCTAAAGGATTTAATGAACACCTTGTACATAATTTTGCTACCATTCTTGAAAAAAAATATGATGATGATATGGTATATTTAAAAGTAAAATACCATAAAGAAAATGAATACAGGATCACACTTCTTCTAGAAAAATATGGTGTAAAACATAATACACCGATAGCCTGAAAATTTTTATTATACCAGCCAAAATGAAAACTATTATTTATTTAATTCTACTGACTTTCTGTCTTTTATCCGCGCAGGTGGTCAACAAAATTTCTTTCGACCGCTTCACTCATTATGAAGCTGATGATTGGATTACTTACGGGTATTCTAATTACATCACATCCATAGATATTGGTCCTGAAAATATATATTTCGGAACAACTGCCGGCGGAGTCTTGCGTTATAATCTTTTTGATGAAGAATGGCTTTTTCCACTGACAACGAGCAATGGCTTGCGAAGCAATCGTGTAATAAATGTTGTTTTCGATTATGATAGTAACCAGCTGTTTGCCCGGACAGAAAAGGGTGTGGATGTATTTAACCTGGCCTTTCAATATTGGCAGCCGTCAGGAGATAAATTACCCCAAAGACGTTCTGCAGACTTTGCATATCAAAGATCTGATAATTATCGATTTCCGGCTTTTTCCCGGCCGCCTGTATCAAACTGGCCTAATTTTTTTCCGGAAAAAAACTATCAGATAATGCTTGACGGAAAAATTTTTGATCCGGATAATCGACTTTATGAAGTGACTGACAGGATTGTAGATAACTGGAATAAACTATGGATAGGCACCAATGGTACCGGTATTGCCCGAGGTGATCTTGATATGCAGGATATCTTTTTCCGTAAACAGTCGATTGCAGCTATTTATCCGAAAGATGTATTATTGGACGGGGATTTTATCTGGATGGCCGGAACACCTTTCGATTCTGAAGAACGTGGTATTGCGCTTTGGGATACAAGAGAAGATCACTGGACATATTATAAATCAGGCATTATTTCCAGTCTTTTCTCGGACGATGTTCAGGTTATGGCGAAAATCGGCACAGAGATTTTTTTCGGCACAGAGCAGGGTCTTTTATCCTTCAACAAAAAGAAAGAAAAATGGACAAATTATCAGCGGGGTAATGTTGTTAAGAGTGATAAGATTTATGATCTGCTGGCCCATAAAAATATTCTCTATATTGCCACAGTTTATGGTTTTTTTGTTTATGATCCCCAAACAAAAATTTTTAGTCAGCCGGAAAATCTTCTTCTGAAACAAAATGCCGTTTACAAACTTTGTGCTTCTGACTCAGTTATATTTCTGGCAACAAACCAGGGAATTGCAGAGTTTGATATTTCATCCCAAAAATTAAAATTGATCAATTCTCGAAGCGCCATTGCTGATAATTATATATCCGCTATTGGTTATTCGAACAACCAATTATGGTTCGCAGGTTTAAATGGAATTGGTTATACAGACCTTAAAAGCGCTATATGGAAATCTTATCCTGCACTAAATTTATCATTTAAAAATGATATTACTGATATAGCCTTCACAGATTTGTACGTCTGGTTTGCTACAAATAATGGGTTATTAAAATATGACCCCGAGAGAGATTATTGGTATATCTATACAACAGAAGATGGTTTGGCAGACAACAGGGTTTCGCATATTGAAGTGGATGGAGATTTCTTGTGGTTATCAACACCAAAAGGTGTTACATCTTTTCGTTGGTATAGTGATGGGCGTTTTGAATAAAAAAAAGCCGGGCATAATACCCGGCTTTATGTTTGAAACAAGATTAACCTTTTGCTTCTTTAGCAATTTTTTCAAGCATGGTTGTTGTAAGTGATTTTGGTCTTTCCAGCGCCTGTCCAACTGCTCTGTCCCAAATAATGTTACTTAGAACACCAATCGCACGGCCTACACCAAACATCACCGTATAAAAATCATATTCTGTGACTCCATAGTGCCACTGGATTACGCCAGATTGAGCATCAACATTTGGCCATGGATTCTTTGCTTTTCCCTGCTCAACTAAAATATCCGGAACAACATCATACAAGAGACTGACAACTTTAAATATCTCATCATCCGGAAGATGTTTAAGGCAAAAATCACGCTGCGCACTGTATCGCGGATCTGTTTTGCGGAGAACAGCATGACCGAAACCTGGTATTACCTGTCCTGAATTCAGAGTATCCCAAACGAATTTTTGCATTTCTTCTTTTGAAGGGACTTTATTATTCATTTTTTCCATAACGCCTTGAACCCAGCGTAATACTTCCTGGTTGGCCAAACCATGCAACGGTCCTGCCAATCCGCACATTCCGGCTGCAAAAGAATAATACGCATCAGATAAAGCTGTTGCTACAAGATGCGTAGTATGTGCGCTTACGTTTCCGCTTTCATGGTCACTGTGCAGAATGAAATACAGTCGGGAAATTTCATCATATGGATATTTGATTCCCATCATATGGGCAAAGTTTGCTCCAAAATCCAATTTTGGATCAGGTGCAATAGGGGTATCACCTTTATATTTCAGGCGATAAATAAACGCTGCTATTTCCGGAAGTTTTGCTAATAAATTTATGGAGTCTTCATACATCGGATCCCAGTAATCCATTTTTGACATGCCTTCATTGTATCGGGTTACAAAAATTGATTCCCTTTGTAATGCCAGTACAGCAGCAGAAAACATGCTCATTGGATGGGTATCTTTATCCATTGCCCGTAACATATTAAAGACATAACCTGGTACCTTGCTGCGTTTTTGAAATTCTTCAACAACATCCGAAATATCATCTTTTGTAGGAATTTCACCTGTCAGAAGCAAGTAAAAATGACCTTCTACAAAAGGCATTTCTGCTCCCTTGGGTTTTGGCAGTTTTTCAAGACATTCGGGAATTGTATACCCGCGGAAACGAATACCTTCGTTTGGATCCAGATAAGAGATATCTGTTGTTAAAGATTTAAGACTGCGCATTCCACCATAAATTTGCGCAATCTTAACTTCATCAACTTTAACATCACCATAGTTTTTTACTAAATTACTGATCCGTTCCCTGTATTCAGGGATTTTTTCCTGGAGTTTTTGTTTAAGCTTTGACATTTTACGAACCTTTCATTTATGTAAGACTTTAGTCTTTAGCAGCTGATTCTTTTTTTTCTGTTTTCTTCGGAGGTTCTGTCTTTGCAGAGTCAGTCGAGTTACCTGTCGTGGTTTTCTTTCCGCTATCTTCGCTTTTTTTGTTTTTATAATCGGTTATATAAAATCCGTTGCCCTTAAATAATAAACCTGCTCCGCTTCCAATTTTTCTTTCAAGAGTTTCCTTTTTGCATTTCGGACAGACTGTTAACACCGGATCAGACATTTTTTGAAATTCTTCAAACTCTTTGCCACAATTTAAACATTTATAATCATATGTTGGCATATTTTTTTATATCTCCTTCTTTATGCCAGCAAACTGCATATGCATGCTGTATTAATAATATCTTCTGTACTGCAACCCCTGGATAAATCATTAAACGGTTTTGCCAGCCCCTGTATTATTGGCCCGATAGCTTCTGCCTTTCCCAAACGCTGAGCTATTTTATATCCAATATTTCCTGCATCAAGATCCGGGAAAATATAGACATTTGCCTGGCCCGCAACCTTACTTTCCGGGGCTTTTCTTTTTCCTATTTGCTCATTGTATGCTGCATCAAATTGTAACTCCCCGTCAACATCCAAGGCCGGTTTCAATTCTTTAACACGTTTTGTTGCTTCAATAACTTTTGTTACATCATCATGTTCCGCACTGCCTTTTGTTGAAAACGAAAGCATTGCTACTTTTGGTGTTTCTTTTACAACTTTTAGATGTGATTCGGCAGTACTTACAGCAATGCTTGCAAGCTGTTCAATATCGGGGTTTGGAATTACAGCACAATCACCAAAAGTCAGCACTTTTCCATCAGGTAAAACCATAAAAAAGCAGCTGGAAACAACCTTTATTCCTTCTGCGAGACCAATAACTTGTATCCCGGCCCTAAGTACATTGCCTGTTGTATTAACAGCACCTGCAATTGCTGCATCTGCCATACCTTTGCGAATCATCATCGCTGCATAAAAAAGCGGGTTTTTCAGTGTTTCTTCAGCCTGTTCTTCTGTCATCCCCTTTTTCTTGCGCAGTTCATAATACTCTTGAATAAAATCAGGATTTCTTTCTTGGGAAGGATCAATAATTTCTATTCCATCCAGGCTGATATTATTTTCTTTTGATACAGTATCAATTTTTACTTTATCTCCCAACAAGACAGGCTTCATTAGATTTTCATCTTTAAGAAATTTGACTGCCTGCTGCATACGAAGATCTTCGCCTTCCGGAAAAAGAATTGTTTTTATTCCGGATTCTTTGGTTTTTTGTCTGATATTAGATATAAAGCTCATGGTTCATCATTTTTTAGTAAATTTTTTAGTTAATTCATCTGCTACTAATTTAGTAACAAAATTATCAACATTCCCATTAAATTTTGCTACATCTTTAACAATCGTCGAATTTAAATATGTATATTTTTCATTAGGCATCAGGAAAACTGTTGAAATGTCAGAACAAAGCTTTTTGTTCATCAGCGCCATCTGAAATTCATATTCAAAATCAGAAATAGCTCGAAGTCCGCGGATAATAACCTTTGCTTTCTTTTTAATTGCAAAGTTAATGAGCAACCCATCAAATTCTTCAACCGTAACATTTGGAAAAATATCCACCGCATCGTGTATCATTTTGATACGTTCTTCCATTGAAAATAAAGGCGTTTTAGATTGATTAATCGCGATTGTCACGATTACATGATCAAAAATATTTGATGCTCTCTCAATAATATCAATGTGGCCCATGGTTATAGGATCAAATGTTCCAGGGTATATGGATATTATTTTATTTTTCATTTTAACTCCTCTTCTCCAAAAAAGAAATCAGGCTTCTTCCCATCTTCTTTTGTTTCAAAACATTATATGGTAAATCTCCTTCTAATTTAATATTGTTAGAAACTTCATGCTCTAAAACAAGAAGATTACCAATCATGAAATGCTCTGATCGGGTAAATGTATCGATTAATAATTGTAACTCAGGATAGACAAAAGGCGGGTCAAGCAGATAAAGCTGTATATCTTCATGATTTCCCGCTGCAAAGTTTTGAGCTGGAGTGTTTATAATTGAATAATTTGAAGAAGTAATTCTAAATGTTTCTAGATTTTTTTTTAATACTTTTACAGAACTGATATTCTTCTCAACAAAAACAACCTTGGCAGCACCACGACTAAGTGACTCAAGCCCCAGATTACCGCTTCCTGAAAAGATATCAGCAACAACTTTATTTTCCGGAAAGTCCTGAAGAATATTGAAGATATATTCTTTTACTCTGTCTGTAGTAGGTCGGATGGATAAATCATTACCAGCTTGTAATCGACGTCCTTTATAAATACCGGATATTATCCGCATAAATCAAACAAATACTTCCAACACAAGTTTTAGCTGAAAGTTCTTGGATTGGAAATTTTTCTGATCAGCTGCAGTTAAATTAAGCTTATTAATTTTTAACTGACTTCCATTGCTGGATAATTTATTCAAAAGGTTTTTGCAGGCTGCCATGGAGCCATGAATAGTTGTTTCTACATTAAATTTTTTAAAATTTTTCTCATCAGCAACAAAATGATTATCAATGGATTTAACTTTTAAGCCTTCATTGGCCGATTGTTGTTTTAACCAGTTTTGGGCATCAACAATTGTATTAAAGTTTGTATTAACATTTTTTGATGCTGCAGATGATCCACCATTAATATCTGCCTTAAATAATCCAAAAACCCCGCCATTTGGACCTGGGCGTGATTGAGAAGAAACAACCACAAAAGATTTATCCGCCATTTTATTTTTCAGATTAATATTTGTTTTAGCGATTTCCGCACGTGTGGTACCAAAAACTTCCAATAATAACGATTTGTCATATAATAATATGCTAGAAAGTTTTGCAGTATTGGAAATGTTATCCAGAATTGTATTTATATTGTTGACATCTTTTTGTGTTTCTCCGGCAAGTTGTGCCAAAAATTGAGTTTTTGCAGCAGCTTCCTGTTCCTGACGAATTTGTTCAGGAGTTTTAACCGGTTGTTGAGTAGTGTTTTCAGCAACTTCTGGTTCTGAACTTGCTGACAAAATAAATATATCCACAATAAAATAGACAGCAATTAATGCAACAATTATCGCAGCAGAAATAACTATAGGCTTATAGTTAATTCCTGTTTGTTTTTCATCTGCATAATCTTCTGTAAGATATGGTTTATCTGCGGTTATTTCTGGTGATTTTTCTTCTTCTCTATCAACTACTTGCGGTTCATATTCCTCGATTGGCAATTCTTGCTCTTCGTTCTCAGGAATTGAAATTTCAGGTTCGTCTTTATCTAAAATAGTACTTTGCATAGACTTACCGGAAATAATGTCTTCTTCCATAGACAGATCATCCGGCTCATCATTGAGAAGGTCATCATCAATTTCAATATCAAGTTGATTTGTTTGTTCCGGTTCAGGTTCAGGCTTTACTTTATCTTCTTTGTCTTTACCGGAAAAATCATCCTCTTCATCAAAAATATCATCATCTTCTAAAAGATTATACTTAGCCATAAATCCTCCCCAGAATCATTCTGAGTTATAATACTGATCCCCATGCTTCCAGATATTTAAAACTATCCGGATCAGGAAAGTTGTTTATTGAGGCATACTCTACATCAAGGGATAGTCCCGTTTTAAGACTATCAACCGTTGATGTCTGCAGCCCATTTCCATATGCGTATAAAACACAATGACTATTATTATTAAGTTTTTTTATTAAATGCAAGACTTGCTTATAACGTTCATTGGATCGCTCTACTATAAATTCATCGCGATTACGGCTTCCATTTATGGGATCTATATATGAGAGCAAATACTGCTTTCCAGAATAGAAGTGGTGTTCAATATATTTTTCAGCGTTTTTAAGGAAATAATAATTAATATCCGTTTTAAAACTTTTTTCTTCAGTAATATAATTCTCTATTGCAAAACAATTAAGCATAAGCCGCGAAATTTCCGCATTATTGTCATTGGCAATTTCCGAAAGCATTCTAATAATTTTTTTGTCGATCGCTATAACCGTTGCCTCAACATAATTGGGAGCTGATTTGTTTTCATTGACAATCATAATTTTAAATGAATTTATCGGTTCTGAAAGATTTGCAGAAAGCTCCCATTCTATTTGATTTTTTTTCTGCTCTTTTGAACTTTCATGGGGAAAGCACACTTTTTTAACAATAGAATAATTAAACGGGATTGAAAAGACCAGGCTCAGATTTTCAATTTTTTTTTCTTCTTTTAAGGAAGAGATTTTGTCTGATACAAAATTTATATTTTCTGAAGTAAATAATTGATCGATTGCGGAGATATTTGGGTAAGCAAATTGATTTCCGGCATGCAAAATTTGCTGTTCATTTTCATTCGAAACGTGAATGATTTGAAAAGCATTATCAGAGAAGGATACACTAAAAGTATTAATCATATTTTTATGTAATTGAGCCGGCTGAATGCAACCGGCTCATATTAAAAAACTATTCCTTTTCTTCTTCCCAGCTTTTTGTGTTTTTAAATACATAACCGAAGTTTTCAAGGTGTTTATTAAAAACACCATAAACACGGATATCCTTACCTTCTGTGGCAAATAACAAACTTTCTTCCAGATTACTTTCAACTTTCTTTAGTAATTCGGAATCTGTAGACGGGCTTTTCTTTTTTATGTTCTGAACTATCTGATCAAGTTCCAAAGCGTCATTTTCAAATTTAGTAATTCCACGCGGTAATCTTCTGATTTCTGATAAAATTGTATTGTACTCTTCGATCAGTTTTGAAAAATCAGCTTGTAAAGAATCAATATTATCAAAAATGTTTCCGCTGTAAACCTGATCAAAAATACTAATAGCGTTACGTGCATTTTCAATATTGTTGCTTAGTTCGCTATAGCTGGCGGTATTGTATACAACCGGTGAAAAACTTAATAATTCTTTAGCTGCTGTATACTCACTGCCGTTCATATACTTTTTAATTTTTTCTTCGATCTCTTTATTTTTAACTGTAATATCAATATTCCGGCGCAGCTCTTGCTTAATTTCAAGGCCACGTTGATGAATAGAATTTAATGTATCTAAATACGCCTGATAATAAGGCAGAAATTCTAATGCAGCAATCTGATCTGCAATCGGCTTAACTTTTTCACGGAGCTCTTCAAGCAACATCGGGCTTTCAATTTTTATATCAGATGAATCCGGAGTAATAATCATTTTGTAAGGTTCTTTACTTACAGGTGAAACAAAGTTTTCATCTGAAATATATAAAACCATAGAGTCTTCCAGAGAAAGTCTGAATTGTGCCGGCTTACTGGTTACAAGAAAATCGTTAATGAATACCTGGTAGATGTCATTAAATTTTTGGTTGGCTGCGTTGGCAGTACTTATATCGCCGGATGTATTTCCCTGTTTGATATCTGCAAGAGCATTATTCACTTTTCCTGCAAATTCTTTAATACGGGCTGCAACACTTGTTTGTGAACTTATTTCCGTGCCTTCTACAGTTTTACGAAAAGCATCAAGGCTTGCAAAGATTTCTGACCACTCACTGTTAAACTGATCAATTTCAATACCTGAAAGGGATTGATTGATTTTTTCAGTTAAATAGGCATTTCTTGACGCGGCTGTCTGAAGACTGTAATCTGACAAATCACGACGCAGTTCATATAACGAATCGATATATGTTACACAATGCGCATAATTTGGATATTTTACATCATTCGAAAAAACAGCCAGTCGCATGCTGAGCTGTTCTGATTCGTTTAGGATATCTTTATCAATTTTAAAATAACGTTCATTGGTTACAAGATCCTGAATAATTACAGAAATATTCTGATTAATTGTGAGCAAATCTTTTATATAAGGTATTTCAAAGTATGCATCAATTTCACCACGCAATTGCTGGGTGTAATTAACTAATTGTTGCACTTTTACCAGGGTTGAGTCATTCTTGAGCACTGATAAAAGTTCAGCCTTATCAGTGGTGTAAGATTTTGTCAAACGATGATAATATTTTTCAGCTTCATAGATACTTGATAAATTATACTGAGATTGAACTTTTTCAGCAGCTTCCTGATCCCAGATTTCTGCTGGAATTTTAATTACGAGTATGAGTGCTACTGCAAAAATTACAATTAATAATTTCAGTAATATGGAGCCTTTTCCAGAATTTTGAGCCATCCTTCCTCCAACAACTTAATTGTATTAAAAATAGTGATTTCACAAAGAAAATTGGATTTAAAAATTAATTAAATAGTAAATTAATGTCAAACCCTTTAATATATGACCCGTTTAATAAAAATTCCCTGGATTTATTATGAAATTTTACTTACCGGTGATACTTTTTCTTAGTTTTCTTGTGTATTCCTGTTCAGAAAAAAATGCTTCTTCTGAAATTTATAAAGAATTCAAATTCTTAGAATATAACAGACAAGGGAATATACACCTGTGGCAACCGATATACAAAGATGCATCAAAAAAAATAAAAAATGAAATTCTCCTGGCAATGGGAAAAACTAGAAACGACAGCCTGTCTTCATTTTTGTTTGGGATATTAAGCTCTGAGAGTGATCCTGATCTCTTAAATTCTGCCGTGTTTGCCATAGGACAAATGGAAAATAAAAATGCTGAAAATCATCTGCTCGAATTTTATAAAAAAAGCAATAGTCTAAATCTTAAAAGATCTGTTCTTTCTGCATTGGAAAAATGTGGTTCTGACAATTCAATTTCCACTTTGCTTTCAGCACTTGAAATTGACTCTCTGCGGTCCCATACATTACAAACAGCTGCGATACTAGCACGCAAAAAAATAGCTGTTAATGCCATAAAAAATATTGTAACTGATTCGAGCTGGCAATACAGTCATCTCAAAGAAAATGCATATTTTATTTATTACTCTGCTTCTCCTTTAGATCTCCCTTTAATAGCAAATGAGTTACAAAACACTTCAGGACTTGCACAAAAATATTATTTGAAAGCCTTGAACAAAATTATTGAAAGCCGTTCTTTTCAACCGGATAGCCTGTCTTTTGGTCTTTGTCAGAGAAGCCTGCGAAGTATCATAAACAATTCTGCTTTCTGGCAAAATAAACTATATGCACTCCGCTCTTTTTCGGTTTTTGCTGATTCTACTGATCGTTCCATTCTTGAACAAAATACGAACGATCCATTGATCAATATAAGAATTGAAGCCTTAAGGACTCTTGGAAAGGTTTTCAAAGAAAACGCCGTTTCATTTTTGTTATCTAAGCTCCAATCTGAAACGGACTATTCTGTAAAAGGAAAAATTATCTACAGTCTCGCAGAGATTGAACCACGAACTGCCTATCGTTTAATAATGCAGAATCTCGACAAAGGAACGATCGCCTTTAAAGAAGATTTAATTCAAGCCTTAGCTCTTTATAAAGATCCTCTTGCTTTAAATGCTGTAAAAAATTTTATTTTTGTTAATAATGAACGGCTTGCCGCTTTGGCTATTTCAGTTGCCGGCGAAAAGAAAATCTTAAATGTACAGGATATAACTGATTTAATGAAAAGCCAATTACTAATGGTTGTATACAGTGCGCTTGAATGGCAAAAAGAACATAAAACTTTTGTTTCCAACACGATACTTCTTGATGCTTTTACTCGTTTTAGTCAGCATGAAAATAATGAAATTCAATCGCTTATATTGGATATTTTTGAGATGAAAAATGAAAAACCTTCTGTATTAGATCTGCAAAGCATTTCTAAAGAAATTGCAGATAAAAACATCATTCAGAAAATAAAACTTTTATATCCGTCCATAGAGATTGACGCTCGTGTCCAACAAATGATACGGCCTGCTTTTTTACGTGTAGATTCTCTGATTGCATTGCCTGAAAAAAATTTTGAAGTTAAAATAACCACATCGAAAGGTGTGTTTTATGTAAAATTGTATCCTGAAGATAGTCCATTAACTGTCCAAAATTTTATACACCTTGCCCGAAGAAATTTTTATAACAACCTTATTTTTCATCGTGTTATTGCAGATTTTGTTGTTCAGGGTGGTGACCCGTCTGGAACAGGATGGGGCGGCGCAGGTTATGAAATTCCTTCCGAAGACTTGCTGCCGTTTGAAAGGGGCACACTTGGTATTGCTACATCTGGTTTTGATACCGGTAGTTGTCAATTTTTTATATGCCAATCGGAACAACCCCATTTAAGGGGTTCATATACTGCGTTTGGAAAAGTAGTAAAAGGGATGGAAATTGTTGATAATATGCAAATTGACGATCTAATCTTAAATGTTGAAATTCAGAACAACTAATTAGGGGGTAATATGACCACAACACTTTACCGTATTCTTTTTTTATTGCTGTTATCTGTTTTTGTTTTAACTGCCCAGGAAAGTGAAACTTCCTTCATGGCTGCAGGTGATCAGGCTTTTAAGAGTTTTGATAACCAGACAGCTTTGGATAATTATTTAAAAGTATTATCATTAAATAAAGAAAATTATGAAGCAAGCTGGAAAACTTCCCGTGCCTATATCGATTTAGGTGAAAAATTGGATGATTCAGATAAACGTGCTGAATTTTATAAAAAAGGTGAACAATATGCGCGTGACGCCATTAAAATAGATCCTGAAGGAAGCATGGGGCATTTGTATTTAAGCATTGCCCTTGGTCGTGTTGCTTTGGATGCCAGTGCAAAAGAACGTATAAAAATGTCTAAAGAGATTAAAGTTGAAGCTGACCTTGCAATAAAATTCGATCCGCAAAATGATATTGCCTATCACGTACTGGGACGGTGGAATCGTAAAATTGCTAATCTAAGTTGGATAGAACGTGGTTTTGCAGATATGTTTCTGGGTGGCGTTCCAAAAGATGCATCTAACGAAGCTGCTGTGCAGAATTTCAAAAAAGCTATCGAACTAAATCCAAACTACATTAACCATTATCTTGAACTTGGATTAACCTATGAGCTGATGGACAAAGATGATCTGGCAATTGAAGCATTTAAGAAATGTCTTGAATTACCTGAAACGTCTGATGATGATGCACAACATAAAATTACTGCCAAAGAACAGCTCGAAGATTTACAATAGGATATTTTTTGTTTCAGTTTTTCACTAAAAACAGCGCTAATTTTAAAGGATTATTGTTTATTCTTGGTGTAGTTATTATTGCCGTTATATTTTGGTATACCCAGGAAGTTGTAAATACACTTAAAGAAAAATCCACAGAATACATTCAATTTCGTATAAAAATTTTTGAAGCTAACATCAACAATCCGGATGCGGATAGTGATGTTGGCTTTTTTTTTAATGAAGTTATTCGAAATGTTGATTATCCGATCATTTACACAGATTCCAATGACAATCCGCAAAGCTGGGTAAACATCTCTTCCAGACTGGATACACTTAATAACTTTAACACTCTTTCCCATCAGGATTCGCTTTTTTTGATGCATATGTTTTCTGAAATATCAGCTGAAAATAAACCTATTGCTATCACCTATCAGGGAACAATTCTTGGGTATTATTATTATGGTTTTCCAGCTGAGATTTATAAAATAAGAAACCTTCCTTATATCACAATACTTGTAGGATTGATCTTTATTCTTTTTGGTTATCTCGGATTTGCTTACATAAAGAAAAGTGAGCAGCGACATATCTGGGTCGGGATGGCAAAGGAAACCGCACATCAGCTTGGAACACCTTTAAGCTCTTTAAGCGGCTGGCTGGAGCTGATTAAACTTGATGGTGATAAACTGGATACAGCTGTTGAAGAAATGACAAATGATTTATCACGTCTGAATAAGATAGCAAACCGTTTTTCAAAAATTGGTTCTATTCCTGATTTAAAAGCATCGCCGGTTTTGGAGATTGTAAAGAATGTTGTTAATTATTATCAACGGCGGATTCCTAATATTAATAAACATCTTGAATTAAGTATTGAAAACGGAAATGATTATTCTGTTCAGATTAACAAGGATCTTTTTGAATGGGTTCTGGAAAATCTGATAAAAAATGCAATTGATGCTATTGAGGGCAAAAATGGATTTATCCGAATCGATTTACATCCTTCTGCAAATGAAAAATTTATTGATATTGATATTATAGACAGCGGAAAAGGTGTAAGTGTATCGAACAGAAAAAATATTTTTAAGCCCGGGTTCAGCACAAAAAAGCGTGGTTGGGGACTTGGCTTAAGTCTTGCAAAACGTATTGTTGAAGAGTATCATCAGGGTAAATTAATATTACTTGAAAGCCGTCCTGGAGAGGGCAGCACTTTCAGAATTAGTATCATGAAGTCTTTGTAATTTCTTGATTTAGATTTCCAATTTCTTTATACTCAAAATCGTTTGTCTAAAGAAGAGTTCATTAATGAATCAAAAACAGGCAGAATTCTCCAAGTTAATAAAGCCACATATTCCTTCTCTTTTAAGCACCGCAACCCGAATGGCCAGAAATCAGAATGATGCGGAAGATCTTGTTCAGGAAACGATGTACAAAGCCTATCGTGCACTAGACCAATACCAGGACAATACCAATTTTCGTGCCTGGGTATTTAGAATTTTAGTCAATACATTTATAACTGCTTACCGAAAAGCTGTTAAGGCACCCCAAAGGATCAGTTACGAGGATCTTGAAGAGTTTAATCTTTATAAAAAAATGGAGCCCGTTGATCCGGCGCAGGTTGAATCTAAGGATGATTTACTGGATAACTATTTTGAAGATGATGTAAAGACAGCACTTGAAAATCTTCCTTACCAATTTCGTTTAGTTGTACTTCTATGCGATGTTGAAGGCTTTTCTTATAACGAAATTGCCACAATTATTGATTCACCGCTAGGCACAGTAATGTCCCGTTTGTATCGTGGACGAAAATTACTGCAGCGCCTTCTTTGGAATTATGCGAAGAACAAAGGTTACATCAATGAGAATACCAAAATTAAGCGTTAACTATTTTGACTGTTCTATGAACTGAAGCGGCTGATTAAATAGAAAATTTCTAAATTTAACAAGATCAGAAAAAGTTGTACCTTTTGCTTCTGTTTTTTGAACCGTGATAATCATATCCTGCGGAACCCATACATCACTAACAAAAGTATTGTTTAATTTTATTGTTAGCCCGGAATAAATTTCACCATTTTTGCTCATTTGAACTTCCCATCCGGTAATCAGCCATTTTGTTTTTACTATTTTAAAATTCGGATATGTTTCAACTCTCAGATTGTTTGCCGGGGTCACCGTTTCTATTTTCAGACACAATCCATTTTTACCAAAAAAATAACTGAAGAAGGTTGTATCATTTTCAACGTTCGTGGAAAAATCAATTTGAACAACATCGTCATTTATTTTTAAAGAATAGTCACTGGAAATACTTGAATAAACGCCATTAAAATAGAACCTTTTCAAATCAAACAAAACACCCGTTATTTGTTTCTTAAGATCCATAACAAGATTTGTATATACATTTTTTGCAGAATCATTTAATGCCGGAACACCTTGCTCAGATAAGAACATTCTGTCTGATGAGAACCAGATTAATTGCAACGGAAAAATTTCAGAATTTTTCCATTGTTCTGCAGCAAATTGCTCCGTTCGCAGATTAGTTAATAGCACTGTAAAATTATTTTTGTCTGTTGTATTTAACGAGTAATACGATTCCTGCATATTTTTAAAAAAGTCCTGTTCATTAAAGACAGTTTCCTGGCTATAAGAAAATGTAATAAAAAGAAGGAATAAATTTATTAATTTAACCATATTGTGTTACGACTCCCATTTTTATTGTTTTTGTTGAAAACAATTTGTCATTTGTTTAGGTTCAATATTTTTTAAATAAATAAAGCATGACTTTACATACAATTTCTTTTGAAAACAACACCCTGAAAATTATAGACCAGACACTTTTACCACAAAAATTAAAAGTGATCGAACTTGACTCTTTTGAAAAGTCAATGGAAGCTATTAAATCACTTAGAGTAAGAGGGGCTCCTGCAATTGGCATAGTTGCTGCTTATGCTTTGTATCTTGAGGCTTTACGTTTAAAAAATTTAAACAAACTCACACCTTTGTCATATAAAGAAATCAGTGCATTGATGCGCATTGTCCGGCCGACTGCTGTAAATTTGTCCTGGGCTGTTGATAAGATGTATCATTGTTTTAAAGAAAATTATTCTAAAGATTATCTATTAGAAAATTTGAAAAATTGTGCACTTTCCATACATGATGATGATCGACAAACCTGTGAGGCTATTGGTAAAAACGGAGCCATTTTATTAGAAAATAAAAAGGCGGTATTAACGCATTGCAATGCAGGAATTTTAGCAACGGGTGGAAATGGAACCGCTTTATCCGTAATTTATGAAGCTTTTAAGCAAAATAAACAGTTGCATGTATTTGTTGATGAAACACGACCACTTGGACAAGGCGCCAGGTTAACATTCTACGAGTTGAATCAAAACAATGTTAACTGTACGCTATTAACTGATAATGCTGCAGCATCTTTATTTCAATTAAAAAAGTTTGATGCCGTGATTCTTGGTGCTGACCGGGTAACACTTAGCGGAGATTTTGCAAATAAAATTGGGACATATAATCTTGCCGTTTTGGCAAAAGTACATAAGATTCCTTTTTACGTTGCGGCGCCTGTTTCATCTTTTGACAGGAATCTTGTTAACGGCAAAGATATTGAAATTGAAATGCGTGATTCTAATGAGGTTTTGTCCTTTTGGAATATAGATCAAAAACAGAGTTATAAGGTTTACAACCCTGCTTTTGATGTTACACCCGGTAGATTGGTAACGGCTTTTATTACTGAAAAAGATATTATTACTAAACCTTTTAAAAAAAATATAAATCAATTATTAAATTCTTAAGGAGAGATTATTATGACCAAATATGTTGTTTCGCTCATATTGCTTTTGAGTTTTGTTTTTATTTTTTCCGGTTGCCGGCCAAAAGATCTGGAAGGCGCATTTGTTGATTATAATGCAGGTCGTTATGACAATGCATTAATGTTAGCAGAAAAAGTTACTAAAGAACATCCGGAAAATTCTGAAGGATGGTATTTACTCGGCGTATTGTACGGCAAAAAAGACCGTATCCCGGATATGGTAAATGCTTTCAATAAATCTTTAGGTGTTGATCAAACACATAAGCAAAAGATTGATATAGAAATGCAGAATTATTACGCAAAGAAATTTAATTCCGGAGCCCAGAACTATAACAGCTATATAAAAGCAGAAGATCCAACATCTGAGAAAGCCATTAAAACAATCGAAGAAGCTATCCAGAATTTCAAAGATGCCAATACAATAAAATCAGATTTCAGGGCATTGAATTTAATAGCTCAGGGTTACAAAATGATGGGCAACGATGAAGCAGCAATGGAAAACTTTCAAAAATTAACTGAAGCTTATCCGGATTCAGCTGATGCCTGGGTTAATCTTGGTAAATATTATTATGAATCAAAAGATTATAACAAGGGTGTTGAAATGTTTGACAAAGCTCAACAAATCGATCCTAAAAATTCCGAAGCTTTGTTATTTTTAGCTCAAAGCTATGATATTATGGAACAACCGGATAAAGCAATCCCAATCTATAAAAAAGCTCTGGAAGTAAATCAGGAAGACAGCGCTATTCCATTTAATCTTGGCCTGTTGCTTTATAAATCTGCAATTGCTAAAGGAGCAAATGCCGATCTGAAAAATGAAAAGCTGGCTGAAGCTATTACTTATCTTGGAAAAGCAATAGAACTTAATCCTGAATTTCAGTCTTCTTATCAGTTAAAAGGCAATGCAGAATTATTACTTCAAAAATATGAAGACGCAAAAGTTACATTGGAAGATGGAGTAAACAAATTCCCGGAAGATGCTCAAATGTGGAATGATTTAGGTGTTTGTTATACTCAGCTTAATGATAAAGAAAAGGCTGAAGCTGCATTTTCAAAAGCAGATGCGTTAAAAAATTAATTATTTTAGGAAATATTAATTAAAAAGCTATCCGTTTGGATAGCTTTTTTTATTTTACATTTGTTAAAAAGAATGATAGTGCTTCAAGTTCTATAGACATGTTTTCATTTTTTACCAGAACATCATCCGGAACTTTGACAGCTACTGGTGCAAAGTTAAGAAAAGCGTGAACACCGCATTTTATAAAATGATCAATAGTTGCCTGGGCATGTTTTCCTGGAACAGCTATAATAACAATTTCAATGTTTTGCTCCCGAACAATATCTGCTGCATCATCAATACTGTTAATTTTTATCGATTCAACTTCCTGGCCGACTTTCATTGGATCATTATCAAAGATTGCCGAGATATGAAATCCCTGTTTTTTAAATTCCATATAGTTAATTAACGCGCGGCCGATATTACCAAAACCCACCATGGCAACATTCCAGTTACGCTTTAAGCCAAGAATTTTTGCAATCTGCTCCCGCAGCTGTTCGGTATTGTAACCCAGTCCCCGTTTTCCAAAAGTACCAAAAAATGAGAGATCTTTTCTAACTTGTGCAGAAGTAATACTGTTTATATTTGCAATTTCATTTGATGAAATAGTATCAACACCACTTTCTATTAAGCCTGTCAATGTTCTGTAATATTTTGACAGTCTGCGTATTGTTGAATCAGAAATTTTCTTCATAGTTTTTACTCTTCTGTTTCTGGTTCTTCTGTTTCGTCATCTGCTTCACTCTGAACCACCGGAGAAATATCACTTACCCGATCGCCATCATCCAACCGAATCATTCTAACACCCTGAGTATTTCTTCCAATAATGCTCAATTGTTCAACACGTTGGCGGATAACAATTCCCTTTTCGGTGATTATCATGATATCTTCTGAATCGCCTACTTTAATCGCTTTTGCTAGTTTACCGGTTTTATCCGTTATATTCATTGCAATGATACCACTTCCACCCCGGTGCTGCATTCTAAATTCATTGATTTGTGTACGCTTACCATACCCATTTTCAGAAAGCGTTAGCAGGTATAATTCCGGATCAACAACAGCCATAGCTATAACCTGATCATCTTTTTTTAGCCTTATGGCTCTGACCCCGGTAGAATTCCTGCCCATAGACCTAACATCATTTTCGTTAAAACGAATGGCTTTTCCATTTCGGGTAATAACAAGTACGTCATCATTTCCGGTGGTTATGCTTGCATTTATTAGTTTATCATCTTCCCTGATATTAATAGCGATGATGCCGCCTTTTCTGGGTCTTGAAAATTTTTCAAGTTCTGTTTTCTTTATAATACCCTGGTGTGTAACCATTGTAATGTATCCACCCATTTCAAAATTCCTGACAGCCAGAAATGCCTGGATTTTTTCATTTTGTTCAATGTCAATCAGGTTAATAATTGATCTTCCACGTGCCGTTTTACTTGTTTGCGGTATATTGTAAACCTTAAGCCAGTAGCAACGTCCCCGATCTGTAAAAAATAAGATATAATCATGCGTACTTGCCACAAAAAGATGCTCAATAAAATCTTCATCTTTTATTGTAGCGCCGGAAACACCACGGCCTCCACGATTTTGGGTTTTATATGCTTGTGTTGAAAATCTTTTTATGAATCCGCCGTGTGAAATTGTAATAACCATCTCTTCTTCGGTTATCAGATCTTCAAAGGCAATTTCTTCATAATTTTCAATTATTTCTGTTCTGCGTTCATCAGCATACTTATTTGAAATCTCGTCCAATTCTTCTTTGATTATCGAGAATTGTCTGTCTTTACTAGCAAGAATTTCATTGAGTTCTTTTATAAGCACCAAGAGTTCCTGGTACTCCTGTTCAATTTTATCACGTTCCAGTCCGGTTAATCTTTGCAAACGCATATCCAAAATAGCTTTTGCCTGGATTTCAGATAATCCGAAACGGCTCATCAATTTATCTCTTGCATCAACCGGATCGTTGGCATTACGAATAAGACTTACTATCTCATCAATATTATCAATGGCGATTCTTAAGCCTTCTAATATATGCGCACGTTTTTCTGCCTGATCAAGTTCAAACTGTGTACGTCGTACAATGACATCAATCCGGTGGTTTATGAAATGATGAATTATTTCTTTTAACCCTAAAACTTTTGGTTCGCCATTAACCAACGCCAGCATGTTAATTCCAAATGTAACCTGCATCTGGCTATGTTTATACAGCAAATTAAGAATCGCGTCAGGATCAACGTCTTTTTTCAGTTCGATTACAATACGCAGACCTTCGCGATCCGATTCATCCCTGAGATCGGAAATTCCTTCAATTTTTTTCTCTTTGATCAATTCAACAATTTTGTTGAGCAGATTAAGTTTATTGACCTGATAAGGAATCTCAGTAACTATGATCCGCATTCTGCCGTTTTTCA
Organism: Calditrichia bacterium; assembly: GCA_020635035.1. Lineage (GTDB taxonomy): Bacteria > Calditrichota > Calditrichia > Calditrichales > J004 > JACKAO01. The sequence goes on from JACKAO010000002.1 coordinate 304,658, forward strand.
TTTCTTCAACTTCAGAACGTGCGCGAACGCGTGCTTTTCCTCTACCGGTAAGATAGGCCCGTTTTATTTCTTCTATTCCATATATAATGCCTGCTGTAGGAAAATCGGGTCCTTTAATAAACTGCATTAAGTCAAGAGTTTCAATTTCCGGATTATCTATTGTAGCCTTTACAGCATCAATTATTTCTTTGAGATTATGCGGGGGAATATTTGTCGCCATCCCCACAGCGATACCTGTTGAACCATTTAGCAACAAGTGCGGAATTCTTGCAGGGAGTACGGTGGGTTCATCCAGCGTATCATCAAAATTTCTGGAGAAAGAAACAGTATTTTTATCAATATCAGCCAGCAATTCATCAGATATCTGGTCCATACGGACTTCGGTATAACGCATTGCAGCTGGTGAATCTCCATCGATTGATCCGAAGTTTCCCTGTCCATCAACTAGGGGATATCGCAGAGAAAAATCCTGAACCATTCTAACAATCGTATCATAAACAGCCGCATCACCATGCGGATGATATTTCCCTAAAACTTCACCCACAATACGGGCACTTTTTTTATAGGGACGACTATAAGACATTGCCAGTTCACGCATACCATATAGTACACGTCTGTGAACTGGTTTTAAACCATCACGAACATCAGGAAGCGCCCTTGAAACGATTACTGACATGGAGTAATCGAGATAGGACTCCTTCATTTCATCTTCAATTAATCTTGGTAATATTTTTTCGTTTTCAGCCATTATTGTAGGTACCTTTAGACGTCAAGATTTTTAACATATTTTGCGTTTTCTTCAATGAACTTTTTACGAGGTTCCACTTCATCACCCATGAGAGTTGTAAAGATTAAATCCGCATCAAAAGCACTTTCTACAGATACTTTTAATATTGTTCGGGTCTCCGGATCCATTGTTGTAGTCCATAATTGTTCAGGATTCATTTCACCCAAACCTTTATATCTTTGCAGTACAATTTTTCGTTTTTCTTCTTCTTCAATTTTTTGCAGGAGACTGTCTTTTTCTGTCTCTGTATATGCATACGTTTCTGATTTTCCATTTTTTATTTTATACAATGGTGGTTGTGCAATATATACTTTTCCCTGCTGAACGAGTTCATTCATATATCGATAAAAGAAAGTCAGCAGTAACGTTCGGATATGTGATCCGTCCACATCAGCATCTGTCATAAGTATTATTTTTCCATAGCGCAATTTTGAGATATCAAAATCTTCTGATCCAATTCCTGTTCCAAGCGCAGTAATAATTGTCTTTATTTCATCGTTACTTAAAAGTTTATCCAAACGTGCTTTTTCAACATTAAGAATTTTTCCTTTCAGTGGTAAAATTGCCTGGAACCGACGATCTCTTCCCTGTTTAGCTGAACCACCTGCAGAATCACCTTCCACCAGATAAATTTCACTTTCTTCAGGATCATTTGTCGAACAGTCAGCAAGCTTACCCGGAAGCGAGTTGCTTTCCAGCGCACTTTTTCTGCGGGTTAATTCTCTTGCATTTCGCGCGGCTTCCCTGGCTCGTGCTGCCTGGATGCTTTTCTCTATAATTTTCCTGGCAATTGAAGGATTCATCTCAAGATAGTCAAGAAGTTTTTCATTGAGTAAAGACTCAACTGCCCCTCGGACTTCCGAGTTGCCAAGTTTCGTTTTTGTTTGACCTTCGAATTGTGGTTCCGCTACTTTTACAGAAATAATTGCTGTTAGGCCTTCGCGTACATCTTCACCGCTTAAAGTTGTTTTGTCACCTGTCTTTATAATACCGTTTTTTTGTGCATAACTATTTAAACTGCGGGTTAAAGCCGATTTAAATCCGGAAAGATGAGAACCACCCTCCACAGTATTTACATTATTACAATATGACAGAATATTTTCTGTGTAAGATGAATTATATTGCAATGATATTTCAACAGGAATTTCTTCACGAATGCCTTCAATATAAATTGGTGGTTTATGGATTGGAGAACGACCTTCATCAAGATATTCAACAAACTCAATTATTCCACCTTCATACTTATAATTTTCCTTATGATCATCTCTTTCGTCAAGGATATTTATTTCCAGATTTTTGTTTAAAAAAGCTAACTCTTTTAGACGTTTTGCCAGAATATCAAAATGATACTCTGTATCTTTAAAAATTGTGTTATCCGGTAAAAAATGAACTTTTGTTCCCTGTTTTGAAGTAGCTTTTCCTTTTTCAACTTTTGTCTTAGCTATACCTCGTTCATAAGATTGGTTATACGTAAAACCTTCTCTGTATATTTCAACATGGCACCATTCAGATAAAGCATTTACTACGGATGCGCCAACACCATGTAAACCCCCAGATACTTTATAAGAAGATTTATCAAACTTACCTCCTGCATGGAGCACCGTCATAATTACTTCCACAGCCGGTATTTTTTCTACAGGATGCATATCTGTTGGAATACCTCTGCCATTATCTTCAACAGCAATGGAGTTATCTTTGCCAATTACAACATTGATAATTGTTGCAAAACCTGCTAACGCTTCATCTATACTATTATCTACAATTTCATAAACTAAATGATGTAGTCCGCGTGAAGTCACATCTCCTATGTACATCGCGGGTCTCTTTCGAACAGCTTCAAGCCCTTTTAGTACCTGTATATTCTGAGCTGTATAATCTTTAGGCGACATATTTTCCTTAAATTATTTTTAAATCATTAATATCAATATTTTTGAAAAGTATCTGGATTTTTGATTTAAGCAGATCTTTATTTAAGTCAAATTCTTTTTTCCAGGATTCATTTTTTACTTTTATAATTAATTTTTTTTGTGTTATATCATATGCATATGGTTCGGAATGTATACTAATTGTTTTATCTATTTCCGGCCATCTGTCTTTTAAAATTTGCAAATTAAATACATCATGCATTTCATATTTTTTAAGCACTTTTTCCAGTGCTGATCCTATTGGTTTAAAGCCCCTTTTCAATTTTTTGCACCTGATCCCGATATGTGAATTAAACTTTTAGAATCATTAACTATTTGATCAAATTTATTATTATGTGTTGTTGTAATAAATGTTTGACCCTGGTTTCTGATTAATGTCAGTAAATTTTCAATTCGACTATTATCAAGTTCTCCAAAAATATCATCAAGAAGAACAAGGGGCTTTTTATCTGAAATTTCTTTAATATAATTGCTTTCTAAAATTTTAAGGGACAATAAAAAAGATTTATTTTCACCCTGTGACGCATGTGTTTTAAAAGAATATTCATCTTTTAGAAAGTCAAGATCATCACGATGTGGTCCTATCATAGAAGTTTGCCTTTTTATTTCTGTATCCCGATAATTAAACAAACATTCCTTTAAACCGTTTTCTATACCTGCTTTATCCATCATAAAATTTAAAGAATATAAATGTGCATTATATTTTATCGATATGTTTTCCGTTTTACCGGAAATTTTATTATATACTGTACAAATATTTTTATTTAAAAATTCCACAAATTTTAATCGGTGTAAAATTATTAAAGTCCCATATTCAACAATCTGATTATTCCATACCGATAAATTTTCATATAAGTTTTTATCTGCATCAGAATTTAAGAGTTTATTCTTTTGCAAAATACATTTTTTGTATCTTTGCAAACTTTGTAAATAACCTGGATATAGTTGTGATAATAATACATCAAGGAATTTTCTCCTGGATGTTGGAAAGCCTGATGTTAGTTCTATGTCATCCAGGGAAAGCAGAATTACAGGTAAATTGCCAATAATTTCAGAGAAAAGTTTTACTTTAGTTTTATTGAAGAAAGCATGCTTTCCTTCATTTTTAGAAAAATAGATCCGCGTACTTTGTTCTCTTCTTTCCTGATCTTCAAATTCACCAAATATATTAAAAAATTCTGATTCGTTTTTTAGGGAAATAGTATCGTTTTTAGCTCTGAAACTTTTTGTCAGAGATAAATAGTAAATTGCTTCAAGTATTGTTGTTTTTCCTTGTCCGTTGAGTCCGTAAATAATATTTATTTCAGGATGAAATTGTAATTTCAGTAAATCAAAAATTCTGAAATTTTCAATACTCAAGTTTTTAAGAAGCATTTAATTAATTCGAACAGGCATAATCAACATTACTAAATCGACCTGTTCATTATCACTATCCGGAAAAATTAGAGCTGGACCATCTGCATCATTTACTTTTAATAGTATTTTTTCACTATCCATATGACGCAATATGTCTATCAGGTAATTTGCATTATATGCTATATCAAGATTTTCAAAAGTGTATTTGCATGAAATATTTTCATTGGCTTCACCACCAAAATCTATATCCTGTGCAGAAACATTTATATTATTTGAACTTAAAGAAAGCTTTATTTGTGATGTTATTGGGTTAGAAAATAATGAAACTCTTTTTACTGATGAAATAAATCCATTTCTATCAACTTCTAACTCTTTAGAAAAATCAGCTGGTATAACACGGTCATAATCCGGGTACGGTTCATTGATAATTCTTGAATAAATTTTGGTGTCTGGTAATTCAAATAATACATGATTTTCACTAAGTGTTATTTGCTGTGTTCCATTCTCGGGAAGATTCCTTGCAACAAAATTTAATGCTTTTGTCGGAATAATTAGATCTCTTTTATTACCATTTCCCTGAAAATCTTTATTTATTATTTTTACAAGACGGTGACCGTCTGTTGCTACCATCCTATATTCTGAATCCATAACCTGACAAAGAACACCGGTCAATGCTGGTCTAAAATGATCAGTAGAACATGCAAAAATTGTTTTCTCAATCATTTTTTTTAAGACGTTGTTCTGAATTTTAATGTTAGACGAAGCATCTACAGCAGGAATCGATGGAAATTCTGTTTTATCTTCACCGGATAATTTATATTCACCCATTTCTGATTTAATAATAATTTTGTGATTTTGATCTGAAGAAAAATTAATATTAACATTGGGCAATTCTCTTATAATATCTAAAAGTAATTTTCCTGGCACTGTTACATCACCATCTTCATTCGACGTGCATTCTGTCCAGGAAATTTGTGTTATTTCTAAATCTGTAGCTGTTATCGATAAAGTATTATTTTTTGAAGAAATGAGAACATTATATAAAATTTCTACAGTAGATTTGGAAGGTATAACATTAATTACCTTTTGTAATGCTTTAAATATATTATCTCTTGAAACTGAAAAATTCATTAATCCTCCATGCAGTGCAATATAAGCGAGAAAAATTAATCAAATACAATAATAATATCAATTATTTTAAAAGCCATAAGAAACTCAATTTTTACTTTCTAATATAATATAATATTTTAAATCAAATAGTAATATATAGTATGCAGTGTAGATATGTTGATAACTTCTGAAGTTGTAAATATTAAAAGAATTTTATTAAAAAAATTATGTAGATAACATGTATAAAAAGTTACACTGTAAAGTTGTTTTAAACATGTTGTTTAAGTTTTTAATAAAAAATATTTAAAAATAAACATTTTATTAACATAAGTATCAAGTATATATTTTACTATATAAATTATTGTTTTTATTTAAATTATATAAAAATTATTTTATTTTTTAATATTATTATTGTTTAAAACTTTTTTGTAAAAGAGTTTTGGATAATTGAATAAGCTGTATTTAAATTATCGTTCTGTCTTTAAAAAGGAGGATAAATGAAAAGAACGTTTCAACCAAGCAATAGAAAAAGAAAAAACAAACATGGATTCAGAGAAAGAATGAGTTCCAAAAATGGTCGTGCTGTATTGGCTAGAAGAAGAGCAAAGGGAAGAAAGAAATTAACTGTGAGTGATGAATTTAATAAAACAGCATAATTGTTATTCCCTTTCTAACAGGGAAGAGATTTCTTTTATATTAAAATATGGGACAAAGAGAAGTACTCGTTTTGGTCCCGTTTTTTTTTATTCCGATTCCGGCTCTGATATTAAAATTGCTATCCTTATAAAAAAATCAATAGGTAAAGCGTATTATAGAAATTATATAAAAAGAATTATTAGATTTTATATAAGAACTGATTTCACCCTGTTAGAGAAATATAACAGGGTGATTTTTTTATATAAAAACACTGAAAATATTACTTATAAGAATTTAAAAAATGAGTACTTAAAAAAGCTCGTTTTTGTTTAATATAAAAAGTTAGGTTTAAAAAGATGGATAAAAAATCTCTATTTGCGATGCTTTTGATAGCAGTAATACTTTTACTTCTGCCATATTATCAGGAATACATATTAGGAATAAAACCTGATCAAGAACAATATGTAAAACAGGATTCTGTTCTGGTTCCTGATAAAACTAATTTGAAGAAAGAAGATTCTGTAAAAAAAGTTAATTTTGAAGAGAATAGCAAAAAAGATTTAATGGTTCCATCTGTTGATATTTATCAAAATGACTCATTAGAAAAAACGATTACGATAGAAACTGTAAATTACATTGTAAAATTATCTAACAGAGGTGGTGGAAGTTTAAAAGACTTTATCCTTAAAAAATATACAAAGTACGATTCCAGTCTTGTTAATATGATTTCTGATAATCTTAAAAATAATCTGACACTAACATTTCAGGAAACCGGTGGCAGTTATATTGATACAAAAAATTATATTTATAATGCATCTACAAAGTTAGAAAAAAAGAAATTACTGGATAATGAAGAATATAAAATTGTATATACACTCAATTATAATGGATCTGAAATAAAAAAAGAATTTACTTTTTTTGATAATGCTTATCACATCGACTTAGATATTTCCTTTTCTAATCCTGGTATTTTACTAAACAACCAATATCAAATTAACTGGATAAATGGTTTACCTTCCACAGAATCTTATGTTGAAGATGATAATCAGTATAGTCAGGCATTTGCATACATGGGAGGTGAGTTAGAAGACTATTCAATTAGTGATCCGGGGGAAACAGAAGTAACAACATTTTCTGGCAATGCAGATTGGATTGCGATTAGAACAAAATATTTTATTACAAGTGTTTCTGTATTGAATGCTAATGTGTCAAATGGCATTTATTTTAAAGGCCTTGGAATAGAACACGAAAATTATACACAGAAATTATATAATACTGGTTTTTATGCACAATATAATTCTTCAAGAGGGGATGATTCTTATAGAATTTTTATTGGTCCATTAGATAATAAAGAATTAGGTAAATATGATAACAATTTAGATGAACTAATTATGAATAATGGGGCATATGAAAGATTTTTCAGACCTGTTAGCAAATTAATTTTACCAATTCTTGAATTTTTTCATTCATTTATACCCAATTGGGGTGTCGTAATTATAATTTTTTCTATTCTTGTTAAACTTATTGTTTACCCATTAACAAAGAAGAGTTATCAATCAACCAAGAAGATGCAGGTTCTTCAGCCAAAAATGGCGGAGATAAGAGAAAAATATAAAAATGATCCCCAAAGAATGAATAAAGAAATGATGAAGCTCTACCAACAGCATGGTTCTCCTTTAAGCGGATGTTTGCCCATGTTGTTACAGATGCCTTTACTTCTTGCTTTGTATATTGTTTTTAGATCAACTATTCAATTACGTGGAGCAGTTTTTATTCCAGGTTGGATTGATGATTTATCGAGAGCAGATACACTTTTTACACTTCCATTTTCAATTCCTTTGTATGGCGCTGATTTTAACTTGTTACCAATCTTAATGGCTTTAACAATGTTTTTTCAATCAAAAATGACTATGCAGGATCCAAAACAAAAAGCAATGATCTATATAATGCCTGTTTTTATGCTGGCCATATTTAATCGTTTTCCCTCAGGTTTAAATCTGTACTATACAATGTTCAATTTACTTACAATTATTCAGCAACGTTTTATTAAATCTGACGATAAAGAAGATGATAAAAGTGTTAAAGGATTAAAGCAAAAAGGAAAAGGAAAATAAAGGTAGTCATTTAAAAGCGGCTATATGTTTTCAGAAGATACAATTATTTCTACAATCACTCCTGTTAGAGGAGGTAGTGTTTGCCTTTTAAGAGTTTCAGGCAAGGATGCTATCAACATTACGTGTAAATATTTTAAAAGTAACAGTCTTTCTAATATGGAAGGTGGTAGATTCTATTTTGGAAAATTTGTTGATGATAAAAATGAAGTAGTTGATGAAGTTATTATATACGTTTTTAAAAAACCGAAATCTTACACAGGCGAAGATGTTATAGAAATTAGCTGCCATAGCAATATTTTCATTTTAGAAGAAATTATTAATCTTTATTTGAATAACAATTGTAGAATTGCTGAACCAGGCGAGTTTACAAAAAGAGCATTCCTGAATAATAAGATTGATTTAGTCCAGGCAGAAGCGGTAGCGGATTTGATCGCTTCAAAATCAAAAGCAAGTGTTAAAAATTCATTAAATTTATTAGAAGGAAAGTTATCCAAACTAATCAATTCCCTGAAGAAGAATTTAATAGATGTTGGTTCTCTTTTAGAATTGGAACTTGATTTTTCAGAAGAAGACCTTGAAATAATTTCGAGAGATAAATTTTTTGATATAATGGAATCCAGTATTTCGATTGTTAATTCGCTTTTAGATTCTTATGACTCTGGGAGAGAATTACAAAAAGGAATAGAGATATTAATAGCTGGTAAACCCAATGTTGGAAAATCCAGTTTAATGAATTCATTACTTCAGAAAGATAGAGTTATTGTTTCTCATATTGCTGGAACAACAAGGGATCTTATTCATGAAGACATTGTAATGGATGATACACTTGTTAGATTGATTGATACGGCCGGTATTAGATTTACGAGTGACGAGATAGAAGCTGAAGGGGTTACCAGGGCAAAAAAATTTCTGGAAACGGCAAGTTTAATATTATTAATGATTGATTTATCATCCGAAATAGATAATGACGATTTAGATATACTAAACAGCCTTGTTCATAAAAAAAGTAATAGCTTAATAATAGTAGGCAATAAGTCAGATAAAGAAGCAAATATCAAAACAGAAGAATATCTAAGCAAACTCGAGATTGATAAAATAAAAATCTCAGCAAAAGAAGAAACGAATATTTCAGAACTTAAAAGATTGATTATTAGAAGAATAAAACGAAATGAAAAAGATTTATCTGAAGACATTATATTGACAAATAAAAGACAATACGATGTTTTAAACAGATTAAAAAAAATACTTAATGATAATTTAAAGTCATTTAAATCAAATCAAGGCTTTGAATTTATCGCTGTTGATTTGAGACTCGCCATAGAAACACTTTCTGAAATAACAGGTGAGATCTCAACGGATGATATTTTAAACAACATTTTTTCGAATTTTTGTATCGGAAAATAATGTTTCACGTGAAACTTAAACATGAATAATTATGATATAGCCATTGTTGGCGGCGGTCACGCAGGTATTGAAGCTGCTGTTGTTTCAGCCAAACTGGGTCTGAAGGTCGCGTTAATTTCTTTAGAAAAAAACAAAATCGGATTAATGTCTTGTAATCCTGCTATAGGGGGATTGGCAAAAGGTCAGCTTGTAAGAGAGATAGATGCTCTTGGCGGCGCTATGGGTAAAATTATTGATGCAGCAGGAATCCATTTTAAGATGTTGAACACATCAAAAGGTCCGGCTGTTCAATCACCAAGGGCACAGGCGGACCGTCTTCTTTACGCGAAACAGGCGCAGTTAATAATTTCTTCATATTCGAATATCGATGTTGTTGAAGATATGGCTATTGACATATTAATTCATTCAGGGAGAATAACTGGTTTAGGGTTGTTAAAAAATGGACAATTAAAAACAAAAGCAGTTGTTCTGACGGCGGGTACTTTTCTAAATGGTATTATTCATGTTGGTACAAATAAATTAAGTGCAGGTAGAGCAGGGGAATTGCCTGCAAGAGGCTTAACAGAATCCCTGTTATTGCAAGGTTTTCAATCGGGAAGACTAAAGACAGGAACACCTCCAAGAATTCACCGAGATTCTATTGATTATTCAAAAATTGAAATTCAAGAACCAGATAAAAACCCACAACCTTTTTCATATTCAACAGAAAGTATCAAGCGCGAACAAATAAACTGCTTCATTACTTACACAAATAATGAGACACATGAAATTCTTCGGGAAGGTTTTGACCGATCTCCTATGTTTACCGGAAGAATACAAGGAATTGGTCCAAGGTATTGTCCTTCCATTGAAGACAAGATAGATCGTTTTGCAGATAAATCGAGACACCAGCTTTTTCTGGAACCCGAAGGATTTAACAACAATGAGATTTATGTAAATGGATTTTCTACAAGCTTGCCAGGTGACATCCAGGAAAGAGCAATTAAAACGGTTCCTGGTCTGGAGCAAGCAAAGCTTATTCGATTGGGTTATGCTGTTGAATATGACTTTTTTCCACCCGATCAATTAATTCATACCCTTGAAACAAAGCTTATTGAAAATCTCTATTTTGCAGGACAAATAAATGGAACATCCGGATATGAAGAAGCAGCCGCTCAGGGATTAATAGCAGGGCTAAATGCTGCTCTTAAAATCAAAGAATTACCTGGATTTGAATTAAAAAGATCCGAAGCCTACATCGGTGTCTTGATAGATGATTTGATAAATAAAATCCATAAAGAGCCTTATCGCATGTTTACATCCAGAGCAGAATTCAGGTTGTTATTAAGGCAAGACAATGCAGATATGAGACTTATGGAAAAGGGGTATGAATTAGGTTTAATAGATCACAAGACTTATCAAAAATTGCAAAACAAAAAAAACCAGATAGTAGAAATTAAAGAAAAAATACTTCCTGGAAAATTGTCTCCAAGGCAATTTGTTGATGCTTTTTCTGAAAAAAGCAATGCTATTTCACAGCCACAAAGCATTAAAGATTTATTGAAAAGGCCAGAGTTGTCTTTAAAAGAATTGATGACAGCGGGGGGTTTTAATAATGGATTTGTTGACGCATCAATTTTAGAAGTTGAATATGCAATTAAGTATGAAGGGTATCTTCAGCGGCAAAACCTGTTAATTGAAAAATTTAATAAAGCTGAAAAAAAACTTATTCCAATAAACATCGAATATAAGAATATTCGATCGCTGTCCACGGAAGCTCGTGAAAAGTTAATAAAAATAAGACCGCATAGCTTAGGACAGGCATCAAGAATAAGTGGAATTACCCCTGCAGATCTATCCGTGTTATTAATATATTTAGAAAAACATAAGTCGGAAATAGTTCCACGTGAAACATCAATTTAGTTTTCAAGAACTGATCGCTTTTCTGAAAACAGTAGATTTAGACCTGGCAATTGATAAACAAAACAAGTTGGAAAGTTATTACAATGAGCTGGTTTTGTATGCACAAAAACATCGGGTTGTTTCAAGAAATGATGTTTCGTCTATCATTGAAAGACATTTGTTGCCCAGTTTTTATTTTGTTTCTGAAATAAAAAAATCACTTCGGGATAATCAAAATATTTTGGATTTGGGAAGTGGGGCGGGTTTCCCAGCTATAGTAATAAGCCTGTGTTTCAATCAAAATCATACAACGATGATAGATAGTATTAGAAAAAAAACTCTTTTTTTGTCCAAAATTGTAAGCATGAATACTTTAAATGCCAAAGTTATTAATTCGCGGTTGGAAGAATTTATTGCACAAAGTAAAATACATTTTCCCATACTTACAGCAAGGGCACTTGCAGATCTTGATACCTTGATAAAATGGACATACCCACTATTAAAAAAGGGAGCAGAGTTACATACTTTAAAAGGATATAATTTCAGGGAAGAAATATCTGAAACAGGTAATCTTGAAATAGATGCACGTCCAATAATGTCAAACTGGATTGATAGATCAAAAGATTTAGCAAATAAAATGTATATAAGATTAAGGTTGAAAGATGTCTGAAAATAAAATTTTTAATGAACTCTCTATGCTTGTAACCGAAAGCAGGAATCCCAATACGTTTGATCTGGATGAGCTTGATACAGAGAACATTCTTATAAAAATGAACACAGAAGATAAAAACGTTCCCTTAGCTGTGGAAAAAGAAATACCGTATATAAAACAGGCAGTGGATTATGTTACTGATGCGTTTAAAAAAGGTGGGCGTTTGATTTATGCAGGAGCAGGAACATCAGGACGCTTAGGTGTCTTGGATGCAGCTGAATGTCCTCCAACCTTTGGAGTTCCAAATACGATGGTTGTTGGATTGATCGCAGGTGGATACGATGCTTTACATAAAGCTGTAGAAGGTTATGAAGACTTTGAAGAAAATGGAGTAAAGGATGTACAAGAAATACATCTATCACCAAAAGATGTGCTTTGTGGAATAGCAGCCAGTAAAAGAACACCTTACGTTTTAGGTGCCATAAAAGAAGCAAAAAGAATAGGTGCGAAAACTATTGCCGTTGTATGTAATCCAAGAGAGCAGGTACATTTCGATGTTGATGTGGCTATATGCCCCGTGCCAGGACCAGAAGTCGTTATGGGCTCTACCAGATTAAAAGCAGGGTCATCACAAAAAATGGTTTTAAATATGATTACCACGGCTGCGATGATCAAAATTGGAAAAGTCTATGAAAACATGATGATTGATCTGCAGTTAAACAATTTAAAATTGGTGGAAAGATCAAAAAAAATAATCATGATGGCTTCAGATGTTGATTATAACGAAGCTTCTGATTATTTGAAAAAATCTAACGGTCATGTTAAAACTGCGATCTTTATGGCCTTAACAGATGTTTCTGTAGAAAATGCGCATATTTATCTTGAACAAAATGAAGGTTTTTTAAAAAATGCAATAAAACAGTGGAAAAACGATAATAATATTTAACTAAATAATTGTTTTTATTCTACTTATATAACTTTTAATGGCAATCCTAGACAAAAAAAGACAATTAAAAAAAGAACTGTCCTTGTTGCATATATATTCAATTGCTACAGGGGCGACCATTGCTTCAGGATTCTTTCTTCTACCTGGTTTGGCTTTTAGTAAAGCCGGTTCATCAATGGTTTTCAGTTATTTAATTGCAGTAATTCCAATAATCCCTGCTTTATACAGTAATGCTGAACTGTCAACGGCGATGCCGAGAGCAGGAGGGGTTTACTTTTTTCTGGATCGATCTATGGGACCGTTAATGGGTACTATAGGTGGGCTCGGTACATGGCTTGCTTTAGCATTAAAAACATCCTTTGCACTTGTTGGTATTGGTGCCTATTTAAGAATATTTTTCCCAAATGTATCAATATTGCCTATTGCTGTCAGTTTTGCCGTGCTTTTTGGTTTGATCAATTTGTTTGGTGCAAAAAAAGCAGGAAGCTTTCAGATTATTCTTGTCGCTTCAATAATATTTTTACTTATCTGGTTTGTTATTAGTGGTTTCCCCAAAATAGATATTACTCATTTTTATGATATAGTTAATATTGAATATAACTCAGTTATGGCTACTGCAGGACTTGTATATGTCAGTTATGTAGGACTTTCTAAAATAGCCAGTGTTTCAGAAGAAGTAAAAAACCCGGAAAAAAATCTGCCCAGGGCAATGTTTCTTGCACTTGCCACAGTTGTTGTTGTTTATACAATTGGAACTATTATAATGATTGGTGTAATCCCTGGACAAGATCTGGCGAAAAGTTTAACGCCAGTTGCCACAGCCGCAGAAAAAATTTCGGGTCCTGTGGGGTCAGTAATAATGACTGTAGCAGCGATATTTGCTTTTCTCTCCGTAGCAAATGTTGGTATTATGAGTTCAAGCAGGTACCCATTGGCAATGAGCCGGGATCATTTAATGTCACCTGTGTTTCGTTCTTTGAATAAAAATCAAATACCCCAAAATGCTATTTATGTTACAGTATCAGTTATTATATTGATTTTATTGCTTTTTGATATCCCTAAAATCGCTAAACTTGCCGGGGCTTTTCAGCTTATTTTGTTTGCTCTTTGTTCCCTGGCTGTAATTGTAATGCGTGAGAGTAAAATTGATTCTTACGATCCGGGATACAGATCACCGCTTTATCCATGGATGCAGATTTTTGGAATAATCACACCTTTCTGGTTGATTGCAGAAATGGGCTGGTTAACTATACTTTTTTCTTTGGGTTTATTGGTTCTGGGGACAGTATGGTATTTTTATTATGCAAAAGATAAAGTAATAAGAGATGGGGCAATCTATCATATTTTTGCCCGTTTGGGGGAGTTGCGCTTTGAAGGTTTGGATGCAGAATTGCGTGGGATTCTGAAAGAAAAAGGTTTACGTGAACAAGATCCTTTTGATGCAGTTGTTGCAAGTGCCCAAATTATTGATATTAATAAAGAAATAAATTTTCCTGATATTGTTGATCATGCCTCAAAAAAGTTATCACGATTATTAGACATAGAAGTTGAAACTTTGAAAAAGGGATTTATGGATGGCACGCATGTAGGTGCTACTCCTGTTTCAAATGGTGCTGCATTACCACATTTACGTTTGCTAAATATTAAACATTCAGAAATGGTTATTGTTAGAGTAAAAAAAGGTGTATTCGTCGAAATTAACTCAGAAATTTCAGATGTTCATGCTTCATCTGAAAAAATAAATGCATTTTTCTTTCTGGTAAGCCCCGAAGATAATCCAGGTCAGCATTTACGAATACTAGCCCAAATAGCAAGCCATGTAGATAATCCTAAATTCATAAGAAATTGGCTTGAAGCTGAAAATGAGCAGGATTTAAAAGAAATGCTGCTTAGGGATGATCGTTTTACACGATTGATTTTAAGACCTGATACAAAAGCTGAAGAATTAATAGGTGTAATGATAAGCCAGTTAAATTTACCGGAAGGTTGTCTGATTGCTTTAATTCACAGACAGGGTGAAATAATTGTACCAAAAGGAAATATACAACTTCAGAAAAATGATCGGTTAACAATAATCGGATATCCGGCAGGAATACAGGAATTATATAAGAAATATGAAATTACGCATCAATAACAAACTTATTCCGGGAAGTAATTCAATCTTCATTGATGGGGATAAAAATGGAATTCTTTTTTTACATGGAATTGCTTCAAGTCCGCAAGAGTTTAAGCAAATTATTCAATCCTTTGAAGCAAAAGGTTTCTACCTAAGTGCACCATTGATGAAAGGCCATGGAACCAACCCTGAAGATTTAAACTCGACAACCTGGCAGGAATGGTCATCAAATATAAAAACGGAATTGTTTGAACTCAGAAAAAAATGTGAACGAATTATTATTGTAGGCCAATCATCTGGTGCATCACTTGCGCTCCACATTGCTGCTCACTATCAGGTAGAAGCCTTAATTTTATTTGCTCCTGGTTTAAGTCTTAGCCAAAAAAAAATCTTCAGGCTTCTAAAGACAAGATCCCTTCTGAAATATCCGTTGATTAAAGATCCATCTATGATTCATAATTTTATTGGATATGATAAAATACCGGCAAAAGCCATTGGACAATTAAAAAAATTGTTTAATCACCTGAAAGATGATTTGGTAGATATACATTGTCCAGTATTACTGTTTCATGCTTTTGAAGATGATTTTTTTGATTATCTTGGTGCGCAATACATTTACAATAGTATCTCATCAAAATCCAAACAATTTCTGACTTTGAATAACTCAAACCACATATTAAGTATGGATTCCGAGAGAGAAACGATTTTGAAAGAAACCAGACGGTTTGTTGATAAAATTTTTAATGAAGCAACTGCAAGAAAGGGCGCTTGATTAAAATTGTAAAAAGACGTAACTTTCCCAACTGATTATTCTTATTGGGATTATATGTCAGAATTACGGTTTGATCTGATTCACAATCATAATGTAATTGTTGCACCAGAGAGAAATAAAAGACCAGATGACTCATTAGTAATCAAAGAAGAAACCAAAAATTGTCCATTTTGTCCTGGAAACGAAAACCGTACCCCGCCAGAAAGTTTCAGATTTAATGATGATTTAAATAAATGGACAATCAGAGCTTTCCCAAATAAATATCCCGCCATTAATCAATCATTAACGAATGGAAATTCAGGATATCAGGAGGTTCTGGTGGAAACGCCTAAACATGATCAAATGTTTGGGGAATATTCTTCAAATCAGGTACTAAATCTTCTAAACGCATATAAAAACAGAATATTAGAAATAAAAAGCAAAAGAAACACAAAAATTGTATTTGTGTTTAAAAACCATGGAAAACAGGCAGGAGCATCTTTAAAGCATCCACATTCACAAATAGTTGGTTTAGATTTTCTGTCCGATCCACTTAAAGAAAAATTTAGAGCTTTAAAAAGCTACTTTAATAAAGAAAATAAATGCTATTATTGCAATTTGCTGTCTTTGGGAAAAACAATTTATAAATCATTTCATTTTAGAGCGATTATTCCAAATGAAAGCAGATTTGCATATGAATGCTGGATTATTCCTGAAAAGCACCAGGTTTTTTATGAAAACATCAGTGATACTGAAACAGGTGATTTAGCCCAGATGATCATGAAGATCGTTAATGCAATTAATATTAAATTAGACAATCCACCGTTTAATTTAGTATTACAAAATGGAATATATGATGAAGAAATAGGTGATAGTTTTCATTGGCATTTGCAACTTATTCCAAGGCTATATCAACTTGCCGGTTTTGAATGGGCTACCGGGATGTTTATAAATCCGGTGGAGCCGGAAAAAGCCGCGTCTGAACTTAGAAAACTCATCTGAAAAGAGGAAAAAATGAAGCAGTTTAAGATTTTATATTTGGCATCTGAAGTAACACCATTTGCCCGCGCTGGTGGTTTGGCTGATGTAACAGGTGCGCTTCCTAAAGCGCTTAAAAACCTGAATCAGGAAATACGAATAATTATGCCTAAATATAAATTTATTAACGAAAGAAAATTTGTACTCAGAGAAGTTATTCGTTTAAGAGATATTCCTGTTACAGTTAACGGCAGAACAGAGATGGCAAATGTAAAATCTGCTTTTTTACCCGAAAGCAAAGTACAGGTTTATTTTATTGAAATCGCCGACTTTTTTTCAAAACCGGGATTGTACAGGGATCCAATAACAAATGAGATATATGAAGATAATGCAGAGCGTTTTGCCTTTTTTGCGAAAGCAGCAATGGAAACTTTAAAAACTTTGTCCTGGCAGCCCGATGTTATCCATTGTAATGAATGGCAGACAGCATATGTACCTGTCTATTTAAAAACTATATATCAGGGTGATGAGTTTTTTAAAGGTATAAAAACAGTCTATACCTTACACAATCTAACAAACCAGGGAGCTTTTGATAAATCTGTTGCACAAAAAATAGATTTCGATGAAAATGAAGTTAAAGAAGATGGAATGTTTGGAAAAGACAATAAGCTCAATTTAACAAAAGCGGCTATTTATTTTTCAGATTTTATCACCACTGTATCAGAAAACTACGCGAATGAAATTATAGAAAACGATGAAATCGGATATAATTTCGGACCGTTGCTTAACGATAAAGGTGAAAATTTTGAAGGAATTTTAAACGGGGTTGATTATGCTATCTGGTCACCCAGCAAAGATAAATCATTGCCCGCTAATTATTCAGTTGAAGACCTTTCCGGAAAAGAAGAAAACAAAAAAGCCTTATTAATGCGACTGGGAATGACTTACACTGAAGGAACTCCTGTTTTAGGAATGGTCTCAAAATTAGCAGAACAAAAAGGTTTGGATATTGTTCTTGAAGCAATCCCGGAATTAATGAAAAAAAATGTTCAGCTTTGTATTCTTGGTGAAGGTGATCCGGAGATTGCGCAAAAACTAATGGATGCACAAAAAAAGTATCCTGGTAAAGTTAGCATAAATGTAACGTATGATGAAAAAATGTCGCATCTTTTTGAAGCAGGACTAGATATTTTTATTATGCCTTCCAAATACGAACCCTGTGGTTTGAATCAAATTTTTAGTCTCAAATATGGAACTGTTCCTGTTGTATCACCTATAGGTGGTTTGCTTGATACAGTTGTTGATTATGACCAGCAGATTGATGATGGGACAGGTTTTGTAATGGAAAAATTATCTGTAAACAGTCTTGTTGAAGCAATTGACAGAGCCATTGAACTTTATTCGGATAAAAATAAATGGCAAAAAATGCAAAAACGAATCATGGAAGAAGATTTTTCCTGGGAAATTTCTGCTAAGAGATACCTTGATATCTATGAAAAAATGATAACAGGGTAAGAAAAGGTTGTATATACTTAAAAAATGAACAAAGCAGTATTTCTGGACCGGGACGGTACTATTAATGAAGAGATGGGATATATAAATCATATCTCTAGATTTAAAATTTTTGATTATTTCTTTCCTGCCTTAAAAATCTTAAAAGACCTGGGTTATAAAGTAATCATAATAACGAACCAGTCAGGAATTGCACGTGGTTATTTCAGTGAGTCCCTGGTAAAAGAAATACATTCTTCTTTGAAATTAGAAGCCCAAAATAAGGGCACAGAAATTGATGGAATATACTATTGTCCACATCACAAAGATGGAATTATAGAAAAATATTCGATTGAATGTACCTGCAGAAAGCCAAAACCAGGCTTGATATTAAAGGCAAAACAAGAACATGATATTAACTTCTCAGAATCCTTTATGATTGGAGACAGGTATAAAGATATGGAGTTTGCTTTTAAAAACGGTTTAAAAACTATTATGGTAATGACAGGATACGGAATTGGTGAATACACGTATCAAAAAAATACATGGCCACAATTACCAGATTATATTTGTGAGAATATTCTGCAAGCAGCAGAAACAATTTCTAATTTGAAACTTCGCTGACGCAATTGAGTTTGATTAACTTGCAGATTGACATAGAAATAGTGATTAAGTAACTTAAAATCTTTTTGTTTGGAAAAATTATAATGACTAAAAAAATTGTTCTGCTTTTGCTTATTCTTGCTGCATGGTCATGCACAACTCTTGACCCAAACCAGGATCCGAATCCATCTTATACGGTTGACGGTCGTTATGGCAATTATGTAAGCGATACATTGTATGCAATAGCTGATTCTATTAATCCTGTAGGGTATGCCGTAACCGGATTTGCTGATAAATTGATTGTTGGAAATCTTGGTGGTATAGATGCAGGTTTTCTGATTAATTTTGTTGATTTACCGGCAGATACAGTTGTCGTGGATTCAGCATTTGTAAATTTAACAACGGTCAACAGCTTTGGTAATAATGCGACAGATAAGGTTGATGTTGAATTCTATACTGTCTTGGAAACATGGGATAGTTATGCAGATACAATTTCAACCTGGCGAAACCCGCCTTTAGGTGAAATGCTTGGACAGGTAAGTATTGCTATAAAAGATTCTTCCAAGAACAAATTAAAAATTCCCGATGACGTTTTTTATAAGTGGCGCTCAGAAAATGATTCGCTAAATACCGGATTATATGTAAAACTGAGTGATTCATACAAAGATGTTGTTTGTGAATTCGGATCATTGAGTTCTTCCAATGTACCTTTTCTAACATATCATACACACACAGATACATCATCGTTAATTGATACAATGCTGACGTCGCGCGATGTCACAATTTTTAACTATGATAGTTTTATGAGTCCGGCACTAGAGCATGAAGAAAACACTATTCTGATTTCAAGCGGAGTTATAAATAATATTCTGCTCAAGTTTGATCTGGATCAGATACCGGCTGATGCTATTTATTATAGTGCGGATCTTATTTTAACAGGCACAGATAAGTCTGATTATGAAAACCCGGAAAATAAATCATCATTTTTATTACGTCCGGTTGAAGATATCACCAGTGGAGAATACAGTCCTAATAAATCCATAGGAATGATAGCAGATGGATCTGAAGCGATTATCAATGGAACATATAAATCTATTTTTGCATCGGATGTTATCCAGGAAATTAAAAATGGATCGTATACGCATCAGTGGTTTTCCTTCTCATTTTTAACGACGGATGAAGATTTGTCGGTTAAATATTATTATGGGGCAAAAGCAGATTTATCTGTAGCACCAAAATTGATCGTAAAGTACTTAAAAGCTAATAACCAGGAATAACTTTGAAAATAAAAAATAGTATTTTCCTGATACTGATTTTTGTATCAGCAACAATAGCAGGTGAGTCTCAATTCGGGTTAGTAAACAATACAATGGGTAATGTAGTCTTACCATACTCTTCTGCAGGTATCGCCCGCTCATATGAAGTAGCACATCTGGATTCGGTTCAGGTAAATATGTCTAATATTGCATCAGCGACAGATATTTCATATACAACATTTTCTTTCAATATTGGATATAATGGAATTTGGGGAGAAAACAGGCAGCAAAAAACCTTTATTGACCATGCAAATTTTCAGGGTGGCCGATTGGCAATTCCTGTTATGAAAAAAAGTCTGATCTTTGTAATGGGTTTGCAGCCACTTACTTCAATTGAGCAAAGACTTTCTTCATCTCTTCAGTCTGACACAACGGATGTAACAGAAAATTTATTTATTCGCGGTGGATTAAGCCGGGCTAATTTTAATTTTGCATATAAACTGTTGCCGAATCTTTCAGTTGGGCTTGGTTACGAATACACTTTTGGAAAAGTCTCTGAAAATGTAGTGGTAAATATTGCTGATGATCTGGATTCTGAAATCGACATGGTATATGATAATAAAGTATACGGAAACGGATTAGTTTTTAGCATCCATAGTAATCCGATAGAAAATTTAAATATCGGTTTTGTTTTCAGATCGCCTGTATTGGGCGAGCTGACAAAAACAGGGGAGACTCTTTCTGATGTTTTAAATGCAGATGTCACAAAAGATATTACATTACCTGCTCAGATAAATTTTGGTTTAGAATACAAAATTAACAATGATTATGCTCTTGGTATGGATCTTATTTTCCAAGACTGGAAAAACGGCTATAAAATTGATGATAAAACAATTGCTCAGCATAATACTTATTACCATATTGGAGCAGGATTTGAAAGCAAAGGAAGCGATCGTAAATTTGTAAAATACTCTGAACAGATTGATTATCGTATGGGTGCATATTATAACCAACTTGCTCAGCTATATAATAATAAAAGTGTAAATGAAATGGGATTAACGCTTGGGATGTCATTGCCTATTGATAAATTCAGATCAAAAATCGATTTATCTGCATTTATTGCTAAACGTGGTGACCTGGGCAAAAACGTATTGGAAGAAACAATATTAGGTTTAGGATTTTCAATCAGTGCTAATGAATTATGGTTTGTTAATATTGAAGATTAAGAGTGGGGTATACTATGAATAATACAAAACGATTATTTTGGATATCAGTTTTAATAATGTTTTCCTTTTCTTTCGCTGTCAGCCAGGAAGCATTGTTTGATGAAGAAGAAAAACAGGAAGATTCAAACTGTGTACCGGAAGACTTGTCAGTAATTTATGATAAATATGCAAATGCAGAAGATGCAGAGAATATGGTAAGACAATGGTACAGTTTTGGAAGTGAACATCATAAAAACAAGAATTATGATAAAGCCCTTCCGTATCTTTGGAAAGTTTTTGTAAATGACAGTTCCAAACGCGGAAATCTGGCCATTGGTAAAATTGCAGAAATTTACTTCACTCAACAAAAAATTGACAGCACGCTGATCGCCTGTTATAAAGGATTGGCAAAATTTCCTGATCAGCAAAAATTACACTATTATGCAGGATTTATTCAAAAGGAACTTGGAAAAGCTCTTTGCGCGATACCGCATTATGAATCATTGGTAGAAAATAATCCTGACAGTAAATCTTATCTTGCAGAGCTGGCTTTTCTTTATTACAAAGCACAGGATGAAAAATGTATTGCAATGCAGCAGCGAGTTGTTGCATTAGATGATTCAGACACAAGTGCAAAAGAAGCCTTGGCTACATATATGTCGTCCTTTGGACAAAGCCCGATTAAATTGTATCGAGAAACATGTCAGTCTTCTCCCGATAATTTTGATGCCTGCCGTTCTTATGCAAAATTAGCCCTTGAAGAAGGACTATATCAGGAAGCGGTTGATGCATATACAAAAGTGATTGCAAAACAACCAACTGCACAGGACTACCAAAGAAGAGCAACCGCCTACGAAAACTTAAGTCAATTCAGCAGTGCTATTAATGATTTGAATGAATGGTTAAAACTGGATCCTGATAATCCGGATATTATGCTATTAATCGCTGTTAACTATAGCAGTGCTAAAAACTTCTCGACGGCCAATAACTGGATAAACAGTGCACTTCGTAAAAAATCGGGATATGGTAAAGCATACATCGTCCGTGGTGAAATGTATGAAAATATGGTTTTATATTGCCAAAATCAGAGAGATACCAATAAGCCCAAACTGGAAGATAAAATTGTTTATGAAAAAGCAATCCAGGTATATGAGCAGGCCTTATCAGATATAGCTTTTAAATCGGATGCGCGGACTAAGATTAACAACCTGAAACCATTTATTCGTACAAAAGAAGAAGTATTTATGGAGCCTGGTGCAAAGGTAACGAGCTCTTGCTATAGTTTTCTTGTTGACTAATAAGGAAATAACCTTGAAAATTGCAATTGGTGCTGATCACGCCGGTTATCTGGTCAAAGAAAAAATTAAAAATTTCCTTAACAGTAAGGATATTGAATTTACCGATTACGGTACTTTTAAAGAAGAATCCGTCGATTATCCTGAATTTGCCTTTAAAGTTGCCAATGCGGTAGCAAATGATGATACAGTAATGGGTATTTTAATTTGCGGAACCGGTATTGGAATGTCGATAACCGCAAACAAAGTAAAAGGAATCAGAGCTGCGGTTGTAAATTCTATTGAAACAGCAGAGTTAAGCAGGCTGCATAATAATGCTAATGTATTATGTCTTGGTGCGAGAACAATCGAACCTGAAAGAATTATTGAAATAGTCGTCACCTGGATGAATACATCTTATGAAGGTGGAAGACATGAAAAGCGTGTTAATCTAATCAGTAAGTTAACGGGTTTATAATTTCGGGGAAAGAATGACAGATTTCTTAAAAAAGCAGGATGCTGAAGTATATAAATCAATTGAACTTGAAACAGATCGGCAGAACAACACTATAGAGCTTATTGCTTCAGAAAATTTTGTCTCAGGAGCTGTCTTAGAAGCTGCTGGTTCGGTTCTTACTAATAAATATGCTGAAGGTTATCCTGGTAAACGTTATTACGGCGGTTGTGAATATGTAGATGTTGCAGAAAATATTGCGCGTGACCGGGCAAAAGAATTATTTAGTTGTGAATATGCCAATGTTCAGCCCCATTCAGGTTCACAGGCAAACATGGCTGTTTATTTTACCTATCTTGAACCCGGTGATACCATACTTGGTATGGATCTCGCCCATGGAGGACATCTGACACATGGTTCACCAGTAAATTTTTCCGGACGCTTGTTTAATTTTGTTTCATATGGTGTGGATCGCCAATCAGGTTACATAAACATGGCGGAAGTTAAAAGCCTGGCAGAACAACATAAACCCAAAATGATTGTTGTAGGTGCCAGCGCCTACTCAAGACACTATGATTTTGCTGCGTTTCGTGAAATTGCTGACAGCATTAATGCCTACTTGTTCTGTGATATTGCACATCCGTCCGGATTGGTAGCAGCAGGTTTGCATCCTAATCCTGTTCCATTCTGTGATGTTGTATCAACAACAACTCATAAAACTTTGCGTGGCCCGCGTGGTGGGTTAATCCTGATGGGAAAAGACAGTGAAAACAAAATGGGCTTAACCGCACCAAAAACCGGCCGTGTAAAAATGATGTCTGAACTTCTGGACAGCCAGGTAATGCCGGGAATTCAGGGTGGTCCCCTTATGCATATAATTGCTGCAAAAGCTGTCGCCTTTGGTGAAGCACTCAGACCATCATTTAAAGAATATGCACAACAAATTATTAACAACTCTAAGGCATTATCAAATGAGCTTGTATCTAAAGGTTATAAAATTGTTTCCGGCGGGACTGATAATCATGTGTTTCTTGTTGATTTGACAGAGAAAGATATAACTGGTAAAGCGGCAGAGAATGCTTTACATGCTGCGGGAATAACAGTTAATAAAAACATGGTACCTTTTGATTCCAGGAGTCCGTTTGTAACAAGCGGGATAAGGCTGGGAACAGCTGCAATGACCACTAAAGGAATGAAAGAAACAGAGATGAAAATCATTGCAGGATTTATTGATAAAGTTCTTACAAATATTGAATCAGAAAACATTCATAATGAAGTAAATTCTTCAGTTAGAGAACTGAATAAAGATTTTCAGCTATACTAAATCAATTATTTTATTATAAGGGCTCCGGACATAGCGGAGCTTTTTTTTTGGCAGGGTATATGACAAATAGTGAAATGCCTTTTCTTGACCACCTGGAGGAACTGCGCTGGCGTATTATAAAAGCACTGATAAGTGTGGTGCTTTTTACTGTAATCGCGTTTTATTTTTCTGATATTTTTTTACAATGGTTATTAAAACCATCCACAGAAATTAATGCTCCTGTAACACTACAGGTATTAAAAGTTCAATCCATATTTGTTATAAAACTGGAAATTGCCCTGATTGTTGGTGTTATAATGAGTATCCCGGTAATTCTTTACCAAATATGGTCCTTTCTGGCTCCGGGACTTCATCAGCATGAAAAAAAATATATATGGCCTGTTATCATTTTTGCCATGATCAGCTTTTGTGCCGGTGGGGCTTTTGCGTATTATTTGATTATACCTTATGCTCTTGATTTCTTTCTCAATCTTGCACCGGAAAACATTTCAAATAATATTGCTATTGATTTCTATTTTGGATTTATTCTCAGATTGATTGTTGTTTTTGGGGTTGTTTTCGAATTACCTGTATTAAGTGTTATTCTGTCAAGACTTGGATTAATTACTCCACAGTTTTTAAGAAAATATCGTCGCCATTCAATTGTAATTTTCTTTATCCTGGCGGCTATTCTTACACCGCCGGATCCAACAACACAAGTGATGCTTGCTATCCCTTTGGTATTGCTTTATGAAGTAACCATTATTATTTCATATGTATTTGCCAAAAAACGAAAAGAAAAACTGGAAAAAGATCTGGTTTAGTTTTTAACTTTTCGGATAAATTTAAATTAATTTTACCTGCTTATTTATATTTCAGCTTCTATGAGTGATACTTTAAAATCTATAAAAAAACCATTTCTTCAAGAACTCAGGCAATATGATATTGTTTTCAAAGAAATCATGAGTTCAAATGTTAAACTTATTGATACCGTTGTAAAATATATCATTAAACATAAAGGAAAAAATTTACGACCGCTTCTTGTTTTGATGGCAGCAAAACTAACAGGGATTCCGAATAATAATACATATATTGTCGCTTCTATTATTGAAATGCTTCATTCAGCTACACTTATTCATGATGACGTTGTTGACGATGCAGATCTCAGACGTGGTTTTCCTTCGATAAATGCTGTTTGGAAAAACAAAATAGCTGTATTAATCGGAGATTATTTGCTTTCAAAATGTCTGATTGGTGGCACAAAGACGGATAATCTAAAGGTTATGTATATTTTAGCAGATGCCTCCAAAAGATTAAGCAAAGGAGAATTATTACAGATTGAGAAATCAAGATCGCTTAATATAAACGAAGAAGAATTTCTTGGAATGATCTCCGATAAAACTGCTGCATTAATTGGCGCCGCATCAGAGTTAGGTGCATTAACCGCTTCAGGTAAAGAAGAAGATCAGAAAAATCTAAGAAATTTTGGGGAATCTTTAGGTATTGCATTTCAAATACATGACGACCTTCTGGATTACTATGGAAACCAGAAAATTGTTGGCAAACCAATAGGTAACGATTTCAAAGATAAAAAGTTAACGCTTCCACTTATTCATTCATTTCAGAATGCCCCTAAAAACGAAACTTCAAAAATTAAAAAAATGATAAAAAGCGGTGTAAAGAAAAAAGAAATAAAAGAAATAATAGGTTTTGCTGAAAAATATGATGGTATAGCATACGCTCAAAAAATGCAGGACACATATGCTGAAAAAGCAAAAACATCGATAAGTAATTATATCGACAGTGATGTTAAAACTGCCTTATTCAGTTTTGTGGATTATGTAATTAAACGCTCCATGTAAAACACACTATTGTCCAATGAATATTCTTATTATTCGATTTAGCTCAATAGGTGATATTTTATTAACAACCCCATTTGTCAGACAAGTAAAGAACAAATTTCCCGACGCACATCTAACCTATGTAACAAAACAGGAATTCGCCCCGCTTTTAAAGTATAATCCATATATAGATGATTTGATGTTGTATGATGCATCTACAAAACTAAAAGGTTTATACCAACTAAGAGATGAACTGTCCGAGAAAAAGTTAAAATATATTTTTGATCTGCATAATAATTTACGCAGTAGCATATTGGTTAAAAACCTTTCAGGTACGTTATCTAAAATTAGAAAAAACAAGTTTAAAAGAGCGATTTTAGTCTATTTGAAATGGAATCTTTACAGGGAAATAAAGCCTGTTTCTGTAAAGTATATGGATGTAGGTTCGGGCGCTGGAATTAGGGACGATGGTAAAGGCCTTGAATTGTTTCTCAGAGGAGAAAAAAACGACATATTTCAAGAAAATAATCTGGAAAAAGAACAATACATTTGTGTAGCCCCGGCTGCTGCTCATTATACTAAAATTTGGCCGCTGGAATATGTCAAAGAGCTGTTGATAAGGATAACACAAACCTCAAAATTAAAAGTTGCAATTCTTGGATCTAAGTCAGAAACAATACTCTTTAAGGCTTTACCAGAAACAGAAAATATTATTCATTTAGCCGGTAAAATGAGTTTACTGCAATCGGCTCAAATTATTAAATATTCCAAAGGAATAATTTCCAACGATTCAGGATTAATGCATATGGCGAGTGCACTTAATAAACCTATAGTCGCAATTTTTGGATCCACTGTAAAGGAGCTGGGGTTTTTTCCTTTCCGGGCGGAGAGTACAATAATTCAAAATGACAACTTGTGGTGCCGTCCATGTTCACATATTGGCAGGGAGAAATGCCCTCTTAGTCATTTTAAATGTATGCGTGAAATAACTGTGGACACAGTTTATAATACTGTAAAAAGAAAGTTCATTAATCAATGAGACTTATATATTCCTTTCTGTTGCTTCCCATATTTATTATTCTTGCACATCTTGTATCAATTTTCTCATCAAAAATTAGAAAACCGCTGTTCGCAAGATATAAAGTTCTTAATAATATTGATAAGGCAAAAATTAATACAACAAAAGGGACAGTCGTGATTCATTCTTCTTCAATGGGAGAATTTGAACACATAAAGCCCCTTATAAAAAGTATTAAAGAAACATTTTCATTAAATATTGTAGTAACATTTTTTTCACCTTCCGGTTATGAAAACGTTAAAAAATTTGAAGGTGTTGACTTATTTTTATATTTACCTTTTGATTTTATTTTTCAATGGTCACAAGTTTACCGAAAGCTAAACGCGAAAATGCTGATAATATCAAAGCATGATGTATGGCCAAATCAAATTAAAGCAGCAAAAAAATATGGGGTTAATTCTATTCTTGTTAATGCATCGATTGGATCAAAATCGAGCAGGACTTCACTTATATCAAGAATTCTTTTATCGAATGCGTATCGAAATCTGGATAGAATGTTTGTAATAAGCGCAGAAGATTCTTCACGTTTTGTAAAGGCATTTAAATGCAAAAATATAGATATCGCAGGGGATACAAAATTTGACCAGGTATTGATTCGCCAGAAAGAAGCAATGAAGAAAGACCTTGTTGATCATTCATGGTTATCAAAAAAATTAATCCTTGTTTATGGAAGCTTATGGCCGCAGGATGCACAGCATGTTTTGGTACATATAAATGAGATTCTCGAAAAATACAAACAACTCAAAATCATAATTGTACCACATCAACCAACTCAGGAAATTCTGAATGATTTTATAAAATATCTTGGACAGAATAGTTTTACTTTATATAGTGATCGGCATCTGATAGATTCTTCCAGAATTTTGATCGTTGATAAAATAGGTATGTTAGCAGATATCTATAAATATGCTCATATTGCTTATGTTGGTGGTAGTTTTAAGCAGGGAATTCACAATGTTATGGAACCGGCAATTTATGGAATCCCGGTATTATATGGCCCAAAACATACAAATTCATTTGAAGCGACACAGTTGTTAAAGGCTGAAGGTGGGATTTCGGTGAATAATGCTGAAGAGTTTTTTGAAAAAATAAAACTTTTAATTGAATCCGAAGAGATGAGAAATAACACAGGGTTAAGAGCGAAAAATTTTGTTTATAAAAACACAGGCAGTACACAAAAAATTTTAACATATATTCGTGACTGCCTGCAGGAAAGTTAGAGATTAAGAAACTCTTCCCGGATAAACTTTTAGTCCTTCGGCAAGTATATGAATGGCTTTTTTGATATCATTAACATTTAAAACATAAGCAATTCGAACTTCATCTTTCCCTAAACCGGGACTTGAATAAAATCCATTTGCCGGTGCAATAAGCAATGTTTCGTTTTTAATATTAAAATCAGTGAGCAACCACTGAGCAAATTTATCCGCATCATCAACAGGAAGTCTTACAACCAGGTAAAAAGCGCCTTTGGGCATTGGGCATACGACTCCGGGGATATTTCTTAAAAGAGAAACCATTGTGTTTCTTCTTTCAAGATATTCATCTATTACTTCTTTAAAGTATGAATCAGGTGTATCTACTGCTGCTTCACATCCAATTTGTTCAATTGTAGGGGGGCATAAGCGGGCCATGCCAAATTTCAGAGCACTTTCAATAACCTGATGATTTTTTGAAACAATCATTCCAATTCGTGCACCGCAGGCAGAATAACGCTTGGAAACGCTATCCAGCATTATTACACGGTCTTCAATACCTTTTAAGTGCATTGCCGAGACATGTTTTTCTCCATCGTACACAAATTCGCGATAGACTTCATCGGTCAACAAAAAAAGATCGTGTTCGAGAACTATATCCCTTAAAGCGTTCATTTCTTTTTCAGAATAAACATAACCGGTCGGATTGTTGGGATTACAAATCATTATTGCCCGGGTTTTAGCAGTAATTTTTTCACGGATTGATTCAATCGGTGGAAGCTGAAAATCATTTTCAATTGAAGACCGAATAGGAACTACTTTTATACCAGCTTCAACAGCGAAGCCATTATAGTTTGTGTAAAAAGGTTCCGGAATAATTATCTCATCACCGATATCAGTAATTGCCATTAGTGTAAAAATAATAGCTTCACTTCCACCGGTTGTAATTAAAATATCATTTGCTTCAACATTTATGTCAAAACGTTTATAATACTCAGCAAATTTTTTACGAAGAGACATTAATCCTGCAGAAGGACCATAAGCCACAACGGGCATATCCATTGTTTTTATAGGATTAAGAAAAGTCTCCGGTGTTTTAATATCTGGTTGACCGATGTTTAAATAATAAACATGTTTTCCATCTGCTACAGCCTTATCCGCAAAAGGAACAAGGCGACGAATTGGCGAAGATGGCATTTCCTGGCCACGATTTGAAAGTACTCTCATTTTTTTATTCCTGTTTAAATTTGTCTTGCTTAAAAATTACTCAACTAATTTATGAATTTTTCCTAAAAGATAATACAACTCTACAACAGCAGAAGTAAAATCATAACGGTTACTCACATCTTCGAGTAAAGCGTTTTGTAAATTAACTTTTGCGTCAACAAAATCAATGTTGGAAGCAAGTCCTTTTTCACGCTGCGTCTCAATGGTATTATAATTCAGCTGATTAAACTCAACATTAAGTTTAGATAACTCCATCTGCGTTTTTATATTTAAAATTTTATTAACAGTTTCAGTAAGAATTAATCGTGTGTTTTTGATCTGATCATAATACTCTTCCTGATTTTTTTTGTAGGCATAATAAGAAGATTTAACCGCGGTATAATCCTGGAAGCTGCTGAATAATGGAAGGGAGAAATTAATCATGAGCGTTTGTGGTGAATAATCATCCAAAGCAATAGTATTATTTTCCCGCCATGAATAGGAATAATCCAAAGAAATCCTGGGCATGAAGCCGGAATATGCATTTTTGTATTGTAATCTGCTCATCTTTTCACCAAGCATTACAGCATTAAGTGCGGCATTAACAGTGACAAGCTCATCATCACTTAATAAAATTTCATTAAAAAGCTCATTTTTGTTTTTTTGTTGTATTTCATTTGCTTGCATTTCGAGATGGACAGGAATTCTTTTTTCAATATTAAGCTCCTGGTGGACATTAAAATTTAGCAGACGATTTAATACAGCAATAGTATTACTAAGATTGGTTTCGCTGCTGATAACGGAACTTTTTTGTTTCTGAAGCTCGATCTGCCAGCGCAAAGCATCACTTTTTGACCAACGTCCAGCTTCAAATAATCGTAATGCTTTTTCATAATTTAATTGCGATAAATTTAAGTATTCATTTTGTAAACGGAGTACTTCCTGACTTTTCAAAACACTTAGATAGCTTTTGATAACTTGAAAAATAATATTATCACGTGTGTAGATATTTTGTTTGCTAAACAGATCTTCATTTGTGCTGGCAATAGAAAGACCGTTTATTAGATTGCCATTAAAAATTGGCATCGAAAGATCAAAAGAACTTACATAAGATTCCTGAAATACGGTTTGCGGGATTGTAAATGGTAAATTAGGATCCTGAAAATACCTGGAAAAATCGCGCAAGGCAAAGGTACTGTCATCAATCCATGTGTAACGGCTATTGAACGTTAGAACCGGAAACAACATTGTCCAGGCACGGCGTTTATCCCAGGCCGCCTGTTTAAGTGCATAATCGCTGGCTTTTACCTGATTATTCAAAGAAAGAGCACGGTTTATTGCAGTTTCCATATTTATAAGTCCGGGAGTTTCATCTGGAACATTTCCAAAACAACTGAAAACTAAAAAGAAAAATTCGATGAGTATAAAATGCAGGCATATAGATCGATTTTTAGAAAACATTCTGCTAACTCCATTGGAAAACGCGTATAGGAAGTTAATAAAAAAAACAAACAAAAAAAGGCAATTTGAACAGGCTAAGAAATAAAAAGTGAAGTCAAGAAAAGGATATAAAAAAAAAGCGGAAAAGTTAATTTTCCGCTTTTAAGATTGTTTGAGTTTTAGTTCTCTTCAGTATTGGGTGCCTGTGATCCAAGACGGTCATCCAACAAAAACAAAGCACTTTCATTATCACCAATTTTTTTGCACTGTTGAATAATATCTTTAGCTTCTTTTTCTTCTTCAACCTGTTCTTCTATAAACCATTGAAGCATCACCTGCGTAGCATAATCCTTTTCTTCTACTGAGAGAGCATAAAGCTTATGAATAGTACCGGTAATTTTTTGTTCATGTTTTAACTGATTTTCAAAGATATCAAGAAAAGAATTGAATTCGGATTGCGGTTTATCAATGGCGAGCAGTGTTATTTTACCATCACGGTCAAGAATATAATTGTAGAATTTCATGGCATGGGCGCGTTCTTCTTCACTTTTCAGTTTTAAAAAAGAAGCCATGCCGGGGAGGTCATTTGCATCGCACCAGGCAGACATAGATAAATATAAATATTCTGAAAACAGTTCTTCTTTAATTTGTTCATTTAGGGCACTCAACATTTTGTCGCTTAGCATTGTTTAATCCTTTCTGGGTATTAATGTTTGAATCAAAATATAAATCACTCGCTTAAACACATCAACAAAAGCGATGTTTCTTTAATAATATTTAATGATAAAATAGCAAGAATTAATCCGCTTCTATTTTGTTAATACATGTTTTTAGGTTATTTTTGAAATCCTAAGATTATTAAAACTAAATATTTTGGATAAAGAATGATTGAATGGAATATTGATCGAGAAATATTTTCGTTTGGAATTATTACAATCCGTTATTACAGTCTGTTTTTTTTAATATCATTTTTGCTTGGCATTGTAATAATGAAACGCATATTTCGTGCTGAAAACCGGCCTGAAACAGATGTTGATGATTTACTGGTATATGTGATGATCGGAACAGTTTTAGGCGCAAGACTTGGACATGTTCTCTTTTATAATCCGGGATATTATTTTAGCAATCCACTTGAAATACTAAAAGTATGGGAAGGCGGATTAGCCAGCCACGGTGCAGCGATAGGTATCCCACTGGCCTTATATTTATTTATTAAGAATAAAAAAATTTACAGTTATCTGTGGTTGATTGATCGTGTTGTAATTACGGTGGCGCTTGCCGGCTTTTATATACGGTCGGGAAACTTGTTTAATTCTGAGATTATTGGAAAACAAACAGATGTACCCTGGGCATTTATATTCAGTAAATACGTTGACAATGTTCCAAGGCATCCAACGCAGATTTATGAAGCACTTGCTTATCTAACAATATTCTTTGTTTTATATAAAATTTATTGGCAGTATAAAGAAAAATTAAAGCCCGGTTACATATTTGGATTATTCCTGATTACTGTTTTTGGATTTCGTTTTTTCGTAGAATTTTTGAAAGAGAACCAGGAGTCTTTTGAAGCAGGAATGGCTTTAAACATGGGACAAATTTTAAGTATACCCCTGGTGATTGCCGGATTCTATTTTGTGATAACATCCAAAAACAGAGAATTGCCAAAAACAGCTGAATCCATGCATAATCCAACCAAAAAGAAATAAAAGACATTTGCTTTTCGTGGTGAAGTTTTGGAATTGCTGACTGAAAATCTTAAAAAATGGATTAGTGAATTTACCCCTTTCGGGGATTTTGTATTATTTCTCCTGCTTTTTGCACTTGCCATTATTGTATTTCTGGTATTAAAAAAAATTATTCTCAAAATTGCTGAAAAGTTTATTCGACGAACTAAAATAAAGTTTGACGACTATATACTGAATAGCGGCGTCTTTGAAAGAGCAGCTTTACTTATACCGGTACTAATTCTCTATAATGCTATTTATCTTTTTCCAGGCTGGGAAAGCTTTTTCAAGAACGGATCCGGTATACTTATTGCAATTATAATCAGCAGAACTCTGGCTGCTTTTACGACCGGATTAAGTAATTATTATTCCACGCTAGAAATTGCCCGGCAAAGACCGATAAAAGGTTATATCCAGGTTTTAAATTTACTTATATATATGGTCGCGGTAATTTTTATAATCGCACTTTTAACAGGTGAATCTCCCTGGGAATTGCTTGCCGGTCTTGGTGCTTTAACAGCTGTATTATTGCTTATTTTCCGGGACACTATACTCAGTTTTGTAGCAAGTCTGCAAATTGCCAGCAATGATCTGGTGCATGTTGGTGACTGGATTGAAATGCCAAAATACGGAGCGGACGGTGATGTTATTGATATTGCGCTTCATACAATTAAAGTGCAGAATTGGGATAAAACAATTACCGTAATTCCTACTTACAAGCTGATTGAAGAAAGTTTTAAAAACTGGCGGGGGATGACCGCCGCGGGTGGACGGCGCATAAAAAGAGCGATCCATATTGATTTGAATACTATTGAGTTTTGTACAGATGAAATGCTGGACCGGTTCGAAAAAATTAGGTTAATTGCTGATTATATTCAGAATAAAAGAACGGAAATAAGCAACGATCCGAAGAACAAAGAAAATGAAAATATTAATAAAAGACGTTTAACAAACATTGGAACATTCCGCATTTATATTGAAAAATATATTCAATCTCACCCTAAAATCCATAAAGATCTTACCTGTATGGTTCGCCAATTAGCCCCGACAGCCCAAGGTTTACCACTCGAAATATATATGTTTACGAATGACACAGCCTGGGTAAACTACGAAGCAATTCAATCAGATATTTTTGATCATATTTTAGCAATCATTTCGGAATTTGGATTAAGAGTATATCAACAACCGGCTGGTCATGATATGGCCCGGATCCAGGTTAATTCACCAAATAAACAGTAAAATTTCTCCCTGCTTAAAACTTCTATAAATGGAATAGTTACCATTTTCAATACGTTCTCTATCAAGGATTATGTATTACGTTTTGAAAGGAGGTTATTGCTGATTCTTTTATAATGGAGTGGTTAATCTTAAAGGATTAAAAAAGTAACTCATTTAGGAGAATGTATATGTCTAATTTTACTACAATTCAGAAAACATTGTTTTCAGTTCTTTTCTTTCTTCTTTTGCTTTCTTCAACATTTGCTTCGGAAACGCGCCAGGCTACCATGGGTAATACAAGTATTTTCCTTAAAGATGATGCTAATGTATTTCTTTTTCCGGGAACACTTCTCCAATATCCGGATTTAGTTGTGGCGGAAATGCGGACAAAAAAAGTGAATGGAAGTTATTCAATCGGTCTGCACATGGGTTATGGAAGCGATATGGCATCAGGGCTTTATGTAAATGTACCCATTTCTTCAGTGCTGTTATCAAATGGGTTAGCTCAATTTGGCGGATTAAATACTACAATTAATAATGCCTATGGTTTTTTATTTGCCACCAAGGCAGCTGGTTTTGATATGGGATTTGGAGTATTGTCTGCCGGATCAAATTTTGAAACAGGTAGTGGTGCAGGAAAAGTGGAAGAAACACTCTACTATATTGGTATTGTTGGTGGAATCAGCAGTAAAGATCTGGATTTGGGTTTGTTAGTCGAACTTCCATCAATTGAGCAGAAAGCAGGTGGAAATACAAATAAATACAGCGGTTTTGGATTGGATGCTCATGGTCGCTACTACATGATGAAACGGGCAGGAACCACTATATTTCCTGTTGGTCGTGTTGTTTTTGGATCTGCATCTTACAAGAATGGAACAGATATCGACTTCAGTGCACTTAATTTTGCAGTTGGCTTGGGTGCAGAAAGACCAATTAATGAAGACAATCTGCTGGTTGTGGGAATCGAAGCATTCGGATATTCATCACTAACCGCAGATGTTAAAAATGGTACCGAATCTGTTTCCAAAACTATGACGGTTCCAGGCATCTATGTAGGTATTGAATCGCGTATTTCCAGCTGGCTGATAGGAAGAGTTGGGGCCGCCCAGGTAAACCAGCAGGTTAAAACCGAAATCACTCCTGATGGTGGCGACACTGCGGAAACAACGACGAACAGTTCTAATTTTAAACTGGCTCTTGGCCTTGGTATGGAATTTGGCAACTTTCTTGTAGATTTTGCTTTTAATGAAGGGATTCTTTTTGATGGTCCGGCAATTATCAGTAATACAGGTGAGCTTTTGGCCACACGTCTTTCAGTGACTTACAATTTTGGAGGTAGTGATGAATAAACTTAGAATAACAATCGGAATCCTTGCATTAGCATCATTATTCTTTGGCCAGTGTGCTTGTCCATATGCAGGTGATGAGCCGGTAGGATCTTTGGGAAGTTCTGATAGCAGACCTTACTGGAATGAAATTCGATTAATTGATACATGGCAGACAGAAGGTGCGCAATGGACCTTTGGAGACGGGGGAGTTCTAAAAATTGTTAATTCTCAAGGGGATATTACGGATGCCTTTTGGGTAGCAAAAGAAAAAGAGTTGGAAATTATTATTAACCAGGAATCAACTCTTTACCGGGTTGATAAGCTGTCTGATAAAAAAATAAAACTATCCGGGTATGATCGCGAAATACTTCTGATAAAATAAACAGAGCCCCGAAAGGGGCTTTTTTTTAAAAATCGATGAAAAAATCTTCTGATTTCCTTAAAAATACATCCTATGATTTAAAATCTTTAGAAGTTCTGCCGAGATTCAAAATACTGAAATAACTTTTTAAGCGGTATGCTTATAGACATATCTGATTACACTGCGCGGAAAAAAGCGCTAATCTTTACGATTTTTATAGCAGTATATCAAATCATAACCATCATAGGTTTTTTACTGATCTATAAAGGTATCCATTTATCACCTGTGTGGTTTCCCGCAGGTTATGCCTTTGCTGCAATATTAATATTTGGAATGCCGGTAATACCGTATATTTTTATTGGTTCTTTTTTATCCACACTAATTGCGGCTTCAAATATTCCTGTTACTATTGAGATACTGGGCCTTGTGTCATTGATTTCTGCAATTGCAACGGTTGTTTCGGTATACTCGGGTTACAAACTTTTTGGTTATCTTAAATGTGATATAAACTTCCTGGCCAATGTCAGAAGTACATTTATCTTCACAATAATTGCCGTAATTATTTCAGCTATAGATGCTACCATCGGAGTAAGCGTAAGGTGGGGTGCTCATGTGGCTGTTCTCGGTGATTTCCTTTCTTCATGGTTTAAATGGTTAATGAGTGATTTGGTCGGAATTCTTTTTTTAACACCTTTTATTATCAGTACACATAAAAATATTAAACCCGATATCTCCATCATACGAATTATAGAAATCATTTCTTTATTCACAGTTACTTTTGTTTTTACCCAGGTTATTTTTGGAGACCTGATACAGACAGAACTGATAAAATCATTACCATTTCTGGTAATACCTGTCCTTTTATGGATAGCATTCCGTTTCACACCACGGGAGACAACACTCGCATCAATAACGGTCGCCATAATTGCAATCTACGGAACGATTAATGATATGGGCCCATTTGCAAGAGAAGAACCGGACATCTCTCAGATGATTCTGCAACTTTATCTTGGAGTAACGGCAGTCATGGCAATAGTCTTGTCTGTTTCTGTACAGGAAAAGATTCAGGCAATAGCCGGTTTTAAGGATATTAGCGATTCACTTGAACGAAGAGTAACAAAGCGTACAGACGAATTAGCTAATCTGAATAAAGAATTACTGGTAGAAGTAAATCAGCGAAAAAAAACCCAGGCAGAGTTGAAAGAAAGCCAGGCACGTAACCAGGCATTATTGTCATCACTCCCTGATATCATTTTCCTTTTTGACAGAAATGGACTTTTTCTTGATTATCAGTCGCCGGATGGTCAGAAAAGTGCTTTAAAATTACAGGACTACATTGGTAAAAAAATAGAAGATGTCTTCCCGCATGAAATTTCTCAAAGTATGAAAGGTGCGATAAAAAATGCTTTGAAAAGCGGAAAAACACAAACGTTGGAATACTCAGATCATTCTGAAAACAAACAGAATTATTATGAAGCGCGGTTAAGTATCTGTGGAGATGACCGTGTTATGAGCGTGGTCCGTGATATCACTGATCAAAAAAACGCCGAATTGCAGAGAGTAAATCTTGAAAACCAAGTACGACATGCCCAAAAACTAGAAAGCCTTGGTGTCCTTGCAGGGGGCATTGCGCACGATTTCAATAATCTCTTAACGGCTATTATGGGTAATACAGGCCTGGCTTTGATGCAGGTCCCGGCAAAAGAAAATGTTAAGCACAATCTACAAAATATTGAAAAAGCATCTTTGCGTGCAGCAGACTTATGCCGACAATTACTGGCCTATTCAGGAAAAGGTAAATTTGTTGTTGAAGCAATAAACATGAACGATCTGATTCGAGAAATGTCAAAACTATTGGATGTCTCGAAATCTAAAAAGGTAGAATTGGTTTACGATTTCAAAAAAGATTTACCTTATTTTGAAGCGGATGCCACACAAATTCGACAAGTTGTTATGAACCTGATAACAAACGCTTCAGAAGCAATAGGCGTAAATAATGGCCAAATCATAATTAAAACAGGTGTTATGCAATGCAGTGCTGAGTACCTGCAGGATTCATATTTTGATGACAAACTTGAAGAAGGTCACTATATCTTTCTGGATGTTGCCGATACCGGATCAGGAATGGATGAAGCAACAAGGTCAAAAATATTCGATCCCTTTTTTACAACTAAATTTACAGGGCGCGGACTTGGATTAGCAGCAGTTGTTGGTATTGTAAGAGGTCATAAAGGGGCAATAAAAATTTCCAGCAAACCGAACGAAGGGACGACATTTAAAATTCTATTTCCAATTAAAAAAAGCAAACTTATACCGGAATTACAGAAAGAAGAAAATTTTATTAGCTGGAAGGGTAAAGGAACGATACTTGTAGTAGATGATGATGAATCAATAAGATCGTTTGGAAAGACCACACTGGAACAGGCTGGACTTAAAGTTTTTACTGCATGTGATGGACGTGATGCGGTTAAAATATATCAGGAAAATGCAAATGATATCAATCTTGTCCTTATGGATATGACCATGCCGCACTTAAATGGTGATGAAGCAAGCCAGGAAATCCGAAAAATAAAACCGGATATTAAGATTATTTTTTCCAGTGGTTACAGTGAACAGGAAACCAGCAGTAAATTGAGTGATGATTCAATTAATAGTTTTCTTCAAAAGCCGTATAAGCCTACTGATTTACTTCAAAAAGTAAAAGATTCACTTCTATAGCTGTCTCCCAAAGATTTGATTTAAAAAACTTCCTAATCTACATTTCGAACACAGAAATAAACCCATTAAAATGTTTAAACGGAGAAAAAATGAAAGATTTGAAAATTGCAATTATTGGTGCTGGAAATATCGGAAAATCTATCGCAAATGGATTGATTGAGACCAAATATATTGCTGCAAAAGATCTATATTTAACACGTCGGAATGAAGCGTTACTTGCCGAATTTAAAAACAAAGGTGTCAATGTTGGATCGAATAACAGAGAAGCGGTAAAAAACAGCAGGGTTATTATCCTGGCAGTTGAGCCACAGCAGATAGACAGTGTTTTAGAAGAAATAAAAAATGATCTGAAAACAGGCCATCATATTATCATTTCAGTAGCCACGGCAGTTTCAATAAAGCAAATACAAAAAATGATCGATAAAAACGTTCCCATAATCCGTTCGATGCCGAATACAGCTATTGCCATAGGTGAATCCATGACCTGTCTGTCTTCTTTAAATGGTGATGCAGGAATGGATGTTGCAAAAGACCTTTTTGAAAAACTCGGTACCACTTTAATTATATCAGAAGATCAGATGACACCTGCTACAGCATTGGCTGCATGCGGTGTTGCTTTTTTCTTAAGAGCAATACGCGCAGCTTCTCAGGGTGGTATTGAGATTGGTTTTCATTCAAGGGATGCGTTATTAATGGCGGCTCAAACAGCAAAAGGTGCAGCATCGCTTCTACTTCAGCATAGCGATCACCCCGAAGGTGAGATTGACAAAGTTACAACTCCGCGAGGTTGCACAATAGCCGGATTAAATAAAATGGAACATGCAGGATTTAGTTCGGCACTGATCCAGGGTATTGTTACATCTGCAGAAAAAGCGGAAGGATTATACAGAAAAGACGAATAGTTATAGTTGTTAATGATTAATTATTCTTTTTACGAAAAGCGGCTTCATAGCCCAGCTTTGCCCATCGGAGCATTTCTTCCGGATTATCCAATGCTTCTTCGGGTGCTTTATGATAGGATGTGGTAATCGGTTTTCCTTTTTTTATATACGTAAAAGCATCCAGGTGCAGCCGTTCAAATTCAAATCGATTGAATGCATCTGATTTGAAATAAAGAATATCATCTATCAGGAGAGCAAACATAAGACTGTCTTTAAATAAACCATAGCCGCCAAACATGGCTTTTGATGATACATTGCCCAACGGTTGGATTAGTTCAAGTATATATTCCAGGAATTCTTGTTTTGATGTCATTTTGAAAATCTAAAAATAATTTGCATTAAATTACTAAAAACACGTTATTTTTAACCGAACAAAAATTAAAACTAATATACTGCAAATAAATTAAATATTTACTTCGTTAACATATGTCTTTATAAATCACACATCAAATGAAAACTTGCCTGAGTTTTAACTAAAACATGTATTCCTTTTTTAAAATATATTTTCCATATTAACCAAATTCGGTGAAGGAGATGATTCGCAAAACTTTTCATATTACAAACGATTCTAATGAGAAGATAAACATCGATCTGCGTCATAGAGAAGATGCCAAAGAAGCACCGGCAATTATTATTGTTCATGGATTTAAAGGATTTAAAAATTGGGGTTTTTTCCCTGATCTGAGTGAACGATTAGCCATGGCCGGCTATGTTACCATTACACCAAATCTTTCGAGAAATGGAATTGGTTATGATTTCAATACATTTGAGAACCTTGATCTCTTTGCTAATAATACCCACAGTCATGAACTAAACGATTTACAGGTTGTCATCAATAATATAAAAGAAGAAAAGATTGGCAGGCGAACAATAGACCTTGATCGTCTTGCGCTGTTAGGGCATAGCCGTGGCGGCGGCACTGCAATTATAAAAGCTGCTGAATTAGGTGATGAAATAAAATGTCTTGTTACCTGGTCTTCGGTTAATACTTTCTTTCGCTTTTCTGATGAACAAATCCGGCAATGGGAAGAGAACGGTTTTATAGAAATTGAAAACAGTCGCACAAAGCAGATGATGCGAATCAACAAATCGTTTTGGGATGATCTTAATAAAAACAAAAAGCGTTTTGATATTATCAAAGCCACAGAAAGCCTTGAGAATCCGACTTTGTTTATTCATGGTGCAGAAGACGAAACCGTACATTCTTCGAGTAGTCAGGAGCTTCACGATAGTTGTTCATCCTATGTGAAAAGACTGGAAATTATTGATGAAGCAAGCCATACCTATGGAATCACGCATCCTATGAAAAAAGAAACAGATGCATATCAAACAGCATGTATGCTGACAGAAAACTGGTTTGATAATTATCTGAATGTTTAGCGCAAAGAGAAAGGTGCATTTTTGAAGATTGGACCTTATTCCATTGAATTAATCGAAACAGGCTATGTAAGCCTGGATGGTGGTGCCATGTTTGGTGTTGTTCCAAAAACACTATGGAGCAGAACAAATCCATCAGATGACTTAAACCGTATTCTTCTGGCTATGCGCCTTTTGTTAATCCGTTATGAGAATAAAATCATTGTAACAGATACAGGTGTTGGCAACAAACTAAATGAAAAATTATCAAAAATTTATAATGTAGATCACCAAAAATATAATCTTTTAAACAGTTTAAAGGCACATAATATTAATCCTGAAGATGTTACAGATGTGATAATAACGCACCTGCATTTTGATCATATTGGCGGGGCAACCTGGATGGATTCCCATGGAGAGTTAAGGCTAACCTTTCCGAATGCTTTACATCACGTTCAGAAAAAACATTGGGAATGGGCTTTAAATCCATCAGAAAAAGATGGTGCCAGCTTTATGAAAGAAAATTATGTACCCATTAAGGATGAAAACCGGCTTAATTTACTGGATGGACCGGGAGAGCTTTTCCCGGGATTGTCATTGCTTGTTGTAAATGGTCATACTCCTTCAATGCAAATGATAAAAATTTCGGACAGAAAAGAGACTCTGCTCTATTGCACAGATTT
The DNA here is from genome assembly GCA_020635035.1 of Calditrichia bacterium. Taxonomy (GTDB): domain Bacteria; phylum Calditrichota; class Calditrichia; order Calditrichales; family J004; genus JACKAO01. Next base: position 345,990 of record JACKAO010000002.1, read on the forward strand.
GGTTCCGATGAGCTCGCATATTCCTTTACCCTATATCATGGGTTACGATGTTAAACCTTTAACAACTCTCGCGGAGAAGAAAGAAATCCTGCCCCTGGCCGCTGAACAGGACTGGACGCTGGTGTTTGAACATGATCCGTATGTAAAAGCCTGTAAAGTGGAGATTACAGACAAAGGTTTTAAACCGGGCACAAAGGTTAACATCGATTAACAATCCGAATGAAAGTTAACCGCCTTAACGATCTTGATCCCAAAACATATATAAAATTTTTAAAATCATGGGCTTCTGAAAAAGAAATAACCGCTCGGGATTTTATTTTGTTTTTTACAAAAGAAAAGGATGAGCAGGGTAATATTAATAATGTTTTTGCCTGGGGATTTCCTGATTCGGAACTGCAAAAGCTGCGATCAACAAGACGAAATATTTTTACTGCATTAGATAAAAATGCACATGATTATTCCTATGCTCTGATTAATCTGCAGAATTTTGAATTTAAAAATGCTGAAAGCGTAACCACTTTTTTTAATGAAAAACTAGAACCAATTTTATTATTTCTGCAAAATCATCTATGCTTAAAAGCATATGTTACTATCCTGGTTCGGAATTATTCAAAAGAGTCCCTTTATTTCCCATGTTCATGGATGATAGGTGAATTAGTGCGCACTTATTTTCATATGAAAGATGAAAAACTTGTTTGCCAGGATTTAATAAACGACGAGAAAAATTTTCTGGGTTTAAAAGGGAAAGAAGTTGTTTATGCTTTAAATTTTCGTAAAGAGGAAAACTCACCAATAAAAACATTTGAAAAACCCGATTTTTCGATATCTGCTGAATATGCTCAAAATCAGTTGCCACAGTGGTTTGTACTAAAACCCCCGCCAAGAAAAGAAAAAGTAAAACTTCATCCGGGAAAATACCCTGAAATCCTGGTAGCAGATTTAATTAAAAGTTACACGCAAAGGGGAGATATCATTTTTGATCCGATGTCTGGTACAGGAAGCACACAGGTCGCAGCTCTGGAATGCGGTCGAAAAGCGTATGGCTTTGAGATAGCCAGGCATTTTTTTGATATTGCAACTGAACGCCTGGCAAATATTCCAACAGATCAAACAGAATATCAATTAATAAATAATGATGTCAGAAAAATTGAAAAATATAAAACTCTTCCGGGGACTTTTGATTATATAATAACGTCACCACCGTATTGGGATATGTTAAACATGAAAGGGGCTGACACACAAAAGCGCCGCAAACAAAAAGGGCTGCACATTAATTATTCTGATCTTAAAAAAGATCTCGGAAATTATGAAAACTACGAAGACTTTTTGGATCAGCTTGTTGAGATATATGAACGGATAGTATTACGCTTAAAAGCGAATGGATATTTTACAATTATAGTTAAAAATATAAAGAAGAAGGGTATTATATATACCTTTGCATGGGATCTTGTTCAACGATTGTCAAAACAAATGGAGCTGACTAATGTTCAGTTTTGGTTACAGGATGATATAAAAATAGCCCCGTACGGATGGGGCAGCGCCTGGGTAAGCAACACATTTCACCAATATATTTTAACATTCAAAAAAACCGGATTATCATAAAATTTTTTCTTTCCCTATAGTAGTTAAAAAAGATGGCAGGTATTGCATTTCCGAACCCATATTATCAATACGTGTCTTTATCAACCCTTTATTTAAAATAGTTCCTTTGGCAATCGGCAGGAAAAGATCCCATTCGTTTTCAGATGCAGTTGCAGCAATTACAAATCTCGGTTCAGGATTTGTGAGTTTGAAAGCTATGTAGCCTATCTTTTTCAAGATTATCGTATCCTGATGAATATAGTATTTTTTATTTTGTTCGATATCAGCAAATGCTTTTTCCTGATCCGTGGATAATTCAATCTGTAAACACGGATCTTCCAGAAAAGTAAAAAGATACCTTTTCCTTGCACTTTCTTTAAGATGGGTACGGTTTCTTGTTGCCCATTGATCTTTGTAATGGCGATTAGGAATAAGTGCAGGAAGATGCAGCCAGTCATCCCGATTCATTTTAGAAAAATCAAAAGTGAGATTTTTAATATCCCACTCTTCATTAGTACCATTAATATAGACTAAAATATCAAAACGGTCTTTTTCCCAAAAAGCAGTTTCTCCGCTCCAGCTTTCGATACGAATATTGTATTCTTCAAAAACATTCCAGATTAAATGTTCAGGAATTTTTCCGAGAATAATATTACGCAGACGTTTTTTAAGGCCGGTTTTATTATCATTATAGCTCATCCGGTTTAGCGTCCATGGAAGTGATAAAACGGCATACTTGATGGCTTGTTTTAATGCTTTTTGAAAATGATCCTTTGAAGGATGATACACTATGTTTTCAGTAAGAACCATTGACCCACCAATATGATAACGGTATTAAAATAGATTAAAAATTAGAAAAAGACAAGACTGGATTTAGTGAATTTAAAACTTTTGAAAGGAGTCAATAACTTTTTTGAAACTGTATTATGATTTCTTATATTTATAGCGTAGAAGTTTCCCAAATCATCAAAGGTAAATAATGATTTGTGAATGTTTTCATTTCATGGGAGCTCAAAATGTTGAGGTTAATATGATCGAAATTCGTATGCATGGACGAGGTGGCCAGGGCGCTGTCGTCGCATGCAAAATTTTAGCAAGCGCCCTTTACAAAGAAGGCAAATTTGCCCAGTCTTTTCCTTCCTTCGGTGTTGAACGTCGCGGTGCTCCGGTTATGGCTTTTACCCGCATTGATAATAAACCTATTCATCTTAGAACAGAAATCTACGAGCCGGATCATTTAATTATCCTGGATGCAACTTTATTACAATCTGTTAATGTTACTACTGGATTAAAGCCCGGTGGTAAAATATTAATTAACAGTGCATTACCGGCGGCGCAATTCCAATTACCGGATAGTTTTATCGTAAAAACTATCGATGCCAGTCAGATTGCTGTTATTCATGGATTGGGTACAAGGGCAACTCCAATTGTTAATACAGCTATTCTGGGAGCTTTTTCAAAATTTACAGGTATTGTTGGATTAAACGCCATCGAAAGTGCAATTCTGGAGTATGTACCTGTTAAAGCCGAAGCAAATGTTAAAGCAACACATGAAGCGTATCAAATGTTAAAAGCAGAAAATCCTGCAGATTTGGTGGTGTAAGATGAAAGACGCATTGGAATCAAACAACGGAAAACCGGTTTTTGCAATGTCCGTTACGGATATGCATAAAAATAAAACAGGTAGTTGGCGCTATATGCGTCCAATTTATGATGAAAAAACACCACCTTGTATCAAGGGCTGTCCGGCCGGAGAAAGAATACCGCAATATTTTGCACTGGTTAAAGAAAAACGTTACCAGGATGCCTGGCATTTGATTCTTGAAGATAATCCATTACCCGGGGTTTGTGGCAGAGTGTGTTACCATCCCTGTGAAGGTGTCTGTAACCGCAAGGATTTTGATGAAACAATTGCGATACATAACCTGGAACGGTTCGTAGCAGATCAAAATGTTGGAAATTCATTTCCGCAGCGGTTTTTTGCTGAAAAAACAGGTAAAAAAACAGCAATTATTGGTTCGGGACCGGCAGGATTAAGTGCGGCATTTCAGTTAGCCCGTAAAGGTCATGCAGTTACAATCTATGAGTCATTAGCTGAGCCGGGCGGGATGCTGCAGATGGGTATACCAAAATACAGGCTTCCGCGGGAAGTTCTGGAAAAAGAAATCAATGATATAAAGTCTCTTGGCGTGGAAATCATAACAAACACAGAGATCGGGAAGGATAAACCCTGGCAGGAATTGAGCGACACTTTTGATTCAATTCTTGTAGCCACAGGGGCAACAAAAAGCAGACCCATGCAGATCCCGGGTGAAGATCTGGAAGGAGTATCTTCGGGCTTGGCATTTCTGCGCGAGTTTAATATGCAGCATAAACGTGATATCAAAAAGAAAATTGTAATAATCGGTGGTGGTAATACTGCGATCGATTGTGCCAGAAGTGCGATTCGTTTAGGGGCATATGTTACGATCATTTATCGCCGTTCAAGACATGAGATGCCCGCTGTTCCCGAAGAAATAGCTGAAGCTGAAGCTGAAGGTGTAAAAATAATCTATCTTACAAATCCGATTGAATTTATTGGCAATGGTAAACTCGAAAAAATTAAACTTGTACAGATGCAGCTCGGTCAGCCGGATGCAGATGGGCGCCGCCGGCCTGTTCCTATAAAAGGCTCAGAATTTGAGATAGAAGCAGACCAGGTAATGTTAGCGATTGGTGAAGTTCCAAAATTAGATTTTCTTCCTGAAGGTGTTCACGAAAAATGGGGGCGTGTTGATGTAGATGCTTATCAAATGAGCAATAATAAAGGTGTTTTTGCCTGCGGAGATTCGGCAAACGGACCCATCGGGACAGTTGTAGACGCAATTGCAACAGGTAAGCGGGCTGCAATTGCCATCGATTCTTATCTGACAAATCAGGAAACAGAGTTTGTTCATTATGGTAAAGTTGTTGGTTTTAATGAGATTAATCTTGATTACTTCAAAAAAGAAAAGAGGGTAAAACAAAACCGAAATAACCAGAAAGAAGTGCTCTCAAATTTTAACGAAGTACATCTTGGTATTTCCGAATCGGATGCTTTGTATGAAGCTGAAAGATGTTTCAGCTGTGGTATTTGTACTTATTGTGATACCTGCCTTATCTACTGTCCGGATGTGGCAATTACAAAAGCACCTGATGGCAAAGGATATATTATTAATTATGAATTTTGTAAAGGTTGCGGATTATGTGTTCATGAATGTCCGCGTAATGCAATGACATTTGAAGAGGAGCTAAAATGGCGGATAGTTTGATTGCTGAAGGTCTGGAAAAATATTTTAATCCAGAGACAACAGCCGAAGTAAAAGCGATAGAGGGCACACATGCAGCTTCTTATGCCGCCAAACTGGCCCGAGTAAAAGTGGTTTCTGCTTACCCGATTACACCGCAAACAACAATCGTTGAAAAATTATCAGAAATGTGCGCTTCCGGTGAAATGGAAGCGGAGTTTATAAAGGTTGAATCTGAACATTCGGCGATGGCTTGTGTCATTGGTGCTGAATCTACAGGAACCCGTTCATTTACAGCCACATCAAGCCAGGGCCTTGCCTTAATGCATGAAGAACTTCATTGGGCAACAGGTGCACGATTACCTGTTGTAATGGCAAATGTAAACCGTGCATTAGGCGCACCATGGAATATCTGGGCAGACCAGACAGACAGTCTGGCTCAAAGAGATACGGGATGGATTCAGTGTTATGCTGAAAGTAATCAGGAAGTTCTGGATATGATCATCCAGGCATACCGCCTTGCTGAAATAGTTATGCTTCCTGTAATGGTAAATATGGATGCCTTCTTTTTATCGCATACCACCGAACCGGTTGCTTTACCAAAACAGGAGCTGGTAGATCAGTTTTTACCGGAATATAATCCCAAATATAAAATGGATATTAATGACCCTCATGCTTTTGGCGGCTTGGCAAAGCCCGACACATATATGGAATTGAGATACAATATTCAGAAATCTATGGAAGATGCGCACAGGTTAATACCGGAAGTCGCGGATGAATTTGAAAAAGTTATTGGCAGAAACCATGGTGGTTTAATCGAAGAATATCAAACAAAAGACGCGGAGTATTTAATTGTAACTTCAGGAACTATAACAGGAACCAGTCGCATCGTTGTTGATCAATTAAGAGCGCAGGGACTAAAACTGGGATTACTTAAAATTCGTTTTTTCCGTCCTTTCCCGGTAAAAGAAGTTCAGTCTGTTCTGGGAAAAATTAAAAAGATCGCTGTGATTGATCGTAACCTGTCATTCGGACGCTGCGGAATTTTCTTCTCGGAGCTGCAGGCAGCTCTCTATAATTGCGAATGTCGTCCTTTACTGAATGGATATGTTGCAGGGCTTGGTGGCAGAGATGTAACCCCAAAAACAATCGAAAAAATAGTAAACCACCTGATAGCGAGTGAAAAAGGTGAAGATCTTATTTGGATGGAGTTAAATATATGAGCCAGATGAAATTTGAAATCCCGGAAATTGAGTTAATGAAATCAGGCCATGTTGCCTGTCCCGGATGTGGTGCCAGTATGGCAATGCGTTATGCTTTAAAAGCGCTTGGTCCTAAAACTATGGTGGTAATACCTGCATGCTGCTGGGCAATTATAGATGGCCCGAATCCGTGCTCGGTAAATGGCGTTCCTGTTTTTCATTGTGCTTTTGAAACAGCAGCGATCACGGCAACTGGTATAAAAGCCGGATTAAAACGCCAGGGAAAAGATGATATTTCTGTACTGGCGTGGGCTGGTGATGGTGGTACTTTCGATATCGGGTTACAGGCAATTTCGGGTGCAGCAGAACGTAATGAAGACATCATTTATGTCTGTTACGATAATGAAGCATATATGAATACCGGGATTCAGCGCAGTTCAGCAACGCCCTGGGGTGCCTGGACAACCACTACACCGGTTAAAAACCCTAAAGAGCGGCCTAAAAAAGATATTGTGGATATACTTCTTGCACACCATATACCTTATGTTGCCACTGCATCGGTTGCTTATCCGGATGATTTCATCAGAAAAATGCAAAAAGCAAAATCAATCCGCGGAATGAAATTTATCCATGTATTATCTCCATGCCCGCCGGGATGGAAATCGCAGGCGGAAGAATCCGTGCATATTTCCCGGCTAGCTGTTCACAGTAATGTTTTTCCGTTGTATGAAGTGGATGACGGCTATCGTTACACTATAAGTATCCAGCCGAAAAAAGTACCTGTCCGTGATTATCTTAAGTATCAGGGGCGCTTCAAGCACTTATCCGAAGAACAAATAGAACTTATCCAGCAGGCTGCTGACCGCAAGTGGGATATCCTTATGAAGAAAGTGGAGATGGGTGAGTTGTTTATGCAAAATTAAGGTGATTCAACAATTGTCACTTCTGAAATCAAGGGAGTGACAATTTTAATCCGGTAAAAGTGATTTTGTCTCACTGCGAATTAAATCAATTTTCTGCAGGGGTTTTTCCAGCTGACTGGACCGGACGGTCAGCAATTCATAAAAATCACGCTGCGCAGCTTCAATCTTTTTACCCATTGAATCCATGCGGTCTTTAAATTTATCCCATTGCTTGTTGAATTCAGCTAATAAATTCAGGATTTCCGCGGCTGTTTTTTCCAGGTTAAAATTTTCCACGGCCTGCCGGATAACGGCTAGAATCCCGTAAAGAGTAACGGGAGAGCTTAGAATTACTTTGTTTCGTAAAGCATCATCAAGAATTGCCTGGTCATGTTCGTTAATAAACGCATAGACCTGCTCATTGGGAATAAATACAATCATATAGTCTACAGTGTTTTCTTTAGGATTGATGTACTCTCGCGTTGCAACTTCTTTGATGCGTTGCCGGACATCTTTTAAAAACTGGTTCTTGAACTGTGCTTTTTCATAATCATTTTCTGAATTCAGAAAGGATAAATAATTATTTAATGGAAATTTGACATCCATATTGACACGCATATCCTGTGGCAGTAAAAATGTAAAATCGGGGCGTGTTCCTGAATCGGCCATGCTTTTCTGCTTTAGATAATTGATGCCTTCAACAAAACCGGCCATTCTTAAAACATCTTCAGCCATTCGTTCGCCCCATTGTCCACGTGTTTGTGAGTGGCTAAGGGCGCTGTTTAACTGATGAGTAGTTTCCTGTAGTCTTTGTGTCTGCTCTGCTGAAAATTTTAATTGCTGTGAAATTTCACCATAGCTTTGCTTACGTTCTTTTTCGATACGGCCAATCACATCCTGAACTTTGTCCAGCTCATTTTTCATGTTCACAAGGGTTTGATCAATAAGAGATTTTTTGTTTTGCAGATTTTCTTCGCTTCTTCGGGACTGCTCAAAGAATTTTTGATTAGCCAGCTTAATGAACTCATCTGTGGATTTACTCAAAGCTTCCATTGAAAGCGCACCAAACGATTCACGAACCTGGCGCAATAACCGTTCAAGTTCGTTGATTTTTTCAAATTGTGTCCGCCGCGTCAGCTCTTCAGCCAATTGAGCAACACTTTTTTGTTGCCGGCTGAGAATAAAATATATTATTAAAGCTCCCAGAAGAAATCCGGATATAAACAAGCCAATTTCAATATACGGCATAGTTTCTCCAATTATATTTTAGTGCAATTTAAGGAGCGGTGCTGATATATGAAAGTATATGAAACGGATCTGCAACCGGTGCGAAAATATAGATTTTTTAATTATCGGGATAGCGGTGCTGAATAGATTTTAAAACATCGGTGATATCAAGGAATAGTTCAACCAGCTCAGGATCAAATTGGCTTCCCGCGCCTTCATGAATGGCTTCAAGAACTTTGTCTTCATCCCATGCTTCTTTATAAACGCGCTTGGATGACAGGGCATCAAAAACATCAGCTAAAGCGACGATACGTCCAAAAAGGGGGATTTCTTCTTCTTTTTTACCCAGGGCATGGCCTTCATTGTCCATGTGTCCTTCGAGGGGTTTTCCTGTTGCAATATTTATATGGCCGGGATACCCCTTGCCATCCCATCGTTCATGATGATTTAAGGCCACCTCTTCAGCAATTTCATCAAATTCGCTGCGGGCACCGCGAAAAAGCTGAGCACCGAGAAGCGTATGCTGTTTCATGGTTTCGTATTCTTCGTCTGTAAATTTCCCGGGCTTTTTAAGTATCAGATCCGAAATTGCCACTTTACCAACATCATGCAACATTGCAGCCATACGTAAAGCATCTTTTTGAGAATCGATCTGATCCTGCGGTATACCTTTCTTGCGGGCATATGCTTCGTAAAGTTCAAGTGAATAAGCAGCAACCCGATTTACATGGGCGCCTGTTTCTTTGGGATCGCGTAATTCGGCCATACTGATCATGCGCATAATTGTGGTACGGGTTAACTGTGCCCGTTCAATAGCATTAGCGGCATAGTTAGCAAAATGGATAATCAGCGGTTCGTCTTCATCCATAAAGGAAATAATTTTATCGTTGTCGTCCTGTGCATTAATAAGCTGCAGAACGCCAATTATCTGCTTACGGTTATTCGTTAAAGGAACAGTTAAAATAGATTTTGTATGATATCCAACCTTTTTGTCAAAATCACTGTTAAATGAAAAAGGCAGGGCTGAAGAGATTTTATAAGCATCCGGAATATTTGATGTGGAACCGTTATTTGCTACAAAGCCGGCAATTGAATGATTATCTATCGGCATGGAGAATGTCGTATAAATAAGCTTTTTTCCGGGCTTAAGTTTTGCCTGAAGTGTGTCATTTTGTGAGTAGCTGAATTTTAGAGTATCGCCTTCTTTAATATATATTGAGCCGGCATCAGCATGAACCAGGTTTCGCGCTTCACTTAATATTTTTTCGAGAAGGACATCTAAATCGCTGATCTGATTGACTTCCAATCCCAATTGAATAAGTCTGGATAATTTAGTTTTTCGGTCAAGCATGAACTATCCTTAGTTTTAGGCTAAGCAGAGGAGATACTATTCATCGAACGATTAGTGTAATTTATTTAGTTACTTTATTCAAATATTTTTATAGATCATTTTTTTGAGTAAGCTTAATAAAATTAACATGCAAGGCATCTAAAATGAAAATAGAAATCACAGAAGACGGGTTTGAAACAATTTATTCGGATAAATACAGGCAAACATATCATTCACGGCATGGAGTCCTTCAGGAAGCTGAACATGTGTTTCTGGATGGCGCCGGAGTTAAAGAATTAATTGTAAATCAAAAAAAATGCAACATCCTTGAAGTAGGATTCGGGACGGGGTTTAATTTTTTTCTTACAGCCGCTTTGGCAAAAAAACATAATGCAGAACTCAATTTTGTAACACTTGAGAACAATCTTTTAAGTTATGAAATATTCGACAGTTTGAATCATGATCAAATTGAGAATGCAGTTTTTATTCGTCAGCATTTTGTGGAATGGATGACAAGTTTGCCTGAAAATTTAAAAAACGGTGATTACCATTTTGAGTATGGTAAAATTAAACTGACCATAAAAAAGGGAGATGCTGTAAAAGCGCAACTGAATGATGAAAAATATGATGCAGTTTATCTTGATGCTTTTAGCCCGGAACAAAATCCTGAACTTTGGACGGTAGATTTTTTAAAAAAGCTCTTTAATTCTATGCGAAAAAATGCATTGATGAGTACCTATTCAGCGAAAGGCAGCGTTCGACGGGCAATGCAGGAGGCAGGATTCGATGTTATTAAAAAACCTGGCCCAAAAGGCAAACGAGAGATGCTGGTGGCAATGAAATAAAAGTGATATAAGATATAATCTGTTATGGCAGCAGAATCATTTTTCTCTTTTTTTCATAAGTTCCTGATGTAAGCCTATAAATGTAAATTCCACCGGATAAACCAGATGCATCAAAGACTAAAAAATGTCTCCCGGCAGATTCATCTTTATTAACGAGTGTTTTAATTTTCCTTCCATTTATATCAAAAAGCGACAAATTGATTTTATGTGCGGACTTTAATTCATATGAAATCACAGTTACCAGATTAAACGGATTAGGATAATTCTGGAACAAATGAAAATCGGATAAAACATATTCCTTCTGATTTAAGCCGGTGATATTATCAAACTCATAAGCGCCAATATCAATTAAAGCCAGTCCGTCATTGTTGCCATCCAGGATTCGTTCTGTCCCAATAATATCCGTTTTGGGCAATTGCAAACCAGATGTATCAGCTATGCCTTTATCTATACAATCCGATTGCGCTGTTAATGAATAATCAGCTTCATTTAAGTAGGGATCACATACCATATTGCCACCGGTTCCTGATAGATCGATCAAAGAAGAATCAATTGTGTAATTAAAATAGTCCCCACCTGAATTACTAAAAAAATTACAGTATGTAATCTCTATAAATTCACAGTCGACGGCTATAATACCTCCCGCAGGTTGGACTCCGTGTGATATTAAAGTTAATGATCTTGTTGAAAGATGCTTTCCCTCAAAGGAAGACTCTATTTCGAGAGTGTCAAAATCAGATACAACAGAAGAGACCATTGTAGTAGTGTATCCGCTTTGGACAGCGCAGTTTATTATAAGTGAATAGCGTTCACAAGATTCTACAAATAATGTTGTATCGCCAAAATCCCACACAGAGATAGTTATGTATCCTGCCGGTCCTTTGTTGATAAATCCTTCATATAGCGTTGCACCGCACAAGATCCCACTGCAATATGAATATGTTACAGCCAGCGATGATTCCCGCCATTTTTCAAGAGATTTGGGAGAAGTAGAACTATAATTTCCGGAATGGGCAATAATATTATTTGTAAAGTTCGGTAGTGATTCAACTGTATAAATGCCTCCTCCGGTTTCTGCAGAATTATAAACAATAGTATTGTTAACAATCGTTGATGTATCAGATTTTAAGTACAATCCACCACCAAGTTTTTCCGCATTATTATTGGAAATTAGGTTGTTTGCAATAATGGAAGACGAGTTAAAGAGATTAATTCCGGCTCCATTCCTGTCTGTATTTCCTGTAATTGTATTTGTCACTATTCTTGCTGAACAGGATGAGCCTTGAATAGCAGAACCAGTATTATTGCGGATTATATTTTTCTCAATCGATGGGGAGCCTCCCCAAAACAAAACTCCTCCCCCATTACAGTTTTCTATAATATTGTTAATAATAGATGGACAGGATCCGGCAAAGTAATAAAACCCAGGTCCCATGAAATTGCGAATTGTAAAACCCTGGATTGATGTACGCAAATCCTTATAGGAAGCGCTTTCCCCGAATGCAAAAAAGCTATTGTTAAAGCCGTCAATAATGCAGACGGAAGGGCCGTTTTCTGAACGAACAACAATTTCTTTTTGTTTTATTTCAAGCATTGTATTACCATCGCCATTATATATACCATCAGAAACCATGACAGTGTCTCCGTCTTCTGCAGCATTTATAGCACTCTGGATATTTGTTTCATCTGCCGGTACCCAAATAATCTGAGCGTATATTGTGTTGGTAATAAGAAATAGCATCAGGAAAGTGAATAGATTTTTCATATAAACCTCCGTAAGGTCATAGTAGATTTATGACATTTATTTTGCTGAAGGCTGAAAAAAATAGGATTTTATACAATATAATAACTTTTAATTGAGATAATTAAAAAAAATTAGCTGGCATTTTTTTATCTATATTTTAACTTTTATTACCAACATAACTGACATAACTGAAACCAAGGAGAAGGATGAAGAAAAGAGATAGATTGGCAGTACTTGGTTTTTATCTGGCATTTTGTTTTATTGCAAAAACCGGGATTACCCAGGAACTTCCAGGCTTTGTTAAAAGTGCATATTTTGATGAGCAAATAACAACCTTCACATACGGTTCTGATATTCGGATCCATATAAATGCGCCTGCAGCAGAGAATTTTGATGCAGCAAAGCCTGTGGGCATGGCGTTGTTTGCTTTGCCTAATGGAAATACGATCGAGCAAACGGTTGGTAAAATTTTAAAAACAGGTGATGACTGGCATTATGATATTCAGCATATCGGGGCACAAACACGATTTCTGCGTCAACAGATAACAGACTATAATTTGATTACTGTTTACCTGGAAGCAAGCCAGAAAAGCTGGCCGGCGTGGAAAGCTGCCCATACAGATCATGCACAAATCCTGAAAAAACTGACTGAATATCTGAAATCCTGTTTTTCCAAATATGATCCTTTTGTTATTCTAACCGGGCACAGCGGAGGCGGGCGCTTCACTTTTTCTTTTATGGATGCCTTTGATGAAATCCCGGCGTACGTAAACCGCATTGCCTTTCTCGACAGTGATTATGGATACGAGCATAGCTATGGCGATAAGATGATACAATGGCTGAATTCATCGGAAGATAACTATCTTTGCGTTTTAGCGTACAATGACAGCATTGCTCTATACAATGGAGAACCTATCGTTTCTGCAACAGGGGGTACATGGTATCGCAGCAGAATTATGCAAAAATATATGGCAGATCAATATTCCTTTACAACCGATGAAGACGATGATTTTATCAGGCATTCCGCACTTGATGGAAGGGTAAAAATCCTGCTTAAAAAGAATCCGGAACGACTTATTCTCCATACAGTTCAGGTTGAGAAAAATGGTTTTATACATGCGATGCTGACGGGGACATCACTAGAAAATCAAAATTATACGTATTATACAGATCGTATTTACAGTGATTTAATCCAGGAAAATGAAAATACAGAACGTTTATTAAATATTCCTTTGCGCTCGGATGATGCTATTGGCGGATACGAGTTTATGGAATCGATTAAGAACTTATCATTTGCAGATAGGGAGATTGCGATTTTTGAACAAATCTCAACCGGAAATTTACCTTCTTTTATGCGAAAGCTTATATCAATAAATAGCAGTTTTGCTGATGCAAATGGAGTTGTAAGAACCATCCAATATCGTGTAATGCCCGATTACCTGGCTGTTGGTTCGGATAGCAATTATTGCCGCATTCCGATGGGACCGATTACCGCACAAAAATTGGCTGATCAGTTTGGAATGATTATGCCGACGCGTAAACTGGTGGATGATATTTATACCAAAGCTACTATTAAATTATCACCGGTAACTTATGCCCCGGTTGGAAATCAAAACGAAAGTGTTGAAAAGTTTATTGAACACAACACAGCTATAGAACAACAAAGACTGGCAGCATCTGCTGAACTTGGTGAACTGGTTGGCGGGATAAAAAAGGATGTGGTTGTAAGCAATAAAATTGTTGATCCAAGCCGTCCTGATCATGTGGTTATTTATGGATGGCATCAGTTAAGCGGAGTCCCGATTCAGCCCTTAACCAATATACACATTGACAGTTATGTGGATTATAGTCATGGTATCAGATTGATCGATCAGCAGGTTTTTATTGACGGGCAACCTTATAACATTCATAATGTCCTCAAAGATGACATCCTTTACAAAATACTAAGTGATGAGTCAGGGGCAATGACACAAACGTCTTATATTGCCGGTTTGACTGCTGTTTCTGCTCCCAAAGCATTTGGTATAAAAATGGAGAATGCATCAAGCTTAAAGATTATTTTAAAAGATGATGCGTCTGTGGAATATTATCAACTGTATCTGAGCTCAGACGGACTAAATTTTGAAGATCCAATCACATTCAACGGATCTTCATATCTGATAGAAGATGTTGCGCAGGATTCAATTGTGTACTTTAAACTCAAGGCTGGTAATTCTCTGGGGTTATCGCCATATTCTGAAGTACTGGGGGGTATTGTTTCTAACGGTAATCCTGAAGTGTTGATTGTGAATGGATTTGACCGGTCATCTACTGGTAATACGTATGATTTTATCCGGCAGCATGCCAGCGCCGTTAAAAAAAACGGAAAAGCCTTTAATGCTGCAACAAATGATGCTTTAACTGCCGGTTTGTTTTCACTTAATGATTATGATATCGCTGATTTTATTCTTGGCGATGAATCTACTATTGATGAAACCTTTTCGACTTCTGAGCAGACTTTAGTTTCTTCCTTTTTAAAACAGGGCGGGAAAATCTTTGTATCCGGGGCTGAGATAGCCTGGGATCTTGATTATAAAGGCAGTACGGCAGATAAATCCTTTTTTCGTAATTATTTAAAAGCACAATACCTGGCGGATGCTCCGGGAAATGTTGTGGGAACACATTATAGTGCCCAGGGAACAGCAAGCGGGCTTTTTGAAGGAATAAATTCAATAACCTTTGACAACGGAACTCATGGGACATTTGATGTTGATTATGCGGATGCATTAAATCCTGTAAATGGCAGCATAACGGTTGTAAACTACAAAAATGTAAACAATTTTGATATTGGCGGTGTAAGTTTCAGCGGCACCTTCCTTAATGGAAGCTCTCCCGGAAAGCTGGTATATCTGGGATTCCCTTTCGAAACAATCTATCCTGAAGCAACCCGCGATTCGATGATGGGCAGAATTTTTAATTTTATGGATGCTCCGTTTACGAGCATTGAAAGTCAAAAGGAAGAGATCCCTGAAACTTTTGAATTAAAACAAAATTATCCTAATCCATTTAATCCTGTTACAACAATTTCTTATACACTCCCTTTTAAAACAGATGTTAAGATAACTATCCATGACAGCAGGGGGGCGCTTGTTTTTAAAAGGCAGTTTTTTCAGCAATCTTCAGGAAAATATTATCTAACCTGGAATGGAGAAAACGCAAAAGGAGAAATGGTTAGCTCTGGGAACTATTTTTATACACTTCAGGCAGAAGATTTTAAACAAACCCGAAAAATGATTTTAATCAGGTAATAATCCTTTCCTAATATCCTGCAACATAAAATTTCCTTTAATTATATCCAGACTTGCGGGCAAAAAAATCTGAAGAAAAACGAAACAAAATACTAATAATTTTAGCGCAACTAATTTATAGTTAATGCGTTACACTCTCTTCTAAATTAAGAATGGATAATAATGTTAAAAATACTTGCGGTTATATTTGTATCACTGTCTTTATTATATGCCCAGGAAGATGAATCGGGCAGTATTCATGGATTTGTACTTGATGCAGAATCGGGTGAAGCGCTTATCGGTGCCAATGTATATCTGGAAAAGCAGCTCTTGGGAGCCGGAACCAATGGCAGCGGATATTATGTTATTACAAATGTCCCGCCGGGGGAAGCTAAGCTGGTTGCATCCTTTCTTGGCTATAAAACCTTTACCCGGGAGATTGATTTAAAGCCGGGTAAAGACCTTAAAATAAATATTGTAATGCAGCCGGATATTTTACAGGCAGAAACAATTGTAGTAACAGCTGATTCGCTGACCTTAACAGAAGAACTTTTTAATCGTGAGATTTCAGAGATTAAACTTTCCCCGCTGCAGATCAATTCAATCCCGCAGGTTGCAGAAGCAGATCTTTTGCGTTCATTGCAAACGTTGCCGGGTATTTTGCCCTTATCGGACTTTTCTTCGGCTCTATATATCCGCGGTGGTACGCCTGATCAAAATCTGTATTTGCTGGATGGTACGGATGTCTATAACCCGGAACATGCTTTTGGATTGTTCTCCACATTTAATACAGATGCCATAAAACAGGTGGACTTGTCTAAAGGCGGATTTGGAGCAGAACGCGGTGGCCGCCTTTCATCAATTATCGATGTTACAAATCTTGATGGTAATCGTGAAAAATTTAAAGGTACAGCCGGAGTCAGTTTACTTTCTGCTAAAACAACGCTGCAAATGCCATTGGGTAATATAGGGTCATTAAGCGGATCGATTCGTCGAACCTATTTTGATCAGACCATTGCCAGGGCAATTGATGAAATACCGGACTATTATTTTTATGATGGTAATCTAAAAGCATTTTTTGATCTGGATGAAGATAACAATCTTACCTTAAGTGGTTATGGTGGCAGGGATGTGCTGGATATTACATTCAATACAAATGCACAGGGAGATCTGGGTTTTCAATATGACTGGGGCAACAAAACCGGAAGTGCTAAATGGACTCATATCTTTAATCCACAGTTATTTGCAAACTTTTGGTTAACTGCAAGTCGTTTTTCGTCTTACCTGGAATTCCAGGGATTTGAATCAGATGAAGAGAATGTACTAATTGATATTACTTTAAAGGGAAATCTGGAATACCATTTTTCAAATAAAACAGGTGTAAATTTTGGATTTGAGCAGAAGAATTTTGATGTGCGTTATCTCTCTGCAGCCCCCGGAAGAGAAGTAAATATCAGAACACAACCAAAACATTATGTTGCTTACATGCAGGGTGAATGGAAACCAACATCGCTCTGGGATATTCAGGCTGGGGTCAGGTTTAACTACTTTGATTCCGACAGCAACTTTGTTGATGTTACCCCACGGTTTTCGATAAAACACAGGTTGGACAGTAAGAATATCCTGAAATTTTCAACAGGTATCTACAAACAATACCTGCACCGAATTCCACGATTTCTGATTGCAGATATCTGGACAACTTCAGGCAAAGAACTCGGCCAATCAACAGCTATACATTATATTGCCGGTTATCACAGGGAGTTGCCAGGCGGAGTATCATTAGAATTGGAAGGATTTTATAAATCTTATGATCATATATATTCCTTTAACCAAAATTTTCTGACAGAACTTGAGCCATCAGGGTTTAATGACAACCAGGAACCGGTATTTACTTCGGGAGCCGCATTGTTACATGATGGAGATGGCCAATCGCAGGGGGTAGAGCTTCTGCTGCGGAAAGAAAAAGGGATTCTTAATGGTTGGGCTGGATATTCTTTTTCAAACACAAAATATACAATTAAAGATATTAATAATGGCAAGCCATTCGAACCAAGGCATGATCGTACACATACGGTAAATCTTGTAGCTAATCTGGACATCGATAATACATGGCGTTACTTTTCGAATGAACCAAGTAAACGCGATAGCAGCAGTTGGAGTTTAGGCATAAATTTCGTTTACAGCAGTGGTCAGCCGATTACAGAACCCGGCTCAGCTTATTACTCAGGATCATCTCCGGACGCACCATATAAAGATTTTTATTTCGCACCAACCAGAATAAATCAAATCAGGTTGCCTTATTATTCAAGATTGGATATAAGCCTGACCTGGCAAATAACCTATAAAACATGGAAAATGATGCCATTTCTGCAAATTTTTAATGTTGGAAATCGACAGAATGTTTGGTTTGCTACATATGGCTTTAAAGATTTTACTCCGGAGTTGGAAGAACAATATATGTTCCCTTTGTTGCCAACCATTGGTGTAAACTTTGAATTTTAAAACAGGATAAATACTTATGAAAAAAACACTGACTTTGCTTATATCATTTTGGGTAATCTTATCTTGTGGTGAAGGTGTTGTAGAAGTAGAAAACAAAAGTTACGAACCTAAAATAAGTGTGGAAGGATTTTTGATACCCGGAAAAAAAGTATCAAAAATATATGTTTATAAAAATTTTCGGTTGGATGCAGATCTTCGTCAAATTCCTTTTGCCCCGGATCCGTCAAAAACAACAGTATCTCTAACTGATGAACAAACAGGAAATTCTTATAATTTATCTCTTAATATTCCCGACAGTTTACTGGACATAAACGGATATTATTTTAAGTATGATGGCGAAGACCTGATGATAGAAAATGATAAATCCTATTCCCTGGAAGTAAATATGGAAGTGGATGGAAGGCAGCTGTGGACAAAGTCAACTACCACGGTACCGCCTAAAGGATTTTCAATAAAAGATATAAATTTTGATGAATTACAGTTTGCAGGCCTTAAAGATAATGGTGATTACGAATTATTCGAACTGACTATTCAGAGAGCCCCGGGTGTAAGTTTTTATGTCAGTACTATCCGTGCTTTAAAAACGGATTATGATCACTTTATTAAAAATCATATTATCGGTGAATTGGATAAAAAATTGTATGATGAAGAATTTGAACGTTTTACGTATGATACAAACTGGATACAAAATACACCTTTATATCCTGGCGAAAGTACCATCCGTCTTTACTGGTTTGATTTCTATTTTTATTCCGATTACGAAGTGATCGTTTATGCTGCTGATAAAAATTATAAAGAATTTTTACAAACCTTCAATCGCACCCAGGAATTTGATGGAAATTTTCATGAAGCGAAATTCAACTTTGAAGGGGACGGTATAGGTGTGTTTGGTTCTGTTGTTCCGGATACTATTTATGTACGCGTAACAGAATAAAAAATCTTTGATAATATTGGAAGATAAAGGTATATGCTTATGGCTGAAGGACTAGTTTGCGGTAAACAAAGGCCGGCTGAAAAGATTTGTGGTTTCTTTTAACACAGTTATAGCTATATGAATAAGACTCTACGGAATTCGTTTCCGGCATTGCCATAAAAAATTTGGATTTTATCTTAATTTTCATCTTCAATTTCATGTCAGACTCCTGTCATTGATTTTCTTCCATGTATAATAGTATAGAAAAAGACGCTAAAAAATGACGACGGTTACACTTTTCGTATGATAAATGTCACAATGCACACTTTTTCTGTACAATTTTTATACACTTTTCGGGCTTTTTTACGAAAGACTTAAACTAAAAGTTCATATTGGTAAATTTCCATTTGCGTAATCTTGATATATTGTATACCTTTCAAGGTGTACAAAAGTACTAAAAAGAGAGAATAAAATGCAAAACATATTTTCTTTATCTCAAAAGGACGACAAATCACTTCATATTTATTTTACCAATGAGCTGAAAAAGGAAATGGGTGAGTTAACAACAGAACAGTTTGAACAGTTTGAAGAAAGAGCTGCAATAATGGAATATGAAGGTGGTTTAAGCAAAGAAGAAGCAGAATGGAGAAGCTTACAAATTATTTTGTTAGATAAGCTCAAAATGGCGGTTTAGCCATTTTCTCCTGCAAGTCGTGCAATTTGTAAAATATAATAGCGTAAACGGGACTGTTCTTTATTACTCAGTAATAGTTCATCAATTTTAATTATACGCTCAATGTCCTGCAATGCACGCATGGTATCGATTGGTATCTGAACGCTGTCTTCGGGAAGCCGTGAAATAAATTCGACAACAGAATATAATAATTGCCGCATAGAATCATCGGCAGCACCGCGTAAAAGTGTATTAATCTGATTCACAAGACGGTTAGATTTGGACTGACCTAAACTGATAGTTGATTCAGCAAATTGAGATTTTTGGGAAATTGTGGTTAAAGCTTTTGCCAGGTCAACAAAACTACTTACTTGTTGATAAATATTTGAACCAATTAATTCCCAGATTTTTCCACGCCAGTTTTTTATTTTTTCAGGAAGGTCCAATAAAATATTTACACGCTTCAACCAATCCGCATCCGGGTTGGTTTTCAGGTTTTTTAAGAGATAATCAGGGTTGGTATTAAAAAGATCTTTTTGCAGTAATACAACAAGATCCGGCCGGAAATAGGGCAGTAATTCTTCTTTAAAATGATTTTCTATAAAAAAATCAGCAGCATTCAGACCCTGGCGCTCGATGAGCTCTCTTTGTAAGTGCGGAATAAATTCTTCCAAATATTCCATATCTTCATATAATGCATGTAAACCGGAATTGCCTGTATTTAACGCTGGTTCAAGATATTTTATGTATTTAAGATCCATTTGCTGATAAATGCGTAAATCATGCAAAATTTCAGCAACCGGTAAATGACTCAGGACGCTGCCAAGATTCGTTTTATAGGAACCATCAGATATAATTTTTAAAGACCTGAAAAGACCGGTTGTAAGTTGATTCACACCTAAAATCATAGATTGCGAACGATTATGCCCAATTGCACGCAATAAACTTCCGTGCCTGGAAAGAGGAAGGGTTTGGGCAATACGTTCAACTATTTTTTGTCCTGCAAGCTGTGATGTTTCTTTAGAAGGGCGAACAGTTGGACGATCTCTGAGAACAGGTACCATTCTCGATATAAAATAAGAAATCACATGAATTCCAATTATATCTTCATCAGTACCATAAATAATTTGCCTGAAGCTTTCTGAATGAAGATTTAAAAATTCTGTAAATAACTCGTTTTCATAAATACCGGAAAGCCGGTTAATCTCGTCAACTCTTTTGTCCTTAACAACCATTCGCGTATCTTTAAACGTCTTTGAAACACGATGAAGATCTTCAAGACTGGTTTTCTGAAGATTACTTATGTGATAAAAAAGCTGAGCTCTTTGCTCAAGGTTCAAAAATCTGAAAATCTGCTCAGATGCATTACTTTGAATGGTTCTTATGTCGCCGCCCGATTGCACACCCTTTAACGGACTCACGGCATAAAAAAGGTTTTTCTGTGCCGATGGACGCAAGACACCATTTAATTGAGCTAAATTAATATTATCATTCCATAGGACGGCTTTACCCGAATTTGCAGAATAATAACCACCCTGTCTCTGCATTGGTTCGCCGCTGCCAAGCTTTATTCGCAGCTGACCTAATAAATCTTTATCCGCCAGCCAGCTATAAAAGAATGCTTTGGTCTGCTTGTATAATTCCCAGCTTTTAGCCTGGCCAACCTGCTGGCTTAAATCCGAACCCGCCACAAAAATTTCACAAATTATTTCCAGGAAACGTTCTGTCACACTTTGTTTAACAAGGCGGCTGCGATGGGCAAATTTCCATATATCATCAAGGTAATTACCTAATTGATGTAAGGAATCCTGATCTTCAAACAATGGAACAAGCCAGATGTTTTTCAAGCGGGAAGTGTCTGTAAGCTCTTTATTTAAACTTTCTGTTTTACGTGAAATCATTCGCGACAATTCAATCAATGCTGCTGAATGTGTCGACATACTTATTTGCAGTGCTACAATTAAACCAGGATTTCCAAACCGGCTTCCAATCTGGTTGATTTCGCTCAAATTATGAACGGTGTTTTCAATAGTAAACGGATCATCGGATGTAATTGTTTTCTGGTGAATACGTGGTGTTAGGACAAATCGCTTCAACAAATTACGATAACTGCCTGCAAACAAAGCAATCTTTGGATTATTTAAATGAGCGATGATATTCGGGATACTGTCGTGTAATTTTTTGCGCAACCTTTTGTTCAGCTCAAAATAATATTCCAGAGATTCTTTGCGCTCCTGCCTTAATTTCAGCATGCGTTTTTCAAGACGGTTGTTGTGAGAAAGTAAGATATGAATCGGATCTCTGCGTAACTTTAACTTAACTGCCAGCTGCCGAATCCGTCCACTGTGCAAGTCTCCTGGCAATAAACCTTTGTATTTTTTTTCAAGCTGATTGGTAAGGCGGGTTATTTTATTAAGTAATTCCCAGAATTTTTTTATTCCTTTGGAAAGATATTCAATATCTACAGTAAGTGAGTTCTCAATATGTAAAGTACGATCTGCGCTCTTTAGTGCATGTAAAAATCCTGCGAGTTGACGAACATTTTCCAGCAGCACAGCAGCAATTAAGCGGTGTCCCTGGCCAGAAGGACGCGTACTGCCATCCCAGTCTCCCCAAAAAGAGAGAAGTGGTGTTTCAATTTTGTCCGAGAATAATTCGGTTTGTATGTATGATTTCAGATCAAAGATTAATTCATATGCTTCCTGTTCAGAATTAATAGGAACATTTGTCCCAAGATATTCTTCAACAAGCGCTGAAGTAAGCTCTGCCGGTAGCTCTTCAATCTGGGTATTTGAAAAAACAAGTTCATTCAAAAACCGCTCGGTCAAAAGATCCACTTTAAGTGAAAACATTTGAGTAGGATGCACCGTGCGATCGAATAGTCTTGTTTTAAACCGGGACTGCCTTGATTGAATCTCTTCTTTATAAAACTCCTGGCTTAGTTGTTGAATAAGCTGCTCAGCCGGGCGGTTTTGTGTTTCAGATAATATTCTTGAGTAAAGGCTAATGGTATCGAGTACGCGTTTATTGATAATTGCCAGGCGCCAGGGGAGATAGTTTTTTACGAACTCATACTTCATGGAAGATGCATCATCTTCATGAACAAGTTTCTCAAAAACGGAGGGGGCATCATTTTTTATTAATTGAGTTGCTTCTGTCCAACTGTTTAAAACAGGTTTTAAATATTCACTAGGTTCTGGCAGCAGCGGAGATTTAAATCTAAATTCACGATAGGCCTGCGCCTCTTCATGCAATAAACGATTTAGCTCTATAACGAGCCGGCGTGTTTTATGACGAAGGGTTGTGGCATCGTCTAATCCTCCTAATGTTAACCGAAATGATTTCCTTGCTTTTTCAAATCCTTCTGCAGTTTTAGAAAAAGCAGTCATTGGAATTAAGCCAAAGCCGCGCTGTGCTAATCGCCGGCTAATGTTATCAATGGAAATACCCGAAGGAAAATTATGAATTATGAGATGCGGATACATACTTCCCTGCGGTTCCTGCAGCTCAATATTGAATGCATTACGTTCATTGGGAAGCTCATCAACTGCTTGTTTAATCTGAGAAGATCTGTCAAAAAAGATTTTATTGCGAAGTGTCCAATAATTCTGTAACAAGGCAGGATCACTTCTGTAAAAAAGGTAGGAAATAAACAAAGCCATTGTATTTGGTATAATATTGGCTTTAATTTTTTCAAAGTGTTTGGCTATTTCAGTGTCGCAAATTTCGGCAACAGTTACACGTGCCCCGGCATAGCAATCTGTTTTTGATAATGAATGTACTGTAATCAGCAACTTTAATTTATCAGATGTCAGCAATCCTTTTTTTACAGCGTCAATGGCCAGCTCTTTAACAGTGTGAAATTTAACAGGATTTGTTGATGGTGCGACATCCTGATAACACAAATCATCAATTATATGTATATTTTGATCGAGAATTTTTATTATCAGGCTTTGAATTTCAGCGGAGCTAAAAACACGCCCGCTTGCATTGTGCGGATTATTAATTATTACCGCACTTGAACCCGGCCATAGGGGATTTTCTTGTAACAAAATGTGGAGTTCATTTAGAAGTCCATCGCTGTTAAGCTTTCCTTTTTTTAATAATGGAACGTAACTGACGTTATCAAATCCATTATCATAAGACCAGCTCCAGTCAAAAGTTAGTATGTTTTTTATCCCGCAGTGCTGTCCAAGTATGCTTAAAGCTGTTCTGGATGATCCACTGATAACAAAGCAATTCTGCTGATCATATTGTGCGTGATATTTACAAAAGTGGTTTAAAAAGGACTGCTCAACCTGTTGCGGAGAATAATTCGCTATTAAATCTCTGAAAAGTGTAACGGCAGGTTCCCGCTTTAACGGATCGTTGTTTATGGCTAATCCATAGCGTCTGTAGCGTGAAAAATGACCAGTAGCTATTTCTGAAATATGATTGGATGAATCCGAAAAGTGCCTGCTTATTTTTTGTATTTTTTCGGCATAGACGATCTGATGTTTATTTAACAGTTCTGAGAGATGGCCTGTTACGGGGTGCTCAGGATCTGTTGTAAAATTTTGTTTTGCTGTATCAGTTCCGTTCTTAAGAAATTCAGGGTTCGTTAAATAAAATTCGAGAAATGATAATTCTGTTGCAGATGGTGTTCCTTTTAATTCAAAATGTACAGATGCAAAACGTTGTAAAATATCTGAATTGCCTAAAACAAAATGTATGCCTATATATCCAAGAGCTCTATCAAAGATAGAAGGACTTAAAAAACGAATGACTTTGTCTTTCAATCCGGATTCCCGTGCAAGAGAATTGATATTGGATGCGTCATTCATTTCACAAAAAAGAACAGGATATTTCTCGGCAGATTTTTTTAGTTTTCTTCTTTCAATTTCTGAAAGGGCAGTTCCAATAAATATAATAGTAGGGTTAAATATGTTTTTTCTGTCCTGGACCAGAGAATTAACGTTTTCAAAAAAAAGAAGGTTTTCAATATCCCGAAGATATTCCGGGATTTCTATATTCAGGCAAACAATATTTAGTGGCAGGGTTGCTGAAAAACGAGAGACTGTTGTAAGAAAAATTCTTAGAAATTCATATCGGCCGCCACTGGATAGTACGCATTCTCTTGGACTTGATTCACCGAAAGAATACTCCAATTTTTCTTCTTTTGTCAGCCATTCACGAAGATTATCAAGGGTTTTGGGCTGTTTCTTAACATTGAATCCACCCAATGGTAAATAAGGGACTGCATTTTTTAGAGTTTCTTTAAAAAATGAGAGAACAGCAAGATCGGATTCATTCTTTTCCTGCTGAACATCAGCTTCCGTATCTAAACCTGTGATTATAGTATAAAACTGTTCAACAAGCCTGTTATCCTGCAAAGGATTGCCGATGTGGAAGTTGATTTTTTCATTTGCCGGCACAGCCGCTGCTGCTGTTGTTTCACTTATTTCTGAAACTTTGGCGGTTTTTGGAGGCTTTAGAGCAAATGCCAGGGAATTTTTATTTTTCATTAAATTTATCAGAAATGTTAAAAACTAACGGAAGTTTACTGTTTAATTTATTTCTGGTTACCCTGTGTCTTTCCGGCAAGAACATTTTGTAGTAGTGTTTGAATAGTCTCTACAATCTGGGACCCTTTTTGAACATCGTTTGCCGACAGTGAAACAATTGTTTTGGCATTTGGCAGTTGCTGACTTGCTTCCGCCAAACGTGCTAACTGCGGTGAAAGCATTAATAATTCTGGTGAATTTTTAAGAAGCTCCATTTCTTTTTGCTCAAATTCGAGCTGTAATTTTTTACGTTCTAATTCTTCTTTAACTCGTTGATCGGCAATTTTTGCTTCATTGTCTTCACGAACCTTGCGGAGATCGAGCTTTTTAAGTTCCAGTTCGTGTTCTGTTTTTAAGATCTGTTCATCTGCTTCTGCTTTTGATTTGGCAATGGCGATTCGGGTCTTTTGTTGTGATTTTTCAGTTTGTTCCTTAAGACGCGCTTCTTCCTGTTGCTGGAGTGCTATGGTTATTTCTTTATCCTTTGGCTCAATAGACTGGCTTGTCAGCGAAACAAATACAAGGCCCAGCTTATGAGCTTCATCAACGATTTTATTTTTAAGGCTTTCTGTAAGTTTTTCAGATGAAAGTTCCTCGATTTCAAATTTTTCACAGTATTCTTTAACCATAGCTTCAAGAATAACCTTACTTGCGTCAAGGGCGTTTGTTATGCATTTGGCGGTCCAACCACCTGCACGAATGAGTTGTGATAAATGATCGTTAGAAGCAGCGGCAGTAACAGCAATTCGCACATTAATTAAAATATGACCTTTTGCTTCAGCTTCTATCTCAATTAATCTCGATTGAACATTACCGGGAATAGCAAGAGAAAAGTGGCGGGGATAAAAACGACCTTTTCGGGCACTTATATTATTATTCTTTTCAAAAAGAACGATTTGATCCGGTTTGCGAAGACGATATTCATAAAAACCATAAAGAATAATCAATACTAAAAGAACAATCAAAGATTCAAACATTTCCCCTCCGGAATTTAAGGCGCCATTTTTAGGCGTAAAATAGCTTAAAATGGGTAAAATTGCCAACTACTTTGATTAAAAAATTATTAAACAGGGTTATAATATTAATAAATATTGGTTGACTGAAAAAAAATTGAGTTGTATATTCACAGCTCTGTTGAAAAACAAAAGAAGGTCCGGTAGTTCAATTTGGTTAGAGCACCTGCCTGTCACGCAGGAAGTTGCGGGTTCGAGTCCCGTCCGGACCGCTTTAAGCCCTTGTTAATGTAAATATTAGCAAGGGTTTTTTTGTTTGCTGAATAAACGGGATTAGTATCTATTCATTTCATCCGGTATATAAACTTGTTTCTCAAAAACAACAAGATGCCAACTCTTAATTGTAACCCGGGATTCGAGTGGAGTTAGCTTAGGGATTTACTTTTACAATCAAACAACTCTTAATACAACTATGTCTTTTTCTTCTTACCGATTGTAGTGCAAATTTTGCTCTGGTTGAAATTCTTGTGAGAATTATTTGACAGGGCTCACTGATTTACACTAAACTTAAATTTACTTTTAAACCTTAACTCATTTAATAACGAGCACTATTTGTATAGAATCTATTTTTTTATAGGTCTGATACTTTTTTTGTATCTCACATCTTGTCTTGATGATGTAGCCCATGACAACCCTATCGATCCAGACAATAAAAATCAGGGTTTGCAACTAAAAGGTAAAGTACAAACTCTGTATGCACCTGTTGCTCCAATCCCGAATGCAGTTTTATCAATCCAGCAGTTGAACAAAAACATTTTTTCCGCACCAGACGGGACTTTTGAATTTAACAATCTTGAACCGGGAAATTATGTCATTTTGTGTTCAGCACCGGGGTATAATACTGACTCGATTGAAATCAATTTAGGTTCTCATAGCAACATAAACTTTAACCTTGATGGATTACCTTATTTTGAAAGGATTTCATTAAGTACTCATCATATAACGCGTTTTTTTCCAGTTGATGATTTTTTTAATATTACTCTCGAAGCAAAAGTAAATGATACAGATGGTGTCTCTGATATTCATAAAGTCTTTTTTGAAATTCCAGAATTCTCAGCATCAGATACCTTACCTGCCAGTCTTATAGCAGGAGAGTTCAGGATGACACTGAGCGTAAGCGATCTCCCTGTTAATACAATCCACTCATTAATTGGAAGAGCCTTTTTCCTTAGTGTTATGGACGATGCCGGCATTATAGTAAAATCAGGGGAGCAGTTTTTAACCCGCATAATTGACGAAACCCCCATAGTCACTTTTCCCCAAAATCTGACAACCGTAGCGGCAGATACAATAAACTTTGAATGGCAAGTGGTCAGGCTTCCATTTTGGTTTACACACACGATAGAAATTTATCAGATAAATTTTGGACTGCTTAGTTTTGTTACAGAAATAAATAATATTGGAGCAACGGAGACTTCATACATCTTTGCTAATAATCTGCCAAACGGTGATTACGTATGGATTTTAATTGTTGAAGATGAGTTTGGCAACACAAGCAGTTCAAAGGAAGGTACGTTCAATGTCAGCAAATAAAGGTATAAAATGAATTTAAAAAATCCTTTTGAAACACTTCTCGAAATAAGTGAGAAAATTAATAGTACACATGAAATTCCTGTACTTCTGGATAGAATTATGGATTCTGCCATGCAGGTGATGGATGCCGAACGTGGATTTATTTTACTTAAAAAGAATGTGAATGATGCGTCCGACTATGAAGTTGTAACCGCTCGAAATTTATCGAATGAAACAATTACTCAAATTCGCGAACATTCATCAAGTGTTGTACGCAAGGTATTGGAAAGCAGAGAATCGCTTATCAGTATTAATGCACAGGAAGATGATCGTTTTGCAGGATCAGAAAGTATTGTTATTCAGCAAATTCATTCGGTGATCTGCACTCCATTGGTTCTGACAGATCAGTTACTCGGTGCTATTTATATGGACAGGCGGATTTCAAAAGAAAAATTTAATGAAGAGAATCTGCAGTTTATAAAAGCATTTTCCCGACTGGCTGTCCACACTATTCATAATACACAGATACTTACGTCTCTGCAAAATGAGAATAAAAAGCTAAAACAACAAATTGCCCTGCAGGACCTGTTCCCTGAGATCATTGGTAAAAGCGATCCAATGATGCAGGTTTTTGAAGTTGTAAAAAGCGTTGCTGCTTCAACTGCCAGTGTTTTAATTGAAGGCGAAAGCGGTACGGGTAAGGAACTGATCGCGCAATCGCTTCATAATCACTCGGACAGGAAAGACAACGCATTTATACCAATATTTTGTGGAAGTTTATCGGAAAACCTGCTGGAAAGTGAATTATTCGGACATAAAAAAGGAGCGTTCACAGGTGCAGCTGAAGATAAACCAGGTCTGTTTGAAGAAGCTGATAATGGTACTGTTTTTCTCGATGAAATAGGAGAGATCGGGATTAATCTTCAAACAAAGCTTTTACGCGTCATTCAGGAAGGCGAATTAAAGCGTGTGGGTGAAAATAAAATGCGTAATGTAAATGTACGCATTATTTCTGCAACAAATAAAGATCTGAAAAAAGAAGTTAGTGAAGGACGCTTCAGAGAAGATTTATTTTATCGTCTTAATGTAATTAACATTAAAATGCCGCCACTTAGAATACGCCAGGGTGATATTATCCTATTGGCTGAGCATTTTCTCAAATACTTTTCTGCTAGGAATAAAAAACAGTTTAAGGGTTTTTCAAAAGAAGCTATAAAATATCTGCAGGAATATGATTGGCCTGGGAATGTGCGGGAACTTGAGAATACTATAGAGCGTGCAGTTATACTTTCAAATGAAAATGAAATTATTCCAGAAACATTTCAACTGAATCTTCATGAACCTAAAATGCCTGTTGGAAAGACACTCAAAGAAATAAACAAGTTTGCCATTATGCAGACAATCGAGATGACAGGTGGAAATCGTACCAGAGCCGCCCAAATACTGGATGTTTCAAGACGCTGGCTTCAATATCAATTGAAAGAGTGGGGCATGGTTGATGAAAATTAAAAACCATGAGATCCTTCATGAAATAAACAGGGGAGCGCTGACAA
This sequence comes from Calditrichia bacterium, assembly GCA_020635035.1. GTDB lineage: Bacteria > Calditrichota > Calditrichia > Calditrichales > J004 > JACKAO01. The sequence goes on from JACKAO010000002.1 coordinate 375,062, forward strand.
CAGTATATAAAGCGCGTCATCTGAATCTGGATCGTATTGTTTTACTTAAAGTATTGAATGCTCAATGGCTTGATCAGCAAGACCTTTTAGAACGTTTTCGCCGAGAAGCCCAGATTTCAGGTCGTCTAAATCACCCCGGGATTGTAAAAGTTTATGATTTTGAGATTTCATCTGACATTGTATATATCTCAATGGAATATGTGGATGGACAGACAGCTTCGGAGTATATAAAAAAGAATCATCCGATCCTTATAGAAGAAATTGTTAATATCTTTAAAGACCTTTTACAAGCATTGGATTATGCACATAAAGAAGGCGTTATACACCGCGATATTAAGCCTGCAAACATTCTATTAGATAAATCATTTAATGCACGGTTAACTGATTTTGGATTAGCATCTTTGATTAATATACCCGGTGTAACGGAACAGGGGCATAGTCTTGGTACACCGGCGTACATGGCACCCGAGCAAATAAAAGGAGAAAAATGTGATCAGCAGACAGACCTTTACAGCCTTGGAATTACCATATACGAACTAATCAGTGGTAAGCCTGTGTTCCAAAAAGAAAATACGGCGGCAACTATTCACAGTGTTCTCAGCGATGAAATAATGGATCTGCAGTCAATAAGAAAAGACATCCCGGATGAGCTTGGAAAAATAGTTAAAATGCTTATTCAAAAAGAGAAAAATAAGCGTCCCGGGAGTGCAGAAAATGTTTTGAAACTTTTGGACAAAAATCATTCTGAAGTAGTTGAACAGCCAATTATAAAGAATACTGGTGATTCAAGTTTCCAGCGAATGCTATTAATAATATCTGCATTCATAATCAGCTTTTTATTGATATTTTATTTTGTTCAGGATAAAGAAATCACATTGACAGAAGAAACTCAGAAACCAGGTATAAGCGATAGTGTAATTCATAAAACAACAGATTTATCACATAGTCAAAGCGACTCAATTTCTAATATGGCTTCGAAGATAGTTGATTCAGAAAGTCATTATTCTGTCCCGGTCTCTAATGATTTTGTAGATGAAAAAACAACAAAAACAGATTTAACACCTTCTTCAAATGCACAATATGGTAAACTTTTTATCATATGTAATCCCTGGGCAGTAGTTAAGATTAATGGAGATTCGATAGATACAACGCCCTTAAAAAAGGAAATTCAGTTAGCGGAAGGCAGACATATTTTAGAATTGGCAAATCCTAATTTTGAATCTATTCAATATGAATATAAAATTAAAAGTGGACAGTCGGATACACTTTCTTTCCAGCTGGAACCAGCTTTTGGGTATCTGATGGTACAGGTAACCCCGTGGGCAAGGCTGTTTGTAAATAACGACTATCTCGAAGATACTCCTTTAGAAAAACCACTGCCTGTTCGCGTTGGTACAAATATTATTACCCTAACCAATCCCGCATTGGGAACAATAACCGATACAATTTATGTTGAAGCAGGCAGAACAATTGAAAAGCATTTTACTTTTGCCAACTGAAGAAAAACAATGGCACATTTTTTGAGTTATATATATTCGATCAATCAGCGGAGTATAACTAAAATGTATACTTTTACTTCAAGAATATTATGGATGATATTCTTGTCAGCATTTCTTTTATATGCTGACGAATGGAAAAATGGGACATACATAAATGAACCACGGGCTGGGGCATCGGCTTTAACGTGGAACGGGAAAATATATTTATTTGGTGGTAAGTCTATAAATAACAGTGTTTTAAATACAGTTGAAGTATATGATCCTGCAAGCAATTCCTGGACAAGTAATATTGTCGCACCCTTCAGAAATGCTCGTTATAATGCTTCTGCTGTCGTTTGGGATAATAAATTTTACCTTATTGGTGGCAGGGATATTGACGATGTTTTCAGAAGTGTTGAAGTATATGATCCTGTGCAAAATACCTGGCAGGAAGCGCATGAATTGCGCACGGAACGTGAAGGACATACATCTGTCGTATTTAATAATCGCATTTATACCATTGGAGGTCAAAAAAGTAATTTCGACCTGGTTGAGGAAATTGAATGGTATGATTCCCAGGAACAGAAATGGGAAAAGGCTGCCTTTGACATTTATTACCCGAGATCTGCACTATTTTCTGCCGTTTACAATGAACAGTTCTATATGTTTGGCGGTTATTATTATGGTTTGAGTGCAACAGCCTGTAAAGCTTATTTTGATGGTGATATCTATGATTGGGAGATTACTACATCTTTAGCAGAACCACGTGCATATGGTGCAACAGCAGTTATTGATTCATTGATTTATATAATTGGAGGAGAAACTGCTACTGGAAAAACCAATCTTGTAGAAATTTATAATGTGAATACAGGAAAGATATCCCGCGGTGAAGACATGAATATGTCGCATAGTGGAATGGCAAGTGCCGTATTAAATAATAAAATATTTTCTATTGGTGGATATGAAAGCACTGGTAATTATCCAATAAATCATGTTCATATTCTTGAAACAAATGTTACAGCACTGGAAGACCCGTCTATTCTTCCAACGGAAATGCTTTTAGCAAAAACTTATCCAAATCCCTTTAACGGACAGGTGCGTATTGAAGTTGATTTGCCAATGACAGGCAACGTTATTGTGGAAGTTCTGAATTCAACCGGACAAAAGATCCGTCAAATATTAAGCAGTACTTTATCCGCAGGAAAAAACACTCTTCAATGGGATGCAAAGGATAGCTATGGAAACACGGTTGTTTCAGGGATCTATTTTGTTCGAATCTCTTACCAAAATCATAACAGGATTTTAAAGCTGCTGCATGTTAAATAAAATATTTGGTATTTTATTAATTATTGGTTTTGTTGCTCCGTTGATCGCCCAGCAAACCGAGTCTTATAACATTTTCCAGCTGCGTTTTTTATATAATGAAGTGAAATTCACAGAAGTTATTGCAAAAGGCCATATTCTTTTAAAAAACCCGGAAAAACTTTCGCAGGAAAATCTTGTTGAAATACATAAATATTTGGCACTTTCTTTTTATAACCTTAATCAGCAGGATTCATCCCGTTCACAATTTTACTCCATCCTTACGCTGCAGCCGGAGTATGAACCGGACCCGGTTCATACTTCACCCAAGATTTTAAGTTTTTTTAATGATATAAAATCTGCTTTTAGGCAGGATATTGAGAAAAAGACCGCTGTACCTTTCCGCCAATATGTATTTGTAGAAGATATTCGAGCGCAGGCAGCAGCAAGATCATTTTTGTTTCCTGGCTGGGGACAATTGTATAAAAGTCAGGATACAAAAGCCTATATCCTGGGGGGAGCTTTTCTGGCAACATCTTTAACGACTATAATCACCTACCAGCTTGAAAAAGATTTAAAGACAAAATACAGAAAGGAAACGAATCCTTTAGAAGTCTCGGATAAGTATAATGACTATAATACAATGTCTAAAACACGACGCTTTTTTATGTATTCAGCCTTTACCATTTGGGGCCTTTCATTGGCAGACGCAATGATCTTTGACTTCCAGCCAAAGCCTTTGGTTAATAACGAATTTGCAGGTATTTTTTTCAGTTTTTCTTTTTGATAATCTTTGAAATGCCAGGTTAATTAAATGGATTGTTCTGATTTTGCTGTGACTGGATGTGTAATCCCTTTCACACAGCAAAAATATTACCGAAATAAAAATATCAGATTCACTATCTATTATTTCAAAAGTTTTAAGATGAGATAAATTCAAACCAGTCATTCCCGGAAACCCGATAGTCTTTTATAGAATACATTTATAATGGCCAGCGAAAGAAACCTTTTAATTCATTTTTTGCTGCATCATCGGCATTATAATTCTCAGAAGTTTTAAACAAGCTTATAAGTTGTCTGTTGTTAAGTATACCTGTTTTTCTTTCGATCAATTTGCCATGGTTAAATAGTAATGTCGTAGGTACTCCAAATACCTTATACCGTTTTAAGAAAGCATGATTTTCATCAGCATTGATTTCGAAGATGCTTTCTTCTCCAAGTTCTATGGCAGCCAATTGAATGTATGATTCCATTGCTTTGCAGTTGCTGCACCAATCTGCTCTGACAAATACAAGAAAATTCTTATGTGTCATTAAAATCTTTTTCTCAAATTCCGAGTTATCAAACTTATTAGTCATGCTACCTCCAAAAAACCCCCGGCAACAGAGTGAATTGCCGGGGGTGCTCAAAAATTAGCGGATTAAAGTCATTTTTTTAGTTAGAACTATACCTGCCGATCGCAGCCGATATATGAACATTCCACTTGCTACAGGAATTTCCTGTGTATTCGTTCCATTCCATTTAAAGCTATAATTCCCCCGATCAAGAAGTCCGCTAAAAAGCGTTTTTACTTTACGGCCTGTTATATCAAAAACTTCCAATTGAACCTGGCTAAACCCGGATTTGTTTATAGTAAAAGCAATCTGGGTTTCTGGGTTAAAAGGATTGGGATAATTAGCATGAAGCTGTATTTCTTCAGGAAAAACAATGTTCACATTTTCCAGAGATGTTACGGAACTTGTATTATTTAATTTAGCTTGGATAATATTGTTGCCATTTGCCGATTTTAGTGCCCATATCGTTACGGATTCACCGGTATTAAAATCAGTGGTTGACGCATTATGGTAGACAGCATCAAGTAAAACGCTTGACTGATTCAGAATAAATTGCGGTCCTGAAAGCTGAATCTGGCTATCACTAACGGCTGTTATCTCTCCGCTGACGACAATCAGCGCAGGTGTGTCTTCCATCTTTATACGAACGGCTAATAACGTACCATCCGCCTGGACAAGACCTTTTATTTCTACAAGATCATCAACGTTCAAGTCGCTGAAAATAATCGCATTACCCTGCAAGTCGAACACAACAGTCATATCATTCACAGCAAATGTAACCCCGGATACAGTAATCTGATCCACAGTCAAGGATTCGATCTGACCTGTAAATTCAACTTCATCCTGGCCGCGGTCTTCAATTTTGATGCGCACAGCTGTAATACTGCCATCATTTTCAAAATAGCCTTTGATTTCTACAAACTGACCTGCCTGGATCTGGTCAAGCGTGATGGCCTGGTTTTGATTATCAAGAATGGCTGTGGTTTCAGTAACATTAAACACTGTCTGCTCAACCTGGATCTGATCCGAAGCAACCATGGTTACCTGGCCGGTAAATTCCAGCTCATTTTCATGAAAACGTTTTACTTTGATGCGGCTTGCTTGTATCACCTGCTCAGCAACCAGGCTGCTTTTTACTTCCACCCGCTGACCTTTTTCAAGATCGGCCGGGGTGAGCAATGCTTTTGCATGATTCATGATTACGGTATTGTCATCAATTTCCACCCTGTAATCGAGCATTTTGATGAAACCCGCGCCAACGGAATCTATACGACCGGCAATCTCAATTTCGTTCTCATGATTGTCTTCCAGCTTGATACGAACGGCTACCAGGCTGCCATCGCTGTTGACTGCCGCTTTAACTTCCACAAATTGCCCTGCCTTTAAATCATTCAAACTTCCTAACTGATGATTGGACAGCCTGATTAATGTTGCATTTGAAATGGCAATCGTCTTTTGATTAATAATGATGGCATCATTTAAAACAGAATCAATATGGCCATAAAATTCTAATTCAGACTGGGAATCCAAATCTTCCAGCTCAATCTCTACTGCATAGAGAGTACCACTTTGCTGATAAAATCCTTTTACTTCAACCAGCATTCCTGTTTTAAGCTGTTCAAAAAGTACATTAATACCATGTGAGCTTTTAATTGCAGTTTCGGCAGTAATTTCAAAACTATATCCATTAACTTCGAGACTACCCGCGCTTATCATTGAAATATATCCTTTAGTCTCCAGTTCATGTTTACTGTCATCACTCCCATCTTTGGTCTTACGCTCAATTTTTTCAGCGTAATATCTGTTCCCTGAAACCAGTTGTCCCTCAATCTTGATAAAATCGCCGGACATTAATTCGTTAAAATATAGATCACCGTCATCTCCTTTAATTTCCGTGTAGGAGTCTACATCAAAAATATAATTATTGACGACCAGGCTATCTGAACCAATACTCTGAATTTCTCCTTCGGTTTTAAAATCAGCATCACCGGCATAAGCGACCAAACTGTTGAGAAGCATTAAACCCATCAAAAATGAAAACAAGTGTTGAATTAAACGATCTGTTGCATACCTTAACATTTCTTCCTCCTTTAATAAATTATTGTTAATTGCTGAATCTGTTTTATCAAGTTACGTGCCAAAGACATAAATCCTTAATAAACAATAGCTTATATGTGATAGCGCATAAGGTGTGGTGTGCATATAAAGTCGCTAATATGTAGTGCAGTGCATTTTATGCTCTTAAAACACTTAATTTTAATGATAAAGGAAAGTGAGTTATAAGGTAAATATGTATGGAGAAGGCAAAAAAAAGGCTGAACTTATATATGTTCAGCCTTATAAAAAGAAAGAAAATGATTATCTGTTTTTATAATTCACGCGTTATACCAAATGCAAAGCGCCAGGCATCTTTTCCGAACGAATTATTTGCTCCAACCAGATATTGGGAAGGATTTAATCGTGAACTGTTTGTAATAAAAAGGAAAAAAATATGACCGCCTGTTTCGATTGCTGCTCCTGTTGCCAGGCTATTATGTGATTTATTCTTTTGATCTGCACTATAAAAAATATTTCCTTTCCAGCCGCCCGCAACAGCATTTACCTCAACCCAAAGGCTCCAGGTTCGATTAAAATAGTATTGTAAATAAAAGGGGATGGAAAAAGTATATTTTTTGTCAGTATTATAATCATTTGTAAATATAAAGCTGTTGTATAGAAATGACGGTACAATGCCAAATCCGAGAATGTTTTTTATAAACATAACATTGTATATAGCCTGACCATAATATTGCACACTGTTCATATCAAAAGGATCCCTTTTTTTTAATCCGGCAAATACTTCTGTATTAAAAGCAATACCAGCTTGTAATGCAATAGCCGAAGAGAAGAAAGCGTCTATCTGAATAAATTTGTATTTAAGTCTTAAATCAAGATTATCCTGCACATTACTTCGGCCAAGAGAAACCATAAGATTATCCGTGAAACCATAACTAAGAGCTGTCCGCATTGAAACCGGTCCATCCAAGCCGTAAAGGCCATCATATCCAAGGGAAATACTTTCAAAGCGATGCGAGATTTCATACATGAAATTTCCCTGTTTTAAGGTCTCGGTTGTTGGAAGATTTGCAGTTTGCGAAGAATGAAACATTTCAATATTTGTATTGTGTGGAGAGAGTGATTTTTTCCATGAAGATTGCCCTTTTAGAGCAAATGGTATTACAATCATTAAGAGTACTAAATATTTCATATCTTTACTCATAAACTTTTATTTGTTAATGAAAGATTGATATTAATTTTTATCTCTTGTGCTACCTTTATAAAGGCCATAAGAGAAGGCGCTTCGATATTATAGTCTTTTAACAAAATTGTAAATGTGCTTAAAACATTCATTTTATTATTGTTAATCTCTATTTGTCCGGGAATTTCAACAGGCTTCTCCACACCATGTAAAGAAAGTGTACCAGAAGCGATTACATTATATCCGGCGTCTGTTTTCTCAACGGAACTAAAAGTTCCTTTAAACTTTGAGAACGGATATTTCCTGGTGTGTAAAACATCGTTGCGCATATCACTATCGCGCTTTCCTATTCCTGTGTTGAAGCTCGAAAGATCAACTTCAAAATAAATTTCATTATTCGTTTTGAAGAGTGAATCACCTTCCCAATAAATGTATCCGTCAACATTTTTGGTGCTGCCTTCAAAATCAAGCATGGTTGTACTTGAGTAAAAAGTGACATTGTTTTCAAAGTCTTTGTTAACCTGCCAGTCACCACCGGCAGACACATTTAATACCGGAGTAAAACAGTATATTAAAGATATTATAAAGGTTTTCATGTTTTTCCTTTGGGATAACTTAGTTAGAAAGACTGCTATCTAAACAGCAGTCTTTTTTGAAAAAAATGTTATTTTACAAGTGTCATTTGCCCGGTTTCACTATTTGATCCTGCTTCCAACACGTAAAAATATATCCCGCTGCCCACTGTAATTCCCGATTCATTGGTACCATTCCATTTATATTGGTGCTCCCCCGATACGAGTTCTGACTGAACAAGTGTGCGTATTTTCTGTCCCATAATATTATAGATAGAAAGCTGAGTATAGGCATTCTGCGGGAGAGAAAACCGAATGGTTGTTTCCGGATTGAATGGATTAGGATAATTATTATAGAGTTTAAAGGTACCAGTAACCTGAATGTTTTCATCGCCAAGAGCTGTCGTAATACCGATATCAACAAAATTTGTGTTATGAGTAAAATCAATAGATTCATCACCAGTGGCAGCAGTAAACGTTTCTCTCCAGGCATGATCTGCAGGAGGGGCATCGTAGCTTCCGTTGCCATTATGATCAGCATAAAAATCAACATTGTAATTCGCTCCAGGGACAGCTCCAGGAATGGATATACTGAAATTTGCGGCAGGTATAGATTCTACTGATTTTCGTCCGATTTCTGTACCTGAAGAAATATTTATAAGGCGCATTTCGAACATTTGTCCAATATGCGGATTCATGCTAAGCAGGTTTAATGTTACATTGTATGCCCATGATATATCGGTGAAATTTGTATTGTGGCTAAAACTGATATCATTTTCACCATCATCACCAGGATTGTAAGTTTCTCTCCAGGCATGATCTTCCGGGGGAGAATCATAAACTCCATTGCCATTCAGGTCTGCGTAAAAATCAACATTGTAATTTGTATTAGTCTGGACACCAGGAATGATCACGGTAAGTTCATCGTCGTATATGGATGGCAGTTTCTTGCGTCCAACTTCAACTCCGCTGGATTGCTCTACAATCCTTACTTCAAGTTGCTGATTGAGATGCGGAGACATGTTTTTCAGCTCGAGGAACAAACGATAATTCCAGCCCAAAGGCGTAAAATTTGTGTTATGGCTAAACTGACCGATCGCCTGACCCTGTTCAGCAGAGACATCCAGCCTCCATGTATGATCGGTAGGCGGATCGTTATATAAACCATTACCATTATGATCCGCAAAAAAATCCACACGATACAATCCATTAGCTTCAATGCCGGGAATATGTACTTCAAAATCTGCCTGTGGAATTGCCTGAACGCGGGTACGTCCGACTTCTATTCCGGTTAGCCTGTCGGTAACACGGACTTCAAGCATTTGTCCAACATGCGGAGTCATGCCTGCTAATTGCAAAGCTAAATTATACTTCCAATCAATATCTTTAAAATTTGTATTATGAGTAAAAGATAGAGTTAAATCACCGGTAACTTTTTCGGCTTCCAATCTCCAGGCGTGGTCCGCTGGCGGTGCATCGTATATACCATTTCCATTATGATCTGAAAAGAAATCGACAAAATAACTTTCGCCTTCTATAATACCAGGAAGAACTATTTCAAAATCGGCAGCTTCAATAGCATTTACGGAGTCTCTGGATACTTCAAGCATTGTTTTGCGATCAATCAAACGCGCCTGGAAAAGCTGTCCTAAATGCGGATTCATAGCTTTCATTTCCAGGGTGATGGCTTCCTGCCAATCCAAAGCGGTGAAATTTGTGTTGTGTGTAAAAGGAACAATAGTATCGCCTTCAACTCCATTTAACACGATCCTCCAGGTATGGTCAGCAGGTGGATTATCATATTTTCCGTTGCCGTTATGATCTGCGTAGAAATCGATATTATAATTTCTATCATGTTGGATGCCGTCCATAAAAACCATAAAATCTGACGCACTAATTGCATCAATTGTTTTGCGGGCGACTTCCCTGTTATCGTAGGTATCGACTACACGCACCTGGAATTTTTGTCCCATATGCGGGTTCATACTTTTCATATCCAGTGTTAGTATTGCTCCGTGTGCCAATAAGTTTTGAATTAAAAACAAAAGTATCAGGTTTGTTATTAAAAATTTCATTCTGCTCTCCTTCGGGTGTTTAAAATTAATTATTCTGTGCTCCTTCATCGATCCATTTTGCAATCAGGTCAATTGTCGCCTGATCTAAAGGAGCACCATTTAGTGGCATTTTTGTAGGGTTTGATCCATCAAGTACTTTAATAAGAAAGCTGGCTTGGCTGTTTCCCGGCTCCACTCTGTTTAGCCCATCTGTACTTAAAATACTTTTTACATTAACCAGATTGCTGTAAGCATTTGTTGTGCTCAAATCCAGATTTGCGCTTTTTGTGTCGCTTGCATGACAGCCACTGAAAGCACATCGTGTGCGAAAAACATTTTTTTCAATAAAAGAAAAGCTTGCTGTTTCTTCGTTTGTATCTGGTTGATTTATTGATGTTTCGGTACTGCAAGCGGCAAGAAAACAATATAGAATGAAGATAGATATTCTGTATTTCATGGCTCTCCTTTAATTGTTTTCTGCACCCGCATCAATCCAGGCTGTTATCATATCTATCTTGTCCTGCGACAATGCTGCCTGTCTTAGTGGCATTCGTGTAGTTCCATCACCTTTTAATTTTTTAAGAAGATAGCTACCAGCACTATTGCCGGGATCAACCCTTTTCAATCCGGGATTTTGAGTGCTTGTAACCCCAACCAGACTGTTATAAGAATTTGATGAAGAGAGATCCAATCCGGCTTGCCTTGAGTTGTTAGCATGACAACCACTAAATGCGCAAGATGCCTGGAAAACATTTGTGTTAATCTCACTAAAAGTTGGTGCAATGTTGTTATTCTCGGGTGTGTTATCAGCAACAGGTCCGGTACTGTTATCTTCGCTACAAGAAAGAACAATCAGAAAAATAGCGAACGTTAAAATTAAACTTATTCTCATAATAATTATCTCCTTAGAATAATTTGATTACTTAAGATTAGTAATTACCAGGCTCGGATTTTTTTGATGTAGATATTCCAAATAGAGACCATAGCGGGCAATAACTGATAGATGCAGTGATAATTGGAATAAGTCCAATCAACCCCAGCCATGAATTGTAAAGCAATCCAAATGCTAAAATGGTAATTCCTAATATCACGCGTACGATCTTTTCCGTACTACCAATATTCCTGGTCATAAAAACCTCCTGTAAGTTAGTTGAATGTAATTGAGTTAAGTGATTCAGCACCCATAAACACAACTATTATGCCGTAAACAGGAGTTAGTCCTAAGTGTCTATTTTTGTTGATATTAGAAAAAAAATGCATAAAGGATTTTTACGAAGGGAAGCGCAAACAAAGTAGGGAAAGCGCATTATATGCGCTTTATTAATGGGGAAATTTTGAAGTAATTTTGATTTTCCGGATAAATTTTAAGAAATCATTGTTATATCAAAACATAGTATTCCGGAATTCAAATTGATCTAATAAAAGAGTTCGGTGAGACCGTCGTCCATCCCGCTTTAAGCCCTTGTTAATGTAAATATTAGCAAGGGTTTTTTGTTTACTGAATAAAACTGGATTAGAATTCATCTATTTTATCATGTATTTAAACTGATTTCTCAGATACGACTGGCAGGAAATTACAAAGTAACCTGGGAAGCATCCGGATTCAGTTCCGGGATTTATTTTTATAAGCTGGAAAACGATCAGGGGTTTAGCCGGGTACTTAAACTTGTCGTACTTAAATAAATATTATTTTCCTCTTTAGGCGAAGGCTCTTCCTGAATTTTATTTTCTTTTCAGGGAAGAGCTTTTTCAGCTCTTTTACTGTTCTTTATCTCCGCTAATGTCTTCCTAAATTTGAAGTTAAAGCTTTTACAAAGCAGGATTTAGGGTCTTTGTTATCAAAATGTTTATTCCTATTTTACTTTTTGTATTTAACCAAAATCTTTTAGGTAAACAGTTCCTAAATTTTTCTAATTTTTTTCCGAGAACAAAAAGTGAAAAAAAGTACTTGCATTAAAACTTGATAGGTGTGTAGTGTAATTGGTAGCACGATGGTTTCCAAAGCCATTAGTGGGGTTCGAGTCCTTCCGCACCTGCAAATATAAAAGTATTGTTTTGTTAATTCTTATTGGAATACAAAAGATCATTTTATTATTAAGTCTCTGCGAATAGAAAATCCGGGTCATTTTCTGCGTCAATATTTCTAAACTTCGAACCAAATCAGATTAAAACATTCTCATATAAATGGCGAAATCAAAGTTGTATATTGCTATTTATAAATAATTAAAAGTTTCACATTAAATGGAGTTTGACTTGAAAAAACTGATTTTTATTCTAGGGATTGTTGTTTTTGCTGTGAATCCAATATTTTCTCAGGAACAACAGGATAATTCACTTGATTTATTAAACGAAATCAACGCCGCTGATACATTAAATCAAAAATTATTACCAGACCACTTTCTTTTTACACAGCATTTCCTATGGGGTGAAGGCGGCTTAATGCGAAAATTTGATCGCTTTGAATTAACTCCTGAAAAGCGACAGCAAGAATTAAGTTTGCGCCGTAATATGCTGATGGTTCACCAATATCTTGGATTTGCAACATTAGGGGGTATGATTGCACAGGGAATAGTTGGTCAAAAACTGTATGATGGACAAAAAAGTCTGAAAAGTACCCATGAAAATTTAGCGGCAGCAGTAAATGTTGCTTACTTCTCAACGGCTAGTCTGGCATTATTTGCACCGCCAAAAATGACAGAAGATGTTGAAGGTTACAGCAGCATAAAAGTTCATAAGATTTTAGCGATAGTTCATTTCACCAGTATGATTGCAACAAATGTTTTAGCAGGAATGCTTGAAAGTGATTCTTCAATAAAACCCTATCATCGTGCCGCCGCGTTAACTGCTTTCGGTAGTCTGGCAGCATCTATGATCATTATTAAATTTTAAGGAGTTGATTATGAAAAGGAGCATTCTATTACTTATATTTCTTGCACTTTTTGCCTTAAATGCCGAGGCAGGAGTAAAACTTTTTAATGATAAGTCAGTTTCCAAAATAGTTTATTCCATGCATCACCCCCTGCATGATTGGCAGGGCATCAGTAAAGATGTAACATCCGTAATATTAACAGATGATGGTGAAAAAGAGAATATAAAGAGTGTAGCTGTAACAGCAAAAGTATCATCATTTGATAGCGACAATTCTAATCGTGATTCACATATGATAGAGGTGACCGAAGCATTGTTATATCCATCTGTAACATTTACATCCAACTCGATTGAAAAAGATGGCCAAAAAATAAAGCTAAATGGCAACCTGACATTTCATGGAGTTTCTAAACCTGTTGCATTAGATGCACTTATTAAAAACAGCGGCGATAAAATGGAAGTAATTGGGGAATTCGATATTAAAATGACTGATTTTAAAATTGAACCACCAAGCCTTTTAGGAATAGATACAGACGATGACATCAAACTAAATTTCGATATCATTTTTTAATTTAAAAGGGAGCTAATGTTTAGTTCCCTTTTCTTTTTTAAATAAACCACACCTATTCCTTTAAATTTGTAGAATCTTATATAAGATTATGAATTTATGTTGTAAATTGGAAACAAAATCAAGCCAGTTTGTTGCCGTTTTGCAACAGTAAACAAATATGTATCAACAAAATACGGCATAGAATTTTGGCATTAAATTTGATAAATAGTTGATGGGATTAAAAGGTTCACTTTGTCTATGATTATGAAGGCAAATAGTGAAAAACTATTTCATAAAGAATAAAGGATTTATCCTTTATTTGGTTCTCTCAACGACCATAATTCTATTATATATTAGACTTTCAAAATTTTGGATTCCAATAGGAGGGGGTAGTCTAAATATATTAAAATTAGAATTACCCCTATTACTTTTAGTTGTTTTGCTATTGTATTTCAGGAACACTAAAAACAAAATAATAAAGTATAGTTTTCCACTTATTCCAATTTTTATTGTTTATATTTTTATTGATATCTTTTTCTGTTTTCTGAACAGATCACCACGTTTTTCTGATTTCAAAAACATTTCAGGTCTTTCTGAATTAGAACTCCCTTTTTTGCTGTTGCTTACCTTACTGGTAGTAACATTTGTTTTTTCGATCTTTGTATTCTTTAAAATTTCTTTAAAAGGCTTCTCATCGAGACAAAAATTATTTTCTCTATCATTCAGATTGCTGGGCATTACTCTTTTAATATTATTTATTCAATCTGAATTTTTCCATCAATTTCACAAAGAAATATTTCAGAATTATACCTGGTCGCAGGAAAAGACGATGAGAGAAAATGGAAAATTGTCCAGTCTATTCTTTTTCAGTAACCAGGAGAGTTCTAATTATCGAAGTCTTTCACAAAATTCGAAACTTGCAATGGACATTCACAAAAAGCTGTTTCCGGGTTTAGTTAAGATAAAAAGAAACATCCATTTTATAGTTCTCGAAAGTTTTATCGATCCCAGGTTAATTAAAAATATAATATATAACCCATCACCCCTTTGTCAGGAAATGGATCCCTACCTAATCAATGGGCAGTTTTCGCATACAATTTCTCCAAGTTATGGAGGTGATACAGCAGAAGCAGAATTTGAGTTATTGACAGGTATAAAAGGCCACAGAATATTTGATTCAATTGAGTTTAATACTATGCGTGGTGGTTTAATAAGCAGTTTCGTATCCAGGTTAGCAAAAGAGAACTATCATACTTCTGCAACAATTGCATCTGGAAAAGAATATTTCAATTCAATAATTGCCTATAAAAGTATTGGTTTTAAACAAACCATTTTTTTAGAAGACGATGTTCATTTTAATAGAAATAAAGAAGATAAGCATATCTTTGATGGGGACCTTTTTAACTATAATTATGATTTTTTTAAAAAGTATAAAGATACTAACTCTCAACCAATATTTAATTACTTGTTGGGTATGTATGGACACATTCCATTCAACAGAAATAAAAATCAGAGACCGGATTTAATTCAATCAAACTCGACAAATGATAATTTATACAAAGTCTCAAATCAGTTCTATTACAGGACAAAAGCCTTAGCACAGTTTATCGGAAAAATTCAAAAAATTGACAGTACTTCAATAATATTTATATCAAGTGATCATCTCCCTCCAATCCTAAGTGAAGATGTTTCATATCAATTTAATAATTATGTAAATATCAGTCTTTTGATTGATGCAAAAAAGATAATTGATCTCACAGATAAACACTATTTTGAAATATCATGGTTGCTGTGGGATATTCTTATTGATGAACAGGTTGAAAGGAATGTTGATCCTATTGAAATGCAGGATCTTTATTATAAGTCTTTATATGAAAGTATTTTTGTAGTTGGCAATTAGCTTAAAATTATTAATCCAAAATTCCCAATTAGTCCCCTAAATATTTTTTGTTTTTTGATTTCACTCAGATTTTATTAAAACTTGTTATAAAGTTTTTTAATTTTAAACATTCATAAAATTTAAATGGCAAAAATTGGAGGCTGGCATGCGGGTTGTTTTGTTAGTTCTGTTTGTTTTTATAGTTTTTGGGTGTAAAGGAGAAAAAAAATCATTGAAATATTCACGTGAAATCGCACAAAACTGGACATTTAAACAAGCTGATACAGATGAATGGCTGCCAGCAAGTATCCCCGGAACAGTACATACCGATCTTTTGATAAACAAAAAAATTGAAGATCCTTATTACCGGGATAATGAAAAAAAACTGCAATGGATCGACAAAAAAGACTGGGAATACAGCACAACATTCAATGTAACGGCTGACATACTCAACAAAGATAAAGTTCAGCTCGACTTTAAAGGACTCGATACCTATGCGGATATTTATCTGAATGATAAACAAATTGCCAGCACCAATAATATGTTCAGGGAGTGGCAAATAGACTGCAAAGAATATCTGAAAGCGGGTGAAAACAGGTTACAGGTATATTTACACTCGCCAATTAATACAGATTTACCAAAGCTGGAAGCATTGGGGTATGCATTACCGGCATCCAATGATCAGTCCGAAAATGGCGGATTAGGCAACAAAAGAGTAAGTCCATTCGCACGCAAAGCACCATATCATTATGGCTGGGACTGGGGCCCGCGTTTTGTTACCAGTGGCGTCTGGCGACCGGTTTACCTTCAGGCATGGGATAAGGCCCGGATTGTTGATGTTTATTTCAGGCAAGATAAACTAAATCTTGAAAAAGCTGAACTAACAGCGCAGGTTGAATTAGATATCTTAAATGCAGGAAAATACACCATT
Source organism: Calditrichia bacterium (assembly GCA_020635035.1). Classification (GTDB taxonomy): domain Bacteria; phylum Calditrichota; class Calditrichia; order Calditrichales; family J004; genus JACKAO01. Next base: position 391,268 of record JACKAO010000002.1, read on the forward strand.
AAGATTAGCGATCAGAAAAACAGCATTGATGTACTGCATCAACTTGATGAGATGGAACCCGGAAACCAGACGGTTGAGATTCCGATCTTAATTAATAATCCCCGTTTATGGTGGCCCAATGGGATGGGTGAAGCTTATTTATATAATTTTGATGTCCGGCTTATTGATAATAATAGCATCCTTGATACCCGTGAAATCAGCATTGGAATAAGGACGTTAGAACTTGTTCGTGAAGCGGATAAAAATGGAAAATCATTCTATTTTAAAATAAATAACAAACCGGTTTTCAGCAAAGGCGCAAATTACATTCCCAATGATGTGTTTCTGCCAAGGGTAAGTCCGGGCAAATATGAATATGTTATAAAATCAGCAGCCGATGCTAATATGAATATGCTTCGTGTTTGGGGTGGAGGCATCTATGAAAACGATATTTTTTATGACTTGTGTGATAAGTATGGCATTATGGTTTGGCAGGATTTCATGTTTGCCTGTTCGATGTACCCGGGTGATGATGCTTTCCTGGAAAATGTGCGCCAGGAAGCTATCCAGAATGTACAGCGTCTGCGAAATCATCCATCAATCGCGCTTTGGTGTGGAAATAACGAAATAGATGTAGCATGGGCGCATGACTTACCTGTTGGCTGGGGCTGGAAAGAGCAGTATGATGAAAAAACACGGGCATATATCTGGAATTCCTACGACACTCTTTTTCATAAAATATTGCCTGCGGTTATAGATGAAAATGATCCTGCACGCACTTACTGGCCATCATCTCCTTTAGCTGAGTGGGGAGAGCGGGCATCATATTCGAGTACATCCGGAGATATGCATTACTGGGGTGTCTGGCATGGTAAAGAAAGATTTGACCAGTTTAAAGTAAAAAAAGCCCGTTTTATGAGTGAATTTGGCTTCCAGTCTTTTCCTGAACTGGAAACGGTCAAAAAATACACAGCAGCAGAAGACCGTGAAAGCATTACTACAGATGTGATGAATGCGCACCAACGCAGCGGGATTGGAAATGAAAGGATTCGTGAATATCTCAGCTGGTATTATAAAATGCCCTCAAGTTTTGAAGATATGCTATACATGAGCCAGGTGTTACAGGCGGAAGGTATGAAAATAGGTTTTGAATCGCATCGCCAGGCGAAACCCTATTGTATGGGAACGTTGTACTGGCAAATAAATGATTGCTGGCCGGTCGCATCCTGGTCGGGAATGGATTATTACGGACGTTGGAAGGCTTTACATTATTTTGCAAAGAAAGCTTTTGAAAATATACTGGTTGCTGCAACAGTTGATAATGATTCACTAAAAGTATATATCGTTTCAGATGAATATACACCTGTTAACGCAAAACTGAGTCTTGTATTAATGGACTTTGATGGCACAGAGTTTAATAATCAGCAGATAGATGTGGAAATACCTGTTAACAGCAGTAAAGTACATTTCAGTGAAATCGTTAAAGACTTTTTAAAGGGCAACTCCAAAGAAAATGTGGTTTTATCACTTAGTCTGATTCAGGATGATAAAAAATTAACGGAAAATGTCTTTTATTTTGATGAAGTTAAAGACCTGGATTTGCCTAAGGTTTCACCAAAGTTAAGTGTGAGTTCTGATGATAATGGATACAGGGTTGAAATAAGTTCAGAACAATTGGCAAAAAATGTTTATTTAAGTATCCCGGGTTCAATTGGCCAGTTTAGTGATAATTATTTTGATCTTTTACCGGGAGAGACAAAAGTTGTTTATTTCAGCGGTTATGCTGCAAATCGTACATTTTCTGCAGAAGATATTAACTTTAAAACAGTAAGAGACACATACTAATAAGTTTCCAAGCAGTTTAACGAAATTTATCAGAATGAAGAAAATAAAGAATGATTAAAAATTTACATATTTCACAGATTGATACTCATTTTGCAAATGGCACTTACCCGATAGAATTTTTCTTTTTCTATCCACATAAAATAGAAACATCAACCATACGCAAAGCGCTGGAAACTGCATCCAAAATTTTTTGGCCGGCCTTTGGTACATATGAACAGGGGATAATACATAAACAAAAATTTATTGAAGAAAAATTTATTGCCGAAAAGACAATTAATGAGCCTTTTAATCAGAATCAGACAGAAAACCAAATTTACAACACACATAAATCAAGCAATCCTGAAGCTATTGAAAGACTCTTTTTTATTAGCGTATTCCAATACCCAAATGGAACCGCTCTTATACCAAAATTAAGCCATTTAGCCGGTGATGGGTATAGTTACTTCTACTTTCTGATGGTACTTTCTGCATTGGCATCAAGTAGGAGTACTTTAAAAAAATGGACAATATATTATGCATATAAACCACTGTCCACACGCAATGTTTTAAGGTCTTTCCGGTTTCAACAGCAATTTGAAAACATTATTCAGCCATCAGATAATTTAGATCTGGTCTACATGCAACTCCCAAAAAAACAGGTTAAACAGCATATAAAAAATTGCCTGGCTAAACATCAAATTACCATTTCTACAAATGATGTTATTTGCAGTTACATTTTAAAAAAATTTAATGATTTAAGCCTGTTTTCTGAATCAATTGAATTGACAATGCCGGTGGACATCCGAAATCATATCAAGGAATATGGTCCGAAGTATTTTGGGAATGCCTTGTTGTTCAGTCGTAATTCCTACAATATTAATGATATTAAAAATATGTCTGTTGAAAAATTAGCTGCTGAAATCAGAAAATCTGCTCCCGAAATAAATAAAGTTAATTATATAGATTACCTGAAGTCCATTGAAGCTCAAATAGAAAAAGGTGAGTATTCCGGTTTAAGACCCTTTGATCCCGACAAAGGATGCCTTGTTACAAACTTATCAAAACTTCCAACAAATAAATTAAATTTTGGAACAGGTAGACCTGAAATTGTCAGCACAATAACAAAGGGTAAAAATTCAGTCGCGGTTCTTAGCGATAAAGACAATTTTATTCTAAGAATGATGTATTAATTGCAGCAGTGAATTGATAATACCTGAAAAAAATTATTAGCCGCGCTTATTGCATTGGATATTTAATTGTTTAAGGAAGCTGATAAACTACGTGCTTCTGAATTACCCGGTTGAAGCCGTAAAACCTTTTCCAGGAAATTTTTTGCACCGGAGTAATTTCCCTGTTCAATCTGAACTTTTGCCATCGTAATGTTTGCTTCGACATCATCCGGATTACTTTTTAATCTTCTGTTTAAATCATCCATAAAAGGTTCAAGAACATTTATATATTGATGAACAGGTCCCAGAGTAGGTTTTTTTAAATAAATTGAAGGATCAATATAGAATGCATGTTTGTATTGAGCTATTGCTAAAGGCCGTTTGTCTGTTTTCTCGTAAACTTCAGCAAGTTTTGTGTAGGCTTGTATTAAATCGGGTGCGATAGCTTGCGTTTCCAAAAAATACTTTTCTGCTTTGTCGAATTTCTCCATTTCAAGGTACGTTAATGCCAGATTAAACTTAGCCTGCATAAAATCAGAGCGGGCAGCTGCAGCTTTCGAAAACGCATCCACCATTTGTGTGTAAACCTTTTGCTGCTTTAAAGAATCAACTTTGATTTTACGTTGAATTTTTTCAGATCTTTCCGGAGAATCTTCACCTGTTTCATTTAAAATATCAAGGAATGCATCAATGATTTCTTCCAGAACAGCCTGCTTGTAAATAGTAATACCAAGCATAAAATTAGCATTAGGATCATTGGGCTGCTTTTTCAGAATTTCATTAAATTCATAAAGGGCATTGTAATAAACCCGGGCACGATAATAAGCTTCACCAAGTCCCTGGTGGTAGGTGATGTTTTCAGGATCTAGCTCAATTGCTTTGCGGTATTGGTCTATTGCAACATTGGGCTTTCCGAGATCAACCAAAAGATTTCCGTTTTCAAAGTAATAAGGTGCATAATCGGCACTAAGATTTTTTACCATATCCAGGTATGTCCTGGCGTCATCGAAGTTTTTAACCAGACGGCTCACCCTGGCTAGTCTCAGACAGGCACGGAAATCATTAGGATTTATTTCAATTACTTTTTTAAAATCGGAAAGGGCACCGGTGTAGTTTTTCTGATCTTCAAAAATAATCCCGCGTCCAAAATATGGTTTGTAAAAATGTGGTGTTTCTTTTATAAGTTTATCAAAAATGGAAAGAGCTTTTTTGTATTTGTTATCATTAAAATATAAAACACCCAGATTATAATAAGCTTCCCAAAATTGGCTATCATCTTCAATTGCTTCTTCAAAATATTCAATAGCGGGTTCGGGATCAGATGGGTTTTTTTCGATGGCAAGGTAGCCTTTTATAAAATTTTCAAGCGCTTCATTATTATCCGTTAAATTAGTATTTCGTAAAATATCACGGTTTTCATCTTCTGGGATGCCGAAAAACTGCATGAGCTGCAGAACAATTTTATCTGCAACTTTTGTTATTGCTTTGGGTGAAGCCAGCAAACTTTCATCGGAAATAGTCTGGCCGTTTGTAGCATTATGGTAAACATTTCTTATGTTTAAACGTGATTTTTCATCTGAATAAGACCCTGAAACAATTATATCGGCATGGGTGATTTTACCAATCTGGGCGGCTAATTTTTCGGATAGAACACCACCGGAAAAACCGGATTCCTTAAAAGCTTTCCGGACAGTCTCATCGTCAATCGCATAGAGCCCGGAAACTACTGCAATTTTATTGTTTACAAGGTATTCAAGTCCGCGGGAGACCCAGTTAAAATCACTATCACCGGTATTTTTAAAAGGAATAAAAATAATTTTGTTTACGACGACTTCCTGGGCTGTACTATCTGCATTATTCTGAGAAAAAGATAAATTAACCAGCAGGAAGGAAAGGATTATGAAGAAATAAAATTTTTTCATATTTACCAGGGTTATGTTTGAAGGAAACGAATCGGTATAACAGACTACACGATCAGTTTTTTTGAAAAATATCGTATTTTTAGATGTTAAGCAACAGAAGTTTTTAACATACTTTAAAATCAAAAAAATCCAAAATTCTGAAAATTGTCTGACATTTATTATGATTTTAGTTTCATGAATACAGGGAAATGATCGCTGAAGCCATTTACATTAACATTTTTACCGCGGTCAAATCTAAGTGGTACAGGGTAGGTACCGGTGTTTACCATTTCGGGGAAAAGTACAATTCCTGCTGAATCTGTTTCAGCTTTTATCCCGGAGTTGCCGGTAATCAAACCCTTTGAAACCAGAAATTGATCAAGAATTAACGGATCGTTTTCAAAATAATAACTCCCTGCACCGTTACCATATAAGGGCCACATCAGGTTAAGGAATTTTGCACTTTGTGCACGTGTAACTTTAGGACGTGTTTGTTCGGCCTGGGCATACTCACTAAGTGAACGGTTAAAGGGTTCATCATTAAAATCGCCCATGGCTAAAATGGCCACATCTTTTCCTAAAATCTCACGGATGCGTTCATGAAAATAAGCTAAGGTTTCTCCAGCCATCATACGGTATGGCTCGGATGAATATTGTCCCCCAGCCCGCGCCGGCCAATGATTGCCAATAACGATCAGTTGTTTATCTTCAGATATACGGAAATTTACCTGGAATAAATCGCGGGTTGCCGTACGTTTTTGAATATAGTGTGAAAATTTTTCCTGTGCTGTAAACAGATTTGAATCGTAAATGAAAGCAACATCAATTCCACGTTCATCCTGGCTGTCATCATGGGCAATTTTATAAGGTCGGTTAAGATCAGCCAGTTTGGCCACAAGTAATTCCAGTACAAAAACATTCTCAACTTCACAAACACCAAGTAAATCAGGACCCAGGCCGCTGTTCATATAACGGATAACTTTTGCCAGCTGATCAAGCTTTTTTTCCAGTATATCCGCTGTCCAGCCTTTCAGCTCATTTTTTAAAACACGGTTTAATTTATCAGAGCGCTGCGGAGAATCAACAACATCGAAAAGATTTTCAACATTCCAGAAAGCAATATAATACTCCATTTAATTCTCCTTATTATGTTTGTTAAATTACCGGGCTAACATCGGGCCAAGCGGACGGCCACCTAAAAGGTGCATATGCAGATGATATACTTCCTGCCCACCATGTTCACGGCAATTGATCATTAAACGATAACCATTTTCCGAGATACCTTCTTCCCGGGCAATTTTAGCGGCAACAACGAACATATGGCCCAGAACCTGTTCATCCTTTTCAGAAACATCATCAACAGTTGGTATGATGTAATTAGGAATAATAAGAATATGTGTCGGTGCTTTGGGGCTGATATCCCTGAAGGCTGTAACGGTCTCGTCCTGGTATACCATGTCGGATGGAATTTCTTTTCGAATAATTTTACTAAAGATTGTTTCTTCTGCCATAATAACTCTCCTTCAAAATGGAATTTCTGATGTATGTGTTTATAAGGGCTATTCATACCATCTAAGAAAAGATGCAATCTGAACGGAATATATAACATTGTTATTATTCAGACAATTTCTAAAAATCCGATCTGAGTGTGGCTTTTCTGCCCGGAGTTCTATAATTTTCAATTCCTGTACACCCGGACAGGAATCTTTTTTAAACCCGGAAGGTTTACCAATATCATGAATTTGAAAATATCGTTTTTTATCATTATTGCCTGCATCAGCATGCTCTCAGCCCAGGAAAAAGATATCTGGACACCCCCGCAAAAGGACTCCCTGCTTACCATGCTTGATGACATGTATAACCTGGAATTTGATAAATTTGACCAGAAACTGGTGCGTTACCGTCAAAGATTTCCTGAAAGGCCGGAAGGAAGATTTGCTCATGTAATGGCCTGGTGGATGAAGGTTACAGCAGATATCTATAACCCTAAATATGATACTATTTTTGAAACAAAGCTGGATTCTATCATCGAAGATCTGGAACGTTATGATGAAGATGATCCGCTTTTTCCGGTGGCGGAGTTTTACAGTAATTCAGCAACCGGTTTTAAAGCCATCATGCATGTGACCCGGGAGAATTGGTGGTCTGCGGCACTGGAAGGACGCATCGCTGTGCGCGGCATTGAAAAAGCACTTGAAGGCAAAATACCCAATCCCGATGCGCGGTTCGGAACAGGACTTTATTTATATTACGCCGACAGAATCCCACGGCGATATCCAATATTGAAACCATTATTTTTGTTTTATCCGGATGGCGATAAAGAACGCGGATTAAACGATTTGCTCGAAACGACGCAGAACGGTGTTTTTGCAAAAGTGGTCGCATCGTATATGTACGCTGTTATTTTATATACCCGCGAAGATAAACATCAGCAGGCATATGAAATTATGCATAGCCTGGTAGAACGTTATCCGCAGAATCCCACCTTTCTGATGTGGCTTGCAAGTATGGCAACCCGGGTTGGAAAGTACCAGGAAGCACAGAACTCTCTGGATGTTTATCTGAAAAGGACAGAAAGCGGAAAACCATATTATCCCAGGAGTAAGCTTGTTATGGCCTATTTCCGTTATGGTTCATTGCTGTATAAAGAAGGGGAATTTGAAAGGGCGTTGTATTTTCTGGATAAGGCTGTTGCAGAAGATGGCTTGCCGGAATCATCATATCTTGAGCGCTTTAAAGCATATGCCATGTTACAGCGTGGCTATTGTCTTGAAAAACTGAGCCGGATGGATGACGCTGAAAAAGCATTTGAAAATGTACTGGAAATGCCTGAATATCATGACAGCCATCAGCAGGCAAAACAGCACCTGGAACGAATTATAAAAATGCAAATGCGCCAGGAAAAACGACGCTCATCAACAAGCAAATAAATCCAAACGGACAAATAATCATGACGGATGCTATAAAGTTTACAGCAATTATTGAGCAGGCAAAGCCGGGCATGGATGCGGCATTTATAAAAGTTCCTTTTGATGTAAAAAATGCGTATGGCAAAATGCGTGTAAAAATCATAGCCGAGTTTGACGGAGTTGTTTACCGGGGAAGTATTGCTGTTATGGATAAAGAAACCGGACCTGTAATTGGCGTCCTGAAAGATATTCGACAGAAGACAGGGAAATCCTTTGGGGATACAGTGGAAGTAACTGTTCGCGAAGACAAAGAGCCCCGGTCAGTAGTTGTCCCATCTGATTTTTCTGAAGCGCTTGCTGCAAATCCTGATGTAAAAGAAACATTTCAAAAATATGCATACACCCATAAAAAAGAATATGTGCAATGGATTACACAAGCTAAAAAACCCGAAACCCGCCAAAAGCGCATTGCAAAAGCCCTGGAAATGATTGCCGCCGGTAAAAAATATTCCTGATAATTGATAGATCCGATCTTTCTGATTCTTAAAAATTTTCTTTTTTAAACGTTTTGCTGCTCTGCTCGTTATATTTATATATAAAAATATCTCTAAAGGCGATCCATGAAAAACATTTTAATTTTTCTGGCCATGTGTTTGTTGCTGCTAAACACCGTAATTGCCCGGGACGATGCGGATGAATTATTCAATGATGGCAAAGAATATACAGCAGAGCGTGAATGGCAGAAGGCAATTGATAAATTCCAGGAATTGATTGACAACTATCCGCAAAGCCGGTACCACGATGATGCTCTTTTCTGGATTGGTTATTGCCTGGAAAACCGGGAGCAGTCAAAAGTAGATGCTTATCTGACTTATGGACAGCTTACAAGTAAATTTCCGGAAAGTACCTGGAAAGATGATGCCATTATTCATCAGCTGGATTTGGCAGCACTCTTTGTTTTGCAGGGTCAGGTGACTTACCGTTCTTTTATTCAGGAACAGACGACTAACTCTATTCCTTATATTGCACGAAAGAGTCAGGAAATCCTGGAAGAACTTGATAATCGTGCTCAGGATTCTCTGGCGATACAACAAATCCCTGAAGATGCATATAGTTTATCAATGGAAGCTTTATATGATAAACTGGGGCTTACTTCAAAAGAATCAGCCCCTGATGAAGATGATTTTTTATTTTTCCCTACCGAACGCTACACCCAATACCGCTCATTGTTAAGAAATGATGATAAATGGAGCCAGGAAGAGCTGTTTGATTTTGGCATGTGGACCATTCTGAAAGATGAGCAAATGAGCTCCTATTTTGCATTGAGCGGTTATGATCGGCGTGAATGGTTCCGTAAATATTGGGCACAAAAAGATCCAACACCAACAACTCCGGAAAATGAAGCACTTGAAGAGTTTAAGAGACGCGTGGTCCATGCAAAAAGCTACTTTGGTACCTTGGTTGACTATAAACATTTAAAATTTCTCCGGGATCAGGATTTACGGCGTGACTGGTTTCACGCCCCCTGGGATGCGCGTGGTGAATTGTATGTAAAATATGGAGAACCCGACTTTTCCACTATTAATGATTTCCGTAAAGACGAATGGCTGTACAATGGTTTACATGCAGATTTTCTCATCAACCATCATATGACAAACATTTATGGTAATGCAATAACTGCCGGGCCTTATAGTATTGAAACCTATGGTGAAAACATTGCCAGAGTAAATTTTGATTATATTTTTAATAATGAATTCCGCTATATCCATAATTATGACAGGGAGCCGATTGAAGATGCACGGATGGATATCAGGGTTAATCCTAATAATCACTCTGAAATAATCGTCCTGTATTCACTCCCATTTGAAGAGTTTGAATTTAATGAAAATGATCAGATTCAGTATAAACAAACTTATATTGTTTTCAATGAAGATATGTCAGCAGTTCAGCAACTTGCTACTGTTGAAACCATCCGCTACAGGGGAAATGATACCTTCACGCGCGAAATTAAACTTCTTCTGGCCCCTGGAGCTTACAGGTTCGCGTTGCGAATTGAAGACTTAAACTCGGACAAGCTTGGAATTTACTCGCAAAATTTTTCAGTAAAAGCAAAAGACTGATGTGCCGGCAACGCATTATTTTTGGAATATTCATTGTCATTATTCCAATGAGCAGTCTGCTTTCAGGTAAACCAGAAATTCCCCAATATAATTCTGACGGATATACGTACTATCAGCAGGCTGTTGAATATGCTTCAGAAGGTCACCCGGTTGCATTATCCCGGGCGCGTGAATTTATACAAAAGGCACTTTATAAAGAACCTGGTAATGTAAAGTTTCACTTCTATTATGCAGAATTACTGGAAAAATCAGGCTATATATATAATGCCGAAAAAGAGTATAAAACAATTTTAAAAATTGACAGTACCCAAATAAATGCCTGGTTCCGCCTGGCTTGTTTTAAAGAGAATGATTTTAATGATTTCCACAAATCGATAAAAACCACAGATATTGCAAATGTTATTTACAAAGCTTTTGCGGAAAAGGATTTTAATCAGGCTGAGTACTATTTTCTTAAAACACTTTCTTGCGATAGCAGCCATCATCAAGCCTTAATGCATCTTGCATTTTTATATGAAGATGCCGCACAATATCATAAGGGGCTGGAAATTGTTAAAAAAATGGTTGCCATTTATCCGCGGGATAAAGACGCAAACTTATATCTTGCACTGCTCAGTTATCGCTGCCGGAAAATTGAACAGGCCCATCTGGCCTTTAGAAAAGCATTAAATTACATGAGTATAGAAGAAAAGCAGGATTTTGTAGTTAATTCGGTTAATGTCCTTTTGGAAAGATTCTGGAAAGATCAAGAATATTCAGAGCAGCAAATCCAAAGGGTTAAAAATCGTTACTGGCAAATGAATGATCCTTTATTGCTGACGGAGTATAACGAACGCTTGGTTGAGCACTATGCGCGTGTTGCTTATGCAAATTTACGTTTTAGTGTTCCGGAGATGGGTATCATAGGCTGGAAATCGGATCGGGGTAAAATTTTTATTAAATATGGTGAACCGGATAATCGAACCCGTTTAAGGCCGCAAATTGATGAAACAGGAATATTATATGTTAAAACGGATATATGGAACTATGGTGATTTTACTTTGGGTTTTTCAGATGACTATGCTTCTGGAAATTTTCGCTTCAGTGAACCGGGGAACGGGGGAAGTAAAAGCAAGTCTCAGTTTAATGCTGAAACGCAATTGATTGTGGATAATCTAAAAAGTTCACAACCCGACAGATATGAACCTGTTTTTGAAGGCCCCCGGATTAACATAGCCAACAGACTGGCCCAATTTAAAAATCCGAATCATTTTACTAATGAAAAAACAGATATTTATGTGTATTACGCTATACCTGCGGTTGATACACTAAAAGTCCAGGGTGCAGCCTTCAGCCACCTCGCCGGTTTATTCTTTTTTGACCGTTCAAACGAATTAAAATATCAAAAACGAAGTCACATTGATCAGAATAGTATACAAAACACTATTTCTGTTTCTGACAGTATAAGACTAAATGTGTATGCTGAACGGATGTCTGCAAAAGCCGATTCAGGTGTAATTGCCTTTGAAGTGATTCGGGATTATGACAAGGGAGTCTCTAGCCATCACGGTAAACTTAATATCAGAAATTTTTCACGCTATGATCTTGATATCAGTGATATGATTCTTGCTTCAAAACTTAATTTTGAGAATGACAATAGCATGACCATTAACCGCAATGGCATAAGTTTTGTCCCTAATCCAAGCCTTGTTTTTAAAACAGATGGTACCATTTATCTATACTGTGAAATCTATAACCTGGCAAAGGGAGCTGATAGTTTTACGGATTTTGAACAGGTTATAACGATAAGCCCATTATCCGCTTCTGAAAACAAAGGTATAGCTGGCTTTTTTAGAAATATTACTGATTGGGTTGGAATAACGGATCGGGGACAGCAGGTAACGCTAAGATCCGCTTATCAGACTGATGAAAGCGATGTACCTGTTTATTTGCAGCTTGATATGAGTGATTATGTACCTGCTGATTACAATGTTAAGCTGACGATTTATGATAATAACAGTGGAAAAGTCATTAGTGATCAATCAATGCTGTTCCTGCGATAATCCATTTATATATAAAATGAAAAAATTACCAACATATAATTTTGATTTGGACAAAGCATTTATTGTCGCACTTAGTATTTGTATCATTTTGTTTTATTTATCACCAAGAGTAGCAGCGATCAGCACCCCAAAACATAATCCGCCCGTTATCAGAATTGATGTTGTAGATATACCACAAACAAACCAGACACAACCTGTCAGGCCACGTCCGCAAAAACCTTTAGTAAGTGCGTTGTCAGAAGAAGTTGATATATTAGATGATGTTGAGATACAGTCAGAAGAGTACGATATAAAGGCAGCTTCCGGAATTAATGATATTGTACAGGCAATTGAAAAATTACCGGTGCAACCACGCCAGATTCTAGAAGTAGTACCGCAAAACAAAAATGAAAATCTTCAGGGTAAGATTACACTAAAACTACGCATTGGAATGGACGGCACGGTGAAAGAAGAACGGATACTCCTGGACACGATAAAGGATTCTGACTGTCTGAAACAAGTATTGACAGCAGCACGTAACTCACGCTGGCAGCCAATACAGTTAAAAGGACAAAAAGTAGAGTATTGGGTTGAGAAATCATATATTTTCGAGTAGAGATAATATTAGGACATCTTGAATATTTCACGGAAAGGTTCTTATGCGTTTAAATAAAGTTATCTGGATGGTTTTGGCTTTTATGTTTATTGCGACGGCCAAATCTTATTATATGCCAGAGATAGAGATTAAAGCAGCTGTTCTTGAAAACGGTGATATGAAGATTGAAGAATCCCGGACCTACAGTTTTAAAGGAAAATTTACATGGGCAGATTATAAACTTGTTCTTGCTGGAGATCAGCAAATTAAAGATTTTAAATTGTCCGGAGATAACATTTCGTATTCACAAGACAATTCGGAAGATCAGGGTACATATTATATCGAAAATGCAGATAAATACTTTTATCTGAAATGGTTTTATAGTGCCCGAAATGAGACAAAAACCTTCAGGATTGAATACACACTTACAAATGCAGTCAACTTGTATGAAGATATCACGGAGCTGTATTATAAATTTATAGGAGAAGCGAATCCTGCATGGGTGCATCATGTAAAAATTGAAATCAGTCTTCCACAGTTTGCCGAATTTGGTGATGTTCAGGCATGGGCGCATGGGCCGTTAAACGGCACAGTTAATTTTGTAAATGGCAAGATAGTTTTAAGTGTTGATGATCTGGCTCAGAAACAATATGTGGAAGCGCGGATTTTATTTCCTGTCGATTGGATTACACAGCCGCAACGGGAAGCCCAGGGATTACAAAAAGGTCGTATTGTAGCGGAAGAATCAGATTATTCAGAGTGGGCAAACGAACAGCGGCGCATGGCAGTAATTGAGCAACAGTTGCAGCAGGAACGTGATGAAGAAGCAAAGGATGTGGTTTTAGTTGTATTAATGATTAGTGCAGCCTTGTTTGTCTTTCTTTATTCCAAATATGGACGCAGTTTTAATGTAAGTTACAATCAAAAATCGGATCCTAATATCCCCAGGGATAAACACCCGGCATTGCTTAATGTTTTTTATTATAACAAAACAGTTGGCAGCGGAGCTCTTTCAACAACACTATTCGAACTTGCCCGGAAAAACTACATTTCGATCGCTAATGATGAGAATCATCAAAAGAAATGGTATGAAAGCGATCAGCCTGTTACAATAACCCTTAAACGCCCTAAGTGGACATCGGAAAAGGCCGGTTTATTGGATTTTGAAAATGACCTGATCGATTTTTTGTTTAACCAGGTTGCAGGGGGCAGTGATACAGTTACATCAAAACAATTAAAAAAAGCATCATCAAAAATGCAGAAATGGTTCAGGTCCTGGCAAAAAACGGTAAAAGCACACCTGGATAATGAACCGTATTATGAAAAACAGAGCATTAAAGGTACGGTAATTAGTGCAGTGGTTATGTTAATAATAACAATATTAAGCATGATTGCCGGCATCAATTATTCTAAAGTTGCATTTGTTGCTTTTGCCGGGGGGCTGCTATTTTTCATCTTATCTTTCAGTATTCTTAGATATACACCGGGTACCAAAGAATTGCGCAATAAAATTATCGCATTCAGAAATTACCTGAAAAAATTTGACAGCGGCAATATGCAAACCGGCACAGGATTTAATTACATAAGTGATTATTTTCTGATGGCCATTGCCTTTGGATTGGGTAAGAAAAAAATTGACGCTATTGTAAGTGTTATTCCGTTAGACCAGCAAAGAGCACTTTTCCCTTGGTTTATCTATGCAAGTGCTAATAGCAGCCCGGCTGATTTTGCTTCAGCCATGAGCTCTGTAGTAAATGTTGCAGCAACCAGTGTAAGTTCTGCTGCCGGCGCTGGTGGTGGCATGTCAGGTGGTGGCGGAGCGGGAGGCGGTGGTGCAGCCGGTGGCGCAGGCTGATGAATTAATCAGCTTTCAATTTTATCCAGCCATTTTGCATCGCTGAACTGTTTTTTTATCTGATCAATTGCACCAAGACGCGAGACCAGGATTTCTTTTTTGTTTTTATCAACCAGATCGGTGCTGAAAGGATGTTCCTGCAACTCGGTTATTTTTTCAGTAATAGCCTGACCTATCTCCTTCATTAAAGGAAATAAAGCAACTTTATCAAGAGGAATATCTGCCAGATCTTCATCGGACAGATCATGCAATTTGTCTGCAGCGATATCATCAATTTTTGTTAAATCAATGTTTGGCAAATTCTTTATTGCTTTTTTATCAAGTGATAATTGAAAACGCCTGAAATCGAGACCTTTGATCAGTCCGGACCTGAGAATATAATTTTGCAGGTCCGAAGCATCATCACCAGCTTCGGTCATAATCCACTGCAGCCAGAAATAAACATCCAGCCCTTTTGGATTATTTACGTTATCTGCAGTAATAAATTGCGGACGGCAGCCCGTACCGAAGCTGTACAAGGTTATTTTTTCTGTTTCATATTTCCCGGCAGGACCATAGTGAACTGCTTCAATTAGTGCAGCCATCGCCGGATTATTATATGTGGTAACACCGCCATCGATAAAGCGCTCCAGCGGGGCAAAATATGTTGGAGCAGACATGGTTGCTTCCAATGCAGCCCGCACCAGAACATCTTCATAGGTATACTTTTTAGCCGATGTGTTTTGTGTGAAATAGCTGAAAAATGTTTCTTCTCCGGCAACAACATCTTTTGCGGTTATCATTAAATCGATGTTGTTTTTTTCGCAGAGCTCTTTTACTGTCAGATCGCCAAGGGTTTCTTTCAGGATTTTACGGTAATTCTTTTTTGAATATTCGGGGGGATTAAGGAGCCGGTGTGCTGCCCACGATTTTTTCTTAAAAACCTGTTTAACCAGTTTTATATAAAGATCTTCAATTTCATAAGCAGTCTTTCCGGATGCAATCAATCCGGCCATTATACCACCGGTTGATGTACCTGCAACCATGTTGAAAAGCTTATAGCATGGAATACCTGCGATATCTTCCAGCTTTTTGAGCATTTGCAGAGTCATTATCCCGCGAATACCGCCCCCGTCAAGGGCAAGGATGGTTTTATTCTCTGGATTTATCTTAAGTTTTGCAAAGGCCTGTTTTCTTTCTTCAGACATACGACCTCCCGGGAAAAGGATATGATAAAGCGAGATTTTACAGAATTTATTGTATAAACTGATAAAGCATCAATGATATTTCTGCCATCATTTTGACTGCTGAGTCTGAATTTTCCAGGTTTTTGGAAAGGAGTACTAAAACATATTTTCGGCCATCTGGTAAAAATACAATCCCGGAATCATGCTGCACACCGCTGATGGAGCCTGTCTTATGGGCAACCCGTACATCTTGTGGAAGGAGGGCAGGAATAATTTCATTGTATTGCTGATCAAAAAGTATATTGATCATTTTTCTTGATGATTCCTGGTCAACAGCTTGTCCTGAAGCAATTTTTTCAAAAATGATCATCAGGTCGCGGGCAGTAGTGGTGTTGTTCAGTCCTTCATCAAATGCCTTTATATCTTCCACACCGCGTAAAACCTGGATATTAAGGGCACCTAAATCACGCATTGTTGATGTAACATTCTCAGCACCCAAATATTCAATAACAATATTTGTTGCCAGGTTGCTGCTATGAATAATCATATCGTAAACAAGATCATATACCTTCCTTTTTTTCCCAATAAAACCATAAAGCTGCTCGCCACCATCCCGGGAAATATCAAGACTAAAAAGAGAACCGTCAACAATGCTTTTAAATTCGTTCTTTACAATAACGGAATCATCAAGATTAAAACGGCCGGCTTTTTGTTGCTTGAAAGCTTCAACCATCACCGGTGTTTTCATCGTACTTGCCGCATGAAAAACATCATCTGCATTGATAAGAATTTCAATCGGATCCTTTTCCACGGTTTTAAATGCAAGCGCAAAAGTTCCGTTCTCTGTGCTGAATTTATTCTGTATCTGTGTCTTTAAGTCATTTGTATCATGCATATTCCGGCATCCTGTAGATAAGAAATTGATTATTATGAAAAAGAATAGTTTATACATTTTCTGGAATTCTCCTGTTAACCAGGTATACACCAATTATAATTAAAAACATACCGATTATATGCATAAAAAAAATAGTTTCTCCATCCATTACACCAAAAAGTAAAGCAATAACGGGTATAACATATGTAACTGAGCTGGCGGCAACAGGTGACGTCATTTGCAGTAACCTGAAAAACAGAACGAGTGCGAGAGCCGTGTTCACAATTCCCAGGAAGGCAAGATAACCAAGGGCTAACCAGCCATCGGAATGGCTGGTGGTGATTTTTAGAAAGTCTGTCGTTAAAAGGTATATGAGTGATGGCGGCCCGACAAAAAAAAGAGCAAGTGCTGTGAGTCGAACAGCCTGAATTTCACCAAGGTACTTTTTTATAAAATTTACATTTAAGGCATAACAAAATGAAGCCACAATCACAAGCCAGGCATAGACGTTGATACTACCTAACTCTCCGCGGGGATTGATAAGACTCAGGCCTACCGATCCGGCAAGTCCAAAAAGAATCCCGATGACGTGTCCGCGGATGATTTTGTTTTTAAAAAAATAGATTCCGATGAGCAAAGTGAATAACGGGGTTAACGAATTTAGTACTCCGGCTATACCGCTTGCGAGCTGTGTTTGTGCCTTGGCAAAAAGGAAAGCAGGGATCAGGTTACCGATAATTCCGGAAAAAGCAAGCTGCCAGCCGTTCTGCTTAAAGTATTTTTTAAAATACATAACTGCGCTGGGCACTAAAACAATATAAGCAAAAAAGATACGGGCTAATGCAACCTGAACAGGAGAATACACCAACAAGGCTTTCTTGATTAATATAAATGATGCTCCCCAAACAAGAGCTACAAAAATGAGAATAAAAGAAGCAAGCTTTTTATTTCGATCAGTCATCGGGCTGCTGGAATGTTTTAGATGTTGCAATTCACGTTAATACATATTAAAAACGGGATCTTTTAATTCGCTTTTTGATGCATTACAGGCATAAAAAATAGTGTCAGCAATTTTCTCCGGTTTAACCCATTTTGAAAAATCTGCGTCGGGCATAGCTTTCCGGTTTGCCATGGTATCAATCGTACCCGGCACAATAACAGACGTAACTACATCTGATGCATAACCGCTTCCATTTAAAAGCTCTGCCAGGGCAAAGATCTGTGCTTTGGAAAGTGTATATGCAACCATGTCCGAGCCGGATTCAGGTTGCTGCCCGGGCTTTGAGCCAATCAGTACAATTCTGCCATATCCTTTTTCCTTCATATGCAGAAAAACGTTTTGTGCTGTAAACCAGGTTGTAAGAAAATTCAATCGGAACATCTTTTCAATATCGGACTCTGATGTCTCCCGGATGTTGCCCATGGCGAACCCACCTACCATTAATACAGCAGCCGAAATGATTCCGCAGTCGGCTGCTGCTTTTTGTACAAATAAGCCGGCGCTTTTCTCGGATGTAAGATCTGCCTGAATTTCCAGTATATTTCCAGCAGAATTTCCGGTTGTTTCATCATGCCGGGAAACGGCAATCCGATAATCCGCACTTAAGAATTTATTGAGAACAGCCTGACCCAATCCACCGGAAGCACCGGTTAAAAGAACGGTTTTGTACATTATTTCTGTGACCATTCATCGATTGATTTCTGATTCAGCTGAACGTAAAAATCATTTCCTGCTTTTTGGGCACTGACCATACTGCGTTTGGCAAAAATGACAGCTTCATCATAATCTTCAAGTGCAGCAAGGATTTCTGCCTTAAGTCTCAAAACCCAAAATGGAGAATCATCTATCTCGAGAGATTTATTAACCATGTCCAGCGCATCATCTTTGCTTTTGTTATTACTAAAATAGTAGCGTGCGGCGCTGTACCAGGCACCGGCATTATCAGTATTATCAGAATTTGTAAAATCTTCAATACTCTGCATCACCATTGCATCGGTATCAATTTCCAGTTTTATCGGCACTTCTGTTTGCGCCCAAAGCAAAATTATCTGCGCAGAATTGTCGGTCATATTTGCAATCTGAATTGTAAAACGCTCAACCGGCAAAGGTACAAGTTTGGACTTAACTTTAAAAGTAAGCAGATCGGCCGATTCATCATGATTTTCTCTGCTGTCCAGCTTTTTGTTAATAATTATTTTCCAGTCTTGTTCGCCGGGAACGGTGTAAAGACTATACTCACCGGCAGGTACAGGGTGTCCTTCCAGTTTGACATCTGTACTGAATTTAAGTTTTGTTGATTCATTCGCACCTGTCCGCCATACTTTGCCATAGGGAACAAGATCACCAAAAATCACACGATCCTTAATTCCCGGTCTTGAATATTCAACGCTAACTTCAGTGATACCTACTAATTGTGTTACAGTACCAAAAGGGCTTGGCTGCGGTGTTTTAATCTGCGCATTTCCAAGAGAGAGTGCGAGTAAGATAAATAGTAAAATTAAAGAAAAACGCATGATACCTCCTTTTAATCAAATTATTTTTTAAACATACATGAGCACAAACAAAACAAAGTAAGAATCATATTCCCGGAAAGTTCTGCAATTAAAAATATTTCAAAGTTAATTCAGCAATTCTCTTAACTCTGTTGGAAAAGGGCGGCATAACCAGTTGTGACAATGTAAAACCATTTTTCTGCTTTAAAACAGATCTCTGATTGCTGAATTCAATAAAGCTGTAAAAGCCATGTGATTTTCCTGAACCACTGCTGTTGATACCTCCAAAAGGTAAGCCTGGATGTCCAAATTGCAAAGTTGTTTCATTGATAGCTACGGTTCCGGAGCATGTATTATCTAAAATATAAGTTGTATTTTTTTCTGACTGAGAGAAAATATAAAGGGCTAAAGGGTTTGGTTTTGATTGTATTATCGGAATGACATCAGCCAGGTTTTCATAGCTTCTGAGCGCAAGAACAGGCCCGAAAATCTCTTCATCAAACAGATCGGCTTCCAAAGGCGTATTACGTAAAATTACAGGTGCAACAAAACATTCATTTTCATCAAACACCGGTTCTGTTTCAGTTTGTGCTCCTTTGCTTACTGCATCATCAATTAGTCGTTTGACACGCTGAAAGTTCTGATTGTTGATAATCCGTGCATAGTCAGGATTGCTCTTTTTATCGCCGGGAAAACATTTTTCCAGTTCGATTTTCAGCTTATCAATAAGAGCTTTTTCCATAGATTTGTGTACAAAAAGATAGTTAGGAGAAACGCACGCCTGGCCATTGTTTAAAAATTTTCCAAAAATAAGACGATTTGCCGTATCGGATATCCGTGCCGTTTCATCAATAATTGCCGGATTTTGCCCTCCCAATTCCAAGGTCACGGATGTGAGATTTTCTGCAGCAGCTTTCATAACAATTTTACCCACCCTGCTGCTTCCCGTAAAAAAGATATGATCAAACGGAAGCTTTAATAAATCCTGGGAAACCTTATAGTCACCATTCAGTAAAGCCACTTCCTGTTCGTTAAACAACTCTGCAATCATTTTTTCCAGTAAAACCGAACTATGGCTGCTGATTTCAGACGGTTTAAGAATAACGCAATTTCCTGCTGCAATGGCTGATGCCAGTGGAGCGATGGTTAACAAAAACGGGAAATTCCATGGAGAAATAATCAGAACAAGACCTTTGGGTTCATAGCGTATGTAAGATTTTGAACCAAACAAAACCAAAGGAGGGCTTATTTTCCTTGGCTTCATCCAGCTTTTTAGTTTTTTTATGATCAGGTCAATTTCAAGAAAAACGGCTTTTATTTCAGTCAGATCAACATCAACCTGTGGTTTCCTGAAATCGTCATAAAGTGCCTGACGGATTTCCTGCTGATGGGAAATAAGCCATTTACGTATCTTTTTAATTTTTTCAACCCGCTGCTGCGGAGAACTATTTTTATTGATAAGTGAGTAATTTTTTTGTGTATCAAAAATCTTTTGATAAGGATTCATTATTCGCTACCGGGATTTATTCTCTGTGCAATTTTGTTAGCCAATTTAATAATTTTTTACTTTTAGACTAAAGGAATTTCTATATGAAAATATTAGGAATACAGAATTGCCGGAATATGGTTCCGGTCAATATTTACAAGACTTTATAAGATTTACGATCAAAAAAGGTCTTTGTCTTTTTTTTAATAATTCCTATATTAGCAAATTCTATTATCTAAATATCTTTCATATTCTACGCTAGCGGAGGTGTCCATGTTTGGAGAACATCCAAAAGGGTTGCAGGTTCTTTTTATGACTGAGATGTGGGAACGTTTCAGTTATTATGGAATGCGTGCGATCCTGGTTTTATTTATGACAGCTGCTGTCGCAACAGGAGGCTTTGAGTTTGATAGCGCCACAGCTGCAGCTATTTACGGATTATATACGTTTGGTGTCTATGCAATGGCCTTGCCCGGTGGCTGGATTGCCGATAGAATTATAGGTCAGCAAAAAGCAGTATTATTTGGCGGTGTACTTATTGCCCTGGGAAATTATTTTTTAGCAGTTCCCGGGAAAACAACGTTTTATTTGGGATTATTACTTGTCATTTTAGGAACAGGGATGCTTAAACCCAATGTAAGTGCAATTGTTGGAGATTTGTATCCGGAAGGCGGTGCACGCAGGGATGCGGGTTTCTCAATTTTTTACATGGGTATTAATGTTGGTGCTGTCGCAGGGCAATTAATAGTAGGTTATTTAGGTGAAAAAGTTGGCTGGCATATTGGTTTCCTTTCTGCGGGAATAGCGATGACCTTAGGTGTGATTCAGTTCCTGACTCGTAAAAAAATCCTTGGCGATGCCGGACTTTTAAAAGGGGAAGCAGCTTCAGCTGAAATGAAAGCAAGCGGAGTTAAACAATTCTTAATGGGAATTGCTGTTACTGCGATTATTGTTATCAGCCTCTATTTTTATTTTGCTTCGTCAGGTACTTTTGATATTGTCGACTTCGCAAAGAACACCGGATATATTTTACTTGCTGTTGCAGTTCTTTATTTTCTGTCAATTATCCTGTTTGCTACTCACAATTCGGATGAAAAAAAACGTGTTGGGATGATATTTATTCTATTTCTCGGGGCAGTTGTCTTTTTTGCCGGTTTTGAGCAGGCAGGTTCTTCAATGACACTTTTTGCCAGAGACTTAACGGACAGGAATATATTTAACTGGGAGCTGCCTGTTTCATGGCTGCAAAATATCAACCCTTTATTTATCGTTATCCTTGCTCCTGTGATTGGTGCTTTGTGGGTACGGCTGGGTGATAAAAACCCTTCGATACCGGTAAAATTTGGCTTAGGACTTTTTATTTTGGGTATTGGTTTTTTTGTTTTGGCATGGGGAGCTTCTTTTGGAACAACTGAAAAAGTAAGCCCGATGTGGCTGGTTGTTACCTACTTTTTCCATACGGTGGGTGAATTATGTTTAAGTCCGGTTGGATTGAGTTCGGTCACGAAGCTTTCGCCGCAACGCCTGGTTGGACAGATGATGGGCACCTGGTTCCTGGGAGCCGCGCTTGGTAACCTGACAGCCGGATTGGTTGCTACGTATATCGAGCATTTTTCTCAAGATTTATTGTACAGTGTTGTTGCCGGATTTGTTGCTGTATTCGGATTACTCTTCTTTATTATTGCCAAGCCGATCAACAAACTGGCCGGTGGCATAAAATAAAATCTGCAAACGCCCTGTCTTTGTGCAGGGCGTTTTCTTTTTATGAAAAAGTTAATCATCCAATCAATCTTTGTATTTGTTTTTGTTTCAAACCTGTATAGTCAGCCTTCAAAAAATGATTATATCATCGGATATGGCAGCCTGGCTGTTTTTTCTTTAACCCAATTTCCACTTTTCCCATACCTTGCTCCGCAGAAACCAGCATGGAAAATTGCACCGGAAACGGATATTTTTTTCAGAAAAAAACTCAAATGGCAAAATAAGAATTTAAGAAAAGCAGCTTTTTACAGCGATATACTGCTCGATGGTATTTTTCTTCCTTCTGTTTTCTGGACGCCTTTGTTGTCAAAAGAAAAATATGCACATCATTTACTATTAAATATTGAAGTCGCTTCGGCGACAGGTATACTGACTAATCTTGCAAAATTTATAACAGGCAGGCAAAGGCCGTATTCTTATTATTCAACATTGGAATCAGAAGGATTAGATGATTATCTTTCTTTTTTCAGTGGCCATACGAGTTTAACTTTCGCAATAGCCACATCTACTTCCATGATATTTGAAAAAAAAGAGCCACAAATATCAGGGTTGATCTGGAGCAGCAGCATTGCATTAGCTGCATTGACTGGATATTTGCGGATTGCCGGGGATAAACATTATATGACCGATGTGCTAACCGGTGTCGTTTTGGGTAGTCTGACAGGTTACCTGATCACTGAACATCAGCAAAAGCGATTTTTTAAAAATAAAAGCACACAAAATTTTCAACTAACATTGGTTCTGCCAATTAGATAAAATTTTATAATGGAGGTAAAATGGCAAGAAAGCACCCCAAGGGTTTGCCAATTCTGTTTTTTACAGAAATGTGGGAACGCTTCAGTTATTATGGCATGCGGGCAATCCTTGTATTATATATTACTAAAGAAGCAATCGGTAATAATCCCGGTTTAGGATGGAGCAACAGCGATGCCCTTGCACTTTACGGCTGGTATACCATGTTGGTATACGTGATGTCAATACCCGGCGGTATTTTGGCAGATCGTGTTTTGGGTCAGAAAAAGACGGTTCTGATAGGTGGTATTCTGATTGCGCTAGGTCAATTGACCCTTGCTATCGACAATATGATAAGTTTTTATTCCGGGCTTACATTGCTGATTCTTGGTGTGGGTGCTTTAAAACCGAATATCTCTACGATGGTAGGTGGATTGTACCGCGAAGGTGACCCGATGCGCGATAAAGGATTTACTATTTTTTATATCGGTATTAATATCGGTGCAGCAAGCGCACCACTCCTCGTTGGTTACATCGGTGAAACGATCGGCTGGCATTTTGGATTCGGTCTTGCCGGTATAGGAATGATTCTGGGATTATTTGTCTATGTATGGGGACAAAAATATCTTGAAACAGTTGGCAATTATGTTCCTGCCAAAAAAATTGAAGGTACGAAAACCAATGCACCGTTAACCAAAATTGAAAAAGACCGGGTTATTGTTCTGCTTATTTCATTCATTATTGTAATTGTTTTCTGGGCGGCATATGAACAAGCCGGTGGCTTAATGAATCTGTATACCAAGGAAAAAATCAATCGCGTTGTATTTGGATATGAGATTCCTGCAAGTATTTTTCAATCGGTGCCGGCACTTTTTGTTATTATTTTTGGTACACCTGTGGCTGCATTCTGGGTTAAACATCAGCTGAAAGGTAAAGAATCATCTTCTCTTTATAAAATGGCGATTGGTACAATCATTACCGGTTTTGGTTTTCTTTTAATGTCGGGTGCATCTCTCGAAGCTGCATCAGGACAAAAGGCAATGCTGCTCTGGCTGGTTGGTGCTTATCTTTTACATGTTATTGGTGAGCTGAGTATTTCTCCGGTTGCTCTTTCCTTTATAACCAAGCTGGCTCCTGTTAAATATGCATCAATCATGATGGGTGTTTACTTTGCGGCAACAGGTTTAGGAAATAAGCTGGCAGGAATTGTAGGTGAGTTTGCCACCCAGGCAGGAGAATTTGAAATTTTTACCGGTATTTTTGTTTTCTGTGTATTGTTCGGGATACTGCTGCTTGTCTTCTTTAAGAAACTGAAAGCATTAACGCATGGAGCAGAAGATTTAAAATTAGAACATGAAGAAGCATAAGTAATGTAAATGAAAACACAACTAAAATTCTACACAAACGCGAGGGAGCGATGAAAGAAAAAAGAACAGCTTTTCCATTTGTTTTTTGGACGGCCAATACGATCGAAGTATTCGAACGCTTCGCCTATTACGGCATTTATATGGGGTTTGGTATTTATCTGCAGCAGTTGGGGTACACAAAAGGTGATCTTGGAATAATACAAAGTATTTTCCTTGCTTTATCCTATATCATCCCATTGTTTTCCGGTACTTTTGCTGACAAGTACGGTTTCAAGAAGATGCTCATTATTTCTTACCTGGCTTATCTGCCATCTATATTATTATTAATTGTTACGAAGTCATTTTCAGGTATTGCTTTAACCATGTTATCAATCGGTTTTGCTGCCGGTATTTTTAAACCGCTTATTTCAGCTACGATGCGGGCAACAACGGATTCAACAAATAAAACAGTAGGTTATGGCATTTTCTACGCGATGGTAAACCTGGGTGCTTCTTTTGGACCGATTATTATGGGCAAATTAAGAGCTGTATCCTGGGATTATGTTTTTTATACAGCTGCTGCGGCAATCGGTTTGATGTTCCTGATAACAATTTTCTTCTACAAAGAACCAGCCCGTGATCTTGACAATACCACATTAAAGCAAAAATTTAAAGATATAGGCGTTGCTCTTTCAGATGTAAAGTTTCTGATTTTTATCATTCTACTGGGAGTATTCTTCTGGATGCCGTTCTGGGCATTTTTTAATGTACTTGCGGTTTATATTGATGACTATATGAATACCGCTGAGCTTTTCAAATCTGTGCAGGCTGTATTGGGCACAGGAATGACATCCTTAATTGCGCACCAGGATGATGGTATCTGGAAAATCAATGCTGAAGCTATTTCACACACAGGATATATAATTATTATTTTCCAGGTTTTAATATCACGTATTTTTGAAAAGAGATCAGCCATTCCTTCGTTTATGTTTGGTCTGGTGATAGCAGCTCTTGGTTTTGTTATTCTTGGGTTTTCAGTAACAGGTGTAAACGAGCTTGTATTTTTAGGCGTTTTTCTGTTTGCCATAGGTGAAATGATCACATCTCCCAGAATCCAGGAATACATCATGTGGATCGCTCCTAAGGAAAAAGCCGGCTTATACATGGGAACAAACTTTATTGCAGTTTTTATCGGAGCAACATTAAGCGGGCTCTATACAGGCATTATGGGAAGTTATGAAGAAGCAGGACATCCTGAATACATTATGTATACTTTAGCAGTTCATACATTAATCGGTATTCTGGCTATTTATATTTTTACAAAAACGCTTGGCGAGTTTAAAGAACTTGAAGAGTACTAAAAGAAAAAAACCTTCCGGGGATCCCGGAAGGTTTTCCTTAAAAATCTCAAAATAATATTATTTAATTGCGAATCCTGTACCAATACTAAATGCGAAAATATTCATGTTATGTTTTCCGGGAACGTTTTCGGTAGTAGGAGCAATATCTCTTTCCGAACCAATTAAATATTCGGCACCTAAATCAACCACAACACCACTTATATTTATACTGGCACCACCTGTTATTCCATTATAATCTATACTTGGGAATAAGAAGTTATATGTTTCATCCGGAGCCGGAGCGGGGTCCGTATAAAAACCACCGCGAACAGTAATCATTTCATTAACCATGTATTCTGCGCCAAAACGGATTTGTGTAGCATCTTCCCATTTAAGAATAAATTTGTCATCACCTGTTGCACCTGTTACAGCAGCCCATCCGGCATTGTCAAATTCTGTCTGGAATTCTTTTTCACTTTCTGACCATTGGCTG
Organism: Calditrichia bacterium; assembly: GCA_020635035.1. GTDB lineage: Bacteria > Calditrichota > Calditrichia > Calditrichales > J004 > JACKAO01. The sequence continues at coordinate 417,332 of JACKAO010000002.1, forward strand.
TACTGAACATCTAAAGCAAGGGTTAATCCTTCAACCGGCTTTACTGCAACACCGCCACCAATCCACATTGGCCAGGAGACATCACGATCAAAATCAGATTTAGTGGGATAAGGTCCACCCATTGCAGCAGGAACAAGAGCCATTCCGGGATTCTTAGCTTCACCGCTCATTTTTACATCGGTCTTTGTTCTGAAAGAAGCACCCAGGCTGATCATTTCATTCACTTTGAAATGTGCACCTAAAGTAACACCATAGCCAAAGCCGGAAGAACTTTCTTCATATTGAGCACCGGAAGATCCGTTTTCCATATCAAACATGCCGTAAAAAATATTAACAGCAAATCCAAGTGCTAATTGATCTGATAACTGGTAAGCAAATGCAGGCGAAATATTGATAACGCCGACCTGGCTGCTCCAGTTTAGGTTTTGGCCGCCGGCAAATGCTGTAAAATCGGCACCGTCCCATTCAGCCCCTAAGCCTGCCGGAACATAAACACCGAGACCAACGGTTCCCTTATCACTAAGCATACATTGCCAGTGTCCAATCAAGCCGGGCGCAGGATAGATATTTGATTTGGTTTCTGCATCGATACCTGCTGCATCATATTTGTATGTTCCCATTGGCATAATACCTGTAAAATAGCCACCAATATAAGTACCGCTTAGATTACGCAGACCTGCAGGATTCCAGTAAATGGTTGTGTAATCATTAGCTAATCCGACCATTGCGCCACCCATTCCCAGGGCACGCGGACCAAGACTATTTAAACTCAGGCCGTTTGCAAAAAGCGTACTGCCGGATAAAAACAATGCTGCAGTTAAAAGGTAAAAATATTTCTTCATGCTGCCTCCAATAAAATAAGTTATAGGTAAAACACTACTGTTAGGTTGAAAATATGTTAATTATAAGTTCAGAGAAGAAGTATCTGGTTTTAGAATCGGAGGCTTCCAAATACAGATGCCTAAATATAATAAATATTTTTTTTAAAAAAAGAATTTAATCACAAAGAGTTATTGGGTATAAACAATCAGTTTATTTTAAAGAGATACTATATATCAATGGGGATCGGGCTCTATTATTGCTGTTAAATTTTATTCTGATCCTTGAAAAATTTATCCCTGATGTTTTGATCGTTGAACGATAAACACCATTTCGAATTATTTCCTTATCATCAAGTGGTTTTATTTCCTTTAAGACTTGCAAATTTTCATCCAGAAGTTCCAAAATTAAAGCACATGATGCAGGTTGCTCAAATCTAATAATTATTTCAGACGGCTGATATGCTATTCTTTTTGAAAGCCAGTCCCCTTTTTCACTAAAAGATGCATCTGCTATCGCTTCACCAATTTGCCAGTGTGAACCGTATTGTGCACAATAAAACAGGTGGTATTGATTTTCAAAATATGACAGATTCGGCCGCATCAGACGTGTACCTTCCCAGCGATTGTCTGGTTTTAGAATATTCTCTCTTTTCTGCCAGGATAAGCCATCGCTCGATACCGCACTGTTGATAAAGGTGCGATACCCTTTATTTATATCCAGCTGAACATAATACATAAGAAATTTTTCACCGTTAAAAATAACAGTTGGGGCAATTACCCCGGGGGGCGATTTAAGCACGGGCTCTTCTTTTTGTAACCAGTTTATTCCATCCGATGATTCAGCCAATCCGATGGATGAGAGTGGGCCGGTAAAACCGGAGTAGAACATTAAGTATTTTTTTTTAGAAGGGAGATACACAACATCCTGATATGCATTTCCTGCAAAGTCCCATTGTTGGTTGTTTCTTTTAAGATGGGGGGCACCCGATAAAAAATGCCAGATATTATTACTTTTTCCGGCAATACCTGTTTGATAACCAAGTTCAGAATCACTGCTGTTTCCGTTATAAATCAGCAGGTTCGTGTTTGGTACAATAAGCGGTGCGATCAGATGAAAAGAACGCCATTTTTCGAAATCCGGAACAAGGATTTGTTTTCTTTTTTGCCAGCCCCAGCCATCATTTGTACGCACAGCATAACCGATAGAATATTTTACATCGCGGCTTCCATCATAAAAAAGATAAATTGAATCGGCTGTAACATAAACAAACGGATCGGCTGTGTCATCCGCGTCCCATGAATTACGCGTGGGAGATAATACAGGATTTTTCGGCAGTTTATAAAAGCGACCTATATTATGCTTCAGTATTAGTGCAGGATACAGACTGTTAAAATCAATATTTTCAGCTTTTTCAAAAGAAGAAAAATCGATAGTTTGTTGGCCATAAGAAGCCGCAGCAAAACAAATAAGAAGTATAGTTTTCAACATAAAATTAAGTATGCGGTTAGAATTTATTGGATTAGAATTAAAACAATACTCGGTGATACCGGGCATGAACTTAAAAAGATTGGTTTTTCAGGTACTAATAAGTATTATGGCATTGATCAAAATAATCTTAGATACGGAGAATTATGATTGACATCAGTTCCAAATTCAACACGCTGCGTTTTGCACAAGCTCAGGGTATTCTAAAAACAGACAGCACAATTATTCAAAGCATTTCGGAAATGAAAGAATCCTTGGATAATATTTTCGAAATAGCACGGGCGGCTGCAATAAATGCGGCTAAGCGAAGCGCAGAATGGATTATCCTGGGACATGCAAATCCAATCGATTGGATCGCTGTTAATTTTGAGTTAAAAACAAATACAATTATCGTTAATGCTGAAGTAAAGGCAGTCTGGAAAAACGGAATCGAACTTGAAGCAATGACGGCTGTTTCGGCAGCATTGCTCAATCTTTTTCAAATCATTTCTCCACTGGATCAAAATGTTACTATTTCGGATGTTAAAATTATCAAAAGAAAAGGTGGTCAAGAACAATTTAATGATGAATTTGAAAAGCCGCTGAAGACTGCAATCCTGGTAATATCAGATTCAACTTTCGAAGGCAGGCGAACAGATAAATCCGGTAAAGTAATTCAGGAAATGCTGGATGATAAATCATTTCAAGTTGCTGTTTATGAAGTTTTGCCGGATAACAAAATGCAGATAAGTGACCGTCTGAAATCACTCGCAGATGATGAAGATTTTGACCTGGTTCTGACAACAGGCGGTACGGGTTTCGGACCAAAAGATGTTACACCGGAAGCAACACTTGATATCCTTGAAAAACAATCTCCCGGCATAACAGAATCCATGCGCCGCTTTGGTAAAGACAGAACACCGTATGCCATGTTATCTCGCGAAGTAGCAGGGATTCGCGGAACAACAGTAATAATTAATTTACCCGGAAGTTCAAAAGGCGCAGCAGAATGTATGGATGCTCTTTTTCCAGGACTGCTACATGCTTTCCCGATGCTCTGGGGTGGAGGGCATGACGAAAAAAAACGATGGATTAAACCAAAAAGTAATGAGTGACTTTATGATTTCCGTTGAGAATACGATTCGCTTAATTAAAGAGAACATTCCACAAAGAGAAATTGAATTTGTGGATTTAATGGATTCCCTGAAAAGGGTTTTAGCGGAAGAAATTATTTCTCCTGCAAATTCACCTTCTGTCAACAATTCAGCAATGGATGGATTTGCCGTTCGTTGGCATGATCTGGAAAAAAGTTCTGATGAAACACTTAGGTTCAGTATTATTGGGGAAAGCCGGGCTGGTTATCCTTTTAATGGAAAAATGACAGCGGATTCAGCTATTCGCATTAGTACCGGAGCAGTTGTCCCTTTGGATGCAGATTGTGTTATTCCTATTGAAAAGTGTCGGGTTGAAAACAATTATATCGAGACACAAAAGAATCATAAGAAAAATCAGCATATCCGCTTTGCCGGTGAAGAATTTAAAAAAGGGCAAAAGCTGCTTGATTGCGGCACTCAGATTGGATCAGCCCAGATAGCACTTCTTGCATCTCTCGGTTTTGGCAGTATAAAAGTATATAAAAAACCTTTGGTCTCTATTATCACAACCGGCAGTGAACTGATTCCCTTTTCTGAAAAGGCAGAAATATATCAGTTGCATGATTCAAACACACCGATGCTAATTTCAGCGATAGCAGAAGCAGGGGGCAGTGTTGCAAAGACCTTTCATGCTGAAGATGATTTTGAACAAACTAAAAAGGTGATTGAATACGCCACAAAAAAATCACAGGTTATTATTACATCCGGGGGCGTTTCTGTTGGAATTCATGACCATGTACGTGATGCCGCTCTTGAACTTGGTTTTACAGAATTATTCTGGAAGGTAAATCAAAAACCGGGTAAACCCATGTTTATGGGGAAAAAGGATTCGCTTTTATTGTTTGCGCTTCCGGGAAATCCCGTTTCCGCGTTTATGTGCTTCAAACATTATGTGAGACCGCTGCTTCAAAATATTTTTGGGTTGCCTTTTGACTGGCCAGTGATAAAAGCCAGTGCAAAAACGGAGATAAAAAATAAAAGTAACAGAAAGCAGTTTATAAGAATCCGGCTTTTAGAAGTTGATGGTGAGAAAATTGTGGAACCATTGCATTTGCAGGGTTCACATATGCCGTCATCAATTGCACATGCTGACGGTTACCTGATGCTTTTTGAAGGCCAGGAGATTAAGGCGAATACAATAACCACGGTTTATCTTTTTTAGATTATTTCATGTAAATCATTTTGCGTGTTTCTGAGAAAAGGCCACTTTTAAGAGTATAATAATAAACGCCGCTGCTTAAATTATCGGCATAAAAATGTACAAATTGTTCACCTGCCGGCAAATCCTGAAAATGATATCTTTTTATCAGTTCACCTGATGCAGAATAGATAATAAGATCTGCAGAAGCGGCTTCCTTTAATCCAAAGCGAATGGTTGTTGACGGATTAAAAGGATTGGGGTAGTTCTGATCCAGTGTAAAATTTTGTACGATTTTATTTTGCTGATTTTCTAAATCTGTAGTTACTCCAAAATAAACCCTTCCAATGAGTGTTGTGTCAATAATAAATGGATTGGGTTTGTTATCCTGGTACACTGCAATCTGGTTTGTTCGGCTAATCTCCGCATCATCTACCGGATCCATGCTGTTCCATCTTCGCAGCACATCTTTCTGGATGTTAAAAAAGTTCGGGTCTGCGGCATCCGCCTGGTCTTTGTACATCGTGTAAAAATAGAACATGGCCCGGGCAACGTTTCCTTTGTGTGCTTCAGGTGGTTCAAAGCTGGTATTGTTATCCAGTTCACTGTAATAACCAATATTTGATGTTGGCTTTGAAGATAACACATTTGTAAAACGATACCATTTGTCAGTAAGATTGTCGTCAATTTCAGCAAACGGGTAACTGCCGCGTGCAGCATTGGGTACTTCATTTGTAGCAAAAAGGTGATTCATGTCGCTCTTAGCGTTGCCTTCCGCCCCCTTGCTTTGCGGCCAGGTATGCTCAGCATTTATTATCGGACTCGCTGCATTGGTTAAATCACGCGGTGTGGGATAATTATGGGGAATGTAAAGCGTATAACCGCTGTAAACACAGGTAAGACTGTCATTGTGATTATCTATTACAGCGTAGAGTTTATCACGGGCAGCATTATAATCTAAAACATGCTGCGGTTTATAGTTTTCAACAAGTTTGGTTCTTAATTCTTCTCCGTAGACGCCTGGAAAAATGGTTTGACTGAAAAGGGTGAAGCTTGAAGATAAAATGATAATAAAAAAAAGGGTGAATCGTTTCACGGGTTAATTCCTTTAAATCTGCACTATGTTGGATTTAGATTTTGTAAAAGCCGCAGGAACACTTCGTCATTCAGCACAAAAGCAGCCGGTTTTGTAATTTTCTTATCGCTTTCGACAACTTTGCGGCAAAGATAAATAGATGGTTCGTTGGCATTTATGATTATTTCAAAAAACAGTTTTTCATTTTGTCTGATAAATGGCGGATAACTTCGTATCTGCGCTTTATTATTTTGCCGGTCTATTTCAATAAGCCGAAAATTTTCTGTAAGAAAGTTTATACGATCGCATAACAGGTTACTGAAATTTTCCAGTTTCTCCTTTGCATCCACCAGGTTTTTAATATTTTTATCGGTCATTTTTATGGAAAGTAATTCTGCTCCCAGTTCATTTTTTCTCAGATAGTCGATCACCAGGATGATATTTTCTTTAAAAATGAAGCGGTTAAAAGTAATGCCACGGTCTTTTAATATCAAAGGATTTTCAAATTTTTTAAACTCCGAATAAATCTTTTCAAAAGACGTCATATTATGCTTTTCCTAAGGTTTGCGACTTGTGTTTGTTTCCATCAAAAGACATAAGGATGATATTTTCTTCAGACAATGTCTGCACATGAACGGGTCGTTTCCACATGAAAAATAAATTCTCCAAAGTGCGATATGCATAGTTTACATCCAGGCCAAAACGATCTGTAATATGCTGAAGTAAAAGCTCTCCACGGTTTTCATAATTTGCGTTCACAACCTGTATTCTCGGCTGACCGGCATTGGTTATTGAGAAAAGTAATTGCTGCTTTATAGCCTGAAAATCGCGCGAACTTATCTCGTATTTTTTAGTACGCTCGTTGTAGCGGTAAGTAAACAGGTTGTTTTTCTGGCAGAATTCCTGTGTTAAAAAGGTGTCGATAAAGGTAACGTCGTTATAAATTTTGCGAACTTCAAAGATTTTATCGCGGCCGATGTCTAATTTCTTATCCCAGTTTTGTTTCTCCGAATAGCTGTCACACTCTTCATATTCTTTACCAAAACGACCCTTATTCCAGCGTTCTTCTATATCACGAAAAAGTTCGATGCCTATTTTATACGGATTGATTTGTCCGGGGCTCATATGCACCGTGCCCGAATGATGATCGGCATAATCTATAACATCGGCATCAGAAAGCACGTGATTGGTCATGATAGTTGAGTGCCAGAAGGATGCCCAGCCTTCATTCATGATCTTTGTCATACCCTGTGGTGCAAAATAATAGGATTCTTCGCTGATAATACTCAAAATATCACGCTGCCATTGTTCAAGCGGACCATAATCGATAAGGAATTGCAGCACATCTTTTTCGGGAGAGAGCGGGAAAGCAGGCATACCATCTTTATCTTCCTGCATGGACTTTTGCTGTTCTTCGATAAACTCAGGCGGATTAATAAACTGTTCCATGTATTTTTTACTTTTCAGCTTTTTTATTTTTTTTGCTGCTTCAGGTGTACCCGATTTACGTTTTATGAAAGGTGCATGATAATCAATAAGGTTTTCCAGTGACAGGCAGCGATCTATAAAGTCTTCCACAATATCATAACCAAACAGATCAATATATCGGCGGATCCGTGTTGCATGATTTGCCATTTCATCCATCATTTTGCGGTTGGTTTTGGAAAACCAGTAATTATTCTTAAAGAAGTCACAATGGCCATAGACATGTGCCATTACAAGTTTCTGGTCAACGATATTGTTGGCATCCATCAGGTAGGCATAGCACGGATCTGTATTAATAACCATCTCATAGATTTTTTGCAGGCCGTAGGTATAGCCTTTGTTGAGCTGCTCAAATTCCATTCCGAAGCGCCAGTGCGGATAGCGGATAGGGAAGCCGCCTTTGGCTGCCAGTTCGTTAATTTCATCCGACTTAAGGATTTCAAAAATCATAGGGAAAAAATCCAGCTTGTAATCCCTGGCATACTCTTCAATCTCAGATTTTGCTTTTGCTAATTCGCCGGTCAGAATCATACGCCTTTACCCAGAAAAGTTTTTATTGAATCCACAATGCCTTCTTTATCGGCAATCATGGATGTAACAAGCACATCATTATCGGGAAACTGTTCGTGGAGATCATTTATAAACTTTCCGCTTCCATAGATGCTTTCTACCTGGCCGTAGCAGAATATATTTGATGCCGGAAAGATTTTATCCTGCAATAGTTCAAACGCTCTGGCATTATCTTCCATTGACCAGTTATCACCATCCGAAAAATGAAACGGGTAGATGTTCCATTCGTCAAGGGGATAGTCTTGTTCGATGATTTTTGCACATAATTCATAAGCAGATGAAATAACGGTACCGCCGCTTTCACGCGTACTGAAGAAAGTTTCACTATCGACTTCGGCAGCAGCAGCATCATGGATAACATAACGCGTCTGCAAACCCTTATAATTTTTTTTAAGCCAGGTGTCGATCCAAAAGGTTTCAATCCGGACAATTTCTTTTTGGGCGTCACCCATCGAACCCGAGACATCCATCATATAAATAACTGCCGCATTGCTTTGCGGTTTATAATCCTTTTTCCAGGAGCGGTACCGTTTGTCTTCTTTGATTGGGATTATTATCGGGTTATGTTTACTGTATTCGTTGGCGGTTACCTGGCGTTTTAATGCTTCACGATAAGTTCTTTTAAAATGACGCAGTGATTCCGGGCCGGTTTTACGAATGCTGCTGTAGCGGGATTTTTCAGTAACAATTTCTTTTTTTCCACGCGGTTCGATTCTCGGCAACTCCAGTTCTTCGCCAAGAATATCAGCAAGTTCATCAAGCGATAATTCCACTTCACGCACATGTGTACCCGGCATGTTCCCGGCTTTTTTGCTGCCTTGTTCATCACCGTCGCCTATCGGATCACCTTCTTCGCCTTCACCGCTGGCAACGCCCGACTGTTCCGGATCACCATATCTGAATCGAGGAAGATCAATCTGCGGAACCGGAATGCTAACTAATTCCTTCCCCTTTTTGCCAATCATTTCGCCATGGGAAATGTATTTGCGCAGGTTCTCCTTAATCTTCCCTTTAATTATCCTTTTAAAGCGATTAACATCTTCTTCAATTTGTAAGACCATAATTCCCGGTGTTTAATTGTTATCAGATCTTTTATCTCGATTCCTGATCGGATTTAATATCGCCCCTTGCAAAAATACTGGCTACATAATTGATAACATCAGTGGCGCTCTCTTCAGTATAGCCGTAGTTTTTAACCATCCGGGCCTTTACAATATCAATTTTCTTCTGTGTTTCTTTGTCCACTACACTGGAGACAAGGGTTGTCAATTTGATTGTATCTTTCTGGTCTTCAAATAGTTTTTTCTCCAGGGCACGATGCAAACGTTCATTAGCCTTATAATCAAACTGCTTGCCCTCCAGTGATAATGCCCCGATGTAATTCATGATCTCCCGGCGAAAGTCATCTTTACGGGATTCCGGGATATCAATTTTTTCTTCGATGGAACGCATCAGTCTTTCATCCGGTTCTTCATCATCGCCTGTGTATTTATTTTTAACACGCTCTTTTTGAGTATAAGCTTTAACATTATCAATATAATTTGCACACAGTTTGGAAATAGACTCTTCGTCTGCACTGATAGCGCGCTGGACTTCATTTTTAACAATTTCGGTGTATTCCTGTTTTACCACCCCGAGTAATTCTCGATAGCGTTTTTTCTGATCTTCGCTTGTTATCAGGCTGTGATTGCGTAAACCGGATTCAAGCTCATTCATGACCATGAATGGATTTATATAGGATTCTTCAATATCATTGACCAGGGCGTTACTGATTTTATCCTGTATATAACGTGGTGAAATACCTTCCATCCCTTCGCGCTCTACTTCCTTGCGCAATTCCCGAACATTATCTTCGGTAAAACCGGGTATGGTTTTCCCATCATATAATTTAAGTTTTTGCAAAAGAGTCAGGTTGTGTTTTTTAGGATCTTCAAGACGGGTTAAGATTGCCCACATGGCAGCCATTTCAATTGTATGCGGGGCAATGTGTTTCCCCATGATTTTCTGCTCGTTGTAATCTTTTTTGTAAATTTTAACTTCTTCGGCAAACCGGGTGATATAAGGGACATCAATCTTTACGGTGCGGTCGCGTAAAGCTTCCATAAATTCATTGTTCTGTAGTTTGCGGTATTCAGGTTCATTTGTATGGCCGATGATAACTTCATCAATATCGGTTTGGGCAAATTTTTTGGGTTTAATTTTATGTTCCTGTGATGCACCAAGAAGATCATATAAAAAGGCAACGTCAAGTTTTAAGACTTCAATAAACTCAATAATCCCACGGTTGGCTATATTAAATTCACCATCAAAATTAAACGCACGCGGATCAGAATCGGAACCAAATTCAGCAATTTTACGATAATTGATATCACCAGTCAGTTCGGTTGAGTCCTGATTTTTTTCATCCTTAGGCTGGAATGTGCCGATGCCAATACGGTCTTTCTCGGAAAGAATTAACCGGCTTACTTTTACATGTTTAATAACCTGGCGCCAATCCCCGTCATACCTTTGCATCAACTCCCGGTAGATGTAACGGCAGGCAGGATTCAGATCACCGCTTACCATAATTTTTTTATCGGCAGGCAGGTTTTTATTCAGATCGGCCAGAAAAGGTTCGCGTAATTCCTGCGGCACCAGTAATAGCGGATCCTGGTGCATGGGAGATGGGATTTCATCGTTTTCACTATTTACATTAATCCAGCTGTAGGTGTATAAAGCACCTTCATCGGTTTTGGAATAATCTTCCAGTCCGTGTTTCAGCAAGCGGGCGATGGTACTTTTTGCACTGCCAACAGGGCCGTGTAAAAGCAAAACCCGTTTTTCAGTTCCATAGCGATGAGCGGCAGATTTAAAAATATTCACCAGTTTCATCAACGAAATATCCAGCCCGTATATCGCATCGCGCCCTTCGTGTTTTGGGTCGTCAAAAAAATTGTAGTGTATGATTTTCTTTTTGTTGTCAACATATTCCCGGGTTCCGTAAGAGAGAATCATATGATAAACACGCTGGTAAGCGCTGCGGGCTACTTCAGGTTTTTGCGAAACAATATCCATGTATTCTTCAAAGCTGCCACTCCAGTTGAGATTCTGGAATTCCTTTGTGTCAAAGGATTTTTGAAAACCTTCTAATATTTTCTGACTCGCCTTCATATAACCTCCGGGGTTATTAAATAAATCTGTGCTTGTTTTATGTATACAAATCTGAACGAAAATCTGTTCCAAACAGAATTATCATTTTTGTATCACAAATTTTATACCATGCGGTCTATTCACGGTTTATTGTTATCAAAATAAGTTTTGTATCTTATTTAATTGCCTGTCTGTTTCATAAACTGTAAATTTTGTTAACACTTTTTTAAGGAGTTTTCTTTGCTTCTCCGTCTGTTATTTGTATTAATCATTTTCAGATTTGGATATTGTGATGAAGGTCGAAAATTTTCTTTTTCCATGTTACAGTCCAATCAGATCACGGGTATGATTCCCGATATTGATGATGCTTATGGTGTCTCTTTTCGTGATTTAAATCAGGATGGTCACCCCGATATTTACTTTGCCTGTTTCCGTAATCTGAACCGTTTGCTTATTAATAATGGCGGACTTATTCCTTTTGTAGACCGGACTATATATTCAGGAACAGGCGGTTATTTGATGACCCACGGAAATACAAATCTTGAACTGGGTGTAAATGTTGCGGACTATGACAATGACGGAAAACCGGACATATTTCTTGCAGGATGGGGGAAAACGCATAAGCTGTACAGGAATCTGGGCCGTGTTACTTTTGAAGATGCAACGGTTAACCTGAATATGCAAGGAAAAGTTGATGCAAACCAGGGTTTGTGGGTCGATGTCAATAATGACGGCTTCCTGGATTTATATATAACTGATGAGCATCAAAGTAACCGCCTTCTATTAAACCAGCAAAACGGGTTTTTTAATGAAGCGCTGTGGACAGAAACTTTTGTTGACAATGCTGTTAGTCAGGGAGCGTCAAATTGTGATATTGATAACGACGGTGACAGTGATATTTATGTATCTAATTGGTTTGCAGCTGATTATTTGCTGATTAATGATGGAACCGGCTTATTTGCTAAGCTTGATTTGCCGCTGCAAACTCTGACGGATTCGCTTTCCACTAACAGCAGTGCTTTTGCTGATATTGACAATGATGGTGACAGCGACTTGTTTGTAGCCGGAAACAACGGCTATGTCTATTTTTATGAAAATAAGACGGATTCTGTAATTCAGTTTACCACGAGAAAAGACCATCCGTTTTATAACACCGGCGGCAGAGTTTTTGGTATTCTTTTTGAAGATTTTGATCTGGATGGCTGGCTTGATTGTTTTATTACAACGCGCGGAGAAAACAGGCTTTATCTAAATCGGGGTGACGGTACTTTTTTTAATGAATATGACTCGGATAAAAAGGCTATTTACAGTACCGGTTCATCAGCGGCTGACGTCGATGACGATGGTGATCTGGATATTGTTGTTGCCAATAAAACAGACAACAGCCAGGTCTACCTAAACCCAACTAATTCTAATCGGTTTATAAAATTGACCTTCAGGGGTGTTAAATCTAACCGGGATGCGATTGGAACCAAAGTATATTTTTATACTCCTGAAGATAGCGGAAGTGTTTTTCTGGGATACAGGGAAGTGAACGTAAATACATCCTATTTGTCATCCAAAGAGCCGCAGATTACTTTTGGAATGGGGAATCACAAATCGGTTATGATTAAAGCGGTTTTTCCATCAGGGGTGGAGCTGATACGTGAAAATAGAAACGCCGGCAACAGCTATGTTATCCGTGAGTACCGCGGTGTATTGCAATTTTATTATTCGTCCTTAACCACACTAAAATATCTTACCAACAGATCAGATTTCTGGCTGAATACAGGGCTTGTACTGTGTATAATCATTTTTTTTACAGCATATTTGTTTTTGGGTTTACGCCGATATCACTGGACAGCTTTTAATGTCGGTTTTCAATTATCATTGTGGTTTTTAATCAGTTTATTTCTTTTTCTTTTCCTGAGAAGCGCTGCAACTTATACGATATTAGTTACTATCTTAAGTCTGGCTGTGTTCAGTTTTTTCCTGTTGACGCTTTACTCAGAACATTTTCTTAGAAGCCGTCGTAAGCGCGATTCAATCCGCGAACTGCTGCAAAAACTGTCGGACAGAATTATAAATATTCATGAGAATGACGAACTTGCACGAGAAGTTGTAATTACCATTATTCGCCACCCGGAAATAAAAGATGCCTGGTTCTATGTCATGTCTGCAGAAAATCGGATTCAGCTTTTATATGGATCAGGAGAAGTCCGTGAAAAAGATTTTGAAATCTCCGGACTGGAATTTCAAAAGATAAAAAATGAAAACATTCTCACCGGGGCAGAGCTACAGTTTATTGAGAAAATAACAAGCGATGCCAATCATGTTATACCGGTTAAAAGAAAAGACACAGTGTTTGGTGTGATTGCTTTAAACATGCTTCGAAGCAACAAGGCGATTAACCAGGAAGATATTGAAAGATTGATTGCTGTAGCAAGCCAGTCGGCCATTGCCATTGAGAATAATAATTATATCAAAGAAACAGCCGGATTGATTGAACAGTTGACCAGCGCAAAAATTCGTAAACAGTATGTTGTTCAGCTGGAAAACACAAACAGGGAGCTTGATGAAAAAAACAGAGAGCTAAACCGCTTGTTTACCGAGCTGCGTGACAAGGAAGCGCAACTAATTCAATCAGAAAAAATGGCATCACTTGGGCAATTGGTGGCAGGTATTTCGCATGAACTTAATAACCCGATAAGTTTTATATATTCCAATATGCAGGTTATCTCGGAATACATTCAAGAATTGTCTCATCATCTTTCAGCCATCCATGACAGTGATCTGCGCGATAAAATCAACTATGTATTGAAAGAATTGAATGAAACAATAGTTGATAGTTCAAATGGCAGCCGCGCTATTAAAGAAATCGTGCAGGATTTAAAGAACTTTTCAAGGCTTGATCAGGCTGAATGGAAAGAATCGCGTCTGAGTGAAATGATAACGACCTGTCTTAAAATGTTAAGGCCGCATTTAACATCGCAAATTACAGTTGATGTTGACCTGAAGGATGATCCTTCGTTTTTATGTAACCCGGGTCAGCTGAACCAGGTCTTTTTAAATCTTCTGACAAATGCCTGCCAGGCGCTTAAAGACCAGGGAAAAATAAATATTTCTGCCAAAGCAGATAAAGAATACATATTTGTAGAAATTATGGACAATGGACCGGGAATACCCGAAAAAATTGTTAAGAAGATATTTGATCCGTTTTTTACAACCAAACCGGTCAACCAGGGCACAGGTTTGGGATTAAGTATTTCTTATTCTATTATAAAAAAACACCAGGGTGAATTAACGGTGACAAGCAATCCTGGTAAAACCTTATTTATTGTTAAACTCCCTTTAAATTTAGAGAGTCAGCCAAATGACAAATGATAATAATACGATTCTCATAGTTGATGATCAGCAGGAAATTCTGAATTCTTTAAGACGTATTTTCCAGCGCGAATACAATGTACTCACCGCTTCGGATGGAAATGAAGGATTACAACTGCTTCAGCAAAATCAGGTAAAGGTAATTCTTTCGGATCAGCGAATGCCGGGGATGGACGGGGTTACTTTTTTGAAAAAAGCCAATGAAATTCAATCGCAGGCAGTAAGGATAATGATCACGGGTTATGCGGATATCGAAGCTTCTATTAATGCGGTAAATGAAGCTAAAATTTATCAATATGTATCCAAACCTTTTGAACCGGATGAGCTAAAACTTGTTGTAAAAAGTGCTGTCGATCGTTTTAATCTGGCTAAAAAAAACGAAGAACTTAAGCACAAATTGCAGGAGCAGAATGAAATCCTTCAAAAAGAAAATACTGACCTTAAAAGCCAGTTCAGTCAACAACTGGATCTTGGAAATTTTATAGGTTACAGCGCTCCGATGCAGCGTGTTTTTAAGCTTGTAAAAAAAGTAATGAATACCCCGACGACTGTATTATTACTTGGGGAAACAGGTACAGGCAAAGAAATGCTGGCAAAAATGATTCATTATAACAGCAATCGCAGCAATAAAGTTTTTGTAGTTCAGAATTGTGGTGCCATACCGGATACTCTGCTGCAAAGTGAACTTTTCGGTCATGTTAAAGGTGCCTTTACCGGGGCATTAAAAGATAAAAAAGGATTGTTTGAGCAGGCAGACACAGGAACGATCTTCCTAGATGAAATTGGTGATACTTCGCAGGCGTTGCAATTAGGATTATTGCGGGTTTTGCAGGAAGGCGAAATAAAACCGGTAGGCGGAACACAAACAAAAAAAGTAGATGTCAGGGTGATTGCTGCTACAAACCGCGACTTGATTACAGATGTTGCTGAAGGACGTTTCAGGGAAGATCTGTATTATCGTTTGAACGTTTTTCCAATTGTTATTCCACCTTTGCGGCAGCGCAAAGAAGACATTCCGGATCTGGTAAATTTCTTTGTAAAAAAATACAGTCAACGGATCAATAAAAACATCACCGGTGTAAGTCAAAATGTGTTATCCTGTTTTACGAATGCAAATTTTCCTGGAAATGTGCGTGAACTTGAGAATGAAATTGAACGTATGGTAACTTTGGCTGATGAGAATACAACAATTGGAACAGATATAATCTCGGACCGGTTTTTAAAAGAACATAAGGAAACAGATAATGTCATGGAATATTCTCAGTTGAAACCCGCAATCGAAAAAGTGGAAAAAGCATTAATTTCAAAAGCACTTATGCAAACATCAGGAAATATACTTAAAGCAGCAGAGCAATTAGGCGTAAGCCGTGTAGGATTACATAAGATGCTTAATCGCTATGAGATAAATGCTGCGGATTTTAAGAACAATAATTAAAAGTAAACAAAGTTTACACTGTGCGACAGAGTGTCATCGTTGTTAACAATGCTGACAATATGAACATTTTAATAAGAATAATAAAAACAACATCTTATGCAATTTTCATGCACTGGCACAATATTTGAAATATATTAAGCATGAAAAGAAGGGAGAAAACCATGAAAACCTTAATTACACTTATAATATCCGGATTCCTGGCTACATCGTGTTATACACAGTTTGCGACGGTTCAGGACGAATATCCGGAAGATTATACAGTCAGGGATGACAGGAATGTATATCCAAATGATAATGAACAGGTTTACAGTGATAATTATCAGGATTCCGAATTTTCAATTTCTGATGAAAATTATGGTAACGAATATTCAGATGGCTATTACAATGATACATATGAACCGGTATACATTTCAGAATATCACTATTCAGCGCGGCCTTATGTTTATAAATACAGATTTGTGCATTATGATCCATGGGATCCTTACTACTATGATTACGATCCCTATTGGGGTGGAGTAAGTGTTTCAATTCGCTTTGGTCGTCATTATGATCCTTATTGGACAGGATTCTACTGTGGCCCTTATGATTATTGGTACTATGATCCATGGGATCCCTGGTGCGGATATCCGATGGTACGCTATGAACCTTATTATAATCCTTACTACAGACATGGTTATTATGGCTGGGGCTGGGGATATAATTATGGATACTATGGCCATTACCGTGACAATTACAGAAATCCCCGCTACCTGGGATCAGCAGGACATGAACGTCGTGGATTTGATTCATCCAGACCGTCTTTAAATCCTGCACGGCCAGGAAGAACACCACTTATTGGTGATAATAATGGCAGAATTAATACTCCGGATATGAAACCTGTAATTTCACGCCCGGCCCGGCCTGTAGGTGATGACAGAAATAATGACAATGTTTTAAGAAATCCGATGCGTGATAATGAAGTTATAACAACGACTGTTAAAACACGACCGGGTAACAGTTCCGGTAATGATCGTCCAAATTTAAAAGAACGTCCTGTAACTTCCGATCGCCCGATTTATGAAACCGAAAGAAAAGTTGTTAGCAACAAAACAACAACCCAGCAAGAGGATACACCCAACCGTCGATATGAAAGGAAATACTATAATACGACCAGTCGCATTAAAAGCGAATTAAGCAGCGAACGGAATGAAGCAAAAAGCACAGCACGGAGCAGCTATCCTGTTTCAAGAAAGACAAGGGAAGATTACAGTTCTGGCGGCAGGGACAACAGTTACAGCAGCCCCGTTCGTTCTTCTGAATCAAGGCCAACAGGAGTTAGCTCAAGCAAGAACAGAAGCGGAAGCAACTACAGCACCCCGACTCCAACATATGATAGACCAAAGACAAGCACTCGTCCTAGCCAGACCCGTGAAGCCAGGCCAAATTATGAAAGAAGTAAATCATCGGATAGAAGTAGTTCTTCATCGAATAAATCAGTAAACAGACCGTCTGATAACCGTGAATCAAGATCAAGTGGATATAGTAAACCTTCAACATCTTCAAGGCCGAGCTATTCCACACCGCGTTCTTCAGGATCTTCTTCCCGCTCATCATCTTCGGTAAGATCAACTCCATCAAGATCATCATCTGGTTCAAGTGCGCGTCCATCATCATCAGGAAAGAGCAGTAGTGGTAGTCGTTCAAAAAGGAATAACTAAAGGAACCTAAAATGAAACTGAAAATATTTTTAACGGCATTCATATTCGGATCGGCAATTGCTTTTGGACAAAATGCACAGGAAGCCGTTGAGCTTATAGAAAATGAACAGGGTTTTGGAATCAGGGCAGCCGGAATGGGCAATGCGTATACAGCCGTTGCAGATGATTATTCTGCAATTTATTGGAATCCGGCCGGATTAGCACAATTAGATTATGGCCAGATATACGGTTCTTTATATCATAACGACTATGAAAATTCAACCGGCTATTTTAATTCTTCCATCTCTGATAATCGTACTTTTACCAAATTGCAAAGTCTGGGAATTGCCTATCCTTTCCCTGTTCGCAGGGGTAGTTTTGTCATTGGTTTTGGCTATCAAAAAATAAATAATCTGGATGGTTTTGCTGAATTTGGAGGATTCAGCACAAAAGATAATTTCTTCCAGGTAGGCGATGAAATTGTCTTTAACAAAAACATTCAGCAAGATTATTCTATTTATAACGATGGTGGAATAGATCAATGGTCATTTGCTGCTGCAATTGATTTGTCACCAAATTTTTCTGCCGGACTTTCCTTAAATTTTATAGATGGAGACAAAACGTATACTCTGGATTATCTGCAAAGCGATGACAATAATAATTATCAGACTTTTCCTGATGATTTCAGCAGCTATGATTATTATCAGCGTATTTTGACAAATTATTCAGGATTTAATGCTGAGCTTGGCGGGCTTTTTAAACTCTCAAAAAACATGCGTTTTGGTGCGTCCATAACATTTCCGCAGACAATGACAATTGAAGAGGAATGGTCTGAAAGCTATACGCTGACTTTTGATGACGGATTTACAAGTGATTCTACAGTTTCGGGTTCTTATGATTATGAGTTGGAATTACCATTTAAATTCAGTGCAGGACTTAGTTATGAAAATGAAATGTTAACGATCAGCAGTGCTATTGATTACAGGGACTGGTCGCAATTAAAATTTTCAGTACCTTCAAACAGGAATCCGGATGATTATGATGAACTTTTGTCAGAAAATACAATAATTCGTGATAAATACAGGGGTGTTTTATCGTATTCTTTTGGTGGAGAATTCAGAGTCCCCAGAACAGGGTTAATGTTAAGAGGCGGCTTTAAGAATGTACCTTCTGCCGAGAAAAACTTAAGCAGTGATTTTGACAGAAAGTTTTACAGTATTGGAGTTGGTTACGCAGTTGATAAACGGACAACTCTTGATTTTGCATATACATTGGGTGAGTGGAAACGAAATTTTGACTATGCCTATAGTTCTGACACAGTTAGCGAAGAAATAAAATCACAAATATTTTTGTTTGGATTAAAGTACCACTTTTAAAAAAAGGAGCTGATTTATCAGCTCCTTTAAATGGCTAAAAGGAATCAGGATGAAAAAACTAAACTTCGCTGGTATCAGTCATTTCATAGAAAGATTTCAAACCAACCTTATATTCAGCATTCTTTTTTATAATGCAATTCATAACCTTTTTATGTAATTACTTGATAGCTGCTTTTACATATTCCCTGCGCATCCTGGCAATTGCTGAAATAGAAATTTCTTTAGGGCAAACGGCTTCACACTCCTGAATATTTGTGCAGGCCCCGAAAATTTCCTTGTCCATTTGCGCAACCATGTTTTCAGCCCTTCTTGCTGCTTCAACCTTACCCTGTGGCAATAAAGAAAGCTGTGAGATTTTTGCACCGACAAAAAGGGATGCAGAAGCATTTGGACAAGCGGCAACACAAGCTCCGCAACCAATACAGGCAGCCATATCCATGGCGATGTCGGCATTTTCTTTAGGAACAGGGATGGCATTTGCGTCTGGTGCACTACCAGTTTTTATTGATATATAACCACCGGAAGCCATAATACGATCAAAAGCAGAGCGATCAACAACTAAGTCTTTTACAATCGGGAAGGCCCGAGCCCGCCAGGGTTCAATTACAATAGTTTCGCCATTTTTAAAATGACGCATATGAAGCTGGCACACGGTCGTTGCTTTATAGCCGCCATGCGGTATGCCGTTAATTACAACACCACATGTGCCGCAGATACCTTCGCGGCAATCACTGTCAAATTCAACCGGTTCTTCACCTTTTTTTGTCAGGTCTTCATTTAAAACATCGAGCATTTCCAGAAAAGACATTTCTGTTGAAATATCTGATACTTTGTACTCAACTATTTTCCCGGGGCTCGTGGCGTTTTTCTGACGCCAGATTTTTAACGTAAGATTAAGAGTCTTTTCCATTGATTGAGCTCCTTATTTATAGCTGCGTTGAGTCAGTTTTACATTTTCAAAAACAAGATCTTCCTTATGCATCTCCGCTGTCTTGTTTTCACCTTTAAATTCCCAGGCGGCGACAAATGAAAAATTTTCGTCATCGCGTTTAGCTTCTCCTTCTTCAGTCTGGCTTTCTTCCCGGAAATGACCACCACAGGATTCAGAACGCTGCAAGGCATCGCGGGCCATTAATTCACCTAGTTCAAAAAGATCTGCTACACGTCCGGCCATTTCAAGACTTTTGTTCAGGTTATCACTGCTTCCGGGAACGTTAACATTCTGCCAGAATTCTTCGCGAAGCTTGGGGATTTCTTCGATGGCTTTCTTCAATCCGCTTTCACTGCGGGCCATTCCAACATTATCCCACATTATTTTTCCTAGATCCCGGTGGTACTCGCGAACGGTTTTTTTACCGTTTAATTTTAATAGTTTGTCATTAAGAGTCTGTACTTTACTGTGGGCTTCATTAAACGAATCTCCATCAGTTTTCAATTCATCTGCTTTTTCGCCGGCAAGATAATCACCTATGGTAAATGGCAGAACAAAATAACCATCAGCTAATCCCTGCATCAGGGCACTGGCTCCAAGCCGGTTTGCTCCATGGTCAGAGAAGTTTGCTTCACCTGCTACATACAATCCGGGGATAGTGCTCATCAGATTATAATCTACCCATAACCCACCCATTGTATAATGCACGGCAGGATAAATACGCATGGGTACCTTGTAGGGATTTTCACCGGTTATTTTTTCATACATGTCAAAAAGATTGCCATAGCGTTCCCTAATAACATTTTCACCGAAGTATTTAATTGAATCTGCAAAATCAAGATAAACCGCCAGGCCTGTTTCCCCTGCGCCACGTCCTTCATCGCATACTTC
The DNA here is from genome assembly GCA_020635035.1 of Calditrichia bacterium. Taxonomy (GTDB): domain Bacteria; phylum Calditrichota; class Calditrichia; order Calditrichales; family J004; genus JACKAO01. The sequence continues at coordinate 437,841 of JACKAO010000002.1, forward strand.
TTTGGCATTTCTTGATGCTACATCACGTGGAACAAGATTTCCAAAACTGGGATATTTACGTTCAAGATAATAATCGCGTTCAGATTCAGGTATGTCGGCAGCTTTGCGCTTATCGCCCTGCTTTTTCGAAACCCATACACGGCCGTCATTTCTTAAACTTTCACTCATAAGTGTCAGTTTTGACTGATGGTCACCGGACACAGGGATACAAGTAGGGTGGATTTGAGTAAAACTTGGATTCCCATACAAAGCGCCGCGTTTGTGACTGCGCCAGGCAGCGGTTGCGTTTGAATTTACGGCGTTAGTGGAAAGATAAAACACGGTTCCATACCCACCTGTTGCAAGAACAACAGCGTGGCCGGCATAGCGTTCAATGGCGCCTGTTTTAAGATTTCTGACAATAATACCGCGAGCTTTGCCATTTTCAACAACCAGGTCAAGCATTTCACGGCGTGTAAAAATTTCAACCATCCCGCTGTTTACCTGGCGCATTAAGCTGCTGTATGCTCCAAGAAGTAATTGCTGGCCTGTTTGTCCGCGTGCGTAAAAGGTTCTGGAAACCTGTGCGCCACCGAAAGATCTGTTTGCAAGGTTGCCACCATATTCACGGGCAAAAGGAACGCCCTGGGCGGTTGCCTGGTCGATTATATTATTGGCAACCTGGGCAAGCCTGTAAACATTAGCTTCACGGGAGCGATAGTCGCCACCTTTAATTGTATCATAAAATAAACGCCAGATACTGTCATTATCATTGGGATAATTTTTTGCAGCATTTATTCCACCCTGTGCAGCAATACTGTGTGCACGTCTTGCGGAATCTTGTATACAAAATGTTTTTACGTTGTAGCCCAATTCAGCAAGTGAAGCTGCAGCAGATGCTCCTGCTAAACCGGTTCCTACAACCAGAATGGTGTATTTTCTTTTATTATTTGGATTTACAAGTTTGATGGATGCTTTATGTTTATCCCATTTTTCGGCAAGAGGTCCTGCAGGGATTTTTGAATCAAGTTTCATTACACACCTCCCATGTAATAAATGTAAACCGGAATAAAAACAAATCCGACGGCCAGGAGAACAGCAACAACGGTACCGGCAGAATAGATAAAGGGCGTAAAACGTTTTCCATTAATTCCCAGTGATTGAAAAGCACTCCAGAAACCATGGCTTAAGTGCGTACCTAACAAAATCATCATTGCTACATAATAAAAGACATTGACAGGATTTGAATAATATTCATAAACAGTTTTATAGAGATCCCGTACTTCTTTTCCATCGATCATGGTTGTATAAAAAGTACCATATTTAAAATTGTTAATATGAATAATCAAAAAGATAAAAAGCAGTAAACCGGTATAGATCATAGATGCGGTACTGAAGCCGCGTTTACTAACGCCTTTTGCACTGCGATGAACTTCATATTTATCCGGACGCGCTTTTTTGTTTTCCAGGGTTACTTTAATTGCATACAAAAAATGAAGCAATAGTGAAAGCACAAGTACGGATTCTACAAAATAGAGCAATCCGCCAAGGCTGGTAAGGAAATGAGCATATTTGTTAAACGGGGTCGGATCGGTATACAAAAGCTGCAGGTTGCCAACCAGGTGCCCGATTGCAAAACCGGCCCAGCTCAAACCGGTTACACCAAGTAGTAGCTTTTTACCAATCGTTGATCCAAATACTTGCGTAAATTGCATAATATTGATCTCCGAAATAAGTCAGTTATAGATTTGAATGGGAAGGTTTATTTTATGAAAAAATTTACCAACTCATAACATTTACGGCAAAATACATAGAAGCCACTTCCAATATAGTAAATTTTTTAAAAAGAAAAAGATGTTTATAGTTATTCTATTTATAAAAAAGTAAGAATATTTTACCCGGATTCCAGTTCACCGGTTGCGAACTTAAGAAGGTGTTCAAGGATTTTTAATATATAAGGTTTAATGAGATTCCATTCATCTTCACTTTCCATTTTAAATCTTATTGTTCGAAGAACATCTGTGTCATAATAAGAAAAAGTAAAATCTTCGACTATAACCCGGTACTTTTGATCAAGACACTCGATTGTAAGTTTAAATTCGGAATAAAGTACTATTTCGGATGAGTCAATTTTTACTTTTAAAACAGCAGAAAGTAATTTTTTGACAAGATCATTGTATATATCCTGCTTGGATAGTTTTGCTGAAGGAGTATTAAGCCAGTTAAGACAGCGGTTATAAATCTCTTCTCTGGAAAAAGGCAAATCATAATTTCGCTGATATTTAAATAGAAGCCAATACATAACTCTGTTACTTTAAATTTAAGATTAAAAAGTATAAAAAATCGGACCGGAAATATAAACATAAACTGTATTAAAATGACTTTAAATTATATCAAACCTGTATTTAATAAACATCAGGCATGAATAGTTTTAAAGAATTTCTTATACAAAGGTGTTCGTATTTTAAACTGAATAAACAACAAAGGATAAATCAAAATATCCAGCAGTTTAGAAGAACTCTTAAATACAATATGATCCAGGATTAGACTCTCCGAGTCAGATAGTTTTTCAACTTTGTGTATATGTCTCCAGAATTTCAATGGTGTCGGGAGAGCAAAGCCCTCGTCAATAAAACACCATTGATTATCTGTTTTTGAATTATCAACAATAACACTTTTCCAGGTTTTACCAAAACCTAATTCAAGGTGCACTTCATCACCTTTTAGACAACCATCAAATCGAATTACCTTAAGCGGTACAAGGGGTGGTTTTAATGCATTAAAAAGAGCAATATCAAAATTTGAGATAATACAATCAAAAGGACAACTTAATCTGGATTTTATCTTTATTATCATTTTGTGATACTAAAATAAAAAGCCGCAATTGTTGTTTACAAAAGCGGCTTAAAATTCAGTTACCCTTACCAAGGAAACTTTGATTAAATATAAGACTATCGATCAGGATTGTCAACGATGGAATAAACTTGTATCAAAAAGGACTTTTAAAAAGTAACATTCACTAAAAATGCTCGTTTACTTAAAACGTTTATTGATCTTAAAAGAAGGAGAAAAGATGGCAAATGTTATTAACTGGTTCGAAATTCCCGTTACAGATATGGATAGGGCTAAAAAGTTTTATGAGACAGTTTTTAATTTTGAAATGGTAAAAAATAATATGGCGAATCTGGAAATGGCATGGTTTCCAATGGAAGAAAATGCCCCGGGAGCAACCGGATCTCTTATTAAAGCTGACTCGTATGTACCTTCGTATGATGGATCAATGGTTTACTTTAGTGTGGAAGATATTGATAAAACCCTGGCTGCCATAAATGCAAATGGAGGCAAAACGCTGAATCCCAAAATGAGTATCGGTGAATACGGCTTTGTTGCTCATTTTGAAGATTGCGAAGGGAATCGTGTAGCTTTGCACTCAATTTCTTAAAGCGAAAAAAGGGACTGACTCGTAAAGCGAAATGAGTCTAAATAAATTCAGAATAATAAAAATCCTTTCGAGACAGTCCCTGATCTATTATGCCAATTCTTTCAATGCATCCTGAATTTCTGTGTGATGCTCTTTTACGCTTACTTTAGGAAATACTTTCGCTATTTTACCCTGCGGATCAATGATAAAAGTGGACCGTACAATACCCATGTACTCTTTTCCATACATCGATTTTTTCTGCCAGACTCCATAATCTTCACACACCGTTCCATTCTCATCGCTTACCAGCGTAAATTCCAGGTTATGTTTATCTGCAAATTTACGATGGCTTTTTACTGAGTCTTTGCTCACACCAATTACTTCAGCATTTAGACTCCCTAAATCCGGTAAAGCTTCCTGGAAATTACAAGCTTCGGTTGTACATCCCGGGGTTAAATCTTTTGGATAGAAATATAAAACAACCCATTTCCCTTTTTTATCAGAAAGACTGATATTGTTGCCGTCCTGGTCAGGTAACTTAAAATCAGGTGCTTTTACTCCTGCTTCTAACATCTCATTTCTCCTTAGGTTATAAACTAATCTGGAATTATAAATTGGACTCTGTGTCAATAAAAAATTATTTTTAAACGCTTTAATTAAACCCGGATTAATATGACTTCAAAAAAAGACAAATTATTTCTTTTTTTAGCAACTTTTTTTGTTGCCAATGCCATCATTGCTGAAATCATTGGCGGCAAGCTAATTGTACTCGGTGATGCATCTTTTAGTTTCATGCTTAACTTTGGCATTTTTGATACACAGGTAGGCCCATTTATTTTAAGTGTTGGTGTAATTCCCTGGCCTATAGTTTTTCTCTCGACGGATTTGATTAATGAATACTTCGGCAAAAAAGGTGTCCGGCAAATTACCAATATTGCAGTCGTACTGATCCTTTATATTTTCCTGATTATCTACCTGACGATGATTCCGGACGCGGCGGAAGGCATTTCACCTGTTACTGATGCTGCTTATGGACAGGTGCTGAGCCAGTCCATGTGGATCATTGTCGGATCAATTATTGCTTTTGTTGTAAGCCAGATCGTTGATGTGCTGGTTTTTCATGTTTTCCGCAGGAGAACAGGGGGGAAAATGCTCTGGATGCGTGCCACCGGTTCAACAATAGTTTCACAGTTTATTGACAGCGTGGTTATTCTCGGTATTGCTTTTTATCTTCCGGGTAAAATTAACCTGTCTCAATACCTGGGATTCGCGATCACCAACTACAGTTACAAAGTGTTGATAGCGGTTATAATAACACCGCTGATCTATCTTGGCCACGGTTTGATCGACCGCTATTTGGGCAGTGAAGTCGCAGAAGAAATGATTGAAGAAGCGGCAGCCAATTCACAGATTTGATTTTTAAAATATGTATATTTTAGGAATTTCCGCATATTATCATGACTCGGCTGCAGCGCTGGTGAAAGACGGTATTGTTATAGCGGCTGCCCAGGAAGAACGGTTTTCACGACAGAAGCATGATTTCAATTTCCCGCGAAAATCCATCGCTTTTTGCCTGAAGCAGGCCGGCATCGGGATCAGCAAAGTGGACTATGTTTCTTTTTATGATAAGCCGTTTATAAAGTTTAACCGGCTGCTGGAAAGTTATCTCCATTATGCGCCGTATGGAATAAGCTCGTTTGTAAAAGCCATGCCCTTATGGTTAAAACAAAAGCTGTGGATTCCGGACCTGATCAGCAAAGAGCTAGGTTATTCAGGTAAAGTTTTGTTTACCGAACATCATGAAGCGCATGCAGCGTCAGCTTTTTATCCTTCGCCTTTTAATGAAGCGGCCATCCTGACCATTGACGGAGTCGGCGAATGGGCCACGTCATCCTATGGAATGGCCGATGACACCGGTCTAAAAATCATAGCCGAACAGCATTTTCCGCATTCGCTGGGATTGCTGTACTCGGCTTTTACTTATTTTACCGGATTCAAAGTTAATTCCGGGGAATACAAAGTGATGGGTCTGGCGCCATACGGTGAGCCAAAATATGTTAAAACGATTTATGATAACCTGCTGGATGTTAAGGATGACGGTTCATTCCGCATGAACATGGATTATTTTGATTATGTGGCAGGTCTGCGCATGACCAACGGAAAATTCAACCGGCTGTTCGACGGTCCGCCGCGCAAGCCGGAAAATCCTTTAACGCAAAGAGAAATGGATCTGGCGCGATCGGTGCAGGAAGTAACAGAAGACCTGGTGCTGAAAATGGCACAGCATGTTAAAAATGAGACCGGGGCGAAACATCTCTGCCTGGCTGGCGGGGTGGCATTAAATTGTGTGGCTAATGGCAAGCTGTTGCGTGAAAAGATTTTTGACGATATCTGGATTCAGCCGGCGGCGGGTGATGCGGGCGGTGCTCTGGGGTCGGCTCTGCAGGTGTATCATGTGCATCTGCAAAAACCTGTACAGGGAAATAAAAAACTTATCCAGAATTATTCCTACCTGGGACCGGAATACAATAATCCGGGTATACAGTCATTTTTAGATGAGCATGATTATCCTTACAAATTGTATGATGATGAACTACTGTTTGACTGTGTCAGTAGTTTTATTGATGAAGGTAAGATCGTCGGCTGGTTTCAGGGCCGCATGGAATTCGGGCCGCGGGCGTTGGGCAACCGCTCCATAATTGGTGATGCCCGTTCACCTGAAATGCAGAAAAAAATGAATCTCAAGATAAAATACCGGGAGAGTTTCCGGCCTTTTGCCCCATCCGTTCTGGAAGAAGAAGCGCACAAATGGTTTGATCTGGACCGGCCAAGTCCTTATATGCTGCTGGTAGCTGATGTAAAAAAGGAAAAACAAAAAACGATGTCAGCTGATCAGCAAAAACTGTTTGGTATTGAAAAACTGAATGTTGACCGCTCGCAAATCCCGGCTGTGACTCATGTGGATTATTCGGCACGCATCCAGACGGTCAGCAAAGTAAGCAATCCGCGCTATTACAATCTGATTAAACGTTTTTTTGAAAAAACAGGTTGTCCCGTTATCGTAAATACATCATTCAATGTGCGCGGCGAACCGATTGTGGAATCGCCGGAACAGGCATATACTTGTTTTATGCGCACGGAAATGGATGCGCTGGTACTGGGTAATTTTGTTTTACTTAAAGAAGATCAGCCTGCTTTCAGCGAACAGAATGACTGGAGAAAAAAGCATGAGCTTGATTAATGATGTCCGTGAAGAACTGCAGCAACTGGAACTCAGCCGCAAAAGAATTAACGGTTTTATTCTGGTGATGCTGGCGGCATCGGCGTTTGGCTGGTATATATGGCAGCCGGAACAGGTAGCATACATTTTTGCAGGAATTGCCGGTCTTTATTTTATTATAGGCCTGTTTTTTAATACAATCATAAAGCCGTTTTATTATTTGTGGATGGGGCTGGCATTTGTTCTGGGCTGGTTTATGTCGCGCATACTGTTGGCCTTGATTTATTACCTGATTCTCACACCAATCGGCCTGATTCTTAAATTATCGGGTAAGGCTTTGCTGGAAAAATCATTCAATAAAGATGCTGACAGCTACTGGATCAGGAAAAATAATAATATTGACCACAACAAAATGTCCTGAAATCAAAGAGGTTTCAATGTCAAAAATAAATATCATCAGTGAATATTTTTCCTTCTTGAAAAAAAACAAAAAATGGTGGCTCTGGCCGATTGTAATAATTCTCCTGCTACTGGGATTACTTATCGTTTTAACGGGCGGCAGTGCGCTGGCACCGTTTATTTATACCATTTTTTAGATGGCATGAAAATCCTTTTTGTATTCCTGCGGCGTTTTTTTGCAGATGCGTTTAAACTGCCGGTTGAAATGCGAGATATTATTGTAGCCCACTTCATAGCAAATTTGCGAAACGGACAGGGTGTTATTTAACAGAAGCCGGCAGGCATAATTGATCCGCAACTGGTTAAGATAGTCTGAAAAAGTCATCCGGGTGTGTTTTTTAAAATAGCGGCAAAATGAGCTGGTGTTCATACCTATCAGGTTGGAAGCATCTGATACTGTAATATTTTCATGGTAATGATTTACCAGGAAGTTATCCAGCTTTTCAAGTTTACCCGGACGCTGGAGGGTCAATTTTTCACTAAAAGGTTTTTCGGCAAGCAGTGTATAGCTATTGCCTTTTTCCAGTGCAGTTAAAAAATTGATTAAACCTGAATAACACACCATACCCTTCGATTCTGGCATTTTAATAAGCAGCTCTGCCAAAACAGGATTTTCGTCACCCAAAATTTTTAATCCCGACATTGATTGTGATAGTATATTTTTAAGGGATTGAGATTCTGTATAATTAGCAATTCCCCCATCAAACAAATCCTTGCGGAAATGAACAACCACAATATCAAGATACAGTCCCGCCACATTTTCATAATATTCTTGATCATTGATAAACAGGTGCGGGACATTGCTGCCGATAAAAAATATATCACCCTGGTCAAAGGATGTATGCGCATCGGCAACGAATACTTTACCACGACTTTTGTTTATTAAAATAATTTCATATTCAGGATGAAAATGCCAGGGGATATCAACATTGGGCTGGATAAATTTACGTGCGATAATGGCATTGTTTTGGTGCGGATTGATATGCTCAAGAAAAGGTTTCATAGTGAACGAAATTTACAACTATTCAGATATTTAGCAAAAATAGTGTCAGTTCAGGCAAATGATCTGCTGGATTTAAGAAATGCGCAGCAATAAACTTACTCATAGTTACTTCTGAAAATTAGCAGAGGTGGTGATGACGTCATTCCGAACTTGTTTCGGAATCCTGTTTTTATTGAAGTTGTAGCTCCTGTTCACAGGACTCCGTTGGAGAAATAAATTCAGGATAACATGTTACTAAATAAGAAGTTGCTCATAATAACTTTTCCAAAAGGGAGAATAAAATGATGGTAAAAAAACATTTTGGGAAATATGCATGTCTGTTTGTACTGGGTTGTTTAATTTTAAATCCGGGCCTCTTTGCGCAACAAACAAACACATATGAAGATGAAATATTTTACCATATTTTTCTGCGAAGTTTTTATGACAGTAACGGCGATTCTCACGGCGATCTGAAAGGATTACAGCAAAAACTGGATTACCTGCAGGATCTTGGTGTAACCGCGGTTTTAATAACTCCGTTGTACGATTCCGACTATTACCATAACTATTTCCCCAATGATTTTGAAAAAATTGATGCGGAATTCGGCAGCAAAGAAGATTATTTCAATCTGCTCAGCGACATGCATAGCCGTGGTATGAAACTGATTATGGACATGGAAATTCACTATGTAACAGAAAGACATTTATGGTATAAGGATTCATATCAGAATCCGGGTTCAAAGTATAGCAAGTATATAATCTATAATGGTCCGGAAAACACACAACCCGAAACAATAATTTTTGATTTAAAAGGACTGGAATCCTATGACGGCACTTTTATAAAAATTACCACGACGGATCTGTTCAATCCCGATGTTCAGGCATATCATCATAAGGTTTTTAAATATTGGGTTGATCCCAACCAGGATGGTAATTTTGATGATGGCATCGATGGCTTCCGGCTTGACCACATCATGGACAACCTGGACTGGAAAAATAAATTCACCAATTTACTCAGTAAATTCTGGAAACCATTGTTTGAAGATCTGGGTGCGGTTAATCCTGATTTGATCTTCCTGGGTGAGCAGGCAGAGTGGGGCTACGGGCATGAGTATTTTGAAAAAGGAGACCTGACACATGTTTTTGCTTTTCCGCTCAGTATGGCAATCCGGGAGATGGATGCTCAAAATATCATAAACAAGATTGATTCAACACGGCTTGCAACACCTGCGGGGAAAGAACAATTCGTTTTCGTGGAAAATCACGATATGTCGCGGGTGGCCACAGAGATGAAAAGTGATTTGCCAAAACTAAAACTGGCTGCGGCATTGAATCTGCTGGTTAAAGGAGTGCCCATCATCTATTATGGCCAGGAGCTGGGTATGACCGGTAAAGGCGGATTTAATGCATTCGGGCAAACCGATGGTAATGATATCCCGCGCAGGGAAGCCTTTGAATGGTACAAAACGGTCGAAGGGCCGGGAATGGCTTTGTGGTATAAAAACAGCGGACCGTGGTGGGATCAAACCAATCTTAAAAATAATGACGGGATCTCACTTGAAGAACAAAAAACAGACCGGCAATCATTATATAATTTTTATAGGAAGCTGATAAATATCCGCAAGGAAAATACAGCTTTATCAACCGGTGATATTGAAACAATCCATAGTGATCCAAAGATTGTTTCCTTTATCCGCAAAAATAATGATCAGATTATATTAGTTCTGATTAATCCTGATGATACGAAGAATTCGATATCACTGGATTTAGCGGGCAGTGAAAAAGGTGTTGATTTACTCGATGGGTCTGAAAAAAATCTCAGGAATAAAATTGTTCTTCAGCCAAATGAAATTAAAATACTCGAATTAAATTAGTGAAGCATATGCCGTCTTCCGATACAATAAATATCCTTAACCAGACGCTGGATATCAGCCGTGATTTTTACACGGTTGAGAATGAATATTTCATGAGCGGTGATTTGAGCGGCTATGATCCACAAACAGGGGCCGGAAAGCTGCAATGGCGGCGTCATTGTTATTTCCCGGACTGGGCATTTACTAAAATCGGTTATAAATTCAAAAAAATGGATGGCAAAGAACTACCCCAGGAAGACTATGAAATTGATCCCCTGTTCGATTTTAATCTTTCTTTTGTCACTCCACGGACTATTCGCCTGAGATTCACTTCAGCAAAATTCCTTCAAAAGAAAGAGCCTTCGTTAATTCTTGATGGAAAAGTTCCTGCTGATAATTCCTGGAAAATATCCGCGAAGAAAAATCAAATCGAATATAAAAGTTCTGGAGCGACTATCCGGCTTAATGAAAAACCCTGGTCTTTGCAGGTATGTGATGCTAATGGGAAAGTGCTTACCCAAACGCATACTATGGATTCCAATAAGGGGCTGCATCTGAAAACATTGCCATTTCTGTTTATGCGCCGCATCAGTGATTACAGCCGCAGTTTTACGGCCTCCTTTTCACTGGCTTATGATGAAAAAATCTTTGGCTGTGGCGAGTCCTTTACCCGCTTAAATAAACGCGGACAGAAAATCCCTTTGTATATGACCGATGTACAGAGCGCTGCCACCAATGAAATGTATAAGCCGGTCCCGTTCTTTATGAGCAGCCGTGGCTATGGAATGTTTGTTCACACAACCACTCCTTGTACGTTTGATTTTGGCCATGGCTACGATGGCGCCAGCAATCTTTTTATCGGTGATGATTATCTCGATCTGTTTATATTCATCGGGTCTCCAAAAGAGATTTTATATGAGTATACCAACCTTACCGGGCGCAGCCCTGTTCCTCCGCTCTGGTCTTTCGGCCTATGGATGAGCCGTCTCAGTTATAAATCGCAGGATGAAGTTCTGAAGGTTGCTGATAAATTTTACGAGCATAAAATTCCCTGTGACGTGCTGCATATCGATGCCGGCTGGTTTGATCACGGCTGGCGCTGCGATTACAAATTTTCCAAAAAGCAGTTCCCCGATCCTGAAAATATGATGGCGGAGTTAAAGAAAAAAGGTATTCGCACATCGCTGTGGCAATTGCCTTATTTTACACCGGCTAACCCCATTTTTAAGGAAGTATTTGAAAAGAATCTTTATGTCCGTGATGGCAAAGGCAATGTACCAACGGATGATATTATCCTGGATTTTTCAAATCCGGCAACGCAAGAATGGTACCGCAAAAAGATTGCAGCTTTATTCGATCAGGGAGCATCAGTTATCAAAGCAGATTTTGGTGAATGTGCGCCGTTAAATGGAATTTATTCCTCCGGTAAGAATGGATTTTTTGAACACAATATTTATCCTTTAAGATACACATCTATCCTTTCAAAAATTACAACAGATAAAGCAGGCTATTCCCTGATATGGGCGCGATCGGCATGGGCAGGCAGTCAGCGCTACCCGGTGCATTGGGCAGGTGATCCCGAAGTTACGGATTACAGTATGGCGGCAACACTGCGTGCCGGACTCTCGCTTGGATTGTCAGGATTTTCCTTCTGGAGCCATGATACAGGCGGTTTTTCAGGAGAACCGCAGGAAGAGCTGTATGGACGCTGGCTGTTTTTCGGCATGCTTACTTCGCACAGCCGCTGTCATGGTTTCCCGCCGCGTGAACCCTGGTTATTCAGCGAAAAATTTTTACATGATTTTCGCGCCATGACGGTACTTAAATACAGCCTGATGCCGTATATTTATACACAGGCGAAATTATCTTCGGAGGCAGGATTGCCTATGCTGCGGGCATTGTTCCTTGAATATCCGCAGGATCCGGCCTGCTGGTTTATTGAAGATCAGTATCTTTTCGGGTCGGATCTGCTGGTAGCGCCAATCTTCGAAAAAGATGCAATTTCCAGAAAAGTTTATCTGCCGCCGGGAATATGGACAGACTACCAGACCACAGAAAAATATAACGGATCACAATGGCTGGATTTAAAAAGCCGCAAATTACCAGGGATTTTACTGGTTCGGGAAGATGCTGCAATACCACATATAAAAGTGGAACAATCCACAGCATTTATGGACTGGGACAAAATTGAATGGCATGTTTATGCAGAAAAAAACACCCATCGAAGAAATGAAGTTTTATTTACACCTTTACAGAACAAATTGATAAAAGTCGGGCTGCAAAAAACAGGTGAAGAATGGCGTCAAATAAAATAAAGGCTCTGGGTATGAAAACTACTCTTGTTGTGTTTGTTTTACTCTTTACAACGATTTCCTTAAGGGCGCAGAAAATAGAAGTGTCTGGTGGGAAAGTGGTCTTTTATGAAAATTTCCAGTCACTGTATGTTGATTCCAGGAGTGTTTACGTGTGGCTCCCAGCAGATTATGATCTGTTAAAAAAATATGCTGTTTTATACATGCATGACGGGCAAATGTTATTTGACAGTACTATTACCTGGAACAAGCAGGAATGGATGGTTGATGAGACGCTGGGAGAACTGCTCCGTGAGAAAAAAATAAAAGAAGTCATTGTCGTTGGAGTTGCCAATAACGGGCAGAAAAGACACGCGGAATACTTTCCTGAAAAAGCACTTAAGTATTTGAAGAAAGCAGAAGCAGACAGTTTTATTAGCAAATTTCTGTATGGAAAGCCACAATCGGATGCATATCTCTCTTTTCTGGTGAAAGAATTAAAACCGTTTATTGACGGGAATTTTCCAACATTTTCAGATCAGGAAAATACATTCGTTGCCGGTTCGAGTATGGGTGGTTTGATATCAATTTATGCGCTTTGTGAATACCCGGATGTTTTTTATGGCGCGGCCTGTCTTTCAACACACTGGACTGGAAAATACACTGCCGATAACAACCCCATTCCTGCAGCAATCAGTGAGTATCTCACAAAAAACCTGCCTGAACCGCAAAGCCATAAAATTTATTTTGATTTCGGATCAGAAACATTGGACAGCCTGTACAAGCCATATCAAATCGAAGTAGATAAAATTTTAATTTCAAAGGGATTTTCAGCAAAAAACTGGCTTACAAAAGAATTCCCGGGAGATGATCATTCTGAAAGAGCATGGGCAGGGAGACTCGCAGTTCCCCTTACGTTTTTGCTGAGAAAACAGGATTAAAAATGAATTCATCAGACCGTGTAAAGAAACGACTTCGTGGCGAAGATGTTGACCGTCCGCCTAATTTTGACATTTTCATGACCTTTGCCGCACATTATATTAAACAACCCTTATCTAAATATTACCTGGATTATCGCGTTCTTGTTGATGCCAACATGGCTATGGTTGAGAATTTTGAAGCAGATTTATTTCAGGCGATATCCGATCCATACCGTGAAGCATTTGATTTCGGAGCACAGATCGAATTTCCGCAGGATGGTTTGCCCGTGTCGGTAAAGCCTTTAGTCGATACACCTGAAAAGCTTAAAACCCTGACAAAACCTGACCCATCATGTGGTAAACGTATGTCCGATCGCTTAGAAGCCATACACCTGATGCAGGAAAAAAGTGCCGGGACTATTCCTGTTATGGGTTGGGTGGAAGGTGCCCTTGCTGAAGCCGTTGATTTGCGTGGTATGACAAATATCATGATGGATATCTATGAACGGCCTGAATGGCTGAAAGAGTTCCTGGAATTTATTGTTGAAGTTGAAATTGATTTTGCCCGTGCGCAGGTAGATGCCGGAGCAGATATCATTGGATTGGGAGACGCAGTTGCCTCGCAGATTTCCCCGGAGATGTATTCTGAATTTGCCCTGCCTTATGAACAGCGTATTTTTGAAGCAGTCAAAAATATGGGCGCCATTGCCCGTTTACATATCTGTGGTAACACATCTGCTATTGTGCCACTAATGGTTGAAAGCTATGCAGATATCATTGATCTTGACTGGATGGTTGATATGAGAGATGCTTCGCAAAGGTTCCACCATAAAGTTTCATTTTGTGGTAATTTCGATCCGGTGGCGGTTATGCTGAACGGATCGGAAGCGGATGTCTTCAGCGCAACAGTCAGTTGTATGAAAGCAGGGGGCAATAATTGTTTCAGTGGAGCTGGCTGTGAGATTCCGGATGGGACACCTGTTTTGAACTTGCTGGCTCAAAACAGGGCATTAAAACAAAAAAAATGATAATTTTGTTCTGATTTTTTTCTTTGGCAGGAAATTGAATTCATTTTCTGAATTTAACCCAAACACTGGATTAACCTTAAAAATATAAAAATCTGTTTTTTCTCGGATTAATTTCTTCACTATTTCCAAACAGGCAGTGCAAATCTGCTTAAGGAAAAATTGCAAAAATTATTTGATCTGCTATTTTTAGTAACTATATTTAGTGTTACTATCGTTGATTTAATATTTATTTCCCTCCAAAAGCGGATAATAACTGATGATAAAAACAATGATAATTTTTGCATTTGTTCTCATCATTTCGTGTAAGCAGAAGGAAATTCCTAAGCATCCAGAATGGGTAAAAGATGCTATATTTTATCAAATTTTTCCTGAACGTTTTAACAATGCTGACAGAACAAATGATCCAACACTTGAAAGTCTGACAGGTTCCTGGCCTTATGATACTAAAAGTGCATGGCATATAAATCCCTGGACAGCCGATTGGTATAAGCTTCAGCCATGGGAAGAAGCAAATGGCAGGGGATTTAATTACAACTCCCAGCGCCGCAGGTTTGGTGGTGATATACAGGGAGTTATTGACAAACTGGATTATTTGTCCGATTTAGGAATCAATACGATTTATTTAAACCCAATCTTTCATGCCCCTTCACTTCATAAATACGATGCAGCTTATTATCATCATGTCGATGCTTTTTTTGGTCCGGATCCGCAGGCTGATCTTGAATTAATTAAAAATGAAGATCACGGCAATCCTGAAAAATGGGTTTGGACAAATGCTGATAAATTATTTCTTAAATTAGTTGAAACTGCTCATAGAAAAGGTATTCGTATTATTCTGGATGGTGTGTTTAATCATACCGGAACGCAGTTTTGGGCTTTTAAAGATATTGTAAAAAATGGCCCGCAATCTGAATACAAAGACTGGTATACAATCAAGAGTTGGGATGATCCAGCAACCGAAGAGAATGAATTTGATTATGCAGGATGGGTTGGTGTAAAAGATTTGCCGGAGCTTAAAGAAGATGAATATGGATTGATTAAACCAGTGCGGGACCATGTTTTTGCTGTTGTAAAACGCTGGATGGATCCTAACAATGATGGTAATCCGGAAGATGGCATTGATGGCTGGCGACTTGATGTGGCTGAAATGGTCAGTCACAATTTCTGGAAAAAATTCCGTACACACGTTAAATCAATCAATCCTGAAGCTTATATCACAGGAGAGATTTTTTGGGATGACTGGGCAAATAAAAAAATGATGGATCCAGAACCCTGGTTACGCGGTGACCAGTTTGATGGTGTGATGAATTATCGCTGGTCTTCGCAAATGACACAATTTTTTATTGATAACAAAACAAAAATCTCTGCAGGCGAGTTTGTAAATAATTTAAAAAATCTTGATACTTCTTATGCTCCGGAAACACGCTATCAGCTTTTAAATCTGATGGATAGCCATGATACTGATCGTCTGGCATCTAATGTTGTTAACCCGGATCTGTTTTTTGATAAACATGTAGGGCTGAACGGAAATCCTTCCTATGATGTAAGAAAACCCAATGCAGAAGAATGGCAGGTTGTCCGTCTGATTGCAAAGGTTCAAATGACCTTTCCCGGACCACCAATGATTTATTATGGCACTGAATCAGGCATGTGGGGTGGAGATGATCCGGATGAAAGAAAACCTATGGTATGGCCTGAATTTGAATATGAAACAGAAATTGCTAATGAAAGCAAAACTCCGCGCCCGGCTGATCCTGTAAAATTTGATTCATCATTATTTAATTTTTATAAAGAAATTATTCATTTAAGAAACCAGGAATCGGCTCTTCGTTTAGGAGATTTTGAATTCGTCTACACAAATAATGAAACAGATAATTTCGCCTACACCAGAACTTATAAAGGTGAGATAATTTTGTGCATAGTGAATAATTCAAATGAAAAGCAAGATTTTAGCCACGATTTAATTTTAAAAAACTCCTGGGTTAATCTTGAAGATGGTAATAACATTGCAGTAAATTCAATTCAAATAAACCCGAAATCAGTATTAATTTTAAAAAATCAGAAATAGATGATTCAAAAATCGTTAACATTAATATTTGCAGTATTTTTATTTTTTATCAATTCCTGTTCGAATAAAAATGAAGATGTACTTGCCCAGATTGGTGATACAGAAATACAAATTGACGAGTTTGTAAATCGACTTAAAGAAGTAAGACAAAGTTCAAACTTGCCTGACAATGGGCAGATTCGAAATACTGTGTTCAATGAACTTTTAAATGAGAATCTTTTTATTAGCGAAGCGAAAAGGATTGGACTAGATAAAGATTCAATTGCGGTAAAGGAAATAGAAAAAATCAAAATTAAAAAATCTCTGGATAGTTTTATTGACCAAAACGTTTTTTCAAATTTTAATATCTCGGATGATGAACTGAAAAAATATTTTGTGCTTTCATCAAGCAAGGTGAAAGCTCGTCATTTATATGCACCTTCTTATGAAGAAGCAGATTCACTTTATGAACTCTTAAAAAACGGTGATACATTTGACAATTTGGCCCAAACTGTTTTTAAAGATCCGGCTTTAAGTAAAACAGGTGGTGATTTAGGTTATTTTTCTTATGATGATATGGACTATGCTTTTGCAGAAAAGGCATTTTCCATGAAAGAAGGCGAAATTTCAAAGCCTGTGAAAACAAAATATGGCTATAGCATAATTAAAGTTGAAGACAGAATCGGAAATCCTTTCCCCACGGAGATAGAGTTTCTAAAACAAAAAAACAAGCTTTATAAAGAATACAAAGCGCGAAAAAAAGATATTCTTGCAATGAATTATGTTGATTCACTATCGGAATCATTAAACATTAGCTTCAATCAGGAAGGATTAGCCTTAGTATTTTCATTAGTCGGGAGAAGCGGACTCCAAAACCAAGACCTGGAGCAAAATAACTGGAAGATCTTTGACCCATCTAATGGAAATAAATTATTATTAAGATTTGAACAGACCGAGTGGACAATCAACGAATTTTTAGAGAAGGCTCAATTCACTTCTGAAAGACAAAGGAAATCAATAAAGACCCGTGAAAATCTTAAAGATTTCATTTCAGGTATCATTGTAAGACAGCTTTTAATTAAAAAAGCAGAAAAGCAAGGGCTGACAACTACAAGCGAGTTTAATGAAGCGTTTAAAAAAGAATTTGATTTGTTTCTGATAAAAAGGATTAAAGATAAAATTAGGTCAGAAATGTCTTTTACTGATGCGGAAATGAAATCATTCTATAATGATAATGAGTATTTGTTCAGAGAATCATCTAAGGTAAATGTTAGCGAAATTATAGTAGACAATGAAAATATCGCAATTGATATTTATAAAAAATTAAATGATGGAAGGAAATTTGACGATCTTGCAAAAAAATACTCAATAAATAAATATACTGCTGTTCAAGGGGGCGAAGTCGGCTATGTAACCGCAGAAGATTTAGGGCCTTTTTCAAGTGAAATATTTTCGTTAAATAAAAATGAATGGAAAGGTCCATTTAAAAAGGGAAGTTATTATTTTTTTCTGAAGAGTAATGGAAAAATAGATGGCAATCTTGTTGATTTTGAAAAAGCAAAACCTGCAATAAAAGAAAAACTTGTTGCTGATAATTACACTTCTGCTATAAATAATGAGTTAAAAAAAATACGTAAGAACATAAAAGTAACAGCATATCCTGAAAAGTTAAGAAATATCAGGTATAATTAACCAAGGTGAACTAATGGCAAAAAAACTACTTCAAAGTTTCATATTAGTCCTGATTTTTACATGTATTCCTTTCTCTTTGTTTGCACAAAGCACGGGAAAACTTGTTGGTTTGATTACTGACGCAGAAACAGATGAACCACTTATTGGTGCAAATATATACTTGGATGGTACATCTCTTGGTGCAGCTACAGGTTTGGATGGTTCATATGTTATTTTAAGGATACCACCCGGAAAATACAGTGTAATCATCGAATTTTTAGGCTATAAAAAAATTACATACACAGATGTGGAAGTACTTACTGACCTGACAACGCGATTAGACGTTGAAATGCAGGCAGAGCTGATGGAAGGCGAAGAAATTGTTGTTGTTGCTGAGAAAAAAGTAATACGCAAAGACCTAACATCGGTAGAAGCCAGAGTACAGGCCGAAGATATTAACCGTATGGCTGTTACGGAAATTTCTGATTTACTTTCAATGCAGGCGGGCGTTGTGAAAGACGGCGGTGGCGCTATTCATATTCGTGGAGGTCGCTCTTCGGAAGTATCTTTTATGGTAAATGGTATTTCCATTACAGATGATTTTTACAGAACACAATCTTTACAAATTGAAAATGAATCCATTCAGGAGTTGCAGGTTATCAGCGGGACATTCAATGCGGAATATGGAAATGCCATGAGTGGAATTGTAAATATAGTTACCAAAACAGGCGGTAAAGAAATTAAAGCCAATCTTGATGTCTGGAGTGGCGATTATTTAAGCTCAAGGAAAGAAATATTCTGGAATATTGATGATATAAATCCCTTTGCTAACTATAATCTTCAAGGAACAATAAGCGGGTCTATTGTTCCTGAAAAAGTAACCTTTTTTGCATCAGCACGAAGATGGTATGATGATGGTTATCTGTACGCACCCCTGGCATACTATCCTGGTAAATGGGAAGATATTGGCGGTGAAGTTCAAGGTGTAAGAGTAGAGGGTGATAGCAGTGCAGTTTCAATGAATTATCGGGATCGATGGAGCGGGCAGTTTACTGTATCCTGGAATATATTATCAGAGTTGGAGTTGAATGTTGATTTTTTCGGTAACACTGAAAAAAGAAAAAACTATAATCATTATTACAGGTGGAACCCTAATGGCTATCGCGGAGATGAAGAATACGGTTATACCTCGATTGCAAAGTTAACGCATACTTTAAACAACACTACTTTTCATGAATTAACCCTTTCCTATCGTTATAATCAGCTTGATTCAAAATTATATGATTCGTTAACAGACTCGAGGTATCTGCAATCATCAGATTCAGCATTTATTACTCCGGGAAACAGTTTTTCCGTTGGCGGCACAGATCTGGGGTGGTTTGAACGAAATAGTCAAAGCCAGATTTTTAAATATGATTTAACCAGCCAGGTTACAAAACGTCATCAGGTTAAAACAGGTCTTGAATTAAAACTGGACAAAGTTTTTTACAATGATATCAACCTTGAATTTGAAGAAAACGATTTTGGTGTAAGAGTGCCTGTGGTAAGAGATAAAACAAAGCTTTCACACACAGAATTAACAAGGGAACCAATCAAATTTGCAGCCTACATTCAGGACAAAATAGAATTTGAAAGTTTAATTGTTAATGTTGGGTTGAGATACGACTATTTTGATCCTAATGGTAAAATTCCAAGTGATTTTCGGGACCCAAATATCTACGCTCCATTAAGATTAATCAATAAATATAATGATTTGAATGGTGATGGAGAAATTGGTTTTGACGAACTTAATGATAACAATCTAAAATCACTTGATGCAAGGGAAGCTTATTGGTGGAAAAATACAAAAGTTAAAACACAATTAAGTCCGCGCTTAGGTGTTGCATATCCAATCTCAGCGGATGGTGTTATTCACTTTTCTTATGGAATTTTCCAACAGATTCCGCAATATTCTCAACTATATGTTGGTGATGAATTGAAAGTAAGCAGTGGAACGGGTACATACGGCCCTTACGGTAATCCTGATTTGGAACCGCAGGTAACTACCATGTATGAATTGGGGTTACAACAAAAATTTACAGACAACCTTTCAGTTGATTTAACAGGTTACTACAGGGATATAAGAAATTGGGTAACAACAGCTTCTCCACTGAAAACGGTTCTGCCCAGTGTTACCTACGTAAGATATACAAACCGCGATTTTGCAAATGTACGCGGGATAACATTAGCCCTTCATCGTTTTTTTGCAAACCATTATGCCTTTAACCTGGATTACACTTTTCAAATAGCTGAAGGTACAAATTCAGACCCCAATCAGGAATTTTTTGCATTACAGGGTGGAGCTGCACCTACAAGAATCTTAACGCCGCTTGATTGGGACCAGAGACACACAGTTAATGGTAATCTCTTTGTTGGCGGAGATGATTGGGGACTTGATATAATTGGACGTTATCAGTCAGGACAACCGTATACACCATCATCATCGACTGCTGTTCAGTCCGGTCAGAATGTTCAGGGATCCATTCCAAAAAACAGCCGCTATAAACCGATTCAGTTTAATGTGGATACAAATTTTTTCAAAAATTTTGATGTTTCCGGAGTTGCATTACAATTTTACATTAAAATATTTAACCTTCTTGATAACGATAATCCCAATGGTATTTTCTCGGATACAGGGTTACCAGATTTTTCATTGCAGGAACTGATTATTACAGATGCTGCTCCTACATGGTTTATTCATCCAGAATACTATTCTCCACCACGTAAGATTATTGTCGGAACCAAAATAAGCCTTTAAAGATGGGACAAAAAATGAAAGATATATTTATGAAAACTTTGTTTATCTTATTATTAATTGTGATTGGACTTTCTTTTGCTCAGACTGAAAATCATGTTCCAAGCAGTGACAGGGGCAACGATCTTTTTAAAAGAAATTCTAACTTAGATGGTAACAATTTAAGAACAACCATTCACAATTATGGTGTAAAAGGTGTTTCCGGTGATACACCCGATCAGCATTATTTTGAATGGCCTAAAAATACCGGTCGCGAACATATATATTTTGTATCATTTTGGGTTGCAGGAAAGGTTATTTCAGAAAGCGGCGAAGAAATAACTATAGTTGACTTGGCAGACCTGAGACAGGATCCCAATAATGCTGAAGTTTCCTGGACGTTTTTACCTGTTGAAGGGTATTTAAATCCCAACGAAGACGAAATTGCAAGAAGCGATAATGAAGACACCTGGCCAACATCTGCACAAGGAGGCTGGAGAGATAAACGTGATGATGCAGATGATCCGGGCTGGATCGGCAAATGGAATGGCTTCTTTGGAAAAGATAAATTTAACGCAGACCAGGAAATGTTCTATCGCGCATCCGATGATTCCTATGACAGATTTATTAAAAGCGGAGAATATTTTCCGGATGACACAGATCAGTCACGCGGTGGTTTAGGGCTTTTATTTGATTTCAGAGCTCTCGTATGGACACAGATTCTGGTAAATGATGTACAATTTTTTATTTACGATGTACTAAACGATGGCACCAAAAGAATACCCAAAACGGTATTTACATTCTGGATGGCGGACTTAATGGGTGGAGATCCGGATGATGATATAAATAAACTGGATTTAAAAACAGATATTGCGTTTTTTATTGATGAACAATATGGAGGTACAGATCCCTGGGAAGGTGGCCCCGTAGGAATAGGTGGTGTAAAATTATTGGAAACACCCGGTAACCAGGTTGACGGAATTGATAACGACGGTGATGCGGATGAACATCCCGAGCTAATCTTGCAAATAAAAGGTGATCCGGATGTACGTGTACCACTTTTCAGCGAAAGGGATTTTGCACCAACATTTAAGCAACCCGGCGATTCCATTGTATTAATTGATTCGCTTACACTTGAAAGAAGGGTTGTTGCCTACCCTGAAAATGGCGGAATAGTAAAAAGTTTAGGATTCACTTATAATTTGCCAGCAGAGGGGGTAACCCTGCATGAAGATTCCGGTTCAGTTGTATTTAAAGATGATGACCTTGATGGGCTTATTGATGAAGCAAGAACACTCCATCTTGAAAGATTCAACACCCGGACAGGTATTGAAGAACCTGTACGATATATAAATTATCTTTCATTCAGTATCGGGGATACTATTAAACGTGGCTTTGTAGTTGCCGGTAAAGCAGCAGAATGGAATTACGAAAATGTAGCTCCTATGATAGATGAATCCCGGGATGATGGTTTTGATAATGACGGAGACTGGGATTTAACCCAGGATGATGTTGGTTTAGACGGGACAGACAGCAATGATGATCCTAATATATTTGCAGATACCGGTGAACGAGATGGCATTCCGACAAGCGGATCCGGAACAGGATTTCCCGGGGAACCTAATATTGATAAAACAGATGTTAGCGAAACAGATTTAATTGGTCTTGCGGGAGCAGCACAGGCTATAGAAGGAACGCCTGATTTAAGCAGCGCTGACAGGCGGCTTTTTGACAGATATATGGAGCCGCAAATCTTCGATTTTGTTCCTCCTGGAACCAGAAAAACAGATTTATGGATTTCTTCAGGATACTTCCCGATGGAACCCGGCGAAAGACAGAGATTGGCAGTTGCGGTAACAATGGCTGACGGTGGCGCCGATCAGAAAGATGAAACGGCAGCAATAGAAAACCTAAGCCAAGCCCAAAAGGCATACGAAATTGATTATCGTTTTGCCAAAGCTCCACTTCAGGTTACAGTAACCGCAGTTCCGGGTGATGGTAAGGTTACCTTGTATTGGGATGATATTGCAGAATCTTCAGTGGATGATTTCATAAAAAGACAAAATGGCCCTTATGAAGATTTTGAAGGATACAGGATTTACAGATCAACCGATGCTGCGTTTACAGATCCGAAAATAATTACAAACGCTGATGGTGTTCCAACCTTACTTAAACCAATTGCAATTTTCGACAAAGAAGACGGAATTTTCGGATATCATCCGGTACCTATTAATGGGGTTCAATATACATTATCTCAGAGTAAGGACAGAGAGTCCGGATTACAGCACACTTTTATAGATTCGGGTTTAACAAACGGACAGCGATATTATTATGCCGTAACAGCATATGATTTTGGTTATGCTGCTGCCAATATTGCTCCTTCAGAAACACCCATTAGGATTGATGTGGATTTGGAAGGAAATATTGCTACCGGAACAAATGTAGTTGTTGTTACACCACGGGCACCAGTTGCAGGTTATGAAGCAGCAAAATTACAAAGCTTTGATCATGTATTAGGAACAACCACTGCTGATGTTAAATTTGAAGTTGTTGATCCACGCGCTATTGAAGATGGCCATGAATATGAAATTACTTTCCAGGATACCTTGAAAAAATTAGGTACGAAAGAATTACGGTTTACTAAGAATTTTACGCTTGTAGATCTTACAGACCAGGATACATTGATCAATAAAAGCACACAGTTAAGCGAAAAAGATGCAAGCACTCAACAAATAATACCATTTGAACAACCGGTTACAGAGGGCTTTCAGCTATCATTGTTTAATCTTCCGATAGATGAAATCCGTGTGAATTATAATAAATCGCATTGGTCCAGTGACAGTGTTTTTGATTACGACTTCAGCCCATTTATTAATCCTCCAATTATTGGGGTTACCAATCCAAATGATTACCAGATAATCTTTGGAGATGTTGGTATAGGCCGCTCGAAAGACACAACGGCCTTAGACGGATCAATAAAAGTTCCTCTCCCCGCCCGGGATGTAAACTTTAAGATTGTTAATACATCAACCGGTGAACCTGTGGAATTTGCATTTATTGAGTTTGATGGCAGTAATGGTGAGTTTTCAATTAATCCAAATGAATCGGATGATGCTGATTTAATAATATTTTTAGAGAACGACCCAAGCGGCAAATTGGTATGGACATGGCAATTAATCTTAAATACTCAGCCTGTTTACGCTAGAAATCCACAGAGTGGAGACACATTATCGGTCTTTGTAACAAAGCCCTTTCAGTCATTGGATGTTTTTCGGTTTAAAATGGCAGGGGAAAAAGAAAACAAAGCTGCAGCTAAAGCGGATTTAAAAAATATACGTGTCGTGCCCAACCCCTATATTGCGGCAGCATCCTGGGAGCCAAGAAATACATATAACTCAGGACCCGGACCAAGAGAAATACATTTTATTAATTTGCCGGCAAAATGTACAATTCGAATTTTTTCAGTCAGTGGCGAACTTGTCGATAAAATTGAACATGACTCAAAAGAGATAAACCAGGGTGAAATAAACGGGTTTACTTTAAATTCGGATAGTGGTCTCAATAATGGAACCGCGGTTTGGGATATGTTAAGCAAAGATAATCTGGAAATAGCATATGGTGTTTATGTTTATCACATTGATGCCCCCGGAATAGGACAAAAAACAGGGACTTTTGCAATTATTAAGTAGGTACTTTTAATTCGAATCATTAAAACAGGTACTAATATGAAAATCAGATTAATATTATTCATCACTTTGATGGTATCATTATTGAATGCTCAGGTTTCGAAAACAGGGACTTCTGCGGCAACATTTCTGAAAATTCCGGTTGGCGCAAGAGCAGTTGCAATGGGAGGATCGTTTGTCTCCGTTGTTGATGATGCAAGTTCGCTGTATTGGAATCCAGGTGGTTTGGCAAAGATTGATAAGATGGGATTAATATTCAACCACATGCCCTGGTTAGGTGGAATTAATTTCAATTTTTTGGGGATTGGAATTCCACTGGATCAATTTGGTAACATTGGCCTGAGTGTAACATCCATGACGACCGAAGAGATGGAAGTAACTACAGTTGACAATCAAATGGGAACAGGTGAAACATTCGATGCCGGATCAGTTGCCATTGGATTGACCTATGCACGTAGTTTAACAGATCGGTTTACAATTGGTGCTACATTTAAAATTATTTACGAACGTATTTATAATTCAGTCGCAAACGGAATTGCATTGGATATAGGTACAACCTATGACACTCCTTTAAAAGGTTTAAGGCTGGGTTTCAGTATTACAAATTTTGGAACAAAAATGCATATGACAGGTGAAGATTTAAATTATCGTCTGGACATAGCCCCAAATCAAAATGGTAATAAGACAATTGTATCCCAGATAAAAACAGAAGAATTTGACTTACCACTCATTATGCGTGTAGGATTGTCAATGGATGTTTGGCAGGATGATTTCAACAGGGTTATTATTTCTGTAGACGGTGTAAACCCAAGCGATAATCTTCAAAGTGTAAATACGGGACTTGAATGGTCTTTGTTTAAAAACGCTGTGTTCCTTAGAGGGGGACTGAATGAAATGTTTCTGGAAAACAGGGAAAGAGGCTTTGCAGTAGGTGGCGGAATAAATTACTCTATTGATTCTTCTCTGGATTTCCAGATTGGGTACGCATTTCAGGAATTTCTTCATTTACCCAATGTTAATAGTTTTACGTTGAATGTCTTATTTTGATGAAAGGAGTGTCAGACCATTATTAAATTAAAATTGAACTTACTAAACTTAATTAAACAGGAGGAATCTATGAAGAAGTTTTTATTACTTCTTAGTGTTTTTATTTTAGGTATTTTTTCCAGTACCGCAGTTGCTCAGGACTTATTCTTTTCAGAATATGCTGAAGGAAGCAGTCAAAATAAATATGTAGAAATCTATAACGGAACCGGGGCAGATGTTGATCTTTCTTCCTATTCGGTCCAGGGAACTAATAATGGTACAGCCTGGGGTGATGGGGGACAGAGAGACATAACCCTTCATGGTATTTTAGCCGCCGGTGATGTATATGTAATTGCTGAAATTGAAGCAGATCCTTTTATTTTAGCACAAGCAGATACAGCTTTCCCTTACGAAAGCCCTGTAGATTACAATGGTGATGATGCTATTGCTTTACTTAAAGACGGCGTTATCATTGATGCAATTGGTGTAGAGCTTAATGATCCCGGAACAGCATGGGAAGTTGCCGGTGTTGCAAATGCTACAGCAGAGCATACCCTTGTGAGAAAAGAAACAGTTACTTCAGGTAATACAGATTGGGCCGCTTCTGCAGGAACTAATGCTGATGATTCTGAATGGATTGTTTACGATCAAAATACCTGGAAATATTTAGGGATACACCCCGGATTCTTAGTTAATGTTACATTCCGTGTTAACTCTTCAACCGTTCATGGCTTAACCGATTCAAGCAGCGTTGTTGATTTAAGAGGAACGGTTACTCAGTGGGGTCCTGGAACTGACATGATGAATGTTGGTGGAGACTATTGGGAAAAAACAATTCAGTTAATGCCGAACACCGACTATCAGTATAAATATGGTGCCCGTGATACTGTTAGTGAAGGATTAGTTGATGAATGGTGGGAAAATGATATTCCTGGCGCCAACTACCAGGGAGACAACCGTCTTTTAACTACCGGTTCAGAAGATATGGTTCTTGATTTGGATTATTTAGGCAGAGGTCCAAACAACAACTTCCCTCCTTATACACCTACAGATTCTGTAGATATTTATATTAAAGTTAATATGGCTGGCGATCCGATCTTTAATCCGGATACAGAAGCACCTTCACTTGTTGGCCATTTCCCTGCACCAGATGGCGCTGGAGATATGTGGAATCCCAATGCATACAAGTTTACCAGAATTGGTGATACTGATTACTGGGAATATCATTTAAAACTGGCCCAGGGCTATGTTGACACTGTTGAGAATATAAAATTTGATGCAGGCTGGCCGGAAAGTGCACGCGGTATGCATATGTACAGATTTGCAGTAACGGATTGGGGACATTCTGAAAACCTGCTGGGTGCATATTTCCCAAATAACGAAAACCGTGTTTTATATCTTAAGAATACAACATCAGATACCACACTTGTTTGGAAATTCTGGAATGATGAACCTCCTACAGGTGTAAAAGTTGTTACAAGTGCTATCACATGGCGAGTAAGTACAGAAGCTTTAAAATCAATGGGCTTATTTGACCGTGGTGTAGGTGATAAAATTGAAGTTCTCGGACCTAAAAGCTGGACGCCGGGTGAAGGAATTCAACTAAGTTATAGTTCATTATCCAGGGTATGGGTTTCTTCTCCGCAAGAATTTACACAAGCTGTTGGTGCTGAAATTACATACAAATACTACATTTTATGGGATTCATCAAGAATCGATCCGGAAAGTCCAAATTATATTGAACATCTGGATATTGGTAACCATGGCTGGGAAGAACCATCTTCAACCGGTGGCGGTGACCGTAAACTTGTTTTCCAGGATGCTACTGAGCAAAGTCCGGATGGCGATTTTGGATTTGACCGTCAATTCTTTAATGGTATAGCTGCAAATGGTGTGATTGATCATCCTGTTACTGTTACATTCAATATTGACATGACCAAAGCTGCTTCAGCAACAGATAATCCTGATAACCCATTGTTCAGACCCGGTGTTGATACTGTTTGGGTTGCATGGGATGGAGAACTCAATGCTTTCACTCAGGGCATGCAGCGTGACAGCGTATTCCTAATGCTGGCAGATCCTGAAGGTGATATGGTATATTCGGCTGACTTTACTATGAATCCTTCGGATGCTCATCCATATTTTTCATATCAATTTGGGTTTAAAACGGTTTATTCTTCTGATGAAGGTGACGTTTATCATGGCAGTGGTTTTGCAAAAGGTCGTCGTTATTATCAGTATATCAAACCGGATGCTATTAATCCTGATGGCAGTGATGATGATGCTCTTCCAGATCCTGTTTGGCCTACAGCATACAGTTTCCCGACATTAGAATGGGTAGCAAGTGATCTGTATGTAGAAGAACCACCGGATTTAACTCAGCCTACGGCTATTAAAGATAACGAACAAATTCCGAATAAATATGAGTTATCTCAGAATTATCCGAATCCGTTTAACCCAACAACAACTATCAAATATCAATTGGCTAAAAAATCAGATGTTAACATTGCTGTTTATAACCTGATGGGCCAAAAAGTAAGTACACTTGTAAATGGCAATCAGAATGCCGGTGTATACGAAGTTGTTTGGAATGGTAAAAACGAAAACAAAAAAGGTGTTGCATCCGGTATCTACTTCCTGAAAATGGAAGCCGGTGATTTCTCTCAAATTCGCAAAATGACCCTGATTCGCTAATTCGTTTATTTAATAACGGGTGTGAAATTTTCACACCCGTTTTTTCATAAATTATTTCCTGATAATATTATGTTTTTTAATGGTCCGCTTAGGCGGAATACAATAATACTTTATATAATTCTTACTGCAGCAGCGGGTTTGCAGGCAAGTGCCGATTCTTTGTTTATCAAAGGAGCGGATGTTTCTTTCATACCGCAGATTGAAGATCTTGGCGGAGTTTATAAAGAGAATGGCGTTGCTTTAGATCCGCTGAAGATTTTAGCTGACCATGGTGTTAATTATATCCGTTTAAAAATTTGGCACACACCAAGCCAAAATTATAATGACTTACCGCATATCCTGGAAATGGCAAAGCGTATTAAACAGAATGATATGCAGTTTTTACTGAATTTTCATTATTCCGATACTTGGGCAGATCCTGGTAACCAGACAAAGCCGGTTGCCTGGCAAGATGCATCAACACAGGATTTAATAGACAGTGTCTATTTTTATACTAAATATGTGATGTCTGCATTGGATGCACAGGGTACTCTTCCTGATATGGTTCAAATAGGGAATGAAATAAATTCGGGCATGCTTTGGAACACAGGACGGGTTGGAGGAGCTTATGACAATTCAACCCAATGGGCTAATCTTGCAGCTCTTATAAATGCCGGGATACAAGGGGTTAGAGAAAGTTCTGTAAATGGTGATTCAGTAAAAATTGTAATTCATCGTGCCGATGCAGATGATTTGGGTGGGAATACCTGGTTTTTTAATAATCTGATTAATAACGGTGTTGAATTTGATATTATAGGGTTATCTTTTTATCCATGGTGGCATGGAACGCTTTCCGGGATGCAGTCTACTACAAACAGTTTGGCAAATCTTTATGGAAAACCAATATTGATCGCCGAAACAGCATATCCATGGACACTGGACTGGTACGATAGTGTAAATAATATTGTTGGCTCCGCTGATAAATTACACAGTGGTTATCCGGCAACAGTAAATGGACAGACACTTTTTTTGCATGATGTGATGCAGATTGTAAGATATATCGGTAATGATAGAGGTCTTGGCGTTTTTTACTGGGCACCTGAATATATCTCTGTTCCGCAATTAGGATCACCCTGGGAAAACCTGGCTTTATTTGATTTTCAAGGTAATGCGCTTTCGACGTTACAGGTTTTTGAAGATAAACCTGACTCACTCAACACTGTAAATATAACAATTCGTTTAAATACCGCAACGAACTGGGACACTATCCAGACAAACCATGTGGTGCAGTTACGCGGAGAAGTAAAAGGTATCTCTCTGGGCACGCTTCCTGATGGAAAAAAAATCAGCTGGGATGCAGATTCAGATATCATTCTGAAGAATTCAGGTGGGGACTACTGGCAAACCACTTTTCAGATGTACTCCGGCGACGAAATAGCATATAAATTCTGGTCGGGATATTCTTTTGATCAAAGTACATATCAGCGTGGCGGCTGGGAGGGGCCCGTTGCGGCTTTTAACGGCAGTACGACAAATACCCGTAATTTTATTGCGGGTGATAAAGACAGCCTTGTGACACTGCAATACTATAATTCTTTTTCAACAAGTAAGGATCAATACTGGACGCCTATTCTTGATAAGCCTGATTCGGTTGGTGTTTACTTCCGTGTAAATATGGGTAGTTTAATGCAGGCAGGACTTTTTGATCCTGAGCTCAATGGGCCTGTTTCTGTTCGGGGAGACAGTATATCATCTGCAGGCATTCTGAGTTGGAATCAGTCAAATTTAATACTCTCCCATGAGCAATACAGTATCGGTGGTGGTACATTCTGGTCGGGAGTTGTTTATCTCCCGGTGGCAGAATTGAGAGTTAATGATAATATTGAATATAAATTTTATTTTGAAAAAGATAATAATAATGGTTGGGAAAATGGCATTGCTAACCGTGAGTTAAAAATAAGTGAAGGAATGATCCACGGAAAAGACACAACATTACATTGGGTAAATTTTAATAATAATCTTCCTTTGTCTATTGATAAAAACAATCACATAATTCCAAAATCAACAAAGCTGTATCAAAACTTTCCGAATCCTTTTAATCCAAATACTCAGATTACTTTCAACCTTCAGCAGGCAGATCATGTTAAGTTGATTGTTTATAATCTTCTGGGGGAAGAGATCATCAGGCTGTCTGATAAATATCTTGGTTCGGGTTTGCATAAAGTACTGTGGAATGGAAACAATGCGTTGGGTGTTGCACAGAGCAGCGGCGTCTACCTGATAAGGTTGCAGTCAGGAAAAACCATTCAGTCAGTAAAGGCGTTGTTAATAAGATGAAATTATTAATTCGGTTGGTTTTCATTTCACTGATTTATATCTGTGCGTTGTTTGCGGGGGATAAGGTTTTTGTCGATGAGAATGGTATTCTCAGGTGGACAGATTCAGAAGAAAGTGCATCGTTTTTTGGTATTAATTATGCTGCTCCATTTGCTCATGCTTATCGTTCATTAAAAAAGCTTGGGGTGTCTCATAAGCAGGCTATTGATATGGATGTTTCGCAATTTGCAAGACTGGAACTAAACGCCTACAGGATACACGTATGGGACAGGGAAGTAAGTGACAGTCTGGGAAACCTGCTGGAAAATGAACATCTGGATTTGCTGGATTACCTGATTTTTAAGCTGAAAGAAAAGAACATCAATATAATCTTAACACCTATTGCCTGGTGGGGTCCGGGATGGCCGGAACCTGATGAAGTAAGCCCCGGATTTACAAATAATTATTCCAAGCAGGATTTGATTACAAGTCTAAAAGCCCGTCAAATTCAGAAGAATTACCTGAAACAATTTTTAAATCATCTTAATACTTATACCGGTTTGACTTATAAAGAAGATCCGGATGTTATTGCTTTTGAAGTTATAAATGAACCCAGGCATCCGGAAGAGACAAAAATTACCACTGAATATATAAATGAAATGGTTGACGTAATCCGAAACGAAAACATTTCAAAACCGGTTTATTATAACATAAGCGAAAATTGGAGTAAGGAGCAGGCAGCTGCAGTTTATAATGCGGATATTCAGGGTATTTCTTTTCAGTGGTATCCAACAGGCCTGGTTAAATACAGTGAGCTTACAGGCAACTATCTTGCCCATGTTAATAACTACCCGGTTCCGGAAATCTCTGAAAACAATTTTCGCAATAAATCACGGATGGTATACGAGTTTGATGCAGCGGATATAGCGCAACCGGTAATGTACCCGGCGATGGCACGAAGTTTCAGGGGAGCTGGAATGCAGTGGGCAACGATGTTTTGCTATGATCCATCTTATATGGCGGCGTATAACACGGAGTATTCCACCCATTATCTTAATTTGCTTTATACACCCAAAAAAGCGATCAGTCTGATGATCGCAGCCAATGTGTTTAAAGAGATAGAACCTTATCAAAAAATAGAAAATTATCCGGATAATCTGAATTTCAGCTTTTTTAAAATTTCTTATGAGCAGAATTTGAGTGAGATGAATTCACCGGAAAAATTTTATTATTCAAACACAACTCAAAATACGCCTGTAGATCCTGGAAAACTGCAGCATATTGCTGGTACAGGCTCATCTCCACTGGTTAAATCAAATGGCACGGGTACCTATTTTATTGACAAAATTGCAGAAAACTGTTGGCGACTGGAGCTTTACCCTGATGTTGTTGAAAGAATGAATCCTTTTGGAAAGAATAGCCTGGACAACAAAGTAAGGATTCTTCAGAACCGTCCTTCAAAAATGCAATTTCATATTCCAGGTATGGATGATTTATATGTATATGAATATGATACCGGTAAGGAAGTTTCAGTTACGGATAACACTTTTCTGCTGCAATCGGGCATTTATATTCTTTCAGGTGAAAAATTAAAAACGTTTGCAAAATTGGATTTCAACTATCATAACCGTTCACTAAGTGAATTCCCGTCTTTTGCTGAAGAAAATTTTAACGATGAAGTTCTCAACCATTCTGCTGGTCAAATTATTGAAGGCGGAATTTGGAATGCAGAATTTACAATATTATCACAAGAAAGAATAAACAGGGCAAGCCTTTATTTGCGTCAACCCGGCTGGCGTGGTTTTAGCCAGGTAGAGTTAATAAATGATGGAAAGTACAACTATTCTGCTGAAATTAAAGATGGTCTTCAAAATGGATTTATTGAATATTGTGTGCTTGTTGAAAAAGAAAAAAGTGTAATAACATATCCTGCGCAAATTAAAAAGAACCCGAATGATTGGGACTTCTATGCTTTGGATAATGTCTGGAAATTAAAAATATTACCACAAAACAGGGCGCTCAGCTTATTTGATCCGGACAAAGATTTTTCCAATGTAATTTATCCAAATGTTTGGCAATCGATTGAATTCAGAGCACATACCGTTTGGAATCAGGATAATAAAGCTTTACTTAGTATAGATCTGAATAAATTGAAAAAACCCTGCGATGATTTCACTTTTCAGATTGAATTGGATAATAAATTAATAAACAGCAATCTGTCTGAGTTCAATTTTGCAGAGTTTGAAATCAGTAATCCTTCACAAAATCTGGATGAATTAATTTGCCGGTTTATTTCCACAGACTACCAGGTTAAGGAAATAAAGATAGTTCCAGCAGAAACAGGTAAGAAGATCAGAATACCATTGAATACATTTGAAAATAAACCTTTTGTACTGCTACCAAGGCCTTATCCACATTTTTTGCCATACTGGTTTCAAAGGAATAACAATGCAATGGAATCTCCAGATAATCTGAGTTTTATACAATTTTCAATTCCCACAAAGAACTGGACGGGTGAGCAAATACAACTTAAGCTGGGTGAAATAAGTCTGATAAAACAAGCTGAATAAAAGCGGATAGTGCGGTCAATTTATTGTATGATATTGAAAAAGTTAAGGCAAGATAAAGCAATTTTGAAAAACTAATGACTATAATCTCTCACAGATCAGGAGTTTAAAATGTCGACTTTAGATTTTACGATTGTAATTGTATATCTGGTGGCAATGGTTGGTATCGGGATTTATTTCCAGAGAAAAGCATCGGCAGGTATCGATTCATATTTCTTGGGGCAACGCGGTTTGCCATGGTGGGCCTTAGGGGCATCAGGTATGTCTTCAAATCTTGATGTCAGTGGTACAATGATCAACACGGCATTTATTTTTGCTCTTGGTGCCAGTGGTTTTTTTATTGAAATCCGCGGCGGGGTTACGCTGATTATGGCATTTTTAATGATCTTTCAGGGAAAATGGAACCGCAGGGCCCTGGTAATGACGCTTGCGGAATGGATGCATTTTCGTTTTGGTAAAGACCGCCAGGGAGATGTGGCAAGATTGATTGCAGCCTTTTCGATAATCATTGTTACGATTGCAATGATAACCTATTTTGCAATTGGATCAGGAAAATTTGTTGCAGAATTTTTAAGTATCCCCGCTTTCCTTGGTTTATCTCCGGAGTTTTGGGCGGCGACTCTTATGATTGTATTGGCAATGATTTACACCGTCGCGTCAGGCTTGTATGGTGTGGTTTGGACAGATGTTTTCCAGGGGATTTTAATATTTGGCACAATTTTCTTCATCTGCGCACTTTCGTTTTTTTATTTTGATCTCCCTGATATTTTTAATGTTTCTGTTCCGCTTCGGGAAGGCGGATTTATGGCATTGGAAACCACCCGGGATGCCTGGACAAATCTTTGGCCATCCTGGACGCTCAATATGCCCCAGGAATCTACCTATTCTATCTATAATCTGTTTGGTATAGCGATTCTTTTTTACCTGGTAAAAGTTACAATTGAAGGCAGCGGCGGGACAAGCCAATATATGATTCAGCGTTTCTTCGCATCCCGCAGTGACAGGGAATCAGGGTTGCTTTCATTATTTTGGACAACGCTTTTAGCTTTTCGCTGGCCGTTTATTGCCGCTATTGCAATAATGGGTATTGTTCTCGGAACTCAGCAAGGTGTAATTCAGGATCCGGAAACAGTATTGCCGGCGGTGATAAATCACATGGTTCCGATTGGGATTAAGGGTTTACTTGTGGCAGGCTTGATGGCTGCGGCAATGTCTACGTTTGATTCCACAGTTAACGCAGGTGCAGCCTACTGGGTAAAAGATATATATCAGACATATATCAATCCACAGGCAACGGAAAAACAACTGCTTTCGCACAGCCGCTGGTCTTCCGTATTGCTGGTAGTTTTAGGTCTGGGTTTTATGCTTTTGATTAACAATATAAATGATATCTGGGGCTACATAACATCCAGTCTCGGAGCAGGATTGCTTATACCTACACTTGCACGCTGGTACTGGTGGCGAATGAATGGTTACGGATTTGCGGTTGGAACAGCAGCCGGTATGATAGCAGCCGTACTGCAAAGAATTTTTCTGCCGGACATTCCTGAATATTCAGCATTTATTATAACCACGGTCTCATCATTAATAGGGATGATAATAGGAACATATTCGGCCCCGGCTACTGATGAAGCTGTTTTGTTAGAATTTTACAAACGTACTCGTCCGTTTGGATTTTGGGGTCCAATTCGCAAAAAGATCAGCAGCCAGACAATGGAAAGAATTAACAAAGAAAACAAACGCGACATTATCGCCACCTTTTTTGCTGTTCCCTGGCAGGTTGTCTTATTCCTGACGGGCATGTCCATAATACTGAAACGCTGGGATCAGTTTGCCTGGTTATTAGTGGTTTTAGCTGCATTATCACTGGGTTTATATTTCAAATGGTTCCGTCATTTATCGGATGAAGTAAAAGTTGACAGTTAAATCATTGGTAAAAGTTATGCACATTTTAAAAAGAACTGAAAATGGTAATTTTTTTTGAAAGCTTTGGTTGAGATTTTCAAAATACCAAACTATAAAATTGGCTAAACTCAATAATATCAACGATTTGGGTCGTTTTATTTGCTGGATGTTGCAAAGTGGAAACATAAATCCCACTTTTTGATATACGCGGGTATACCTGGTTATCAACAACTTATCCACAATTTGTGGGAATTGAAAAAATGGTAAAATTACAAATAAAAATTATGCAACTCATTAAAATTTTTACTATAAGTCTGAGTTTTCTGATAATGCTCAGTAGCTGCAATGAAACAGATAAGAATTTTAAAACATTCTTATTTGAATTAGCAGATGTACCTGAGCAGAATCGTCAAGCAGTTCTTGATACCTGGATGAATAAAGTTTATGAGTTTCCAATTGTTGAAGACACACTTGTATATTTTATTTACCGTAATGAAAAAGATATGCCGGTATTCCTGACCGGAGACATGAATTCATGGCAGAAAGGGATTCTGCCATTACTTAGAATTATTGGTACAGATTATTACTACTGTGAATATCATTTTCCTTTGGATGCCCGCGTTGAATACAAGTTTATTGCTGGAGATCAATTCGTCAATGATCCCTATAATGAAAGACGCTCAGGTGGCGGATATGGTGAGAACTCGCTTTTAATGATGCCGGATTATGAATTTCCTTCGGAGATTTTAGCCAAAAGATCGGTTATATATACAAAACTCGATACAGCAGCCTTCCGGCAAAACAAAACATCAGCAAGCTATCCTTTCTATTTCTACAGACATGACAGTTCCTCTAATACTTCACCACTGGTAGTGTTTACAGACGGTTCCGATTATATCAATTTTGCACAGGCGCCAACGATTCTTGATAATCTTATCCGTGATAATAAGATACCTGCCATAAACGCATTGTTTGTTGATCCTAAAGACCGCATGAAAGAATACTGGATGGATGAAAGTTTTACAACTTTGTTGATTGAGGAAATTTTGCCTTTTGTGAGAAAAGAGTATCAGATAAATCCGGATAACACCTATCTGGGTGGCGTTTCACTTGGGGGCCTGTTTTCTCTTTATGCTCTGAAAAATTATAGTTCTGAGTTAGCAGGAGTTTTCTCGCAATCAGGGGCAATATGGGTTGACAGCCTTCGCATTCTTGATGAATTAAAAAATGCTGATTTTTCAAATGTTAAACTTTATTACAGTTACGGCAGTTTTGAAAATCAGGATAGTGTGCATCACAGGTTAAATACCTTTCTCACAAAAAAATCGGCCCGTTTTTCATGGGATTTATTCCATGAAGGACATGCATGGGGCAGCTGGAAAGGACATCTGGATAATGCGCTTATCTATTTATTGAACAAAAGGAAGAGTGGGCAAAATGCCAATTAATGAAATCGCTTTAAGAATGAAAAAACTGGGCTTTACCACTTATGAAGCGAAAGCCTATATCTCGTTGCTGCAAAACCATCCGGCTACGCGTTACGAGTTAAGCAAAAATTCCGGTGTGCCAAGGTCTGCCATTTATGATACAATCCGAAAACTTGAAACGACAGGAGCTGTTAACGGGCTTTATACCGAACCGCAAAAATACATTCCATTACCTCCGGATCAGTTGTTTGATCTTCTGGAACGACAGTTCAAGGAAAGAATAGAAGAAGTCCGCGGTTCAATGAAACAGTTTGAGACATCTGTTGAACCTGGACATTTATGGAATATCGTCGGGTATGAGAACCTGATTCACAAAGCAAGAGAAATGATTGAACGGGCTGAGAATTCAATCTACCTGTCGGTTTGGAACAGGGAAGCGGAAATGCTTAAAGATGAAATTAGCCATGCACAGAAAAAAGGGGTTAAACTTATAGCTTTTTCCTTCACTGAATTAAGTTATACAACAGACTGTCTTTATAGTTATTCATTGAATGAGTCGGATATAGAAAAATTCTGGGATCATAAAATTATTCTTGTTGTCGATCAAAAAGAGCTGCTGATGGGCGAAGCTGACAATATGTTCTCAAAAAAATCAGCCTGGACATACAATACAGCTATTGTTGATATCGCGACCAATCATATCATTCTTGATATTACATTATTTGGCCTGCGTAACAATGTTGATGTTTCAAAAACAGTTATCGCAATGCAAAAAGGGGATTCTAAAAAATTACAGGATTTACTTTCATCTTCAGCACCGGTTCCTCTTGATAATGCCATTAATAAGATACTTCGGCGAAAAAATGGAATTTAACCTGGCCGGTTTAATAAAATTAAAAGTAAAACCGAGGATCGGCTGAAGTAAAAAATTAAAATGGAGTTAAAAATGCAGGTTCTGAAAAAAATATTATTTTCGCTAATTACATTGTTTATTACAAGTTCGCTTGTTTATTCTCAGGAAAGCGTTGATGTCACGTTCCGTTATCAGGGCGCAGCGCAAACCTATTTAGTTGGCGAATTTAACAGTTGGAATAATTCCAGTTGGCCAATGACTTACTCAGGAATTTGGACGCGGACAGAGCGGCTTGAAATGGGAACTTATAACTATAAGTTTTACACCGGGGTTAATCCCTGGCCAAATGACCCGTTAAATCATCATGTAAATACAAGTGATAATAATAATTCACTTATTTATGTAAAAAATCCTACCATCTACCATTTTTTACCGAACAACCGGACAGGTTTTGTAGAAGAGAGTACTCCTACAATTACAGTTTATCTGTATCCTAAAGTAGGAACAATTGTTGATACAGCATCTCTCGTTTTAAAAGTTGATGAAAATGTTTATTCACATATTGGTTCATATTATTCTTTTAGTACAAAACAATTAGTATACCCGGTACAGGATGCATTGGCAGATGGTAGTCATAAAGCCATTCTTACAGTTGGAGAAAACAGCGACTCGGTTACATTTGTAGTGCAGGCAAAATCTACAGTACTTTCACCCTTACCGGAATATGCTGAACATGGTGTAACTTTGCCTTCTGTATCTTCTAATGATTCAGTAACTTTCAGATTGCGTGTACCCGGGGTTAATTCGGTCGCTTTAAAAATCGCTCAGGAAGGACAAAATCCTGCTACAGGTGATGCAATTCTTATGCGCAAAGATCCGGACTCTGATAATTGGTGGATTAATTTAAAATTATCAGAAGGTGGATATGAATACGTTTATCAAACGGATCTTGGAGGGAGTTTTTATGATCCCTGGGGTAAATGGAACGGAACATATGGTTCAAGGTTTTATGTAGGTTCTGCGGGCTTGACTGCTGATGATTA
Organism: Calditrichia bacterium; assembly: GCA_020635035.1. Taxonomy (GTDB): domain Bacteria; phylum Calditrichota; class Calditrichia; order Calditrichales; family J004; genus JACKAO01. Next base: position 475,981 of record JACKAO010000002.1, read on the forward strand.
TGAGTGGCACTCTGTTGACTATGAAAAACCAGAGCCAGAGAGACTAATCATTTATGAAATGAATGTATCTGAAACAGGTGGTGGATATTTTGGATTATCTGCGGGGCAGGCAGGATTTTATGAACTTTCGCAACTGATGGCACATTTTGACTCTCTTGGTATAAATGCCATTGAGTTAATGCCTGTTATGGATTTTGGTTCTGTTGGTACATCAGGTTTTTCGTGGGGTTATGATCTGAATTCCTATTTTGCACTTGAGCCTTCTTATGGTACCCCTTATGATTTTAAAGCTCTTGTGGATTCTGCCCATACGCACGGAATTGCAGTTCTATTAGATGTTGTATATAATCACCTTAATGACCCGGGTCCCTTGTGGATGATGCAGCCGGACTTTTCCAAAAATCCGTATTTTAAGAGCAATGATGATTTGCGTTATAATGAAGATCAGCTTTTTTTCTTTAAGGACCTTGATCATTGGACGGATGAAACACAGGAGATAGTTTATAAATCTCTGAAAATGTGGATTGATGAATACAGAATAGATGGCTTCCGATATGATTTTACACAAGGTATTGGCTGGGATCTCGAGGAGCCGGATTACGGGATTTTAGGCTGGGCTGATAAGATTGATGCCGATTATGATGGTAAAATATATCAAATTGCAGAACATCTTCCTGAAAGCCCGGCACTAATTTATTATAGCGGTCTGACAGGAGGATGGCACGATAGCTATCACGATGAAGTTTTTGATGAAGCACGTTTTAAAAATACAACCTTGTCTGATTTTGAGTCCAAAGTAATTGATTTAAGCGCTTATCCGGGAAATGACACACCATCAAGTCCTACAAAATATGCAAACCGAACCGAACCGGTCAACGCAAATAATAACCATGATGAGCAATCATTGATTTATGAAATGACAAATTTCCAGGGTGTTTCTATGGATGATGCGATTGTTAGGGATAAATTGTATGCAACCTTAATGTTTACATCACTCGGTATTCCAATGCTTTGGGAAGGACAGGAATTCGCAGAATCACGCGGCTGGAGTGGTTTGGATGGTGCTGATAAACTTTCTTACAGACCTGTTCAGTGGAACTTGCTGAACACCGATAGTGGAACGGATCACTTTCAATATTACAGAAGTCTTATCCATCAAAGACGTGATAATCCTGCTCTGTATCGGGGAGAGTTAAGAAAGTTATATAAGTATAATACCGAAAAAGTTATGGTTTGGGGATTTGAAGACAACGTGACCGATAAAAAAATTATGTGTGTGGTAAATTTCAGTTCTGGTTCACAATCAATTACAAATGTACCATGGTTAAGCACAGGAACATGGTACAGTATTTTTGACACAACAGCGATTGTGATTGATGCAAATCCATTGCCAGAATTATCGATTGACGGTTTTACCGCCCTTGTTTACTCCAATAAACCGGATAGTATTGCACTTTCTATTGCTGAACCATTGGCTGTACCTTCAGAGTTTAGTCTTTCTCAAAATTACCCGAATCCATTTAACCCGACAACAACCATCGAATATAGTATAAACAAACCGAGTGAAGTAGAAATAATTATTTATGACCTTCAGGGAAGGCGTATCCAATCATTGCTGAATAAAAAGCAGAATGCGGGCAGCTATTCAGTCAACTTTACAGCTGAGAACCTTGCCAGTGGTATTTATTATTATACTTTTAAAGCCGGATCTTTTATCCAAACCCGGAAAATGGTTGTTTTAAAATAGATTTTCTTTGCAATGCTGTCTTTTACAGGCGGCATTGCTTCTTTTCTTAAAGATGACATATTTCTTCCATTTTTGTCGTTATAGATCCTATGACTTCAATTAAGCAGCTTTCAGATGTTTTTGATGATATAATCTGCGGAAATGGCGTAAAACGCAGTCTGCATGATTTATCTTTTAATGGACAGGATTACAGCACGCTATTTGTTGAAAGATTAGTTGCCCAGAATTTTAAGCCAGCGGTGGTAAAATCAATCAATGTTGATGTTGGGATACGCTTTCCTGCTTTTATATTGCTGAATGGAGTAGCGTTATATGGCCACTTGTTCTGGGAAGTTTTTACCGATAAGCGAAAGCGCAAAATATGGGGATCGGTAATAAGAAACGAAAAAGGAGACTGGAAGCATGTTATTCCCGGAAACAGCACAAAAGAAATTTACATTAACCTCGAGCAACCACAATCCGTTGATATTAATTATCTGACCTGATTAATAAATTAATGACGATCTCTGCCCACGGTTAAAACCGGACAAGGTGCTTTTCTGACAACCCTTTCCGTTGTTGAGCCAATAAGCAGATGATCCAATCCTGTAAACCCTTTGGTTGACATAACAATCAGATCAATATCATTCTCTTCGGCATACTCGCAGATTGTTGCATGAGATGTCCCTTCGATGCATGCAAATTTTGATTTAGGCAAATCAGGGCAAAATTCCTGTAGTTTTTCTGCTGTTTTTTCTTTGATTTCCGGGCTGATTATAAAAATAGATTCCATTCCGACAACATGATAAGAAGGATGCAGGTATTGTTCCAATACATGGACATAGTGCACTTCAGCATCAAATTCTTTGGCAATTTTTCCAGCTTCATTTATGCCGTGCTTAGAATTTTCTGAAAAGTCTACAGGTACTAGAATCTTGCTGATCTTCAGTTTTCCAGGGTCATTATGCAGTGTTAAAACAGGAATTTTAGAGAGCCGGACAATTTTTTCGGCAACACTTCCATAAATCCAGTTTTTAATTCCTGTGCGGCCATGGGTGCCCATTATAACAAGGTCGAATTGGTGTTCATCGATGTAATCCAGAATAACATTAGCGGCAGATACACCACGCTCAATTACAGAATTGATTTGAATATTTTTAGCTAAAAATTTCTGACGATGCCGGTCGAATAGTTCACGTGTATTTTCTTCTTTTCGTTTAATTATTTCTTCCAGCTGCTTAACATGTGCTTCTTCATCAACATCTGCTTCATACAAAACAACCACATGAAATAATGTAATAGTGGATTTGTATTTAGCGGCAAGGTAAATCGCATAATCAGTTGCAAAATCAGAGAACGGACTAAAGTCAACCGGAACAAGGACTTTTGATGGGTTCATTTTATCCTCCTTCAAGTTATTTAGGAATATTTTCACTGAAAATCATTGTTGCTTCTACAGTAAAATAATAGCAAACGCGTCTGCAAAAATCAATATTTAAAAAAATTGTAAATCAGAAAGATTTTATTAATAATGCTCTTTTTTCTTAGTTTTACTGTTGCAATTACAAATGGTTGTTATTTGATTTTGTTCAACATTTTATTGTGAAAATTTTAAAAATATATTATGACTGCCCGTGAAATTTTAAAAAAATCATTCGGCTATTCGCAGTTTCGAGGGGTCCAGGAAGCCGTAATAAAACATATACTGGATGGTAATAATGCGTTGGTTATCATGCCAACCGGTTCAGGAAAATCCATACTTTACCAGATCCCGGCACTAATCTTTGATGATTTAACAGTGGTGATTTCTCCGCTTATTGCACTTATGAAAGACCAGGTAGATGTACTGAGAAAGCGCAATATCGATGCCATTTATATTAATTCTTCATTGAGTAAAAAAGACCGCGAATCCCGATATAAAGGACTTAAAAACGGAAAATACAAATTATTGTATGTCACCCCGGAGCGTTTCCGCAAAAAAGAATTTATCAATGTGCTGAAAAACAGGAAAATCAGTTTACTTGCTGTCGATGAAGCACATTGTATTAGCGAATGGGGGCATGATTTCAGGCCCGATTATACAAGGCTTCAGGAATTTCGGAAATTGATGAACAACCCGGTAACCATTGCGTTAACAGCAACAGCCACGCCACCGGTACAGAATGATATTATAAGTCAGCTCGGTTTAAAACAGCATGAAATAACCTTGTTTCATGAAGGTATAAATCGTCCTAATCTGGAACTCAGAACCATACCATTATGGGGTGAAGATGAAAAGAAAAATGAAATCCTGAAAGTTTTGGATAAGTTAAAGGGAAGCGGCATAATTTATTTTACACTCATAAAAGATCTTGAAAATATGAGTGATTTGTTATCCAGAAGCGGTAAAAAGCATGCCGTGTATCATGGTGATTTGACCGCAGAGAAAAGGAAGAAAGTCCAGGAAGGTTTTATGAATTCACCAAACCGGCTTATCCTGGCAACAAATGCTTTTGGTATGGGCATTGATAAGGAAGATATTCGTTTTGTTATTCATGCCCAGGTTCCGGGGTCACTGGAGTCTTACTACCAGGAAATCGGGAGAGCAGGTCGTGATGGAAAACCTTCGTTGTGTTTACTTTTATATGATGAGCAGGACTTGAATATTCATATGGAGTTTATTCGCTGGAATAATCCGTCAGCTGAATTTTATCACCGGGCTTATAATTTGCTTACTTCAGAAATAGACCGTGTAAACGGCGAAGGGATTGACTATTTTAAGGAACAGCTTACATTTAAAAATCGGCGGGATTACAGAGCGGAAACAGTTTTATCCATCTTTGATCGTTATGGAGTTGTTGAAGGAGATATTGAACGCAAGAATATCACAGTGATTTCTGATTTACCTGAAAGTTTGTCTGATCAGGATCATCTGGATGTAAAAATGAAAAACGAACAACAGAAATTATACCAAATGATGCTTTATGCAAAATTGGAAGAAAACAGAAAAGAGTTTATACACGAATATTTTGGTTTAAAGACTAATGAAAATTTTTAGAGATAAAATTCACCTCTATTGGAGAGGCAAGGGTGGGTCACAAAATAAAAAATAGAGTCAAACGTTTAACATAATAAAAACAAGATAAGGAGGCTTCTATGGCACAAGTTGGTTTTGGTGATAAAATGGTTAATACAGTTGGTGAACTGCCGGCAGTAGGCAGTAAAGCACCCGATTTCCGTTTGACCGATAAAGATTTAAAAGATAAAAGTTTGAAAGATTTTGCAGGTAAAAAACTTGTACTAAATATTTTTCCAAGTATTGGAACTGGGGTTTGCCAGGCATCGGTACGGCGATTCAATTCAGAAGCTGAGAAGCTGGACAATACAATGGTTTTATGTATTTCTGTTGATTTACCTTTTGCGCAGAAGGACTTTTGTGCAGCTGAAGGATTGGATAATGTGATAACCTTGTCAGCAATGCGTACCCGGGCGTTTGGTAAAGATTATGGCGTTCTTTTTACAGAAGGTGGTTTTGAAGGATTGTTTTCGCGCTCAATCGTTGTAGTGGATGAATCCGGAAAAGTTATTTACACAGAGCAGGTCCCTGCAACAGGCCAGGAACCTAACTATGAAGCAGCATTAGCAGTGTTGAAATAAAAAAGGCGCTCATGAGAGCGCCTTTTCATTGTTTTCAGTATTCAAAGCTTTTCTTATTTTGATCCAAAGAAAACGTTTAATGTAGCCACTAAACTGTTGTAATTACTTACAATGTTGTAACGGGCTTCAATCGCTGCAGGATATCCAGCTAAGTTTAAATTGTAACCACCTAAAGCTGAAAAACCGATTTCACTTGTTGATCCGTCAATCGTAGTTGTTCCAAAGAACGGAACATCCCATTTATATTCCAGGGTAATGCTATTATAGTTTAAACCACCACCAGCATAGAACTGATCGTTGATAGCATAATGAACATCGGCGCCTATTACAAAAACGCTTACTGTTGCATCTCCGGCACCAGCAGGTACATCAAACCCAGGCATATGATACTGAATGATGGGTAATAATGTTAAATTATCTGCAACTTGACCCATGTTAACTTTTGCACCTAATGCAAGACCAGCGGTCCAGTTAGTTTCCATCGGTAAAACTAATCCTGCTTGTGCTGCAACTCCATGAAAGCCAAGGCCCTGAGCGAATGTAGCAGATGACAGAGTAGCAATAAGAGCAAGAACAACTAAAATACGCTTCATAAAAAAACCTCCTAAATGAATTAATTAATTGTGGATCAGTTAGTACGTGTAATTTATACAATTACCCTGTTAATTTACTAAATAAACAAACAGAGTAAATATTTTGTTTAAGAAATTACCCAAAAGATATCGAATTAGATTGTGATACACATTACTTTTTTTTTGAAAAAATTAATTAAAAAATATTTATTTTTTTGGGTTGAAACTCAGGACAATTAAAAAAACAAAGAGTGAGCTTAAAAAAGCCCAAATAATATAACCCAAGCCGGTTGTTGAAATTGCTTCGGGTTGAAATGCTGATAAAAAACCATTTTTTTCCAGAAAGTAAAAAATGAAGGTGCTGATAATTCCTGTAATAATTGCAATATTGATTTCAGTTTTGGAAACTGATTTTAAAAAACTGGCGCAAACAGGAATGAAAACGGTAGTCGTAAGAATTCCGGATGAAAGATAGAATATATCCCACAAATTGTCTGTAAATAGTGCATAAATATAAGCAAGCATTATTGCAAAAACGGATGAAAATCGTGCCACCTTTTGCAGCTGTTTCTTGCTTAGCTTTTTAGTCAAACCAGGTTCAATAAGATCCCGCGATAGAGAAAGCGCAACAATATTGCCACATGTGTCTATGGTAGACATTGCTGCTGCAATCAGCCCGATGGATAATATAAGGCTAAGCCACAGTGGCGCATAATTCTGCATGATAACAGTAAAAATGAGAGCCCCGTCATTTAGCTTTTCGGGGATGATCCCATCAACTGCAGGAAATAATGCCAGGGCGGTTAAACCTGTAATCAATGGCATAATGCCCACAAAAAGAAAGGAGTTAAAACTTGCAATAAAAACACCTTTCCGGGCTTCTCTGTTCGATTGTGCAGCCTGTATCCGCACCCATAAATCTGTCTCGATAAGCCAACCTGGTAGATATGCAATAAAAGTCATAGCAATCAACGGCAAACCCGGGGATAACCAGTGATTATTTCCCGGAGCTTTTGGGGGTATTAAATCAGTAAGAACAGATAAATCCGGAAGAGCGTTAAGCCCTAAAATAGCAATTGCTGAAATAAATAATGCAACAAGAACAAACTGAATTTTATCCGTTGATACAACCGCTTCGAAACCACCGCTGTAACTGTATATCGCAACAACCAATGCAATTAGCAAAAATGTCAGCTGTGGAGAAATGCCCAAAAAGGGTGCTATAATATTACCGGCTGCAAAAATTTCTGCACCTGTCCATGTCAGAAAAACAACAACAAGTGCCGGGGCTAACAATATCCTTGATAACTTCCCAAATCTTTTTTCAAGCAGCTCTGGCTGAGAAAAGGTGTTATATTTTCTGAATACAGGCACAAGGAAAAAAAATCCTGCCATTGTTAGCAGCCATGGAATAATCAGAAGCCAGGCGCCTCCGAGTCCATACCAATAAAAAAGCTGAACTCCGTAAACACAGGACCAGCTCACGGACATCATACTGGCTGAAATAGATAATCCAACCGACCAACCGGAAAGAGACTTACCGGCAGACCAGAATTCGTTCGTGTCTTGTAAATTAGATTTTTGCTTTTTCTTTCTGTATACAGCTAATCCAATTCCGATTACAGTAATACTGTATCCTATAAAACCAAGCCAATAATAAATACTTTGATCCATACTATCCTGTATATGAACAATCAAAGCTCCAAGTGTAATAATATTTACTGTAAGGGAAAAATTAAAAAACAGGGATGACAAACGGGAAATAAAAAAAAGCTGCCGTAAAAGGGCAGCTTTATAGACTAAAATATTAAGAAAATAAATTTCAGATTAATCAACCACACTTACCTTCGCCACATTTACCTTCACCACATTTAGATTCTTTTGCATCTGCTTTTTTGGCATCTGTTTTGCCTTCACCACATTTGGATTCTTTTGCATCTGCTTTTTTAGCATCTGTTTTACCGTCACCGCATTTTGCTTCTTTTGCTTCAGATTTACCGTCACCACATTTGGATTCTTTAGCATCTGCTTTTTTAGCTTCAGATTTACCGTCACCGCATTTTGCTTCTTTTGCATCTTTATTGTCGGTAGTTTTAGCTTCTCCACCGCCACATTTGCTTTCAAACGATGCGGCTTCATAATGGCTTTTCTCTGAAGCAGAAAAAGCACTCAGATTACTCACGGTAAAAAATGCAATTAGTGCAACTGCACTAAACAATGCAACTTTGGTTAAAGTTAACTTTGATTTATTCATGAATTACCTCCTTCAAGGATTGGTTATGTTATAATGATTTCAATTTTATTTTTTCTGACGACAGATATTAAAAGCCACTTATCACAAATAGATCACATATAAATAATTTTTAATAAATCCGTTTTGCACAAAATTTGAAAATGAATTCCTGCCGGATTAATATTACATACGAACAAAACATTACCTATATGATATCCAAACATTTCTTTCTGATCCTTTTATTCCCGTTATTAATTTGTTGCGGGGACAACAAAACCAGTCTAAAAAGTAAAACCACTGGTAATAAAAAATTATTAACTAAAATAGATACTGTAAAAATTATTCACGATACTTTACCTGTAGAGATAAGAATCTCAGGACCATTACAATACTGGAAAAAAAGTACAATAAAAGCATACGACAGTTCGCAGGTCATTGCCGTCATGGTAGATGCAAAGCAAAATGTTTCCAGTAAGGATTTGTTAATAAGTTTATGGGCTTTAGATGAAGAGAATGAATATACTCCAGAAGATATTCGTGCGCCATTTTCCGGGATTATTGAAAATGTGTATGTAAAGGTCGGAGATAAACTAGCTGTTGGGTCAAATCTCGCTGATATTAGTAATACAGATTTCTTTCTTATGCGAAACAGTGTTTCCAGGGCACAGTTGCGGATTCTTGAAAAGGGGATGCAGGTAATTGCGAAAAATAATGATCATGATTTGAGTGGAAATATTATCGAAATAAATTATAATTCCCAAAGCATAAAAATCTTGTTTAAAAACAAAGAGAATGACCCTGAAAATTTGGCCAATGTGCAAGCATATGTTATATGTGGTAAAGTAAAAGGTGAGTTTATCCCGGAAAAATTTTTTAATAACTCAAATGTTGAAATATTGATAGATGATGAAAGTAATTTTTTCATTTATCCTGTTGCTGCAGCGGATACTCTTATTCTGGTTGAACCGGCATTACCAAAACTGGATAAAGTTTTAATAAAATCAAGGATTTAAACGAGATTTAATTAAGAAATATCACTTGACATAAAACGAAAAAAGTGTATATTGTTCTACTTATAAAATCTAAGATTGTCACGGATGAAAAAAATATTATTTCCCATATTCATAATTCTCTTTATCAATATCAGTTTTGCCGGTAATAATGAGAATAATATCTTTACTGAATCTAAAGCTGATCCACAGGCTAACAGAGTTGTTCTTACGTGGATTACGAAAGATGAAAACAATGTAAAGACTTTTGTCATTAAACGCAGCAATGATGATAAAGTATTTATTGAACTGGACCGGATAAATCCAAAAGGTCCGGGATTTCGATATGAATATGTTGATGATGATGTGTTTTTTCATGGAAGCGGCGCTTTATTTTATAAAATAGAAGCTATTGACAGAAATAACGCATCCATTGAAGATTCAGGATCAATGATGGTGCATCCTAATCTTACAGGTATGTTTCAAACCTGGGGTGCAATTAAAGCAATGTTTCGATAAGAAATATTTTAAATTGTCAAATAAATTTAATTCCCTTTTCAATGTATATTTGAGGAGGGAATTTTTTTTATACACAACTCTTAAAATTGTTAAGTTAAGTTTTTAGATCTAATTTAGACAAGCGTGAATATCAAGGCTATGGGCTTTAAATTGATTAGATCAAAAGAATAGCCTTAAAAAATGTTAAGAAATTAATAGTTTTATTTATCACAAACTACTCTCAGAAAATGTCAAACATAATCTTAGTAAATGTTAATGGATAAAAACACACTTCTAAAAATTAAACAAATTGTTGGTACATCCAACTATCTTGATTCTGATGAAGATAAAATTGTCTATTCTTACGATGGCACACCGATGTTATCGCATAAACCGCAGGCAGTTGTAATGCCGGAAAGTCCTTCACAGATATCTGAGATATTAAAACTTGCCAATTCTGAAAAGTTTGCTGTTGTCCCCCGTGGCTCCGGTACCGGACTCAGCGGAGGCGCAGTTGCTGTTGAGAATTCAATAATAATGCTTATGCATAAATGGGATAAAATTCTTGAAATTGATGAAGAAAATTTAACTGCGTGGGTTCAGCCGGGTGTAAAAACATATGATTTTCATCAGGCTGTTGAACAAAAGGGACTCTTTTATCCGCCAGATCCTGGAAGCCAGAAAATCTGCACATTAGGTGGAAATGTTGCCGAAAATGCTGGTGGTCTGCGGGGTTTAAAATATGGTGTAACACGCGATTATGTAATGGCCGTAGAAATGGTGCTACCAAATGGCGAAATACTTATAAACGGTGGTAAAAATGTTAAAGATGTCGCCGGTTATAATCTGCGTGATTTAATTGTTGGTTCAGAAGGCACATTGGGCATTTTTACAAAAATACTGTTACGGCTATTACCTAAACCCAAATCATCGAAAACCATACTGGCTTTTTTCTCTTCTCTGCAAGATGCTGCAAAGAGTGTATCGGATATAATTGCTGCCCATATTATACCATGTACAATGGAATTCCTTGATTCTACAACAATTAAGTGTGTGGAAGATTTTGCAAAAATTGGTTTACCCACCAATGTGGATGCACTTCTGTTACTGGAAAGTGATGGTCATCCTGAACAAGTTGCCGACGAAGCTGAAAAAATGTATGAAATTCTTAAAAGAAATAATGCAACAGAAATAAAAGTTGCGCAGGATGCCCAGGAAGCAGATCAGTTAAAAACAGCAAGACGTGCGGCTTTCTCTGCTTTAGCAAGGGTTAAACCAACTACGATACTGGAAGATGCTACTGTACCCAGGTCTAATCTAGCACCTTTAATTAAAAAAGTTTCGGAGCTAGCCCAAAAATACAATCTGATGGTGGGAAACTTTGGACATGCCGGAGATGGCAATATGCATCCAACAGTGCTGACAGATGAAAGAAATAAAGAAGAGCTTGAAAGAGTGGAAAAATTCTTTGACGAGTTGTATGATGAAACAATCAGACTTGGTGGGACAATTACAGGAGAGCATGGTGTAGGATTAGCTAAGAAAAAATATCTTAAACGTTTAATTGATTCATCATCTCTTAAAATGATGCAGGATATAAAGAAGGCGATTGATCCCAATAACATTTTAAATCCCGGTAAAATATTTTCAGTATAATGAACTCTGAAGTAAAAAATAATCAAATTCATAAAAATGACTTTTTCTCAGGTATTCCGCTCCCTGATTACGACCAATTAGTAAATTGTATGCACTGCGGATTATGTTTACCCGCCTGCCCTACATATGCATTGACGGGCCTGGAGAAACACTCACCCCGAGGCCGTATCAGGATGATTAAAGCTGTTGCAGATAAAGATCTTGAAATTACCCCGGGATATATCCAATCACTGGATTTCTGTCTGGATTGTCAGGCTTGTGTAACTGCCTGCCCTGCCGGTGTTGAATATGGCCAACTGGTCGAAGCAGCACATCACCAAATTTCGGCATTTCAGAAAAAATCTGGTAAGACATCTTTTTTGAAAACAGTTCTATTGAATGGATTATTCAAAAAACAACAGAGGCTTCATTTAGCTGCTTCACTCCTAAGGATCTATCAGAAAATTGGTTTGCACAAAATAGTAGTCAAATCTGGTTTTCTTAAAATATTTTCAACAAAACTGCACGAATTGAATATACTTTCTCCAAAAGTTAGTGGGTATAAACCTTACCCGAAATTTTTTCAAAAAGAAAATTCGGACTCCACAGGAATAAAGGTGGGTGTTGTTACAGGATGCATCCAGGATGTATTTTTTAACAATGTTAACCACGATACTATTGACGTTTTAGCATATAATGGCTACCAGGTTATTACTCCGGCAAATCAGCAGTGTTGTGGTTCTGTATTTGGCCACAATGGTGAACTTGATCTTGCAAAGAAAGCAGTTCGTGACCTGATAGATCTATTCTGGAATGAAAAAGTTGAACACATAATTATTAATTCTGCAGGATGTGGATCGTATATGAAGCATTACGACACGCTTTTACATGACGATGCTGTATACAAAGATAAAGCGGCCTGGTTTGTGAGCAGGGTTAAGGATGTAAGCGAGTTTTTAGCTGATCAAGGATTTAAAAGACCTGAGAATACCCTGAATTTAAAAGTAACTTATCATGAGCCCTGCCATCTTGTTCATGGTCAGAAAATATCAAATCAGCCACGGGAAATAATTAAAGCCCTGCCCGGTGCAGAATTCATTGAGCTTCAGGAATCAGATTGGTGTTGCGGTAGTGCCGGTATTTATAATGTTACACACTACGAAGATTCTATGAAACTTTTAGACAGGAAGATGGATAAAATAAAGAAAAGCGGAGCTCAATATGTAGTTTCAGGGAACCCCGGCTGTATGATTCAGTTAGTTTATGGTAGCAATAAATTTAATGCCGGGGTTGAAGTTATTCATCCTGTGTCATTATTAAATATGTTTTACAAGGGAGAATAAAAATGCGTAAATACCTGGTTCTTTTACTTTTTATTTTAACTCCCGCAATGGGTTTTAGCCAACTTTATGATTACCTGGAAGATGATCCTGCACCAACTATTAAAAAACATCGCGGGTTAGCATACAGCCTTTTGGAAACAGGCAGCGGTTTAGGTGTATTTTATGAAATCCCATTTATGAACTTTATACATTGGGGTGCTGAGTTTGATGCATTTATGTTAAGGGATAAAAACGAATTTGGCTATACGGATTATTACGGTTACTACCGTACTATAGGCAAAGAAAATAATGTCTATCTTTTTGACTTAATGTTTACTTTAAAACAAAGACTTTTTGCTGAAGATTTTGACGACAGCTTCCGGCCTTTCATTACGGCATCGATAGGGCCTGTTTTTGGTATGAATTTTCCGGAATTTGACAGGGATGCAGACGGACAAAAATTAAAAGATCAATATCTATGGACATTAGGCGGAATTATTGGAATGGGCTTAGACGCAGATGTTGATGGAAAATATTATTTCGGACTTAGAACACAATATCGTATTCTTCCCTTTAGCGAACGCCTTGGAGAGCGAAAAAATCATTCTATGATTGATGTAAGGCTGGAGATTGGACAGCGCTTTTAATGCATAAACCCTATATTGTATTTATTGAGCTAAAAATCGCTTCAAAAGCCAAATATGTATGTGATCTTGCAGAGAAGTTGTATGACAGCAATGTTTCTGTAACAATTTTTACAGGTGATGCCAAGACGGTTAACCAAGTTGACGATCTTTTGTGGACATGGAAGCAGGAAAGTTTTGTACCACATAGTGTCCATGATCAAAATTCTGCAGCTCAGGGGCCTGTTATCCTTACGGTTCAGAAAGAGAGTTTACCGGATACGGACGCCCTGATTTTATTTGATCCATTACCTGCAGAATATTTATCCAAATATAAATTAATTATAGACTTTGCTGAAGTTTACCACGCTGATAAAGTGAAAGAAAGCAGGATTCGATTCAAAAACTTAAGAGATTCCGGGCTGTTCGATCTGCATTTTACACAGCTTGGAACGATTTTATCTAAAAAATCGATTTCTTTGAATCCTGCTGAATAAAGAATAATTATTTTTTCCATCAATTGAACGTATCCGGTCAATTGCATTTTAAAACCCGATTAATTACTCAGTGAAATATATTTTTAATACAGAATGCGCATAGATAAAATTCTAAATTCATTGAACAGCAAGCAGCGAGAAGCGGTAGAGATGCCGCGTGTTCCCGTTTTAATGCTTGCCGGCCCGGGTACGGGAAAAACGCGTACATTGATTGCCCGGATTATATACCAGGTCAGTCATTTTGAAATTGCACCGGAACATATATTGGCTCTCACATTCAGCAATAAAGCCGCAATGGAAATCAGGCATAGGCTCGAAGATGTTCTCAGAGAAAAAGCTGCAAAAATTCGAACGGGCACAATCCATAGTTTTTGCCTGGAGATTTTAAGAAAATATTACCAACCTGCAGGTTTAGATCCACATTTTACTGTGTGTAATGATGAATACCAGGTAAACCTGTTAAACAGCCTGGTTTCTGATAAAGTGCGTTCCAATAAAGATAAGGTTGTTCGTGGAATCTTAACTGCAATTGATCACTTTATCCTTCAGAACAAACCGCTGCCTGCATTCAGTGCGATGATTTATGATCAGTATATTGATCATCTGACGAAACATAAACTGATAGACTATAACCAGATTCTTGCAAAAACACGTGACTTGCTGAAGTCCAGGAATGATATATGCGAACAATACCGATTTCTGTACCAGGCTATACATATTGATGAGTTTCAGGATACTGATAATGTCCAATATCAAATAATTAAAACACTCGCCGAAAAACACCGAAATATATTTGTGGTTGCCGATGATGACCAGTCAATTTATGCCTGGCGCGGGGCAAATCCTGAAAATATCAGAACCTTTATGCAGGATTTTAATATAGAAAAAGCACAGTTTCTGGACATCAATTACCGTTCCGGACAAAAGATAATTGAAGCAGCCCATTCTGTGGTGGAAAATACCGGCAGAATTGAGCCGGACAAAAAGCTTCGCGCCGGAGACCTGATCAATGATAGTATTAACACAGCCTTTTTTAATAGTGAAGAAGAAGAGCTGGATCTTATTACAGAAAAGTTAAAATCCTGGTCTAAGGAAAAAAAAGTGCCGTTTTCGGAAATGGCTGTTCTTTATCCGCAGCACCGTTTTGCTGACAAACTGGCTGTCCGTTTAATCAGGGAGCGCATACCTTTTCAGCAGGCAACCGGTAAAAATCTGACCGATGAGCCGCAGATGAAGAAAATAATCTTTTACCTTCAGGCGGTGCGCGATCCGCTGGACTCTTTAATCCTTGAACAGCTTGTTGAAAGTGAGTTGGGGTATAATATCCACAAGCAGGTTCAAAATATTCAAAGAATCATGAATGTTACTTACAGGCGGGCTTTGTATGAAATGAGCAACCGCAAAGAAATAAGTGAAGACAGCATCAGGAAACTTAATAATTTTATCGGAAACCTGGCAAATCTTGTAAACCTTAAATCATTTTTCACATTTAATCAGCTCCTTCAGCAAATAATTAATGGTCTGCAGGATTTAGACAAAACATATATTGAAGAACATGCGCCACGATTTTCAGCATATAATATCTCAGCAAATTCTAAATGGTTTAAGCACAAAAACAATGTGTGGTGCCACCATAGTGATAATCATGGACGTTTTATAGCTGAGCAAATGCTTGAAACACTTTTCCCGGAGAATGTAAAACCTTTAATTAATATGAGAGAAGTACAAAAAACAGATACTGTTTTTTTATTAAGTGCAACAGACAGCATTCCGGATGGACGGATAAATAAAATCTATGAACAGCAAAATGATCGCCGATTATCCGTTTTTTCAACATTGCTGCGCTGGTGCCAGAGTTATATTGCCGGGGAAGAAACAATATTTAACAGTTATGTTGTTTTTGATCTGGAAACAACAGGACGCGATCCTGAATCATGTAAAATTGTTGAAATCGCTGCTGTTAAAGTTCGTGATAAAAAAATTGTTGATCAGTTTCAGACGCTTGTAAACCCGGAAGAAGAAATCGATGCTGATGCACAAAGTGTACATCATATTTCAAATGAAGATGTAAAATCGGCACCTGTACTCTCAGAGATATGGCCGAAGTTTAAGGAATTTATTGGTAATGATCTGTTAATTGCTCATAATGGTTATTCTTTTGATTTTAGAATTATTGATCGGTTTGCCCGTCAGTTTGATAGTAGAAAACTTCCAAATATACGCTATGATTCATTAATCCTTGCCCGCCAGATGTATCCGAATGATCGCAATTCCATCGATGCACTATCTGCGAAATTTAAGCTGGATCCGGGAAACAGGCATCGTGCTTTGGATGATGTAAAGGTTCTGCATGAAATTTTTCAGGTCATTATCTCCGATTATGCCATAAATAAGAAAAATCAATCCGCTGATTTTTTGTTTGAATACGTTGCTCTGGCAAATTTCATTAATGACACACTTACCGCCTATGAAGATAAAGTTTTCTTCCTGGCAGGCGTTCAAAAACTGCTGTCACCTTATTCAAAGATATTCGACCGCTATTGTCTTCAGTTTGCGATTGACAAAACGGAGTTGTCAGAAAAAATCGCTGCAAAGGCAAGACAATTGTATCCCGGTATCCAATTCTATAATAATCGTGATGATTTTAAACAACGAATATTTAATCTTTCAGAAGAGTTTAACCGGATGCAGATAGACAAAGCAATTGCAGAGTTTTTATCAACCTTAATGCTGTTAAATCCGCAGGATAGTCTGGCACAGGTTGATGCCGTTTCCCTGCTTACCTTTCATGCAGCGAAAGGGCTTGAATTCCGAAAAGTTATTATTATGGGAATGGAAGACGAAAGTATGCCCAGCTTTTTCGCTTATAAAGAAGATGATTTTGATGACAGGAGTGTCAGCAAAAAAATAGATGAACAAAAAAGACTGCTCTATGTGGGTTTAACGCGGGCAAAAGAAGAAATATTGTTTACTGCTGTAAAAAATCGTTTTGGCAGAGATCAGCGATCTTCACCCTTTTTAAGAGAAATTTTGAAGTTTATCAAAAAAAATGGTTAAGTTGTCTCTGTAAATTTTTTGTGGAATTTCTATATTTTGGGAAATGGATTTTAGTTAATTACATGCAATCAATTCTACCTTTAAAAATCTGGAATTTAAAAAATTCAGATACTTCCTTATCAATAATCGATGTCATCCTAAAAAATCGACAGCTCCCTGATGACCATATGGAGCCATTCCGCTTGTCTGAAAAACTGCATGATCCTTATTTATTACCAGATATGGAAAAGGGTGTAGCACGTATCCTGAAAGCGATTAAAGAAAATGAGAAAATCGTTGTTTTTGGGGATTATGATGTGGACGGTGTTACATCTACTGCGCTGATGCTTTACTTTTTTAAAGCTGTTAACTACCCGGTAAGCTATATCGTACCAAATCGAGAACAGGATGGTTATGGGCTCAAAATAAGCGGGGTAGATAAAGCAAATGCGCTGGCTGCAAAGCTTATAGTAACAGTTGATAATGGAATAAGTGCAAACGAAGCGATCGAATATGCGAATACTTTAGGGATCGATGTCGTTGTTACAGATCATCATCTGCAGGAAGGTGATTTACCCCCGGCTTATGCAGTAATTAATCCAAACCGAACAGATTCAACATATCCAATGCGTCAGATCTGTGGTGTAACTGTGGCATTTAAGCTGACTCACGCATTGGGGATGAAACTGCTTAGCGAAGAAGAATACAAGCAGTTTTTAATTAGTCATCTCGATCTTGTTGCGATTGGAATAATTGCAGATGTTATGCCGCTTCGGGATGAAAACTATGCCCTGGTTAAATTTGGTTTAAAAGTTCTGGTTAACACAAAAAAGCCGGGACTAATAGAATTAAAAAAAGTTAGCGGAATAAAGACAGGGACAATAACTCCCATCACTATTGGATATTTTTTAGCTCCCAGGCTTAATGCAGCCGGCAGGATGGGAGAAGCATCGATGGCTGTGGATCTGCTTGTGGAAGAGAGCCAGGCAAAGGCCAGGAATATTGCCATGCAGTTGGATGGGTTAAACAAGGAACGGCAATCTCTCCAGTACAGCTATCTTGAAGCAGCCATCAATTCAATCAACGGCACGGAAAAAGAAGACAATAAAGTTATTATTGTAGAAAATGATGAATGGCAGGCAGGATTGATCGGACTGGTTTCCGGTAAACTAAAAGAGCAGTTTTGCCGGCCGGCCCTGGCCTTTACACGCGACACAGATGGTAATTTTGTGGGTTCGGCACGCAGTATTGAAGCTTTTCATGTTACAGAGGCTCTGACTCTTTTTAATCATTATTTTGTTAATTATGGCGGTCATCATAAAGCGGCGGGATTAACAATTCCTGCAGAAAACTATTCCATTTTTAAAGAAGAATTTATCAGCTATGTGAATGGGGTTTTGGCAGATGAAAAGTTTACTCCCGAATTGGAAATAGACTCCATTGTAGAAGTTGATCAGATAAACGAGCGAGTTTCACACCAGATCCAGGAAATAGGACCTTTTGGTGAAATGAATCCGGAACCTTTTCTGCTCCTTCAAAATGGCAGAATCAGAGATATACGGATCATGAGTGGCGGCCGGCATCTTAAGTTTTATGTGGAGAAAGCAAATCGTATTTTTGAATGTCTTTGGTGGGGTGGTGGTGAGTACAAAGATGATATTCGATTAGGATCGGAATGTGATCTGGTTTTCAGAATGAATATAAATATTTTTCAAGGAACACCGCGTTTGCAGTTAACAATTGAAGATGTTAAAATTAATAATTAGCAACTAATAATGATATTTAGCACATTTGTCTGAATTTGATGATATAAATTTAGCTTACACCAACGATTTTAACATTTAGCGAACCGAATTTTCAGCAGTTAGTATAACTTGCCTGGAATAAAACTATAGGATTTAAATGCAAGAAAGAATCATTGAAATAATTGTATACTTACTTGGCGAATTTCAACATAACCAAATCGATGAAAATTACCGCGATCTTTCCAAGGAACTTTTATCTCGTGGTTATACAGATAATGAAATTAACCTGGCTTTCTCCTGGATTTTTAATCATCTTCAGAAAAATAATAGTGATACGGATAATGAATTTTCATATAGCCAGGGCTCAGTTCGTGTTTTGCATGATCTTGAAAAACTTGTAATCGCTCCCGAAGCTTATGGATATCTTCTGCAATTATGGCATCTTGGAATGATCAAAGAGTATGAAATGGAAGACGTGATTGAGCGTGCATTAGCAATTGGAAGTGCTCATATTTCTCTGGAAGATGTCAAGTCTATTGCAGCATCCCTGATTTTTAGCAGTGAATCGTATCTCTCTTCCGCGGATGGATTTTTCTATCACAACGGTAGTAATACAATCCACTAGTTTTTTATAAAAGACTATTTATTTCTTCTTTTTGGCTGCTGTTTTTTCGATTAATTCAATACACTCCTGTTCAGTTAGCTCTTCCGGAGTTTTGTCCTTAGGAATTCTTGCATTTACTTTTCCATTTGTAACGTATGGTCCGTAACGTCCTCTTAGCACCTGGATATCGCCATTCTGGAATTCGCTGATGACCCGATTGTTTTTTTTCTCTTCATTTTCAGCAATAAGTTGAAGCGCACGTTCAAGAGTTATTGTATAGGGATCATCATCCTTAATAGAAATAAATTGCTTTCCAATACGGATATATGGACCATAACGACCGATATTTACTGAGATGTTTTCTTTATCTTTGCTTACGCCCAAATCACGTGGCAGATCAAACAGTTTTAGTGCGTCTTCAAGAGTAATATTTTCTATGCTTTGCCCTTTTTGTAAACTGGCAAATTTGGGTTTCTCTTCATCATCCTGAGTGCCAATCTGCGCAACGGGGCCATATCTTGCCATACGCACGCTCACCGGCTTACCGGAAGCAGGATCTTTGCCAAGAGTCCTGACCTGGATAACTTCACTTCTTGGAATTTTTTCTTTTTCATCAACCTGGTCGCTGAAACTTTTCCAAAAATTCTTCATCAGGGGAATCCAGTTGTTTTCTCCCCTGGCTACAGCATCGAGCCTGTCTTCAAGCTGAGCTGTAAATTCATAGTCAACATAGCGTTTAAAGTGCTCAGTTAAAAATTTGTTTACAACTCTTCCAATATCCGTAGGTTTAAAGCGTTTACTCTCTAATTCAACGTATTCTCGCGACATCAGGGTTGATATAATTGCAGCATATGTCGAAGGCCTGCCAATACCATATTCTTCAAGTGACTTAATAAGTGTTGCTTCAGAAAATCTGGGTGGCGGTTTTGTAAAATGCTGTTCGGTTATAATATCCTGCAAGGGGAGCTGCTCACCTTCAATAAAAACAGGAAGCATTTTTTCATCACCATTTTCACCCGGTTCGTCCGCTACAATTTTATAAACCATTAAAAAACCGGGATTTTCGATGGTTGATCCGGTTGCTCTGAAAATTGCCCTGTTACCACCTTTAAAATCGACAGCAACTGTATTTATAGTTGCGTGGATCATTTGACTGGCGACGGTTCGCTTCCAGACTAATTCATAAAGCTTTAATTGATCTGAAGAAAGATATTTTTTTAAAGAAGCAGGTGTAAGCTTAACGCTTGTCGGACGAATTGCTTCGTGTGCTTCCTGTGCATTTTTAGATTTGGTTTTATAAATGTTGGCTTTTCCGGGCAATGCGTCATTTCCATAGTTTTCGGATATAAAACTACGAATCTCCGTGACCGCCTGGTTTGATATGGTAACAGAATCCGTTCTCATATAAGTGATCAGCCCGGCTTCTCCACTTCCTATATCGATTCCTTCATAAAGCTGTTGAGCTATACGCATAGTCTTCTGAGCAGAAAACCCGAACTTACGCGATGCATCCTGTTGAAGTGTTGATGTAATGAAAGGGGGTAATGGCGACCGTTTTCTTTTCTTTTTTTCTATAGCAGAAACAGTCAATACACCGCTACAGTCTTTCAATAATTCCTGCTTAATTTTGTCAGCATTTTTTTGATTGTTTACATAAAACTGGGTTACTTTTTCATTGTCATAGCTGGTTAAATTTGCAACAAATGGCTGTTCACTTTTTATGCTCTGTGCCTGTACCGACCAGTATTCCTGTGCTTCAAAAGCTTCTATTTCCTGCTCACGCTCAACAATCATTCTTAGCGCAGGGCTTTGCACACGGCCTGCAGAAAGTCCGCGTTTAATTTTTTTCCAAAGTAACGGTGAAAGATTAAAACCAACCAGATAATCAAGAGCCCGTCGTGCCTGTTGTGCATTTATTAAATCATCAGACAGAATCCTTGGATTGTTCACAGCTTCTGTTATAGCAGATTTGGTTACTTCATGAAATACAATTCTGTGAACAGGTTTTTTATTGAGCAATTTTTTATCTTTCAAAAGCTCGCACACATGCCATGAAATTGCTTCGCCTTCACGGTCAGGGTCTGTGGCAAGGTAGATAGCATCGGTCCTTTTTACAGCCTTATAAATCTCATCCACGTGTTTTTTATTCTTCTTTACAAGCTCATAATTCATCTCAAAGGTATCAGTATTAACAGCACCTTCCTTTGGGATCAGATCTCGAACATGGCCATAAGAAGCGATAACTTCAAAGTTTTCACCAAGGTATTTATTGATTGTTTTTGCTTTTGCAGGGGATTCTACAATTAAAAGGTTCTTTGCCATTTTTGATATGCTTTTGATTATTTGTGTTTAAAAATTGGCTTGCATTTTATGACTTCTTATGGCTAATCGCAAGTTTTGTTATAAAAAATTATAAATTTAAGAGCGGCTTGAGATAAATTTTTTTGAAACATTTTTTCCTTCTCTGCTTTAAAAAAATTAATTGCAGAGAATATTAGCAAATTTAAAAATGTTTAAAATATGAGTAATATGTAATCTTTTTAAAAAGATTATTGCATGTTTTATTTTTATTATCGATTATTAAAGAGAACAAGAGTCTTTAAAAACGGATTTGAATGGATTTAACGATTCGGAATTTTATTCGCTACATATCTCTTGAAAAAAGGTACTCTCCTAAAACTATTGAAAGTTATTCCACCGATCTAGAACAATTTGAGCATTTTGTGTCCGAAATGAGCAATGGACATGATGTTTTATGGGCAAAAATTGATAAGAAACAAATCCGAAATTTCTTAATAGAATTACAGAGCAGGGGAATTAATCGAAGATCTATTGCCCGCAAAGTTGCCACGTTAAAATCTTTTTTTAAATATCTTGAAAAACAGGAACTGGTGGAGAAAAGCATTGCTTCTTCCATTTCAATGCCCAAGTTCGAACACAAGTTGCCACAATATTTATCCCGCACAGAAGTAAATGATATTATTCGCCTGGTAGAAACAAAAGATTTTGAAGGCATAAGGGATAAGGCAATAATGGAATTGTTTTATTCGTCAGGTTTACGGTTGAATGAATTGACCAATTTGCGTATGGAAGATTTAATGCTCCGTGAAGATGCCATAAGGGTAATTGGTAAAGGCAAAAAAGAGCGTATTATTCCTGTCGGGAAAAAAGCCAGGGAAGCGGTTTTAAATTATATTAATGTCCGCCAACAAACCGTTCAAGCCGGAGTTAATGAGTTGTTTATTTTAAAATCCGGTAAAAAAATGTATGCAATGGCAGTGCAGCGCCTTGTAAAAAAATATATCAACAAAGTGGTAAATACTGCTTCTGCAAGTCCACACATGTTAAGGCACAGTTATGCAACTCATTTATTAGACAGGGGTGCAAATATACGTGTTGTGAAAGATTTACTTGGGCATGAAAATTTGTCGACTACACAAGTTTATACACATTTGTCAATTGATCATTTAAAGAGAGTATACAATGAAG
This sequence comes from Calditrichia bacterium, assembly GCA_020635035.1. GTDB lineage: Bacteria > Calditrichota > Calditrichia > Calditrichales > J004 > JACKAO01. The sequence goes on from JACKAO010000002.1 coordinate 498,586, forward strand.
CGCGTAAAAAAGCTTCTAATAAATAAACCTTAATAACCCAGGAGGTAATATGAACATCGCCATCACTACCCGAGGATATAAAGCACCGGATAATCTTAAAGCGTATGTACAAAATAAAATGCAAAGGCTTAGCCGCTTTACAGATATTATTATGGATAGCGAGGCGATATTTTCTCACGAGAATCTTGACCAGATTGTTGAGTTTAAAGTTAAGCTTAAGCACAAGGTAATCCGGGTCAAAGAGAAATCGGAAGATATTTTTAAATCCATCGATTTGGCTATGGATAACCTTGAAAGACAGGTGGCAAAAGCCAAAGACAAACTTAAAGATCGAGACAAGACAAAAATTGTCGAAAATCTTGTAAATTAGCTAAAAGGCATCTTATGATGCCTTTTCTTCTTTTCAGATCTGCATTTCTTTACTATATTTCCCACCTGATGAATAAATCCATTACTATACGATCCTTACTTGAAGATAACAAAAAGCGCTTAAAGCTAAAGCTTATTTGTTCAGTAAACGGGCTCAATAAAAAAATATTCTCCGGTGAATTAAACAGACCCGGATTAGCTCTTGCAGGATATACCGGTACATTTACTTTTGACCGGATACAGATTTTAGGTAATACAGAAATATCATATCTTGATGGGTTAAGCAAACAGGAGCTGCATAAATCTGTTGATAAATTTATGGAGTTTGATATCCCTGTTATTGTTATTACTTCCGAAAATAAACCACCGGAGTATTTAATACAGGCTGCAACACGCCGCTATGTGCCTATCTTGCGTACTCCCATTCAAACAACAGAATTTACGCATCTTCTTGGAGATTACCTGCAAACCTGTTTTGCCCCCCGAAAATCCATACATGGATCACTGGTGGATGTTTATGGAATCGGGATTTTGTTTACCGGGCGGAGCGGAATTGGAAAAAGTGAAATTGCTTTGGATCTCGTTGAAAGAGGCCACCGGCTTGTTGCAGATGACCTTGTTATAATTACACGAAAAGCGGAAGATGTTCTGATAGGTTCAGGTAAGGAAAATTCGGAACATATGATGGAAATTCGTGGGATTGGATTGGTTGACATCAAACGAATGTTTGGTATTCGCGGGGTGCGCATGCAAAAACGTGTTGAAGTTCGCGTGCATCTCGAAGACTGGAATGAAGATATGGAGTACGAGCGCATTGGGCTCGATGATAAAAAATGTGATATTCTGGGTGTAAAAATCCCGCAGGTTGTTTTACCAATTAATCCGGGTAAAAATATAACGGTAATTTCAGAAACAATTGCAATGAATCAAATCTTAAGCACCTACGGATATCATACAGCAAAAGAGTTTAACAAAAAATTGATTAAAGAGATGAACGAAAAGAAAATAAGTCCGCTGGCAAAAGATCGTTCACATCTCGAAAAAGATTTTGAATGAAAAACTACCTTGGTTTTATTCTGACACACGGCGATCTTGCTTATAGTTTAAAAAATGTGATGGCTAAATTGATGCCGTTGGAAATCCCTTTCCATACATATTCTAACAATGAAATGGCGCTTGAATATATTGTAAATGATATGGAAAAGAATTATATAAAAACCCGGCCGGAAAAAGTTATAATTTTTATTGATCTGATGGGTGGCAGCTGCTGGCATGCAGCTATGGGTTTCAAAAAGAATCATTCAGATTGTGCAATAGTTACAGGTGCAAATATTCCTGGTCTGGTTTCTTTTGCGACCAATTTTTCAAGATTGGAATGGCCGGAACTGTTAATAAAGATTGAAGAAGACGCACGTAAAGCGATTAAAGTAGTTTAATATGAAAATACAGCTTTTTCGAATAGATGACCGACTGATTCATGGTCAGGTTGTACTTGGTTGGGCAAATGCATTGAATTCAGAGTCAATCTTATTGTGCGATGATTCTGTTTATGAAAATCAATGGGAGAAAGAACTGTATTTATCATGCGTTCCTGATCATCTTAGAACTCAAATACTTGATGTAAAAGGAACTATCGAATTCCTGAAAGATAATGAAGATTTATCCAAATCTATAATTCTTGTGAATGGCCCCAAAGTGGTTGAAATCCTTCTCGAAAACGGTCTTGAAATTAAATATATAAATGTCGGTGGAATTCATTTTCGTGACGGACGGAAAAGTTATTTACCTTATTTATATCTGGACGAGGAAGAAGTTCAATCTTTTAAACGTTGCATGGAAAAAGGTGTTGTGTTTGAATGTCTTGATGTTCCAACTGGAAATAAAGTAAATCTTAAAAACCTGCTCACTTAACCAGAGAAAAAAATGGACAGCCTAAAAACAACTGAATTTAAGGTGGGATTAACCGTTCTTGTGTCTACATTTATACTTATTTTCGGGATTATATGGGGAAAGGGATTTAAACTTGAACCCGATAAAATTGAGATTGAAGTTGAGTTTGAAAATATAGGCGGAATGGTGCCAGGCGATCCTGTTACCGTAAATGGTGTTAAAGAAGGCAAAGTTCTGGACGTTGCTGCAAAAGGCCGCAAAGTTATTACTAAACTTGAAATTAGTGATCATGTGCAACTTTACGAAGATGCTACTTTTATTGTTGTAAGTGCAGAGTTACTGGCTGGAATGCGTGTTGAAATCTATCCCGGTGATTCAAATGTTAAGATCAATATGGCCACACAACCATTTCAAGGGCGTTATGGTGGCAGGATTGTTGATGTCGGTCTTACGATTGACAGGTTAGCAAAAGATATGTCCGGTTTGACATTCAGACTTGACACAACGGTTGCCATGGTGAATGGCTTGCTCAGAAAAGGAGATCTTCAAAAAAGTATCACAGGGACGTTAAACAATCTGGATAATGTTTCCGGAGAACTAAGAACATTCTTAAAAGCAAACTCACATACATTGTCCAAAGCAATCACTGATCTTGAAACGGGTGCCGGTAAATTTAATGCCATTATTGACAGTAATGAAACGAATGTTAAAGGAACACTTAGCAATATTAATAAGATATCAGCGAGACTAGATACGGTTTCCACCTCGTTAAAAGATGTGATGTTAAAGATTGAAGATCGTGATGGTACTCTTGGCAAAATTGTAAATGACTCAACTTTATATATTAGTTTAAATAAAACCCTTGCCAGGATTGATTCGCTTGCAAAACAAATTAAAGATGATGGATTAGACATCGATTTGTTTTAAAAAAGCATTGCATAAAAAAATTCACAACTGTATATTTATTGCTCTTAAAAATACGGGGCGCTTTAGCTCAGTCGGTAGAGCAACGGACTGAAAATCCGTGTGTCCCCGGTTCGATTCCGGGAGGCGCCACCAGTCATAGCAAGGGTTTGCGGGGTTTAACTGCAAACCCTTTTTTTATAAACGTAACAATACGGTAACAAATTTTATTTTTTAAACAAACCTGCAATTATTACTGATAATAAACAAAAATCACATGGAAGCCAAAATGAAGTGCTCTCCACTCTTTTTTTATATATCATGCTCCACAGTTATTTATTCTCAAGCATTTTACAGGCTGATTATGGATATCCGACTAGTTTTTACCAAACTGCCGTATTTATTAGTATTATTCATAGTCTGATTCTCTTCAATCACATCCATAGTGAATTCCTTAAGTGCCATTTCTAATCAAAAAATAGATTTTTGCAGCAATCAATATTGCGTTGACTACCGAAAAGCATTAAATACTATTTCTGCATTAAAAAGTAAATTGCTAAACCCGGGAAGCTTAGGAATTGAAAGTCCTGTTTTTTTTCATATCGATTATTCTTAATCACATTTTAGTTGACCGGCTACGTGCTGAAGACTTGGATTACGGGTTGGATTTTTTTATCCGGAGTTCAAGCTATCCCAGTCAGGCGACTTCTCTCGATTTAACCATCAATCAAAAACTGGTTCTGCCTGATAAGTATATACTACAGTTTGACATTCAGTTGATGGACCCAATGCAATATGGGGTTATTTTTAACTTGTTTAATCAAGCACAGAAAAATGATTTCCGGCTGACATACGATCCCCATGCAGGCGTAAGAGATTCGGCATATTGGATCTTATCCTATAACGGCGAAAGCGAACTCACCAGACTAAAAGCACCACTTTGGGCATCTGCTGGATGGCAAACAGTGGTATTGACTATTGATCAAATCGACAAGATGCTACGTTTGAAGATTGGACCCTTTGTTCAGAGTCGTTCTTTCAGTTCGATGAAAATTTCAGACACATACAACCTTTGCTATGGTTATTTCAGGAATAATGTAACACCAACTGATATGTCGATTCGGGATATAAAGTTGTTCGATATTGGGAAAAAGGAAGTCCTTTATCACTGGCCGCTGGATGAAGATGGTGGAAATACTGTAAGGGATAAAATACGTGGTATTGCCGGAGTATTTTATAATGGCTTATTAAGACGTGAAGCATATTATAAACCGCAAAAGCTTTTTGAAGATCGAATGGATAAATATTACATGCTACGATTTTCAGGTATCGATCTTAAACGCCGTCAGATGTATTTTTGGACAGATAAGTATATTTACAAAATATTTCTCAATGGCAGGCAGATTGAAAAAATTTCTAATAATCCCGGTTATACAAAAGTGCCATGGTGGAATGTGATTGATTATGATAATTACAATCGGCGTCTTATTGGACTCTATCAAGGGCATGGCCAGGTATCGGTGTATGATGAGATCACAAAGAAATGGTCAGCGGTTGATACAACAAAGCTAAGCAAGCAATACCATTCTATAAAGCATTTTATCAGTCCCTGGGATGGGAGTATTTACATACTTGGAGGTTACGGTTATTACACAGTAAAAAATGACTTATTGCGCTATAACTTCGAAAAGACGAAATGGGATACACTCGATTATGAGGGTAAGGCGGCCTTCCTCCCCAGAGCGGGTTTATCAATTGTTTCACCAGGTATTAAAGAAAATACATTTTATGTATTTGGCGGAAGTGGAAATCAATCGGGTAAACAAGAGCTCGGTTTCTACTATTTGAATGATTTATGGCTGCTGGATTTAAATAGTTTCAGAATTACCAAACTAGATACAATAGAAACCAATAATAGAGATATTAATAGAAGTTTTTATAATCCGGTAGAAAATAAGTTGTATTTTATAAATAATCCAACGCCCTCTATACCTGCCCAAGTTGCCGGTTATGATTTTGAGACAAAAAGTATCCAATATCTTGATTTCGGGGATTTAAATATTAGCGATGCCTTTTATGTGCCTTCAGAATCTATGGGGTATCTAATTACTGCTAATGAAACGGTTCATGAAGTAACATGTGAACTATATCGATTCAAACTTCCATTTAAAAAGGTCATTGAAGCAGAAGCGGAACAACCACGGTTAAGTAAACTGGGTAGCGTGTTACTTTTCACTTTTTCACTTTCAGTTATTTTAATTTTACTAACCCGCAAATATAAAAAGCCAAAAACCAAAATATTCTCAGCGGAAGCTATTGAACATAAAACAGCTGTAAATATGTTTGGGTCTTTTAGTATTGTTCATCAGGATAAAAATATTACGCTGCATCTAAGTCCGCAGATTAAAGAGCTTCTGCTTTATTTTATGGTTAAAACCCATTTTAATGGTGGGGGCGTTACAACTGAAATATTCACTACCGACTTCTGGCCTGAGCTGGATAATCAGAAAGCCAAAAATGCACGCAGTAGCGCTGTAAAAAGAGTGCGTGCATTCCTTGAAAGCACAGAAGGAATGGAAATTTCTGTTACTAGAAATTTGTGGATGTTGAAGATAAAAGACACGGTTCACTTTGACTATCGGGAATTTATTAATCTTCGGAATCGGCTGGATAGCAGCGATATAAACCGCGAAGTGATGGAACGCCTGATACGAATTTTAGAAAAAGGCATGCTGCTGCAGGACGTGTCTTATGAATGGCTGGAATCATATAAATCCGCTTTTAAAGACGATGTTGAGCGATTTAGTGTTACCCTGGCAAAAATCCTGGTTCAACAAAAAGATTATGATGTTGCTGAAAGACTATTTAAGCTCTTATTTAGCTGGGAACCGCTTAATGAAAATATACTGTCATATCTATTAAATTTATATTTGAACCAAAATCGTAATAGCGAAATGCTTATTCAGTTCGATTTGTTTAAAAAGCAGTATAAACAACTTTTTGATAACGAGTACCAAGGTTCGTTAGAAAAAGTCCTTAAAATAACCAAAAAATAGTATTTTTTTCACTTAGTACCCCATTTAGTAATCCTGTTAGTAATCCCAAATCTTTATATATAGAATCGATTATTATAATTGTATCGATTATTAATTTTTAATCTCAAGGAGGTAATTTTGGATAACCTTTTTAATGATAAACCGCTCGAATATGGAAATTTGGGTAAAAGGAACATTGACTTAGAATTGAAAAAGAAAGATCAGCTGGGCTTAATTGATTATGCAAAAGCCCTTTATAAGTTTATCCAAACTTGTGATACACCAATGACTATTGGGATCCAGGGAGATTGGGGCATTGGTAAAACGAGTCTGATGAATATGATAAATTCATACCTTAGTTCAGAAACAAAGGAAAAATATGGTATTGCCTGGTTTAATACATGGCATTATTCATTATTCAATCAGGACAATTATTTAGGTATTGCAGTAATCAATTCTTTACTGGATATGTTAAAAGATCAATTCAAAATTGAAGATGAACAAAACATCATTGAAAGTTCTAAAAAAATATTAAGCCAAATTGCCCAGAGAGTTTCAATATCAGTGGCTGGAATCTCAATTAACGCAAAAGCTCCTGAAACTGAAAAAGCTGACTATGTCGACATTGCTTCTTTAATGCTAAACTTTAAAGTAAAATTTGCTAACATCATACAAACTATCTTAGAGAAACATCAGTTATCACGAATCGTCATATTTATTGACGATTTAGATAGAGTCCGGCCATTAAAAGCACTTGAGCTCTTAGAGTCTGTTAAGAATTTTCTGGATGTTGAGTCTTGTATTTTTGTTTTAGCAGTGGACTATGAAATTGTACAATTAGGAATGTCTGAAAAATTAGGACAGGACCTTCAGAAAATTAGCGGTAAATCATTTTTTGATAAAATAATACAACTCCCATTTACGATGCCATCAACAAGTTATGATCTTGGTTCTTATATAAGAGAGTTGCTTGAAAAAAGTCAATTCATTGGTAAAAATGAGCTTAAAGATGATGAAAAGGACTTTTATGAAGAAATAACAACATACACCGTTGGAAGAAATCCCAGGAGTATAAAACGTGTAATTAACTATGCCAAATTATTAGAATTAATACGATCTGAAAAGAGTAATATAAACTCAAAAATCACGAGAGATAGAAGAAAGATCCTTTACTCTGTACTTTGCATGCAAGTAGCATGGCCTGAGATATACAATTATTTTGTAAAAAACCCAATGCCAGAAACGATTAAAAATATTGAAAACTGGGAATACATAGACAAAATACCTTTTATTAATAAGCTGTACGACAGAACACCAGACATTGATCAGTTAAAAAACAACATTTCTGCGTTTTTTGATCAATTATTTGATCTGCTTGATACTAATAGTGATGGTAACATATCAGAAGAAGAACTTAAACCTATCTGGGATATTCTTTATCAGGCAAGACTAACAAATGAGCAAGATTTCAGTGAGCCTATAGATGTATTTCTAAAGAACTTGGCTGTAAACGATCAATCACAACAATATTTTAAGTTTGTAAAGTCCGTACTTAAAAAATCTAAATGGAGCAGCAGCAGTAAAGTTAATTACAAACTGGCTGGAAAGCGATATGTCACAATTGTGTATAACAGGAAACAGATTGGCAGCTTGGTTACACTTCAGAGACGACCTTTTATTTTTCGTCTGGATATAGATGAAAATTTACTTATAGCCAAAATAAAAGAACAAAACCTTACAAATATTGAACCTGAAAAATACTTGTCTGCGGTTGAAGACAATAAACTTACAGGATTTGGTGATACTTTAATCAATATAGATTTTTTACAAGGCCTCGATACAAAAAAATCAGCTGATATATTAAACAATCTATTCGATTTAATGGCATCTATTAAACAATAAAGGAGAAGTAATGGCATCATTCGATAAAGAGACAATGGATTTCCCATGCCCTGGATGCAAAAAAGAAATTGAAGCTACATATTATGATATTTATAGCAGAAGAGAAGCCAAATGTAAACGATGTGGCTCAAGTTATAAATTCAGTTCTTCAACAGCATCAAATTTAAAATCCGCTTTAACTAATCTGGAATCTGCTCAAAAAAAACTATCTGATTCTATGAGTAAGTTACTCAAAGATGCGGAACTGGTGATCAAAAAAAAATAGTTATTTCCGGTTTTTATTTAGCAAAGGTACAAACGATTATTTATTAATTTTGAAGGAACATATTTTGCACTTTAGACTGAGCTCCCCCTTTAATCTTCTGTGTTGTATGTTCCTTTTTCTATTTATAATACTAAAGCAATTCATTCTCAATAATTGTCCTGGTAACATCTTTTACCCATAAAGTAACTTTTGTTACCTTTTTTGTTCTAACCTGCTCTTTTATCCCCTTAAAACCGTTTTGGCACAGGAAATGAATTTAATAATTGAAAAACACAAGGAGAGTACAAAATGGAAAACACAGCCAAACAAAATATCCTCGATCTGAATGATGCCGTTATTAAGCTTAACAAAACCCTTCATCAGGTCACTTTAAACAGTTTTGACATTGATACACCTGAGTTTTTTCATTTGATAGATAAACAGGAAACACCTGCCGAACAGATCCAGGAAGCGCGTAAAATTATAGATCTGGGTGCTTTTGTAAAATCCAAAGTCGAAATGGTTATGGATACCGACTTTCTGGAATCCCGCGTTAAAGATATGACGCATGGCTTTCAGGAGAATATGAAACTCATACAATCAGAGCTGCTAAATAAGGTTGATGAGAATTTCGATCCAGCACAAAACGAAAGCTATACAGCACGTATCAATCGTTTCTTCAGTGACAAAAGTCGTGACTTTAAAGATGCGGCGGAAAAATCCATTGCCGAGCTTATCGCCCAGCAAAAACAAGTATCCGAGAAGCTGGATTCATCCTTTAATCCGGAGAAGAGAAGCAGCTACCTGAGTCAGGTCATGCAGTTCGTTGATACTTTTAAAAAAGACCTGGAAAAACAATTTGATATCAAACAGGTTGGCAGCTTAACCCATGAATTAAAAGAAATGCTCTTAATGCAGTTTGGCAAAGATGGCGAGCTTTTAAAAACGGTTGAAAAACGTTTTTCATTAGACTCATCAGATTCCTTTGCCAGCCAGGTTTTTAAGAAACTTGAAGAGATTAAAGAAGAAGTAAAAGCTGGAAAAAGTGCTGCGGATGCAGCCGAACAGATTGTTCAGAAAACCACTCAAAAAGGTTATGCTTTTGAAGACCGGCTTGAAGCAAAGCTTGAAGAGCTTGCTGCTTTAAAAGGTGACATGGTTGAAAATCTGAGTACCCAACCAGGACGGATCACAGGAAGCAAGAAAGGTGACTTTCTCTATACCATAAAGGCGATTGATAAAACAATTGCTATTGAAGCCAAAAGCAGATCGATGGGTGCCTTGAAAACGGTCCTGACAGATATGGATCTCACAAAAGAAAACCGCTCTGCAGACTACGTTATTTATCTAACGGAGAAAGAAGATCATTTAAGCAAGCAGGTCGGCCTGTTTCAGGAATACGATGAAGATAAACTGATTACACATTTTGCTTTATTGGAAATTGCAATAAAGGTCGCTTCATCCAGGCTGATTCTGGAGAACAACGAAATTGAAGGTATTGACAGAAATGCTGTTGAAGCGGAATTGACTTCGATTACAAACTCGCTTAAAAGTTTTACAGCCATTAAGACCGCAGCAAACAATATTCGCAAGGAAGCTGATAAGATTCTTGGCCAGAGTGGTCAGATTAATGATGATATTAAAGCAGCTTTGAGCAAGCTGAATGAAATAATATTTGAAAATTAGGAGAATCTCCATGGGAAGCTATACAGATATAACAATTGTTTTAGATCGTTCGGGTTCAATGGAAGAAATCCGTGAATTTACGATAAAGGGGTTTAATACGTTTGTTAAGCAGCAGAAAAAAACGGAAGGAAAGGCCGCATTAACGCTGGTGCAATTCTCCAATAAATTTGAAACACTCTATGAAGCACGTGATATCAAAAAAGTTAAGGATATCAGCTATCAAACGTATGTACCCCATGGCACAACCGCACTTCTGGATACTATCGGGCATTCCATTCTCGCTGCAGACAGCCGGATCGCGGAGTTTAAACCCGATCATATAATTTTTGTGATTATCACAGACGGCTATGAAAATGCCAGCTATAAATACAACCTTTCTGCGATCAACGAATTGATTGACGAGCGTAAAGAGTGGGAATTTGTTTTTCTGGGTGCCAACCAGGATGCCATCAAAGAAGCAGGTTCAATGGGTATCTCCCCAGACAGAAGTTTGACTTTTCTCGCTGATTCAGAAGGTGTCACAGATTTGTTTTATGATGTTTCGAACAACATAAAAAACGTTAGAGAAGGCAAATCCGACTTCTTCTTTTCTCAGGAGCAGCGCAAAAAACAGAATCGTAGAAAATATTAAAGGGATGGAATGAAAAATTTTAGAGGTTTTATCTATTATTGTTTCGTACTTAAAATTATGTGATTAAATTAAAAAAATATCAATTTTTTTTTCATTTATAATAAATAATTCAAAAAAGATATGGCAAGTCTTTTACCTCATTATTCTATTTAAATCATTCTTTCAAACATTAAGGAGTTAATATGGAATATTATTTCAGAACCGGATTAGAATTACTTCCTGAAACGAAAAAAAAAGAAATGATTGATGATTTATGTACTAAGAATCCAGCTAAATTAAATATTATATATAAAGGAAGAATTCAAAAACTTTTTCCAGGTTTTAGAACCATAAATGGAAAAATCCCCAAAACAAAACTTTTACATATAGTTGAAAAAGATTGTACTTCCAATAATCGATTAGCTTCATTTATATTTTCTAATTGGTATAAAGAAAACACAAAACTTAATATTGCAGTAAAAAAGTCACTAAATGAACTTGGATATGAAATTAATGAACCAGATTTCTCTAGGGATAGCTTAAACTGTAAGCCTTTAAATTTGGAAGATATATTGGTTGTAGATAATGTAAGTTTTTACAAATCACATAAAAATGAACTTTCAGATTTTGATATACTTGATTCTACAATTATGGCTTTTTTATATGGGATGTGTGTATTCTTAGAAGATGAAGAGTTTAAAAAACAATCGTTAAATAATATATTAGAAAATGAAAATGTACAAGCTTTAAAGGATGATAATAATGAATTATTAACAGATAATAGTATAGTTGAATTTGATTTATTGGAAAAAAATATTGTGAAACTAAAACTATATATTGATGAAATCCAAAAATCAATGGACTCTTTAAAAAATGATATTCAAAATTATCGAAATGAAAAGAATAACCACCTTGCTACCATTCAGTCATATATTCAAAAGATTAATAATAACATTTTTGATACTAAGATAGAACATCACTCAAAAGATTTTCAGCATTTAAAAACTCAACACAAAAAATGCTATTTTAAATTTAATAAGGTATCAGAAAATATTATTCTGAATTTTGAAGAATATTTAGACAAAAAAGTTAAAATTAAAATTATTGAAAATACGGATTTTGAAGAAGAACTAAGTCAATTTGATTCAATAATTGTGCAAGTAAAAGAAAAAGTGAAAAATAATATAATAGAATATTTTGATAATTATTGTGATCAAAATATTAGTAAAAATAATACTTTAAAAAATAAATATGAAAAACAGATAAAAACTATTAACAGTAACCTCGAACGTTTTGAAACTATTGACATAGCGTTATTACAGATCAAAAAAATTGAGAGTGATTTAATACAAGATAATACAAATGTTTCATTTTATGAATGCATAAAAGAATTAGAAAAAAATCAAAATTATGAGAATTTAGAAAAACTTCTTAAATCAATAACCCAGGACGGATCAAATAAAGACTTATTAACATATATGTTTATATTGCCTAATAAAAGTTTAGCAATACCAAATGAATTTTACAGAAATATCTTTTTAGCAATAAATGAAGCTTACAAAAAATATGGTGTTTCTTTTTTATTGGCGATTAATAATGATAGTCAATTCAGGAATTTATTGGTTAAACATACCGATGGTAAATTATTTTATTCATTACTCAGTTTAAATTTTATTTTTTTAGATGAAAAGGAAATTAGTATTGCAAATTTATATTACGAAAATTGCTACGAAGTATTCAAACAATATCCAATCATTACAGACCTGGTTGAACGACTCTTGATTGGCCAAGATTTTAGCTTTTACAATGGCGAAGATCAAAATCTAATAGAGACTATACAGGAATATTTTGAAAAGAGAAATGAAAGATATAGTAAATTAACAACTGGTTTGGATCCAATATATCAAAAAATGGAAGCCAAATATATTTTTCCCAAACTCGAAGAAATATTTATTGCTATTAAAACAGGTAAAAAACATAAAATTGAAGCTGTACAAAACGAACTTAATGAAATAAGTTTTGCAGAAGAATTATATCGCTTCGCATTAAAACAATCAGAAACAAAAGATAACCGAACACTCAGAAAGCGTGTGTTAAAGACAATTGAGACAATTTGTGATTTATTAAAAAAATATATTGTTGAAAAATTAATTCTGACAGGAAATGAATCTGATAGAATAAATTTTAAATACTTAATGGATGAAATTACAAATGTATCGATTGAAAATGAATCATTAGAATGGTTATGCAAGATTTTAATAAACAACCTTTTACCTCCAAAGACTAAAGTAAATACGTTTAGTATGGAATACTATTTATTTAATATGATTAACGAATCCATTTTTTGGATAAAATATGTACCAGAACTAATTAACTATATAAATGTAAATGAATTTAAAAAAGAAGAATTAAATAAAATTATAGTAAATAAAGTAATCACGAATGCTGAAATTGAATCGATCTTTCAAACCTTGATTAATTCCAATGCTTTTCGATCTGCTAAAATCTTTGCAAAATATTGTAATATTGATGAAACATTCATAGTTGATAAAGAAAAACATTTTATGAACGAATTGAAACAACTTGAATATGCATTGACTGAAAATAATTTTAAGTATACTAAAGAATTAGAAATTATTAAATCACAAGAGAGATGGAATTTACTAAACAAATTATTGACTATTGAGCACGCAAAGATCACTCGTCGTATCGAAAACTCTTCTATTGAATTAAAGGCGAGCCATGAGCAATTTATTCTTGATGTACTTAAGAATAAGCAAATAATCAGACCGATTCGTGAAAAATATCCTATTGCAACACTCAAATTAATTGATAGTGTTTTGGACTATCTCGAAAAGATTACTTTTGAAAAATTTGCAAAAAACAAAGATGATATTGAGTATATAAAAGATGAATTACTATTTCTACAGCAGTTTAAAAAACATAGCATTGATGATTTACAAAAGAGCTATCAAAAATTAATAAATAATCGAGTTGTTGAAAAAGATAAAAGTTTTAATCTAAAAGATATATCAATTAATGATTTGCTAACAAATATTCAAGATGAAAATTATCAATCCTTAGGCTTGGAAAAGTCTGAATGGATTGATATTTCGGATAATAGGAAAGATGATATTTTAGAAGCACTTGATTGTTGGAAGTACTTAGAAAACAGACCTACAACTTATTTAGAAGTTAAAAAAAGTTCTTCATCGTATAATATAATAAAAAAACTTGAATTACTTAGTATTTCATTAGCGAAGATATGTTCATTATTAAGAACTAATGACAATAATCAAATTGGCGTTGAACCTTTCATTGAATGGAGTAAATCTAGTGAGTCGTTGCCATTTATCTTTACAACAAAAATCGTTTACCCCAAATGTCATTCATTAAATAAGCAGATAAGACTGTATTTTTTTTCAAATCCGTCGCTGAACAATAGAAGAATTATTAACTCAGTTCGTGACTATATACAGGATAAAGGATATGATAATAGTTCTTATTCGATTATTGTAGTAATGGGTGACATTGACCAATTTCAAACAGTAAACACAAATTCAATTACTAGGAATATGCCTGTATTGGATTTTGAATACCTGAAAAAAATCATTTTAAGTGTTCAAGAGAAAAGATTACCCAAATGGGAATTTGCCTCATTGATTACGCATTCTCAAGATATTTCATCAATTCAACCATTTCATTTTAACGGTTTAATCACAAGTGAGAACAATATTTTTGTTGGACGAAAAGATATTATCCGCAAGTTTATTATGAATCCTAGAGATTTTGCTATATATGGTGGGAGAAGAGTTGGAAAATCCTCTCTTATGATTGAGCTAAAAAATCAATTGAGAAAGAATGGATTTGTAACCGTATATGATTCATTTCAAGGTGATGAAGATCCACTTAATACAATGCGGACTATATATCAACAGCTTGCAAAATATTTTGAATTTAAAATTGAAGATGATATTAAGAATTATGATGATGTAAAAACCAGATTTGAAGAGTTATATGAGACAAATAGGAATCAAGAAGTCGCTATCTTTTTGGATGAAGTAGATGAATATATTATTAAAGAAGAAGCTTCTCAAAGACATACTTTAATTGAAATATTTAGAGCTTTATCACAGAGAACTGCAAGGAAATGGAGATTTATATTTGCAGGTTTCAAAAAAATGTATGTTGAGATACATAGAAGTAATATCTATAAAGGAGATAGTAATCCTTGGAGAAATTTTTTAGATGATTTAGACGGGAAACAAAAATTATCTGAATTAGACTCTCCTAAAGACCTGATAGACGAAGGATTAAAAAATATTTTAGACTTGCAGTGTGATCAGAAAGTTTCAAATAGGATCGTTAATTATTCAACAGGTCATCCGGCCTTTCTTCAGAAATTTTTATCATTATTAATTGATAAGCGAATAAAACGAAAAGTGGAGCAGGGAGATCGAGTTGTACAAATTGAAGATGTTG
>JACKAO010000003.1 GCA_020635035.1 Calditrichia bacterium
AGGGTCTAGATTAATAAGCAGAATTGTCTGGCTTCAACAGAAATTTCGGCGCAAAAAACTTTGCAAACTTATCCATGATTGGGGATCAGCAGGAGCTCTAGGTCATCAAAAAATTTAGTTGCCGAAGGCAAATGGCAAACAGAATATATAAAGATGTAAAGAAGGATTTTATGAAACCATTATTAATCATTCTATTAATTACAACAACTATTTTAGCCCAGCAGCATCTCCTGCTAAAACCGGATAACACAACAGAATACCTTTCCACCCCGGAGATGAAAAAAAGACAGCTTTCCAAGGTATTGAACATAGCACCAGAAAAAGTGCTTCCCTACGATGAACGGCTGGAAGGAGTGACCGGTATTGTGGACACCCTGCGTTATGCAGATAAAGATGATCCAAAATGGAATTCCAACTTTGGTTTTTTCGGGCAGGATGTTATTGTCCAGCCATTTGTGGCACCTGCTGATATGCTAATTAAAGGAATTTCTTTTGATGTCAGGGAAGGCTCCGGCCAGCAGGTGAGTGTTAAGCTTGTATCAATGAACTGGAATGAAAACCGGATCAGGGATGCCGGTGTGCAAAGGCTTGGCTATTATCCGGCTCCGGGTAATGGTTTTAATGATGCTGAGCCATTTTTGGATAATGATCGTGGTATTGAAGTTGGTGACTGGATTGATGTCAGCGACAGCAGCTGGGGCAGTCCGTTCGGTAATGATCTCTGGTCAGATGATGGAGCCGGGGAAATGGTTTATATTGATGCGCCGGGGGAATACTGGATCGATCTCCGCGAATCTGATTTATGGGTACTTGCCGGTTGTGTTTTTGGTGTCGCTGTAAAAAATCTTTTTACAACCATGGATTCCAGCCGTGTTGGTTTAACAGCCAGTAACTCACTTAATTTTCCAGGATTTAAATACTATGCGAATGGCCGTTTTTCTGAAAGTGTTGGGTCGCCTGATACGGCGAGCATTGGCTGGTGGGCTCGGGAATTTACATTTAATATGAGTGTGGCGGCAGAGCTATCCGGATGTCGTCCGCCATATATTAATTTATTGACGGTTCTGAGAACAACATTATCTACCGAACCCAGGACTGTCCGGGTAGAGTTTGCAGACGATAATCCATCAGGAGGGTTGTTACCGGAAGATACCCTTTTCCTGCATTACTGGAACAGTATTGATGATGACTGGACAAAAGTATTAATGACGGAAACCGATGATTACATTTTTGAAGCACAAATTCCGGGATTTCCGGCAGGAACAGAAGTACAATATTATTGCCAGACGGAACTTGTAAATCCGCCATGTGGCAATGCGCAGACACAGACGGTCTCTTATTATATATTTGAGCCTAAATCTCCAACTCTTCTTTTTTATGACGCCAATGATTTTTCTTTGGGAACGATTAAAGCGTATTGGATGGCCGGGGTGGATACGTTTACAGCGTATGATGTCTGGATGGGTGATTATGGGCCCATTTCATCCAACCTGCTGCAGTACTATAATTCTGTCATTCACCTGATGGGCAGCATGCCGTTAAACACCATTGACAGTACCGGCAGAATTTATAAAAACTGGCTGGGACAGGCATCCGCTCAAAATCCCAGGAACCTGTTTATTTCAGGACAGGATTACGGTTATATTTCTGAGTTTGCCGATACAACATTTCCGCCGGGCTCTTTTGAACGGGATTATCTCGGCATTGAAACACTTGGCCCGCAGGATGTAAGCTGGGACAGCACGATAGAAACTGTTCAGGTGCCTTACCCGGTTATAGCGGTTACAGATGATCCGCTTTCCGGCTGGATAAATCAGTATAATAGCGACAGCACCGTTTTTGTAAACGATCCCTATTTCAACCTGGGCTATAACAACTGGATCGACAATATGACACTTGACCAGGCTCAGCCGGTTTTTACAGATGGGAAGACAGGGCTGCCGGTGGCCTGCCGTCATGAAGGCGAAGGCTGGAAAACAACCTTCTGGACGGTTGATCCGCTGGCACTGGCCTTCAGTCATAAAACGGATTCGGCACAGGTCATCTGGCTGTGGGATAAACAAAACCCGATGCTGCCGGTTCTAAGCTGGTTTGGTTTTACACCGACGGCGATGGAAGATATAAAATCCAAATACGTGCCAGATGAATTTGCACTTAAACAAAATTATCCTAATCCCTTTAACCCGGCAACAGTAATAAGTTATAAATTAAAAGTTAAAAGTGATATCAGACTTGTTGTCTACGATGCATTAGGGCGGCTAGTAAATGTTCTGGTTAAAGGCAGTCAGCCGGCTGGTAGTTATTATATTAACTTTGATGCATCCGGTCTGGCAAGTGGTGTGTATTATTACCGCCTGCAAGCGGGGGCTTTTGTGCAAACACGAAAAATGCTGCTGTTGCGCTAGGCAGGAGATCCCGGATGGCACTTCGTTAGTCCGGGATGACACTAAAACCTGTTTGCTGAAAGCAAAAATGCGAACGGATGTCCGAGTCGTCTTGAATAAATTATGTTGGATAATCTATGCATTATGGTTAATTGACAAATTGTTTGAGTTTCCGTTCGCAAAAGAGTTTTGGTTCTTTTGCTCTTTTCAAAAGAACATACATTCTGTTATTTGAAAATACATGTCCTTTTGTCTTGATACAAAAGGACCAAAAGATCAAGCCGAAATTTAAGTCGCACAGGGTCGAATGATGGTTGCAAAATTGACTGGCTTCAACAGAAATTTCGGCGCAAAAGAATGTGGTACTTTCTCAAGATCGGGGTGGGGTGACAGTTTTTTTAGGTTGTCATGTTGATAAAACTGATTATGATCATGATTAAGATAAAGATTAAGATTTTTCATTCTTATTTGTTAAATTTGTCCAAAAACATGGAAGTCATCCGTAATGCAATCATCATTTAAAATAATCTGTTTTCCAATACTTATTGTGTTTCTGATTCACTATGTTCAGGCACAGGATATCCGTATTGAAGAAATCATGGATGCCAACCTGTTTCTTACAGAAGACAGCATGCTGATCAGTATGGCTAATCTTAATGTCCCATCCATTTACGATGCGGACAGTGTTAGAAAAGATCTAGCCAAAAAAATTATGGAATATGCGCGTCTGCATCTGCGGCATTATTCCTGCCGCTTTATCCCTTCAGCTCAAAGATGTAATGTAAATACGGGTCAAAGCGGGCACCTGTTTCGTAAGTATCCGCTCAGCGATTTGAACATGAATGCACAATACCTGGAAAAAGGTTATGCTGTATACCTGCCGTGTGATACACTTTTTATGCAGGAGTATTCATCATCCAGCCAGAATGCCATAGAAAACAGGCTGGGAATTTGGAAACCTTTAAGATCTGCAATCCCGCCAAATTATTTTAATCGTTTTCGTTTAACCAACTGGTTACTGATGTTTCAGTTCGATCTTGAAAACTATTTTCCAATTTTTGGAATGAATTATCGCTGGTCGGATATCTTCAGTTTTTACCGGACAGAAAATAAATCTTTTTCTGTAAACCTGAGTGGTGAAGCAGGCACGCTGCTTTATTTCATGCTGCCTTATGCCAATCTTGGACCGGAAATACGTTTTAAAAATTTTTACATCCGTGGGAGTTATAATGCACTTCTCCCAATTATCTGGGTATTTGAAGCAGAAGAGTTACATGTCTATGATTTCTGGGCTCTTGATGTTGGGTTTCGGATTCCTATAGGATCATCCGTTGGGCTTGAATTGGAATACAATGCAAAAAAAATAGATAAAAATACTTTCAGAATCTTCAGCATAAGTTTTGCAACGTATTAGAACTTATGCTTGTTCTTCCCCTGAATACAGCTCGAAAAGGGTTATTTCAGGCGGCATGCCAACACGTCCGGGAAAGCCGATAAAACCCAATCCCGTATTAACATTTACATACTGCTCACTAACTTTGTATAATCCGCCCCAATAGGTGTAACGCATATCCACCGGACTCCAGCGCCAGCCGGGAATTTCTATACCAAACTGTGCACCATGGGTGTGCCCGGAAAGCGTTAAATCGATATCAGTGCCTTTTACCTGTTCTGCAAAATGCGTCGGGTCGTGTGACATAAGGATTTTGAAGGCATTTTTATCAACATTCCGGCGGGTTTTCTCTAAGTCACCATATTGCGGAAAAGGCGGCAGTCCCCAGTTTTCGACTCCAAGCAGTTCAATAAAATTGTCCTTGTAAAATATTTTTTGAGAATCATTAAGAAGAAGCTGCAGTCCCAACTCATCCTGCATTTGCCGGAGCCTTATCATGTTTTCCTGCTTTTGCTGATCGGTATACCAACGCACATAATCAGCATAATCATGATTGCCAAGAACTGAATATTTCCCGATCCCTGCTTCAAGGTTTTGTAATATCGGCATGTATCTTTCAAGTTCATCGGCAACATTGTTTACAATATCCCCGGTAAACAAAAGCAGATCCGGGCGCTGTTCATTGATCAAATCAATGGCCCGCTTAACTTCATCGGTGTAATGTGAAAAACTGCCAATATGAAAATCGGAAAACTGCACAACACGTAACCCGTTAAATTCTGCAGGCAGATTCTTAAAATAGAGCTTGTGTTTGCGAACGATAAAATCAAAACGTCCCCAGGTTATGCCGTATAGTGCCGATGCAAAAGGAACAGCAGCAATGATAATTCCCAGCTTGTTTAAAAATTGTTTACGCGTCATACTGTTCGCGGGATCTGTTTGCACTGCCGGTTTTTTGTATGTGTTAACTATTTTTTTTACCATCAGGATGATATCATCGGCAAAATTAAAAAGTATGAAAACCAGTTTGGGCAGATAAAAAAGTATAAAACCACCGCTGACAATGTGAAAGTACGGCATATAGTCCGCAGGATTTATAGAACGGTTGAATAGTGAAAATATGATTAATGCACTGATCAGCATGACAGGCAGCGACCAGAAGAGAAAGAAAACTATCCGGCGGTGATGTGTAAAAAAATGGGCGGTAAGCTTTTTAATGCCGCGATAAGAATAAAAATCGACAGCAAGAATAATTATAGAAAAAATCAGTAAAAAGGTGATGGGGCTTCTCATGGTTTAGTTTTTCGCTTTCTTAAAAATTTCCAGTAATTCCAGGATTTTAACACCGCTGAAATCATCATTTAATTGGTTGATCATCGCTTGTGCAACGCTACCGGCGAAAATTGGTTTAAACTTTCTTATTGGCGGAATAAACGGAGAAAGAATATTCCACATAACAGCAGAAATATTTTCCATTATCCGGCGCTCATTTCTTTGACCCAGCAATAAAGAAGGCCTGAGAATACAGATCTTTTCAAAACCAAGTTTACAGACATCCCGGTCCAGTTCGCCTTTCATCCTGCTGTAGAAAAACCGGGAGTCAACCGAAGCTCCTGCAGATGAAACCAGTGCATAGGATTTAATGCCGTTTTCTGCAGCAGCTATGGCAATCTGAAAGGGATAAGTGTAGTCCACTTTGTATTGCTCTTCCTGGCTGCCTGCGTTTTTAAGGGTTGTCCCCATACAGGAAAAGAGTTCATCCGCTGCGATTAAATTTTCCCAGGTGGCAGGATCATCAAAATCTATAATATGGTGTTCCAGCTTAGGGTGTGAAAATCCAATCGGACGTCTGACAAAAGCTTTTACACAACTATAGCGGCCGTCGGCAAGTAAAAGCCGTACGACTTCTTTGCCTACTAATCCTGTTGCCCCGATCACCAGGGCGGTTTTTTGCTGATCCATCGGACTCCAAAAATTGTTTTTTTAAGAAGTTTAATTTTTTTCTTTAGAACAAGCAAAGTATTCTTTAAAACCACAGATCTGTGCAAAAATCAATGATTTTGATTGTATTCCGGATGACCGTATCTTACTCGCCCAATCAGTATTTTAATGACAGATGATTTTATCCCATAAAAAATATCATATTTTGATTTTTCATTTGATTCTGTTTATTGCATCCATCTTTTCTGATTTTGGAATATCATCGGTCCAGGCAAGTTCTGTAAATATGGATTCATTGATCACTAATGATAAACAGGATACCCTGGATCAAAAACGTCCGTTTGGCTTCCATAGCCTTGTGGACAGGCTGGATAGTTTTTTTAGTGACGAACAGATCGAAGATGAATTGCAAACAAGCAGTCTGCGTTTTAAGCCGGGATTCATGTGGAAGGAAAGCGGCCGTTTAAATTATCCTGTTCCTGTCAGGATAAACATTGTTTTACCGCGTCTGCAAAATCGCTGGCAGATTCTTTTTACAAGTTTACCGGATGATGACAATGATCAGGATCCGGATGACAGGGATTATTCCGATGACAGGTTTGGTTCCACAGCCACGCGTCGCATAAGTTCATTGATCGGATTGCAGTTTTCACCGTTCAGTGGTATTTCTGAGCATCTGAAATTTATCAGCGGGATAAAAATACGTACTAATGAATTTAATCCATTCACAATGATGCGTGTCCGATTCCGAAGAAGCCTGGGGGACTGGAACTTCAGGTTTATTCAATCAGGATTCTGGTTTTCGGATATAGGTTTTGGTGAAAGAACGCAGGTTGATTTTGGCAGATCGCTGGGTGATGAAACATGGTTTCGATCACGAAGCTCAGCACTTTATTCAAAACAAGCGCGTGGAGTGGATCTGAAGCAAACCTTTTTTGTCAGGCATTTTATAGGTGAGAATACAGTTCTTGGTACCTATTGGCGGGTTGGTGCCCATACAAGCCCGCATACGGTTGTGGACGGACACACCTTAGCTGTCGAATGGAGAACACGTTTAATCGGTAACTGGCTCTATTTACAAATCTCTCCGCAGGCGCTTTTCCACAGAAAAGCTGATTTCCGACTGATACCGGTTTTGTTCACCGATTTGGAAATAATTTTTTAATTCTGCTCCTTTTTCATCTTTGTTACATATTCAATCATATGATCCGTTGTCAAAATTGGAAACATGGGCACGACCTGCTGAAAAGGCTGATTTCGTTGAGATGTGTATAAGTCGATTGTTGAAAGTGTTATATTTTCGAATGCATCAAAATCCAATTCAATTTTTTTGTAGTATTTAACCTGCAAACTATCAACAAAACTGTTCAGGTGATCTCCGATTATACTGATATAATTTTTACCGGCATCACGTTTTTCGTTTACAGACTTTAAGTACTTATCTCTTTCATATACTGAAACCAGCGCATCTTTCCACATACGTTCATTGCGCTGCACGATATTTACTTTATCATATCCTTTTTTATAGGCTTCTTCAGTAACATATTTATCACGAATAAGATCTGCAATAGCCAGGCGTAATTCTTTTGCAAAAGACCTGGCAGGCATACGTCTGTCGCGGTATACCAACGGGTGCCGGATCAGTTCTTTCCGGAAGTCAGCAACAGTCCAGGTTTGCCCGTCAATTGTCAGTAACGGTTTATTTAAAATAGAACGATCTTCAAGACTTTGGAAAGCCTGTTCCGGGTCTTTTTCTATATCCCATATTTTTTCCTGTATTGATTCTATTTTCTTTTCCTGGGTTGAAAAATAGAGTTCATAAAAGATTTGAGTTATTTCCCAAAATGTTGATTCATCAAAAGAAACTGTTTTTCCTTTCATTATTTCTGCTACTTTTTTGTTCCAGATTACACTGGATTTGTTCATAGTCAGTGCTTCTTTTATTTTTTTTGAACGCTCCAAAACCTGGTTTTCTGTAATAGCCATTGTATTCTTCCAGCCTAAAACTTTCATATAGAGCATGCCGTTTTCTATCCGCATAGGTTGCAGCACCTGGTTCTTTTTGACATCCTGCCCATAAAGTGCATCAAGAACAACCTGATTTTCACTGTTGTGAAATGTTACTTTTCGTTTTGGGGCGCTGGTGTCGCCATAGACCTGTTGATAAAGAGACTTAAAATCCGGTGTCTTCTTAAGAATTTCTTTATTGGCAGACTGCAGGCTGTCTGGAATTACAAAATAGGATATGTCGTATTCGCGCCCTGCATACGGGTAGTATTTTTTAATCTCTGCAGTATCAATCCGCACCAGTTCAGTGGCTTCGAGATAATGCATATATTGCCGCATAGCCTGTTCACGGCGGCCTTTTATAAACAGTTGAATTTCTTCTTGTTTTAGAAAGTCATTATCTTCGCCTGCTTCAAGCGCAAAAAGTTTCTCAGCGATCAGGGAATTAAGTATTACTTTTTTTGTAAGGTAACTGTTGTCCCTTGCATACGGTGGTCGTATGGTGTACTCAGCGCGTCTCAGAAATTCATTCAGGCTGATCGTAACTTTGTTGTCTATATTTACAAGGATTTGCTCACCAGGCTCTTTAATCTCTTGCTGCGTGCAGGAGAGTGTAATCAAAATAAGGAAAAGAGAAACTGTTTTTTTATACATATTACTTTCCGTGGTTCAAGTTTTCAGACAAAAAAAATCCCCCGTCTTATTCAGGCAGGGGACATAAAATAAAGAGAAAAAGTATTTTATTCCATTTCAAGACAATACTGATAAGCAATTTCGTGCCAGTTTTCCCATCTTCCATCATCCTGCATATAGAAATAGTATTCGGCAAAGATTCCTGGCTCGGATGGTTTACTTGTATAGTTTTCGAATCCTACTACTTCGCCGGTTACCCAGAAACGCAGCAAATTGTTATTAATAAAGGAAATACCAATCCAGGTTTCCAGTCCGTTGCGTTCAGGAGCCAGGCTTAGCAGATCGTTTTCTGCGCGGGAGTTGATTGAAATAAGATGTCCACCCTGGGCAATACAATCGTCTCTTGCATCAGACCAGGTTTTCTTGAGATAGGAAACATAGTAGAAATGATTGTCCAGGCTTCCAATAAATGTGAAAAACATCGGGTCAGCCCAGTGTTTAACAACATATACCGGCAGCGTTTTCGTGGTGCCATTACCATCATCCTGCAAAGAAAAAGAAGTTTGAGAACCGCTGTCACCAGTTGCAATGGCGTAGATGTAGTTTTCACCATCCGGATGTTCCATAAATTTAACAATGGATTCATCATTTGAAATCCAGGTATAATCCGGATCATTTATCAAAATGCTTTTAAGTTCCAGAGTAACAGTATCCCCGGCATTGATAAACAATGTGTTAATTCCCATTGGCCGGCGGAAACTCTGATTGATATAAATCCCGGTTGCTTTATCGTCCGGCAAGTTCTGTGGATCAATCACATCCATCTCGCGGCAACCGCTTATTATTGTGGCAATTAAAATCACCAGAAACAGTGCACTGTTTCTCATACGACACTCCTTTTTCTTAATAAATGGTCGTTTTACAGATTATTTTTAAACTTAAAATACAAAGCCGACACTGGTACTGTGAATGGCACCAAATGAATCCAATGATTGAAAGGCGTAGTCAACTTTAACAGCATTGCTGCCAGCCATCCACAATTTTACACCCAGTCCGAATGTTGCGCCATATTGTGAATCATCCAAAAATAACGCCTTATATCCGGCGCGGAGAAAAAACTCGCCGGTTCCCGGAGAATTAATTTTATACTGTGCGCCCATATTTATTGATTCGCCCATATTGTTCGGGTGAAGAGCATCGACAGCGAGTGTCAGTCTTTGATTTTCAAAAACAAGCGGGTCAACTGCAACACCAACCCGGAAAATTAAGGGTAATTCCCATTGTCCCATTTTGTACTGACCCTGCTGGTTCTGGAAGTTTCCATTACCATCCGGATCAATATCCACAGGAAAGAGCAGGTCATGGCCGTCGTATTGCATACGTGTGCCATAATTGGAAATACTCATTCCAAGCTTCAAGCCGTCTTGGCGCTGCCCGCTGTAAGACATAAAATGAGTCTGAACCTGAACTCCCAGGTCCAAAGCAAAGGCATTTGCTTCCGAATGCCATATTTTTGATGAAATGTACTTGGCTGTTGCACCAAATGAAAACCAGCTAACAATCATTCGCGAGAATGACAAACTGATAGCATAATCGGCTGCACTGTACTTTTCACCGGTTCCTTCCTGGGAATCCATGTTGGTAACTTCGATATCGCCATAATTAAGGCCGAAGATGCTTATACCAAGATTACCCACATCGGGAATCACTAAACCGACCCCGGCAAAAACGGTGCTGATATCCGCGATCCAGGGCTGGTAAACAAACAATACTTCGTTATTTTCCATTTGTGCCAGTCCTGCAGGATTCCAGTAAATGGCGGAAAGATCATTTATTGATGCAGTATTGGCATCTCCAAGGCTAACCCCGGCACTACCAATCCCGATCTCCAGGAAGTTTGCCGCTGTTGTTCCGACGCGGTCAGGCTTCTGGCCAAAGGATATTCCAAGCAGTACAAGGAATATCACACACATTTGTTGTAAAGTTTTTATGGATGACATGTTATATCCTTTCTGAAATATCCGTTATTTAATGACGCCAAATTTACCGACTTTTTCTTTTCCTGTGCGAAGGTCTTTAACCTGGTAAACATACATTCCGGCTGCTATTTCGAGTCCTTCTTTTGAAAGCATATTCCAATGCAGCGTACCGGTGTTAGAATCACCCAGGCCGGCATAACCAACAAGGCCGTCTTCAGGGAAATCAAGTTTTCTTACAAGTACACCACTTACTGTAAAGATTTTAATCGTACATTTTTCAGGGAGATTGGTAAACATCAAGCGGCGTCCCTGGTTCAGGTATTTATTGACGACGGATGCTTCCATAACATTTGTAGCAATATATGGATTGGGAACCACACGAATATCTTTCATGTCGCTCTCATAGGCAGATTCATCTGTTGTGGTTTCATAATCAACATCAAAAAGAATTGAATCGGAAATTGAGAACGGACGGTTAAAACGGACAGCAAATACATCATCCTTTTTAGGTAACTGTGTTGAATCCGTTGCACTGCTGAAGTCCAGTGTGAATATCGTGTATTCAAAACGGACATTGCTTTCGTTACTGTTTTGCCCGACTAAAATCAGGTCTTCAAGAATGTCATATTCCCCATTAGCGTTACGGTCTAATACAACTATGTCCATTAATTTAGGTTGTCCAAGGGAGTCCAGGTCATTAAGGTTCTCAACTTTAAAAGTAAAATCCTGTTCTCTCAGAATATCAGTTAGTCCGTAAGAATTGCCATCGGCATCTTTAAAGCCGGAAGAGTAACGACGGGTAATACCTGTGTAAATGTTTTCATCAGAAAAAACAATATTATAGTCCCATGGATAATAAAGCTGGCCTTCTTCGGTCAGCCTGATTTTAACCGGGGAACTCCCGGGCATCCATCCGGAACGGCTGGAATCGAAAACCGATGTACGGTTATTCATGCTCATGTTGAGTCGGATACCATCAAAAACGTCCGTCTGGCGCGGTTCATCAACCGCAAGATGGAAGTAATCGTCGCCATCAGGATTGTCATAGAATTCCAGAACCGTATTGTATTTCTCAGGGCGGGTTACACCGCTTTCAGTTGGAATCATAAGATCTGAGAAAATCAGTCTGTTGTCTTCTGTAACATCGTATATGTACAATCCGTTGGTTGTGTATTGATAACGCTCAGTTGTAAAACGGTTGATTGTGTTCAGCTTTTCAATATCAAACTTAATTTTATACTGGTGGTCTTTTTTGAGCAATTTAGGCGAAACAACTTCAGGGATGATTGTCCCGGTGCCCATCAGATTTGCATCAGCAATGTTGTATTTTGTTTCACTGGTTGATCCCGCTGCTTTTGTTCCGGGTGTTACGATAGCAACGTTCTGACCTATAAAATTGACCTGCTCAAAATCATCCTTACCGATAACAACGTTATTTTCAGATGGCGCAATACCGTAGGATGCATCCTGTGATACAACCGCGGATCCTTTCAGTACTCCCGGCGGGATACCATAGTCATAAGCCACAAGCGCATAATAATAAGTGCGTCCGTTCTTAACATTATTATCACGGAAAGAATAAGCCAGGCCGCGGTCATCACCAAGGTAATAAGCCATACCATTGAGTAAGCCGTAGCTTGTAAAACCATCACGTCCGTTACGTTTATCGCATTGAAAGATTGGTTTTAATAAGGTTTCTGTACCAAATCCGTCTGTAATTACACGCGGATCAGTAAAATCCTTGTCGGTAGCGCGGTAAATTTTATATCCTTCAAAATCATTTTCATTATTCAGGATCGGTTCGCGCGTACGTTTGTCAGACCGGTCATCCCATAAAAGATCCACATATCCATCACCGGGAACCGCACTAAGAATCGGCATAACCGGTGGCTGCGCAAAACGGTAGTCTTTTTCGTAGATAATCTGAACGGTTTTCTTTAGTGTGAATAGTGCCGGAGCTGTATGTTCGGCTGAAGTAAGACCGGATAATGCATCATAAGAATGTAATTCGGCCATCGAGATAAACTCAGTACGGCCCTGGTACAGCGGGAAAATACCTGATGCAAACAACTCACCAAGGTTGTCAATACGAGTCGCACCGGATTCCAGAGTATCACTGGTCATGCGTTCCCACATATCCTGATCGTTACGCGGCCAGCCGTAATAGGGGCTTACGTGAACAGGAATTTGTCTGAACCACAAAGTGGTTAAACCAAGCATGTCGGTTTCAGAAACATCTGTCCAGGCAAAATTAGGTTCTGCATATCCTTCACCAAGGTCGGGCATATGATTACATTCGGTACCATCTGCATCCGGGCCATTGTAGTTTTCTTCACCTGGAGCAACACCATCAAGACCAACATCGTCACCGGCATATTCATCGGCTTCATAAACGCCATTTTCATTGGTGTCTTCACCGTCCTGCCAATCCTGATCTTCATCACCTGACCAGTGTGGCTTAAGGTCGGTTTCTTTTAGACCATAAAAGGATAAGAATTTTTGTAAATCTACGATTCCACCATAGGGATCATCTAAATAAACACCGGCCGGGTTTGCACGTTGTTCATCTATTAATCCGTCATCATCATTATCTACATTATCATTAAAAATACCGGGACTTTCCAGGAAGGCAAGACCCATGGTTCCGGTTTGATAACCATCTTCACCTACTCCATCTGTATCCCAGGTATAAGCAAGGTTTTCAATTTTGTCAAAACTGCCGTCTTCACCGGTGTTTTCACCACCGATATCATTGTCCATCCAGTACCCGAATGCCATATACGGCAGATCGTAATCAGAAATATTTGCAATGGTGTATTCCCAGAAAATACAATCCTGGGCCATAGGATTGTTCCACTGGAATCCGCGTTGTTTTACACGTACACCAATACCACCCCAGGGTTCGCCTTTTTGTACAGTAACACCACCATCGATATCACCAATTTTTACACCCGGGCGCGGATAGTATTTTATAAAGTCATCATCACCAAGGTATTCAATATCCTGGGCATCATTTGCAACAAAATAGCATTCCAGGTCAGAGCGGATCTGGCCACGCCCGAAACGTCCGTCCCATTCGCCAGGCCAGTGTAATTCCGTGCCAATATAAGGCCATCCGGCAGTTGGCCAGGAATTCGGATCATTACTGATTGCCGGAGTTTCACTGGAGTTATTCATATAGCCGGGAACCGGGTGGAAGCCCCATTCAATCTGGCCAGTAGGGTCACGGTCCATTTCTTCACGGTAGTTAGCCTGACAGAAGAAGAGTGAATCAAGGTTGCCTTCTTCTCTGAGACGATTTACTTCATCCGGATCCGTAACCGGAGTGGATTGATCGGTAAGATATACTTTTGAGCTAATTAAAAGTGTAATACCATCGTGCATAACATTGCCTGTAACACCAGCAGGCCAGCGTGATGCGTCTTTTCTGGGATAGTCTCCAAGTTCTGTGTTGTTTTTAAATAAAAGCTGGACACGGTTACCGCGCATAAATCCTTCACGTTCAAGATGCGGGTCACCTGCCGGATCATCCGGACCTTCATAAACTTTACCCTGTGCCCACAAATCAATGCTGAATAACAGCAGGATGCTTATGAAAGGTATTAACTGGATTTTCCTCTTCATATCAGAAGTCCTTTCTTTAACTCGTAATCTTTTTAAGTTTTATCATTCAATAGTTGTTAAAATGTAATTCCAAGACCCAGTTTAATATAACGCGGACTGGACCATGCTGTCGGGCTGTAGATTCTGTCTTCATAAGTACTGAAATCACTCCAGTGACCAAGCAGATCAGATTCACGAATAATAGCCTGGTTGGCACGGCCTGTATTTCCGTTAACACCATTTTCATTCAGGTGATCAATCAGGTTATAAATATAAAGAGTCCAGCGCAGTTTTAAACCCATGGCTGCCGGCATTTCATAAAAGACACGCAAATCAAGAGAATAATGCGATGGCTTATAACTGTTGTTTGGATAAAGGTTAACACGATGCAGCGGATTCTGATCGATTGGTGACCAGGTATAGGCTGAACCTGAACCGAAGTAGCTGGTTAATGTTGCGCCCCAGTCTACTGTGTTGTAACCAACGGTTGCATTTAACGTGTGGCGCTGATCCCAGGACATAGAGATAAGTGTTGGTATCGGGTCCTGGCTGCTGCCGGCGCGGCTGAATGTAAAAATCGGGTTATCGGCATTACCGCGGGTATATTGCAGCGTATAGTTAACTTCAGAATAGAAATTCGCCCAGCGGGTGTGATATTTAATTTCCAGACCACGGGCATTGCCATAGTCCTTATTGCCGTAAAGCCCGTAACGAATCTGGTTGTAGGTGGTTACAATATTTACAGTAGAAAGATTGTAAATATCTTTATACCAAAGCGCTACTTCCAGGTCCATATAGTTGTTTAAAACCTGCCACAAACCAATTTCGTAGTTAACGGTTTTTTCAGGTTCAACCTGCGGATTACCGATAGTACTTTCATAGTTTGTAGGGCTTAATATGTAAGAATTGTTTAAGTACATTGTGCTGTGTGCAGGGTATTGATAAAAATGGCCATAGCTGAAACGCAGCAAAGCACGATCACCTAATTTATAAGAGAAGCCCAATCTCGGTGCTACATTAACTTTGGCATCAGCATCAAGCGGGGTTGAAATCCACTCCGGTTGATCTTCTTTTGCCAGCAGATTTCCCGGATTTCTGTAATTGGATGGGTATGTTGTCTTAGGATCAAAATATTCCAGACGTGCACCAAGATCGAGAACCATATCTTCGTATTCCATTTTATCTGATATCCAGACAGCCGCCTGTATTGGTTCTTTGTGGAAAATATCTGCGTATGCCGTTGAATCGGAAAGAACTTCAGGTTCATACAACAAATCTGATGCAGCAGTATTTCTGTATTTGTTTACGATAGATTGGCTGCGTGAATCATAACGATAAAGCGTACCTTCAAATCCGCTTTCAATGCTGTTGGATTTATTAACCTGCCAGGTTATATCCATCCTGCCAAGAAATTTTTCTGTGGTTCCTTCATAGAAAGATTTGTCCTGGCCGCCTGTCAGGAATCCGGTATAGTCAGAATTTGCTGAATAGCGATCATGAATATACCGCGGATCAGTGGGATCTTTATACAGGTAAGAAGCACCATAACTATTAGAATATGAAAATTTCAATTCATAAAATGCATTCTGAGCCAGGAAATGGTTAAGCTGATACATAACAAGATAGCTGTCATTGTGGTTCACATTGCGGCCATCCGGTTTGTATTTATTTACATGGCTGTAATTCTGTCCTTTACCCTGATCCAATAAATAGGTTAAAGACATTTTCAGATCGCTTACTTTAAAAGTAAGCTTACCTGTAAAGTTAAGGCTTTGGCCCCAATCCATCGGGACATACTCACCATCACCGGTATGCTGATTAAAAAGGTAATTGCCTTCCTGATCAAATGCGCGTGGATTCTGCCAAAGCGAATAATCCGGAGCATCAGAAATATTGAAACGGCGGATTCCATTCAAATAATTAAGATTATCCTGAACACGGGTACTCAGGAAAAAAGTCAGCCTGTCTCTGATAATCGGACCATTTACAAAAAATTTATAATCGCGATTACGGTCAATCTCTGCCATATCGAGACCAGGAAATTTATCACCATGGGATGTATAGTAATTTCCTAGGAAGCCTTCAAATTTACCGTGAATGTCATTTCCGCCTTCTTTGGTAACCATGTTTACAATACCACCCATGGCTTCGCCATACTTAGCATTAAATGTTCCGGTAATAACTTCCACTTCCTGAAGGGCTTCCGGATCAATATTAACAGTAGTTCCGCGATTAAGACCGTTATAAACAGATATCCCGTCCACGAGATATGCTGTTTCATTACTGCGTCCGCCGCGCATGTGGCCTAAAACAACACCCGGCTGCATCGCTACGATGTCACCAGTGTTTTCTATAGGCAGAATTTCCATATCTTCCGATGTTACATTTCGGATAGAACTGGTTTGGTCCTTCTTTAGAGAAATTTTTGAAGCAACGACCACAATCTCTTCGTCCAGTTCCAATGCAGATTCTTCCATCTGGACTTCGAGAGTGGTTGTACGGTTTACGTACACTTTCACTTCTTCAAATACATTTGTTTTATAACCGATAAACTCAACCTTTACGGTATAGGAACCGGGCGGGACATTCAGGATAAAAAACGCACCGTCGGAATCGGTCGTGGCACCAAGGTTAGAGTTCTCGATATATATATTTACACCGACAAGCTGATCACCCGTCCTCTTGTCAGTAATTATACCGGCAATTTTACCTGTTGTCTGTGCCTGTAACACGGCTGACAAAAATAAAAAAGAAAGTATACAGAGCAAGCATTGCTTCATAAACAACCCCCTTTGAATCACTTAGTTGTCTGGTAAGATATTATATGTTTTTTTAGGAAGATTCTATAAAGTTTAAAACCAAAAAAAGAATGAACCAGCCCACAGGGAAGTGCATTAAATTCATTTCTAACGTATATTTGAATTTTTACACTTAGGGCAAATATAATGCTTATTAATCTGCTAAACCAACTATTTTGTTAATCTTTGTTAATTATTTAATACTAATATTAAAAATAAATATTTGAATATAATCATATAATAGTTGCAATTAATAGCATGGGACTTAATAAAAACCCAAAAATACAATTTTAATGAAAAGTATAATAGCGATAACTAATTAGAAAGGATATAAGATGTCGAGAATATTAATAGCTGTGTTTTCTCTCTTTTTATTTTTAACTGCCTGCAGCACAACCAGGGAAGTGAAACGTATAGATGCCGGTTCACAAACAGATTTAAGCGGACGCTGGAATGATACAGATTCAAGATTGGTTGCGACTGAAATGGTAAACGATGGTTTGTCAAGGATCTGGTTGACAAACTTTGTTGAACAAAACGGAAAAAAACCGGTGATCATCGTCGGGCTGGTTAAAAATAAAACCCATGAACTTATCAGTGCTGAAACCTTTATAAAAGATATTGAGCGTGAATTTGTCAATTCCGGTAAAGTAAGTATTGTGCAGGGAGCTGAAGCAAGAGATGAGCTGCGCAGTGAACGTGCTGATCAGCAGGAATTTGCATCTGCAGAAACGGCAAAGAAATGGGGAAAAGAAAAAGGTGCAGATTTTATTCTGCAGGGAGTCATTAATTCACTTGTCGATAAAGAAGGTGATGACAAAGTTGTTTTCTATCAGGTTGATCTTGAGCTTACGGATCTTGAAACCAATGAAAAGGTTTGGCTTGGTAACAAGAAAATAAAAAAATTCATTACAAACTGATTATATAGCGGGCTATTTTGCAGATTAAAATGTTCTTTCTAAAAAGATTCAGAGCTCTTTCCGTACTTTTTTTTGTACTTCTTTTATACAGTTGTGCAACATGGTACCAGAAAAATCTTTTATTCCAGGAATCTTTCTCAACAGGTGACATTGAGAAAGCAAACGAATTGCTCGATGAAAATAAGGAAGCAGCCGAAGGTAAAGACCGGCTGCTTTATTTTCTGCAAAAAGGTGTTGTTCTGCAAATGCTTGGAAAATATGAAGAGAGTAATCAATATTTTGAAGATGCTTATATTTTTACAGAAGACCTGCAAAAAAATTACGCTTTAGAAGCCCTTAGTTTTTTCTCTAATCCTACAATTGTACCCTACGAGGGTGAAGATTTTGAAGTTGTTCAATTGCACTATTATAAAGCAATGAATTACCTGCGAATGAATATGCTCGAAGAAGCCCAGGTCGAATGCCGCCGCTTAAATATTAAACTGAATGACTTGAATGACCGGTATGGAAATAAAAAAAATCGTTATAAACAGGATGCCTTTGCTCTGAACCTGATGGGAATCATCTTTGAAGCATCCGGTGAGATAAATAATGCTTTTACGTCTTATCGCAATGCATATGAGACATATGAGAAAATTTACAAACCCTATTTTGGTGTAGATGCCCCTGAGCAATTAAAAAAGGATTTACTTAGAACAGCATACCTTAATGGATTTGATGATGATCTGCGTTTTTATCAAAAAATATTTAAGATGGAATACAAGCCTGTAAAAGAGAGCGGTGGTGAACTCGTTTTCTTTCTTAATAATGGTTTAGGGCCGGTTAAAGATGAATGGAGCCTGAACTTTGCAATCGTAAAGGGCAGCGGTGGTTCAGTGAATTTTGTAAACGAAGAACTTGGTTTATCTTTTCCGTTTTCATCCGGGAAAAAGGATGATTTGCAGTTGGGCGATCTAAAAGTAGTCCGTGTTGCTTTTCCCAAATATATAGAGCGCAAACCTTTTTATGTCTCAGCACAGCTCAGC
Organism: Calditrichia bacterium; assembly: GCA_020635035.1. Taxonomy (GTDB): domain Bacteria; phylum Calditrichota; class Calditrichia; order Calditrichales; family J004; genus JACKAO01. The sequence continues at coordinate 18,684 of JACKAO010000003.1, forward strand.
TCCGATAGTACCGCAGTTGCAATGGAAAAAGCTCAGGATATAAATCAAATTGCTTTTAAAACCTTGCAGGACAGGATGCTGCGTGAACTCGGGAATTCACTGCTGCGGTTGGCTGTAAAACAGGCATCTGAGTACGCTGTTCGTCAGAAAAGTGAAGGTTTGGGTGCACTGCTCTCTGTTGTAAATGCAGTAACTGAAAAAGCTGACACACGCAACTGGCAAACGTTACCGTATTCTATCTTTTATGCCCGGATCGCGCTTCCGGAAGGAATGCAATCTGTAAAACTTACAAGCAGATCAGCAAACGGTAGCTCAATGACAAAGGACTTTACTTTTGACATAAAAAAAGGGCATACAACTTTTCAGTTTTTTCATTTACTGGAAAGTTCAACTATTCCACAGAAATAATTTTGTAATATAAAACATTAAAAAAAATATGATTCAAAGATTAATACCAGCAATAATTTCATACCTGATTGTTGCAGCCCATTTTTTTAGAAACGGTCAATGGGTTTTAACAATTCTGTTTTTCATTGCACCGTTTTTTCTGATCATAAAAAAGGATTGGATTTTAAAAAGCATTCAGTGGTTGTTGTATGCCGCGGCTTTAAACTGGGTTTTTGTAACTTATGGCTTTGTCTATCACAGAGTTGTAAGCGGTGATCCTTGGCAGAGATTGATATTAATTATGCTGGGTGTTCTGGCATTTATGATATTTTCTGCGGTACTGCTCAATTCAAAAAAGGTTAAAATCTCGTATAAAAAATAGCTATTCGTATCGCAGGGCCTCAACAGGATCTACACTCGCTGCCTTTTTTGCAGGAAACAAGCCGGCAAGTAAACCAATTAATCCCAGCAATCCTATTGATACCATCAAAACCGTTGAAGAAAGAATTGGTCTTCCCAGAAATTCCATGGCTCCCTCGGCAGGCATCATCCACAGTATCTTTATCAGGCCCATGCTTGCCAGCAAACCAAATGATCCTCCAATAAATGCAATCAGCAGAGATTCAAAAACAAACTGATAAATAATGTATCGTCGTTTTGCTCCAACAGCACGCTTAATGCCAATCTCCCGGGTGCGTTCTTTGGCTACGACATACATAATATTTGCAACTCCTACACCGGCAATTATCAGGGTCATGGAGCCTATTACGGCCAGGAAAATGTTTATTCCCCGAAAGACTTTTTCACCTTCACGCTCGTTTTCAATAAAATTCCACATGGGGACAGCACGTTCATCACTGGGATCGAATTTATATTTCTTTCCCAATACCCGCCGGATTTCCTGTTCGACGTACATCCCGTCTTCAACCCGGGTTGGTTTAACAATCATCTCATCCAGATATTTGTCTCCGTAAATGCCCTGAAACGTGGAATAGGGAATGATAGCTCTTCGTGTATCCGGACCATTATTCATGGATGTTTGCAGCTTATCCGGCATGGTGCCAACAATATTAAATGGAATACCATCAATATATACAGTTTCACCAATTGGGTCGGGCTTGCCAAACAGTTCTGCAGCAATTTCTCCGCCAAGAAAAACAACGCGTCGCCGTTCGCTTAAATCTTTGGAATTCAAAAATCTTCCGCCAGCCGCATGAAAGGTACGTCTTAAAAATTCAAATTCCGGGTAAACACCTTCCATATAGGTAGATGAAATTTTATCTCCTGCTTTTAAGCGTGCGCGTCTGCCTAAACCAGGTACTGCGACGGTTACCTGCGGAATATTTTTTTCGATGACCTGGCAATCTTCCTGTTTTAATAAAATTCGCCGGCCAATAGGCAGGCCTTCCCATTTTTTCGTTGTCTGGCCACTGTATACCCGGATTATGCGGTCACCGGCATTTAACAAACCTTCTTTCATTCTGAAGGAAAGGCCTTCTCCAAAAGCCATAAGCAGCGTAACAGCTATAATTCCCCAGCTTATCGCAACCGTTGTCAAAAAAGCACGGGTCTTCTGCGAACGGATATCTTCAAGAAATTCTCTTAGCAGCATTATTATATGCATGGACCTTCCAATCAAAAATCTTTTTTAAGAGTAGCAAAAGTCTATTGTCTTAAACAGTCAACGACATTCAGTCGCGATGCACGTCTGGCAGGGAAAAATCCTGCTAAAAATCCAATCGTGCTCAATACTAAAATGGTAACAATGGCTACCATCGGATTTAGCTGCGGTGTACCTACTGCTTCCTTAAAGTCCTGGATGGGCAGCGCTGCAAATACAGAAATGATGATTAAAGCCAAGGCAAATCCAATAAAAGCCCCGATACCGATAATCACAAAAGCTTCAAAAATAAAATTGCCCAGAATAGTTCTGCGCCGGGCACCGGCAGCACGGCGGATACCAATCTCCCGGGTACGTTCCTGGACAACCACATACATAATGTTAGCCAGCCCGATACCGCCTACGATTAATGTGATTACACCGATCAGACCCATAAAAATGTTAAAACCAAGCGTGAAATAAAATATAAACTCGTCAAAATTGGTAGTATCCCAGATACCGAGTGTTTCGCTGTCGTTTGGATCAAACTTAAATTTTTTACCCAAAGTGGTATATACCTGGGTGCGCACTGTTTTTGACAAACGCGGATCATCAATCTGGTAAACAAAATTATCTATAAACTGATAGCCAAAGATTGATTTAAAGGTGGTCATAGGGATAAAAGCACGGTCACGGTCACGCTGGTTATACGATGAGTTCTGCGTTTTTTCGCGCATCACACCGACTACTTTAAAAGGCGTTTCATCTATGTAGACATATTTGCCTATAACATCGGCATTATCACCAAAAAGAAAATCACGCAGGCGATTGCCGATAAATACAACCCGTCTTTTTTGTTTAAGGTCAAGATCATTCAACCAGCGACCGCCATCTTCGGGCCAGATATTACGCATTTCGTTGTACTCGGGAATGATGCCGGTGATGTTCGGGCGATTTATTTTATCTTTGACACGGATGGCTGATCCCCATTTACTGAATTCCGGACTGATACGTTTTATCTCGCGGATTTCGGTACGCAGTAATTCGATATCATCTTCTGTAAGCCGGATACGCCGGTCCCTGCCATAACCTTCAAAAGGAATACTGGTGCTGCCGGGCCATACAATAGCAATCCCTTCCCCTATGCCATGCATGTTTTTACTCATTTGTTTCTGAACACCAACGCCGAAAGCGAGCAATATAATTACTGTCATCGTACCCCAGATGATTCCGAACATGGTCATCGCTGTCCGGGCTTTATATTGTCTCAGGTAGCGAAATATTTCCCTGAGTTGTTCGAATAATGGCATTTTTTCCCCAGGTTTATATTTCAGGTGATTTCTTTTACTTCTTTTTCAAGCACTTCATCACCTTCTTTTAAGCCTTCTATGATTTCAATCAAAATGGCATCGCTCAAGCCGGTTTTTATGAACTTCTCTTCGGAACCCTGTTCACCTTTGGGAATTCTGACAAAGGCGGAGTCATTGCGAAAAGTAACAACGCGTTCCGGAATGGCTAAAACACTGTCGCGCCTGGCTATGATTATATTGGCGTTGGCGGAATAACCCGCTCTTAGCGTGGCATCATTTGTCTCGGAGATTTTTATTTCGATTGGAAAAACGGTTGTGTTGTCTTCTTTTTTAGCTTTAAGTGAAATTAGAGTTACTTTTCCTAAAATTGGTTCTCCGGGTATGGCACCGACCTGTAATTCGCAACCAAGGCCTTCGTTAATTTTACCGACATCAATTTCATCAACGGTTCCTTTAAATATCAGATCGGTCATATCGGCCATGCGCATAATGGCTGTGCCTGGCTGGTACGATGTTAGCGGAACCACAGGATCACCAAGGTTTACGTTTTTTTCAAGGATAAATCCGGTAATGGGTGATTTTACAACGGTTTCAATATTTGTATTTGCGATCGTTACCTTTCCTTTTTCAATAAGCTCCAGGCGTTCAATGGCCATTTGTTCACGCAGTTTTGCTTCTTCATGCTGGCGCTTCAGTACTTCAAATTCCTGGTCGGATAAGAATCCCTGTTCTTTTAATTTCTTGTCCCTGTCGATTTCCTTGTCAAGTGTTTCGAGCTCAATTTTGGCCATTTCGACATCACGCTTAGCTTGTGCGAGTTCCAGCGGAGTCGGGTCTGGCTTAACTTCAACAAGCGGATCTCCGGCTTTTACAAAATCGCCGACATCAGCGTACAATTTCCCGACAACACCGGAAACTTTTGATTTTACATCAATCTCATTAACCGGTTCGATAGAACCCACAGCTAATGCTTTTTCAACAATATTTTTCTTTTCCACTTTTACTGTGGCGCGGCCATTTTGCTCTTCATCCTGTCCGTTACTCATTGCCCAGGCGGCAACGGCTACGGCAACTATAAGAATAATTGATGACCATAAAAGCCATTTTTTGCTTTTCTTTCTCATTGATGGGACCTCCGGTTGAATTTATTGCGAGCTAAAATGACATACGCCCAAACAAAAAACTTGTTACACCTATATTAATTAATCTTTCTTTTATGTTGTTTTAAAAATAATTATTATCAGCACAGGTAAATGCTGTTAATTAATTTGAAAGGCAACGGATGTATAGGTTATTTATTTCTTGTTTTTTTATAGTCACATCACTTTTATCGCAGACAGGTGAGTGGCAAACTTATTATGAAAAATCTCAATTTAAACAAACACCCTCTTATGATCAGACGATAGAATATTGCAAAAAGTTAGCAGCAGCTTCTCAAATGATTCATTTTACAAGCTTCGGAATAAGTCCACAGGGCAGAGAATTACCCTTGCTGATAATTGATAAAAACGGTAATACAAGTGCTGAACAAGTAAGAAGAACAGCTAATGTTGTATTGCTGATACAAGCAGGTATTCATTCTGGAGAAATAGATGGTAAGGATGCCGGACTCATGCTTATCCGTGATATGATAATCCGGAATATAGATGTTAATCTTCTCGATCATGTTACTATTCTTTTTATGCCGATTTTTAACGTGGATGGTCACGAGCGTTCCGGTCCTTATAACCGCATTAACCAAAACGGACCAGAAGAAATGGGCTGGCGTACAACTGCACAAAATTATAATCTTAATCGTGATTATCTCAAAGCCGACGCACCTGAAATGAAAGCCTGGTTAAAGCTGTACAATGAATGGCTCCCGGAATTCTTTATTGATTGTCATGTTACAAACGGGGCTGATTATCAATATGTGGTTACTTTTGATATGGATCAAACAGGATTGATCTCTGATAATTTACTTGAATGGACAAAAATGGATTATCTGCAACCGTTAAAACAAAACATGCATAGATTAGGTTATCCAATCATCGAATATGTATCGTTTAAAGAGTGGGGCAATCCGCGTTCGGGTATGAGCGGCGGACCTAGTAAACCACGATTTTCGACCGGGTATACACCTCTGCATAACAGGCCGGGATTGTTAATTGAAACGCATATGCTAAAAGACTATAAAACACGTGTGGATGGCACGTATCATATGCTTAAAGAAACATTAAAGATACTGGATGGCCAATACCTGAAACTAAAAGAAGAGATTGTAAAAGCAGATGCATTTACAAGAAGCCCGCAGTTCCGTGAAGCGCCCTACACACTAACTTACAGAGAGCTGAATGACAGTTCCATGATCGATTTTAATGGAGTTAAATACAGTGTTGAAAAAAGTGATTTAAGCGGTGGCGACTGGTATCGTTTTTCAGAAGACACACTTACTTTTAAGGTACCTTTTTATAATTCGTACGGACCGGACAAAACCGCTTTATTGCCGGATGCCTATATTATTCCGCTGGAGTGGACCGCCATAATTGAAAGATTGGATTTGCACGGAATAGAATATAAACGATTGAAAGAAAACCGTAAGATAACGGTTAAAACATATCGCTTTTCTAATGTAAAATGGAAACAGGAACCCTATGAAAATCATCATACACTAACATTTGATAAACATCATATAGAAGAAGATTATGTTTATCCTGCCGGATCTGTCGTCATACCGATGAATCAGCGCCGTTCAAAAATTATTGCGCATTTGTTAGAGCCGGATGGCCCCGGTTCTTTATTGTTTTGGGGATTTTTTGATTCGATATTTGAACGCAAAGAATATGCTGAAAATTATGTGATGGAAGAATATGCACGTCTGATGCTGACAAGTGACGAAAATTTAAAAAAAGAATTTGAAACAAAGATACATAGTGACAGTACTTTTGCAGCTGATCCGAATGCGATCCTGGATTGGTTTTATAAAAAATCACCGTATTGGGATGATCGCATTAATCTTTATCCTGTGGGGAAAATTTATGATGCTGATGTGGTTGAATCTTTGTTAAATTAGATTTATTGACTATGAATTTAATATCCTTCATGGGAAGAGTTAGGGATGGATTCAAATTAAGATTTGTAAGAATATGTGTAAAAAAAAGAAATAATACTTAGGTTAGAGAACTATGAAATCGAAAAAACAACTCATCGTCGTTGGCGATAGAATCCTGATTAAACCGGATTCTGAAAAAGATAAAACTAATTCCGGCTTGTATCTGCCACAAGGTGTTGAAACGAAGGAAAAAGTACAGGGTGGTTATGTGTATAAAGTCGGACCGGGATATCCGCTGCCTGATCCCGGCGCATCCGAAGAGCCCTGGGATAAAAACAGATCTGAGCCCAAATACCTGCCTTTACAGGCTGAAGAAGGTGATTATGCCTTATTCCTGAGAAAATCATCCGTGGAAATTGAGTTTGAAAATGAAAAATACCTGCTTGTTCCACAGGCAGCCATTTTACTGCTTGTCCGGGATGATTTACTTGATGCAATCACCGATGATGATATCTAAGTTTTATTTCAGTTTTTATTTGCCCTGTAGTTTTACCAATGGCAGAATAACTTCTTCCATGGAAATACCACCATGCTGGAAACTGTCACGGTAATGATTTAAAAACTTGTGATAGTTGTTTGGATAAACAAAATAATAATCTTCTTTGGCAATAATATAATTTGTATTAACTCCGCGTCTGGGCAATTTCCAGTCTTCAGGATTGCGCACAAGTGTAGCATGTTTTTTATCCACTTTAAGGCTGCGTCCGTATTTATAGCGCAGGCTTGTGGATGTTTCACGGTCACCAATCACTTTTGTACCATGCAGCCCGCGCACACTGCCATGATCACTGGTAATAAACAAGCGGGCACTGCTTTCGGCAATTTTTCGGAAGATGGCCATAAAAGGTGAGTGCTCAAACCAGGAGCGGGTCAGCGAACGATATGCAGCTTCGTTGGGTGCGATTTCTTTAAGGATGGGTAAATCCGAGCGGCTGTGGGCAAGAATATCAACAAAGTTAATTACAATCGCCAGAACGTCGGCATCAAGATAGTTGCTGATATTTTTTTCCAGGTTTCGTGCATCTTCATTATTCATGATTTTTACATAACGTACGTCTTTACCATCAATAACACGGTGTCTTTTCAGTTGCAGTTCGAGCAACTCTTTTTCGTAGCGGTTTAAGCTTTCATCATCTTCATCCATTGACCAGAGTTCCGGATACATTTTTTCAATTTCCTGCGGAAAAAGCCCGCTGAAAATAGCATTCCTGGAAAATGGTGTTGCCGTAGGAAGAATGGAGTAGAAATAATCTTTTTCGATGTTGAACCATTCGTAAAAGAATGGTTCCAGCGTAAACCACTGGTCAAGGCGCATACAATCGATAACACAGAGAATGGTTTTGTTGTTGTTTTTTACCTGCGGAACGACATACTTTGAGACCAGGTCGGTTGATAAAATCGGACGGTTATCCTGGTTTTTCAGCCAGCGTTCATAATTGTTCTCAATGTATTTGCCAAACTCCTTGTTACTCTCTTTTCGCTGATCATATAAAATCTGCCTGAAATCAGTATCTGTTGATGCATCAAGTTCCATGTCCATGCGCTGAATCTTGATAAACTGATCAATCCAGTCCTGTGGTTTGTTCATCGACATAAGCGAGAAGGACAATTTTGAAATTTCCACAGCATATTCCTGGCTGCGCTTTTCGCTGATAATATTTTTCCGGTCCAGGATTTTTTTGCAGGCCATCAGTATCTGGCTGGGGTTAACAGGCTTGGTAAGATAGTCATCGATACGCTTACCGATAGCGTCTTCCATCAGGCTTTCTTCTTCACTTTTTGTGATCATGATAACCGGGGTCTGCGGGCGCAGATCTTTTATTTCATTCAGGGTGGTAAGGCCATCCTTTCCGGGCATCATTTCATCCAGAAGAACGATGTCGTAAGGTTTTTCAGAAATTTTTGCAATGGCATCATCGCCGTTGGATGCGGTGGTAACATTATAGCCTTTGCTTTGTAAAAATAAAACATGTGATTGTAATAATTCGATTTCGTCATCTGCCCACAGGATATTCTGCATGTACTATACTCCGCTGATTATTCTGGCTTAATACTCAAAAACGCATCAATAGTTCACATTGAATTACGCATATTTGTAGATTATAAACGGTCGCTGTGAATTTACAAAAAAAGCCGGGAGAATGAAAAACCCAGATTTCTTTAGGATTCATTTAATACAAAATTTTTAAGGAACTGAAAATATTAATAACGGTTATTTCGTTAGCGAAAAAGTGTATATGTTTTTCTGGTTAATTTTTTGAAAAGGTTAGATTAATGCGATTAAAGAAGGTTCTAAAAATGTCACTTTATATAATGTTTGGACTGCTCGCTTTTGCAGTCACCGGAGCAATTTTATTTGTAAGTTTTTATCCGACATTTGGTGCTTCTCAGCCAGATGTAAAGATTGAGAAGTTTTACCAGACCGGGCACTATAGTGATGGTGTTTTTGTCAACCAAATCCCTACTTCACTGGATATGAGTTTTTCAAAGTCACTCTCTATTCTCAAAGATTTTGCGTCAGGTACTCCGCACAGTAAACCTGAAAAACCCTTACCTGTCATTCCGGTGGATTCACTGACGATCGCTTCGAAAAATGATTCACTTTTAAGACTGACCTGGTTTGGACATTCGGCGTTTCTTTTGGAAATTGCCGGTAAAAATATTCTGTTAGATCCGATGTTTGGTGATGTACCTGCGCCGCATCCCTGGCTGGGTTCAAAAAGATTTACGGAAGGCTTGCCAATTGAAATCGAAAAACTGCCATTCATTGATGCGGTTTTATTTTCACACGACCATTATGATCACCTGGATTATGGTTCAATTTTGAAATTAAAGGATAAAGTCGGGCATTTTTTCGTTCCGCTTGGTGTGGGTGCGCACCTTCTTAAGTGGGGTGTTGATTCTGCCAGGATTTCTGAGCATGACTGGTGGTCAGAAGCAAGCTTTGATAACCTGAAGTTTGTCTGTACTCCGGCCAGGCATTTTTCCGGGCGGGGTATACTTGACAGAAACGCCACTTTGTGGGCATCTTGGGTGATTCAATCGGTTGATCATACAATATATTTCAGCGGAGATAGCGGTTACGGGCCCCATTTTAAGGAGATAGGTGAGAAATACGGACCTTTTGATTTTGCAATGATGGAGTGCGGACAATATGACCTGCGCTGGGAAAATATCCACATGCTGCCCGAGCAAACTGCGCAAGCTGCAGTTGATTTGCAGGCAAAAAGAATGATGCCTATCCATTGGGGCGCATTTATACTGGCACTGCATCCCTGGAAAGATCCGGTTGAAAGAGTCACGAAAAAAGCACAGGAATTAAATATGGCCATTACAGTGCCGCAAATCGGAGAACAAATAAATCTTGATAATCCGCAAGTTATAAAGATGGAGTGGTGGGTTTCTTTAAAGTGAAAAAGCTCCTTCTTATATCCTATATTCTGGTTCTGATGATCGCGGTGTTTCTTGAATCATGTTCTACCATTGACTATATGTCGATCAAAAACGGGCCCGCATATGGGCGATCGAATCATGCAGATACAATCAGCCTTTTAACCTATAACATTAAAGCCATTTATGATAAAGAAGAAGGCCAGGTAGATTCATTGATGCAATATATAAACAAAAGTACATTTGATTTTGTATTGTTCCAGGAGTTATTTGATGAAAGCACCCGAGATGAAATTATTGATAAAACAGATACATCGTTTTATAAAACAATAATTTCCCGTGTTGATTATAATTCTTTTCCTGAGTTGATTTTTCAGGATGCCGGATTGTATCTGATGGCGCATTATCCAAGGGTTGATCTGTCAGACATTAATTTTGCTGATGATATCAAAAATTCAAACGGTATTATTCATAAAATCCTTGATAAAGAAATGTCTAAAACCAACGATTTTTTGGCAAACAAATCGGTAATGGGCTCACTTTTTAATCTTGGCGATTCAACTTTTCTGTTTTTATTCAATACACATGTGCAGGCAATCGGCAGGCGAGAACATAAGCTTTTCCAGATACAGCAGATTTATTCATTTATCCAAAATTCGGTAGCAGCAGTTATAAAAAAGGGGGTAGCCGGATCACCTCTGAACATGATTGTAATATTGGCGGGTGATTTTAATAATAATGCTTATAGCCACGAAACATATTCAATTTTGCTGGAGACGCTTGGTAATCCGCGTGATTTGCACATGGAGCACAACGGCAATAAAGAAGAATATACTTTCAGATTTGGTTCGGGAAGGGGCTCAAGGAGATTTGATTATATTTTTTCTTACGACAAGATTTCCAATTATAATTTTAAAAAAGTGTCGGTAGATTACATAAATACAAAGGATATTAAAGACGCACAGAACAGAAGTATTTCGGATCATAGTGCACTAAAAACTCAACTAAATTTTGACAGGAAAGATTAATGAAGATCAAGGCAATAATCACAGGTGCCACTGGTATGGTAGGTGAAGGGGTGTTGTATGAATGTCTTAAACATCCGGATGTTGAAGCAGTGCTTGTTGTTAATCGTCGTCCGTGCGGCCTGGCAGATAAAAAACTAAATGAAATCATTCATGCTGATTTTAGTGACCTGTCAGCCATCGAAGACAAACTTTCCGGTTATAATGCCTGTTTCTTTTGTTCCGGCGTTTCATCGGTTGGAATGAAAGAAGATAAATATACACAGCTTACGTACGATCTGACACTTTCATTTGCTAAGACGCTTAAACAGCTGAATCCGGAAATTACGTTTAACTATGTTTCCGGTGCAGGTACAGATAGTACTGAAAAAGGAAAAGCCATGTGGGCGCGTGTTAAAGGCAAAACAGAAAATGATCTTTTAAAGATGTTCAATTCTGCATATATGTTTCGTCCGGGCTACATTCAGCCGACAAAGGGATTAAAGAATGCTTATAAAGTATATAAAATTTTTGCACCTGCTTATCCAATTTTAAGAGCTCTTTTTCCTAAATATGTGGGTACGCTCGAAGAAATTGGATTAGCTATGATAAACAGTGCACTTAAAGGATATCCAAAAAAAGTGCTCGAGATTGTTGATATCAGGGATCTTGCTATAAAGGAATAGCGCGGGTTTTATCAGTTAACTCTTCCGTTGTCTGACCACTTCATACAAAACAACTGCTGAAGCCACTGAAGCATTCAGCGATTCGATCTTGCCAAATTGCGGGATTGTGATTTTTCCTGTACATATTTTTGCAATGTTTTTGCGGACTCCTTCACCTTCGCTGCCAATCACAAGTGCTAAAGGTTTTTTCAGATTGGTGTCGTACATAGATTTTTCTGAACCGGGCATCAATGCCCAGGTATTGATACCTGTGCCATTTAAACTGTCAATAGCGGTATATAGATCGTTAACCTGGAAAATAGGAAGGTGGAATAAAGCACCAGCTGAAGTTTTAGCAACCGTCGCGTTTAGCTGGGCCGAACCTTTCTCAGGAAGAATTATGGCATTAACCCCGGCAATCTCTGCGGTTCTGATGATGGCGCCCATATTATGCGGATCCTGAACCTGGTCCATGATCAGTAAAAATGGATTTTCAATGTTGCGGATAAAAGAAAACAGTTCAATCTGGTCATTTAAATGGAGTGCTTCAGCTTTTGCAGCAATACCCTGATGCACCACTGGCCCGGTCAGCTTTTGAATATCATTCTTTGGAATAGTCTTTATCGGGATGTTTTTTCTCTCTGCAAGACGTAAAATCTGGTTTACAATTTTTCCGGAAGAATCATGTGCAATATAAATGGATAAAACCCGGTAATTGGATCGCAGTAATTCCGTTACTGGCTGACGCCCGTATATGATCTGATATTCAGGATTTGCTGTCATTTTATCTTTTATTTATGGTATTTAATAATTTCAACCTGTTCAAGCGTCATAAGCACGCCGGCATCGCTTTCGGTGATCATTTCATCAAAAATTTTTATTGCCGCCCGTATTTTTTCTTCCGTGTCAACAATTTCGATTAGTATTGGCAAATCCTGTGATAATCTTAAAATTTTGGCTGTATGAATAACCCTGCTGTTTCCGCCAAAACCCTGTATACCCCGTATCACAGTTGATCCCGCTAATCCCATCTCGTGCGCTTTTCGCACAATCGCTTCATACAAAGGGATGCCATTAAAGCGGTCCAGTTCCCCGATAAAAATACGTAATAGTTTGCCTTTATCTTCTTTTTTCATATTTACCTGAATGGTTAAATGAGTTTTGCCATGATCATGCCGGCCCAAACAGCCAGCAATGTTAGAAAAACATTTAATCCGATATTAAGAAAAACCTGGGTGTAAAGATTTTCCTGCAGATACATGAATGTTTCGTAAGAAAAAGTTGAAAATGTCGTTAAGGCACCCATCATTCCAATTGCCAGGAAACTGCGCCACATTGGCGATAAAGTTGTTTTACCTTCACTGTAAAAAAGGAAAAAACCCAGGATAAAACTACCCAGGATATTTACCAGCAGTGTGCCATACGGAAGATTTGATCCCCAGACGCGATGAGCCCACCCGGAAATTCCATAACGCAAGACAGCTCCAATAAAGCCACCGCTTCCTATTACAATAATTTTGAGCATATTTATGTGTTTAAAATTAATTCGGGATTATTAATTATAAGAATTGTGTAAAATTAAAAAAATAATCGTTATAAACCAGATTTTTAAAGATTATTTTAGGTTTTCAATCAGATTGGAATACAGGAGGGATTTTTCCTTATTTCTGAGAAGGGCGTAAAGATTGACGAGTGTCTCCAGGGTTTGAATCCTGGATTGGTTGTATTCGCCGGGTATTTTTTCATAAATACTGAAAGCCGATTGCAGCAATTCTTCTGCTTCGTTATAGTTTTTTAAATTTATAATGCATTTTGCAAGTGCGGTTCTGGCACGGGCGATAACATAATTATCCGGTGGCAAATACTTCTCTCTCAAGGTCAGAGCTTCGCGCAGGTATTTTTCAGCTTCAGAGTATTTTCCCTTTTTCATAAGAATACTACCCATTCCTTTTAAAGGAGAAGCCAGATAAACCCAGGTTGAAGAATCCGCGTTCCTGTAGATATCAATCGATTTATTATAGTAGATGGCAGCACTGTCCAGGTTTTCTGTTAATAAAAAAATATCACCCTGGTAATCATAGGTGTATGCCAGGAGAATATGATCTTTTCCCAGTGTTTTCTTGCGGATCATATTTGCTCTGCGCACCGCCTGAAGTGCTTCCCCGTATTTTTTCTGCTTGCCTTTTGACCGCGATATATCCTGGTAACTCCAGGCTGTCTGTGGAGATTCAGGTCCATACAGACGGATATTCATTTTGAGTGCCATGCTGTAAAATGAATCGGCTACAGCATATTGTTCTTTTTCTTCATTTACCAAGCCAAGGTTACCATAATTTTGTATGACAAGCGGGTGATCATTTCCTAACAGTTTTTTTCGAATCTCCAATGATTCCCGGTAAAGTTTCAGAGAACTGTCCAGGTTACTCATGGCATACTGAACACTTCCCTGGTTGTTAATGCTTTCTGCAACATCAATACTTTCATATCCAAACAACCTTTTTCGCATATTCAGCGACAGATTGTTCAGCGAATCAGCTGCAGTGTAATCACCTTTTTCCAATAATATCCAGGCTAAGTCATTATAACCTAAAGCAAGATCGGGATGATCACCATGATGTAATGATTTGCTGATTTCAATTTTCTGCCTTATGGTAACTTCAGACGAATCATATTTTCCAAGTTCATAATAAAGTTTATTCAAGGTGCTCAATGTTTCCGATACTTCTTCATTGTTAATTCCAAACAAATTTTTACGTAAAGCCAGGGATTCTTTTATCAGGGGTTCAGCACGATCGTATTTGCCCAGATTTATATAAACATTGGCGATTGTATAAAGCAGTGCCGCTTTTATCTCTGGTTGGTCCGTTAACTCCGAAGTTAGATTTTTTGCACCACGATCCAGCAATTCCAGGGCACTGATATCTTCACCACGGGTCTGCCCGGGATCAGCAATTTCAAATAATCCGCTCATAAAAGATGCAATCTGGCTCGCTTTTTCTGCTTCTGCCTGTGCTTTATCGCGCTCGAATGCCAGTTGTATGGTATAAAATGAGCTTAATCCAATTATAAAAATTAGCAGGATGGAAACAACAGAAAGACCCATCCGGTGTCGTTTCGCATATTTTTTTATCCTGTAAATAATTGTGGCATTTGTTGCCTTTACCGGCTTACCGTCCATAAAATTCGTCAGATCTTCAAAAAAGGCATCCACAGTCAGATAACGAAGGCCAGCTTCCGGATTCAAAGCTTTTGCTGTAATTTTTTCAAGATCGGATTTAAACAATTTTTTAAGATCACGCACCGATTGATGACGCAGATGTGCCATTTCTGAAATTTTTTGCAGATCAATATCACTTAGTTTTTCAGGCAGCCTGTTGCTAATAATGTTTTCAATTTCATTGATCGATTTACCGGTCAGGTCAAAAGGTCTGTTTCCTTTCAGCAGTTCAAATAATACAACACCAAGCTGATAGATATCCGAAGAGATCGATGCCATCCCGCTTTTAAGCTGCTCCGGTGCGGCATATTCCGGTGTTAAAATGTGATGGCCGGCTTGTGTCAGCTGCGACGATTCTTCATCTTTTTCGTCCAAAAGGCGGGCAATTCCAAAGTCGAGCAGTTTTATTTTTCCGTCGTCGGTAACAAAAATATTACCGGGTTTCAGGTCACGATGGATGATCAGATTACGATGCGCGTAACTTATGGTTTCCAACACATTTAGCATAAGTTTAAGGCGCAGGGTTGTGTTTAATTTATGTATGTCGCAGTATTTATTGATGGGTAAGCCGGAGATATATTCCATTGTGAAGTAAGGACGACCATCAGGTGTGAGACCACCATCATAAAGGCGGGCTATGTTGGGGTGATGAAGCCGTGCCAGAATTTGCCTTTCACGGTTAAAACGCCGGATAACCTGCTCGGAGTCCAGCCCCTTTTTTATTACTTTTAAAGCAACCCGCCGCTCAAAATGGCCGTCACTACGTTCTGCAAGGTATACGCTGCCCATCCCGCCATCTGCTATTTTTTTCAGAATGCGGTAAGCGCCGATTTGTTTTCCTTCAAGGTCCGGGTTTTCATTCAATTTAAGTGAATCGATGGCAATGCCATTCAAAATATCCGGGATATCTTCGTCGGCTTGTAATAAAGAAAGCAATTCGTCTAAGAGCTCACTATCCCCGGCGCATTTTTGCTCAAGGAACGTTTTTCTTTCAGCAGGTTCAATTGTTACTGCCTGTTCAAACAGGGTTTGGATTTTATCCCAGCGGTCTTTTGTCATTATAATCGGATTTGTTCGTTAAATATGGCGGTTCAATTTTTATACGCATAAAAACGCACTAAAAGTGTTAAAATTATTTTATAAATTTTTCTTAATTTCCCGGCTGAGCCAGGCACGTGCCAGTCGCCAGTCCAAACGCACCGTTGGTACAGATACATTTAACACTTCGGCAATTTCTTCCTGAGTCAGTCCTGCAAAAAAACGAAGTTCAACTACTTTGCTTTGCCGCTCGTTCAGTTGTGTGAGTCTATCCAGTGCTTCATCCAGAATCAGCATTTCTTCTGCACGCGTTTCCCTGATAAAGATATCTTCGTTGAAAGTGGCCAGAATTTCACCGCTCCCGCGTTTTTCTGCCAGGCGGCTTTTTGCATAATTGATCAATATCCGGCGCATTGCCTGGGCACAAATGGCAAAAAAATGTGCACGATTTTTCCAGTTTGTATTTTTTTGATCAACAAGCTTTAGATAAGCTTCATGCACAAGTGCTGTTGTATTTAGGGTGTGATCGGCGCGTTCACGTCTTAACTGGTTATGCGCCATTTTCTGCAGATCATCATAAACAACCGGTAAAAGCTGATCCACTACATCAGCCTGGCCTTCGGTTATCTGGTTAAGCATCAGAGTTACAGCATTTTCAGAGTTTGCGAAGTTATCCATAGCGGGTATAGGTTTTCCTTATTGATTCGTTCAACAGTTAACGTAAAATTTTAAGTTAAAAATCCAAAAAGTGATTTAATCCCGAAATAATGCAATTAGAATACCATATTTTTTAAAATTATCACTTTTAACAGAATTTTATGCGTTTAATGATAGTTACTAAAAAAAAGATCGTTAAGATTAACACATTCAATATTTTTTGGTCTTCCGAAAGATGATTTTGTAAGTTAAACTGTTCCACCAGCTCTTACTTGTTCAATAGTAAACAATTATTGAAACTCTTTTTATTGCGACAGACCTGAATATATTCATCCTATTTCCATTCAATTTTCGCGTTTTAAAAAATATATTTTTTATTACTCATTAATTTCATACAGGAGGTCCAAATGGGTAAAAAATGTTACAGGAAGTATCTTTTTGTCCTGGTGTATTGTGTTTTTGCACTTAATTCACTTGTTGCCCAGGACGCTGTCACGCCGGATGAACAAGTTCCGGCTTCCAAACAAGAAACAATTATTTTTAATTCTCCCAAATTGGACTCTGATGCCGCTACAGATCAGTTTGTGCCTGAAGATTCCATAAGTGTTGTTGATGCAGAAGGTACGTTATCTGCAACAGCCAGCGGTTCGGATTATTACATCACTGTTAGCTGGTCAGGCTATTCAAATCCCTGTTTTATAGGTTATTCTGCCCAGGGACAGGTTACATGGAATCCAGGATATTCCAATGATCCGATCTCCGGCGATTCAAATAACGGCAGTATGCGGGTTTATGCACGACCCAGTACCAATGTCTCGTTTACCTATAGTTATACATATAGTGGTTTAAGCTGCAATGGTAGTTATTCGCAAAGTACATCAGCCTCTACTGCAGCGTTTAAAGCGCCCACATCTGTAACAGCTACCAACGAAACCTATATAGGTAAAATTGTGATCGACTGGAATAATGTTTCCGATTTTGCGACACATTACAGGGTTTACCGGGATGGAGCGCTAATCGCGACTTTGCCAAGAGCAACAACAATTTATACAGATGAGAATGTTGTTAATGGCGAATCTTATACATACACAGTCGCTTCCTATAACAGTCTCGGTTATCAATCCGCCGGAGTTTCCGTGACCGGTAAAACCTTTCCGATGTTCCCGGATGCTTCCGATGGAAGCTATACAAATCGTGTAAAAGTAGCCTGGAAAAATGTCTCAGATTTTGCCGATGAAATTAAAATTTTACGCGGCAATGAAGAAATAGGAATTACAAGTTCTAACGCGACGAGCTACTTTGACTATGACGCTGTTCCCGGAAAGCTCTATCAATACAGCATCATACCTATCTCAAACGGCACAGAGCTTGGTGTGGCGCGTGACTATGGTTTTATCAGGGCAGATGGTAAAATAAGTGGCAAGATTAAAACGCTTCGTGGCGCCGGGATTCGCAATGTGGAAGTTACCGCGGCACCGGCAAAAGGTGATTCAACCCGTTCATTGCGCATGGATAACGTTGCTGATTATGCAATCCGCAAACCGATAAAATCATTTCCTGAAAATGCTTTCACCCTGTCTTTCTGGATGAAAACATCAGCTACTGACAGAACCGGATCGGTATTCTCCTACGCCAACACAACGAGTGACAATGCTGTATTAATCTATGATCCGCGTAATTTTGATATTTATATCAATGGTGCTTCAAGCGGTGTGACGTCGGTAAATGCCGTCGATAACACCTGGCATCATATTGCAGTTACCTGGCAAAGCAGTAATGGACAGCTTATTGTCTATAAAGATGGGACCGCTGCCTTTACAGGAACATTGGCAGCCGGTGCAACAATCGCCGGTAACGGATCAATTGTTTTAGGACAGGATCAGGATATTGTGGGTGGAAATTTCCAGTCTAACCAGGCGTATCTCGGGTTGCTGGATGAAATTCAATTGTGGAACACTGCCCTTCCTGATACAGTTATCGCGCGCCAGATGAACCAAAGTCTGCGTGGCGATGAAGAAGGCCTTGTTTCATACTGGCCATTCGATACACCCGGCAGACAGCCTGCATCAATAATTGGTGATTTCGGACGCAGCGGAGGTAACCATCTGCAGGGCATCGGAACCTCCTTTTCAACCGATCATGCACCGGTAAAAACACTTACTTATACCGATCCTACCGGATTCTATTCCATTGGTTCTGTTTTTTATAACGAAGCCACTTCCTTTGATGTGAGTGTTTATAAAGAAAGACACGGATTTGATCCGACAACCCAGGAAAGGCGTCTTGAACTGAATGGTCCGAGTGCAGCAGGGGTAGATTTTACAGATACAACATCCTTTGCGATCTCCGGGAAAATTTTACTGAACGGCACCAATTGCGCAGTAGCCGGTGTAAACATTGAACGAAACGGAAATTTTACCGCTATCAAAACCAATAACCTTGGTGAGTATGTTATATCCATTGAAGAGCCGGGAATCTATACAATCACCCCCGTTTTTGAAGATTCTGCCCGCAGCCATGTGTTTGAGCCGGCGGAAGTAACTCTGAATGTGACGGATGATGTCGAAAATCTGGATTTTACAGATATGACGACAAGTGTTCTTAACGGAAAAGTTGCCGGTGGCTGTGATGCATTTATTGGCCGGGCAACTTTAAATATTTCATCAAAAAGGCAAACGGGTTGCTATACTAGAGAAATTGAAACGGATGTTAATGGCAACTATTCTATTACACTTCCTGCCCAGGAATACCTGATCGAAGTTCTTTCGTTGAATCCGCCGAATCCGATCATTACACAGACTTTCCCGATTAAAACCACAGATTTAACCTTCCAGGATTCTACTGTTAACTTTATTTACCGCAATCCGCCAAAGATGAAAGTGGCAGGATTTCCGACTGTTTGCGGTGGTGCTTTAGCACCTTTTGATGTACCAGTGGTTAAACAGTTTGAACAATATGTAATTGAATTTGAAGTGTATGAAGCTTATGGATTGGACACCTGCCTTGTTGATACAGGAAAAGTGACGGTCTATGATGCTCTCGGTGGAAACCCTGCTGAACCGGTGGAGCTGCCTGTCAGTAAAGGTCGCGCTTTTTACACAACAACGGTCGGAGAACCTAATATTCTTGACGGCGGACCACATCCGTTCCAAAAATTATTCCAGGCTGTTGCCGATGTGGATGGTAAAACCGTTTCTTTTGAACAATGGGCAATCATTGAAGGTCATAAACCGCGTGAACGCACCTTTGTAACAAAAACGCCTGAATTACCATTGATGATTCTGCGCGATCCGCCGGGAGATGAAAGTTATGCCTTCCTTGAAAAAGGAAGCAGTTTTAATACAAATTTTAAATTACAGGCACATGCAGAAGCAGCGGCCGGTATTTATTGGGATATAAAGATTGGTGCAGGTGTCCCTGTACCATTCACGGGTATCGTTATTGGTGCTAAAACACATATTGAAGGTCAGTTGTTAGCAGGTATCGAAACCAGTCTTGGCAGCACAATCGGTACAACAATTTCATTCACAGACCGTTTTACCACGTCAGGAAATGAAGATGTGACCGGATCAAAAGGCGATGTGATCATGGGGGCATCCTACAACATGATTTACGCGCTGACCGATGTCATCGATTATGATGAAACAAGCTGTCGTGTTATCCAGGATACAGCTCTTGTCTGGGGATCGGAAGAAGTAAATACAACCTATATCTATACCGAACAGCATATCCGCGAAACACTTCTGCCGCAATTACGGCTGTTACGTTCCCTGGCTTCTCCTGATTCAGCCATAATTCTGGGTACATTTATAGAAGTATGGGAACAGGTTCTTGAGAAAAATGCAAAGATGAAGCAGGATGCTAAGTTTATTGAGAATGTTTCGTTCAGCGCTGATGCCAGCAAAGACTATTCAAAAACAATTGAACTCGAAGAAGGCTTTGATATCGAGTTTACAGCTTTTATTGAAGGTGAAACAAAAATCGGTGCCGGTGTTGGCGATGGAGGTAAATTTGCTGATACCGAAGGCGGGGTTGCTGCACGGTTTAAACTCTCTACAACGATCGGGGCAAGCGGCAGCACTAAGCTTACCAAAACCGTTGGTTATCATCTTGGTGATAATGATGCTGGTGACTTTTTCAGCGTTGATGTAAAAAGAGATCCAACATTCCAGACACCGGTTTTTGAATTGGTGGCCGGTACAAGCAGTTGTCCCTGGGAACCGGGAACACAACCACGTGACGGCCCATCAATCGGGATTAATTCGTTTGAACAGAATAATATCAACCCAACTGAACCGGCTTCTTTTGTGCTGACTTTGGGGAATCTAAGCCAGAGTGGTGAAACAAGAAGTTATAATTTAAGTGTACTGCAATCGAGCAATTATGATGGTGCTGTAATCAGTGTCGGTGGAGTGGTCATCGAAGACAACCTTGATTATACTATTCCTGCCGGGCAGCAGATTACGGCAACTATGGCGGTCAGACGCGGTCCGATCGCATATTCTTATCAGAATCTGCAGTTGCGTTTGTATTCACCGTGCGATCCCCAAATTGCCGATACAGTGACTTTTTCCGTTAACTACGAAAGCCCTTGTTCGACGGTGGAATTATTTAAACCGGATAATAACTGGATTGTAAACCAGGCATCAAATGATTCTCTGCTGGTTATTTTACGGGAATATGATGCACTTAATCCGCGTCTGGAAAGCATCAGTTTGCAGTACCGCAAAATCGGCGACAGCTGGAAGACAGCGTTTACCCGTCTGCGGGCAGAACTTCCGGATCAATTTATATATGAGTTCTGGGATGTCTCCGGATTGCCGGATGGCAGTTACGAATTGCGTGCTATGAGTAAATGCGGTACCGATGGTGTAAATTATTCGGAAATATCTGCAGGTATAATTGATCGCAGCAGTTTACTTGTCTTTGGCTCACCACAACCATCAGATGGTGTTTTAAACATTGGAGAAGATATCACGGTGAGTTTTACAGCAGCCTTAAATTGTCCGCTGATTTCTCAGGAAAATGTGAGCTTAACCTATTCAGACAGCGGTCAGGAGATTCCTGTAGATGTTGCCTGCAGCGATAAATCACTTGTCATTACGCCCCAGGTGGATATGGCAACACTGGAGCGCAAAAATTTAACTGTAACCGTAAGTGCTGTGGAAGATAAAAATGGTAACAGAATCAAAAAAGATGTGACATGGTCATTCACAGTTAATCAAAATGCATTGCACTGGATTGTTTCCAATGCGGATGTAGATGTTTACCAGGGTTCTGCAGAAAACTTTACAGCAACACTTAAAAATGATGGCGGCACAGAAAACAGTTTTACCCTTGCACAGCTGCCGTCCTGGTTAACGGCTCAGCCGCTGAATGGTACTATTCCTGCGGGTGGAACACGGGATATCAATTTTACGGTGAGCGATCAGTTGAATAAAGGATTGTATGCCGATACGGTTCAGGCGCAGGCAAACGGTCAGGGTGACGATCCCTTTTATGTAAATGTAAATGTTCTGTCCGAACCGCCACAGTGGACACTAAATCCGGCGAATTATCAGTATTCGATGGATATAATCGCACAGCTTAAAGAAGGGGATGGTGTATCCAGTGATGAAAATGACATTGTAGCGGCTTTTGTTGGTAATGAAATCCGTGGCAAAGTAAACCTGAGTTATGTTTCCCAGGAGAGCGGTTATCTTGCATTCCTTACGGTATACAGCAATCAGCAAACAGGTGAATCCGTCACTTTCCGCAGCTGGAATGCATCAGAAGGTATTGAATCCGGCTTTATTAAAGAGACGGTAACATTTGAAGATAACGGCTCGGTTGGATTGCTGCTCAGTCCGTTCGTTCTTACCCCGTCTGGAAGAGCGCAAAACGTAGCCCTGTCACCGGGATGGAACTGGGTTTCGTTCAATCTTCAGAATAGTAGCATGTCGGTTTCAGAAGTGCTTAATGGTCTGAATGCCAATGCCGGCGACGTTATAAAGGGCCAGCAGGGAATGGCCAGCTATTGGGATCAGAGTACGACAGCAAATAAATGGGTCGGTGATCTGCAAACCATAGAAACAGGTAAATCGTACAGGATTTACTCAGCTTCAGCTCAAAATCTGCGTTTTGCCGGTGATACAATTAATGTACAGGAAGAAGACGTTCCGGTTTTTGCCGGGTGGAACTGGATTGGTTTCCTGCCGCAGAAAAATTCTGAGATAAATAAAGCATTTAAAGATTTTATCCCGGCTAATGGCGATCGTTTACGCAGCCAGGATGCCTTCTCGATCTATGATGCTGCGACTTCTTCATGGCAGGGGGCATTAACAGTGCTTAATCCGGGAGAAGGGTACCTGTTAAAAACTGCGAAAAACGGATTCATTTCTTACACCGGACAGAATATTGTCACAAACTCTGCAAAAAATGTTCCTGCTGATGCCGGTTTGATTATGGCAGCAGATCCGCTTTCGCCTTACAGTTACGAATTCAATATGTCGGTTATCGGTGAAGTGCAGCTTGGAGGCACAACGGTTTCCGATACAAACTATACGGTAAGCGCATTTATCGGTGATTCACTGCGCAGTAAAGCACGTTTAAAATATTATCCGGAAATCGGCAAGGCACTTGTTTTTATGACGATCTACAACAACAAAGAATCCGGCGACCAGTTGCATTTTGAAATTAGCGATGCATCGCGTGGCGTGTTATTGCCTGTTACTACAAACCTGGAATTTGTTTCTGACGGAATTACGGGAAGCATCGATAATCCTTTCGGTTTTGCCGGGCTGGATGAAGTTGCTCCGGTATTACGAAGTGCCTTCCTTTATTCAACAGAGCCGGGGCTGGCTGATCATATTCGCTTGTATATCACTGCCAATGAAGCGCTCAGCGATGCACCGCTTATCCGCGCTATTTCGCCAACCGGTAAGGAGAGTGCTTTCCAGTCAGAGTTGTTTGATGCATCTGAAAATATTTACCTGGCAAAATATCATGTTAAGGAATTTGGCGAAAATACATTCTATGTAACAGCCAGTGACCTTTCCGAAAATTTATCCCAGGAAATGCATAAATTGAATGTTCAGCGCATTGATCTGGCTAAGCCGTCAATGATTGCACTTACTTCGAAAGCTCAGGTTAGCCTGAAGCCAAAATCATTTGACTCAGACGGTATTTTTTACGGAGAAGCTATTGCGCTGCAGGATGATTCTACAAAGAGTAAACTTATGCGTATCAGCGAAACATTTATTTTCTCTGCATCAAGCCAGATCCGGGATGGGTTCAGCCTTACGTACGACCTTAAAGATGTTAAAATGAATGAAGATGAAAAACGTAAGATTGGTCTGTACAGGTTGGATGAACGCGATAAAAGCTGGCAGTTTGTTGGCGGTCAGGGTGAAAGAAATGTATTTAAACAGGAAGTAAATGCACTCGGAACCTATGCCATTTTCTACGATGAAGCACGTATTCCGATTCCAAAAGAATTCAAATTACATCAGAATTTCCCAAATCCTTTTAATCCGGTTACAACGATCCGTTTTGACCTGCCCGAAAAAGAATTTGTTACTTTGTCTGTTTATAATGTTTTAGGTCAAATGGTTATCAACCTGGCAAAACAAACATTTGATGCCGGTTATTTCAAACTGGATTGGGATGGACGGAATGAACATGGGGTAAAAGTCGCTTCCGGAATTTATATCTATCAGATTCATGCCGGAAAACATCTTGTAAACAAAAAAATGATTCTGATTAAATAGGGAAGGAGCAAAATCATGAAAAGGAATCTTTTAAGCATCGTTGCATTGCTGGCTCTGATCAGTATCAGTTATTCATGCAAAAAAACAATCGTCAGTAATAATGACATCCGTGATATTACCGGGTCAATAAAAGACATTTCTTCTGAAGAAGGTGTGGGAGAGTATATTTATAATCTCGACGATATATACAAAATAAAGGATGAACCCAATGTACTCCCCGAAAATGAAGTATATAATAATTCAAACCCGGTACTGCTGTCGGCCGAAATAATCGACAGAGTGTTGTATGTTCGAATCAATGCCGGGCAAACTGGATCAGGTCAGGTGACCATTCGCAGCCGAAGTGGCAGCGTTTACAGAGATGATACATTCAAAATAACCATTACAGCTATCTCTGCTGCAGAAGCTATGACGCGGGCAGTCAATTATTTCAAAGCCGGAGATTATGTTTTGTCGGAATCGCATTTCGAGCTGGTCATTGCAAAAAACGCAAGTGCTTCACTTTCAGATGCATACATGGGGTTGGGTTTTAGCCGTATGCGTCTTGGCAAAGAAGAAGATAGCTATGGTTACAATGATCTTAAAACCAGCCGCGGATTAAATCCTTCAAACGTGGATGCCATTGCCGGGCTGAGTCTGCTGGATTATGCCATCAACGAAGATTATACCAAAGCCATAAGTTATGGACGTGAAACACTTAATAAAGCAGGTGAGTTCGTTTTCCGGTATGACGAAAAACTGGATAAAAATGACATCCGTCTCAACATTGCATTAAGCCAATATGCAGCTCAGCTATTTGATGATTGTCTGGCAACAATACAGCAACTTGATGCAACTTACACAGCCGACACATCGGCCGGTGATTTTAAAACACAGCTCTTTGAGAAATTGCAGGAACTTGTGGACATGTATAAATAAGAATCCAATCCTGAGCAGGGGTGTATCTTTGAGCCCCTGCTTTTTTTCAAATCTCGCAAATAATCCATCCTTTTATTATTTTATCATTTTTCACTAACTTAAAATCAATGAAATCTCTGAGAATATCACGCCGAATATTTTTGAAGTGGCTTTCGGGCTTGTCAGGCTTTTCTGCCGCATTTTTCTGGTTTAAAGGAACGCAGCGAACGCTGGAACTCAAAGCTCCGGATATTGTCACAATTAATCCGCACGCTTTAAATGATGGTATCAGTTTTATGGATAGTATCATCGTTAACAAAAATCAAAAAACAGTTAAAATATTTTCGGCGCGATGTACCCATTTGGGTTGTAAAATAACCACTGAACAAAACGGTAAACTTATCTGCCCGTGTCATGGATCCCAGTTCACTTTTAGTGGCCAGGTAGAAAAAGGACCGGCGGTTAAACCGCTTAAAACTCTGCCATATTCTGTTGATAAAAATTCCGGGGAGATGACTGTGTATGTCTCCTAGGAAAAAAGAAGTTTATGCAAAACTTTGGGGATCAACATTCGGGCATATCTCCTTTTCTGCTTTTCTTATAGCGCTGGTCACCGGTATCATTCTGGTCGTTTTTTATAATGTGGGGGATGCCTATAAATCTTTGTCCCTTATCAGTATAGCTAACCCGGCCGGACTATTTATACGCAGCCTGCACTACTGGAGTGCTCAAATTTTCCTGGTTTTCCTGATCCTTCATCTTTGGGACCATTTGCGTAAATCCACTGAGAATAAAGTGAAGCAGAGCGTTTGGTTAAGACTCACAATTTCTTTGGGTGCAGTTTTTTTTGTAATGCTTAGCGGATTTATTCTGAAGGCAGATCCTGATGGATGGCAAGCCAAACGAATTCTGCAAACGTTGATTGAAGAAATTCCTTTTGTGGGAAATCAGCTATCGTTTTCAATGCTTGGAAGTGGAGACAATCTTCAGTTGGTTTATGTACATCATATCGCTACCATGAGTATTTTTATCTGGATTATCATCATAGAACATGCAAAGCTGATCTGGCCGCAACTGAGAACGACTCTTTATTTTCTGCTTCCAATGATTGTTTTGTCATTTTTATTACCAGCCAAATTGCAAAGCCCCGGGGATACAATCATGAAAGGACCCTGGTACTTTTTGGGCTTACAGGAGCTGCTGCATTATTTAAGCAATCCATTTTGGGTGGTTGTTCTTTTTGCTATTTTTTTAGTGCTAATTTTTTTGCTTCGAAAACTTAAACCGCTGTATGTGAAATGGTTAAAATTAACGCTTTTCGCGGTTACGGTTGTCTATGCATTTTTAATAATTATCGGTTACTTCTTTCGCGGTGAAAACTGGCAGTTTAGCTGGCCCTGGGACAATGCCTATTTTTCAAACCATTACGAAAATCCGATAAATAATTTTGCGAGTTATTTTACTGATTTTATACCAGGTACGAAAATCCCGGAAATAAATAACAGACCTGAAGGTTGCCGTATCTGTCATAATGCAGTAAGTGGCTTTTCAAAGGCTCATGATCCGCAGGCGATAGGCTGCGCTTCATGTCACCTTGGAAATACAAACACACTTCAAAAAGAGTTGGCTCATTCAGGAATGATTAAAATCCCGGGAAACCTGGACCGAGCTGCACAAACCTGCGGTAATATAAATTGTCATCCCGGAATTACTGAAAGAGTTGAAAATTCAATAATGAATACAATGAGTGGGGTGGTCAGTGTAAACAGATATACTTTTAATGAAAGCGACAGTCTGAACGCACTTAATAATATTGATCAAATTAATCATAGTGCAGCAGATACACATTTACGCAACTTGTGTGCTTCCTGTCATACCGGGAAAATAAAGCAAGAATATGGTCCGATCGGTGAGCTCAGCCGCGGTGGGGGGTGCAATGCCTGTCACCTGAATTATGATTCAAACGCACTACAGCAACTCGAATTATTAAAAACAAATGACGGGGATTCTTTAGAAATTAAGTATCACCCTTCTCTAAGCATAAAAGTTACCGATCAGCATTGTTTTGGCTGTCATAGCCGGTCCGGACGGATTTCCACTAATTACCAGGGTTGGCATGAAACAACTCTTGCTGCCGAAAAAATGCCGCAGGATACTTTGCACCGTCGATTAGAAGATGACCGGGTTTTTGAATTTATAAGTGAAGATATCCATCATAAGAGGGGAATGGAATGTATTGATTGTCATAACTCTTATGAGTTAATGGGGGATGGCACGCGTTATGCGCATCAGGAGGAACAGGTCCGGATTCAATGCGAAGACTGCCATCGTGCTGAATTTAATAATACAGTTCAATTTTCTAAATTGGATTTGGAATCAACCAGAATAACAAACCTGCGAGGAATTGAAGATACAAGCCGGGTGTTTTTAAAAACACAGAATGGTGCAATCCCGCTGATTAACACATTGGTTTTAAATAGTAAAAAAGCTGTTTTAACAGGAAAAAACTCCGGTAAGAAATTTCAACTCAATCCGCCGGCAGAAATTTGCTCACGCGGGTCGGCTCATGACCGGCTTACATGCAATAGCTGCCACAGCGCCTGGGCACCGCAATGTATTGGTTGCCACACAGAATTTGTGCCAACTGAAACAGGTATTGATCACCTGACTGGTGTTGAAACTGATGGAAAGTGGGTGGAATTTGTTGGCGAATACCTTGCTGAAGCACCAACTTTAGGTGTTATTAAGACAAAAGACCAAAGTGAAGAGAAATATATAAACGAGGAGCGTTTGGCGGAAAGCGAAGTAAAAGCGAACAGCCAAGAGCCAATTGCCAACAGCCGGGAGAAAATCGAAACCTTTATCCCTGGTATGGTTTTAACAATCGATAAAAGCAAATTCAGCGGCGTTGAAGGTGATTCTGTTTTTAAAAGACTTTTTGCGCCAACAGTTGCTCACACAACTTCGTTAAAGGACGAAGTTGTAAATCGTCATAACAATCCGGTGGCAATCGGCTATGGTCGAAACTTACATTTTGAAATTACCGGTAAAAAAGGAGAGTGGAAATTTAATCCGGTATATCAAAAAATGCAGGATGGTTTACCTGCCGATGCCTGGATTGGGTTTTTGGATTCTACGAAAGGTGGAGCTTCAACCCGGACAAATACCCGTCCGTTTTCAATAAAGGAGCAGAAAAAAATCCTGGCTGTAGGCACCTGTTTAACCTGTCACAAGGAAGATTCAAAGGTCATGCTGCAATCGCTGGATGATTTTGAAAGTGTAATAAAAAGAGTTTCAAAGAAATGTGTTATGCCAGTCTATTAGGCTAAAGCCAGCAATTTTTTAGGGTGCTTTTTAGCAACATCTTTTCTTTTTGTTCACTCCCTAAAAATCCCTAAATTTCTTTTCTAACAATAAAAATCATTTTGGAGCAATATTAATGGAAATTGGAATCGTTGGATTGCCTTATTCAGGTAAATCTACCCTATTTGCAACCCTGTTAAATTTAAAAGATGAATCTGCTGCACATGGCAAGCAAAGCGCCGAACGCGGTATCGTAAAAGTTCCGGACGAACGGTTGGAAAAGCTGAACGCTCTGTTTAATCCAAAGAAAAAAGTCAATGCCACTATTGAATTTATTAAGGTTCCCGGATTGGAAGGTGATGGCGCTAAACCGCAAGGACTTCCGGCTCAGTTTATGGCTAACCTGAAAAATGTCGACACAATCCTTGTAATGATCCGTGATTTTGAGAATGATTTCTATCCGCATCCTTTTGACCGTGTTGACCCTGTAAAAGATATAGAATTTATTAACAGTGAATTTCTCCTGGGTGATCTGGCAGTTGTCGAAACGCGTGTTGAAAAGCTGGAAAAACTTGTTATGAAAATAAAAGATGAAAAAGATAAACGTGAGCTGGACCTGATGAAGAAACTGCAGGCACAGCTTGAGCAGGAAAAGCCGCTGCGTGAACTGGAATTTACTGAAGAGGAAGAAAAAATGCTAAAAGGCTATCAGTTCGTTACAGCCAAGTCACTGCTTTATGTAATAAATATTGCTGAGGATAAAATTTCAGAATCTTCCAATGTGGAAAAAAAATATGCTTCCTATATTGGTAAAAATTCTGCGGTTACATCACTTAGCGCAGAGATAGAAAAGGAGATTGCTGAATTGCCCGCAGAAGATGCCCAGGTTTTTATGGAAGATTTGGGTATAAAAGAACCAGCTTTAGCAAAACTGATCCGAAAATCGTATGAACTTCTTGGTTTAATTTCATTTTTCACCGTCGGAGAAGATGAATGCCGCGCATGGAATATCCGCCAGGGAACCAATGCCCAGAAAGCTGCCGGTGTTATTCACAGCGACCTGGAAAAAGGTTTCATCCGTGCTGAAACAGTCCACTATGATGATCTTATGGCAGCAGGGGGATTAACCGGATGCAAGGATAAAGGATTGCTGCGTCTGGAAGGGAAAGAATACACGGTTAAAGATGGGGATATTTTAAATATTCGTTTTAATGTTTAATATAAAACTGTCATCCTGATCCCCGGTTTTAATCGGGGTGAAAGGATCTTTTTCAATTAAGCGAAAGATTCTTCGGTTATGAACTCCCTCGGAATGACACCACAGGATTGTCTAAACTTATGACTTTTCTTGAAATAATTGGTTATTGCGGCTCAGCACTCATCGCCTTGTCACTGATGATGAAGTCTATGGTGCGCTTGCGCTGGATTAACCTGCTTGGCGCATCGACTTTTGCAACTTATGGATTCCTTATCGGCGCTTATCCGGTTCTTGCGCTAAATAGCTTTATTACAATGATCGATGTTATTTATCTGTTCCAGATATACTATAAAAAAGATTTCTTCGAAATTTTCCCGGTGCAGACTTTGCATACATCCTTTTTAAAACGCTTTATAGAATTCCATGATAAAGATATCCGTTATTTTTTCCCGGATATAAACTATGATAATATTGAAAATCCCTTTGTCTTTTTTATTCTTAGAAATATGTTGCCTGTTGGACTTTTTATTGGTGAATCGAAAGGTTTGGGCATTCTTGAGATAAAACTGGACTATGTTATCCCTAATTACCGTGATCTTAAAACCGCGTCCTATCTCTATAAAAAGCGTCGTGATCATTTTTTGCATAATGCATTCAGAGAACTCGAGATTTTTACATCTGTTGCTGAACACATTAAATTTGTAAAAAGGATTGGGTTTAATCAGGATATCGAACGTAAAGATCGGTTTTTTCTTTTATTGGATAAATAAAACTCCGGCTTCAACTGAGACCGGAGTTAAAATTTTATTTGCTTATTTTTATCTGGCTTAAATCTGAAAATGAAAATGAAGATGTTTTTAAAAGCGGGTTATCTGAAGAAATTTTCATATCTCCGGTAAGCGAATAGTCGAGCGTTGCATCACCTTTAATTATATCATAAACAGTTCTGCCCATTTGCAGAAAGTCCAGTTTAAATGGAACGGATATTATTTGCTCACTGTCTGCACTGAGTTTTTGTTGTTTATTGGTGCTTCCGTTAATCCAGTTTTTTCCACCGATGTTTAATCCATATGAGAGATTATCAAGTAACAGGTCCATTCCGCCATTACCGGCAACTGCAATATTAAGATTCAAT
The DNA here is from genome assembly GCA_020635035.1 of Calditrichia bacterium. GTDB lineage: Bacteria > Calditrichota > Calditrichia > Calditrichales > J004 > JACKAO01. Next base: position 49,324 of record JACKAO010000003.1, read on the forward strand.
GAAGCACCGCTCCAGCTGAATGAATCCAGATTTATACTTTTTACTTTCACTTTGGGGAGTTTTAATAATGGAATTTCACCTGTAGTCGAAATCGGCAATCGTACATTTCCTAATACAGGTAAATTAAAACTTAATCCACCATCAAAAGTATATGTTGAATTTTTTTTACCTGATAAATCACTCACGGCTTTATAAATATCTTCATATTTCAGAGTGACAGGTATTTGAACAGAACTTGCTCCCTGGGCAGCTATTGCCAGTGCATCGGTTTTGTTTCCACTAAACAGTGAATTCTGGTTAATCTTTAAAGCATAATCCATTCCTGCCAGGTTAACGCTCACTGTATTTGGATTATTAATTTGCACATCAAACATCAAATCAGCCTGGGTAAAGGATAATCCTGTTATTTTGGAATTCGTTATCTGTACTGTAGGCTTTTGAATATTGGATTGCTGAAGGATTTTTAATATTTCAGCACAGCCATTTAAAAAAAAGAAAATGGAAGCAAATATGATAAAAGAACGCATGTCAATCTCCTGAAAAGTGTTAAAAAAAAGGCTGCCAAAATAGCAGCCTTTGGAAGATAATGCAAATAATGTTTATACTTGTGGCGGTCCGGATTTTTCCAGTCTTTTTCCGGTTTCGTCAGTAGCATATTTTTTAAAGTTTTCCACAAACATTCCGGCGAGTTTCTTTGCCGATTGCTCATATGCTGATTTATCATTCCATGTATTTACAGGCATAAGAACTTCTGCAGGTACACCTGGGCATTCTTTTGGAACATTGAGCGCAAAATACGGATCTTCAGTAAATGCTACTTTTTCAAGGCTGCCGTCAAGAGCTGCGTTTAACAAGGCGCGGGTGTATTTAATCGAGATTCTTTTACCAACGCCATAAGCTCCACCCGTCCATCCGGTATTCACGAGCCAGCACGTTACATCATATTTTGCAATCTTCTCACCTAAAAGCTTGGCATAAACATTAGGTTTAAGCGGCATAAATGGTGCACCAAAACATGTGCTGAATGTTGCCTGCGGTTCAGTAACGCCTCGTTCAGTTCCTGCAACTTTTGCTGTGTAACCCTGCAAAAAGTGATACATAGCCTGATCCGGTGTAAGTTTAGAGATTGGCGGGAGTACGCCAAAAGCGTCTGCTGTAAGGAAGATGATGTTTCTGGGATGCCCGCCTTTTCCTTCTTTTATAATATTGTCAAGATGTGTAATGGGGTATGATGCACGTGTGTTTTCTGTCAATGTATCGTCATCAAGATTTGCGAAACGGCTGTCCGGATCAACAACAACATTTTCAAGAATTGTACCAAACATGCGGGTTGTTTTGTAAATAGCGGGTTCTGCTTCCTGTGAAAGACGAATAACTTTTGCATAACATCCGCCTTCAAAATTAAAGATACCGTTTTCACTCCAGCCATGTTCATCATCTCCGATCAGCGCTCTTTCAGGGTCAGCGGACAGTGTTGTTTTTCCAGTGCCGGATAAACCAAAGAATAATGCTGTATCTTCATTTTTGCCCATATTTGCAGAACAGTGCATTGGCAGAACATTTTTCTGTGGCAGAATATAGTTAAGCACACTGAAGATGGATTTCTTTATTTCTCCACCGTACTCGGTACCACCTATCAGGATTACTTTTTTTGTAAAATTCACCAGAATAAAGGTTTCGGAATTAAGCTTATCGATTTCCGGATCCCCTTTAAAGTTGGCAACATCGATTACATTAAACTCGGGTTCAAAACCGTCTAATTCATCATGGCTGGCCGGTAATACAAACATATTGCGGGCAAACAAATTATGCCATGCAAGTTCAGTAATAATACGCACCGGCATTCTATAGTTTTCATCGGTCCCTGCATAGGCATCCAGCGCATACACTTCACGGTTCTGAAGATAAGCCTTAACCTTTTCGTAAACACGATCAAAATCTTCCGGGTCGTAAGGTGCATTTACTTTACCCCAGGCAACTTTATCAGCAGTTTCAGCATCCTTTACTATGAACTTATCATTGGGTGAACGACCTGTAAATTTACCGGTGCTGACTACCAGCGGACCGATATGCGAAACCATTCCTTCGCCATTTGCAAGAATCCTTTCGTATAGTTCAGGTGTATGCAGATTCCAGAAAACATTTTTCAAATTTTTTAAGTTTACCGACCTTATCAGGTGGTAGTGCCTTTTTGGTTTTGGTGGAATTGACATTTGAGCTCCTTTATTAAGGTTATTTTAGTCTTAAAGATAATAAATTAAACCAAAGAAATAAACACAAAGAACAAATCTTTTTGAAATAACTTTTAATAAATAATTATTTTTTGTATAAAAGATTTGAATAAATAACTCAATTATTAGAATAACAGAAATAGTTTGACCAAACTTAATATGGCTTGATCCGAAACCAAAAAAGAAATTCGGCAGAAACTGAATATATTAAAATAATTACTGAAGAATTTTTAATATTATTGTAAAAGTGTAAGAAAAACTCCTGCAGCAACTGCAGATCCTATTACGCCTGCCACATTCGGACCCATAGCAGCCATCAAGGGATTGACACGTCCGTCTGTATGATCTGAAACAAATGTCTGAACAACTCTTGCCGCCATAGGTACGGCAGAAACTCCTGCTGCTCCTATACAGGGATTGATTTTTTTATCTTTTGGCAGAAACAGATTTATTATCTTGGCAAAAATGATACCGCCAAATGTACTAAAGGAGAAGGCTACGGCTCCCATGGCTAAGATCATAAGGGTTTGCGGTGTTAAAAACTGACTGGCTTCCATTGTTGCACCAACCGTTAACCCAAGAAAAATGGTTACTATATCGATCATTGGTCCGCCGGCAGTTTTCTTTAAACGCTCGGTTACACCGCTCTCACGGATAAGATTTCCAAACATGAGCATTCCAATCAGCGGTGCGCTGGATGGTATGGCGAGTGAAGCAATAATTCCTGTGCTGATCGGAAATATAATTGCCGCCGATTTTGAAACCGGCCTGGCTTGCGGCATATCAATAGAACGTTCTTTGTCGGATGTCAAAAGTCGTAAAATCGGTGGCTGAATAATTGGTACGAGTGACATGTAACTATAAGCTGCAAGAGCAACAGGCCCCAGTAAATGTGGTGCAAGTTTACTTGTAAGAAAGATGGATGTCGGTCCGTCAGCTCCGCCAATAATACCTATGCAGGCTGCTTCGTGTGGAGTAAAGCCAAAAATGTAAACAGCACCAATTGCAGCCACAAATATTCCAAGCTGCGCAGCAGCACCTAAAAGAAATGTCAAAGGGCGGCCAAGTAAAGGACGGAAATCAGTTAATACACCTACTCCCAAAAAAATAACCGGCGGCAGTAATTCGGTTTTAATACCTGATTTATAAATCAGCCCAATAATGCCTTCATCATTGGAGCTCATTTCAGCAAGAGGTAAATTTGCCAGTAAAATCCCAAAACCGATGGGTATTAACAGCAGCGGTTCATATTCTTTTGTTACTGCCAGATAGATTAACACACCGGAGACAATAAACATTACCCAATGTTCCCAGCCAAGATTGGCAAAGCCTGACTGGTTAAAAAGTTCAATCAGAACATCCATATGAAACCTTATTTATGCTAATGAAATGAGCGGTTTGGAAGAATCTACTTCATCTCCAATTTGAACAAATACTGCTGTAACGGTTCCTTCTTCAGGAGATTTGATATCATGTTTTGCTTTCATCGCTTCTACCTGAACAACAGCCTGGCCTTTGCTGACGTTATCGCCAACTTTTACAAGAACATCAACAACATCAACCACACCCCCGAACGTGGAAAAAACGTGTTTTTCATCAGCCTGTACCGCTGGAGCGGTGTTTGCAGACGGTTTGGCAGAGTTGTTAGCCTGAACAACGGGTTCAACTGTAATCATAAAAGTCCGGTCTTTGCCGTTTTCCCGAACGGTACATTTAGTTGTAACGGGACCGTTCTGCATTGGGGATATTGCAACAGCAGGAGCCGGAGCGCTTTGTGGTTCTTCTTTTTTCTTAAGCGGAATGTCTATTTTACCTTTTCCCGTCAGGAAACGAATACCTTCATTGGCTTCCATTTTTTTTCCGGGAACCATAGCGGCCAGAACAAGGAAGGTGTTAACATCATTTACTTCGATTCCCCGTTCACGCAGTGCTTCCTGGGCCGGACCTATATTTTTAGGGGCGGCTTCAAGCGGATCGCCGTCAAAAACCGGTAATTCGAGCTGTTTTGATGCTTCTTCAACAACAGTTGGATCCGGTGCTAAAGGAGTTTTACCAAAATAACCAAGAACGGCACGTCCATAACCCGACTCGATTTTTTTCCAGCGGCCATACATAACATTGTTAAAAGCCTGCAGCCAATATTGCTGGCTTCCGGGTGTTACACTTGTCCAGGCACCGCCGGCTTCAACAACAACAGGAAATTCTGCCAGTACGTCACTGTATTTGTTTAAAATACCTGCTTTTACCATCATATGAACGTTTGGACCGATAGCTCCGCCCGGCATTGGAAATCCTAAAACACGCGCATCTGCAGTAGTAGTTGTCGGATTAAAATCGTAGTCTTTCAAACCTTCATTTAAAAGGTCTTCTATAACATGAATCTTGGACATATCAACGTCAAGCGAGTACCCGGTTCCTTTAAGACCGTGAGCAACGGAACGAATATCCGGCTGAACAGTGCCGCTTGCCATGGGGCGGATTGAACAATCGATACCATCCACACCGGCTTCAATTCCAGCCATATAGCATGAAACAGCTGTGCTTGCAGTATCATGCGTGTGCTGGATAAGTTTCATCTCGGGTGGCATAATTTTTTTTAACCCGATGACTGTATCATAAATTGTTTTTGGATCAGTTGTTCCGCTGGCATCTTTTAAGCAGATGCTGTCAATGTGCATACCACTGTTTAAAAGTTTTTTCCCTATATTGATGTAAAATTCGGCTGTATGTACTTTGTCAGATTGAAAGGGTAAACCCATAATGGCAATACAGACCTGGTGATGCATTCCGGCTTCTACAATAGGCTTTCCTGTTTTCACAAGATTATCCACATCGTTCATATAGTCAAAATTACGATCGTAAGTAGTTCCGTATTTATGCATCAGTTTTGCCTGCAGGGCAAGTCCTTCAATGGACTGAGTTGTTAGTGTAACACCCGAAACAGAACGTGTTAATATTTGTAAATCGACATCCGGGCCTACGGCGTTACGCATAGCCTGCATGGTTTCAAATGGATTTTCACCAAGATAGAAATAAGGAGCCTGATAACGTGCACCACCGCCAAATTCAAGGTGACGAACACCTGCATCAACGGCAGCTTTCATTGCCGGTAAATAATCATTTAAACGAACCTTACCTCCAAATGAACTTTGTAAGCCATCACGAAAAGGTGTAAGCATTACACTTATTTTTTTGGGTGTCTTTGTATAGATCATTTTGTTTCCTCAATCTTAGTGATTTTTGTTCCCGGATAAATAGTTTGGTAAGCGGATGCAATTGCTGAATAAATCGCTGCATCGGTTTCTGTTTTTTTAACTGCAAAAGACTTAACAATGATATTCATAAAAATTGCCAGGCATGAAAGGACAAAAAAAACAGTAACAAATGCAGAAAAGCTTATTGATAAAATGTCTGTCGAATTCATGGGTCTCCTCAGGGGGGTAAAAATAATTTCTAAGATACAAATAAGAGATATGATTGGCAAGCTTATAAGTCTATGCTGAATGTATCTTTTGAAACGTTTAAAAAACTACTTTGCCTCTAACCACCGGTTGATCATTGTTTTCAAGAATTAATTCCAGGTTTTCACCGATAGCTGCAACAACTCCTTCGTGCAATTTCTTGGCTTCTCCTTCGTGCGGGTCCGAATATATTTCAATCTTTTTCAGGAGTATTGCAGATTTTTGACGGTAGATATTTAAAAGATAATGGTATTTCCCATGTAATAATAAAGTATAGTTTTTATTCAAATGAAATTGCAGCCGGTTTAAAATAAATGCCAAATTATAAAGCGTCTTATCCGAAATATGATCATTTAAAGATGTTGCTTTCCTGTTAAAGATATCAGGTACAAGGCGGGGTGTTTGCGTAATGTTAAGTCCTATCCCGATAATAGCAGAACTGACATTTTCGCCAATGGTCTGGGTCTGGGTTAATACGCCGGATATTTTATCATTATTTATCAGAATATCATTTACCCATTTGATCAATGCTTTACCTTCAAAACCGGGTATGTCATCGAGGGTTTCAATTACAGATATCGCTGAGAGTATAGTAAAACCTACATGAAAATTTAATACGGCTTGATTGGGCTTTAAGAGGGCACAAAAATGCAGATTTCCCGGAAGGCTTATCCATGATCGATTTCGGTATCCTTTAAAGTTTTTACCTGAACCTGCCAGGCAGATAATTTTATCACCTAATCCGTGCTTTTCATTTACTGCATGTTTAAGTATTTCAAATTGTGAATCCGCAGCATGATTAACAGCAACTAAATAATTCCAGGAAGGGAACTCATCCGTTGTTGTATGATATACTTTTTTATTGATTAACTTCCCCGCCAAAAACTTCATATTTTCAGATAACAATTCCGGAAAACCACTGCGCCACTTATGGGTTCTGCCCACAGAGCTGTCTGCGAAATTCTGATCATCAGTTAACACAATCATTAAAAAACCCGGCTTTAATAAATAAATGCAGAAGTAGTTAGATCAATCTTTCTTTAAAAATACATAAATAAATTTTAAGAATGATTCACAAAAAAAAATCAAAATATGGCTTATATTATTGTATAAACAGTTTATTTATGTTGTAAATTAGTGATGCAATCCTCAAACACAAAATCTTATCTGGAGATGAAAGGAACCATTATGGATTACAAAGAAGAATCTCTGATCTACCACAGTGAAGGCAGGCCGGGGAAAATAGAAATAAGCACAACAAAACCGTGCATCACTCAAAAAGATCTTTCTCTTGCATACACACCGGGAGTTGCCGGTCCCTGTTTAAAAATAAACAAGAATGTGGAAGATGTATTTAAATATACGGCGAAAGGAAACCTGGTAGCTGTCGTCAGTAATGGAACAGCTGTTTTAGGTCTGGGCAATATCGGTCCTGAAGCCGGCAAGCCTGTAATGGAAGGTAAAGGGGTACTATTTAAACGTTTTGCAGATGTTGATGTGTTTGATCTTGAATTGAATGCGTCTGACCCGGATGAAATTATCAAAGCAGTAAAAATGCTTGAGCCGACATTTGGGGGCATCAATCTTGAAGATATAAAAGCACCGGAATGTTTTTACATAGAAACTGAACTTCAGAAGCAGATGAATATTCCTGTTTTTCATGATGATCAGCATGGAACAGCCATAATTTCCGGGGCCGCGCTCTTGAACGCCTGCGAGCTTAATGGAAAAAATATTTCGGATTTGAAAATTGTATTCAGCGGAGCCGGTGCAGCAGGAATAGCTTGTGCGAAATTGTATATGGATCTTGGTGTGAAGCGGGAAAATATCATTATGTGCGATACTAAAGGTGTCATTTATAAGGGACGCACAGAAGGCATGAATCCTTACAAAGAAGAATTTGCCATCGCAACAAATGCCCGCACAATTGAAGATGCTTTGGTGGACGCAGACGGATTTTTTGGGGTTTCTGTTGCAAATCTGCTTTCAAAGGAAATGGTACAATCCATGGCTAAAAATCCTATTATTTTTGCCATGGCCAATCCTGATCCTGAAATAACTTATGATAACGCAATTGCCTGGCGTGATGATGTTTTTATTGCTACCGGCCGCAGTGACTATCCAAACCAGGTAAATAATGTACTGGGCTTTCCCTTTATTTTCCGTGGAGCCCTGGATGTTCATGCCCGGGAAATAAATCGTGAAATGAAAATTGCAGCGACAAAATCACTGGCAAATCTTGCAAAAGAACCGGTACCATACTCAGTTATGCGTGCCTATGGTACAACACAAATGAAATTCGGCAGAGAGTACCTGATTCCTAAGCCATTTGATCCGCGTGTATTAATCTGGGAATCGTCTGCTGTTGCTGAAGCTGCCATTAAAACAGGTGTTGCCCGAAAAGAGATCGATATCGAGAAATACCGAGAACAGCTTGAAGATCGTTTGGGGCTGGGGCGCCAGATAACCCGGGTCTTTATCAATAAAGCCAAAAAAGCACCTAAAAAAATTGTCTACCCGGAAGGTGAAAGTACTACAATTTTAAAAGCGTGTGATATTATTGTAAGTGAAGGTATCGCCCAGCCAGTGCTTATAGGAGATCCTGAAGTAATAAACAATAAACTTAAAGAGCTCGAGCTGGGATATCTTTCTAAATCAGTTGAAATTGTTAATCCGCTTAAATCTGAAAAAACAGAAGAGTATATAAAGGCATTTTACGCACAACGTCAGCGTAAGGGAGTCATCTATGAAGACGCTATCCGTATGATGAAAAACAATGTATACTTTGCAGCTATGATGGTCCATAAAGGTGATGCGGACGGAATGGTTTCAGGCTTAACCCACCGCTATCGCGATACAATCCGCCCGGCATTACAAATTATTGGTGTACGTGATGATGTGAAGCAGGTAGCAGGTATGCATATGGTGATTTTTAAAAATAAAATTTTCTATTTTGCAGATACGACAATCAACATCAACCCTACTGCTGAAGAATTAGCCGATATAACGATCCTGTGTGCCAAAGAAGTACGCCAGATGGGAGTAGAACCGCGTGTTGCCATGCTTTCTTTCTCCAATTTTGGCGGGGTAAAACATGTAGTTAATCAAAAAATCCAGAAAACCATCGCTCTGGTAAAAGAAAGAGACCCGAAGCTGATAATCGATGGAGAAATGCAAGCCGGTATTGCTGTTAATCCCAAGGTTTTGGATGAAGTATTTCCGTTTAGTTCACTGGCAGGTAAAGATGGCGCCAATGTTTTAATTTTCCCTAACATTGAATCAGGAAATATCTCTTATAAACTGCTTGATCAGCTTGGCAATGCAACGGTGATAGGTCCGATTTTAATGGGGCTGAAAAAGCCGGTTCATCCTTTGCAGATTGGTGATTTTGATGAGCTTGGTGTCGTCAACATGACGGCAATCGCGGTTATTGATTCTCAAACAAAACATGCATAAATATATCAAAAACCCAAAAGAGCATCCCTTAATGAGATGCTCTTTTTTTATGCTTTTTTTAGTGTTATAACAGGTGCTTCAAGGGGACAGTTCAGACGAAACGGAAACCAGTGTCCCATTCCTGCCGATGTGTAAAGCTGTGAGTTTCCTTTTTGATAACTACCCCATAAATAACCATTTTCATTAATTATTTCCCACAAACTGCGTCCTGCAAACCCAACCTGGCCGCCATGTGTATGACCCGAGAGAGTTAAATCAATATTATATTTTTCTGCCACATCCAGCGCACGCGGACGGTGGCTGAGCAATAAGCGAAAATCGGCTTGTGCTGCTCCGTTAAAAGCAATATCAACGGCATTGTCCAAAAAGCCCGTAATATCTGCCCGCATTCTGACCGGATCATCCACTCCGGCAATAGTTAGCTTTGTACCGCCAATTGTAAAAGTGTCATTCTGGTTAAACAGCAAAGGAACAGGCCCCGCATTAATTCTGCGGATAGCTTCATTTATTCCGCGAAAATGTTCATGGTTACCAACAATTACATACTTGTTATAAGGTGTTTTTAGCTGGTCGATTAATTTCATTGCATCGGTCATTAAACCCAGATCATCAGCAATATCGCCTGTAACTGCAATCAGATCCGGATCATATTTTTCAGCATTTTGTAATGTATTTTCGAGATGATCTAATCCGAAATAATAACCAAGATGCAGATCACTTAAATGCAGGATTCGGATTCCGTCGAGATCATCCGGCAGATTTTTAAAAGGCATTTCAATTTGCGGAAAACGTGTTTCCGAAAATGACGAAGCAAAACCTTCACCGGCGCTTCCAATTGCAAATACAGGCGCAGCGGCTGCAGCGCTCTTTAAAAACATGCGGCGTGATTTTTTTAATTTTAAGGGACTTTTCTGTGGTTCGGGTTTAAAAATCCTGGACAATAAATGTGTTCCAAATGAAAAGGGCAGGGTTAATAATAGCATCAGATTAATAATTAAAATTATCCCGGTTAAGGTGGCGCCGCTGATTTTTAACCATTGAAGATTGCTGAGAGAGCCCAGTCCCCAAAGAATTAAAAAAGGAACGATGGAATAAGGAAGAACTTTTGCTGTTTTATCTAATAAGGGCAATTGCCAGATTTGCCCATTGGTTTTTTTTAATAAGTAACGGTTAACAAAACCAATAGCAGCAATTAAAATAAGCACTAAAATAAAAAACATGATTTCCTTTTTAAAATTTTAGGTCGGTTACGCAACAGCAGTTGTAAATGTTCCCGTATGGAATAAACTTAAAGTATTTCAGCGATTACTTATGATGTTCGGACAATTTTTGTTTTTGTAATAATTTTTTATAAATAACCGAGTATTAATTTGTTTTGTTTTTTATTTTAGCGCGTTCGGAAATTAAAAAATAGAGATATGAATAGTTTTTCAAAAGATACGTTTTTAACAACAGAAGAAGTTGCCAGGCTTTTAGGACTTCCCGAAGTAACAGTTCAGCGTTGGGAGCACCAGGGTAAAATTCCATATAAAATAATTAACGGTCAGGTATCCTTTAAAAAAAGTGAGATCATCAGGTGGGCAAAAGCACATGATCTGACCATTCGTGAAAAACATGGCAAATCAAAAGATCTTATTTCTGAACATTTGTTGACGGATGCGATTGTTGCAGGGGGTATTTATCACAACATTGATGGTGATGATGTTTATACTGTTTTTCACAATGCACTCAACAATCTTGGATTTATTGATAAAAAAGACCATGATCGAGTTTTTGATGAATTGCTGAATCGCGAAGAGCTTGCGTCCACAGGAATCGGAAACGGAATAGCAATCCCGCATACCAGGAACCGTCTGGATTTAAATCTAAATTATGCTCATGTTGCAATCATTTTTCTTAATAAACCCCTACCTTTCAATGCGATCGATGGAAAGCCTGTTACAGTTCTTTTTATGATTTTTACTACCAGTGTTAAAGAGCATTTGAAAATGTTGTCCAGGATAAGCTTTGTTCTGCAAAAAAGCCAACTTAAAGAAATGCTTGCAGGAGACATTGAAGATCAAAATTTAATAACTCAGATAAAACAGATTGAAAGTGATGCACGTTAGAGATCAGGGATACAGGTTCTGGAGTGATTTAAAACAGCTCATTATCAACTCCGATGAAAAATTTAAACTGGGGTTTATCGGTTTCATCGTTGGTGTTACAAGCGGACTTGCTTCCGTTGGTTTAAATAATGGCCTTGAATATCTTCGCAATATTTATGACAGTATTCAACATGACTGGTTGATTGTAATTCTTCCCGCTATAGGTCTTGTGCTGACTGTTATCCTGCTCAAATATGTTATTAAAGATTTCGAAGGTCATGGTTTACCGGAAGTTATCTACAGCATCAGTCTTAAAGGCGGGATGATAAAAAAACGCTCAGCATATTCAAAACTGCTGGGCAGCCTGATAACCATTTCTTTTGGCGGATCAGCCGGTCCGGAAGCTCCCGTTGTTGTAAGCGGGTCAGCGATTGGATCTAATATCGCCAGGTTTTTCAGGGCTAATGAGAAAATCCGAATTGCTGTTGCAGGTTCCGGTGCCGCTGCTGCGATAGCATCTATTTTTAATGCGCCGATCGCCGGTATTATTTTTACAATGGAAGTAATCATTGGTGAATGGACGCCCATATTTCTACTGCCAATTGCAATCGCATCTGTAACAGGTACAGAAATAAGCCGCTTGTTAAAAGGAAATCAGATACCTTTTACCCACGAATTACTGACTGTGCAAACAAATGACATCCTTGTTTCTATAGTTCTGGCACTCTTGTGTGCTTTGTTTTCGGTTCTTTTTATTCGCCTTATCCGTAACCTGAGCAGCTGGCTGGATCGATTTTTTAAAAATCCTATTATTAAAGCAATTTCTGCCGGGCTTGTCATTGGCTTGATTACACTGTTTGTGCCTTATGTAAAAGGTGAAGGCTATATTTTTGTTCATAATATTATCAGCGGAAATTTTTCTGCCGGTATATTTTTCATTCTTCTTATCATTCTGCTTAAAATTTTTGCCACTTCCGCAACTTTAGGTGCAGGCGGTGCAGGTGGTGTTTTTGCCCCGTCACTTGTTATTGGAAGCTCAACAGGTTTATTATTCTATACTTTTATGCAGAATTTTTTTCCGGACTTTTCTTTAAGCGGAGCACCGTTGTTTGCTTTAGTGGGAATGGCAGGGTTACTGAGTGGCACATTGCAGGCTCCTTTAACCGGAATTTTTCTTATTATTGAAATAACCGGCGGTTATTATGCAATCCTGCCGTTATTACTTGTGTCGTTCCTGACATCGGCAATCGTTAACCGTTTTGAAAAACAATCTATTTATCATTATGAGCTGGTTCGTAAAGGCCAGCTGCACAGGCCGCGAACGGATGGAAAAATTCTGAGTGATATAAATCCCCGTGAATTACTTGAAAAAGACCCGATTGTTATCTATCCCGATTTACTGATCAGTGAACTGATTCCGATTATTAAAAAATCAAAGCGTAATTATTTCCCGGTCGTGGAACGCGAAAACAAAACATTTCTCGGTATGGTCTATTTTAACGATCTAAAGGAATTTATTTTTGACAGCACGCTGGTTAACAGCATCCTGGTTGAAGAAGTAATGCATGTGGATATTACAACCATTTCACTGGAAGACAGCCTTTTGGAAATTCAAAGCAAATTTGAACGAACTAATTCATGGAGCCTGCCTGTGCTTGAAGATGACAAGTATCTTGGATTAATTTCTAAGGCAACCATGCTGGATCTGTATCGAAAGGAATTAAAGGTCCAAACAGATATTTAGTGCAGGTCAGCCGGGAGTTAATTGCTTAAATATTATTAAAAGTGTATTTTCACAAGTCCGTTTCAGCCTAACATTTTTATAATCCATGTCCGAACAGCCTTTTCAATCTTTATACAAACGTATTTTTAACACTGCATCAAAGAAAGTAATAGATTTTTTTGACCGGGCAAAGTTAACCGAACACTCATTTGTTTTAATAATTGCCGTGGCTATCGGTTTATTGGGTGGTTATGGGGCAGTTGCCATTCAGTTCTCGATAAAAATGTTTCAGCATCTTTTCTGGCAGGGCGATTTTACCCTGGAAACAGTGCAGAATGTTCCATGGTATTGGAAATTGTTTATTCCCTTGCTTGGCGGTACCGTTGTAGGTCTGGTTATCCGGTTTGTTGCCAAAGAAGCAAAGGGTCATGGGGTACCCGAAGTTATGGAAGCAATTGCTTTAAGGAATGGCATAATACGGCCACGTGTTGTAGTGGCCAAGCTCTTTGCTTCGGCATTTTACATTGCATCCGGCGGTTCAGTCGGAAGGGAAGGGCCTGTAATCCAGATCGGTTCTGCTGTTGGGTCTTCGATTGGCCAGTTTTTTAAAGTAAATCCCAAGCGGATGCGCACGTTTGTTGCCTGCGGGGCTGCATCCGGAATTGCCGCTGCTTTTAATGCACCAATTGCCGGAGCCTTGTTTGCTGTTGAAATAATTCTTGGTGATTTTGCAGTCGCCCAGTTCAGCCCGATTGTGATTTCTTCTGTTGTGGCAACAGTTGTATCCCGCCACTATCATGGAGATTTTCCTGCATTTGTTGTGTCCAAATATTCACTGGCATCACCACTGGAATTGTTCAACTATGTTATCCTTGGTTTCATGGCCGGAGCGGTTGCAGTATCATTTATCAAAACGCTTTATTATGCTGAAGATTTTTTTGATAACCTTAAAATGCCTGATTATGTAAAAGGTGCTATTGGCGGTGTCATTATCGGGGCTATGGGTATTTTCTTTCCACAGATTTTTGGTGTTGGTTATGATACAATGGATCTGGCTCTGGCAAGCGGACTGGTCTGGAAACTGGCACTGGTTCTGGTTATTCTTAAACTGGTGGCTACATCAATCAGTTTGGGCTCCGGCGGGTCAGGGGGTATTTTTGCACCATCACTTTTCCTGGGGGCAATGCTCGGTTCTTTTTACGGTGGAATGGTTCACCAGATATTTCCGGAGTGGACAGCTGATGCAGGTGCATATGCCCTGGTTGCCATGGGCGGAGTTGTTGGTGCAGCCACGCACGGACCAATTGCCGCCATCCTGATCATATTTGAACTTACAAACGACTATAAAATTATTCTGCCGTTGATGATTACCACAATAATCGCAACCCTTGTTGCACAGCGTATGCAGAAAGAATCTATCTATACTTTAAAACTGGTCCGCAAGGGTATCAACATTTTTGCCGGGCGTGAGACAAATGTATTACGTTCTCTAAAAGTATCCGATATTGTTAAACAATCCATCGAAGTAATCCCGGAACAGGAAAGATTCAGCGAAATACTTGAAAAAGTAGTCGGCTCAAATAACAATTTTATTTATGTCAAAAATGCCCGTGGTAAACTGAATGGTTATATTTCGATGCAGGAAATCAGGCAAACATTATTGGATTTTGATGCATTAAAGGACCTGCTGATCGCCAGTGATGTTGCCAATCCTAATGTTTTAACAGTCAATGAAAAAGACAATCTTGATTATGTAATGAAGCAATTCGGCCGCAGCGGATTGGATGAATTACCGGTAATAGCCAACAAAAATGGGGCACAGGAAGTTGTAGGCACAATATGGCAGCGCGATGTAATTGAAGCTTACAATCACCAGATTTTTTTGCGAGATATGTCCGGCGAGCTGGGACAGAGTTTTCAGAACCTTAAAAAGAAAAAAATAGTCCATGTGGTCGATAACTATCATTTCAGTGAATTGGAAGCACCTACTTCCATGACCGGTAAAACACTCCAGGAAATAAACCTGCGTAATAAATTTGATCTTGAACTACTTCTGATAAAGCGGACCGAAGGCCGTGGCAGAAGTCAGAAAACCATTTATATCCAGCCTGGTGGTTCGACAAAAATTAAAATGAATGATATGCTGCTTGTATTTGGTGATCAGCAGAAGATTGATCACCTTAGCCGGATTTGATTACAAAAGGATCAACCATGCCGGATTCAGTTAAATATGACTATGATTATATTATTGTCGGATCAGGCTTTGGCGGATCCGCATCGGCTTTACGGCTTGCTGAAAAGGGTTATAAAGTACTTATCATTGAAAAAGGCAAATGGCTCACTGCTAAGGATTTCCCCAAACGCAACTGGAATTTAAAACGCTGGCTCTGGCTGCCATCTTTAAAATTTCATGGTTTATTTAAGATTACATTTTTCAGGCATGTCGCAACGCTAACCGGCGTCGGTGTCGGTGGCGGATCGCTGGTATATGCCAATACTTTACCAGTTCCCACCCGAAAGTTTTTTCAGTCAGAAAGCTGGGCTCATCTTGCCGACTGGGAGACCGAGTTAAATCCGTTTTATGAAACAGCACTTTACATGATGGGTGCGCAGATAAATCCAAAATTATCAGCAGGTGATCATGCTTTACAACAGGTTGCCCGTCAGATTAATAAGGAACAACATTTTTCTGCAACCAATGTAGCCGTTTTCTTTGGTGAACCGAATGTTGAAGTTGAAGATCCATATTTCAATGGCGCCGGTCCAAGACGGTCTGGATGCAATTTTTGCGGCGGCTGTATGGTCGGATGCCGCTACAATGCAAAAAACACGCTTGATAAAAACTACCTTTATTTTGCACAGAAAAAAGGCGTAAAAATAAAAGCCGAAGCATTGGTATATGATGTCATTCCGTTAAAGGAAAAAGACGGTTCATCCGGTTATACCGTTAAATGGAAATCATCAACACGTTTCATGAAAATGAAGGGGCAGCTAACCTGCCGTGGAATTGTTTTTGCCGGGGGAGCACTGGGAACTACAAAGCTTCTACTGGAACTTAAAAAAACATCGTTACCCGATATTTCAGAACGCATTGGAATGGATGTTCGCACAAATTCAGAAAGTTTAATGGGGATTACAGTGGCCGATAAGAAAACTAATTTCTCCGAAGGTGTAGCGATCAGCTCCATTTTGCATACAGATGAAAACAGCCATATTGAACCGGTGCGTTATCCTGCCGGATCGGGGTTCTGGCGAATATTAATGTCCCCCCTTGTACATGGAAACAATGCTTTTGCACGGTTATTCAAAATTTTCGGAAATATCATCAGGCACCCGCTCATTAATTTTAAAACCTTTTTTGTTGATGATTGGGCGAAACGCACCCAGATATTACTGTTTATGCAGACGATTAACAGTACGCTGCGTTTTTCAAAAGGCTTTTTTGGAATGAAAACAGCTCTGATGAAAGGCACCAGGCCTACTTCATTTATCCCTGAAGCACGCCAGCTTGCTGAAAAATTTGCGGCTATTGTTAAAGGCAAAACAACAGCACTTCTAACAGAAACAATGCTTGGTATCCCTACAACTGCACATATATTGGGCGGTGCTGTAATGGGTGCAAATATAAATGAAGGCGTTATTGACAGGGATAACCGGGTTTTTGGTTATCAAAATATGTATATCTGCGATGGATCAGCAGTATCAGCAAACCCGGGTGTAAATCCTTCCTTAACCATTCTCGCAATCAGTGAGCGGGCAATGAGTAAAATCCCGCCGAAAGAGAATCTGCAAGTGTAAAGCCGTAAGATCAAATATTAAGTTCCCACATTTCACGTGCCTGGCGTGCCAGTTCTTCACGGAAATTTGGATGAGCAATTTTTATCAATTCCTGTGTACGTTCACGGATACTTTTCCCGTATAAATTAGCAACACCAAATTCTGTTACTACGTAATGCACATGGGCACGTGTTGTAACAACGCCAGAGCCCGGTGTCAGCGTTGGCACAATCCGGGAAATAGTATCATTTTTTGCTGTGGAAGGCAGTGCAATAATCGCTTTCCCGCCTTCAGACAAGGCCGCACCGCGAATAAAATCCATTTGACCGCCCACACCTGAATATATTTTATAACCCAGCGAATCTGCACATACCTGTCCGCTAAGGTCAACCTGGATAGCGCTGTTTATAGCAACAACGCGATCATTCTGACGGATTATATTTGTGTTGTTTGTATATTCCACATCAAGAAAAACAACTTCAGGGTTGTCATCAATAAAATTATAAAGTTTTTTTGAACCCATGGCAAAACTGGTTACTGTTTTATGGGTATGACGTGCTTTATAGCGATTTGTGATAATTCCTTTTTCCAGCAGGTTTAGTACCCCATCGGAAAACATTTCGGTATGTATGCCAAGGTCTTTATGCCCGGTCATCGCGGCAAGTGCTGCATCCGGAATGGCCCCGATGCCCATTTGCAGGCAGCTGCGGTCTTCAACCAATTCTGCAATTAATCGCCCGATTTTCAGGGAAATCTCGTTTTGTTCTGCCTGCCTGTGAATGTGCAGCGGGGTTTCTTTTTCAATAACACTTTCAAAAAGTTTATAGGGTACAAAACTATCACCGTGGGTACGCGGCATCAGCGGATTAATATGTGCAATCACGCGCTTTGCCTTTTCAATAGCTGCAACTGTTGCTTCAACGGAAACGCCCAAAGTACATAAACCGTGTTTATCAGGCGGCGAAACCTGAACTAAAACAGTATCTACTTTCTGGTGTCCGCGCCGGAATAAAATCGGTACTTCGGAAAGGAATATCGGGACATAGTCAGCCTGGCCGCTCTGCACCATACGACGCGTTGGTTTGCCAACAAAAAAGCAGCGATTCCTTATGTGTCCCTGCAGTTTATCCGCCGGAATTGTGTCAGGCTGCTCTGTATGCAGCTGCATAACAGTAATATCTCTTTTTTGCAATGCATGCTGGTATAAACCTTCGAGAAGCATCACCGGTGTTGCAGCCATGGAGTGAGTCCAGACATATTCACCGGATTCAATCATGGATACTGCCTCCAGTGCACTGGAATATTTTTTAGGTGTCATAATAATCCTTTCTTTATTCAAAAAATTCCGGATAAAGAATTTAATACTTTAAACGGTGATTTGGAAGAAATTTTAGCACTTTTACATCATCGATTTATATTAAACTTTTATTACCACTATTTTCAATTTGATTGAATTCGGGGTATCGTTAAATTCAATTAGCTAATGACTTTCAGTTAACGCGCCCCTGAAAGAAATGTCTAGGAGAAGTCGTGAAAATATTAAAATGGTCAATCATCGTTGTTGTTTTTGTTGTGATTATCTTTTCATCTTTAGCTTATTTCATCCTTTCCGCATCAAAACCGATTTATGAAGGTGAGATTCATGCTCCGAAGATAGAAAAAACTGTAAAAATTACTTACGATAAAATGGGCATCCCACAAATCTGGGCGGAAAAAGAGAACGATGCATTTTTTGCGATGGGTTGGTTGCATGCTTCTGAACGCTTATTTCAAATGGATCTGACCCGACGTATTTCGCAGGGACGGCTTTCTGAAATTCTTGGAGATATTACACTGAAGATGGATAAGGAAAGTCGTATTATAGGCCACAACCGGATAGCTGAAGCGCAGTTAAATGAACTCAGTGAAAAAAACCGGACCAGGCTTCAGGCATATGCTGACGGTATAAATTTTTTTATTGAAGATTGCAGTGCTTTACCTTTTGAATTTTATCTTCTCGGCAGAGATATAAAACCATGGTCAGTCTATGATTGTCTTACTATTTTCAGTTTTCAAACCTGGTATTCGGATGCCCTGCAAAACAGGGATTTATTTTATGTGATGATTCAAAGCGAAAATGGCAGAAAAGCAGCCGAGTCTTTATTGTTTAATTATCCGGATTGGGCACCGGTTACAGTGCCAACCCGGGGAAATCTGAGCTGGCTGGATAACTATAAGCATGCTGTGGCAAAATCTTTTGTTCAGAATGGTTTATTGCCTTTTGTCTTAACCACAGCATCAAACTCGTGGGTTGTTTCCCCGCAAAAAAGTGCTTCAGGCCATGCAATGCTGGCAAGTGATCCGCATCTGGAGATAACGCGAATCCCGCAATTCTGGTTTTACAATGGTTTGCATATTGCTGAAACAAACACAAATGTTTTAGGAATCAGCGCCGCTGGATTGCCTTTTATTGTGATGGGGCATAACGGACAATCCGCATGGGCATTTACTGCCGGCGGAGTGGATATCACGGAATACTATGAAGAGAAGATCGATGAGCAGGATTCTACCCGATACCTGACACCTGCGGGCTGGCAGCAGTTTGAAGTTTTTGATGAAGCAATAAATATTTCAGGAAAGGATGATCCCCTGTTATTTAAAGTTTTTAAAGGGATTCATGGCCCTGTTTATTTTAAAAAAGACAGTCTGTCCAGAACGTTTTCCATCGATTGGGCAGGATTTGATACCGATCTGGATAAGGCCGTTTCAGCAGGTTTCGACTTAGCTGATGTAAATAATTTTTCAGCTTTCAGAAAGGTAGTCACCCAATTTGGCGCACTTGATGCAAATTGGACATACGCTGATAAGTCTGGAAATATTGGGTATCAACTTGGGACACCGGTCCCGGTTCGGCCTGATGGCTGGCAAAACCTGCCTGTTAACGGCTGGGAAAACGAACGCATCTGGCAGGGTTATCATCCATTAGATGAAACGCCTTTTTCCTACAACCCAGAACGTGGCTGGCTGGCGACAGCAAATAATAAGCAGCAGCGAACTGGTTTAAAGTATGAGATTGAAGGTAACTTTGCAGATGACCGGATTTTGCGATTAAACAAGCTTCTTAAATCAAAAGATATCTTTTCTGTAAGTGATTTTCAATCGATGCAGATGGATATTCTAGATATGTCTTTGCTTAAATGGCGCGATAAAATAATTAAACCATTAAATGATTTTGGTGCGCATGGCATCGTACTTGCAGAACAATTAAATGCCTGGGATGGGTATTGTGGAAAAGAATCTTCAGAGCCGGCATTGATTAATATTTTTATTCAGAAATTAAAAGCGAATATTTTCAAAGATGAACTTAAGGAAAAATACAAGTATGTCCAGACAAGCTGGATGTATGCACTTCTGGATAACCCAATGAGTCCCTGGTTTGATGATATCAACACGCAGGATAAAATTGAATCCTGTGACGAAATTATAAAAAACTCTTTAAAAGATGCATTGGTCACAGTAGGGACAAAAAAATGGTCCGATATTTTAAGTATAAAAATGGAACATCCATTTGCAGCCATTCCAGGATTTGCTGCAGTTCTTGGATTGAGAAAAGGTCCCTGGATGCGTGGCGGATCGATCGGCACTCTGAATGCTTCATTTTTGCAATACAACCCGGAAAAGGAAAATTTTAATGTTATTGTTGCTCCGAGCTGGCGATTTATCATTGATTTTGCTGATACGGATGCCATTCAGATGGTTTTACCGACAGGCAATTCGGGAAACCCGATGAGCCCTCATTTTGATGATTTTCTTGAAATGTGGAAGAATGGCAGTTATTGGAGTATTCCTTTGACCAGGGAGCAAGTTTTTAAAAATAGTATTACAGCAGTTGAATTAAAATCAGAATAAAGGTTATATGATGAAGCGAAATTTATCCCTGATAGGAATGTTTATTGTTTTTTATTTTCTGTTATTGTCTTGTTCGAAAGCGGAGTTGACTGAGCTTTATGGTGAAGCTATCGGAACGACATACAGCATAAAGATTGTTAACGGACCGCAAGGTGAATCGAAAGAGACACTTCACCAGGAGATTAAAACCCTGTTTAATGACTTAAATATGCAGATGTCTACATATATTGATTCAAGTGAAATATCCCGTTTCAATAAAGCGTCCGCGAATCAATGGATGACTGTTTCAGCTCCTTTTATGGAAGTTCTGAAACTAGCCCAGCAGATCAGTGGAGAATCGGAAGGGGCTTTTGACGCTACTGTAGGCCCGGCTGTTGATTTGTGGGGCTTTGGTAAACTGGGACGTCGTGTATCACCGCCTGATCCTGAAATTGTAAAGCAAACCCGTGATTATGTTGGTTATCAGAAAATCAGTATTTCCGGAGATAAAATCAGCAAAGAAAATGACAAAACAGAACTTGATTTCAGTGCTATTGCAAAAGGATTTTTTGTGGATGCTGTGGCTGAATTATTACAGAGCAAAGGTTTTAAAAATTATCTGGTTGAAATAGGCGGGGAAGTTGTTGTTAGGGGGCACAACCTAAAAGGACAGACGTGGGGCATTGGCATCGACCGGCCATTGATTGAACAAACTGTTGATCGCGGTTTTGAAGCAATCCTGGAAATCACTGATTTGGCTGTTGCTACCAGTGGCGATTACCGGAATTATTTTATTTCAGAAGACTCACTTTACTCACACACTATAGATCCTGTTACCTGCCATCCGATTGTAAACGGTGTTGCATCTGCAACAGTAATTGCAGATAATTGCGCCCTGGCTGATGCCATGGCCACGGCTATTATGGTAATGGGTGAGAAACGCGGGTTGGAATGGGTTGAGTCAAAACCAGGAGTGGAAACGATGATTATCCTGCGTAAGCAGGATGGATTCAGGGTTATTTCAAGCAGTGGATTTGATCATTTTATCCGAAAAGAATAAAAAACCTACTAAAAACAAAAAAGGCTGCTATTATGCAGCCTTTTTTTTAATTAAATCTATCCGGTTTAAAATCCAGTTTATCAATAAATCTTTTTTCACGGTTTGGATAGCCCAAACTTGCTACTTTTTCAAAGCCCGGATCATCTTTTGAGATATAAAATTTTACATCTTCATTAGAGCAGGCGCCACAGGATGTATCATCATGTCCATGATGCTCAGCCAGATTTTTTGATGTTGAACAACTTGTACCAAGATCCTTGCCACCAATAAATTTTCCTATTCCGAGCAGGAAAAAGGCAACCCCGAAAATCAGGGGAACAATTAAGAACTCCATAAAACCTCGTTTTTTTGTCAAAATCTAACTATTTACATGCAAAAGACAAAATTTTGTTTCATTTAATTCTGCACTGCTGCTTCAAGAAAAGAAAGCTTTTTCCTGTCTGCATCCAGTTCTGCGAGAATACCGAGTGGCATGGTTGGTTTATTTTTAATATGTCCAAGGGAAAATCCTACACACACCGGAAAATCGTAATCTTTGAAATAATCTGTGATAACTTCTTCAACACTCAGGTTCCGGTAAAAAGAAGCACCAAATTTTGATGGCTGCGCATCGGAAAGTTTATCAAATATAACCCCTTGGCACTTATCAAATTTTCCCGCCATTTTAAACTGATTCATAATGCGGTCAATATAGTAAGGTTCTTCTCCAACTTCTTCAATAAAGATAATTGCTCCGTCACTTTCAAATTCAAATGGTGTCCCCATTGTTGCCTGCATCAATGATAAATTCCCCCCGATAAGTCTGCCCCGGGATTTGCCTCCATTTAAAGTCCAGATTCTGCTGCTGGTCTGATGATTATCATCATAAGGTGCATCATCTATTTCACCAGCAGGTTCTGCATTCATCAAAACTTTCTTAAAATATTTAGTCGTAAAGTCGGTGAATGTGGATGTCGCCACAGGGCCATGGAAAGTGACTAATCCTGTTTTCCGGTAAATGCCTAATAACAAAGATGTTATGTCACTATATCCAACGAGAATTTTGGGGTGATTACGAATCAATTCATAGTCAAGATAAGGCAAAAGCTGGCCACTGCCATATCCGCCACGAATTGTTATTATTGCTTTTACATCATTATCCTGAAACATGTCATGTATGTCTTCTAACCGATCTTCAATACTCCCTGCTAAATAACCTTTTGTCTTAAAGATGTTTTTACCCGCTTTTACTTTAAACCCAAGAGCATTCATTTTTTCTGTTGCTTCAATAAGTGTTCTGTGGCCTTCAAAGAGCGAAGAAGCAGGGGTAATCAAACCGACTGTATCACCTTCTTCTAAGGCCGGGGGTAAAATATTCTTTTTAATACTTTGACCCTGTGCCGGTTGCCATGGAATTGCTGCTGCACCGATAATAGCCCCGGCTGAAAGTATTGTATTTAAAAATTCACGTCTTTTCTGCATTGTGTTTGCTCCAAAACTTTATAAGTTTTACTTTTTCAGATATTTCTATATTACGGATTTAATTTTGTTAACGGATAATAAAAAATTTCTCTTATTTATTGCAATCGGCATTTTATTATGGTTTTTTCTGCCTTTTGTTGGTAGCCAGAATCTTGCATTCAGTACTGTTTTTTCTGAGCCGGATTCTCTGGATGCCCGTATATTTTTTAACATTCGTTTGCCAAGAGTTGTATTTGCTTTCTTTGTTGGAGCAGGATTATCATTAATCGGTGCAGTTTTTCAAGCCTTGCTGCGGAACGATCTGGCCACTCCCTACACGCTGGGAGTTTCATCGGGCGGGGCTTTCGGGGCTGTGCTTGCATTAAAACTTAACCTGGCTTTTTCATTTCTTGTTTTTTCTGCAGTCGCACTTTTTTCGATTACAGGCAGCTTGTTATCTATAACCCTGATTTATTTTATTGCCAAAGGCAGAAAAGGAATATCCATTTATACTCTTATTTTAGCAGGTGTTGCCATCAGTTTTTTCTTCTCGTCATTTAATTTATTCCTGCATTATCTTGCCGATTTTACTGAAACATACCGCATGATACGCTGGCTGATGGGCTCTCTTGATATCAGTAACTGGCAGCAAACATTGCCAATAATTATTCTGGTTTTGCTCATTTTTTTGTTTTTCTTTAAAAATTATCCAGCATTTAACATAATGCTTGCAGGTGAAGAAGTGGCAAAGAGCAAGGGAGTAGAAGTTGAGCGTTTGCAGAAAATCAGCTTTTTTGCCGGATCGGGTGCCGTTGGATTTATTGTTGCCCTGGCAGGGCCGATCGGATTTGTCGGCCTGGTTGTGCCACATATTATAAGACTTGTTTTTGGGGCCAATCATAAATTTGTCTTCAGCGGATCGCTAATTGGCGGCGGCGTTTTTCTTGCTGCCTGCGACACTTTAGCCAGGACTATAATAGCTCCTGCGGAATTACCTGTCGGAATAATAACAGCTCTATTGGGTGGCCCGTTTTTTGTTTACCTGCTGATTAAGCGCAAATAATATTATTTTTTGCTGCAAAAATTCTCTTTAAACAACGGTCCCTGTTTATCTTCAAGATAATAAAGCCGGCATACTTTGGGATCGCTTGGTGTATAATCTTTCCGGGTGTAGACTTTTAAACCTTCATCATTATCTTCAACAAAATAAACTTCTATTTTAGAAATCTGGTCACCGTACCGGCTGGATATTTCATAAGCCATTTCAGCAAGCTGATCTTCATCTAAACTCACTGGAATCAATGTCCGGATGGTTAATTCTGTATTTTTTAGAGAAGTAGAATAAACGCGGCCATATTTCATATAAGGGGCTTTAAGAAAGGTGGCTCCTTTTTTGGGAAGAATGCTGCGAGTGTAAAGTGTTTCTTTATCTTTATTAAGGATACGGATTTGAACTTCACCGGGAAAAACCTGATCCTGGTAAAGATGTCCGATTTCATCGGCATATCTCCGGGCATGATTTTTATCCCTGTAATACATTTCCGGTAATATCATATAGATTATTTTATATGGATCGTTTTCGTCGATGAAAAGTTCGGTATCGTATTTTTTTAATGTTGAATCAACAAAATCTGCTGCTTTTTTAGCATAACTCAAATCAGCAGTCCCAACGAAATCGCTGCGAATCCAGCCTTCCTGGTTATCAGGAGTAATAACTTTGTACCAGCCATTCTTGTTCTCCAGAACCTGTACTTTTATTCCATCATCAAGATTTGTAACTACGTCCGCTCTTAAACTGGCGTCTTCGCGGATGTTGGTATTGTCGGTAATTGTATAGCCTTCAAACCAATTATTAACAACGGGTACAGATTCGGCAGTCTGTGGAGTTTCTTTCTTTACCACAGTTGTGGTACAGGAAGCAACTATCAAGATTAATAAAAAGATAAATAAAGATTTGAACATCAATTTCTCCGGAGAATATTAAAAAGCGCAAAATACATGCTATTGTTTTTTATTTCAAGGCAGGATTTATTGATCAGAAACTTTTGGAAAGGTGTGTATAATTTTCAAGTAAATTTGCAATTTCAGGTGATTCAGACATTATTAAATCGCGGATGCTTTTAATTTCTGATGGATCGATTAATGCCTGGGATTCAATACGAATGCTAACTTCAGGTGTTTTTTTGATTTTTTCCTTTTCTATTGGAATAGTTGCATTAAGTAATTCCATCGAAAATTCGACATTAGGGTTAATTATGCGATTTACTTGCAGATCATATTTTTTTGATTCTTTTAGAAGGATATCCTCGATGTAGCCGTAATGAGTACAACCTAAAAACAGAACAATTTCTTTTTGGGATGTCAGGGTTTTTATCTTATTAAAAATAACACCCAGTGTTTCTTTTACATCTTTGCCATTATGGTCCATCTCAATTTGTGATGCAAGGTTTGCACCCGAAACCTGCATTACTTGCGGATCATTCATTTCGTATGCCCCCGACCAAACTGTTGTGGGAGTGGCAATCGCAAAAACCGGTATTTCCGGTTCTTTTCGTCTTTGCTGATTAATGAGATAGCGGCCACTTGAGATAATCTCAAAAGTTTCTCTGCTCTTTAATGCAAATGGTGTAAGTGGATAGACTGCCGATAAAGTATTACAGGCGATCGCTATTGCATCCGGGTTATATAAGGATTCCATCTCCTGCAAGGCTCTGTTAAAAGTGTCTACTTTAAGCTGCATCGATCCCATGCGGTTATATCCCTGGCCGTTTTCAGGAAGTGCGTTAAAAAAAACAAGTTCAATTTTGTCTGCTTTTATATAGGACAGTCGTTCAAGTAAACCTTTATAAAACATTACCATCACAGAGAGACCACCCAAACCGGAATCTGTAAAAACAATGCTAATTTTAGAATCTGCAGACATTTGAACTCCGCTGTTAAATATATTTTTGTAAAACCTGAACCCAAACTTTGTAACCATTTTCGTTTAAATGCAGCCCGTCATCGCTGTAAGCTTTATCAAGAAAGCCATAACTATCAGTGTATAAATCAAATAGGTCAATAAAACTTAATTCATGGGTTTCGCAATATTCTTTAAGAAAAATATTAATTTCTTTTATTTGTTCGATTGTTTGGATTCCACGCTCTGATCCAACGGGAAGTAAACTATAAACATAAAGATCGCATCTGATCAGATTTTTGTTAAGAACAGCAAATAAGGCTTCGTACTGCATAAACATGTAAGATGAGCTTCGTTTTTCACCAATATCGTTTATCCCGATCATTAAAAAAAGCTTATGTGGCTGCAGTTTAAAAACAGAACTGTCAATCCTTTCAATAACACCGTCAATGTGATCACCGCTAATTCCGCGATTGATTATAGTAAAATCCGGGAAAAATTTTTTAATTGGAAATTGTTCGGTAATGGAGTCTCCTAAAAAAACAACCGCTTCTTTTGCAATTTCCTGGAGTTCCGCATTAAAAACTGCAAAACGCTGCTGCCAGTGCTCTGTTCGCATCACATTCCGGAATTTTCATATGCCAGCTGATTGGAAATAGCCATTTCGTCTTCGGCTTTTTGGATCCAGCCTTTCTGTACATACAGCCGGGACATGGCTGTGTGGGCCAGAGCATCTTTGGGGTTGATTTTTATCCACATTTTTACAACTTCGATTGCCTTATCTAATTCTCCTTTTCTGTTCAAGGTTTCAGAAAGAGCACTGTAAGCTGCTTCAAATTTTGAATCCAGTTCTATAGCTTGTTTGAAACAATCCTGTGCTTCATCATATTCTCTTTTGGCAAAATGCTGAAAGCCGTTATTAAGTAATTCTTGTTTAGTCATTTAATATTCCTTATCTGACACGAGTTGCAATAGCAATAGTTAATGAGTCATTGTGGTTAAACGAATATAATTCTTTAAATACTCCCGAATATTGTTCGGATATTTTACCGAACTCCGGCTTAAAATCGTTGTTGAGCCAAAGCAATCCATAAACAGCCCATCTTTTTGCATCAATCAGTGCGGCGCGTTTAGCCATAACCGGATTAATTTCTGTACCACTTTCGGGATCCTTTGTTCGCGCACTGCCTAATGAAATAAGAGCGTTATTGTTATCAATATAGGCGTTAACAATGTATGCTTCACGATAAATTCTTTCCCGTGGGTTGTGAATAATCTGCTGTTGAATTTTAAGTAATTCTTTATAGAAGAATGGTGACTTTTCAGGTTTGATAAAATTTGATTCATTAAAACTGATGCTGTCCTGTTCCTGCAATGATGGCGGTTGTTGTTTCTTTTCTGAGCATGCCATAAAGAACACCAGGAAAATCAAAAAAAAGATGCGCATGAGCCCAACCCGTGTGTGTTTTAAAAATCTGTGAATAATTCCGTAAGTTGCTAAATAGAAAATAGCTGTGTACATTTGCCTATCTTTTAGAATATACAAAATTAGCAAAATTTTGTTTTAAAGAAAGGAGAAAAGAGCAATTAATTAACAACAGGCATGCAATCAGCAAGGTGAATTATCAGCAGAATTCTTTAAACTAATAACTAAAAAATTCTATCAGATTTATAACAGGTTTATTATTGCAGCACGGTCATGTAGATCATCGCATCGTGTCTCCGATAACCAAACATGTTGAGTTAAAGTTTTAACCGGTTGACATACCGGTCCAATAAAATAATGATCCGGGAAGTTGCAGAATATTTATGTAAATTATAAAAAAAGTTTTACATATTTTTTGTAATCCGGAATAAATACTTACCTGAATAACACACCTGATTTAGGTTGTTGCCTGTCCCAAAGCCAATAGGGAATATTGGCTGTAACTATATATAAAGGACATGGTAAATGACTAAAGATATTATCATTAATTCCACTAATGAAGAAACCCGTATCGTACTGCGGGAAGATAATAAAGTCGTTGAACTGTTTGTAGAAGCTCCTGAACATGAACGTATGGTAGGAGATATTTACAAAGGTAAAGTAAGCCGCGTTTTACCTGGAATGCAGGCTGCGTTCATCGATATTGGACAGGAGCAGAATGCGTTCCTTCATTTCTCAGATGTTTCACCGGTATATCAGGAATTTTTTAAAAAAGAAACCCCGAAACCAGAGAAAGAAGGTCGCCCAAATAAAAGACGCCGCTACGAATTTGAAGTAGAAAGAGAATTAAAAAAAGGACAGGACATCATGGTACAGATTGTAAAAGAACCAATCAGTACCAAAGGGTGTCGTGTAACAAGTGAAGTTACTGTACCCGGTCGATTTGTTGTGCTTATTCCAAATCATAAGCATATTGGAATATCACGAAAGATATTCGACAATAAAGAACGTAAAAGACTCAAAGAAGTAGCCCGTCAAATAATACCTGCAAATTTTGGATTGATTATTCGTACAGTAGCAGAAGGTAAAAGTGACAAAGAATTAAAAAAAGACATCAATGATTTGCTGGCAACCTGGCACAATATGGAGAAAAAAATAGCCATTGCTGAATCTCCTTCTCTGATTTATAAAGATATGTCGATGGCATCCAGTATTATCCGAGATTTGTTCACTTCAGACATAGACCAGGTATCGGTAGACTCAAGAAAAATGATGGTTGAGATAAGTGCTTATGTAAAATATGTAGCAGCACATCTTGTACACAAGATTAATTACTACAAAGGAAAAGAGCCCATTTTTGATCATTTTGGAGTTGAAGCAGAAATTGATAAAATGCTGGATTCAAAGGTCTGGTTAAAAAATGGCGGGTATATTGTCATTCATCCGACAGAAGCACTTGTATCGATAGATGTGAACAGCGGAAAATTTATTGGCAAAAAAGATCATGAATCCAATTCTTTAAAAATAAACCTGGAAGCTGCCCGAGAAATTGCCCGACAGGCACGTCTGCGTGATCTGGGTGGCTTAATCGTAATCGATTTTATTGATGTTCTGGAAGAAGAGAACAAGCGGAAAATTTTCCTTGAGTTGAAAAAAGAATTCGCAAAAGACCGGGCAATTACCAAAATTGAAGATATGAGTCGTTTTGGGCTGATTGAGATGACGCGCCAGCGTGTAAGGCCTGAAGTCATTCTTTCTTTATATCAGGATTGTCCCAAGTGTCAGGGTTCAGGCCTTGTGCCGACAATTTCTACTACTGTTTCACAAATCGAACGCTGGATACAAAGATACCGTTCATCTAAAGGTGACCGCAGAATATCGCTGCACGTTACATCGGATGTATATAATTATCTTGTGAAGGGTAGATATAATAAGCGTTTGCGGTTAATGTGGAAATATTGGATGAAAATTAATCTAGTCAAAGATGAATCACTTGATATTGGAGAATACAAGTTTTTTGATTACAAGGACAAAAAAAGTATAGAGATCGGTGAGAAGAAAGCTGCATAAAAATATTGTTAAAATATACTTGAAATCATAGTGTTGGCGTTTTAAATTAAATGCTCGTTTTTTATGAAACATCTTATATAACTTTCAGGAGTTAAAAAAATGTACGCGATAGTTGAAATCGCAGGGAAACAATTCCGCGTTGAAGAAAAAAGACGGCTGCGTGTTCCTCTGTTACAAGTTGAAAATGGAAAAAAAGTACAGCTGGACAAGGTGCTGGCTTTTAATGATGATAAAGGTAATTTAACCATAGGTACACCTTTGGTTGAAAAAGTTTCTGTTTCAGCTACAGTGGTTGAACATGGACGTGAAAAAAAGATTGTCGTATTTAAAAAGAAACGCCGCAAAGGATACCAGAAAAAGAACGGTCACCGTCAGGATTATTCTTTGATAGAAATCAATTCTATTGGTGCTGGTGCATTAAAGCCAAAAGCAGAATCAAAAGTACAAGCTGCTGAAAAACCAAAAGCAGAAGAAACAGCCAAACAAGTTGCTGAAAAACCAAAAGCTCCTGCTAAGGCCAAAAAGGCGGATGCTGAAAAAACAGCTGCAAAAAAACCTGCCGCTAAGAAAACCACAGCTAAAAAGGCAGAAACAAAAAAAGACGATAAGGAGGCATAATGGCACATAAAAAAGGTGTCGGTAGTTCACGGAACGGACGTGACAGCAATCCTAAAATGCTCGGCGTAAAAGCTTTCGGTGGTGAATTTGTTACTGCAGGTTCAATTATTGTACGCCAGCGTGGTACACGCATTCACCCAGGTGATAATGTAGGCCGTGGAAATGATGATACACTTTTCGCTAAAATTGACGGCGTTGTGGAATTTCAGCGCAAAGGACGTGATAAGAAAAAAGTTAGTGTTTATACAAAAAATTAAAAACTTTTGACATCCCCTGTTCATTAGTTTATGGTGGCCAATCGGTATTCCGGTTGGCCTTTTTTATTTTATAACATTCGTTCTTAGCCACCATTTTTGTACACTTGAATATCAAAGAGTTAGAAGCTACCTTTTTTGATAATTATTCTCACAGGTAAACTACATGACAAGAGCTATTATTTTACTCATCTTATGTTCACTTTACTTATTGAACGGGCAGACTTTTATTGAATCCGGGCGTTTTGGTGGTAGGGGTAGCGAAAATGGCAAATTCAATACTCCGCTGGCCTTAGATATATCTGTTGATAATGTTGTATATGTTGTTGATACCGGAAACAATCGAATCCAGTTATTTGACAGGCGTGGTAATTTTATTAGGACAATTGGTGGTTTTGGTTTTGAGAAAGAACAATTTGATGCACCCCGTGATATCTGGATTAATTCTCTGGTAAACATTTATGTTTCAGATTATAATAATCAACGTGTTCAGCGATATGATCGTAACATGAATTTTATAAATTTGCTTACCAGTAACGAAGGTCAGATTAGTGATTTTCAGTTTGCAGAGATAGCAAGCTGTGCTGTTAACTCGCAGAATGACCTTTTCGTTGTTGATCATGGTGACTATAAAATCATTAAATTTAAAAGGGATGGGTCTGCTGAGCGTGTTTTTGGACGATTTGATTCTGGCGATGGGGAATTAGAACTTCCTGAACAAATTGCACTCTGGGGATCTGATAAACTAATTGTCTCTGATCCGGGACAAAGCGGTATTGTAATGTTTGATCAGTTTGGAAATTATATTCTGAAAATTACAGATGATAATTTTATCCAGCCACGCGGATTAGATGTCGATAATAATAAAAATATTTATCTGGCAGATCCCCAGTCTGGGAAAGTGTTTTTTATTTCCAATGATTTGACAGCAGTCTCAGAAATTAATTTTTCTTCAAACTTTAAAACGCCAAGGGATATAGCGGTTATAGTAGTGAACGATCAGAAAATGCTCTATGTATTAGACGGAGATGAAATTATTATCGGAACCTTATCCGGATGTGGTGATTAATGCTTGAAGATGCCCTCTTTAAAACTAAATTCTGAGCAGAGTTTATATCCAGATGCCTGTTAAACGACTGTTTATCACTTTCAACTTTTTCATTTTGCTCTTAGTTAGCCCGCTTGCTGCACAGATATATTCAGGAAACTGGCATGTCGATTCAATTATTGTAGTTGAAAAAGCAGGTTATGAATTTAATTTTCCTTCCCGGCATCGTCCTAAAAAGCCAACTCTCGTAATAAAAAAAAACAAATTACCAATGCAGGAACTTCGTGATTATGACTTTAAGTCCGAAAGGACAATTGTTTTTTTTCCGCCGCCCACGATTAGTGACACTCTCGAAATAAGCTATCAGCGGGAACCCTTTAATCTGAAATCGAATTATGCGTTGTTTCGAAAAGATTCATTAAGTACTGCTATTTCCGATTCGATCAGCGGTGATTCTGTTAAAATCAAAGTTGTACCGGTTTCCCTGGAAAATCCTTTTGCCGATTTTGGCAGCGGGTTGCAAAAAAGCGGCAGTATTATGCGTGGTGTAAGTATTGGAAGCAATCGTGATCTTACATTGAATTCAGGGCTAAATCTGGAACTGAGTGGTCAGTTAACAGAAAATGTAGAAATAGTTGCAGCACTTACAGATGAAACAACTCCAATTCAGCCAGAAGGAAATACACAATCGCTGGAAGAAGTCGATCGGGTTTTTGTACAGTTTAAAAGCCCTTATATTGAAGGAACCGTCGGCGACTTAAATCTTGAGTATAAAAACACACAATTTGCAGATCTGACCAGGAAACTGCAGGGAATCAGTCTTCTTGGGAATTATGCTGATCAATACGCCGGGGCCACTATTGCAACAACTCGTGGCTTTTTTAACCGGATGGTTTTTATAGGTCAGGAAGGTAACCAGGGGCCTTACCAGTTAAACGGAAAAGACGGTGAAAGGGAAATTATTGTTCTTGCAGGAACTGAACGTGTCTGGATTAACGGCCAAAAAATGCTTCGCGGTGAAAGCAATGATTATGTAATAGAATATGCCAATGGGCAGATCACGTTTACGAACAATCGTTTGATTACAAGTGAATCCCGTATTGAAATCGACTATGAATATTTCCCTGCCTTTCAAAAATATAACCGTAATGCGATAAGCGGCATAAGTGGCGGAAAAATCTTTAATAGTAAGCTGGATTACCGCATTAGTTTTTTCCAGGAAGCTGACAATATCGATCAGGCACTTGGTGATGAAGAGAATCTGACAGATACAGAGAAAAAAATTCTAAAGCAAGCCGGTGATAATATCCTGAAATCTTCAGTGCCAGGGGAGAATTTTGTAGGGGCTGGTAAAGGCAATTATACAAAAACTGATACTATCTATATCGATTCAACCTACACGATTTTTAAGTATGCCGGAACGGGGAAGGGGGATTATTTTGTAAGTTTCACATATCTTGGTTCCGGACGCGGTGCATATACTCGTGACCGCATTGGCCAATATCGCTGGATTGGTCCGAACCGTGGAGATTATTCTGCAATTAAATTGATTCCTTTGCCGCAAAAACACCAGTTACTGGATTTTAGTCTGCAGTACAATCCAACACAAAAGACCAAAATATCAACTGAATATGCGTTAAGTAATCTTGATCGAAATACGCTATCAGGCATCCAAAACAGTGACAATAAAGGCAGTGCTTTTTTTATGGACGCCCGCACGGATGATTGGCAGCCAAAAATTATGGGAAACAACATCGGCAGTTTTGATTTTAATATTAATACACGACATATAGCTAAAAATTTTCAGGCAGTGGACAGGGTTAATCAGCCGGATTACCAGCGTTACTGGAATGTTTTGCAAAATGATTCGGTGTCAAATGAAGAATCAAGTGTTCAATTTAATAGTGTTTACAAACCGGTTTCTGACCTTTCGTTTGGGATTAATCTGGGGTCGCTGCAAAAAGACAAACTGGACTCCCGGCGCTGGGGCGGGAGAATGAAATTTGACAGAAAAAATATTTTCGTAAGTGAGCTGGAATATGAGTCAATTCAAAGCGAATTAGCGCAGGATGATATCAAAAATAACTGGAACCGACTGAATGGCAAGATACATAAAGATATCTGGAAAATTCAACCGCAATTGATGTATCAATATGAGAACCGTCAAAATAAAACCCCCATATATTTGAGCGGCTTCAGGTTTGATGACTATGGTTTAAGACTTGGGTTGATTAACTGGGACTATTTCAGCGGTTATGCACAGGCTAACAAAAGATATGACAAGGTTTATGATGTTCAGGGCGACAGCAGGCTTGTACCGCAGTCTGAAACCAATACACAACTTTTTAGAATTGAATTGCAAAACGTCAATGAAACATCTGCCAGCCTAGAAATTGTGCATCGAAACAAAGACTATACAAAACGATTTGAAAATATAAAAATTGACACGCTTAAACTTCTATTTGCGGATGCTTCTGTTCAGGATACAGTCTGGCAGGATCGCGAAACTAATCTTGCTGAATTGCGGATTTCCCATTCGCGCTGGAAGAAAGCAGTGAGTGCCAATCTCCAGTACCGTATTTCTACAGAGCAGACAGCTCTGCGCGAAAAAGTGTATGTGGAGGTTGAACAGGGTCGCGGCAACTTACGATTTGATGAAGATTTACAGGAATATGTTCCGGATCCTGATGGGAATTATGTCCTTTTTATATTGCCATCAGGACAGTTTGAACCTGTAACTAAACTTGAATCGGCATTAAGGGTTAATTATGATCCTTCCCGTATTTGGCGAAAAGCTTCATCAAAATGGCAGAGTTTTCTTTCTAATCTGAGTGGCAGCAGTTATTTCCGCGTGGAGGAAGAGACTAAAGAAAGCGATTTGATGTCCGTTTACCTGCTTAATTTAAGTAAGTTCCAGAAAGACCTTACGCTTCGTGGCAGCCTGGTTTATGATCAGGATGTATATATCATGAAAAGCAATCGTGATCTGAATTTCAGGTTGCAGTACCGTTACCGCGATGATTTGTTTAACCAGTTCCTTGATCCCGGCGAAAATGAAGACCGATTAACAATAGAACGCGGATTCAGGACAGACTGGCGTTTGTCTTCGCAAATAAAAACACAAAGTGAGATAAGTCAGAAGTTAACAAAGCGGGATAGTAAAGCGAATTCATCCAGGAACCGCAATATTGACGGATTGTATCTTGCTGAAAAGATTTTCTATAAACCATTTAGTGAATGGGAATTTCGTCTTAACCTTGATTACGGCAAAGAAAATAACACGGCACAAACCTACCCATTGGATTTATGGTTTGCTGTTGGAAAAACCGAAGCCAATTATATCCTGCCCGGGAAGGGCCGGGTTACAGCAGATTTTGAATACCAGACGGTTAATGTTGTATCTAATCCGCTTCGTTTAACAGTGCCGTTTGAAATGGCGCGTGGCAAAAAAGAGGGCGTCAGCAAAAAATGGCAATTGCGTGCCGAATATACTGTTTCTCAAAATATATTATTTACTCTGCTGTATACCGGTCGTGATGATGCTGGTTTTACTGATATTATCCACACAGGCCAAGCCGAAGTCCGGGCATTCTTTTAATTAACGTACTACTACAAGTTTACCCGAAATTGTTTTATTTTTTGATTTAATCCTGTATAAATACAATCCCGATCCAACCTTTTTTCCTGAATCATTCACTACTAACCATGTGTAAGTTCCTGAAAGATCCGCTTCTTTAAACACAGGTTCTCCCAAAAAGTTATAAATGACCAGTGTCGATTGTTCGGGAAGATTGTCGAAAATAATGCCTGTATTGCCGTGAACATCTTCACGGTAGGGAATAGGGTAGGCATTAATTTTTATCCCGGGATCAGGTGGAATATCGCTGCTGTCTGAGTAAAAATTCAGGTTTACAACATCAAAAAATGAGTCCGGATCGGTTACAGTAAATTTCAGGATATCCGAAGTTGTCCAGGAAGCAGGAGCTGTAACACTAACAGAGTTATCCGATTGATTAAAATTTACATTAAGTACAGATCCTGCTAAAACTTCCCAATGTAAGGAAGCATCATTATCATCTGGATCATTTACAAAATTATCCAGGTCAAAGCTGAATGTTTGTCCGGCACTGATTACTTTATTCTGGATACTGCTGAAATCAATTTTGGGAATGGCAGCACTGACCTGATCCGAAAAACTGCTTTGATTTCCAGTCAAATCCTGTGCTTTAAGCCTGTAATAATACAAGACACCTTTCTCTATGTTTTTGTCTGTATACACAGTATCAGGATGATTAAGTGTAGCTGCAAGGGTTGTTGGATTGGCGGTTTCTCCCCTGTATAAAAGATATTTATCCATATCGGATTCATTATTCATGTTCCAGATTACACGCCATTGTTTAGTTTGTGCTGATAACTGAACAGAAAGGATTACAAAAAACACGAATGCTAAAATTGGTTTATTCCTGATCAACATAAATACTTACCTCTTTTGACAATGGACTTTCTTTTTCACCAACAACGGCAGAGACAGAAAAAGAATATTTTTTTCCTGATTTTGGATTGTAAAAAACAATATAGTTTTCTTTAACGGGCTCGCTATTGAGCTTTACCCATTTATTATCAGGGTCACGGCCGTAAACATTATATAAAGCATCTTCCTGCTTTTTCCATCTAAGTTCTAATTTGTTGTCATACAATAGAAATGTTATATCCCTGGGAGATTCCAAGGACTTTTCTGGCTGTGTCGGTTTTTCCGGAACAATTGGTGATCGGCGGGTTACATAGGAGCGAACCGGCTTGTTAAATTCAAACTTAAAACCAAAACGATGTGTGGAACCAAGATCTGAAGGTACTGAAAATGCATAGGTCAGATGAAATTGATCTGTCACACTAAACCCTGCCCCGAAGGAAGGTGTAAATGTGTTTTCTGAACGAAATTGGTTGCCAACCATTAATGTAAATTTATCATCGTACCGGTATCGGGCTCCAAAACAGAAATATCCTTCTGTATCCTGCGATTTAACAAAATCAGCAGATAATAAAAAGGATGAGAAAGGTAACATGTAGGCAAGGCCCGCTCTGTAGGTAAAAGGCAGGTTTTGTGCGGCGTCAATATACTTAACTTTTCCGCCAATATTTTGAACAGAAGCACCGAATGTAAGGCCATGAATTAAGGTGTAAATATAAATTCCGGCATCAAATGCAAATCCGTTTGTTCTTACTTCTGCCAGATTATCACTAAAAAACTTTGCCCCGATACCCAAAAAAAAACTCGGGTGGATTTTATATGCAAATCCACTATGAATTATAGTACTCGATACAGTAATCTCATGAGTGGAATTTCCAAATTCATCTTTTCCCTGTATGGCAGGAAGCCACATGTGTGAAAGCGATATGGCTGCTTTAAGCCGGAAATTAAATTCATAAGCAAATACAATATTGTCAAACCGTATATCTTCAAACCATTCGGTATGATTAAGAGACAAAGATGATGAAGAAAATTTTATTAGTCCTGAAGGGTTGTAAAACAAGGCATTTTCATCATCTGCCACGGCTGTGAATGCTTCACCCATAGCCGTTGTGTAGGCGGAAACCGGCGTGCGCAAAAAAAGAATACCTGATGTTCCTGAAGAACTATAAGAGTTTTGACTATATAAAATCAATGGAGTTAAAAATATCAGGACTAAAAGGTTACAGTTTTTCATATTTGGATGATCGGCTTATCAGGGAAAAATTACGATTTTTGAATATATTTTGTTTGATGATTTTTGTATGAAACATATTTTGCCAACGCAAAAAAGAATGATTTTATTTTGGATTGTAAAATATATATTTATCTTGTTATAAATTAAAGAAAAATAGGAGGATGAATATGACGCTAGAATCAATTAATCCTGCAAATGGAAGATTATTAAAATCATATCACGAAATGTCAGACAATGAGATAGCAAATATTATCCAAAAAAGTAATGATGCATGGCTTGAATGGAAAAAAACAACTTTTGATCAAAGATCCCTTTTGATGAAAAAATCTGCAGAAATTTTACGGGCACGTTCCACAGAATTTGCAGAACTAATGACGGCAGAAATGGGAAAAACGCTGAAAGAAGGTAAAGCTGAAGCAGAAAAGTGCGCCTGGGTTTGCGATTATTATGCTGATAATGCTGAAACTTTTTTAAAAGAAGAAATAATCGAAACCGATGCATCTAAAAGTTTTGTAACCTTTCAGCCGCTGGGTGTAATTCTGGCTGTAATGCCCTGGAACTTCCCCTTTTGGCAGGTATTTCGTTTTGCCGCACCGGCTTTAATGGCAGGAAATTGTGGTGTTTTAAAACATGCATCAAACGTAACGGGATGTGCGCTTGCAATTGAGGATATTTTTAAACAGGCCGGATTTCCTGAGAATGCATTTCGCTCGTTTGTTGCCGGGAGTAAAAAAGTACAGGCAATTATCGAAAATCCGCTAATAAAAGCGGTAACTCTTACAGGAAGTACTCCCGCGGGTAAAGCAGTTGCTGCTGCTGCCGGAAATGTGCTAAAAAAAACTGTACTGGAGCTGGGTGGAAGCGATGCCTATGTTATCCTTGATGATGCCAATCTCGAAATGGCGGCAGAAAGCTGCGTGAATAGTCGTTTAATAAACGCCGGACAAAGTTGTATTGCAGCGAAGCGTTTTATTGTAACAGAAGCGGTTGCCGATAACTTTGAAAGGCTTTATGTTGAAAAAATGCAGAAGAAAATCATGGGAGATCCTTCAGAAAACAAAACAGATATCGGACCGCAGGCTCGTACTGATCTCAGGGATGAATTGCATGAGCAGGTGAAAAAGAGTATCAAGATGGGAGCTAAATGTGTGTTAGGCGGAATTATTCCTGAAGGAAGCGGGGCATTCTACCCCCCCACCGTTTTAACCAACGTCAGTAAAGGTATGCCTGCATTTGATGAAGAATTATTTGGGCCGGTAGCCGCAATCATCAAAGTTAAAAATGAAGATGACGCTATTGCAGTGGCGAATGATTCGGTTTTTGGATTAGGAACAGCTGTTTTTAGCGAAGATGTAAAAAAAGCAGAACAGATAGCTGCGAAAAAGCTGGATGCTGGCTGTTGTTTTGTGAATGCCTTTGTTAAATCCGATCCGCGTTTACCCTTTGGCGGAATAAAGCAGAGCGGTTACGGACGGGAACTGGCTCATTACGGAATAAAGGAATTTGTCAATATTAAGACCGTTTATGTAAAATAACGCATTCAATCCACGCCAAACACTGTTTGGTTGAAGGGGGTTAAAACAACATTTGGCGCGATTGAAGCGTTGAGCCCGTTGTGTCTGCTTTACGCAGGAAACTTTTATTTCTCTGTTTTTTCAAATAACGACCGTGGGTTGACCAGACCCACGGCCGTTTTTGCAACCCAGAATTTTCTGGATTTCAAATCTGAGTTGTCAATTATTACCTTGTAATTCAAAAAAGGTGCCAAAGTAAATTTATTTTGTTTTTATACATGTTTTTAGGGATTCACAAATACTCTGAAATGTAAAAAGTGGAAAAATCGCGAAAATAATTCGCAGCAAAGTGCACTGTTTTCGCTTTTAGAAGCTTAAAGAAAAGTTTAATCCAATACTTTTTTTGGTCGGATCTGCCTGTGGGCTGATTAAAACTGCAGGTTGTCCGGAGTTTATATCGCGGAAAAAATAATCATACTGACTGTACAGCCAGATAACAGCAAAGGCTGATAATAAATAATTCCGGTAATGATAGGCATCATTATAGTCATTATATCGTTTGCTTATTTTTGATTGATCTGTTTCGTTCAGGTAGTCCTTTTCAAGGCTCTCTGTGCTAAAAGCATAATAGATTCCCGGGGCTAATGTAGCAATTCCGGCTAGATTTAATAAACGGGCTTTGGCATTTTCATCTATCTGGTAGTGTCCCCAACCGGGCCAGATAATTGAACGCAGCATTCCTGCTTTGTATTTACTGAATCTTTCCTGAAGAATACTTACTTCAGCTTCTTTTTCTGCAGTGTCTTCCGTTGTAATATTTTTACTTATATAATCGAGTTTTATGTTATTAAAAAAGGCAATTATTTTTGGAGAATTATCACGTGAACTCAGCTCAAAATCAGCATTTATGTCAAGGATTTTAACAAAGGAATTTCTTGCATTTTCTTGCTTATCTATAGAATAATAGGATGCACCCTGCATCCGGTAAATTTCAACTAACATTTGCTCAGGCAGGCTGTCGCTTTCTGCAATGATTCTGGATGAAAGATCGATTACCTGTTCATACTCAAAGGCCTTGTACAGCCTTTCCAGCTGATCAATCTGGTCATCCCTTGACTGGCAATAGCCTGAAGAGAAAGCGAAAAGAATTAAAAATATTGCTGGAATAGTCTTCATCAGCGAATTAATAGCATCCGGTTGGTTTGTGTGTGATCTTCTGACTTTATCTGGTAAAAATAAATTCCGCTGGACACCGAATTATCATAAGTATCTTTCCCCTTCCAAGTAATTTCCTGCCAGCCGGCCGGCAGTTGTTCCTGGAGCAGACACCTTATAAGATTTCCCTGAATATCATATATATTCAGAGTGAACAATGAAGCATTATTAACTTTAAATTTGATTCGGACTTCAGGATTAAATGGATTAGGATAGTTAGATACCTGTTCAAAATCAGTGACACTAAAATATTTTTTTTCATTTTCGATAGGCGTGGCGCTGCTTATTGGTAAATTAATCATTTCCACCTGCGAAACGATTTTATCATCTGCGTCCTTTCCGCCAAAAACAAAGAGTCTGTTTTCAAATTTTACAGCACAGCACTCAGCTCTTGCATAAATAAGTTCCGGACCATCCTGTATAGTGTTAAAAACATAATCGTAAAGTTCAATTGAGTTTAAAGCGGCTTCAGTCTCGTTAAAGCCACCTAATATTACGATCTGTGTATCTTCACTAACGTGAACAGCACTTCCGCCGGCTCTTGCCCGTATCAGATTCACCGGTCCGGGTGCCCAGGAATGGTTCTGAAGATCAAAAATATTGATATCCCGTGAAATACCGTTATAAACTCCTCCAAATATATATATCTTTTCTGCATCAGACACAGACATCTGGCTGCTGGGTAACTCATCTGAATACAAATCGTTTATGGAAAAGGAATCTGTATGCGTTGCTGTTGGAATGTGATATTGATACAAATATTTCAGTGAGTCGAAAAGCTGAAAATCAGGATAACCGCCAAAAAGATATATATAATCTCCGTTGATAACTGAAGAAGCAAATTTACGGTTAAAGTTTTTCTCGGAGATATGAATATAAGGCTGTGTATCGAAATTCCAGCTTTCCATAGCGTAGGCGCTGTCGTTGGAAATGGATGATCCGCCAAAGATATAAACATGATCATGGTATAGCTCAACACTATGCCCGTAACGGGGAATAGTCAGCTTTTTCTCGACAGATTTCCAGGTATTGGAATTAGGGTAGTACGCCTGTATTCTTCTGGTCCCGGAAAGTAAAGAATCTGAATAACCACCAAAAATATAAATAACAGAATCTTTCACAATTGCCTGTGCACCTTTTACAGGATAGGGCATTTGGCTGACACTTTGCCAGCTTTGAGCAAACAGTGACGTGAAGAATTGTGTTAAGAATAAAAATAAAAGTATAAGTTTAGTTTTCATAGAATCCACGGTTATTGTAATTAAGTTTTATAATATTATTCAAATTTAATGCCAATTTTTTATGGATTATTAAGAGAATCTAGATTAATGACTACAAAAAGTGTTTCTGCCCGCTGCACCTTTATTATTTCCGCGTAAGGTTTTAGCTTTGGGTTTCGTATTTCCAGCTGATAATTACCCGGACTTAAAATTATCGGGCTGTTCAAAGGTGTTTGACCTTTAAATTGATTGTTCAGATAAATATTGCCCCAGGGATAGACATTGCAATGCAGGTATGCAGCCAGAGTATCCAGGTTTACATTAATCAACAGGGTGTCATTTGCAGGAACGTAAATAATATCCATGTATTGCGGATAATCCGGATGAATCAGTTTAAGCTTATGTCCACCGCTTAAAATTTTAATTGGATTTTTTAAAGGTGTTGTGTCGATTTTTAGGGAATCAACGTATATATCTGCCCAGGGAGAACAAAAGATATCTACATATCCAAAGGCAGGTGTTACATTTTCTGGTAAAACAGATCTTATTGTGTCTTTAATAAGCGGAGTTATTTTTTTCTGTAAATTTTCAGGTTGAGTAATCTCGGGCGCACCTGCGACTTCTTCATTTGAAATGGTTGAATCTATCATTGCAGTATCCGGTGAAAAGATTTCCGGTTCGGGTTCCTGATACTCTGGGTTAAAATATATATTTTGAAATACAAGAAATAAGGCGATTATCAACAGTGGAATCAAATATTTCAGATAGCGATTGGATGATTTCTGCTTGTGATTAGAAGATTCTTTTTTTGTATAACCCGGGAAAAAACCAAGAATTTCTGAAACAGAAGCCAGGCGTTCTGCAGGTTTTTTCTTCAGTAAACCGTCAATTACACGGATTATATATTCTGGAACGATACGTGTTGTTTCAATTTCCGGAAGATTGCAACGGATAATATTATTGAGTGTCTGACCGGTATCTTTACCAAGAAAAGGATTTGCCTTGTAATAGAGCTCAAAAATAATTATTCCAAGTGAAAATAAATCACTACGAATATCGATTTTCAGTCCCTGTACCTGCTCAGGGGACATGTATGCCGGCGTTCCCACAACAGATTCCTGCGCAGTCAGATTTTCGGAACCGCTGACCAGCGCTAAACCAAAGTCCGCGATTTTTACCAGACCTTCTTTGTTGATTAATATATTTTCCGGCTTCAAATCCCGGTGAATAATGTTCAGACGATGGGTTTCTTCCAATCCTGCCAGAATCTGTTGAATAATATTTATTTTTTCTTCGTTTGACCAGGCATTCTCTTTGAATGCTTCCCTAAGATTTTTACTTTTGAAATATTCAAAAGAGATGTAAAAAAAATCTTCGAACATCCCGAAATCATAAACGGTAATAATATTAGGATGAGATATACGGGCAAGTAATTTTGCTTCACGCTTAAAACGTTTAAGAATAACCGAATCAGCAATAATTTTGGTATTAAGTGTTTTAACGATTATGCGTTTATCTAAAAAAATATGATCGGCTATATATACCGCAAGGCCTTCATCTTTTTTAAGACAGTCAATAATTTTAAATTTACCAAACATTGGTTTTTCGGAATTCATATCGTATAAATCCGGAATCAGAATAGATTAATATACTAACTTTAGATACAACAGAGTGCCTAAAAAAATAAATAAGGAGAAGTTACAATGCACATCAAAAAACCAACAATAATTAAATCCGCAGGCAATAAACCCAAAAAAATTGAAGAATTTATTGGTATGGTTAATTCAAAAACATCAGAAATCAGCATCGCCCGAATGACGAGTCCGGCTGGCTGGCTGGAACCGGCACAAAAACCGGATTTTGATGAATATACATTTGTACTAAAAGGCTGTGTTGTTGTAAAAACCCATGACCAGGAATATTCTGTAAATGCTGATGAAGTGTTTTTTGCGGAAAAAGGTAAAGAAGTCCGGTACAGTACACCACAGGGTGCAGAATATATCGCGATATGTATCCCGGCATTTTCACCGGATACGGTTCATCGCAGGGAATAATCCGGGCATAATTTTTATTATATTTAGTGTACAAAAGTACATATTTAAAAATGGAAGAAAAACAAAAGTCTCATA
Source organism: Calditrichia bacterium (assembly GCA_020635035.1). Classification (GTDB taxonomy): domain Bacteria; phylum Calditrichota; class Calditrichia; order Calditrichales; family J004; genus JACKAO01. The sequence continues at coordinate 92,524 of JACKAO010000003.1, forward strand.
AGATAAAAGGACGTGGTACATCTGATAACCCGGCAAATCGCTTTGAACCGATATATTATGATCATGATAATCCGGAAGATATAAACAGCAGTACTCAGTTTTTTACAGACACATCTAAGTCATTAATAACCTTCAATAAAAGCCCGGATATTTCTATTGATGCATTTATCAATCCATACAGGGGATGCGAACACGGATGTGTTTATTGTTATGCCAGGCCATTTCACGAATACCTTGGTTTATCAGCAGGTCTGGATTTTGAGACAAAAATTTTTGTAAAAGAAAATGCTCCTGTTTTGTTAAAGAAAGAACTGACCGGGGCAAAATGGAAGCCGCAAATTGTGGGTATTGGTGGTGTTACAGATGCCTATCAGCCGGCAGAAAGAAAATGGCAGCTTACACGGAAATGCCTGCAGGTATTTAATGATTTCAATAATCCCGTAGCAATTATCACGAAAAACACTCTAGTACAAAGAGATAAGGATATTTTGAAGGAGATGGCAGAAAAAAATACTGTTTTTGTTCTTTTCTCAATAACATCTTTGAACGACAAAATCATTTCGGTAATGGAGCCTCGTACGAGTCGCCCTTTACTCAAACTAAAAGCTATTGAAGAACTGACAAAATGCGGAATAAAAACAGGCGTTATGATCGGGCCTGTTGTTCCCGGACTTACGGATCATGAGATTCCCGAAATAATAAAACAATCAGTAAATGCCGGCGCAGTTTTAGCGCGATATATTCTTATACGTTTACCTTTTGGTGTAAAAGAACTTTTTGAAAAATGGCTGGAGATGCATTTTAGTGATCGAAAAGAAAAAGTATTAAACAGGATTCGTTCAATGAGAGACGGGTCTTTGTATAACCCGGCATTTTTTGAAAGACAACGCGGGAATGGAATTTTTGCCGAACAGACGCAAAAAGTATTCGAAACCGCCTGCAGAAAAAATGGTATTGAAAAAGCTCAATTCGAACTAACAACAAAATATTTTAAAAATACAATCAATAGCCAATTAAGCCTTTTCTGAAAAGCCAAATGTTCAAAATATCAGAATTTATTCATTGTAAAAACTAAACAAATCGATATTAATACAGAATTTAAGGAAGACAAGTAGCACGTGATAATCACAGGAGAGAATCAATGCGTGAGTAATGTTTTTTGAAATATTTTATGGTTTATTTGTAAAATAAACATAAGAGTTAAATGTGATTTTTATATACATAAGCCCTATATTATGTGATTATTTACTGATTGTTAGATCTTTATTAGAAATGTGTTAGAAATGAGAAACAAGAATTTCCAGATCCTTATTACTGTTGTTGTGGTCATTATTTTAGTTGTTACTTTATTCTATGTAAGTATGCCATACAGTATTGAAACATATGCAAAAGTTAAACCCGCAAAACAATGGCTGTTAACACGTGGTACAGATGGTGAAATCATCAGCAGGCTGTTTAATTTTGAAAATGCTATTAATGATGAATACCTGGTTAATTATGTTTCCCGTGGTGACCAGGCAAGCTTTATTTTTAATAAAAATATTATTGGTCAGCGCTATATTAATCGTGGGGATACAATTGGTTTCTTCAATTCATCTGAAACGAAAGCCAGTTATGCAAAGCTTTCGGGTGAGCTCCAGGAAGCAAAGGCGTTGCTTTTTTCAATGGAAAAAGGAGAAAAACAGGCAATTATTGACGAAGCCATCCAGAAATTAAACTTTGCCCGTGCAAAAGCCGAAAAACAAAGATTGTTGCTTTCCAGGCTGGACAGTTTATATGCCAATCAGCTTGTATCGGAGGAAGAATTTGAGCTGGCAAAAGCAGAAATGAATCAGTTGAATTTTGAAGTAAAAATTAGTGAATCACAACTCGAAGCAGTAAAAACCGGTGTAAAACCAGAAGAGAAGAGAATTGTTATAAACAGAGTTAATGCATTGCAGAATGAATTGAATGTAATTGAAGAGAAGTTAGATGCATCCGTTCTTGAAGCACCGATTTCCGGCAGAATAAATAAAACTTTTAGCCCGGACACGTTGTTTAATGTAACAAATGAAGAAAAATTTGTTTTGTTAATGCCGGTTAATCTTGAAGAATCATATTTATTAAAAGATAACATGACGCTTGAATTAGAAAATCAGACGGATGCTGAAGTAAAGGAACTAGATTTTTTGAATGAAGTGCAATTTTTGAATGCACGCCAGGTAAGGATTGCAAGCGCTGTTTTTGAAAGTAAAAATGGGGGATTGATTCCAGGAATGATTGTGCCATGCACTTTGAAAGGCCCTGATCTTCTTTTGAAAGATCATTTATGGAAATTATTAAAATAAAATGTTAACAAAGATTGAATATAAATTTTTAGTACCGGAATCAAAGCTTGACAATCTGCGAAGTGATTTAACACCTTTTACTGAACTTGATAAGTACTCAGAAATAGATGACCGGAAAGAGTATACAGTAAGAAGTATCTATTATGATACTCCTGGTTTTGAATGTTATGTCGAAAAAAAAGAAGGCCTGAAAATCCGCAAGAAGTACCGCTTACGTGGTTACAATGAAGAACATCCTGACAACGTTCTCTTCCTGGAGATTAAACGGAAAAACAAAAATTATATTCGTAAAAACCGCGCTCCTTTTCTTTACAAAAATATTAACTCAGTACTTTTTAAGAATAAATTGGCCGGAAATATCTTGTCCAATGGCAATGGAAAAGAGATGGCGGATGCCAAGCGCTTTTTTTATAATTATCATACCAAAGCCCTGCGCCCGGTTGTTCTTATCATCTACGAACGCGAAGCTTTCTTCAGCAAATTTGATCCCACGCTAAGGTTAACTTTTGATAAAAATCTGCGAAGTGTTATGTATCCGCTAAAGGATGATGTTTATTCTGCAAAAAAGGCAAAGTATGCCATGCCCGGATTTTTTATTTTTGAAGTAAAATTTGTGGCAGGGATGCCTTTATGGGTTACCAATATTATTCAAAAATATGGTCTTAGCAGACAAGCTATTTCAAAATATACAATTACAATTGATTCACATAAACGAAAAATGCCTAAATTTAATATTATTAATGATTTCAGGCTGTAACACAAGGATAGTAGAGTAATGCTTAATGATTTTCAAAGTATAAACGTTTTTACATTAACAACAGGTGACATATTTGTTAATATTCTGGTAGCTTTTCTATGCGGGTTATTTATTTCATTTCTGTATAAGGTGACTTACCGGGGCCCCGGGTTTTCGATAAGTTTTGTCAATTCAATTATACTGCTTTCTATGATAACAGCAGTTGTAATTATGGTTATCGGTAATAATCTGGCACGTGCATTCGGCTTGGTCGGTGCGATGTCTATCATCCGTTTTCGTACTGCAGTTAAAGAAACCCAGGATATTGTTTTTATTTTCTTTGGTCTTGCGATTGGCATGGCCGCCGGTGTCGGTTATCATAAAATGGCAATTATCGGGACCTTAATCATCGGATTAATTATATTTATTTTCTCTAAATCGAAAATATCCGGGGTTAAACAGGAAGAGTACCTTCTTCAGTTTATGTTTACCGGTACAAACGGTGATAAAGTTCCACCTTACAACTCTGTGCTTAAAAAATATTGTCAAAAAACAAAGATCATAAATCTAAAATCAGTTGGTGAAGACGACCAGCTCGAACTTTCGTATTACGTTAAACTGAAAGACAAAAAACAAAGCGATCGTTTTATAAAAGATCTTAGTTCTGTTGAGGGGGTTGACTACGTGAACCTGTTTTTTGATGAAGAACGTTTCTAATTTTAGAAATAAAAATGCTCTGATCCTTGCAAGTATCTTTCTGGGCGTTTTAACAGCATGTTCCGGACTCGATGGCAATGATGTAAAAAGCCAGTATTTTAAGATCAATTATACCTATCCGGACTCCGTTGAAAGTTATAAAATAGAAGATCAATCTTCATCTCCACGCGCTGTTTATTACACACCACCCATAGCATCCTTCCTTGTCAACGCAGATAGTCTGGGATTTACTTCCGTGGGTTTGTTTGATTTTTCAGGATCAGTTCCCTTCCATATTGGTACAAGTTTTACCGGAAAATCAGGTGGTGTTTATTCCTGGGACTCAGATTCCCTGGAGAGTATATTTATTTTCCAAAAAGACCAGGAATTGGATGATTTAACATTCAGAGAGATTAGCGGGTATACCGCAGTAACAAAATATGGTGCTATCGGTGAACGAGTTGAAGGCAGCATATACGGAATTGTAGTTAGCATAGTAACAGGCGATACAGTACAACTGGCTGGAGAATTCTCTGTTATCAGGGGTAAAGATTTTACTTTAGGTCAACCTTAAAAACTAAAGGTTGGCAGACAACCATTTCTCTGCTTCCTGCAAACTGATACCTTTACGATGGGCATAATCCTGTAACTGATCCCGACCAATTTTTCCTAGCCCAAAATATGACGACTGTGGATGCGCGAAATACCACCCTGAAACACTTGCTGCAGGCAGCATTGCGAACGACTCAGTCAATTTTACTCCGATATTCTTTTCAACATCTAGCAGGTTAAACAGAGTCGCTTTTTCTGTATGGTCAGGACAAGCAGGGTAACCCGGAGCAGGGCGAATACCAGTGTATTGTTCCTTTATAAGTTCTTCGTTGGAAAGCTTTTCATCAGAATAATGCCAAATTTCGGTTCGTACTTTTTCATGAATAAGTTCAGCAAAGGCTTCTGCCAGGCGATCGGCAACCGCCTTAGCAAGTATGCTGTTGTAATCGTCGTGCTGTATTTCAAACTCCCGGACAATCGAATCCAGACCGATGCCGGTTGTCACACAAAAACAACCAATAAAATCAATAGTTTCTGAATCTTTAGGAGCTATAAAATCAGCCAGAGCAAAATTAGCCCGCTCATTTTTACGTTCCATCTGTTGCCGTAATGTATGGCTTATGGCTCTTAATCCGCTTCGCTTTTCATCTATGTAAATCTCAATATCATCACCATCACTGTTTGCAGGAAAAATACCAATCACTGCTTTGGCTTTAAGCTGATTGTTTTCGATAAACTGTCTGATCATCTCCGTGGCATCTCTGTAAACCTGAGTAGCCTGCGCACCATGCGTTTTATGATCAAGTATTTCCGGGAAATGTCCTTTGAGTTCCCAAACAGAGAAAAACGGCGTCCAGTCGATGTAAGCACTGATTTCTTTCAAGTCAAAATCTTCGAAAACCTTTATCCCGGTAAAATCAGGTTTAGAGGGGGTATTCTTCCAGTCAATTTGAAATCTGTTTTTACGTGCATCCGTGATAGAAATTAAATGCGAAGCTTTCTGAGTAGCTTCATAGGATTGCCGGATTTCTGCATATTCACGATGAATATTTTCAGCAAATTCGATCCGTTGCACCGGATGCAAAAGTTTATTAACGGTGTCTACAGCCCGAGAAGCATCAAGTACATGGCTTATTGGACCTGTATATTGCGGTTCAATTTTCACAGCAGTATGTTTTTTGGATGTGGTGGCACCACCAATAAGCAGCGGGATATCGAAGTTCTGGCGCTGCATCTCTTTGGCGACATGAACCATTTCATCAAGCGAAGGCGTAATCAGACCACTTAAACCAATCATATCAACGTTTTCACGGCGAGCTGTTTCCAGTATTTTTTCTGCGGGAACCATTACACCCATGTCGATTATTTCATAATTATTGCAGCCGAGTACAACTCCAACAATATTTTTCCCGATATCGTGTACGTCTCCTTTAACTGTCGCAAGCAGTATTTTTCCTGCTGAACTGGATGCTCCAGTGCTTTTTTCTGCTTCGAGAAATGGCAACAGAAAGGCAACTGCTTTTTTCATTACACGGGCGCTTTTAACAACCTGGGGAAGAAACATTTTTCCTGAACCGAAAAGATCACCCACAACATTCATACCATTCATCAGCGGGCCTTCAATCACCTGCAGTGGACTCTTATACAAATGTCGTGCTTCCTCGACATCTTCATCAATAAATTCTACAATGCCCTTTATAAGGGCATATTCCAGGCGTTTCTCGACAGCTTCATTACGCCAGGCAGCGGCTTCTTTTTTATCAACAGATTTTTCTTTAATTGTTGCTGCATAAGTAAGTAAATTTTCGGTTGCATGTACATCACGATTAAACAGAACATCTTCCACCAACCGGAGCAGTTGTGGTTCAATATCTTCATATACGGTAATTTGGCCAGCGTTCACAATACCCATATCCATACCGGCCTGAATGGCGTGAAATAAAAAGGCAGAGTGCATTGCTTCACGAATGGTGTCATTTCCGCGAAATGAAAATGACAGGTTGCTCACACCACCGCTAACTCTGGCATAAGGCAAATGTTGTTTAATCCAACGCGTTGCTTCAATAAAGTTAATAGCGTATTCATTGTGCTCTTCAATACCGGTGGCGATTGCAAAAATATTAGGATCAAAAATGATGTCTTCCGGTGGGAAGTTAACCTTTTCAGTTAAAATATTATAGGCACGCTTACAGATTTCAATTTTTCGTTCCAGTGTATCTGCCTGACCCTTTTCATCGAAAGCCATAACAATAACGGCTGCACCATAGCGCAGAGCCAGCCGGGCATGCTCAATAAATTGTTGTTCGCCTTCTTTCATGCTTATGGAATTGATAATGGCTTTGCTTTGTATGCATTTCAGTCCAGCTTCTATTATACTCCATTTGGATGAATCAATCATTACAGGAACTTTGGCAATTTCAGGCTCGGAAGCGATGAGTTTAAGAAAATGAACCATTGCTTTTTCCGAATCTAGCATACCTTCGTCCATATTAATATCCAGAATCTGAGCGCCATTTTCGACTTGTTTTCTGGCAACATCCAAAGCTGTCTCGTAATCATCGTTTAATACCAGACGGGCAAATCGTTTAGAACCGGTAACATTACAACGTTCACCAATGTTTATAAAATTCGTATCGGCCCTAATTGTCAGGGGTTCAAGACCACTAAACTGGGTTTTGGGTAAGTGTTCCGGAATTGTTCTCGGCGGAATACCTTCAACTATTTCAGCAAATTTCCGGATATGGTCAGGTGTTGTTCCACAGCAGCCACCGACAATATTCAAAAATCCGGAACGGGCATATTCTTCAAGCACAGCAGCCATCTGGTTTGGAGTTTCATCATAACCGCCAAATTCATTTGGTAGCCCGGCATTTGGATACAAGGTAATATAGCATGGTGCGAGTGCGGATAATTCTTCGATGTAGGGGCGCATCTGCGCCGGGCCTAAGGAGCAATTTAATCCAATGCTGAAAGGCCGGGCATGTTTTATCGAAATCCAGAATGCTTCCAGCGTTTGACCTGAGAGCGTCCTGCCGCTCATATCAACAATAGTTCCGGAAATCATCACTGGCAATCGCTTTTTATTTTTTTCAAAATAGTTTTCAATGGCAAAAAGTGCTGCTTTTGCGTTGAGCGTGTCAAAAATGGTTTCAACCAGCAGCATATCCGCTCCGCCATCCACCAATCCACAAACCTGCTGATAGTATGCTTCAACCATTTCTTCCCATTCAACTGCTCTATAAGCCGGGTTGTTAACATCCGGGGAAAGTGAAAGTGTGGCATTTGTTGGTCCAAGCGACCCGGCAACAAAACGCGGCTTTGAAGGATTGGAGTCAGTTATTTTTCTTGCCGCTTTCCGGGCAATTTGAGCAGCCTGGTAATTGATTTCATAGACTAGATCCACAAGATCGTAATCGCGCATGGAGATACCATTTGCGTTAAAGGTATTTGTCTCAATAATATCCGCACCGGCCTGCAGATAATCAGTATGAATTTTTTCAATGATTTCTGGCTGGGTGAGACAAAGCAGGTCATTTGCACCCATAAGCTGCCCGGGATGGTCAGCGAATCGCCGTCCACGATAATCGGCTTCGTTAAGTTTATACGTTTGGATCATAGTGCCCATCGCACCGTCAAACAGCAGTATTTTCGTTTTCAGCAGATTTTTAAATTCATTTATCATAAGATTAAATCACATTATGTTTAAAAATCGGGAATTAACAGAAATAAGGGACACATTACAAATTCTTTTAGCAAAAGTTAAGATTTGACAAAACGCACATCTTAAAGTTTCCGCTTAATTGTTTATTGTTAGTTATTAAAAAATAATTTATTTTAAAAGCGATCTGACTAAATACATTTTTATCCTGACTCTTTTAAACGACAAAATACAACTAAAAATTACTATTGAGAAAAGTATAGTATCAGGTTTAATGTTTTATCATTAGTGACTATCTGTGATAAATGCTATTTGAAATAGGTTCTTTAATTAATTATGATGAACATATTATCTGCTATCAGCAACTGACCTGACTATTTCAAAGCAAGAACAGAGAACAAATTTTCTAAAAATAACACTGGTTAACACCAATCCTGATAAACAGATTTAATGCAATCTTTTTAAAATGAATTCTGCTGGAGGTTCAAATGAAAAAGTTATTACTTGTTATTTTTATGTTTGCCGGACTTGTGAGTGCACAGATCCCGAAAACTTTAAGTTATCAGGGTATTCTGACAAATAATGATGGAGAAGCACTTAAAGGTAAACAATCCGTTACATTCAATTTTTATGAAAATGCAGAAGGCGGAAAAAGTATCTGGCAGGAAAGCCATGCCCTGATGATTACCGATGGCTTTTTTGAAACAATTCTTGGTAGTAAAAATGAACTTAATCTCCCTTTCAATAAACCTTATTGGCTTGGTATTACGGTTGGCAGTTCTGAAGAGCTTACACCACGCATTCAGTTGAATTCTGCACCTTATAGTTTACTTGCAGGTACAGTGAGTGATAGTTCTATCACTCGAAAAAAAATCGCAGATAAGCAGGTTGTAAGAAGTGTTAATTCTATTACAGATGATTTAATCATTGCCGCAGGAGATAATGTTAAAATTATCCAGAAAGGTGATTCTTTAATTATTTCTGCGATTAATGAACCGGATAAGCTGATCAAAACCGAGGGATCTTATAAAGATAGAGATGATCATAGAAAAAAAACAGTATACAGTCTAAACAGGCTTAGTGGTCATCTGAAGCTGGAAGCAACAGGCGGGGCTGTAGTCTCTGAAAAAGATGAAAATACAATTATGATTGAAGCTGGAAACGGGACAATTAAAGAAATTCAGAATCCGGATTCTTCATTAATTATTACCAACCCTGAAGGCCCTATAACTCAAATTAATATTCGCCCTGGAGGTGTTTCCGGATCAGACCTTGCTGATTATGCTGTAACAACATTAAAAATTGCCGTCGGGGCAGTCACCAGTGCCGCAATTAAAGACAGCTCTGTTACAAACGATGATCTGGCACCCGATGCGGTTGCTTCAGATAATCTTCAGGATAATTCTGTTGTAACCATAAAAATAGCCCCAGCGGCTGTAGACAGTAATCGTATTGCAGCAGATGCTGTGGTTACATCAAAAATTAAAGACGGTGCCATAACCCAATCAAAAATTGATGCATCGGTTGCATTTCCGGCCAGCGGAGTTGCGGGGGGTGATTTAAGTGGAAATTTCCCGAATCCGTTAATCAAGGAAAATGCAATTAATAGTGCCAAGATTGCCGATGGAAGTATTGCTGAAGCGGATCTTGCTGCAAATGCTGTCAGCACAGCAAAACTTTCTGATAATGCAGTCACCGGAGTTAAAATAGCTGATGGAACAGTTACACAGTTGGACATTGCCGATAATGCTGTAACAACAAGTAAAATTGCTGATCTGTCAATTACTCAGTCTAAACTTGATCCGACAATTGTTTTACCTGCTGGCGGACCTGCCGGTGGTGATCTGGAAGGAACTTACCCGAACCCCGTTATTAAAGCATCTTCAGTAACAAGCAGCAAAATAGCCGACGGTGCCATTCTTGAAATTGATCTTGCTGACAATGCTGTTTCAGGTGCAAAAATTATTGACGGGACAGTGGGGACTTCTGATCTGGCAAGTGGTTCTGTTAATGCAAGTAAAATAGCTGCCGGCTCTGTTGTTCGTTCACTGAATAACCTTCGTGATGATGTTACTCTTGCTGCTGGAGCCAATATCACTATAAGCCAAAGCGGTAATGTGCTTACTCTTTCTGGTATACCGACAATTGACAATGACTGGACGGTATCCGGATCAAATATTTTTTCAACAGTCCCGGGTAATGTTGGTATAGGTGTGACTAATCCATCACAAAAACTTGATGTAAATGGTGTTGTAAGAATGGCAGGAATGCAAATGCAAGCCGGTGCTGCAGACGGTTATGTTTTGACATCTGATGCAGCAGGAATGGCATCATGGCAGCCCTTTGCCGCAGGGGGAATTGGCGGTGCCGGAACAACAGGATTTTTACCATTTTTTGACACTCCGACTACGCTTGCTAACTCTGTTGTCACTCAATCTGCTGACAAAATTGGGATTAGTGTAGCAGCGCCATTTGCAAAACTTGATGTTGCTTCTTCCACGGATGTATATACAGGACGTTTTACGAACCAGAGATTAAGCCTGGCTACGCATATTGTTCATGCTGAATACAATGGCGCCTCCGGAAATCAGAATGTTGTAGCTGTTTATGGAAAATCGGAACCGAGCGACGGTTATGGTTATGGCGGTTATTTTCAGGCAGGCCGTTTTGGTGTTGCAGGAAATGTTTATCCAACGGGAACATCATCCTATATTGGAACACGTGGATATGTTTATGGCGGAAATGGATATAACTATGGTCTGCACGGTTACGCTTATGGAAATGTTGTTAATTATGGAACCTATGGCGCAGCTATTGGGCCATCGAACTCAGTAAACTATGGTATTTATGGATATGCTTCAGGCGGAGCATCAAATTATGCCGGCTATTTTTTCGGAACTCTTTATGCTCAAACAATTGAAGGCGGTGTCAAGAATTTTAAAATAGACCACCCGCTCGATCCTGAGAATAAATACCTTTATCACAGCAGCGTGGAAAGTGCTGAAATGCTGAATATATATAATGGTAATGTTACCCTCGATAAAAAAGGTGAAGCCGTTGTAACTCTTCCGGATTGGTTTGACAGGGTTAATAAAGATTTTCGCTATCAGCTTACCTGTATCGGTGGCTTTGCCCAGGTTTACATTGCAGAAAAGATTACAAACAACCGCTTCAGGATTGCAGGCGGGAATCCCGGATTAGAAGTTTCCTGGCAGGTGAGTGGTGTTCGGAATGATCCGGTTGCCAGTCTGAATAAAATGCAGGTTGAACAGAATAAACCTGAATTTGAACGCGGTAAATACCTTGTTCCGGCTGCTTATGGTAAACCGGAAAGCATGGGGGTTGGTTATGAAACACTCAGGAACCTTGAAGAAGTTAATAAGCAAAGAGACTTAAGAAGTGAGCAGAACTAAAACCGGATTTATAAGGAAAATGAGATGAAAAAGAAAAACATACTTTTTATTCTGCCGGTTTTGATTACATTTTTTCTGCAAACCGTATACAGCCAGGCATTAGTAAAAAGAAGCAGCTTTGGAATGGGCGGAATAGTATCTAGCGGCCCGGGTGTTAAGCTTGTCGGTACAATCGGCCAGTCCATAATAGGCAAAAATACAAGTACCAATTATGTTAATGAGTCAGGATTTCTGGCATCAGCCAGGATGATTCTTGTAAAAGATGATATCCCTGAAGTAATTCCCGGGAAGTTTGAATTATTTCAAAATTACCCCAATCCTTTTAACCCGGTTACAAACATCCGCTTTGGGGTTCCGAAAGCTTCGCATGTTAAGCTGGATGTATTTAATGTGCTTGGGCAGCGTGTTGCAATTTTGGTTGACTCAAAAATGGAACCCGGTTACCAGGTTATAAAATTTGATGCGTCAAGCCTGGCCAGTGGTTTTTATATCTATCGTTTCCAGGCCGGAGACTTCATCAAATATAAAAAGATGATTCTGATAGAGTAGTACTAATTATAATTGTAGTTTAGTCCTAAATAAATATTACGCCCTCTTGCAGGCAGATTATTAATACTCAGATGTTCATGATACATGGTATCAAAAATATTTTCGATACCGGACTTAATTTCCCACTGTTCGCTTAAATGAAAACGGCTGTGCAGATCCCAAAGAAAATAACCGGGAGTTTTATCTTCCAGTGTACTTTTCGTTGCAGCCAGGTTTTGATCTGCTGCAAATCTTCCGCGAACTTCAAACCACAACTTGCTGATTGTATAGTCGCCTGATATACTTCCCTGAAAAGGCGGAATATATGGCATCACTTCATTTATATCATCAATAAAACCATATGTGTAGCTGAATGAAGATTTAAGATTTACATGTTGATTTATTTTGTATAAAACAGATGTTTCAAATCCGCTAAGATAGGCTCTGTCAAAATTTGTATACAGTTTAAACTCATCTTCAATAAGCCGGCCGCTTATATAATTATAAATGTCATTATAAAAGACAGCTGTGCTTAAATAAAAATTTGCTGAATTAATATTGGTCCGCAGTTCAATTTGACGGCTATGTTCCGGAGTTAATCGTGGATTGCCTGAATAGAAATAACCATCCATTACATTATACAAGAGATATCCATAATTCTCCATATGTGATGGTAGACGATGTGTATCAGCAAGGTTAAGATTAACGGATACTTTTTCATCAGGACTGTAGGTAGCTGAGACACTAAAGCTGTTTGCGGTGTATTCTCTCCTGCTGGCGGAATTTTCCCACATTGCCTGTAGCTGACGCTTACCAAAAGCATTTTGAATATTACGATTTGAGTAGTCAGACCGAATATTTGTGTGCAATTGAACCTTTTTAGTTATCAGCCAGGAATGATCCAAAGTTAAAGCAAAATTATCCAGTCGTGCACCAGGAATGTTTACCAGGTAAGCCGGGGGCAAATTATCTTCCAGCGCAAACATGTCCATATCTGCAAATGCATTAAGCCTGTAATAATCAAAAATTAAGCGGCTGAAATGATCTCTGGCAGGCAGAAAAGTTGCTTTTATTATGGTCCCGATTGTTTCAGAGTATCCAAACATAGGCATGTACATATTGGGCATTACAACACGGTTTTTGATCTCATCAACAGATCTTTTATAATCATCCATCCAATGATCAACATGTGTGTAATATGTTTTTAAATCCAGCGCATAAAACATGTCGGAAATCCCGGCAATATTATATTGTAACGATGCCAGGTGTGAAACTGTTTTTGAAGCATCCATAATAAGTGCAGGATACCCGATTGACCAGGCATTATCCCCAATATAATTAAACCGCAGGGATTGCTTTTCACCCACTTTTCTGAGCACATTTAAAGTATAATTATTCTTTTTATAGCCCGAGTTATTAATGTGCTGCTGATTGCCTGCATAATAGTCGTTAGAGTTTTTTGCAGAAAAACTGGCCCGGACAGCCCAGTTTTCAACAGCATAATTTAAACTACTGCGCACCCTGCTAAGGTTAGATACAGATTCGTAACCTGCTTCCGTATGAAAAACAAAAGGTTGATTGAGACGTGCATTGCTGGTAATAAAGTTGAGTGTACCCCCAATAGTCGAGCTGTTAGTCAGATTAAAAGCACCTTTTGAAAGTTCCATTTTTTCCAGATTCTCAACTTCGATATATGCTGAAACCGGGTCCATCCGATCGATGCAGGCATGAAACATTTTCATGTCATCAATAACAATGGCAATCTGTCCGGCACTGCTCCCGCGGATCACCGGTTCTGTAGCAAAGTTGGCCCGTTTCATTGTATTCACACCTTCAAAACGCTCCATAATATCATCTGTGGAGTTGAGCCACTTATTATTATTTTTGTCCAGGGGATTTTCAGTTTCACCTTCAACCACTATTGTCTCTTTAAGTCCGATAATTCTGGGAATCAGAAAAATTTTTAAACTGGTGACTCCTTTTTCCTGAATTTGGATTTCTTTTTGGATGGTAAAATACCCAACGTGGGAAATGGTTAAAGTATGTTTTCCGGGTCGCAGGTTTAGCCTGAAAAATCCATCTGAATCTGAAATAGTTCCATTTATGGAATCTGCCTGAATATTAACATCATTTATGACGGTATGCTCATCCCGGTCATAAATATATCCTGAAAGCGGGGCAACGGTCTGAGCCATTAATGGAATGGAAAAAAATGTAAGAACAATCCAAATTATTTTTTGTAATCGCATTTGCTACCTTTTATAAGCTGTCCCGGTTTTGTTTACCGGAACAGCTGTTTAGTTTTTTAATCTACAGTTACATTAAATGTTGTTTCCATGATTACAGAATCAGCATTACTCACAGCCAGGTTGATATCCCATCCACCGGACATGGTGAAATTTATTTTCCCTGAATAATGACCATTTTGCTGGTGTGATGGATTCTCATTGTTCGGTGAACCATGTCCCGTTCCGCCTCCCATATCCATCCAGGGGTCCATTTCAATATTTAGGGTTTCAACGGCAGGGAAATTCATCATTGTTTGACGTGTATTGATGCAGAATTCAATGTCATTCATACCAACCTGCCACTTTTCGGGCTGCATGAGTGTGATAAAATATTTGCTGCCATCTTTTGCATCAATATTTTTAACCATACTTGCTGCCTGAACATTAAACTCAAATGAATAACTGTATAATGCACTGGATTCCAGGGATTTGTCAAATTGTACATTAAATGTCCACATACCTGCCATTATAAAGGTGCAGGCACCTGCATATAACTTATTTTGTGAATTATATACGGGATCTTCATAAGGGCAGGCATGAACCATTGTTCCCATATCCATTAAAGGAGCAAAGCTTACGTTAAAATCTGTAAGTTGCCTGTTAGAAACAGAATCATATAGTGCAACATAGAATTTATTATACCCTACAAAAGGTTCCTGTTCTGCATATAAAACCACTTTTACACCGGCAGAATAACCTTCATCAAGTTTTGTGTATTCAATTGTTTCTTCTGTGTTGCTGTCCGTTCCATTATCTGAGCAACCTCCAAAAAGAAAAAACAATAAAATACCGGTAATTATAATTACTTTTTTCATATAGACATACCTTTCCTGAATACCATACAATATATGGAATGAATAGTTGGACATACTAATCCCATTCGTTTTGTTTTAGGGACAGTAGCTACATTAAAATTTATAAAAAATCAGGAAAGGAAAACTGACGGAGGGTGATAAACGGAATCGCCTTTTACAAAATAGTTTTTTGTATAGGTTACCAGATAATCTGTTTTTTCGCAGAAAGATTTCCTGGAACTCTTGAAGTTTAAAATAAAATCAGATGTACCGGATAGACCGGAGATTTTCTCGTGGGGCATGCAACTATCAGATTTCTCAACAGCACAGCCGCAAGAGATGTTTGTTTCATCAATCTGGCTGGTTTGTGCCTTACAGCAGGAACAATCTTCGATGGATTTCATATTACAGCCGCACGTACAAGAATTATCAGTGTTTGACTCAATCTTATGCTGATCAATAGTTTGAGCTATTGCGGCAACTGTATTGTAAATGCCGGATAATGTGAAAACCATATATACGACTGTAATTAATTTTAAAGTATCTTTAATAAATACTATTAATTTCATTACAGCAAGAACCCGGTTTGGTTTTTAATTTTGATTTCTAAAGATAGGAATAGGAGTAATGTTTTTTTCATGACCTTCTTTTGTTAAAAGTCTGAGATACTCAAGAACCTGCCGGGCTTCATCTTTTGTAAGATTCATGTTCGTCATCGGTGCCAGATATTCAGCCAGCATTTTTTGGCCGGTGGGATGTTTTTGAGTCATTTCTTCCGGATTTAAGATCATATTCATAATATATTCCGGTGACCGGCGTTCGGCTGTGTAGCGTTGAGCGGGACCGACAAAACGTTCATCAAGTTTATGGCAGGCGGCACATTTTGCCTTGAATATTTCTTCTCCTTTTTGTACTAAAATCGGGTCAATTTCGCCAAGGGCAAGTTTTTCTTTTACCGGCCCGATTCCATTTTCCAGTTCAAAATCACTTAAGCCACTGGGATTAGGCTGTTTTTGTTCATAATTCTGATTGTTGTTACCACATGAAATAATTAATGCAACGTATAAGATTGTTAGAAAATATCTG
Source organism: Calditrichia bacterium (assembly GCA_020635035.1). GTDB lineage: Bacteria > Calditrichota > Calditrichia > Calditrichales > J004 > JACKAO01. The sequence goes on from JACKAO010000003.1 coordinate 108,602, forward strand.
CAGATTTTCATTGCAGGCTCCGAATTTAAACCACTTTTCCAAATAAAAACGCTACGAAGAATAATCTCCGTAACGTTTTATATTTTATAAACCTGCTGCTATTTATTTAACGATAAAATCACCCTGCATCATAACATAATGTCCCGGGAAAGAACACATGAATTTGTAGGTACCTGCCGGAGGAGCATCAAATTCGATAGATGTAGATTCACCACCACCGAGTAATTTTGTATGAGCTATAATATTTTGTTCGTCTGCAGGTGGTATATAATCGGTTTCTTTAGCATTCATCGCTCTTGCTGCAAAAGCAGCTATATCAACATCCTGCTTTAAAATGATAAAGTTGTGTCCCATTGTTTCTTTAGGCATTTGCCCAACATGTTTAAAATTAACCCGGATCTTTTTTCCGGCAGGGACTTCAATTGTCTTAACATTAAACTGCATCTGATCGTTACCTGTAACTTCAACCACAAAGGCATCGGAAGGTGTGCCTGTCATTTCAGGTTTATCAGTAGCTGCCTGTTCTTCTTTTTTACCGCCGCAGGCGATCAATATAAAAAGAAAGAATAAAGCAAAAATTTTGAGAAAATTACGCATGACTATATCTCCTGTTATTAATACATAATTATATGTGATGTTAACACACTGCTTATAATGATATGCGTTGTGAAATAATTCCTATTAAATTAATAAAATTGTCTTCTTTTTGAAAAATAAATATTCAAATCCGGCCTGTCTTTAAATCTACTAAACCTATGTATATAAAAACCGATAATTATTTCTTTCATACTTTAAATAATTTTGGATTCACAATCAGGGAGATATTTTTATGAAGTTAGTTCTTGCAGTTTTATTAATGTTTACAATTTCCTTCGCTCAGGAGGAAACCAGTCTTGAAGAAACTCTGAATAATCTTTCGGCGTCGGGTGCAAAAAATTATCTTAGTCCGATAGCATCAGCTTTTGGAGCAAATCTGAACGCCGGCTGGTTCCATAAAGCGCCGCAACCAAAAGTTTTTGGATTTAACCTTGAATTTGGTTTAGTGGTAATGGGATCTCAGTTTGCAAACGGAACAAAACACTTCAAAACAGATGGACAATTCAATTTTTCGCAGGATCAGGCCCGTTCGATTTTAGAATCAAACCTTGCAGAATGGAATTCACTGCCGGCAAGTGTACAGAACGATTTTCTTGAACTGATGGCATCACAATCATTTGCAGTTGAAATGGAAGGAGCGACAATCATTGGTAAAAAAGATGACTATATAACCGTTCGTTTCCCGGGGCAGACTATTACCGAACCAAACAGCGGAAGAGAAATTACTGTAGATGACCAGGAAGTTGTCCTGCCGGTTGGAGGATTTAAAGAACTTGCAGATGTTTCATTATTCCCAATGTTTGCGCCACAACTGACACTTGGAACGATTTACGGTACACAGGCAACATTTCGTTATTTACCACAGGTTGAGTTGGAACAAGGCATGGGTAAATTTAAGTATTTCGGATTTGGTCTTCAGCACAATCCCGCTGCATGGCTTCCTGTGCCATTGCCTTTGGATGTTTCAGCAAGTTTCTTTACTCAATCGTTGAAGATTGGTGATTTATTTGAAACGAGTACAGCAGCCTTTGGATTAAATGCCAGCAAACAATTTGGTCTAAATGTAATTAATATTACACCGTATGCCGGATTTATGATTGAAAGTTCTACCATGCATGTTCAGTATGATTACATTGTACAGGCACCAAGTGGTGAAATTGCCCAAAAAATAGATTTTGAAATAGACGGAGAAAATACAACACGCTTCACTGTTGGATTAAGCATCAGGCTTCTGATAATAAATATTAATGCAGACTATAATATTGGTCAGTATAATAGTGTTAGTGCCGGTGTTAATATTGCGATTAATTAAAAAAAAAGCTGCCTTCGGGCAGCTTTTTGATTTTTATAAACTGTTATCCAGATACTTCTTCAGAGTTTTCTTTAAATTTTCCCCGCGTAATTCAGTTTCAGTCGCAACAATAATTCCTTCCGGATTTACAAGGATGGGTTTAGGTATACCATTCACTTCAAATCTTTTGGATAAATCATTTCTGAAACCATTTTCAACAAAGCTGTGATTCCAGGGCATGGCCCAGGTTTCTTTGCGATATTTATCAACGGCATCAACTTTTGGATCAAAAGATAAGCTTAAAATTGTAAAATTTGTATTCTTAAAATCGTTATAAGCTTCATGTAAATTAGGCATTTCAGCACGACACGGACCACACCAGACAGCCCAGAAATCGATCAAATAATATTTTCCAAGGAGAGATTCTTTTGAAATGACATCATCACTATGTAAAAGTTTTACTGCAAAATCGGGTACCGGTTTACCTTTGGCAATAGATCGGTCCGGATTGAGCTGCTCAACATACCACTTTATATCATTTTGATCAGAATACTCTGCAGCAAGGATCTTATATATTTCTGTAGCCTTTTTCATGTTATCATTTTCTTTGGCTTCAATACCCTGCATGGCAAGAATTTTTGCCCTGACACTTTTAGATTTAATTTTATCAAAATCTTTAGTGATTTGTTGATCTGCCCGATCAGGCCCAAGTGCTTTTTTGTATATGTTTCTTAATGAATATGCTTCTGATGACCAGAGTGGGTCACTGACCGGTAAAAGTTTAATCACTTTTTCAAGATTTGCTTTTTCCAAACCAAGATCAATCAAATTTACATATTTAATCGCGGCAAATCTTTGTATAGTTGGATTACTGCTGTTCATTTTTTCCTGCAGATACTGACCTGGGATACTCAGATCAAAACTAAAACCATCAAGCGATTTATGCTGACTATAATAGGCACTGCGGGCTGAATAATATTTTGCGGTTTCTAATTCGGATTTCTGATATATCTCTGCAATCTCCGCCATTTCCTTATTATTGGGGAATTCCACAGACGGAAGATTATCATTTTTAACAATCATCAGTTTAGCCGGGTCAAAAACGATAATCGCTTTGCCATCTTTTGTTCTTAAAATGGATTGGTAGTCACCGCCGCCATCATATTCAAAGCGATCCTGGTTCGTTCCGTTTATCGTATGTCCATTTACATCCAGGCCGAATAATTGATAAGCAACTTCGTCTTTGTCACTTTCAACTTCATATGTATATGTTCCGTTTTCCTGTTTTGTTAAATCAGACGCTGTTGCCATCTTAAAGTTATTCCAATCGCCGACAACTTTTACATTGTCAAAATCATCAACATACTGGTTAGCTTTTAATTGCATGTTTAAATCAATGGTAACATTTTTTTTGTCTGTTATAATCGGAACAGTATAACCAATATGATCTGCTGCGGTTACATAAAGATTGTAATAATTGCCCGGGTCAAGCTTAAAAATAAAATTCCCTTTGGAATCAATTTCAGATGAGACAAGTGGTTTGTAAATATCGCCATCAAGGGTTGCCACATGAGCGTGTGCATTTGTGATTGTTTTACCTTCAGCATTTTCCACATGGCCCTTGATTGTAATATTTGTCCAGGCTGTTTGTATAAATGCAAAAAAGAAAAGCAATGTAAGGGTTGTCTTAAACATTGAATAATCCTCTTAATAAGTTGATATTATTTGAAGTAGCGATAGAATATACAAAAAATCTCATCCAATGGAAATTTGGGTTGGGGGAATAAATTGAGCCATTCCCATGGATGAGACGGTTGTTATGAGGTTACATGATTTACAGACTGAACAAATACTGAAATTTTAAAAAGTATTGCCTGGAGACAGTAGTCCAGTTGTAAACTTCTGTAAAAGGTTTATCGGAATAATTTTGTTTATCCTCTGTAATTCCTGCATAAAAAATTGTAAATGGATTTATCTTATAACTAACCAGCGGTTCAACAGATAATTGATTTACAAAATTATTATGCTGCACTATGATCCTCGATGACAACCGTCGTGTAAACTGATAATTAAATCTCAACCGGAAAATGGCACCTGAAAATGCATATTTATTCGTATCATCACGAATCAATTCTGCATAAGTGTAACTGGGCTCAATAAAGAAATTCGTTAAAGGTTTAATTGTTGCATAAAGTTCAAACTCCTGTAGGCCATGCCCTCTGACCAGGTTCTTGCGGTCAATAAATTTTCCTGCCATCAAACTTAAACCAAAGGAAAACATTTCAGAAAAATCTGATATAATGTCCATTGAGAAACGGTTGATGTGATTAAACTGTTTGTCTGAATAATTTTCATTATCCCAAAAAAAGCCTATTTCAGTTTGTAATTGTCCCTTCATGCTCATATAAATAGCGGGATAAATCCATTCGTCTTTTATCAGGCCGTCATAATTCCAGACTCTGCCGGTTCTCAATAATGGTTGGATCCGGTCAAACCAGGGATTGTTTTCAAAATAAAAAGTGTATGCAGACCAAAATTCAGCCTGGCGTTTGCTGTTCTGACCAATAAAACCATTTCCGGTTCTAAAGCGCGGGGATGTTTCACGAAAATCCAAATCCCAATCCCAATGCTTTGCATCTCTTTCGACACTGAAATAAATCGCGTCTCCCGAAAAATTTTCTCCGTCAAAGTCACTTGTTTTATTGTTATCAAAAACAAGATTATTGACTCCGCTGGATATTAAAGTATCATTTGGTTCATTGGTTAAAGCACCGGTGAACTGAAACTCAAACTGGTAATTCTCCATGAATCGTATTAACCCATCGATGCCATAGTTAAGTATTCCGCCATCATTAATACGCCGGTCAGACATGAGAAGGCCTATATAATTATTATTTCCAAATTGCTGTTTGAACCGAACTATGTTAGAAAAACTTTTTCCGGCATCACGGATAACTCTGCTATACTCTTCAAAAGGAATAATAAGGGGAGTGTTTTCATCATAGGCAGCAATATAAGCAAGGGTTGAATTATCCCAGCGCCCGATTAATTTGGTGCTGATCAATGGGTTGTTAATGGATCTTGTGTATACAATATTAACCCATGTATTAAATAAATCTGATCCTTCCTGGAAAAAGGGGCGCCGTTCAGGAAAATACAAAGCAAAAGTCCGGTTTACATCCACCTGGTCCGCATCTGATTCGATTTGGCTGAAATCGGGATTAATGGTTGCTTCCAGGGTTATTCCCGGTGTAACATTCCATTTTACATTTCCGCCGGCGGTACCTTTAACAGCTCCGTTTTTGAATGGCGCTGTTTCCTGTTCATTGCTTTGCTGCCCGGACTGACTTGTAATTAAATAAGGCAAAATTTCCAGTGAACTTCCGGGTTTTATATCCCGGATATTTTCAACTTTCCCGAATTGACACAAAAAACAGGGATCATCTTTACTAATGGAAGCCCAGGAGTAACGAAAACGGCTTTCACGCGGATGATTTCTCCAAAAGTTTATGCGCCATTTCTGCAAAACATCATCTGAAAAGCGCAGACTGCTGAAAGGAATTGCCATTTCCAACTGGTAGCCAAAGTCAGTGATTTTGCCTTCAGAATAATAAATTATATCAAATCCGTCCTCTTCGCCTGCGGTTGTTGAAAAACGGCTGTCACCCTGAACCCCGATCGGATTTGAAAACAGATAATAAGCCCAATTGGAGTTGCCATAAGTATCAATTAAAACACCGGCATAGTCATCCTGCCAGATGTTGTCCCGCTCCACCAGAGATGCACGCACAGATACTGGATCATCATAACATTTGAAGGCTACATATAAAGTTGTCTGATTATAAATTATGTATGCTTCGGTTTTTACCTTAGGCCTTGTGCGGTCTCCCGGGGTAAATTCACAAAAATTATCTGCCCTTGCTGCATCCGACCAGAAAGTCTCAGTAAGTTCACCATCCAGAATAATCTGCTTTTCTGTAAATGGAATTTCAATAGCCGGGAGCTCATTCGGCTGAAAACCCTGGAAGGCATGGAGAAAGGATGTTAGAATGAATAAAATAAACAGGGTGTAAATTCGCAAATATTTATTAAAGAAACGCATTTGTCTGCCTGGCCGGGGATAAAATTATTTTTGATTCTTTAAATCCAGATAGTCAGCCGGATCAACAGACTGGTTGTTTTTTCTTATTTCAAAATGTAAATGCGGAGCAGTCGATAAACCGCTGTTACCTACTTTTCCGATAACTTCACCTTTTTTAATAAGCTGATTTTTCTGAACAAGTATCTCTGAAAGCTGTGCGTACAGGCTGCGTATATTATCTGCATGCTGAATTACAACAGTGTTGCCATAATTACCCTTTTTCTCCGCTTCAATAACCTTGCCTTCAGCGATGTTAAATACGGGAGTTCCTTTTTCAGCTGAAAAATCAACACCCTGGTGTTTCATCATTTTCTTTAATACAGGATGCTTACGCATTCCATAACCGGATGTCACTTTTATTTCATCAAGCGGTTTTGCGAATTCTTCTGCAGAAACAGCTGTAGCCGTTTCCTGCATTATTGCAGGGAGTGGTTGGGACATGGATAATAAAATTGTGGTAAACGCTAAAACTGAAAATGAAAATATATATTTATTAACGGACATATGATTCTCTCCTTTTAAGGCTAAAAGTCGATTTTTTAGATTATTTTTAAATCCGGTTAAGGCTAAAATAAAAGTAAGCGGAAGCTTTTTTGAATGTGATGATAATCCTAACAATACCTTTCCCATAACAGCAGGCTGGATTATTTTATTTTTTACAACAAAATGATCGCAGCGGATTTCCCTTATAAAATTTAGTCTTTGTATGATTATCCAAACCACGGGATTGAAAAAATAAACAGCCTGAATCATTCCCAATAAAAAAATCCGGATAGCATCATAATTTTTAATATGCACCATTTCATGGGCAAGGACCGTCCTGATTTCATCTGACAGGTTGTTATATTGTAGATGCCCCGGTAGAATTATTACGGGTTTTATCACGCCAAATGTAAATGGCGGTGTCTGGGTTTTGCTTACAAGCAGTTTTATTTTTCGCGAAATTCTGTATTTATTTTTTAAATCTTCCACGTACTTCATGATTTCAGGAGATAAAACAGGTGTAGTCTTTTTTTGAAGTGAATGATAATAATATCGTTTGTATAAAATCAGAGTAAGAAAAGCCATACTACCGGCAAGCCAGGCAAAGAAAATGATATAATTATTATCCAAGGTACCGGAAGAGTGTAATCCAGGATTTAACGGACCGTTAAAATGTGGTTCATTGAAGATCTGAAGATTAATATTCAAATCAGATGAAACATAAGAAACAGGGTTAAAGCTGAATATTTGTCCAATGGGAAAAAACAAGCGGACTATTATTAAAAAAAACAAAACAGCCTGGGCCTTAAAATCTTTTTTTAACCAAAATTTTGCAACAGGCCAGACCAACAGGAAGGCAAAAGCAGAAAACAGGCTGTTGCTGAAAAGAAAATTTAAGACAGATTTAATAAGTTCACTCATTTATTTCTTTCTCCAGCAGATTTGTCAATTCGTCAATTTCTTCACTGTTTAGTTTTTTGTTTTTTGCAAATAAGGCGACTACTTCAATGTAATCTGTTTCAAGAACACGGTCAGCAATAAATTTTACCCAGCGAAACAAACCCTGCGGACGCGTTACCAAAGCACTATACACAAATACTCCGTGAAAATCGGATCGATCAAGTAATCCCTTCTTAACCATCCTGTCCATAGTTGTTTTCGTGGTTGAATAAGCCCAGGATATGCCTGACGATAAATTGTCATGAACTTCCCGGACGGATGCTTCACTGATGCGCCAAAGCACTCTTAATATTTCAAATTCTGTTCTTGATATTTCGGGTATGTTTTTCACAAATCTCCTTGTTACATTGTAACAGATGCGCCACAATATATATTACAATGATTCGAAATACAATCTTTTTAATTAAAAATTTATTTTAATGGATTTTATAAATCAAAAGCCAGGATTATCAGGCTATTTTTACTTTTTCAAAAATTAGCTATATTTTGGCTGTTATCAATAATTTCAGGAGGTATGATGCGCCGTATTTTATTTATGTTTCTTTTAGCTGCTACCGCACTTTGGGCCGGTAATCCGGCTGAGCAGGTCCCGCCCCCGCAGGATGAAGGGGAGAGCGGCGGTTTTGATGTCACAATGGGACTTTCTGCCGGTGCTGCTGTATTGGATGGACAATTATATAATCAGATTGGTATCCGGCCGTTAATTACTATGGGTAAGCTGGGGATTGCATTGGATCTTAGCATTTATCTTGATGCAGACGGCAATATAAGACAGGAAAACTGGGACGAACCAAGTGATTTTTTTGAAAAACTTTATTTCGTGCGCTGGGGCCATCCCGGAGATCCTCTATATATAAAAGTAGGTGCAATCGATAACTACAGGCTAGGATACGGTTTATTGATGAATCGCTATGCAAATACCATCGAATACCCCAGTGTTATACGCACCGGTTTAGAATTGGGAATCCAGGGAGAAGAGTACGGTTTCCAGGGTATGATGAATAATTTTTCTGAGACGTTTGATGGTGGCGGTCTTGTTGCCGGACGCCTTAGTTATAAAGTTATTGGCGACCTGGAAATTGGCGTGAGTGCAGTCGCTGATATCAATCAGTATAAAGGTTTAAAAGATAATGATGATGATGGTGTGCCGGATTTTGTAGATGACTTTCCCAATAAAAAGAAATACCAGATTGATACAGATGGTGACCGGGTTCCGGATCCCTTAGATCCTGACAGAGATGGTGATGGTTACACAGATAACACCCAGCGTGATGATGTTCAGAATAATGATCCGGATGGTGTTGTACTGAAAGATGCGCCGTTTGATGTGAATAAAGCAGATGACAAAAGTCAGTTTGCCTATGCGGCAGATATCGCTTATCCGTTTGTTAAACAAGAATATTTAACACTGGTTGTTTATTCGCAGTTTGCACAATTTGCATATGATGGTGGCTGGGGAATTACCGCCCCCGGGGTACAGGCAAAGTTTGCTTTTATTAATGCCTTTGCAGAGTATAGGATTTTTGATAAAAAATTTATTCCGGAATACTTTAATACCACCTACGAGCTGGAGCGTGCCGTATTGCGCGGTGACAGTGTACAGACCAAGCGTCAGGTTCTGGAAATGCTTAACGAAACAGCCCAGGGATATGTGATAGGGGCTGATTTCAATCTCGGAGATATAATGGTCTTTGGCGCTGAATACCAGAACATGTCTATCTCGTCAGATAATGCAGCCTTTGATAATCTGCGTACACTCAGGGCAAATCTGGATTTAAATGCCAATATTATCCCGAAAATAAGAACAGCGGGTGCATATTATTATCAAAATAACACCAGTCTTAATAAAATATTCAGCCGGACAGAAGGAACAATTTTAGGGTATCGATTTGGTTATGATATTGGAGGCGGAGCGGCGCTTGTTCTTGACTTTCGTCAAACCTTCCGTGATAAGAACGGGGATGGACGAATCAAAGGTTCTGATGAAGTAATTAAAACAACAATGATACAAACAGTTTTTACTTTTTAGAAAAAAATGCCTGGCCCAAGTTAAAATGGGCCAGGTTTTATTTTATTTATCCTTTTTTGTCGTGGACATACCAAAAGGAAGGTATAAAGGACAAAAACTTACAAAGCTTGTTAACAGGAAAACTACCCCTAAAACCCCTAAAATAATTGCAGCTGTTCCTGTAATCTGACCTGTAAAATATAATACCGCTACAACCAGAGCTAACAACACCCTGATCCCGCGATCTGCAGCACCCATATTCTTTTTCATAAATTTCTCCTGTTGAGTTGATTATCATTTTTTTGTTAGGCTAAAATATTTGGTGAAAACCTGAAGAAAAAGTTACAAAATCAAAATTTCAACGCTTGTGTAAATCCGGTTCAATGGTTTTCGGTGTGTGTCATTATGGTACAAAATATAGAGTACAACTGGTAAGCTAATTCACAGATTCAAAAGTGTATTACTATAAGTATATTAGAAATACTTTTTCCTAAGATGCTGTTAACAATGGATTTATATTAAAAAATATCTTTCGTGGCATGGTTCTTGAAGTTATTAAACCCGACAATCATTTAACTTTTAATAAGGAGGCATTGTCATGAAAAGAGAAAATTTTATTTATAATATTCAGGATATTGGCAGTAAATCAGTCTTACAACAAATTATAAGAAGAATGTTTTTAATTTTTCCAATAATTATGTTTTTGTTTCTGAATTCCTGCTCAAATAGCAACAAAATCAACCATAAAAAAGCAGAACTGAAAAAAAAGGTGGATTCCAAACTTGAACAGATTTCGGATGAGTTAAACAGGTTGAATGATGATCTTTCTCAGAATATTGATGAAATGTCTTCTGATATGAAAGAACAGATTGAGACACAGAAAAATGAATTAACAGAACTTCAAAAGGAATTAAGCAGCGATCTAAAAAAACTGGATTATGCAACCAATGCTACCTGGACTCAGATAGAATCAAAAATCGACAAAAAATTAAATCAGGTAGAAAATTTGCTTAATGAAGCCGGCAAGAAAATAGATGTTGCACTGAATGACTCAACTCATAATTCCTGAATTATTACCAGGTATAATCAATAAAATCAACTAAAATGTGAGATTATTATGCATTATTTAAAAACATATTTAACTGTAATCCTTCTACTCTTCTTCTGGCAACAAGCGTTCAGTCAGTTGAAGAACCAGGATGGATTTGGATTAGGTTTGGAAAGTGGATCTTTTTTGGGTCAATCTGATTTTGGCAGAAGCGCAACATTCTCACCAAATATTATGGGATTTTTAAGATACAGTATAAGCGGACCGTTTCATGGTGAAATATCTGCCGGTTATGGGCAGATAATCCATAAAGACATCTATGAGACTACAATTTATCCTGTTCAGAACAGAATATTTATCAGTCCATTTAGTATGAAATATATAAACCCGTATGCATATGCCGGAGTTGGCTTCCTGTATTATGAAGTAAGCAAAGTGCCGCAAATTGCAGACAAGTCTGCCGCTAAAAACGAATGGACGGGATTTGCGCCAATCGGCCTGGGATTACAGGTCCGCCTGGCCGATAATCTTGCCCTTGAGATAAACGGCGGCTACAGCTACCTGTTAACAGATGTGATTGATGCCGTTGACGCAGGCGAATATGATGGCTTCTGGAGTTTTTCCACAGGTATTTCCGTGGCATTTCCAAGCGGGAGTGCTGATAGCGACGGCGATGGAATTATAAACAGCCAGGAAGAAAATCTTGGAATAAATCCTGATAATCCTGATACTGATAATGACGGTTTAACGGATTATGATGAATTATACAGATATAAAACCCGGCCGCAGAACAGTGATTCTGATTTAGATGGGTTGAATGATTATGATGAAATATTTACCTATAAATCAAATCCTAATTTATCAGATACAGATGATGATGGGCTTAAAGATCCCTTTGAAATCAATGAGTATAAGACAAATCCGCTAAAAGCTGATACTGATGAAGATGGTTTAAATGACAACGATGAAATCAACAAGTTTAAAACGGATCCTTTGGCAGCGGACACAGACAATGATAAAATAAAAGATGGAGAAGAGCTAAACAGCTATAAAACCGATCCGCTTAATGCCGATTCTGATATGGACAAGCTGAGCGATGGTGACGAAATACTCACTTATAAAACAGATCCATTAATTGCAGATTCGGATGGCGGAACTTTGAACGATGGGATGGAAATTGAAAAAGGTACAAATCCCCTGGATAAATCTGATGATGTGGTTGAACCAAAGCTTTTAGGTGCCGGAATTGGTATCCCAGTTATAATGAAGGGAGTATATTTTAGAACCAACAGCTCGGAAATTTCTACCGAATCCGAGATATTTCTGCAGGATGTGGTTAACACTCTTAAGGATTTTCCGGAAGCAAAAATTGAAATTCGCGGCCATACTGATAACACAGGTGATGCAAACTATAACTTCCAGTTATCACAGGATCGGGCAGATGCTGTTAAAGAATATCTTGTTCATAATGGCATCGATCCATTCAGAATTGCAAGTATAGGTTTTGGCGAAACAAAACCAATCGCTGAAAATGATACCAAAGTTGGCCGCCAGAAAAACCGCAGGATTGAGTTCGTTCGAACAGAATAAACAGTATTTATGTTAGAAAAAATCATTTTATTATCAAAACGAAAAGAGTCTATCATGTTATACAAAAAATGTACCTTAGCGATGATTTCAATATTTTTTATTACCGGTAATATTTCTGCCCAGGATTTAGGTATTGGTCCGCAGGTTGGTTATTACAAAGCAAAAGATGCTGATGGAAGTTTTATGTTTGGCGCTGCCATAAGAATGCATATAACCCCTGCTCTGGGAGTTGAAGGCTCCATAAATTATAAGCAGGAATCCTATGATTACGTGACGGTAAAAAGCTGGCCGGTCCTTGTTACAGGTTTCTTTTACCCGATACCTATCGCTTATGGATCTATTGGTGCAGGCTGGTACAATACAACACTGGACTATAAAAAGCAGGAATTAGGTAATATTGTTGTTGGAATCAAGGATAAAACCACACAGGAATTTGGCTGGCATTTTGGTGCTGGTGCAGAATTGCCTGTTGGGTCAAATACCACACTTGCAGGCGACATCAGATACGTATTTCTGGATTATGACTTTGAAGAAATACCCGGCTCGGATTCGATAAATAGTAATTTTTATATAATCACCGCGAGTCTTTTATTTGGCCTGTAGAATTTAAAAAAGAGAAGAAATATGAAGTTTTATAATATTAAATCTTGTAGCGTATTATTTTTCCTGATTTCTTTGTTTGTTTCTCCGCTTTCAGCGCAGACACATTTTGGTTTGAGAGCAGGAAACTATACTGATATTGATGAATTATTTATTGGCGGCGAATTGATTACTCCTTTAAGCCATTCTATTTATTTTAATCCGAATGTTGAATTTGTCTTTGTGGAAAATGCCAACTATTTGACGTTTAATTTTGATATGCATTATGACTTTCCGACGCGCAGCAAAATTTTTCTCTGGACAGGAGCAGGACTCGGAGTGAATTACTTTAATCCTGAAGGGCCGGCAGAATCCAGCACAGATACGGGTTTTAATCTGCTCTTCGGCATGGGATTTAATGCGCGCAATTTTATTCCATACATCCAGGGAAAATTAATTTTTGCTGACCGGGATGATTTTGTAATCGGATTTGGCATTAGGTTTTAAGAAGTAATCAAATCAAATTAGGATTGAATTTTATGGATCTTACAAGAATAGTATATTTTCTGGTTATTGGACTAGTTGCAGGCTGGAGTGCTGGAAAAATGGTTAAAGGCCGCAGCTTTGGTATGATTGGTAATATTATTGTTGGGATAATAGGCGCCATTATTGGTGGCTATCTGTTCGATGTCCTTAATGTGCATGTTGCCGGTTTTACAGGATCTTTAATTATGGCGGTTGCGGGTGCGGTTGTTTTTGTTTTTATTCTTAGATTTATAAACACATAGCATGATTTTTCAAAATACAGCAAAAACTTAAATGTTTAAAAGTTGATCGTCCTCAAAGCTTTAATGTACATAGCAAGGTTATGTTTTCATCTGAGTGCAAAAAAAACAATCTAAGGAGAAAATCATATGAAGAAAGTTATTCTGATTTTATTAAGTCTGAACTTTTTCTTTCTTTATTCATGCGAAGATAAATCGGTAAACAACAACGACAATAGTGATCTGCAGATTGATGCAGTTGTAATTGATCAGGCAGCACTTGGCTTTCAGATCAATCAATATGCCGGTACAGGAAATGAAATAATTGACTACACAACTCCAAACGAAACAGATAATGCAGAAATACCGGATTATGGCTCTGCGCTTGAATTCCGAGACAAGGCGAACGAAATGTTTTATGAATCGGAAAAGCACCTGCAAAAACTAAAGACTTTGTCAAAAACAAATTTAGATTCACTTATTTTCATGTTTTCCGATACTTCTGCGTTTGCTATTACCCATCTGGCACTGTATTTGGATTCCGAACTGGGAATTGCCCGCTATGAAGTGGTTAGCCGCTATCTTAATGCTAACCGGAGAGTACAATTCGATTCAACATCAATTCGGGTAGCAGTTAATAATCTTTTGGATGATTCAGATGATCGTTTCCTTACTCTTTACAACCTGCAGAATTTTAAAGATGGATTGATTCTTTCGAGTATTACCACAGAACTAACTGCAACAAATTGGGCAAATGACGGCTCTATAACAGCTTTTAATACGAATACTACATCCCTGTACAGTGAAGATCGTCAGCTGGAAAAAGTTGTCGCTTCGATTAACATAATGGCCGATGAGAGCGGAACCTTAATACAGACATTCTTCTTTAGAGACGGAACAACAACTGTTCACAGTGCCACCTTTAATAATGATGGTACAGGATCATTTACTCATACTCTCCGTAATGGTATTTCAGTTTCCGGTTCATTTAATGCTGTTGAAGATGACGGACAAGGATTTTATGAATCAACCACAACCTTTCCATCAGGTTTTTATTTGTCAAGTATTTTCAAATCAGCGGTTCTCGCCTTTGATTTTATTAACAAACAGGTTAATGGAAATTATACCGAAGTAATAACTTTTAATGACGGCAAAATCGATTCTGCGCACGTTGATATACAAGCGACGGAAGATACAGATGGTTATGTGACAACCATACTGGATGTTACACGCCGAAATGGTGCAAATGGGCAGTTTACCATTTCCGAAGGAGATGAGCATTCTTCACTTAGCGGTACATGGACAACATGGGATAATTATTTTGTAATAGTTAATGCTGAGTATTATTCAGATGGAAGTGCCTGGTTGAAATACGAAATTTATCGCAGTGAAATATTTTATAATAATGGTGCACAACCACTTACCGTTGTTGAGTACAATTTTATGCCGGATGGCAGCGGACTCGGAAATTTGGTATACGAAAATGAAAATTATGATGTAAACATTGAGAGCAATGGTAAAGCTACCATATTGAGTAACGGTAAAAGTACAGAAATAGAATTATATCGTTAGCGTTTAAATGATTAGAATCGGGGCTGACTATAATTTTATCTTTTTAGTACAGCCCTGATTTTTATACCCGATGTGTAAGTATTTTCTCAGTTTCTCCTGATTCCCATAACAGCATGGCTTTCTTTCGGGCGCTTCCCCAATGATAGTTTCCAAAAATTCCCATACTCTGTATAACCCTGTGGCATGGTATCAGGTAACTGACCGGATTTGCTCCAACAGCACTTCCTACTGCACGGCTGGCATTTGGCTGGCCAATAAAACGGGCAATATCCTGGTACGAGCAAACCATTCCTTCCGGAATTCGGAGCAGCGCTTCCCAAACCTTCACCTGGAAGTTTGTGCCATGCACAAATAGTTTGATTTTTCCCGGGTTGGAATTCTTGCTAAATATGGCATCATAATAATGCCCAACTGCTGAAATATTTTGATTAAACTGCGCTAAGGGAAAACGACTTGTCATATCGTTTTTAAAATCTGCAAAATTATCATCGCTGTAAAACCCCATAAAACATAATCCACGCGGAGTCGCGGCAATTGCACACCGGCCAAACGGACTGTCAAACAGGGCATAGTCAATCTGCAGGCCATCGCCCAGTGCTTTAAATTCACCGGGTGTTACGGCATCAATCGAAATAAACAAGTCATGAATCCGGCCGGGACTTGAAAGTCCGCTCTCAAACGTAGCATCGAGCACAGAGCGCGATTGCTGCAAAAGTTTTCGGGCATGATCAATGGTTAGAAATTGCAGGAATCGTTTGGGGCTTATCCCGACCCATTCTTTAAAAATACGCTGCAGGTGAAACGGGCTGACTTCAAGGTAAGATGCAATTTGTTCGAGCCCGGGTTGCTCCTTAAAATTTGATTCAATGTAAATTAAGGCTTTTTCAATCAAAGGATAATGTGGATACATAAAATTCTCTTTTGTTTGTCATTCGGGAATAGTATCGCCATAATACGAATTATTATCCACCCGCTTCTTGCGCTGTGCATTATTATTTAACTTTTCTGGCAAATTTTTCAGAAGGATCGGATTTAAACTTAAAGGAGTGTTTTTTGAAAAAAGTTATAGTTATATCAGTACCGGAAATTTCTGCCTGAACATCTTCTTTTGATGCACTGAAGAGTTCCCGCGGCAGCCATAAACGTATAAAAATACTCTTTTCGGAACCATAGGTTTGCAGTTTTAAAGAATCTGCAGTGATTCGGACTGCAGGATCATCAATAAACAGGATTTTTAGTTCCTTGCCGTTCTCATTAAATTGAACAACTTTTTGCTGTTCAGCCTGGGATAGCGTCATGTTTTTCAACGCATCCAGGCTCTTTGGCTCCATTCGGACCGATGCTCTGCGGCGCTGAGAATCATTTAATTCAGCTGGCGCATATTCTTCTGCCTCGTTTAAAATATCGGGTGGCGCTTCAGATATACCTGGTTCACTATTATGTCCCGCTCCGGCATTTCCGCTGGCAATCGATTGCTGTGGTGAAATTGAAACATCACTTTTAATAGTTGCAGCTTGAGCAGCTTCTTTCTTTTGTCTTACTGCAGGTTGGTCTGATCTTTTTTGCACAGACTGTTTTTCCTTTTCAACGGTTGTTCCTATTGTTTCATCTTTATCATCAGCGTACTCAGGCGCTTCTTTTCTGGTTTCTTCGGTAAAATCGGGACTTGGCGCATCTCTATGTCTTAGCAGTTGTTCTTTCTCAGCTTGCGCCGGAGAACTCGTAAAATTCTGGTAATAAATAACGGAAGGCACCAGGACAAGGACAAAAAGAACAGCTGCTGCCTTGTAAATAAATGTCCAGTCAGTTTTTGGATTTCTTAAAGATGCAACCTGCCGCTGAATTTCCCTCTTCATATCATGAGAACCGGCAGTGCGGATACCCTCGATCATACGACGTTCTTGTTCCAGTTCTTCCCGGGCTTGCGGATCATTTTCAAGATACTTTTCGTAAGCTTTAATTTGTTCAGTATCCAGATGTCCTAAAAGATATTTTTCAGGCCAGTCATTTTTGCGAATATATTCAGCGTTGATATTCATATTCATTTTGTTTGTTTTTTATTTTCAATAAAAGTTTTTTCCAGGATTTTTTGTAAAGCTTTCTTGCATTGATATTTTTTTGCTTTAGCTACATCACTGTTTGCAAATCCCAATATGGACGCAATTTCGTTCATTTTTCGTTCTTCGAAATAAAAAAGCAGTAACAGATCCTTACAGGGAAAATCCAGTCTTGCCAGGGCATCAGCTACAATGGAGCCTGTCTCCCTTTCCAGTGTTTCCTTTAAACCATTTTCGTGATGCAGTTGTTCTCCTGCTTTTTCAAGATCAAAATCCAGTTTGTTTCTGCGTCTGGATTCTGCTAGCCATTTATTCTTTGCGATGGCAAAAATATAAGTACTAAGTTTTGCTGATGCCTGGTAGCGTCCATTATTAACATTTTGCCACAATGCGATGATTGTTTCCTGTAAAATATCTTCAGCATCTGCTTTATCTCCGCCATTCTTCCTGATAAACCCCGTCACTGGTTTTTCATAGGCCACAAACAATTCTCCAAGAATCGTTCGGTCATTGTTTTTAATGCGCTTCAGAATCTCTTTATCTGAAAGAAAAATCCTTTTTAGCATTTACCTTTTTTCATTTAATGATATTAACGGATAAGAAGTAAATGAAAAGTACTAAAATTCTGAGAATAAGAAAGTTTTTTTAACAACAACAGGAGGACGTTATGTATAGCAAGATTTTTTCTTTTTTATTTGTTTTCAGCACATTGCTTTTTGGCCAGGGAAGGATTGTAATACAGGGTCCGGAGATACCTAAGGATATCCCGGTTAATCCTGTCGAATTAACATCTGTGGATGCAAACATCGTTCTGGAACAGGATGTGGCGAAAGTTGAATTGCAGCAGGAGTTCCTGAATAAATCAAACAGAGCGCTTCAGGGTGAATATATTTACAGTCTCCCCGGTATTGCCCAGGTTGATGATTTTTATTTATGGATTAATGGTATAAAAACAAAGGGACAGCTGCTGGACAAAGATAAAGCAAGGTCAGTTTATGAATCCATTATGCGCAGAATGTTAGATCCTGCCCTGGTGGAATTTGTGGACTATGGATTGTTCCGGGCACAAATTTTTCCGATACCTGCAGGGCAGAAAAGACAGATTTCTCTCAGCTACAGCCAGGTTGTGCCATTCGAAGGGGGTAACTACCGGTTTGAGCTGCCTGTCAGGCAGAGTGGACAGAGTGTTATTGAAAAATACCGGATTAAAATTAAGCTGAATTCTAAGCAGGATCTGGATAACATATATTCACCGACGCACAAGATCTCTGTAGATCGTGAAGATGCAAACAGCGCCGTCATCTCCTTTGATGAAAATAATACAGATGCCGATCAAAACTTTGTACTTTTTTATTCCTTGTCTGAAAAAGATATCAATGGTTCACTGATTACCTTCCGTCCCAGGACAGACCGAGACGGCTATTTTATGTTTTTTGCGAATCCTGCATTTGGAAAGAACTCCCGGCAGGTGATAGCCAAAGATGTCATTTTTGTAATTGATGTTTCGGGAAGCATGGGTGGAGAAAAAATTGAGCAAGCCCGTGAAGCATTACGCTTTTGCGTAAATGTGCTGGATAAAAATGATCGCTTTGAGATTATCAGTTTCAGCAGTTCAGTACATAATTTTTCAGGCAGGCTTATAAATGCCGACAAGGATACCAAAAATAACGCCCTATATTTTATTGATAACCTGAATGCCAATGGCGGCACTAATATTAATTCGGCTCTTCTCAAAGCACTAAAACTGAAAAAGACAAAAGATGCGCGTCCAACCAGTATTGTCTTTTTAACAGACGGCTTGCCAACCGAAGGAGAGCAGGATGTGGCTAAAATCGTCGGTAATCTGCAGTCAGCCCCCGGAAAATTTATTCGGTTTTTTAATTTCGGGGTAGGTTATGATGTAAACACCTGGCTGCTGGATAACATCGCTACGGAAAGCAATGGAAGTGTCACATATGTAAAACCTGCAGAAAACATCGAAGTAGCTATTTCAGGGCTTTTTACAAAAATATCGAGTCCTTTACTGACAGATTGCTCGATTGATTTTGGAAACATCCATGTATACGATGTCTTTCCTGAAAAAATCCCGGATGTTTTTAAAGGACAGCGAATAATGATCACAGGCCGTTACAGAAATAATGGAAACAGTGTCATAGCATTAAAGGGTCGGGAAAATGGCAAAAACAAAACCTTCGAATACAATATGAATTTTACAAAGTCGGAAAAAGATAATGATTTTGTAAGCAAATTATGGGCTAACCGCAAGGTTAATTATCTGCTCAACCGGATACGTTTTGAAGGTGAAAACCAGGAATGGGTCACTTCGGTGAAAGAGCTTGCCGAAGAATTTGGTATTGTCACACCTTATACATCTTACCTGGTTACAGAAGAGAAAAATGAATATGCAAATCTCCAGGCCAGGCCGGATATGGCACCTATGGCCGCACAAATGAAAAAACAAAAGGAAGTACGTCAGGGCAGGGGCTTGGGTGATGTTTTAGATCTGCTTGGCGGATCAATGGAAAAAGATGCCAATAAAGCCACAGGTTACCAGTCCGTTATGGGAAGTGCCGCCCGCCAGCAGGTTATGGAAGAAGCGGAACAAGCCGATGAACTTCTGATGAGCCGCAAAAATATATCCGGCAAAACATTTATACTCGAAAACGGTATTTGGAAGGAAAAAGATATAGATTTAAAAGGAAATAATATTCATAAAATAAAATTTATGGATCCTAAATACATTGAACTTAGCCGTAAAAATGAAGATGTAAGAAAAATTCTTGCCCTTGGTTCAGACGTTTTATTTCAATGGGATGGGAAAATTTACCAGGTTGAAAAATAGGAATTATAATCTAAACAGAATATATAGGTAGTCCTGAAAGAAAAGATTTTGTCGATAGACTGATCCGGTTTCCGATGTGATCCATGATAATTAAACTTTGCCTTTCGTGACTACCTGTTTTTATTCATTCTTCAGAGCATTGTCCAGCCTGTACATAAATTCGAAGATTTCCAGATCTGTATGTTCAAACATTCCGGCTTCACTGAGCGCAGGATTTCCATTGTTCTCTTCACAGAAATTAGCCTGGTGATGCGACGAAGAGAGTTGTTTTAAGGAAGTCCCATCTAAGTTTTCAATACTGATTGTTCCATTACAGGCACAAAAATAACTGGAATCAGCATTCATAGCTGCTACAAAAAAGATAGTGCCGCGAACAGCAGCCACAGCAGCAGGTGTCCGGACACTGTAACGGCTTTTTTTCTCAAGAATATTTAAAACCTTACCTTTTTTTACATCCAGGGAAAAAGCATCTTTTAAATGAATAAGTACTTCCGACTCTTCACGTATGCGAAAACCGCTTTGTTTTCCAAACTTAACTTCAACATAAGATTCGTGTCCTGTTTTGATGATATCATTATCTTTTATTTCCTGTCCGATTTTTACTTTAGTGTTGTTTACAGTTGCATCACCCAGGCTAAAATAAATTATGGCTTTGGACTCGGGGGTTTCTTCATTTTGCTGATAGGTATAATCGCAGGCATTAAAAATGAAAATAGCACAGACAAATACTATAATATTTTTCATATCAACTCCGGATATTGATTTATTCAAAAGAAAAAGTACATTATAATTTTAACATATTCATCTTTAAAAGATATATTTTCAGATTCTATTTTGCTGTAAAATACAATTCTTTTAAATTACAACTCCCAAAATTTAACTAACGGAATGGATCGATAAGTTGATATTTCTCAATGTTATTGTTTTTTTTGTTGGCCTGCTTTTTCTTTATATTGGAGCAGAGCTGCTTGTCCGCGGATCTTCACGGATTGCTTTAATGCTGAGAATATCGCCCATTATTGTTGGACTTACCATTGTTGCTTTCGGAACATCATCCCCGGAATTCCTGGTTAGTTTTATCGCAGCTTATAGTGGCAGTATGGATGTGGCGGTAGGCAACATCATAGGAAGTAATATTGCAAATCTGGGATTGGTTTTGGGACTCTCTGCACTGTTAAGGCCGATCCTGAATCTTAAAGATGACATAAAATCTGAATTGTATTGGGTTACGGTTGTTTCATTTGTTTTCTGGATATTTGCTGCGAACAATATAATTGGCCGGTTTGAAGGATTTTTACTTTTTGCAGGTATTGTTGTTTTTACATTTCTTCTGGCACGGCAAAGTCTTCGCGAACGCAATAATTCTATTTCTGAAGACGTCCCGGATATAGCTACCGGCTGGGCTTTTATAGACCGGCTTTCCAGGAAAAAGAGAATTGCTGTTTTTGCGTTATGGTCTTTTGCCGGAATAGCAATTCTTGGTTATGGATCGGATCTAACCATCGGCTCAGCAGTTGCCATTGCGGAAGCCCTGGGTGTAAGTAAGGTTATAATAGGATTGACGATGGTAGCTTTTGGTACATCACTGCCTGAGCTTGCAACAGCCATCATCAGTGTAGTTAAAAAAGAAAATGAAATCCTTATTGGCAATGTGATCGGAAGTAATCTTTTTAATATTTTGGGAGTTGCCGGGCCGATTGCATTATTCTTTCCTATTCCCATTTCGGATGACCTGATTCAATCCGATTTCCCAATTATGCTGCTTTTTACATTTGCACTTTTCATTGTAATGCTTTGGAAAAAAAGGATCGGGCGTATTTTCGCCTTCATTCTTTTTGCATCCTATATATCCTACATCATTTCTGTTATTTTATAATAATCCACTGCTCAAAAACGTTACCAGAATACAATAAGTCTAATTTTAAATTCTGGTATGCCGATATTATTTAAAAAAGCTAAAGTTCGAAGTATGAAATTATATCAGAAAAATTTTGATGAAAATAATATTGGTTCCATTCTTGCTCAGTTTATTGCATTTAGTTTAATAGTCCTTATCTGGGAAGATTTACCACAATCTCCAAACGGCAGAATTATATTCTTTGCTTTAATTTCCGTAGTTACACTTTTCCGATTAATTACAATGTGGCGTTTTGGTGAAATTATTCTTGGAGAAAAGCTTGCAGTTATTTCTATTATAATCACTGCAATTCTATGGTCCATGGCTTATCTTTTTCAAATTTTGTATGCGCCTGATTTTAATCTTAGTTTTATTTTGACATATGTTGTTGTTAATGGGGTTGCTTATACTTCTTCTTACGTATTATATAAACGGCCGTTGCTAAATTTCATATTCCAGTTTGTAGTGCTTTGTTCGTCGGCTTTAGTTACGCTGCTTTTAGGAAAATTTCACTCTCTGGAATTATCAGCTTTCATGATTCTTGGCCTGGTATTTAATGCTGTTTTCGCAAGGATTCATTATAAAAACTGGCAATCTTTTCTTGATGAAAAAAAACGCAGTGACAGTTTAGCCCAGGAACTTTCATTTGTGAATAATGAATTAAAGAATGCACTGGAAATTGCAGAAAAGGCGAATACTCTAAAAAGTGATTTTATTGCGACTGTGAGTCATGAAATAAGAACTCCGATGAACGGTATCATCGGAATGAGCGAGATGATTAATAATACCAAACTGGACTCAGATCAGCATGAATATGTGCAATATATTCGTCACTCGGCTGATTCGTTACTAACTATCATTAATGACATTCTTGATTTTGCCAAACTGGAATCTGGTAAATTATATGTTGAACAGGTTCCATTTGATCTGATGCATATTATCCATGATCTTTCTATTGTTTTTCATGCAAAAGCATCAGAAAAGAATATTGATTTTCTATTGGAGATCCCTGAAGATCTTAATACCCGTTTAATTGGTGATCCCACACGGGTCAGGCAAATTTTATATAACCTGGTTGGCAATGCCATAAAATTTACGATGAATGGCTTTATAAAACTTTCAATAAAATCAGATCTTTTAGGCAACCAGGGCTATGGTTACCAGTTTGAAGTGGAAGATACAGGTATAGGTATTGCCAGCAGTAAGCTTGATACGATTTTCGACCGATTTACACAAGCTGACTCCAGTACAACCCGGAAATTTGGAGGAACAGGTTTAGGTCTGGCCATTACACGAGAGCTTGTCTCCCTGATGCATGGTGAAATTAATGTCAATAGCCAGAGTGGTAAAGGAACAACTTTTAAGGTACGCATTCCATTTGAGTTGGATCTTGAAGATGAACATGAAGACGTTTTTATCGAAAATCCTGACATCCTGAACGATAAAAAAGATAATAGCAATTATCTTGTACTTTTAGTGGAAGATAACCTTATTAACCAGAAGGTCGCTTCAAATATCCTTAAAAAATTCGGATATAAAATTGATATCGCAAAAGACGGTTCAGAAGCCCTGGATAAAGTAAAACAGAACATGTACAATATTGTTCTGATGGATATTCAGATGCCGGTAATGGATGGTGTTGAAGCAACGAAAGCAATCCGGGAGCTTCCGGAAAACAAAAAGAATGTTGCGATTATTGCGATGACAGCTAATGCCATGAAAGGCGACCGTGAAAAGTATCTCGATGCCGGGATGGATGACTATATCAGTAAGCCTATAAGTCAGGAAGAGCTAAAAAGAATCATGTCAAAATGGTTGACGAGTAATAATGATTCAAAAAACCACGAAGAATTAATTCCCCTTTCTTCAAACTAACTCTTATTATCAGATATAAAATATATCTTCTTCGAATTTTTGATTTAATCACAGATTATTTTGTTTTTATATTATTTTAATTAATCTAACTTGTAACAATTTTTAGAAATATTGCGTAGCGGAAGTTGCAAGTTTTGTTTTACTGTAATTGTCATAATTCATATACATTGAAAACTAACCAATGAAAATTTCAATCAGGCATCTTAGCCAGATATATCCTAATAAAAACCGCGCCCTTGATGATGTGAATCTTGAGATAAGCGATGGTTTATTTGGTCTGCTCGGCCCAAATGGTGCAGGTAAATCAACACTGATGCGTATCCTTGTTACATTAATGAAACCAACTTCCGGTGATGTGCTGGTGGATGGATTAGATTTGCATAAACACCGCAAAGAGATTCGTTCAAAACTGGGATATCTACCGCAGGATTTCAGTACCTTTCCAAAAATAAAAACCTGGGAATTTCTCGATTATTGTGCACGACTGGCAGGTATTAAGGATAAAAAAATAAGAATTGCAAGGATTGACGAAATGCTTGAACGGGTTGGGCTGTTTGAAGCCCGCGAAAAACTGGCCAATAAACTATCCGGTGGTATGAAACGCAGGGTTGGTATTGCCCAGGCATTGATCGGAGATCCGAAAATCCTGATTGTAGATGAACCAACAACCGGGCTTGACCCTGAAGAGCGTATTCGTTTCAGGAACCTGCTGACCGAAATGTCTCGCGAAGAACGTATCATCATTTTATCCACACATATAGTTGGCGATATTTCCAGTACTTGTCGTGATATGGCGCTGTTAAAGCAGGGTCGAGTTTCTTTCAACGGCGCTCCGGAAATATTAATCGAAAAAGCGCGTCCCTATACCTTCCAGATTGTTGTTGATGATGCCGGTCTTGAAAAAGTAAAACAGGAACATATTGTTATTTCCACTGTGCCTGTGGAAAATGGCTGGCAGGTTGATATTATTGCAGAAAACCTGAATGGTTATAATGCACAACCCGTGGAACCCAACCTGGAACATGCCTATGTCTGCTTTATGGAGTTGTTAAATTGAACAGCCTGCAAGCCATAAAAATAAATGCTATTTACGAAATTAAAATTCTGATTCGCAGCTGGTTCTTTCGGTTGTTTGCGATTGCAGCAATGCTGGTCCTTACCGGGTTGGATATTTTATTTTTCAGCACAATTTCACCTGTTCCGCGCTTCATGTCCGGAATGAATTCTTTCCTTCCTTACATGAACATTTTACTGCCGCATTTCAGCCAACTGATTGTGCTGGTTTTTTTAACAACAGACTTATACAAACGGGATAAGAAATTAAATACTTCCGATGTTATTCACATCCGGGATATGAGTAATTTTAGTTTTCTGTTTGGCAGAATCATTGGCATTATCATTCTGTTCCTTGGACTCGATATAGTCTTTATACTCATTGCAGCTTTATTCAACCTGTTTTTCAGTGATCTGATGTTTGTATGGCAGGCTTATCTCCTTTATCCGTTTGTGCTTGCTTTGCCGGCTATAGTTTTTTCCGTCGGTTTCACTCTGCTGCTTATGTTTATTATCCGCAACCAGCCTGTGGTTATTGTCCTGGTAATAGGACTTTTAGCCGGATCTGTTTTTTATTTCAGTAAATATGCATTCCTGGTTTTTGATATTATACCGGCGAAACTGGCATTTACTTATTCTGATTTTACAGGTCTTGCCGATTTTAATCTTCTGCTGATTCAACGCCTTATATGGTTGTTTAGCGGTTTGTTCATGATCTTCCTGAGTGTTCTTTTTTTTAAAAGACTTCCGCAATCCGGAATTTCAGGGATTTTGTTGAAAATCCTGACGGTGCTATTCCCGGTAGTGATCGGCGGACTTTTTTATGTTTATGTTGATTATTACCAAAGTGGTGTTGAGTTAAGGGAAAAAGCACGCAAACAGATTTCCGAATATGAGCAGACTGCCCAGATAACAGATTATGATATACAGTTGGATAAACAGGGGGATATTCTCTTCGGTAGTGCAAATCTGGCGATCGTGAATATTTCCGGTAAAGACCTGGATTCTTTGCAGTTCTTCCTAAATCCCGGACTGCAAGTAAAAGAATTGTTGATGAACAATTCAAAATCGCAATTTAAACAAAACGGGATCATTCTCACTGTCATGAGTCCTGATCAATTTAAAGCAGGAGACAGTGCTTCCTTAAAAATTGAATACAATGGACGGATTGATGACCGTTTCATGTATTCCAACATTGAAGAAAAAGAGCGCAGTCAGACAAATTTTATCTGGCTTTATCGAATGAAGAGCCGTTTCGCTTATGTGACGAATAAATACATGTTGTTGCCGCCATCAGCCTATTGGTATCCGCAAACAAACAGCAGTGACGTTAGAGATCTAAGCAAACCTTTTGCGAATTTCAATCTTACTGTTGGCATGGATAATAATCTTACTGCGGTCAGCCAGGGGAAAGCAGATACCCTTGAGAATGGCACATACCGCTTTATTCCGGAATATCCTTTAAAAGAAATTTCTCTGGTCGCGGGCAATTTTGAAAAACAAACTGTTTGGGTGGACAGCTTGCGAATAAATCTTTTTAAACATCCGGATCACAATTATTACAAACCTTATTTTAAGGTAATAAATGATACCCTGCCTGCTGTAATAAAAGACCTTCTGCAAGGTTTTGAAACCAAAGTTGATCTGAATTATCCATTCAGGAGACTTAATCTTATTGAAGTGCCGATTCATACTTTTGCATATATGGAAAATAACAGGGAGAACAGTATTTTCCTGCAACCGGAACAGGTTTGGGTACCCGAAAATGCTGCTAATCTGCAAGCATCTTATTTCAAGTTTATGCAAGAGCGGCAGCAGCGATTTGGCAGTCATAGCAATCAAACTTTTACTGATCTTGAAAAAGAAATTATGCTGTTTAAAAGATTTGTCAGGGGCACATTCAGCGGTGATGATAATTTTGGAAGGGACTCTGAGATTATGTCATTTAATCCCAATTTGAATGTATACCCGCTTTTTCTCAATTTTTCATTTGGATTAACAGCCGCCCAAACGGAAGGTTTTGCTATTGCACTGGAAGCAAATCTGAAACAATCTTCATCCGGACAAGGTCCGCCGCGGCATTGGATGGTTGGTTATCTTACAGATAGTGAAGAAGCAAATCTGGCCCTGGCTAAAGCAAGCATGGACAGTATTTTGAAATATGCAAAGAACGATCTTGTAAACAAGGTGGTAATGGAAAAGGGCGGATATTTACTTAAACAGATTAAATACGAATTAGGTGATAAATACGAACGATTTATTAAAAACCTTATCTCGGGAAACAGATTCAAATCTGTTCCGGTATCGAATGTTTCGGATACGCTGTTAAAAGATTATAATTTCAATTTAAGAAAGGCTGTTGCAAGCTGGTACAAAGATGACAAACTTCCCGGTTTTATTTTCAGCGGATTTGATCAGTATCAGGTACGTGATGGTGATCGCTTGCGATACCAGGTTGTTTTTGTTGTTTATAACCCATCGGAAACCGATGGTATAATTGAAGTTGAGTTCCGCTATCCCGGTGAAGGCCGCCGCCGTTTCGAAATGGAAGAAAATACTGAAACTGAGAAATGGTTGTTTAAAATTGCTGCAGGAGAAGCCAGGGAATTCGGACTGGTTTTGGATGCAGAAGCCAGGGCAATACGCATTAATACCCTGATTTCCAGGAATCTGCCATCGGATTATACCTACATGTTTGACGATCCTGAGCTTAAAGAAAACAAAAAACCTTTTGAAGGATCAGAAAAAATTGATTGGGTGGATTATACCAAAAACCAGGATATACTTATCGCAGATAATATCAATGATCAGTTTGACTATGTCAGTCCGCAGTATCGCAGCCGCCTGAAAGCCTGGATACATAAAGATGCCCAGGAAAAAGAAAACGAGTATGATTATTTTAGATGGTGGCGCGGACCTGCACAATGGCAAAAACTAAAATTTCCATCCCTTTACGGTGAATTTGTGCATTCTGCGTATTATGCCCGAACGGGTAGCGGCGAGCGGACTGCAACATGGGTTACACAAATAGTCGATCCGGGATTTTACCAGGTTTTTGTCCATGTGCCGGATCAATCTGATTTTCGGTCAGGACGCCGTGAATCGAGTTCCTTTGGTGTTCAGAAATACAAAATATATCATTCCGAAGGCGTTGACGAAATTGAGATCGATTTCAGCAGTGCACCGGCCGGATGGAATTATCTGGAGACCTATTATTTTAATCCCGGAGAAGCAAAAATTGTTTTAACAGATGAAGGAAATGGCAGCATGGTTTTGGCGGATGCTGTTAAATGGGAACTGAAAGAATAAGTTCTGCCTTTATGTGTATTATTATAAAATGTATTCAAAAATTTACTAAGTGAGTTCTGATGAAATACATCCAAGTGTTATTGATTAATCTTATGGTTGTTATATCTGCTTCAGGGCAGAGAATATTAAATTTTGATGATGCCATGCAAATTGCCCGTGAAAACAGTCCGGATATACAGCAAGCCCGCTTAAGCCTGCAGCGAAGCCAGGAATTACTAAATGCGCAGGAGGCAGGTCTAAAATCGCAGTTCAGTCTTTCTGTTGAACCGATTTATTACGCGCGCAGCCGCAGCTACCTGCAGTTTTTAGGAAGTTTTAACGATTCTGAAGAGAAACGGTCAGGTGGAACATTCTCTGTGGTTCAACCGGTTTTGTGGACAGACGGAACTTTGAGTCTGCGCAATAATTTTGAATGGCGTGATACGCGCAGCGAGTTTGGGGGTGACAGCCGGAATAAGATTTTTAGTAATAATTTAATCCTGGCGTTTGATCAGCCTTTGTTTACCTACAACCGGTTGCGTCTTGCCCTGGAAAATGTAAAGACAGATCTTGATTATGCATACCTGAATTATGTAATCCAGGAGTTGCAGCTTGAGCAGCGCGTTGCCCAGCTTTTTTACAGGGTGTACCAGAATAAGCTTGCCCGCCAGGTTACCAATGAAGATTTAGCAAACACAGAACAAAGTTATGAAATAATAAAAAACAAGGTCAATGCCGGATTGGCTGCACAGGAAGAATTGTACCAGGCAGAATTAAATCTGATTACAAGCCGGTCTGCTGTTCAGAACAGTGAAGTAACTTTGCAGAATTCTCTCGATCAGCTGAAACAAATTATCGGGATGGATATCTATGAAGACATATCTGTCGTGGCTGGCATTGAACAGACCAAAGTTCAGATCGAGATGGACAGGATCATCAAACTGGGACTTGCCAACCGGCTTGAATTACGTCAGCGTCAACTGGATATACGCAATTCAAAAGCAAGTCTGATCCAGGCGGAAGCAACCAATGAGTTTAAGGGAAACCTTAGTCTCAGTTATGGATTTATTGGCAATGATGAACAATTTAACCAGGTGCTTGACAAGCCGGATGAAAATCAGACGGTGAGTATTTCTTTTGATATTCCAATTTATGATTGGGGTGAACAGGCATCGCGTGAAAAGGCTGCACGGGCATCGGTACGAAACTCTGAAATAAATCTGGAACAGGAAAAAATCAATATCGTCATAAACCTGCGTCAGACTTACCGCTCGCTGCAAAACCAGGTCCTGCAAATTGACCTTGCCAGGCAAAACGTGAAAATTGCACAACAAACCTATGATATCAATCTTGAACGTTACGAAAATGGCGATCTGACAAGCATGGATCTGAATCTTTTCCAGAATCAGCTTTCTGAGAAAAAAAACAGCCTGATAGATGCCCAGATAAATTATAAACTTCTGCTTCTCGATTTAAAAGTGCAGACTTTGTGGGATTTTGAAAATGATCAGCCTGTGGATACCGAGTTGCTGAAGAAACGGGTGGAAGAATAGCGTTAATTTTATTTTGTCATGATCCTTCATCAATCAGCAGATTGCAATCGGATTACATAATAGATCGTGACGGATTTTTAATATTTTTAAGGAGACCTGAAATTGAAGAAACTTTTAATACTGCTGCCATTGATATTTTTTATTATGGCATGTGATAACAGTGAATACGAAGAAGCTTTGGAAATCACTATCCCTGTTAACGTGCAGGAAGTAAAACCGGGACCGATACGCTCCTTTGTAAATGCTACAGCTGATATCTATGCTTTAAAACAGTCACCGCTTTTATCACAATCCGATGGTTTTTACCGGTTGGCAAAAAATCCTGCTACCGGCAAAGATTTTGAAGCCGGTGACAAGGTTAAGAAGGGGGTAACGATTGTTTATCTCGATAATCCTGAAGTTGAAAATACAATCGCGATAGAATCTAAAAAACTGAACCTGGAAATTTCTAAACGTGAATATGAGAAACAACAGAGCTTGTATGAAAAAGGCGGGGTAACCCAGCGCGAATTAATCAATGCGGAACGCACCTATATTGATGCCCGTTATACTTACAATAATGCCCAGATTCAGCTCGAGAAGATGAAAATCAGTGCTTCCTTTGACGGGATCATCACAAGCCTGCCGTACTATACTCCCGGTGTGTATGTCAGCGCCGGGCAAAAGATTGCTGAAGTGATGGATTATTCTGAAATGTATGCTAATGTATCCTACCCGGCTAAGCACCTGGGCCAGATTAAAAGCGGACAACATGTAATCGTAACCCAGTATAATTTACCGGGTGATACGCTTAGTGGTGTAGTTGATCAGGTCGATCCCGCGCTTGATATGACCAGCCGTTCGTTTAACAGCCATATTGTTGTGAACAATCCTGAAGGCAAGCTGCGTCCAGGAATGTTTGTAAAACTGGAAACAATTGTTGCATCAAAGGACAGCGCGCTAGTTATTCCGCAGGAAGTGATTTTATCTAAACGCCGCGGTAAAACGGTTTTTGTGGTTGAAAAAAATGCAGCCCAGGAACGTGTTATCACTACCGGGCTGGAGAACGAACAATTTGTTGAAGTTTTAAGCGGACTGGAAAAAGATGAGCGGCTTGTGATTAAAGGGTTTGAAACGTTACGTAATCACTCCAAAGTTAAGATTGTTAGATGACAGATAAAATGCAAGACGGGGAAATCAGTTTCTCAGAATCAGCAAAAATTTTTACTGCCTGATTTAATATTACCGATGACTTCTCATGAAGATGTTTTAAAAAGGATATAATGAAAAAACTGAGTGAATTTTCTGTAAAATTTCCAATAACAGTATTGATGCTGATCAGTGCAGTGGGGCTGCTCGGGATTATTTCTTTTGAGCGATTGTCGGTCGATCTCTTTCCGGATCTCAACAATCCGCGTATTTTTATAGAGCTGAAGTCTGGCGAACTGCCGCCGGATGAACTGGAACGCAAATTTATTGATAATATTGAAGCACTGATAATGCGGCAGCGTAAGGTGACATCTGTTTCATCAGTCCTGCGAGTCGGTCAGGCACAAATTACTGTTGAGTACAGCTGGGACAGCGACATGGATGAAGCTTTCCTTGACCTTCAGAAAAATATGACCCAGGTTGCGCAGAACTCTGAAATCGATGAATTAAATTTATCGCAGTACGATCCCAACAGCTCTCCAATAATTCTTATGGGATTAAGCCATCCGGAAATTGATGATATGGACGTTCTAAGGCGAACCGGTGATAATTTTATCCGCAACGAACTGATCCGTCTTGATGGTGTGGCTGCAGTGGAAGTGATAGGCGGAGAAGAAAAAGAAGTAAAGATAAATACCGAACAGCAAATTCTTGATGCCTTTGATCTTACCATAAATGATGTCGCTTCCAAAGTACAGAGTTCAAACATGGATTTATCCGGTGGATCCATTGAAGAGCTGGGGATAAACTATGTTATTAAAGGTCTTGGCGCTTTTAATGATATGAGTGAAATCGGCGACGTGGTTGTCGCATATAAAAATGATTCCCGGAGTAATGAAAAATTAACACCGGTTTTCCTGAAAGATATCGCTGCTGTTGAATTTCGAAATAAGGATCCGGAAAACATTGTAAAGATTAATGGAAAACGCAGTGTGGCTCTTGCTGTTTACAAGGAGACAAAAGCCAATACGGTCAAAGCTGCGGAAACAGTTCTGGAAGCATTTAAAAGCATAAAAAAAGCCTTACCCGGATACGAATTTACACTCATCAGCAACCAGGCTAATTTTATCAGCAGTGCCATCTCCGAAGTTGAACAAAGTGCCTTATATGGTGTGGTGCTGGCAGTTTTGATACTCTTTGTTTTCCTGCGCCGGATCGGAACAACTTTAATCATCAGCCTGTCGATCCCAATTTCCATAGTGGCAACCTTTAACCTGATGTATTTTAATGATCTCTCGATCAATATTATGACGCTGGGCGGATTGGCGTTGGGCGCCGGCATGTTGGTAGATAATGCCATCGTTGTGATGGAGAGTATTTTCAGGAAAATTGAAGACGGACTTTCCCTGCGCGAAGCAATTGTAACCGGGGCATCGCAGGTAACAGGTGCTATCACCGCTTCTACAATAACAACCATTGTGGTATTTTTGCCGATTGTTTATGTGCAGGGGGCAGCCGGAGAGCTTTTCAGGGACCAGGCCTGGACGGTGGCTTTTTCATTAATTGCATCTCTTATTGTTGCCATCCTGGTAATACCGATGCTGAGCAACTGGATTCTGAAAGACAAATCTGTAGAATCCAAATCAATTAAATTTACCGGTTATTCAAAATTCCTGAAACGGCTAATAGAAAAACGCAGAATGATTATGCTGCTGACCTTGGCTATGCTGGTGTTTACGTTTTTTGCCGGCTGGCAGATGGGTTCGGAATTTATACCGAAAGCTGCCAGTGATTCCTACACCCTGGATCTTAAGCTGCCTGAAGGCAGTAATCTAGAGTACACAACAGCTTTTGTTGATGGTTTTCAACAATTGATTAATGCTCAGAAGGATTTTGATCTTGACCAGGTGTACGAGCAGATCGGGGATAACACCAGCAGCTTAAGCGGAGCCACGGATGAATCTCTAAAAGACGAAAGCAGCGCCTACCTGAAAATACATTTTAAAGAAGCCAATTTACAGAATATAAACCGTTTTATTACTTTTGTGAGCGCCTACCTGGATTCGTTCCCTGAAATAGAATATGCCCTGAAACCCGAAGAAACATCACTTAGTGCAACTTTGGGAACGGACCAGTCCGCACCCCTCGTCATCGAAATTGAAGGTGATGAACAGGAAGTCTTAGCAGACTTGTCTGCTAAAATTTTGAAAGTTGTCAGTAGTGCCGGATATCTGAATAATATTGAAACCAGCATCCAGAAAGGTCGTCCCCAGGTTAACCTTGTTATTGACCGTATTGCAACGGGTTATAATGGTTTAACTATTCAGCAGGTAAGCAGCCAGTTGACGGAACTAATAAATGGCAAGACTTCCGGGGATTGGGAATACCAGGGAGAGCTACGTGACATTAATGTAAAATATCCGGATATCACGCTTTCACAGCTTCAGAATACTTTCATCACAAATGGTAATCAAAGGATTCCTTTAAGTGACCTGGTTCATTTTCAATATGTTAACGCCGATCGCGAATTATACAGGCATAATCAGAAACGGGTTGCCATGATAAGTGCAGACTTCAGTGCCGATAAGTCTCTAAGCGATGTGGTGGATGATGTTAGACAAAAAATTAAAAAAGCAGTCGATTTTCCGCCGAATTACACTTTTAATATAACGGGAGAAGAAGAAAAGCGCAGCGAAGCCTTTGCCGGTTTACAATTTGCACTGATTCTTTCCATTATTTTAATATATATGGTTCTCGCGTCCCAGTTTGAATCACTGTTGCATCCCTTTACAATAATTCTCACTGTGCCCCTGGCAGCCGTTGGCGCTATTCTCATTTTCTTTATCCTGGGCAGCACTCTAAATGTAATGGCTTTTATCGGTATCATTATGTTGATGGGAATCGCAGTAAACGATTCTATTATTCTTGTGGATGCGATTAACCAGCAGCGTCAGCAGGGTAATGAAATAGTGGAGTCAATAGTTATTGCCGGTGAACAGCGCATCCGGCCAATTATCATGACCAGCCTTACAACGATACTTGCACTTCTTCCGCTGACTATTGGTTTTGGTGAAAGCGCTGCTTTAAGAGCACCGATGGCGATCGCCGTTATTGGCGGGTTAATAAGTTCCACAACACTTACCTTGGTGGTTATACCCTGTGTTTATTTTTATGTGGAAAAACTGAGAAGATAATTTGAAATAACTTTGATAAACTTCGATCTATGGTTTATCAAAAAGAAATATGAATTTTAATATTTAATTGAAAGATATTAATTCAATAACCAATGACTAAAAAGATAACTTCCTTTCTCCAGCGTCGTGTCCTTATATCCATGCTGTTTATTGGTTTATCAATGCTGGGGTACATCTCCTACAAGCAGCTTTCACTTGAATTATTGCCTTACATTGAACTGCCAAACCTGCTTGTTCAAATCACATCAGTCCGGGATATGGATCCGGAGTACCTGGAACGCGAAGCTCTTATTCCCCTGGAAAGTTCTGTCGGTACTCTTGAATCTGTTGAAAAGATCGAATCATTCGCGGGCAGGCGCAGCGGCGTCATTTATGTTACCTACGAATCCACAACAAATATGAAATATGCTTTCCTGAAACTACAGGAAAAAATAGATGCTGCAAAAACCGCCTTGTCAGATGATTTTATCGTCCAGGTCATCAAGATTGATACCCAGGACCTGACGAATATGTTCATGAATTTACAGGTACGCGGCAGTGGCGGGGTAGACCGGATACGGACAATTATTGATAAAGAAATCAAACAGGAATTCGAATCGATTGATGGGATCGCCAATGTGGAAGTGTTTGGCGGCCGGTTAAGCGCGGTTAATATTGTTCTGGATAATGATAAATCGGAAGCTTACGGAATAACACCTGCAAGAGTCCGGTCTTTAATTTCGCAATACCGCCAGAGCACAACTTTTATAGGACATGTAAAAAATCACCAGTTAAAGAATGCAGTAAATCTTGTTGCGGAGTACACCCATATTTCCGATCTGGAGAATATCGTTGTTGACGGGGCCCGCGGAATTTTATTACGTGACATAGCCGATATCTATTTTGATACACAGGAAGAAACTTCAATCAGCCGTGTAAACGGTAAGGAAGCGGTCACTATTCAGCTTGTGCGCGATACCGAGATAAATCTTATAAATCTGGCGCATGAAACGCGGGATGTCATTGCAAAGCTTAACAAAAAGCTGGCCTACCAGGATATAGAAATCGTTGTTCAGCAGGACAGTGCTGAAATTCTTGAGAAGAATCTGGACCTGATTTATAACCTGGCATTGTGGGGCGGAATTCTGGCTGTGATCATTTTGTGGTACTTTATGCGCAATTTACGCCTGGTATCCGTAATTGCAGTAACTATACCGGTATCTGTTCTCACAGCTTTTAATTTTTTCTATGCATACGATATCAGCCTGAACAGTCTTACACTTGTCGGGATTGCCCTGGCGGTGGGCATGCTGTTGGATAATAGTGTTGTTGTGCTGGAGAATATTTACCGAATTGCTACCCGTGAGAAAGATTATCTTAAGGCAACGATTGATGGAACGAAGCAGATGGCACGGTCTGTTTCAGCAGCTACCCTGACCACTGTTGCTGTATTCCTGCCGTTTGTTTTTGCTGATGAATACCTTATCCGGGTTGTTGGTTTCCAGATTGGGGTATCAATAATTTCAACTTTGCTTATTTCTCTTTTTGCAGCCCTGGTACTGATACCAATGGCAGCATATTATTTTCTCTCACGCGGGGGACAAAGTGCCGATACAATTCAATTTTCGCTAACCGCAGGTAAGTTCCTTCCATTTTACAACCTGTTCCTTAAAACGATGCTGCGTTTTCCGGCAAGAACAATTGTACTTACAGTTGCGGCTTTTGTTGTAACTGTGGCCATCGCACTTTTTTACGGTTTAACAGAATCCGGTGATGTAGAACTGGAAGATTTTAATTTGTATGTAACTATGTCTGAAGGAGCAACCCTTGAAAGCACAGACCTTGCTGTGCAGGATCTTGAAAATAAATTCCTGGAGATTGAAGAGCTTCAGGATGTAGTCAGCCAGATTTATGAGCAGGAGGCGATCCTTACTCTTAAACTTAAAGAAGATTATAAAGATATTGCCGACCGTGATCTGGACGAAATAAAAGAGTTTATCGGTGATATTGCCCATAATTACCGAACAGCCGATGTCAGCTTTGATCAGCCTGCCAACAGTGAGCGCTTCCGCGGATCGGGCAGGGGTGATGGCGGAGGGCCCATGGCAGGAATGGGTGGGGGCCTGATGAGCGCCCTTGGATTAGCTAGTTCTGGTGGAAAAGTTATAATCACCGGTCGTGATTTTGATATGATGCGTATTGTTGCTGAAGATGTTGAAGGCACTTTGGATGATCTTTCGTCTATTGATAATGTGCGTAACAATGCCACGAGAAAACGCCCGGAACTGCATTTGTTATTTGACCATGAGCAGTTGTCCCGCTTAGGGATTCCATTAACATCAATTGCATCGGAACTGGCAGCATTTCAGCGCGAAGTATCGACCGGGATGCAGTTTAAGGATGCAGAAAACGAATATGATATTGTTATCCGCAACGCGCAGCTCGAAGAGAAAAAACGTTCCGATCTTGAACAGTTGAATATCCAATCCGAAAATGGTGCGGTTTATCCGCTTGCAGAGATCAGCACCTTTGTTGTCTCCGAAGGCAGTGCAGGTATAAACAGGGTAAATCAGGAACGCCGTATTGAACTGAATTATAATTATGTTTTTGAAGTAAACCAGTCGTCAACATTGCTGGATGCAGCCCGCCTTGAAGTAGACGATGCGATTCAATCACTGGCTATTCCGGCGGGAATTGCGGTGCAGATTGAACACGAAGATGTGGACCTTAGTGATTTTAAGTTTTTATTTGTGGTTGCTTTCCTGCTTATTTATATGATCCTGGCTTCTGTTTTTGAATCATTGTTGAAACCCTTTATTATAATGTTCACGATTCCCCTTGCTGCGATTGGCTCGCTCTGGGCAATTATTTTTTCAGGAAACAGCATCGCAAATATCAATGTATTAATCGGGCTGCTTATTCTGCTTGGTATTGTAGTCAACAACGGGATCATTCTTATCGATTATATCCAGCAGTTAAGACGAAAAAAGATGCGCCAGGGCAGGGCTATCATTTTAGCAGGCCAGGCAAGGCTGCGTCCGATTATTATAACTGCTTTAACAACCATTGTTGCAATGATACCGCTAGCGCTCGGGGAAGAACAATATGTCACTCGAATTGCCGCACCTTTTGCCATAACCGTAATCGGTGGCCTGTCACTCAGCACAATTTTAACCCTGGTATTTATTCCAACGGTTTATTCAGGACTTGAAAACGGTCTGGAATGGTTTCGTTCTTTAAGACTTCGTTTAAAAATTTTACAGATCGTATTGTTTATAGCAGGGGCAGTATGGATTTATTTTTATATTGAAAGCTGGCTTTGGCAGTTTGCCGTTCTCTTTACCCTGCTGCTGGTTATTCCAGGACTTACTTATTTTGTTACGCACAGTTTACGCCAGGCCCGGGCGGATTACATAAGCCCTGATGAGCCAATCACCATCGAGATTAATAATGTGTATAAACTGTTCGATCAGGCTGGTCGTTTCAGAAGCGAGTGGCAGCGTAAAAAAGACAGTATTCAGCAGCAAGAGCTATTATCACTAAAAGAAAAATTTTTAAAAAATATCTGGAAGTTTATTCTTTGGGGATTTTTACTTTATTTCGTTTACATCTATTTGGAATCGGGGTTTTGGATTGTCGTGCTTATGCACCCATTCTATTTTATCACCGGTCATATCAGTAATATTTTGTTAAAGAATGAAAAGCCTGAAAACTCAAAACTTAAAAAGATATTGTCTGCATTTATTCACTGGGGTTTGCCGGCAGTAAATATTGCCTTTATTCTCTTTATTCTGAAAAGTACCACAGCAGCCGTTTTTATGACAATTATCTGGTATGCCATGCTGTTTATTCACCGGGCAGGTGAAAGACTGACATCAAAAGTTGTAAATATTAACAGGATAAGCGGCAGACTTTCCGGTCTTATAAAAATATTTTATCGTTTTGTTGCACTGGTACCGGTAATTGGTCAGCGTAAAAAACCATTTAAAGCTCTGACAGCCGTTTCGCTGAAAATTGAAAGTGGTATGTTTGGCCTGCTTGGTCCCAATGGTGCCGGTAAAACTACACTGATGCGTATAATCTGCGGTGTGCTGGACCAAAGTTACGGAACCATTTCAATTAATGGCTTTGATGTTGTTGAACATCGTGAAGAATTGCAGGGATTAATTGGATACTTGCCGCAGGATTTTGGAATGTATGAAAATCTGACTGCTCAGGAATTTTTAAATTATCAGGCAATTTTAAAAAATATTCTTGATAAAAATCAGCGGGATGAACGCATTGATTATGTTTTGGGTGCGGTACATCTGCAGGAAAGCAGAGATAAAAAAATAGGGTCATTTTCCGGCGGAATGAAACAGCGTGTTGGCATTGCGCAGACACTTCTGCATCTGCCGCGCATTTTAGTGGTTGATGAACCGACAGCAGGACTGGATCCCCGCGAGCGTATTCGTTTCAGAAATCTACTGGTTGAGTTAAGCCGGGAACGGGTTGTTATTTTTTCAACACATGTTATTGAAGATATCGCCAGTTCCTGCGACAGGGTAGCCATTTTAAACAAAGGTGAATTGTGCTATCTGGGTATTCCGCAGCAGATGGCAAATGAAGCGAAAGGAAAAGTGTGGCAATACACGATTTCTGAAGAAGAATTTGAAAAAATTGAAGATAAGTATAATGTTGTTCATCATACCCGAATGGATGATGGCGGTATAAGGATCCGTGTTCTGGCTGATAAAAAACCTTTTGCAGACGCACTTGAAGTTCATCCGTCATTGGAAGATGCTTATTTATGGATCTTAAAAGCACCGGCAAAGGAGGTTATAAATTAAGATGTTGGATAAATTAATACTCCTGAGAACCATCGTACGTGCTAACCTGAAAATTATTTTTGCAAACAAATTTATTTACTTCCTGTTAAGCGGTTTCGCTTTTTATTTATTGGTGGTAATAATTGGATTGCTTGATGCTGATTGGTTTCCTGAAATTGAAGAAGTTTATTATACACTTCTTTTTCCCGGATTATTGCTCATCTTCTACCCTACGGCATTTGGCATTCAGAATGATATGGATTCACGCATGCTGGAAATGTTGTTTGGTATTCCCAATTACCGCTACAAAGTCTGGCTGGTCCGTTTAATTATTATTTTGTTTGTTGTCTATCTGATGCTTGTTTTCCTTTCATTCTTAAGTATTTATACTATTATATCTGTTCCTGTGTTTGAGATGGCGATGCACCTGATGTTCCCTGTTTTCTTTTTAGGCTGCCTGAGTTTTATGATTTCAACACTGGTTAGAAACGGTAATGGTACTGCTGCGATCATGGTCTTAATCGGATTGGTATTTTGGATAAGTGCGGGTATTTTTGAAGACAGCAAATGGAATATCTTTTTAAATCCTTATGATTTCCCCCGTGATGTATACATCTCAGTTTGGGATGAAACAGTTTTTTATAATCGCTTATATCTTGCGATCGGCTCTGTACTAGCGGTTCTGGGCGGCTTATTCCGGCTGCAGAAAAGAGAACGCTTTATCCAATAAATTTCATACAGAATGAATTTTATATAACATATTTATGTTAACATTCCGTGAAACAGTTTTTTACCAGATTAGTATCTTTATAAAAAATGACAGTACGGAGTAATTCATGTTAATAAACAATGAAGCTGATATTAAGAGTTCGGAAATCACTAGTGAACAGGATTATTTAAATCGCCGTCAATTTATGAAGTTTAGTGCTTTGGCAACGGCTGGTTTTGTTTTAAAAAACAATCTCTTATGGGCCGCAGATGACAGCGAAAAATATCATCGTTTAAATAATGTTGTTACCAGTAGATTCAGTACTTCTGAAGAAAAAAATTCCTGGGACGATATCACCACTTACAATAATTTTTATGAATTTGGAACAGCAAAAGATGACCCGGCTGACAATGCACATACGCTTAAACCCAAACCATGGAAAGTTGAAATAAGCGGTCACTGTAAAAAACCCGGCAGTTATGATGTGGATGATCTGATTAAACAAAATCAGCTGGAAGAGCGTATTTATCGTTTGCGTTGTGTAGAAGCGTGGTCAATGGTCATTCCCTGGGTTGGAATTCCATTGAAAAGTATTATAGACAGGGTTGAGCCTACATCCAAAGCTAAATTTATCGAAATGACAACTTTGTATGATCCGAAGCAAATGCCCGGACAAAACAGCTACGTTTTGCAATGGCCTTATGTGGAAGGGTTAAGACTGGATGAAGCCAGCAACCCGCTGACTATTTTAGCAGTCGGCTTATACGGACGTGTTTTGCCTAACCAGAATGGTGCTCCGATCCGCTTGATTGTTCCCTGGAAATATGGATTTAAAAGTGTTAAATCTATTGTATCTATTAAGTTTGTAGAAAAAATGCCGCGAAATACCTGGAATATTGCTGCACCGCACGAATATGGATTCTATGCCAACGTCAATCCCGGTGTCGATCATCCACGTTGGAGCCAGGCGCGCGAACGCAGATTGGGCGAATTTTTTAAAAGAGAAACATTAATGTTCAACGGTTATGGCGATCAGGTTGCACATATGTATAAAGATCTTGATTTAAAAAAATGGTTTTAACCTGAAAAAATATTATTGCTTCTTTGATTAAGAACAATGTAAGTTCCCACTACAACACTCACTTTTTAATCTATTACGGATTTAATCTTGCAAATAAAACATTTTTTTTATTTATGGCTAAGCTTTGCTTTGCTTGCTTCCTGCAAAACAGAAACCAAAAACAATACATTACAATTTAATGTCGATCCTGTTTTGTTAGGCGATCAATTCAGTATAGACTCTCTGCAATTCGGGTTCTCCGTTCCGGCAGGATGGGAAAAAATGAGTGATAGTGTAATGACCAGGGTAAACCAAAAAATCAGTGTTGACAGCAGTGCTGATAAACTTGATATGCATCTTCTTGCTTTTTATTTGGATTCACTTTCGTCCAGCTTTTGTTCAGTTTCCGGAGTCCGTTTTGATGCTTCAACTGTCGGTGTTAAAGATTTGTATCGTGAAAGTCTGCAAAAAAAATATCCGGGAAGCGGAATAAAAGAAGGTGATTTTGTCATTAATGATGTTACAGTTCACCAATTCTTGATAATGACTGATCAAAAAGTTGTTTTTAAGCTGTTGCTGAACGTTCAGGGAGATTCTTTTTTACAAATCGATTATGCCATAGATCGAGTTATATATCCAAAATATGTAAACAAAATTGAATCATCCATTGGGTCTATTACATCAACCATTTAAAGGAGGTCAGGCATGTTTAAAAGGATAATTTCTTTAGCGATTATCAGTGCATTTCTTTTAACGAGCTGTTATACAATGAATCATAAAGTTGGTCAGGGCGCGCAGGGTAACACAAAAGTTTCAGAAAGACAATGGTTTGTTCTTTGGGGATTAGTACCCATTAACAATGTTGATTCGCAGCAAATGGCTGGTGGAGCGACAGATTACACTGTTACTACAGAAATGACTTTTGTTGATATCGTGATTGGTGCCTTTACAGGTTTAATTACAGTTCAACCAATGTCAGTTCACGTTACAAAGTAAACAAAAAAAACGATCTATGGCATAATTTTAATATCTGATTTTTCTATTCATGCGGCTTATAAAAATTTTCATTTTTTTTCTCTCACTCTTTCCAACCTTTTATCTCGTTTACGGCACTTTTACAGATAACTTGGGTGCCAATCCCATTGAAAAAATCCTGCATGAAACAGGCTTTTGGGCTTTAATATTTTTAATGATAACTTTGTCGGTTACTCCTTTGCGTAAAATTAAAGGATTAAATAAAATTATTAATTTACGCCGTATGCTGGGTCTATTTGCCTTTTTTTATGTAGTGCTGCACTTTCTTGTCTACCTTGGACTGGATCGTCTGCTGGATTGGGATGAGATTGTAAAAGACATCACCAAACGCCCTTATATTACAGTTGGATTCAGTGCTTTTCTTATGCTTATACCGTTGGCTGTCACATCAACAAAAGGCTGGATGAAAAAATTAGGAAAACGCTGGCAAAAACTACACCGTCTTATTTATGTAGCCGGTGTTTTGGGTGTAATTCATTTCTGGTGGCTTGTTAAAAAGGATATTACCGATCCGCTTATTTTTGCAATAATACTTACAGGTCTCTTAGGTATTCGTATTTATTTTGCATTAGTAAAAAAGAAACATCTTAAGGTTTGACAGCTGTAAATACAGAACCACCCCCAACAGCTGCTTCAAGTTTACCATACTTTTCCCAGTTTTGTCGGTTTTCCTGGAAGTTATCGATAACCGGCTCACTTACAGACTCGATTGTTACGGTAGTAGTATTAGTTGCTGTGTCTGTTTTTTCAACTGTTATTTCTTCCCGATGACTGCTTGCCCGGATTTCTTTTGTGTTAAAACTGCGCCAGACTTCTCCTTTAGGAGTAACCAGGTATGTTGGCAGATTTTGTACTTTGGAAGAATCTGAAATTACGGGTCGCATTGTAATATAGCCGCGATACGGCTCGCTGTCCGGATGAAGTTCTTCATTTGCAGTGGCGCCTGTAGAAATAGTATAGTGTCCCCATTCGAAGACAATTTCATAGCTGTTTTGACCTGTAGTCGGAAAGTAAAACTCAAGATATTCCTGCATCTGTTGTTCAAGTGTTTTTTCACATGCAGTTATTGTCAGAATCGATATAAATAAAACAGCTATTGTCGCGCTCTTCATTTTCCACTCCCGCTTTTATCAGGGTTTAAATGTAAAGATAAAGTCATTCTATTTATTAAAAAAATCTAAAACTCCTTTAATAAACTGCACCCGGTGGATAGGGCTTGTAATGGTTTCGAAAGGAAAACCCATGGCTACAACCTTATACTCTCCTGCATAAGCTACAGCGGCGCTAAAGCTATTCTCTGCATACCTAAGGATAGAAACAGAACCATTTGCCGGACCGATTGCATCAGGTGCTTCAACCCGGTAAAGATGGCGATCAAAGTCGGTATTAAATGAAAAGTTTTTTGGTAGAGTTAAGAGAGTATCATTTGTAGTAAATACATCGCCAGTTTTAACTGCATGATTACAAACCCAATTATAGTGCAGGTTTTCCTGTGCAAAAATAACATCCGGGTAAAGGGTTTCCTGGTTTTCGAAAAGGTCGGTTGCAATATAAGCCCCGCTTAAAAACAATGATCCGCCACTGCCAAGATAGTTTCTAACAGAACGTTTCAGCTTTTCAGGAAAAGTTTTAAATGCTGTACCGTTCAAAGAATCCATCACTGTTTTTTGCCAGTGGGTTTCTTTCTCTTCACCCATGATCAGGTCCACCATTTTATAATCATCGAGCCGGATTTTTTCATCCATTATTGCTTCATCGCTGCAGGAGACAAATGAATATCCGGCGTCCCTAATGGCCGATCCGTGAACAAATGGATAATCGAAAGTATTTCCGGCAATTACTTTTGTCTCATAATCCGCCCAGCTGGCTCCATGTCCAGGCCGGTCATCCGTGCTCCAGCGATTTGATCCGTCAAAGTTAAACTGTTCACCTACAAAATTCAGATCGTATTTATCAGGGACACCATTATCCAGAAAATAGGCAAATCCAAGGAAATCATCTTTTTCAATGATCGCCGGGGGAGCAATACGGTCAAATCCGTTGACAATTAATACAGGTGCATCTGAATTATTCGCTGCACATACGGATAAAATTTCTGATGGGAAGCTTTCTCCGCCATCGTTTACAGCAGAAACCTTAAAACTATAAATTGTATTTTTTTCAGGACTCTGCAGAACAAAATTATTTGAAGGAACCAGTACGCCGTTATCAAAGCCACCGTCATTAATTCGTGTATAAACCAGATATGATTTTGCTTCAGCCGACGGCTCCAGCGGATCGGTTTGCTGCTGCCAGTTCAGAACGATATTCATGTTATTGTCGAGAACAGCACTAAAATGTGTAACAGGCAGGGGTTGAACAACAAAAGGTCGCTGATTTTGAGTGCTGATAAAACGCAGGATTGCTTTATAAATAGCCCGTGATGTGTGGAATCGGAATCGTGGATCCAGTGCAAATTTCATGTCGAGATAATTCTGATGGGATAGAAGCTCAAGCAATGTTGCCGGAGTATTGGGGCGGAATGCTTCACTGTACTGAGCTTCATATAATGCCCGGCGCGACCATGCAGGATCAAAAAGTGTGCGGATATCATCTACAATCTGTGTCTGCATGATATCCGATAAATCACGGCTGGCGTAGCGCGACATGCCATCGGGAAAAACTGTCTGAGTATCAGCATCAACAACACTGTAAATCTGAAGCGTTCCGATGGTCGTATCATTCCGGCTTATTCCTGCATCTGTATGAAAAGCGAGTGAAACATCAATAGGAATACCCATGCCCGATACATCACGTTTTTTGTTAGGACCATTGGGTGCGCCGTACAGATAATTGACCCATTCTCCACGGCTCTGGTAATCATCCCGATAATCACTTCTGTTGCTGTTAAGACTGTAAACCAGGGTGTCTGGAAAACCTGCTGTTTGCAGCCAGTAGCGCGATCCTTCAACAAAACGCGGACGGTTGCTGGGTGCGCCATTCTGCATAACAT
Organism: Calditrichia bacterium; assembly: GCA_020635035.1. Taxonomy (GTDB): domain Bacteria; phylum Calditrichota; class Calditrichia; order Calditrichales; family J004; genus JACKAO01. The sequence continues at coordinate 153,105 of JACKAO010000003.1, forward strand.
TGCCAATGCCACCACCGAATCGGACAGCGTCCGCTGTAACAATTTTACCTGCTTCATTACTTTGATTGCTCAGCATTACCCGGCCCTGTTCCTGGTTATAACCACGGTTAAATTTAAACGTGCCAAGGTAAATCCAGGTGCTGCCCCCAATCTGCTGATTTACAAGAAATTCTGTTTTTCCGCCACTGTGGAAAACGGTATAATGTGCATCCTGTACATTCTGTTCACTGCGATGATATGAAACGTATACAGCATAAAATCCGCTGTCAGGGATAGACGGTGTCCAGTTAATAAAAGCACTTTGTTCTGTGTCGGATTTTGTAAAACGGTAAGTCCCGCTTGTGAAAGGGTTAAAATTTATCGGATAAGGCGGGCGGCCAAAAGCAAAACCGACACTGTCACCTGTCTGCCAGGAAAAAGCATCATTTGTGCGGTTTTCTGAATAGGAAGTCATATTATTGCTGACCATGATCGAGTCATTGTCAATAATGATTTCATTAACCTGCACATCACGTTCCCGCGGAACAAAAACATTTGCCCCGGCATTTTCCAGCATTGGCAGGATATAAGGAATAACAAAAGAAGTCGGCAGCAGGTCCTCAACCGTTCCGAAAAGCCGTGCTCTCTGCCACATCCAGCGATCCTGCTGATTGTTGTAGTACCAGCCATGGCTCTGCCACAAAGCGACATTATTACCATACAAACCCGATTTTACCATCAGCGGATCGTCTTTTCTGCGAACTACAGGAACAGGGCGGTCATTGACATTTTTAGGCAAACGGGTTTTATCAAAATTTTGTTTATCTGAACGATAATAATTAGGGATAAGATTCTGAATAGGTTGCTCCAGGGAGCGCATTTCCAGTTTATATTCCCGATAATCAGACCCCAGGGTTTTCGCGAGTTCGGAATAAAACAGGTCGACAGTGTTTTCACGAAATGGAATCTGTGAAAGAGCTTCTGAAAAATCGACAATAATTTTTTTATTCGGCTTGTCAAAAATCAGGTTATCAATACGCGTGTGCAGAGATATAGCTGCGGGGTATTCTGTCTGTTTAACAAGGTACAGGAATTGTTCGATCTTTTTATGCACATCTATAGTTTCATCATCCATACCGCTGTAATTATAAGCAGGACGTTCAACAATTAATTCTTTGTGGCATGAAGCCATAAAAAGGAATAATATTAATAAGGTCAGTAATTTTGTAATATTGCTCATTATTTACCCTTTGAATATATTTTACACATGATCATTGTGGATAGAATCAATTTAACTTAATTCCTGAAAACTTAACAAGTCTAAATACAATTTATGCATATTCCAATTCTTCTTGATATAGTTGTAATTATCGGTCTGGCAACAGCCGTTTCGCTTATTTGCCAGAAATTAAAGATTCCTTCAATTGTTGGTTTTCTGATTACAGGCGCTATTGCAGGCCCATCCGGTTTTTCATTGGTCAGTGCTGTACACGAAGTTGAAACTATGGCGGAGATAGGCGTCATTTTATTACTGTTTTCAATTGGATTGGAATTTTCACTGAAGCATCTTTTACAGATACGCAAAGCAGTTTTGTTAGGCGGATTTCTGCAAGTTGTTTTAACAACTGCTGTTACTGCTGTGATTATGCAGCAGTTGGGGTTTAAATCGAACGCTGCGATTTTTGCAGGTTTTCTTGTGGCTTTGAGCAGCACTGCCATTGTACTTAATCAATTGCAGAAACAGGCAGCCATGGACGCTCCGCATGGCAGAGTTAGCCTGGCGATTCTAATTTTCCAGGATATTATTATTGTTCCAATGATGATATTTACCCCGTTTCTTGCCGGTCAGGAATCTATCGACCTGGTTTCTCTTGCAGTGTTGCTGTTAAAAATTATTTTACTGTTGTTACTCATTTTTGCCGGTTCACGCTGGCTGATTCCACTCCTGTTTTTCCGGGTTGCACGTACGCAAAACCGGGAAATGTTTATCATGGCAATCGTATTTACCGTATTCGCGATCGCCTGGCTCACAGCTACTATTGGATTATCACTGGCATTAGGGGCTTTTATGGCCGGATTGATGATCAGTGAGTCTGAATACAGTCATGATGCGGTCTCACATATTCTGCCTTTCCGCGATATTTTTATCAGCTTTTTCTTTGTCAGCGTAGGAATGCTTCTTAACAGCGCTGTGATTATTAGCCATTGGCCTTTAATTTTAGGTGCTATTGGATTAATTGTTCTGGTAAAATTTTTAATAGCCGGATCAGCTACTATTATCCTGGGATTTCCGGGACGAATTGCTGTACTCGTTGGATTGTCCCTTGCCCAGATCGGAGAATTTTCTTTTATTCTTGCAAAATCAGGCTATGACAGCGGTTTGTTATCATCCTTGCATTACCAGGTTTTTTTAGCGATAACTGTGCTTATGATGATCCTGACCCCTTTTATGATCAGCAGCGGAAAGTATGCTGATAAAATTGTAAAATTTATGCCTTTAACAAAAAAAATGCGGGAAGGCCGGGTTAAGGAAGTTGACGAAGTGAAAACGCTTAACAATCATATTATCATTATCGGTTTTGGTGTAATTGGCAGGAATGTGGCTCATGCAGCACAATCTGCTCATTTACCCTATGTAATTATGGAAATGAATCCGGAAACAGTTCAAAGAGAAAAACATAATGGTGAACCTATTTATTTTGGAGATGCCAGCTATCCGCAGGTGCTGCATACTCTTGGAACAGAAAAAGCAAAAGTGCTGGTAGTTGCCATTTCAGATATCGCTGCAACCAGAAGAATTGTATTTCTTTCCAAGCTTACAAATCCGGAGCTGATGGTAATTGCCCGTGCACGTTTTCAAAGTGAAATCGAGCCTTTGCAGGAGCTTGGCGCAGACCAGGTGATCGCAGAAGAGTTTGAAGCTTCGATTGAAATATTCTCACGGGTACTGGACCATTATTCCATCGACATAAATTTTATACAAGCCCTGGATAATGAAGTACGTAATAAAGGTTATCAGCAATTAAGGCAACAACGTGTAAACTGGCCGGCAATCGAAGCACTCAAGTTGTCTGACAGTGAAGTGCGCCTGGTAAAACCCGCAGAGAATTGTATGCTTATAAACAAATCATTAAAAGAAGTAAATTTCAGGCAAACCTACAAACTCAATTTGCTGGCTATCAGACGGAATGATAAACTGATCTCAAACCCGGGGGCTGAGCAGATAATTTTGCCGGAAGATAATTTAATTGTTTTTGGGCATCCGCAGGATATTGTTCGTCTCGAAAGTGAAATACAATAAAGAATTTATTAAAGATCGGTAATCATTTTTTTAGCCTGCTCATAGTCTTCAATGGTGTCAATTTCCATACATTTGTAAGATTGTACATCAACCGGGTATATTTTCTGCCCCTGTTCTATGGCACGCTGAAATGCTTTTTCATAAAACACATTCACATCTTTTTGCATAATAATCATTTCATCCAGGATGGTAAACAGCTCATTCACAAAGTTTTTACTGAAACACTCAATACCTACAGATTCACCAATGGCAGATGCTGGATTCACTGTTTTGCTGATTTCTGTAACGGCCCTGTCTGCAGCAACCGTAACTTTTATTTCTTCGTCACCAAGTTTATGATCCGATTTAAGCGCAAGACTGTTTTCGTATCCTGACGATTTTAATTGTGCGATTATACGCCCGTCAAAAACAATGTCGCTGTCTAACAGTAACATGTCATGATTGAGAGTATGATTTTTAGTAAGCCAGAGTGAATAAATATTATTCGTGGAATCATAGATTTCGTTATGAATAATTGTAATTTTAATTTTTGGAAAAGCTGTTTCAATAAAGTCACGGATTTTATTATTTAAATACCCTGTAACAATAATAATATCATCGATATCATTTGCTAACAGATTGTTTACAGCACGTTCTAAAATTGTCTTACCGCCCATGGGTAAAAGGCATTTGGGGGTATTATTTGTTAAAGGCCGCATCCGCGAAGCAACACCGGCAGCAAGAATTATCCCTATCATTAAATCCCTTCGGGTAGTGGTTTTTTGTCTATAAATTTTTGGGTGAAAAACAGGATCAAAGCATAACTGTTACCAATCAGAATCAGCCCCCATAAATAGATGTCAAGCCGATTTAAAAAAGCGCAGACAATCATAAAAGACAATTGTGTTGTTGGTCCCAGGTACGTCCAAAAATGAATTATTTTTTTATTGTTATTGTAATAGTCCTGTTTTTCCTGTTCACTAAGGCCTGATTTATTATTCTCAGAAGTCACGGATCCCTGAACAGAAGAATATCGCAGGTAAGCTTTTAAGAGAAATTTCTGGAAATAATATCCACGTTTAATCTTTATTTTTTCGTATTCATCACGGAATTCTTCCAGGCCATCTGTCAGCACAGCGGGTCGGTCCTGGGTCATATCCATAAAACGGTTGCGGTAGTAATCCAATGAAATTGCATGGAAAGCGTTACTTATTCCGGCAGTAACAACAAGGACCCATGTAGAAAGTGCATTTTCGGATTGTGAAGATAAACCTATACCAATAGTAATATAAGCAAATATTGTCACAACATAATCCGCCATGCCATCCAGAATACGGCCGACAGGAGAGCCGTTTTTCTTTAGACGGGCAAGCATCCCGTCTGCACAATCAAGTACATCGTAAGCAATAAGCAAAAATCCAGCGATTATAAAAGCAGTATGCGTATTTAAGATAAAAAACACACCGCCAATCAAACCTACAATCATTGCTAAAAGAGTAATTTGATTAGGTGTAAGGCTTGTTCTGTAAATCAGTTTTACAAACAGAAAAGCCAACGGACGGTAAAAAACAAGATCAAGAACTTCTTCTATTTCAATGGATTTAAGCGAAGATTTGTACTCTTTCAACAGACTCATTTTTTGTGAAATTCCTTAATGGCTTCGATGACCATTTTATTCTCTTCGCGTGTGCCGATTGTTATTCTAAGATGAGAATTTAATACTGGTTCATTCATGAATTTTATTACAAGCCCCTTGTTTTTCAGGAATGTATTAAGATCTGTCATTATTTCTTTGGGAATTTTGACCAGCATAAAATTAGCATCTGACTTGTAAGGATTAAAACCCGGCAGCTGGGCCAGCTCGTTAAAATACAGTTCTTTGTCTTCTTTCATCCGGTCGTAAATATTTGCATAGTAATCGGCTGAATCCAACGCGGCAATGGCGATATTTTCTGACAACCGATGATAGCCAAGGTAGCGATTCATTAGTGTTGACAATGCTGAAAGGTTTTCTCCAACAACGGCATAACCGATACGCATCCCGGCAAGAGCATAATATTTTGAAAATGTCCGGATAACGATAAGATTGGGATTTTCTTTAATAACCTGGGCAATGTTTATAGGGTTACTGTAGGATAAATATGCCTGATCAAGAATTACAACCGTTTCACGCATTTTTTTTAATATGCTGAACAAGTCTTCATTAGCAAGTGAATTTCCTGTTGGATTGTTTGGGGAACTGATTAAAACCATCTCCGGTTTTTCCTGTTCATACATCTGCAGCATTTTATCAACATCGTAATAAAATGTGTCTTCACCTACCACAATTGGATATTCGATATTCGATCCATTAGCTTCACTGGCCAGTTCTTTATAGTACCACCAGGAATAGGAAGGAATCATGATGTTTTTGCCTTCACTCAAAAAACATTGGACAGCCTGCTTTAGCAGATCTTCGGCACCATAACCCAAAAGAATCTGTTCTCTTGATACATTCAGATCGCTAGCAAGGCGCTCGGTAAGTATACTTTTAAAACCTTTTTCATGTGCTCGGGTGTAGTAACTAAGCTTTGTTAGATCAGCATTTTTCAGGACTTCAAAACATTTTGGAGCAGGTCCATAATTATTCTCATTCCTGTCTAGGTAGATCATTTTTTGTTCCATTATAGTGTCCTAATCAAAATAAAGTTTTAAAATAGTCATTTTCTAATATTCAGATAATATATTTTATGCATTTTAAGGTAACTTGTTTTTTTATTTTTAGAAGTAAAAAGTAATCTACTTAATTAAAACAATTTTACTCCACGGTATCCGAGATATATCCCCAAAATGCATAATACAATTCCCAAACTTTGTATCACCTTTTCCAATAGACGGATGTTCAGCTTGTCCCTGTATTTTACAAGTAACCGCGCATAAAGGTAAAGCCAAAGCAACCCTCCCAGCGCAACTGTAAATGCATAAACAACACTTAGTAAAAATAGCGAAGGCGTATTTACAACTTCAGTGTTTTCAAAATTTTCATTGCTGTATTTTTCGGCAGATTTAAACTCAGGACCGGCAATTTTAGAAACGGCATCTACATTTTCGTTAAGAAGCTTTTCCAGTCCGCCTGTTTGCAAACCGACCGATGCCATGAATGAAAAAACCATAAATGACGAAATCAGCCATCCCAGAAACAATGAAGGATTGGAGAGATTAAGAAAAATGCCGGTACGCATCCCGCCACGGTTTGCAACTTTATCATCCACAATATTTTCCGAAAGATTGTCGATTTTTAGCTGCGTTTTCAAAATTTTGTAACCGATTGTTATGGTAATGACAGACCCAATGAATAGGAGATAAGGGATAGCCGGTTTATAATAGGGATAAAGAGTCGCAATGCCGTAAATGGCTATCAGGACATAAAAAAATTCCACAATAACGGCACCAATAGCAGTTCGGACACAAAAACGCAATTTCCCTTTTAATGCATTTGAAGTTATGATAATACTAATAGGTCCGGCAATAGGCATGGAAAATAAAAAACCTGCCAGCAGTCCGGTTATGGCAACCGTAATGAAATCTTCAAACATGTTTTAAAATTATAGAAATTTGCTTTTGCTGAGATTGAGTTAGTATCTGTTTAATAAAAAATTAAAATAACTAAGTTAAAATTTAAATGCCATTTTAGATGTATTCGCCGATCAATTATCAACGTTAAAAAATCTGTTAAGTTTGAAAAATGATAAGGCAGTTTTGAAATCTATTTTTGACTCAATTTATTCAATTGTTTAAATTCCAAAGCCTGAATAAATATTAATGAATTATAAAACTGCCAGGCCCCACGCAATAGAATTTCACCCAACCCCGTCAGGTCCGGAAGGAAGCAGCGGTCAGTGGATGCATATGTGCCGTGGGTTTTCCTGGCTTTTTTCATTTAAAACATTCAAATAAAAACTGATCCATTATGTCATATGTTGTAATAGCCAGGCGCTACCGTCCACAGCAATTTAAAGATATTGTTGGACAAGAGCATATAACCCGTACACTTTCTAATGCAATAGCGAACGGACGCATTGGCCAGGCCTATATTTTTGCCGGTCCGCGCGGGGTAGGGAAGACGACAACTGCCCGAATTCTGGCAATGGCTTTAAACTGTGAGAACGGACCATCAGCAACCCCGGATATCGAGTCACCGATTTGCCAGGCAATTATTAAAGGTAAGTCGATGGACGTAATGGAAATTGACGGTGCTTCTAATCGACGCATTGAAGAAATTCGCAATCTGCGTGAAAATATAAACTACGCTCCTTCCGAAGGCCGCTACAGGATTTATATCATCGATGAAGTGCACATGCTTACCAACGAAGCATTTAATGCGCTGCTTAAAACTCTTGAAGAACCTCCATCACACGCTGTTTTTGTTTTCGCGACCACTGAGATTCACCGGGTACCGGCAACAATTTTATCCCGCTGCCAGCGCTTTGATTTTAAGCGTATACCAATCAACATTATTGTAGACCAATTAAAAACGATTTGTGAATCCGAAAAGATTGAAATAAGCAGTGACGCGCTTCTGCAGATTTCGAAAAAAGCGGATGGTTCAATGCGCGACGGACAAAGCATTCTGGACCAGATTATTTCATTCAGTGGTTCGAAAATATCAATGAAAGAAGTAGAACAGGCAATCGGAGTAATTAACCAGGAAGTCTATTTTAACATCAGTGATAAAATTTTTGAAAAAAATCTGAAAGAAATTTTACTTCTATCCCGTGAACTGTTCTCTTCAGGGATCGATTTAATGGAGTTATTGCTTGGGCTTGAAGAACATTTCCGCAATATGCTTGTTGCTTCTTCAATGAATTCTGTTGAATTGCTGGATGTCAGTGATAATTTTGCTGCCCGTTATAAAGAACAGATAAGCAAATTCAATGAGAATGACCTGGTAGCATATTTAAATATTATTTCCCAGACTATTGCTGATATGAAATGGTCACAGCAACCTTTTTTAAAATTTGAGCTTGCCCTGGTCAAAATGGCAAAAATGCCGGCAGCGAAATCCATTGAAGAGCTACTTGAAAAAGTAGAACTGTTAAAAAAAAAACGACTGAATGATGGACCTGCCGAGCCGCAAATTATTCCAGATCCACCACCTGTAAATATACTGGATTTCGAAAAAATAAAATCCGCCTGGCCAAATGTTGTGGCTAAAGTCCATGAAGTAAAACCAATTCTTGCCAATGTTCTGCAATTATTTAATTTGGACTCATTTCAGGAAAATGAGTTATTTATAAAAACCACCTGTAATGAATTTCAAAAGAGTATAATTGACAAAAACAGCAGCTTTTTAAATGAAATTGTGGAACAGGTATATGATAGCAGGATTAAACTAAACATTAATTATGATATTCAGGAAGTTCAGCCCGGCCAGACAACGGGAAACAGTCCTGAAAAGCGGGAAGAGAAACTAAAAAAAATTGAAACTCTTAAAGCCAGCGATCCTTTATTTAAAAAATTTGTGGATGAGTTTGGCCTGGAGCTTGAGTAAGGAGTAAATCTATGAATATGAATAATCTGCTGAAGCAGGCTCAAAAAATGCAGGAAGAAATGACAAAAGCTCAGGAGAGCCTGGGTGCAATAAAGGTTTCTGCCACAAGCGGCGGTGGAATGGTAAATGTGGAAGCGAACTGCAAACTTGAGATTCTTTCAGTATCAATCGAAAAGGAAGTTATTGATCCTGAAGACAAGGAAATGCTCGAAGATCTGGTTGCTGCTGCCGTAAACGAAGCTATCAAAAAAGCTCAGCAAAAAGCCCAGGAAGAAATGCAAAAAGTAACCGGCGGTATGCTTGGAAACCTTAACCTGCCGGGAAATTTTAACATCCCCGGTATGTAATAATCTATGTCTCTTAATATCCCTTCACTTGATGAGCTGGTGAAACAGCTGGCACGATTGCCCGGAATTGGACGCAAAACTGCACAGCGACTCGCAATTTTTATTCTTAAAAGCAATGATGGCTATGCAGACGAATTAGTTGATGCGGTAATACATGTAAAAGAAAACACCCGACTGTGTAAACAGTGTTTCAATATTTCAGAGCATGAATTGTGCTCCATTTGTGCAGATGGCAGACGTGATTCTTCCAAAATTTGCGTTGTTGAAGATATTGTTGATGTAATGGCAATCGAAGGTTCACGTGAATATAATGGAATCTATCATATCCTGGGCGGGGTCATTTCACCACTTGCAGGTGTTTCACCCGGCGACTTAAAAATTGCTGAACTTTTAGACCGTGTTGATGGTGGCGGAACGAAAGAAGTATTACTTGCCTTAAATATGAGCACAGAAGGTGAAGCGACGATGATCTATATTTCTAATATGTTAAAAAATAAACCTGTTGAAATAACCCGTATTGCTCATGGTGTGCCAATGGGTTCACATCTTGAATTTGTTGATCAGATGACAATTGGCCGTGCAATCGCTTCCCGGCAGAAGATTTAATCCAGACTTACCGGATAAGTTTTTTTAATCTCTTCAATAACTGATCTAAAATAATTTTCAATATCCTGAATATCCATTTTTGAAAAAATCTTTTGATATGTTTTGTCGATTGTTAGAAAGTACAATGTAACTTTATAGGATTGCTGTTGCGGATATAATCTTGAAAGCAATAAAGCATAGGCCTGCATTTGGATATCATATTCCCTGCCTGTTTGCTGAAGTTCTTTTTCTGAAATTTTATTGGTTTTATAATCAACTATTTCCCAGTTGTTATCATTCGCCTGCTGCAGCCGGTCAATGGTACCTGTAAAATAATCGTTTCCAAGCATCATTGTCAGAGAAACTTCATTCTGATAATTTTTAGCAGATAAAATGGATTTACCTGTTTCTGATGATTTAACTGTCTTTAAAATTACGGCCAGTTCATATTTATATTCTTCTCTGGATTGTGAATCAAATATTTCATGCTCAAAAAGCACCTGATCAATAATATCATCAGGAGAATGAGTTTGTTTCTGGAACAATTCCAGAAAGCGATGTACAATTTTCCCCTTTTTTAAACTGTCTGAGAAACTATCTTTCCTGGTTCCTGAAAAACGACTGTAATCCCCTTCAAAAAACCCAAGATGATAACGATTGAAATACTCAAGTGGATCTTTGATAAATGTCATAAGTGCCGTTGCTGAGAATATTCTGCCGGTACTTTCATATGCAAGAGCTTCTGCAATTTCGTAGGAGCTGTCTGTCATTTCAGGTGCTGAAATGTAGGATTTTTCAGTTTCCTTTAAGAATGAGCTGAAGGTTTCGTGAGAACGATTATCCTTTTCGGTTTCCGGGAAAGAATCCCTTATTATCAATTCAAACTTTTCAAAATTATGAACACCCGCTTCAAACGGATTTATCCCGGAATTAATCAGCGGATTTACTAATAATTCAAACATGGAATCATGCGAAGGTTTTTCCTGTTTACATCCTGCAGATAAAAAGAGAAAATTACTGGCTCTTGACACAGCAACATAAAATATGCGCTTTAATTCAGCAAGATCTTTCTGTTTCTGGCGAAGTTTTAACAGCCGGTATAAGGTGTTTTCGTTGGAGCGGTTACCATTGTATTCGTCTTCATCCTTAAAAGTGACAGACATTCCCAGGTCAGCATCCAGCATGATATCAGTACCTGCACTACGCATCGATTTATTCAGATAAGGAACAAAGACAACAGGGAACTGCAAACCTTTTGATACATGGATTGTCATTATCTTAACGCTGCTGCGATCATCCAGTGCCAGAAATGCTTCACCTTCCCGCACTTCGCGATTTATCAGATCGTCAATTGTTTCCAGAAAGGCTCTCAACCCGCCAGGACCGGATTGATCGAAATTATCTGCTAGTTCAATCACTTTCTGCAGGTTGGCCGTTCGCTGCTCACCGCTGAATTCTGCATTCAGAAGGGTAAAAAGTTTGGTGTCTTCAACAATAATATTAAGCAGCTCTGCAAGAGTCATACGTTCTCTGGCATCCAGCCATTTTGTAATCAGAAAGGCTGCATCTTTTATTTTTGCCCTGTCTTCAATACTGTATCCCGGGTGTTTTAATTCACCGGTCAACCTTTGCAGATAGGTCAGTTCAGTTTCCCGTGACAGATAATAAAGGATGGTATCCGAAAGCATGAAAAACCGCGACCTTAATATTCCCGTCAAAGCAAGATCATCTGCCGGGTTGGCTAAGAATCTCAGGATATGGTAAAAATCGTAAATTTCCTGGCGTTGCCAAAAACCAATTCCACCAACGGTTTTAAAAGGAATGCCATGTAAACGAAGCGACTGCTCAATATCAAATAAATTCCCGCGGTCACGAATCAGAATCGCAATATCGCCATATTGCAACGGTACTTGTTGTTCTTTGCCATCCAGCCATTCCCAAATCTCTGTTTTACTTTCCATCAAATTGCTGATACGGTATGCCAGGAAATCGGCTTCACTTTGCTTTTTCTCTTCATCAAGAACGGTTAGCTCTATATGACCGCTTTCGGGTACTTGTCGCTCAGCACTCAAATCTTCATAGCCAACTTCAAAGGGATTATGCGGACTGCTTTGTAAAATTCTTCCAAAAAAATGATTTATAAAATGATTGATACGCGGCAGGAATCGGAAACTTTCCCTGAAGATAATATTACCATCATATGTTTCACTGAAAAGACTGCCTGCATGTGTTGAAAACTGATTAATTACATCCCTGAAAACACGGATATCCGCATCCCTGAAACCATAAATGGACTGTTTAGGATCACCAACTACAAAAACCTGATCCGGTGAGAGTTTACCATTATTAGTAGCCAGCTTTTCTACAATTTCCCATTGCATGGCATTTGTATCCTGAAATTCATCTACCATGATATATCGGAAACGTTTTTGCAGCTTTTCACGGACAGCTTCATTGCTGCGTAGTAAATGCAGTGTGAAGATTTGCAGATCTTCGAAATCCAGCAGCCCCAGTTCATTCTTAACATGTGTAAATTCCAGGCTTGCCTTTTTATAGAGTTTGATAAAAATATTAAAAATATCAAACCATTGAATGTCAGTATTGTCAGGGGCTGAACCGGGATCCATTTTTTTAATTTTTTGTTTCAGCGGTGCCAGAAGATCACTCAATTGTAAAATGGTGTCCTGGGCAGCGATGCTCCAGCTTTCCTTTTTGCCAAGGTGTGTAAGTTTTGCATATGCTTTATCGCTGCTTGTCGTAATTAATTCCGCTAATTTCAGATAGGCAGATTTTGTCTCGATAGAAACAGGATCAGAATGGAAAGAATTGCTGAACTCCTTAAAAATAGATGCAAGTTCCTGGCCTTTGGGTTGCTTGTTTTCAAAAGGAACGCCATCATGATTTAAAATTTCGTCGGTCAGCATTACGGCCTTTTCAATATCATCCTGTGCAACGGAATGAGTAAACAATGCCAGCCAGCGTTCCTGTAAAAATTCAATATAACTTTGGGGAGTAAACGATTGGAAACGTTCAACAACTTTTTCCATCTCAAATGGTTTTTGTAATGCTTTTTCTAGCATTTCAGCAATACGTCGTCTTGGGATTGCCAGGAAAAGTTTTAACCAGTCTGTCTCAGTATCTAAAGAAGCTGTTTCATCCAGATCTTTAAATATAGACCGGATCGTATTACTAAGTAAAACCTGCTGGCGGATGGCATCTAAAATTCCAAAATCGGGAGATACGCCAGCTTCTATGGGAAACTCACGCAGGATACGCATACAAAAACCATGAATAGTTGAGATATGAGCGGAGTTCAGATTGTCACGTATTATTTGCAGTGTTTTTCTTTCTGCAGCGGTAATTGTATCATTATGCAGGCGGTTATTTACTTCATCTGCGATACGCTCCTGCATTTCACCGGCGGCTTTTTCGGTAAACGTAATTGCCACAACAAAACGAGTAAGAAGCGGATTATCTTTTACAATTTTTAAAAAGCGTTCTACCAGGATACGGGTTTTGCCCGATCCGGCACCAGCCGTTACACTTATGTTTTTATCAAGGGCCAGAGCAGCCTGTTGTGATAGTGTCAGATCCATCCGATTACAGTTCTCTTCTAAATTTTAATTTAGCCACATGCTTTTGGCAGACCCGGCGAAAATCACAAAATTTACTGCACTCATTTTCTTCCGGGTATTGAGTATGCCTGAATGATGCCTGTTTCAGTTCAATTTGTTTTTGCAATGCAGTTTCTTTGGAATGTGAAACAAGTTGATCAAAAGAAACCGGATTATCTCCAATTTTAACAAAGTTGTTTGGCAGCAGGAAACGAGGTTTTGTTCCCTGGTAGAAAGTATATTTTTCCACATCAGCCATCGCCGGTGCACGTTTACAATTTTCACTATCCTTAACCTGGTAGTAACCGCCTGCAATAATTTTAAGCTGGTTGTCCAGTAATTGTTCGGTCGCAAGAATGTAAACAGGCAGCTGAAAACTGGTGCCCCTGGCAATCATAGTTGCGTTTTTGCCAGCGAGACTGCCTGTTTTGTAGTCAAAAACGATGGCTTCTTTTGTTTTAGGATTAATATCGATGCGGTCAATTTTTCCGTTTAATCGTATTGTTTCCCCTGCTTCATTCTGCAAAACCAGCAAATCATCACTGCTTGCCGGATCAACTTCATCATCATAGCGCTTTCCAAAACAGAACTCAAAATAGGCCGGAATAAAGCCGGACTGATCAATTTCGCTTTCTTCAATATTCAGAAAAGTCTCTAACAACCCCGGTTTATCTTCATATCCAAAATAGCGGATTTTTTCAATTTTCCAGAAAAATCCTTCAAAGGGGAAATGATCAAGCTCTTCACTGGCCATTTCTTTAAGTAGGTCCAGATGCCGGTTCGGAAATGCGGTCTGCTTCATCTCCCGCAGTTGTGAATAAAACCTGAACAGCAAGTGATGAACGGCTTTTCCGCGTTCCAACGGACTGACTTCTTCTTCAAATTCCGGCCATTCTTCCAGCCGCATAATGCGCTTGAAAAAATATCTTATCGGGCAATATGCGTATTCTTCAAGCTGGGTAATGCTCCATTGAAAGTCATTGTATCGTTCGGCAAGTTCATTTTTTATCTGCGGGAAAGCGCTTAAAACACCTTCAAGTTCCCCGGGGTCGGATTGAAATGTTAGACGCTGATGCTGGCCGGCGATCTTTCGCATCAGTTCGTAAAAAACGTTATCAGTTACATGATTATGAATTACAGGCAGGGAGTTCCTGATAAAAGTATTATCCATTTTTTGGATGGCAAAACCGAATTGCTGCCATAGTTGATTTAAACTGATTAGACTATTATCATCTGTATGAACAATGCTTATTTTGCAGGTTTCCTGAAGATCATCTAAAAATGTCGAAGGAACCAGCGCTTTCTCACCTTCATAGCGTGGTGTTGTCAGGTATACTTTTTTTGCCGCTGATTCAAGCAGGCTGTAAAACATAAAACGGTCCTGGGAAAGCAAATCTTCTCCGGCTACCAAACCCATTTTTGCCCTGCTCACATCATTAAAAAAGATGTCTGTTGCAGATTGCCTTGGAAAATCCCCGTCAACCAAACCGCCAATAAAAAGATAATCATAATTCATTGCCTGTATTTCCAGGCGTGGCATTATTTGCACCACATTCAGGGGCCATTCTGTCAAATTGTAATTGCTTCTTGCAACTGCAGCACGTAAATGTTGTAACCAGATTTCCGGATCGATAGGTTGCTCTTCAAAAAGGGTTTGCATTGACCAGGCAAATTGTTCCAGTAATTTCATAAAACGGTTATAAGCGCGAAATTCCCTTTCCCGCTGACGTTCGGTCAGACTTGCATTTGCATCAGTATACCAGTCCAGCGCTCCGCAATCTTTTAAAAGATTCAGATAATCACTATGCAGCTTACCGGCACTTCGCGGTTGCAGTGAGAAAGCATGGAATGGTTTTAAAAACAGGTTAAGCTGATCCATTTCCTTTTGCAGATTCTCATTAACCTGCCTGCCGGACTTGTCCATAGTTTCTGTTAACTGTTTCTGCCATCCCGGTAATAAATAGCGGACTCTGTTGGTTGTTAATTCCTTGTAAATTTTTGAAAATGTAAGTTTTTGGGCGGATGAACTTTTTTTATTCACGCCGATAAATGGAGAGTTGTGCAGATTAAATATCTGGTTGTATTCAAATCGCTTAATTGTAATATGAAGTGCATTGAGCAGTGTGTTAATCAATGGTGATTGTTTTAATGCAAACCCGGTTGATAAATTGAACGGAATGCCATATTCAGTAAAGATTCGACGAATAAACGGTACATATTTTTCCATATTGCTGAAAGTTATGGCAATGCGTTGTAAGGGAGCATTCTTTTCCTGATATATACGCAGGATCTGCCGGGCGATTTGAGTGACTTCCATACTACGGTCGTCGCAATGAAAAAGCTGGAAACGGTTTGCAGCATCAAAAGTACCTGCACGGCGATTCCTGTTAAACAGTTTTGAAGCTAAAGCAGGTATTTTTTCAGGTTCAGCAATTGCAGCACCCATACTTTGCAGGCGTTCAAATGCAGGAAAGGTGTGTTCAAACAGTTCAGGGTTTTGAGTTGAATAATCAAGTTTAATTTTTAGGTTGAAAAAAGAGCCTGCTTTTTCAATAAATGTAAACATTGCCGGTGTAAAAAGGCCATATCCGCTGATATAAATATTTTGAAGATCCGGCCATTGGCGACGTATTAACTCAGGTGTTATTTTCGCGGCAGCTTCGCATAATGCACGCGGGGTGTCAATAAAGCGGTTCCCCAATATTTTTTCCAGCTCCTGCAGAATAATTTCAAAATCATCAAGTTTTGAAAGTGGTAGCTCAAGCTCTTCCGCAGTTTGTTTTTTGATGTCGGCGGCACTGTAGCCAAAACGGCGTAACTCATCTATGGCAGCACTTATTTTTGATAATAATGAAGGCTGCCGGATCATCGACGCAGGAAAATAACTGAATCTGGCGCTGTTATTTTTAAGTATTTCTTCAACAAGAAGATTCAGAATATCAGCACCGAGAAGTGACTTTTGTTCGGGCAGTTCACGGTATAAACGTAGTAATAAACCATCGAAGGTATAAACAGGAGCAGCAGCTAAAATTTTATTAGGAGCATGTGCTATAAGTTCACGGCTCAGTTGGCGAACGGCACGATTAACGGGCAATATGGCAAGCCAGTTTTTTTCGTTCTTTTGCACATGATTTATGATCTCATTTTTAAAATAGAAATATCCGGGCTGGGGATCACAAAAAAGTTTAATCTCAGGCATATGGAAAGGTCGTTTAATGTTAAAATAAAATCAAGTGGAAGAATTTATATTTTGATATTTTAAGAGTCTTCCAAATTCACTTTAAAAATAAAAATACTGGTTTGACACATTCTGGCAGATACTCAAAAAGAGCAGATTTTCGTCGATAATAATATCTCGGATTAATAGGAAAATCATATCAAATGTCCAGGCTTAAAGAATACTTCTCTTATAAAAAATTTGATACTCCGGTTTATCGCATTTTGTATCTGAACAATGACTACTATTTACAAAAGCAATCCATTGCTGCTTTGAAAAATCTTGGCCATGATGTTGCGGTTGTAGATGTTGTAAACGACCCTTCTCAAATGCTTGAGCTTATTCTTAAAACGGCTATCCTTTTAAAACCCGACTGTGTGATGGGTGTTAATCACCTTGGTTTTGATGAAGAAGGCAAAATTGCAGATCTTTTGTCGCAACTTAGCATACCTGTTGTTTTCTGGTATCTGGATGATTTCCGGTTTATTGCTTTTGACGGAAAAGTACAATCAAATCCGATGACGGCAATTTTTACTTTTGAAAAAACACACGTTCCGGTTATAAAAGAGCTGGGGTTTAGTCATGTTTTTCACCTGCCTTCTGCTTCAGCCATCCATCCTGAAAAGGACTATTTAAATCAATCTTATAGCTTCCTGGAAAATGCAGTGAGTTTTATTGGCGGAACATTTAGTAGTTCTAAAAACAAGCGGCTGAAACCTGCATATCCGGATTTGCTTTTTAAGTTAGAAAAGAAAATAGATTTTAAGCATGCTAATACTTTTCTGATAGATGAAATAAAAAGAGAACAGGCTGCTGAATTGGTGACGGAAAATGAATTTAATCATTATGCCGGATACGTCATGTGTGAAGCTATCCGTCAATACCGGGCAAATATCCTGGAAAATGTTGTCGCTGAAAATTTTCATGTTTTTGGTGATTTATGCTGGAACGAATATAGTATAAATGGAACCATTCATGGCCCGGTAGATAATACAACTGCGGTTCCTTTTATTTTTCATCATTCACTTTTAAATCTTAACATATCGAGTCAACAGCTCGCAACAACAGTTAATCTGCGTGTTTTTGAAGTGCCGGCAGCCGGGGGATTTTTACTAACTGACTGGAAAGATGAATTGGGTGAATTGTTTGATTTTGACAGTGAATTAGTTGTTTATAAAAGTATTGATGAAATGAATGATTTGATTGCATTTTACCAGCAAAACCCATCCAAACGCGAACATATTATTAATAAAGCCCGGCAAAGGGTTTTAAAAGAACATCTGGTTATTCACAGGATCAGGAAAATGATTACTGTATTGGCCGATCTTTTTGGGTAAGCTGAAAACATTTAAAAATCATAAAGTCTCAACGTTAAAAAATGGTTAAAGAACTGCGGTGAATGTATATGAATGAAATCCGAGTCCTTTTCTGCCGACTGCAGTTCAGCTTCGTAAAAACACAACTATTGCTATAATAATTCATTTTGTTTTTGGAGCGTTTGGATTCTTGGTGCTGGTTTTGGGTACGGTTCATTAAAATCCGGTTAGAATAAGATTTTTTAACTTTCAGCCAGATCGGCTGCATTTGGATTTATGATAAAACGGTCCCGTTCCTTTACAAAAACAGCCGGACTCGCACCTGTAAAATGCTTAAAGTCTTTTATAAAATGAGCCTGATCGCTGTATCCGCAGGCATAAGCAAGGTTTGTAAGAAGTATTCTTCTGCCATTTTGAATTTGTCGGTTAACTTCATTAAGCCGGGCAATACGCATATACTGTTTGGGTGAAAGGCCCAACTTTTGTTTGAATTCCCGTTCCAGCTGCCTGCGGCTTATATAGACTTCAGCAGAGAGTTGTTCTATGGATATCATGCCTTTTCTCCGCCGGATGATCTCGGCGGCGTGGTTAAGATAACTTAAATTTATTTTATTTCGGTTAAGATTTTTCAAAAGGTAATTTTCTGATAACTGCAGTTGCATCCGGAAATGTTCAATGTCTTTAAGCTGCTCTGTATACTCTCTGAAATGTTTCCCGGTTACTGAATTCATATCTTCAAATCCTGCATTTATTTCAGCTGCAGGAACACCAAAGATATGCTGAATTCCTTCCGGTTTGAAGCGGATCCCAAATACATCAACTGTAGCCCGGAAATGAACGTCATATGGTTTACTGAACATACCGATTAATGTGTAATTGGGAGACGGACTAAAGGATGAGCCCTGCAGGAGTTCACAATGGAAATCACTTAAATGGATAATTAATTCAACATAACCGTTCGGCACGACACGCTGTGAAAAAAATGAAACAGCATTTACATTAAATTTACCACTCCAGAAAAATTCTACAAAAGGACTAAGTTGAGGTCCTGGTATATATTCTTTGAATATTATATCCATAGTATACTTTGAAAACAACAAGCCTGACTTCAAACGAAGCAGGCTTGTGTATTATTTCTATCTATTCCGGCACAGCAGAAGTGTCGACCATGTTTGATTCTGTTGGCCACCAGACGTTTTCAAATGTAGCAACGATGTTGTTTGCCCCGCCAAAAAATCCAAGAACTTTTACAGTATCTTCGCCGATATTTTTAAAATTATGCGGAACCATTTTAGGAACAAGCACAAGTTCACCTTTAGAAGCCACTCCTTTTTCATCTCCGATTTCCGCTTCAATAGTACCTTCCAGAATAAGCAACAATTCTTCGGCGCTATCGGTGTGTTTTCCCAACTCTTCATTCGGATCAAGCTGTACAAAAACCGTTGCGCTGTTTTTTGTACCATGGGCACCAAGCATCGGGAAAGTGGCTTTGGCTCTCTGTCCCGGATTTTCTTTAGCAATAAATTCATTGAGTTCAAGTTTGTTTAAATCGACTTTTATCATTTGATTTCTCCCAAGTTATTTTTTGTATTTATATTTTATTTGACCTGAATCAGACATGAGCTTGGTAAAGAAACTTACCACGAAAAATCTCCCTTCCATTAGATAGGTTGGGTCTCGATATGCATTAACCATGTCTGCCATTAATCAGCTTAATTTGAATAGCCCTTCATATTCACCAGACCATTTATCATATCCACTTCACCCACAGCCCAGACCTGTTTACTATTCAGCCAATTATATTTTCCGGCAGATGTATAAAAATCCATATTTAGGTTTAAACGGGCAATGCCATTATCTCCGGGTGTGGAAATACCTGTTTCTTTCACTGCAATGGTCTCACCATCGTCAGTAACAATACGGGCCTGGATATGCAGCATAAACTTGCCATCAGTGCGGATCTCAAGATAATCCGTTCCTTTTATCACGCCTTTAATTGCATCTCCAATGACATTTCCTTCAAAAGTAATATCGAAGCGCGCACCGTTTTGCGGAATCTGTACTTCGCCGTTAAGCATCTCTTCCCAGCTGATACCGTATTCGGTTATGCCGGTTAAAACGATCTGCTCATCAAAAAGATATTTGACAGCATTTGTTATGTTTGACTCAATCATCTGTGAATTCATTTTTCCTCCTTTGGGTTTGGTTGTTAACAAATGATGGGTAAAACATACGGGAAGGTTAAAAGACAAAATTGTAAAAATGCGACAAGATTGCATAATGATATAATTGATATATCAGGAAGATAGTATCAAAGAGAATGCAGATATATTTTTTAAGCGGATTGGCTAAATACAATATGATTGATGCTTTAAAGATAAGGCCTGTTTAAATTAAAATGGTCCGCTACCCTGGGTATTTCTGTCTTCAAATGAACACTCACCTTCAAACACGTGGCCTTTGTAACGCAGCTCCAGAGTTTTTGCAAAATATTCTTCCATTGCTTTACAAATCTGTGGACGCCGCAGCCATTTACCATCATCAGATAATGCGCATTTTGTGTCTAAAGGAACTTCTATCTTCTGGTAAACACCGAACAATTCTGTTTCTTCAGGGTTTTTATTGTGTTCAGCCAAATATTCAACCAAGCCACAGATGGTATCGGCAAAAAAGTATTCATACAAATTTTTATCCTGTTCCATTATTGGCAATCGGGCCATATAGGTATAAGGTAGTGTTTTATCATATTTGGAACGCGGTCCTAAAATTTTTCGAATAACGCCCATTTTGATTCCTCCATCATTTGATGAATCTTTTTTATCAATGTACAAATTTAAATGTCGCGCAGTCAAACAGATTATGGAATATATTTCGTTTCTGAAATTGCTCATATTTTTCTATATTGCTGACAGACAAAAAAGTGAAAATACCATGCTTGAGATTGGAAAAATAAATCGTCTGAGAGTGAAAAGGGCAACACAACATGGTGCCTATCTTTGTGACGATCAGGACAATGAAGTTTTGTTGCCTCGTAAATTTGTGAGTGCTGATTTACGGCTGGAAGACCAAATTGATGTATTTCTTTTTACAGATTCTGAAGACCGGATAACAGCTACAACCCAGAAGCCTTTGGTAATGCGAGATGAATTTGCATTTTTAATGGTTAAAGATGTTAATCCCACCGGGGCATTTTTGGACTGGGGACTTGAAAAAGATCTGTTTGTTCCATTTCGTGAACAGGACATGCGCATGAAACAGGGATACAAATACATAGTATATGTTTTCCTGGATGAAATGACAAACCGTCTTGTTGCAAGCAGCCGTTACAAGCGATTTTTGGAAAGGGATGTAATTGATCTGGAAAAAGGGCAAAAGGTGAGAATATTAATTCGTGGAAAAACAGATCTTGGAGTAAATGTAATTATTAACAATCGTTACCAGGGGTTACTTTTTAATGAAGATATTCATCAAACAATTCATTCAGGTGATAAACTGACTGCATATATTAAAAATATTCGCCCCGATAAGAAAATTGATGTTATACTCCATAAACCGGGATTTGAATCTATCGAACCCAATGCCCAAAAAATTCTGCTTAAAATAAAATCAAATAAAGGATTTCTTTCTTTAGGGGATCACAGTGATCCACTATTAATTAAGCAGGAAGTACAGATGAGTAAAAAGGCATTTAAAAAAGCTATCGGAATTCTTTACAAAAAAAGATTAATTGATATCAGAAAAGATGGACTTTACTTAACAGAAAAAAGTAAGGACAAATAGTATGTATCCTGTTAAACATGAACCAAATGGTGTAAATGGAGTGTTTTATATGGAGAATGATGGTAAGCGTCTTGCCGGAATCATGTATAACCGAAGCAGCGAAACGGTTATTACTCTGGATCATACTCTGGTTGATGCCAGTCTTCGCGGAACAGGCGCCGGTGAATCTCTTATTAAAGCAGCGGTTGAGTGGGCCAGAGAACAGGGATTCAAAATTATACCAATGTGCCCCTATGCAAATTCAGTATTTATGAAGAATAAACCCCTGCAGGATGTGCTTCATCTTCAAAAATAAAAAATCCCTTCCGTCGATAACCAGGAAGGGACTTTTTTTTTACCTTAATTGCTCAATAAAATATTATTCCACATTTGCTAAACGAACTGCGTTTATACCCTTTATCTTTTCCAGTTTTTCTTTAAGGTCTCCCGGCAGATTACCCTGAACAGCGAAGACATTCAAGGCTTTCTTTGCATCACCGTCACGTCCTGAGCTCATGTGGCTTATATTAATGTTAACTTCACCGAGCGTTGTTCCGATTTTTCCAATAATACCAGGAATGTTATCGTTTTCAACAATAATCAGTTGGCCTTCCAGTTCGGCGCTTAATTTAAAATCACCATATTCAATCAGATGAAAAATGTTTTTACCGACAAAACTACCCGCCATGTGAATTTTGCCTTTGTCTGTCACAAAATCACAGGCGATTGCATTGGTGTGAACGGTAAGGGGTGTATCTTTTTTGGCAAGTTCAATGCTTATTCCGCGTTCACGTGCTACGGTAAGGGCATTTACAGGGTTAACAATCTCAATATTTTGCGCATCCCCTGAGGTTTTGAGAGCACCCACAAGTAAATATGCAGAAATTGGTTCAACAGGTACGTCAAGCACTGTGCCATAATAACGCACAGATATTTCTTTTAAACGTCCGTCTTTTATCTGATTAAAAATAGTTCCCATCCGTTCAGCAAGGGTGTAAAATGGTGCAATTCTCGGTTGAATTTCTTCTTCAACAGAAACAAAATTGACGGCATGCCGGGCAACATTCTTCTGGAAGTACTCTATCATCTGATCAAGTATTTGGTCGGCCACTTTTACCTGAGCTTCTTCGGTGGATGCACCCAAATGGGGAGTTGCAAGTACTTTAGGGTGTTTTGCCAGTGTAAAATCTGCAGGCGGTTCGCTGCTGAAAACATCAATACAGGCCATACCGACTTTGCCGTCATTGAGTGCCTGCAAAAGATCCTGTTCATTTATAATGCCGCCACGGGCACAATTCACAAAAACGACCCCGTCTTTACACTTTTTAAGATTAGCGGCGTTTATCATGTTCAGTGTTTCTTTCATCTTCGGGGCATGGATTGTGATAATGTCAGATTTTTCGAGCAATTCATCCAGGCTGACTAATTTTATTCCAAGCTGTGTTGCAGCTTCACTTGTAATTATCGGATCATAACCAAGGATTTTGGTGTCAAAAGCAGCAAGTCGCTTAGCTACTTCACGCCCAATTTTTCCAAGGCCTACAACGCCGATAGTTTTTTGATATAATTCATGACCCACATATGTTTTACGGTCCCATTCATCTCGCAGCATGGAAGCATTTGCAGGAGAAATATTGCGTAAACCAGCCAGAAGCAATGCAATTGTGTGTTCGGTGGCTGCCATAGTGTTTCCACCCGGTGTGTTCATTACAATTATGCCGCGCTTGGTGGCTTCAACTGTATCGATGTTATCCACCCCGGCTCCTGCACGCCCTATAACTTTCAGGTTGGGTGCCGCTGCCAGAATATCAGCGGTTGCTTTCGTACGGCTGCGAACAACAAGACCGTCATAATCTTTTATTTCTTTTTTAAGATCATCCATCGAAATGCCGGATTTGTTGATCACGGAGACGCCTTCGGTCTTGTCATATTTTGCTAAGATTTCTGGTGGTAAAGAATCGGAAACTAAAATTTTATACATTATAAAAGCTCCTGTTTTCAAAAGGTAGTTAGGCTGTTTTGCTTGAGAAAAAATACACAGGGTATATAATTTTATCAAATAATTAGCATGCAAACCGGAAGAATTTCTTGTAAGATTTTTAGTTGAAAAAGAACCTGTTGATTTTGTATTTTAAATTCTCTGCAAAATGAAATTTTTATTTATTTTAACCTGTTGTAGAGATTGAAAAATCTTTAACCAAATTCATACATATTTTTTGATGTTTTGCTTAACAACCGGAATTTTTAAATTTATAGTTTATTCCGGAATAACTGCCGGATGTATTAGTTTTCGATGGCATATTAATGATAAATATCTTTTAGACACTGCGTATTGAAACAGGAGTAACTTGAATGGCTGCGAGTAAAAAAATTGCCGGTCTCGATAAAAAAACACTTTTAAGTCTGCATAAAAACATGGTGATATCACGCTTTCTTGATGAGAAAATGCTGATTATGCTTAAGCAGGGTAAAAGTTTTTTTCATATCGGTGCTTCCGGCCATGAAGCCGTTCAGACTGCTGCTGCCTTTGCCATGCGCACTGAATACGATTATGCCTATCCGTATTATCGCGATTTAGCTTTTGCTCTGCAATTCGGAATGACCCCGCTGGAAAATATGCTTTTGTTCCTGGCCCGCGCTGATGATCCAAGTTCCGGCGGACGACAGATGTCCAATCATTATGGTAATCGTAAAAAAAATATTATTACACAGTCCAGTCCCACAGGTACACAATACCTGCAGGCGGTTGGGGCGGCGATGGCAGCAAAAAAGCGTAAAACAGATGAAATTGTATACGTCTCTTCAGGTGAAGGCACCACCAGCCAGGGTGATTTTCATGAAGCACTTAATTGGGCCACTCGCGATAAATTGCCTGTACTCTTTTTAATAGAAAACAATCAATATGCAATCAGTGTTCATGTCTCGGAACAAACCACGGGATCATCTATTTCCAAGATTGGTTCGGGATACGAAGGGTTAGAAACCGGGCGCATTGATGGCACGGATTTCTTCAAATCTTATGATGTGCTTAAAAAAACGGTAAAACATGTCCGGGATGGATTGGGGCCTGCTCTTATCGAAGCTGATACGGTTCGCCTGATGGCTCACTCTTCATCAGATTCCGATAAAAAATACCGCACAAAAGAAGAACTGGAAGCAGATAAAAAGAAAGATCCGATCATTCGTTTTGAACATGAACTGATGGATCAGGGTATCTGCACACAGGACGAAATCAATGAATTAAAAAAATCCTATAAGAAAGAAGTTGACCAGGCCGCAGATGATGCGGAAGCCCACCCTGCTCCGGCAACTGATTCGCTGTATAACCATCTGTTATCAGACAGGGATGAGCTTGAATATGAAAAAACGGAGCCATCTGGTAATAATGTTGTGCTGGTAGATGCGATAAATCATGCTTTGAAAGAAGAAATGGAACGCAACAGAGATATATATATTTTTGGTCAGGATGTTGCAGATAACAAAGGCGGTGTATTTACAGCAACGCAGGGAATTTCCACAAAATTTGGCCGTGAACGCTGCTTTAATGCACCGCTTGCCGAATCGAGCATTGTCGGGGTAGGCATAGGTATGGCGACAGTTGGATTAAAACCCGTGATTGAAGTGCAATTTGCTGATTATATCTGGACAGCCATGATGCAGATTCGTAATGAGTTGTCAACAATTCGCTGGCGTTCTAATGGAAATTGGAGTGCTCCTGTTGTAATACGTGTTCCTGTTGGCGGATACATTCATGGGGCTTTGTGCCATTCACAAAATATTGAAGCTATTTTTGGGCATCTGCCCGGCTTGAAAATTGCTTATCCATCCAATGCGGCTGATGCAAAAGGCCTGCTTAAATCAGCGATTCGCGGAGATGATCCGGTTCTGTTTCTTGAACATAAAGGCTTATATCGCCAAAGTTATGCGGCGAGTCCCGAGCCTGATGCAGATTATTTATTGCCTTATGGAAAAGCCCGTATAGCCATGGAAGGAACGGATATTACAGTCATCACCTGGGGGGCGCTGGTGCAAAAATCACTCGAAGCAGCTCGTGAGCTGAAAAAACAGGGTGTCAGTATCGAAGTTATTGATATCAGAACGATTAATCCGTTGGATAGCGAAATGATTTTATCATCGGTCAAAAAAACCGGTAAAGTTCTGGTAGCGCACGAAGACACACGTTTCCAGGGTTTTGGCGCAGAAATAGCGGCGCAGATTGCCGAGTTTGCTTTTGAATACCTGGATGCCCCGGTAAAACGTATTGCCGGTGAAGACACTCCGATTCCTTTCAGTCCTGTGCTTGAAGAGGTTTGTCTTCCGCAGACAGGCTGGCTGCGAAAAGCATTGCAGGAACTGGCAGCATACTAAAAAGTGGGACGGGTTTATCAACTAATAATAGAGGATTGCGATGAAGGTTGAAATGGTTATGCCCAAAATGGGTGAATCAATCACTGACGGTACCATTTTAAAATGGTTAAAAAAAGTTGGTGATGTTGTTGAACGCGATGAAATAATTCTCGAAATAAGTACGGATAAAGTTGATTCGGAAATCCCCACTCCGGTAGGTGGCAAAATTATTGACCTTATTGCCCATGAAGGTGACACAATCGAAGTTGGTAAAACCATTGCAATTATTGAAGCTGAAGGAAAGGGTGAAAGTCCGGCCGAACCGCCAAAAGAAAAAAATGAAGAAGCAGATTCTATAGCAGGATCGGTTGAACCTTCAGAAGAAGTAATACAAGGTACACACGAAAAATCAGAACGTCCTTCCGGCAGCCGGTTTTATTCGCCGGTTGTGATGAATATTGCCAATGAGAATAATATTTCATTTCCTGAGTTAGAAACGATCAACGGTTCCGGTTTAAATGGCCGAGTGACTAAAAAAGATATTCTGAATTATATTGAACATGGCGCTTCTGAAAAAGCAACCGGTTCCCCAAAGCCATCTTCTGTGGGACCTGTATTTACAAAAACAAGCGGACAGGAAATTATTGCAATGGATCATGTACGTAAATCCATCGCAAAGCACATGATTGAGTCCAAACAGACTTCGGCACATGTCAGTTTATACACCGAAGTCGATATGAATAATATCTACAAGATTCGCGAAAGACATAAGAGCAGTTTTAAAAACCGTGAAGGATTTGGTCTTACCTTCATGCCATTTATTGCAGATGCGACAATCCGGGCAATTAAAGAATTCCCTTTGCTTAACGCATCCATAAATGGTGATAATATTATTGTTAAACATTTTGTAAATCTGGGGATTGCTGTTGCAGTAGATTACGGCCTGATTGTCCCGAATATTTTCAGTGCTGATGAACGCAACCTGGTTGGTCTTGCCCGGGCAATAAATGATCTGGCGCTGCGTGCCCGTACAAAAAAATTAAAACCGGATGAAATAATGAACGGCACCTTTTCCATTTCGAACTTTGGTGTGTATGGAACAACCATCGGCTTCCCGATTATCAACCAGCCGCAGGTGGCAATTCTTGGTGTTGGTGCAATAAAAAAACGAGCTGTTGTAATTGATGATGCTATTGCCATTCGCCCCATCCTTTACTTATCTCTTACCATTGATCACCGGCTGATTGACGGTGCTATGGGGGCATCATTCCTGCAAAGAATCTCACAAATCCTGGAAACTTATGATCCCCAGACAAGTATTTAGTCAAAACCAGAAATTTTTCAGCCGGATCTTGCATTATTTAGACTATGCCATCATATAAGAAACATATTTTTATTTGTGAAAACCGCCGTCCTGATGGATCGCCCAAAGGCTGCTGCTTTGATAAAGGCGGCCCGGAGCTGAAAAATGCACTAAAGGTTAAACTGGCACAACGCGGTTTAAATAAAACTTTCCGAGCAAACAGCGCCGGTTGCTTAAATGCCTGCGAGCACGGTGCGGCGATGGTTATTTATCCTGAAGGTGTCTGGTATGGTGGTGTAAGCTTAGATGACCTGGATGAAATTATTGAGCGATCTATTTTGCAGGATGATAAAATTGACCGTCTTTTGATTAAGGAACAATCATGAAAAAATTGCAGCTGCATGATCTTCATAAAAAATTTGAAGCCCAGTTCATGGATGTACGCGGCTGGACGATTCCTGCTGTTTATACGTCTGTTGAAAATGAATTGAAAGCTGCAAAAAATCATGTGGCTTTGCTGGACCGCAGCTATCTGGGTAAAATCATTGCAAAAGGCAGTGATGCTCTTGACCTTCTCAACCGCATCTCCACGAATGATATGAATGAGCTTATTCTTGGGACAACCTGTGATACCGTTTTCTGTACACCCAAAGGCCGGATTATTGATTATGCAAAAGTTCTGCGATATGATGAAAATCTGCTTCTGATATCCAGCTATATAGATAATAATCACCTGATCGAATGGATCAATCGCTTTATAATTTTAGAAGATACTGAGTTAAATGACGGCAGCAGTAGTTTTTTGTGGCTGACTCTGATCGGTCCTGAAGCCCGTAATTTTATTCAGAAGCTAAGTGGTCAGGAAATTGTTCCGCAGGATGAAACAATCTGGATAAAACATGGTGGAATTGAATTCCCTGCGCTGCTCAATCTTAATTTTATGGTGCCGGCATATAATTTTTGTTTACCGGTTACGGAAGGTAAAGAAATTTTTAACTGGCTGGCACAGCAGATAAAACAATTCGACGGGGTCTTAATGGGCGATAATGCATTCCAGATCATGCGTGTGGAAAGCGGAATGCCCGATTGGGGGACAGAGCTCACTGAAGAATTTAATCCGCATGAAGCACGATTGTTAAAAGCGGTGAGTTTTACTAAAGGCTGCTATACCGGCCAGGAAGTTATTGCGCGACTGGATACCTATGATAAGGTTCAGAAATACCTGATGGTTGTGCAGTTGTCCGAGCATATTTTTGCAGAACCGCCGTTTGATATTTTTTACGATACTGAAAAAATTGGTAAACTGACCAGTTATGCCTTCGATCCTGTAAGTAAAAAAAGCATAGGCTTGGGCTATGTCAAAAAAAATCTGACGGTTGCCGATTTTAACATAAACCTTGATGTGGTTGTTAATGGAAAAAATGTGTCCGCCAATCTGAAAATCCCTTATAATATGAAAACAATGTAACAGAATGCTTTACAAGAAACACTTCAGTTTAAAGGAAGCCCGCACTTTAATACCCTTCTTAAAAGAAAAGCTGACCGAAATCAGAAAAATCTCACTGGAACTTAATGACAACGGTTTTGATATTTATAAAGGTAAATACCGAACAGGATTCCATCCCGATACCAATAAAGAATTTCCTGACCTGTACGATAAAATGCGTGATCTTATAAGTGATATTTATCTGATGGGAATTGAAATTAAAGGTATAGAGCAGGGACTGATTGATTTTCCGGCGATTCGTAAAAACGGGGAAGAAGTTTTTTTATGCTGGAAACTTGATGAAGAAGATATTGAATTCTGGCACCGAATCGATGATGGTTTCCAGGGGCGTCAGCATATTGATGATTTTTAAAAAATTGAGACAGATTTTTTTTAATCAGTAAACATTTTTTTTAAATTAATTACCTGAAATAAACAATAACTTTATAAATCTTATGATCATTAAATACGGAAAATATGAAATAAACCAGGGCCTGTTCCTGGCTCCCATGGAAGATGTAAGTGATTATCCTTTCCGCATGATTTGCAAAAAGCTTGGTGCCGATGTCATGTATTCGGAATTTATCAGCTCGGAAGCCCTGATCCGTGATGCCGAAAAAGCGTTTAAGAAAATGACTATTAAACCGGAAGAACACCCAATCGGTATCCAGATTTATGGAAACCGGATCGAAGCAATGGTCGAAGCGGCTCAGATTGCAGAAGAAAAAGGGCCGGATTTTATTGATATTAATTTTGGCTGCCCGGTTAAAAAAGTGGCACTGAAAGGAGCCGGGAGCGGTTTGCTTCAGGATGTCCCCAAAATGATTAAAATGTGTGAAGCAGTTGTTCGTTCAGTTGAATTGCCGGTAACAGCAAAAACCAGGTTAGGCTGGGACGCTGAAACAATTCAGATTGTGGATATCGCAAAGCAGATGGAATCTGTTGGAATAGAAGCATTGGCTATTCACGGCCGCACGCGTGCACAGGGATACAAAGGAGAAGCAGACTGGGAGTGGATTGCACGAACAAAGGAAGCTGTTAAGATGCCAATTATCGGGAATGGTGACGTGATTGAACCGGAACAGGCTATCCGCTATTTTGATAAATATGGTGTTGATGCGGTTATGATTGGCCGCGGTGCCATTCATAATCCATGGATCTTCCGGGATGCAAAAGCTTTTCGCACAACAGGTACGGTTCCTGAACCAGCATCACTCAGTGAGCGTATCGATACATTAAAGGAACATTACACATACAATGCAGAATACAAAGGTGAATTGCGCGGAGTAAGGGAAATGCGCAAACATATTACTGGTTATTTAAAAGGATTGCCGTATATCTCGAAATTCCGCTCACAAATTCTTCAGATTGATAAACTTGATGCTGTTTTTGAAATGCTTGAAATGCTGCGTGATAACAGCTATATAAAAGAAGCTGTAGAAGAAATAAACGAAAACTTTTCTGCCCTGCAGATGACATGCGACAGCAACACGCAGGAGTGTTAGCTGCGCAAAAGAACAGGAGCTTATTCTCATGGAAACTATATCTACCCGACTTTTTCTGGACCGTTTTTTAAGCTACGTAAAGATTGACACACAGTCGAATCCCAAATCAACAACTTATCCGAGCACGGAAAAACAACTGAATCTTTCCCGGAAATTAACCGAAGAGTTAAAAGAACTGGGGATGCAGGATGTAGAACTCACAAAAGATGGTTATGTTTTTGCAACGCTTCCGGCGAATGTGGATCATCAAGTGCCTGTGATTGGTTTAATCGCACATGTCGATACCGCGCCGGATGTAACTGGTAAAGATGTAAATCCGATAATACATAAAAACTACCAGGGTGGCGATATCGTTCTGCCTAAAGATCCATCGGTTGTCATTTCTCCTGATGATAATCCTGATTTAAATGAGATGACCGGTTTTGATATTATAACCACCGACGGTACTACTTTACTTGGTGCCGACAATAAAGCCGGCGTTGCCGAAATTATGGGTGCCCTGCAATACCTTAAAGAAAACCCCGGGCTTAAACATGGTAAAATCAGGATTGCCTTTACAGTTGATGAAGAAATTGGTGCCGGTGTCGATCACTTTGATGTTGAATATTTTGGTGCAAGCTATGCATATACAATTGATGGAAGTGCCGCCGGCGAAATAGAAGATGAAACGTTTTGTGCCGATTCAGCTACAATAAAAATTTATGGTGTAAATGTTCACCCCGGTTACGCTAAAAACAAAATGATAAATGGTGTCAAAATTGCGGCTGAATTTATTGATCATTTACCTAAAGACAGTCTTTCGCCGGAAACAACAGAAGGCCGTGAAGGGTATGTCCATCCTAATGTAATAAACGGTAATGTGGAGCTGACAACGATAGAGTTTATTGTTCGTGATTTTACGATGGAAGGTCTGAAAGAAAAGGAAGTTTTCCTGCAGAATATCTGTGATGACTTGTCAAAAAAACACCATCCGGCCCGCGTTGAAATGGAAATCAAAGAATATTACCGCAATATGAAGTACAAAATTGATGAGCATCCGGAAGTGGTTGAATATGCTATGGAAGCTGTAAACCGTTCCGGAATTAAAGCACGAAAAGGACTGATCCGCGGGGGAACAGATGGTGCCCGTCTTTCATACATGGGACTGCCTACACCGAATGTTTTTACCGGCGGTCATAATTTTCATAGTAAAAAAGAATGGGTTGCCATCCAGGATATGCAGAAGACAGTTGAAACGATTGTAAACCTGGTTCAAATCTGGGCGGAAAAAAGTGAAGCTGCAAAACATTAATCAAATAAGCGACCAGGTCATCAGCATTGTTTGGGATGATGGTACGGAACAGATATTCTTTGCTGATAAAATGCGTGGTAAATGTCCCTGTGCTTCATGCAAAGAAAAAAAGGAAGATAAACCGGCAGGTTTATTTAAAGTGCTGAAAGCAAATCCCAACAACGTGATCTTCAGCGGATGGGAGATGATCGGCCGCTATGCTGTCCGTTTTATGTTTAGCGATAACCATAATACCGGTATTTACACATACGAATATCTGCGTGAAATTGGCGAAAACTGATTCGATTTTGACCGCGATCATTTTATTAAGGATGGACACGGAGCATTTTACCTGAAATATTTTACAGGTTTTGCCATGTCACAAATATCAATAAATAAACAAGAAGCCAGGATTATTTTAACCTGGTATGATACTGTTGTGGGAAAAGCTTCTCATTATGGCACAGCAGAATACGTATTTCCTGAAGAACAGCTGGTTGTGGATAAACTGAAAAAATGCCTTGGAAACACTTCACTCGATCACTACGAATTACAGACAGTTATCGGTTGGATGGATAAAGTGATTTCTCAATTTCCTGGACAAGCTGAATATTACTTTCCCGAAGAAGAAGCACTTGTACAAAAAATACGGGATGCTGTTTAAAATTTTACAACTTAAAATCTGCCATTAAATCCTGAAAATGTTCAAAGAACAAACCCGCATGATAGCCATCCATTAACGCATGATTTGCATGCAGGGATGTTGGCAATAAATAGCGGTTATCCTGTTTGAAAATCTTTCCGAAAGTAATCTTAGGGATAGAATCTTTTTGCGCGTTATGAACAGCATGTTTCAATCCTGTAAAAGTTACCCAGGGAATGGTAGAATAATGAATCACATCTGCGTTGTTATTTGATGGAACTAATTCTTTCGCAGCCTGTACCCGCTCAATCTCTGAGCGGGCATTTTTATAAAACACATTAAATTCCGGATCATAATTTATATAGCCAAATCCAAAAGCTCCGTTATCCCTGTTTATAGTGGGAGAAGCATGGACCACATCATAAACTCTAACTGAATCTTCAACCACTCTGAATCTGAAGTTTTCAATCTGGTTGGCGCTTTTCAGTGATGCATAAAGATAAACAAGAAAAATAGAAATGTTCTCGTTTTTGCTTACAAGAAGGGCATTCGTGCAGTCAATATTTGTTGTGATCCCAAAAAAAGGATCATCAAAATTTTTAAAAAAATTATAAATATCCCGCCGCTTCCAACTGTCAATATCAAGATTTTTCATTCTATAAAATCTGCTTTAATTCTGATAATTTTGAAATGGTTTTAAAACGTTTGTAGCGTGCAGCATCTATTTCGGCATGTTCATGCTGCCATACAGTATGATACGGTACATGAACCGCATACGCACCAAGTTCCAGTACCGGTAAAATGTCTGATTTAATTGAGTTACCTACCATAACAAATTCATCCGGGGCAATATCCAGATGGTTGAGCAGTTTCTGATAATTATATATTTTTTTGTCGCTCATTATCTCAATATGATGGAAATAGGATTCCAGTTTGGATTTCCGTAATTTTCGTTCCTGGTCCAGCAAATCACCTTTTGTTGCCATGATTAAACGATAGTCATTCTGCAGGCTCTGTAAAGCATTTTCTACTTCATCAAGCAGTTCAATAGGTTCATCGAGCAGATTTTTTCCAAGGTTAATAATTTCTGAGATAGTATCATTAGGAATTTTACTGTTACTGAATTTAACGGCTGCTTCAATCATCGATAACATAAATCCTTTAACACCATATCCGTATAATTCCAGGTTCTGCATCTCCACTTTAAATAGTTCTGCCTGGCAGTGTTCAGGCGCCATGTAATCATTCAGCAGAATACAGAATTTCCGTTCGATTTCGCGGAAGTAGGGTTCATTTACCCAAAGGGTGTCGTCTGCATCAAAACAGATGACTTTTATTTTGTTTTTCATTTTTCATCCTGATTATAATTAATAACACGTATTGCTATAATGCGTGAAATGATACCTATAACAAGATATGATGAAGCATAGGCTATAAAAATACCTTTTAATCCAATCCATAGTGAGAAAAAGTAGGCCATAGGTATATAGAGGATAAACATTTGTGTAATACTAAGAACAGAAGACTGAATCGGCTTTTGAAGAACATTTAATACAACACCGGAAAGTGTTAACAAACCGAGAAAGGCAAAGCCTGATGTTGCAATCCATAAAAATTCAGTACCAATCCGGATTACTTCGGCGTCATCATTGAAAATCTGTATGGCATAGGGAGCAAGTATTACTAAAACGAGATAAGCAAAAAGTCCCCAAAAAACAGCAAAAAGATAACTTCCCTTCACCGCATTACGGATTCGCGTATATGCTTCAGCCCCGGCATTCTGACCCACAAATGGTCCGATTACAGAAGAAAGTGCCATTACAGGTGCCAGTGCAAAAAACTCAATTCGTGATCCGACACCATAAGCGGCAACGGCAGCAATCCCGAAGGAAGCAATCATTTTGGTAATAATCCCTGTGCCAACCGGTATAAGAATACGCGAGACTGCAGTCGGAATTCCGATTTTTAAAATGTGTCTGAACGAGCTTAATATTTCTCTATATGCCGGACGCCGGAATGAAATCATTTTCTCCCGGAAAGCAAGAATATAAAGGGCTGCAATAAGTGTAACGGCCCTGGCGATCAGTGTTGCCCAGGCTGCCCCACGGATACCCATTTCGGGAAAAGGTCCCCAACCGAAAATCATGATTGGATCAAGTACCAGATTAACCCCGGCAGCAATAAGCATAACGGTACTTGGGGTTTTGGTATCACCCGTTGCGCGGATGGCATTGTTGCCAACCATCGGGATCATTACAAAAATAGCTCCGGGGTACCAGATATACATGTAATCTTTTACATCATCCAATATTTCACCGGTTGCGCCAAGACTACTAAAAAGAAAATCGACTGTAAGCATACCGATGGTTACGGTTGTAACAGATATCAATAGTATCAGGATCAATGAGTCGGTTGTCAGGCGTTTTACTTTTTCATGGTTGCCTTCACCTATCGCACGCGATACCACAGCAGATGTACCGGTTCCAATACCAAGTGCCAGGCTGCCAAAAAATAATACCACCGGAAAGGTAAATGTTAAAGCTGCCAAAGGATTCTTGCCAAGCTTTCCGACAAAAAATGTATCGGTAAGATTAAAAACCAGGATTCCACCAATTGCAATCAGCATTGGGAATGTCATTTTTATAATTAAAGGAGCGATCGGCCCCTGGGTCAGCTTGGCGGTTTTAGATCGTTCAGACATTCGGGAAGTTTAAGAAGTTAAGGAAATTATATCAAAGAAGATTTAACCGCGTGTGCTTGCAGCCGGGATTCGTTTTAATAAATCGTCGAATTGTGCCACGCTTTCCTGGCCAATCGTAAAACAATCAATAAAATCGTGAGCAAGCTGAAATTGCAGACTTTCGTCTACATGATTGGCAAGTTTACCGGCGCCTAAAACTTTCATTCCGATAATTCCTTTTCCGGCAGATTTCATTTTTTTAAGAACTGCTGCAACTGTTTGCACATCGGAATCCATGGAAACGCCGGCCTGATTAAAACGGGCAAGATCGACCTGCACCCAGTCAGAAGCGGCAGCTGATTTTAATGCCGGAAGCGTGTGACAAGATACTCCATGTGCCTTTATTATACCATCTTCGCGGGCCAGGCTTAATATATCCATTGCTGCTTTTTTGTGCTCCGGCCAGTCGGCGCTCTGCATATTATGCAGCAGAACTATATCCAGGTAATCGGTACCGATTTCCTTCCTGAAACGATCCAGGTCTGATCGCATTTCTTCTTCCGTAGTGGCATGGGTTTTGGTAAGTATGGTGACTTTTTCCCTCGGGACATAGCGCAGTGCTTCTCTCAGGTGTGGATGCGTGCCGTATTGATCCGCAGAATCCCAGAAAAATACACTGTTATCGTAAGCGTATTGTAAAAACTCGCCCAGGCCTTTTATGCCAAGTTTCCGGGACTGATCCGAACTTTTTCCCCATCCATTCGTCCCGGTGCCCATTGCCAGGCGGGTAACTTTCAATCCGGTTTTACCAAGCTCAATGATATCCTGGGCGTATTTCTTTTGTTCACCTGCGAATAAATGGTATGGAAAGGTACCTAGTCCAATGGCAGTGGCAGTCTTTGCGGTATGTTTTAAAAAAGCACGTCTTTTCATAAAACAGCCTGATTTTATTTTGTTTATTTTTCAAACACATTGATCAGGTTATATAATCCGTATGCTTAAAATTACATCAACCTGTCCAGGATCAGGTTAACAGATTCAATAATTCGCTGGTCGCGCGGGCGAAGATCAGGTTCAAATGTTTTGCCTGTCAGATGCTGCAGTCCGGAGATATAACGGGCAGCAATCGCATTGGCCTGTTCTTCCGAGAATTGCTGACCTTTTTCTTTAACCATACCGCGGGCAAATTCCTTAGAAAAGGATACAGGTTTTCCATCACGGCTGATAATTGATCCGTCATCATTCAGTTTCCAGAAACGTGAAGAATCCATCGTGTATAATTCATCTGCGGCAACAATTTGCCCCTGAGCATTTATCCCATGTTCGGTTTTTGTATCGACCAGTACCATACCTTTTTCCCGCAGGTATTGAGAAATCATTCCGAAAGCCATCAGTGAAGCATTGCGGATTTGCTGGTACTGCTCTTTTGAGCACACGCCATTGTCAAAAAGATACTGCGGATCAATTGTTTTATCTATTTTATCCTTGGTTGAAGGTGTATCCATCAGATAAGGAAGTGCGCCGTTCGGGGTCAATTCATCTATGCGGATATTATGGCCGGCGTAGGAGATTGTTTTCTTGTTTTCATCCTTTGCCTTTAGCCAGTGCTGATAAAGTGAAGTGGATGTGGAACTTTCTGCCATGTACATACGCAGCACATTTTCAAGCGCTATAAGATTCAGGTTTTCCGCAGGAATGACAGTTGAACTTGGTTTTAAGCCCGGCACTTCAAATTGTGAACTGCCTAGAATTGATTTAACCAATTGCAGCATATGATCATGGTTATAGGCCAATACCTGGTCCTTAAATGGGATGGCTCCGCGGTTTACATCATGTGTTGAAATCCGGTTATTGCGAAACATTAATCGAATGGCGATTCCGTCTTTTGTTTTAAGATTTTTACCAAAAACAGAATCGGATACCTTGCCTTCGAGAACGGTTGCGTCCTTTAACAATGGCAGATCACCATCCGCGATGATTTGTTTTATAGGACGGCCTTCGTTAACACGGTTGCCATAATTTTGTACAAGTTCGTTTATCTCTTTTTCAGATAACATGTATGTTCCTTTTACTTTTTGATTTATTTTGTTTCAAGGTATTTTTCAATTTTAATTAACAATTTACGACCCAGTTCAGCGGCGCTGTAGGGATCCTGGCCGGTGATCAATTCCCGGTCTTCAACTACTTTACTGAGCATTGGAATGTTTACAAGCTGCAGATTTGCACCTTTACGTTTCAGTATCTTTTGCGGATAGTCAGGCAAATGTCCGTCCATCACTTTAAAACCGGGTGCGTCTTCGGTAAGCCATTCACTAACCATTGTCACGCATGTCATTTTATAATCTTTATAGATCCATTGGTTGTTAATTTCCGGCGCAGTTGCCAATACAGCAGGGGCGTGACAAATGAGTGAAGTTGGCTTTTGTTTTTGGTGGAAATGTAACAGGATTTTACCGGTTTCCAGGTTTAAATCCTGTGATTCCAGCCAGTTTTTATACAGAATATCCGTCATTGGTGCATGCCCGCCTGGTATGAACAAGACATCGAAGCTGTCAAGATCTTTATCTGACAGTTCATTTATTTTTTGTGGCTTGTTCATCCCAAGATCATTCAACTCTTGAAAGACGTTTTTTGCCGTTTCGAGATGTTTTTTGCTAAATCCCCAATACATGAGTTTATAAGAATTTTTATCAATTACCGGCGGTTTACCGTCGGGGCTGGCAAAATGCAACAGGTGGCCGGATTCCAATAGCGGTTGCAACGGTTCGGTCAGTTCACCAAGGAAGACGCCCGTCGAATGTGTCCCGCCTTCACGACAGGGCACCGCGGATGCGGACGAAAGATAGATAAGAATTTTTGCTTTCTTATTTTTCATTTTTTTGAGAGTTCTTTTAATGTATTCTGGGCAGCTTTATAACCTTTTTCAATCAATTCATCAATATGATCTGTTTGAGTCCGGCTGTATGCTGACAGAACCGGCTCAATGATTAAATCTGCTTTACTGGTTTGTATCCGTGTTGCATTATCAATAGCAATGTCCATGGAATTCATCAACAGATCAATAATATCTTCCGGTTTCTGGTATTGCCGCCTGGCATTCAAATCCACACCAATAACCATTTCGGCACCTAATTCCTGCAAAACTGATACTGGGACATTTTCAACCAATCCGCCATCCACAAGCAATTTTCCGTCAATCTCCGTCGGGATAAATATACCGGGGACACAGGTGCTGGCCATAACAGCCTGCGCAACATCACCATCTTTTAAAGTGACTTTTTTACCACTGGCAACATCAGTTGCAATAAAAGCCAGCGGAAGCGATGCATCGGAAAAGTTAACTTCGCCAAGCACATCATCCAGCATTTTTCCTAATTTTTTGTTGGAAAGCAAACCAAAGCGTGACAAGGATAACTCACTGATATCCAGCCAGTCCAGCTCTTTGACGATCTCGGTTATCTGCTTGACATTCTTTCCAAATGCAAACATTGCAGCAACAAAAGCCCCGATGCTTGTTCCGGAAACAGCACTTAGCTGGATCTTATTTTCTTCCAGGGCTTTTAAAACGCCAATATGTGCTGCACCTAAAGCAGCACCCCCGCCCAATGCCAGGCCGATTTTTTTATCCGATTCAGATTTGAAAAGATTAATTAAACGCATCGCTCAGGTAATAAAATAGTAGTGAATTAGATTTTTTTAAACCGCCCGCCCAGGGATAAAATTCCGCGTATACACAGATGCACAATATCGGGATTAATAAACATCATCGGGCATCCGCTGTGTACACAGTTAATGTTTTCTGCTTTGCACAGTTCTACTGCCAGTTTATTATAACTGCCGTTACCAAAAGATTGGTGAAGCCAGACATTTTGAATCCCCAGCTGTTGGCATTCTTTAATAATATCCAAACCGGCATCTGGCGGCGTGCATATCATAACTCCATCAATTTTATCGCTGATTTCTGACAGCGACCTGTAACAGGGTATGTGTGTGATTGAACTGTTCTTAGGATTTACGGCATAAACGGAATAACCATTGTTTTTAAATTTTTCATAAATATAATTTGCAGGTTGTTTATTGTCGTTTGAATAACCGGCGACGGCAATTCTTTTGCTTTTTAAAAAAGTTTGAACGGCATCAAAAAAGGAGCTATTCATTCAGCTTTCTCCTGTAATGAATTTTGTGTACAGGAGATATTAAAGAAATTTTTCCTTTGGATTCAACTTATTTATCAGGAAGGCAAAAAAATCACAGATCTATTTTAGCAAACTCTTCAGGTGAGATTTTACAGAAGGCCATTCCGATCGCAGAATGCTATAGTAAATTGTGTCACGGCGCCGGTTATGCGACATAAGTGTATGACTCCTTAAAATACCTTCTTCGATGGCGCCGATCCGGGATAATGCTTTTCGTGCAGGAATGTTTAATACATCGGTTTTAAATTCCACACGTTCATATTTTAATGTCTCGAAGGCATATTCGAGCATAAGTAATTTAATATGATTGTTGTAACCTTTGCCCTGGTATTTGTCCGTTATCCATGTGTAACCAATTTCCAGGCGATGATCATGATGTGATATGTTTCCAAAGCTGCTTGAACCGATAATTATTTTATCCGGTTTTGTCTCAATTGTAAAGGGATGTCTTACTTTTTTTTGCATCTGAGCAACGGCATCATCAACCCAGATTTGTAATTTCTTCTCTACTGATAAATCACTTGTAAAATAAGTCCACATATCTTTGTTTGATGTAAGATGTTTAAAGGCTGAATAGTCTTCCTGCATCATTGAACGCAACACAACGAAATCGTTTTGCAGGTTAAAATATTTATCAAACATTTTCATACTGTTTTAACCATGAACGAGCTGCTTCTTCCGTGGAAAATACTCTTCGCCGAAAATTAGGATTTTTTACAGCATTAGAAAAGATTATAGTAAGTGCTGTTTCCAGCGGTTTGTTAACAATATATGCAGAGTATATTCTATCAAAATCAGCGTTTAACTGTTCTGAAATTTCAGAGATAACCTTTACTTCCGGTGGCTTTAAACTTAATTCACAATCACTTAAATCGTACAGGATTTTCAATGACTTAGGCAGGAATGAAAGTGTTCTGAATTCATCCAGATAATTTTTGAAATCATCCAGTGTCATTGTATTAAAAAAATCAACTTTTAGAAGGCATGTTTCCTTATCATAAGAATATGAATACATAGGCAAACTTTCATTTATATTTTTTAGAAACTGTGGCGATTGAGTCTTTTATAATTTCTTTGAGAATATCTGTATTAATATCAGCTAGCTTTTTTACATAAAGACACCCGGCACCAGTTTTAAATTTTCCAAGATTCTTTAAATATGAATCATACTTTTTAAAGCCGGCCATTACATAAATTGTTAAAGCCTGTTTGCGAGGGGAAAAACCTGTAAGAAACCAATTGCCTTCGCGGCCGCTTTCATATTTATAATGATACTTACCAAAACCTACAATGCTACTGCCCCACATTTCCGGTTTATGTCCGCTTATCTCTTGCATCATTTTTAAAATAGTGAAGCTGTCTTTTTGTTTTTGCGGATCTGAAACAGCTTTTAAGAAATCTTCAACAGAAGCGTTGTTAGGTTTTGTTTTGAGCTCTCCCATGTATAACCTGTCAGCTAAATTTTTACTTGCAGGAAATATTTTATCTAACCTTAAAATATTTTCATTTTATTCCTTTAAAAAAAATGAATATGAATCTATGTAAAAAAACCGGCATTTCTGCCGGTTTTCATTTTTTATGGGGGATGAGGTTTTACTTGTTTTTTAGCAATATTACATTCTGAACAAAAATGTAAATTTGCCCGGGAAGATTATATCATTGTACCATCCGATAAACCGGGACGCTTACGACAATCAGGTCCGGTTAAATCATATTTATTTAAATCAAAACTTTTCAGATTTTGTTTATGAACGTATGACCACAGAGAAACAGTAGATTGGTTGATAGCCGCTGAATCAATAATATCAGATTTTTGAGATAAAAGGAATGAAATACTTATAAAAAAAAATGTGACGTATTTTTGCATTTTCATTTAATCCTTAAAAGTA
Source organism: Calditrichia bacterium (assembly GCA_020635035.1). Classification (GTDB taxonomy): domain Bacteria; phylum Calditrichota; class Calditrichia; order Calditrichales; family J004; genus JACKAO01. Next base: position 194,051 of record JACKAO010000003.1, read on the forward strand.
TCCACATGCTTAAAAAAAGATTCCGCAGGTTTTTGCGGAATCTTTGCATTGGCAGGTGATTAAAGCTTGGCGCTGAAGGAACCACTGGAAATCTGTTTTACTGCACCATTTCCATTAAGTGCTCCGGAAAAACTGAAACTGCCTTTTACGGATGTGTCAGTCAGTTCGGTAATTTCTACTGTTCCTGATGTACCAATATAACTTTCACCTGTGGGGTTTGTGAGAGAAGCTTCTGTATAACGAGCCTGTGCCGGGCCTAAAAGTCCAACACTGAATGAATTAACACTGGCATTTTGCATGATCGTCAAAGACATTTGTCTTGAATTTCCTGAGAGATCAGTGTATTGACCGGTAATTGTAAGTGTACCTGTAGTCGGCATATGAACTGCAACAACCGCCGTATTGGCTTCCCAGTTACTGCCGGCAACAGAAGCTTTCATAGACCCGTCGGTATTGGAATCGTTATTACTGCTGGTGCTGTCGTCATCACTGCCGCAGGCAACAAAAAAAGCGGTCATTGCTAATAATAATAAAACTGATAAACGTCTTAACATAAATCCTCCTTAGTGGTTAAATGATTATTTCCATATTTTGGGTGTTTATTGTTAAATTAATTTCAGGATGCCTGTTATCTTTTTATAGACGTATGTGCTCGAATACAACAGAAAATATAAATTTGAGAAATAGTACGACATAGCATTCATCCCTGTTAATCTTTATCCTGCGTAAAACATAAAAGATGATACAAATGCTCGCCATACCCAATTTTTGGTATTTTTATATACCGTAAAATACGGAGTCGCCAAACTCAAGCGTTGAATTATATCCAAAGAAATTATATTTTCATGCAATGCATTGGTAAAATTCTTTTTCAAAATTCCAAAGAGCTTTCCTTTATGATGATAAAAAGATCTTTTATCACCCTGTTTCTTTTGCTTTATTTTACAAATATTGCTTATTCGCTGGACTCTACTTTTGTTGACAGCCTTGAAAAAAAAATAGAATCTGCAGAAACAGTGGAAAAGGCAAAACTGCATCTGGAACTGGCAGATTTCTTTCTTAAAATAGATTTACCTAAGTCCCTGCAGCAGGCAGAAAATGCATTAACTGCAGCTCTTACAACGAAAGATACATTACTGATTGCAGACTGTATTTATAAAAAAGGTCTTACGCAATACCTGCTGGGTTCTCATAGTCAGGCACTTGCCAGCTATCAGAAGGCACTGGATTATTCTCTGAAAATAAGCAACCTGCAAATGGCGGCTTTAATACTGAATGATGTCGGGACACTGGTGAAAAAGCAGGGAAATATTCAGCAATCGCAGGAATATTTTGAGCGGGCATTGAACATAAGCCGCCAGGCAAAAGATTCGCTGCAAATTGCAAACAGTATGAATAACCTTGGAATAATTTACGATCTGCAAAATGATTCTGATAAAGCAATGCAGTTTTTCAAAGATTCCGCTGAGTTGAAGGAGAAATTTGGTGATTTAAGCGGGTTGGCTTACAATCTTGATAACATGGGAATGTTATACACAAAGTCAGGCAAGTATAACAAAGCACTGGAGATGTTTCTCCGGGCTGTTGAAATCCGGACACAATTAGGTGACATCCGCGGCCAGGCTGTTTTGTATAATAATATAGGTGAAATGTATGTGGAGCGTAGATCATTAAACCAGGCAAAAGAATATTTTTTGAAAGCGTTGCCACTGGCTGAAGAAACAAACTTTAAGGATCTGACTCAGCATATTTATAAAATGATGTCCGATGTTTATAAACAGGAAAAAGACTATGCTAAAGCTTTCATGTACTATGAAAAACATGACATACTCAGGGACTCACTTTTTAATGAAACCCGCAGCAGGCAGATAATCGAACTTGAAAAAAAGTATGAAACCGAGAAAAACAGGCAGCAGATAGAACTTCAGACTTCAAAAATTGCAGAACAGGATGCACAGCTCTCCCGTAATTATGCGATGCTGGTGATACTGGTTCTCTCTCTCCTTTTACTTTCCGGGGTGTTTTACTATTACAAAAACAAACAAATCCGCGAACGAGAACTGGCTGTTGAAAAAGCAGCACTCAACGCTTCCATACTTTCGCAGGAAGACGAACGAAAACGTTTTGCCCGCGACCTTCATGATGGAATGGGGCAGTTAATCTCGGCCTGTAAAATTCAAACGAGCCGTTTGTTTGATGGAAATGGCGGGGCGGAAAACAAAGTATATTTTGAGCGATCGCAAAATACGCTGGATGAAATGCATAAGGAAATCCGAAATATTGCTTTTAACCTGATGCCCGCAACCCTGATCAGTAAAGGTTTTTCTATCGCTGTTGAAGAATATGCAGCCAGGATTAGTGAAGCTGCTAATCTGAAAATTACGGTTCATAACAATTCCGGCAATAGACGTTTTCCTGAGCAGGATGAAATTTTTATGTATCGTATCATGCAGGAATGGCTTAATAACATTATAAAGTATGCTGCAGCATCCCATGTTGAAATACAGCTAATGAATCATGATGATGAATTTTTAATAATGATTGAAGATGATGGCAATGGTTTCAATACGGGAAAACTGTTCCATGGCAAAGGAAACGGCTGGACAAATATGCGTTCCCGGGCCGAATATATTGGCGGAAAAATTGAAATCGATTCCAGGGAAGGGCATAAGGGGACGACATTTATTCTGAATATTCCCCGCATTAAGTCAAAAGAAACTATAAATCCCGGGAGCGTCAGAATTGAAACCGCTTAACATTTTTTTAGTGGATGATCATATTATTTTTCTTGAAGGTTTACTTAGTTTACTGGAAAATGATAAATATAAAATTGCCGGTACGGCAACAAATGCAGAAAATGCACTTAAGCTTATCCCGCAAACGCCGGTTGATCTGCTAATTACCGATCTGAATCTTCCGGGAATGGATGGTTTAAAACTAACTGAGCACATAAAAAAACAATTTCCTTCATTACGTGTTATTATGCTGAGTATGCATGATGAAATTCAGATGGTACGGGATGCTTTAAAAGCCGGTGTAAACGGCTATATTATGAAAAGAGATTCACACCAGGAATTGGTTCTGGCGATAGAAACCGTTTCTAGAAATGAAATGTATATCAGCAAAGAGCTGAACAGTAAGCTTTTAGCCGGACTCGCAAATACACAGGAACAACCGTTGTTAACCGATCGTGAAAAAGAAGTATTAAAAATGATTGCTGAAGATTTATCCAACCAGGAAATAGCCGATCGGCTTCATATAAGTAAGCGTACAGTAGAAACACACCGTAAAAATCTTATGCTAAAAACAGGTTCAAATTCTGTTGTCGGACTGGTTAATTTTGCCTATAAAAACAGGCTGCTTGATAATTAAAATTCGATTCCGGACAGACCTTTCAGAATGTTAATCCGGATAGATTTTTAAAAGACTCATTATAATTGTTCTCACCTTTTTCATTGATAACCATAAACGGTTTATCAAATTTTTCCTGCAATGCTTTTTCTGCGCCAATAATAAACAGATATGTTGCTAATACGTCAGCTTCTTCTGCTGTTGCAGCAAAAGTGGTAGAACTTTCCGATAAGGTGCCCGGGTACCCATTGCGCGGATCAAGTATGTGATGATAACGCCGGCCATTTACAATAATATATCGCTCATAATCTCCACTTGTAGCAACGGCATAATCTTTAAGTTCAAAACGCGCAACAAGCTTCTGATTGTCCCGCGGATCTTTGACGCCAACCTTCCAGGGTGTATTCGCTGCTTTTGTACCGCTGACATACATATCACCACCGGCATTCAGAATAAAATTTGTTATTCCTTTTTGTCTGAGAACCGCACTTCCCCGGTCGATAGCATAACCTTTGGCGATTCCACCCAGATCCAGTTTCATCCCGGGTTTTTGTAAATATGCTGTTGTATCGCTATCACTTAAACGCAGATTTTTGAAATTAACTAACGGGAGAAGTTTTTTTATATCCTTCTCTGCCGGAACATGACCGCCGGCATCGCTGCTGAATCCCCACAATGTGCTGACCGGTCCTATAGTGACATCAAAGAAACCGTGTAACTTTTCGGCGTAACCAACGGCGCGATGCAGAATGTCCATTGTTTCCTTGGAGACATGAACTGGCTGTATTCCCGCATTGTTGTTTATTTTTGTAATTTCACTGTTCTCTTTCATATAGCTCAGCAGATTTTCGATGCGCTCCATTTCGCGATAGGCATGAAAAAGCGCTTCTTTACAATAGGTAATATCATTTGCCCGCGCAGTTGTTTCCACAATAGTGCCCATGACGAATTTGCTGACCTTTACTTCATAATCAACAGCAGTGCTATCGGGGTTTTGTGCCGTTAAAGGATTAATCAAAAAAATGAACAGGAGAACCAAATAATATTTCATAAGGTTAGCATCCTAAAATGTAATACTGTCCACACCGGAAATGCTGCTGCCGGCAATCGCGACGGTTATTTGATTAGGAATACAAACAAGATTTTGACCGGCTTGTTTTATTGCCCCCATTTTCATACAGGTTTTGTGGCGGCATGATGTTTCGACAAAGCGAACGGATCGGTCTTTCGCCATTTCCACGGTAACTTTACCTTTTAATCCGGCCAGTTCAAACACTTCGTTTTCTTTGGTGAAAGGTTTCTCCATTAGTAATTCATCACCTTTAAAGATTCTTACTCCTGTTGGCTTCATAAAGCCTTCTTCACAGGAGAAATGAGACAGTACGGGATTTTTACAATCACGCGGAAGATCAAGATTTCCTGCAATTTTACGAAGTCCATTTGCTAAAGGGCCATCTGTTACGCGGTAATCAATGAGTTGTCCGTTTTGAGTATAGGCTATATCTGCCACATGATTCCCATGTAAAGTATATTCTGAATATCGGATGTTTTTACCATTCAGTTTCATCTTTGCAAGTAAATCCTGGATCATCGGTAAAGCTTTATCTGATTGATCGGTAACTATCGAGAAGGAAAAAGCCTGTACTGTTGATGTATCTGCAAACAACCTGCGTGGATTACTGCCAAACAGCCCTGCAACTGCAAGTCCGGGTACTAATAACGATGATTGTTGAAGAAAAAGTCTGCGATTCATTTTACCTCCGGGGTATTTTTAATTTTTGTTTTGATTAAAAACGGTACCGAATGCCAAGATTAAAATTTGTAGCAATCATATTTTTTTGACCGTTGTACCAATAACCTGATTGTGTATGTCGTGAATAAACATTCAGGCTGATATTATATTGTATTTTCTCGCTGGTCAGGAAAGGAAGATAATCCTGGCCACGACCACCATTCAGCGTCAGTTCAAACTGCAGCTGATTTGAATATCCCTTGTCCAGTTTGATATCCGATGTCATCAAAGCTTCCGGTTGCGCATATTGCGGCTTGAAGAAGAATGCACGGTTCTGCAGATATGTTCGCCAGCCTAAGCCCAGTACAACATGATCACTCATATGGCGCATATAATTCATTGAAAATGTGTGCGAAACCACATCCCAGTTATCCCAGTAATAGCGGTAGCCCATCTGCATGGAAGACTGCTCGCTTAGCCTGAATTTTAACTGTGTAGCAGCCGCCTTTCTAATCCGGTTGTTTGGATGAATCGGATCACGCAGAACCATTGTTCCCATAGAATCGACACTAACCTGATTATAAGCGTCTGCAAGGTAACCGTTATTTTCAGAATATGAAGTAAGAAACTGGATAAGCGCGCTTTTGCCAAGAAGCTGGCTGAAATTAGCACTGTAAGTAACCACATCCTTACTGCGTGTCCAGTCTTTTATAACCGGAAAAACTTTATCCCAACTGCGTACAAATCCAAGCTGCAGAGTCGTGTTTTTCATGGCGAACTGTCGTGAAATAGTTCCTGCAAGTGTGCTGGATGTATAATCACGTTCAGTGCTGTAAATACCGTTTAGACTGATCAGGTTCTCTCCTACAATTTGTGAAACGCCCAGGTTAAATTCATTGCGCACGTCATCAAAGCTGGAAAGACCTTCACCGCCAAAAACACCACCGCCGCCTCGTGAAGAAGCTGCTGTTACTGCATCCACACTGTTTACACTTGTTGCTGAGCTGGTTTTACCAAAATCATGCTCGCGTCCTTCATCATCATCTTCGTGTTCACGTTCACCAGATCCGGATGAAGACGAACCACCGGTTTTCATAGAAGCGGCAGTTATCATATCCACCAGGTAACGACCGGTAATACTGGTCTTATCGGATACCTTACGGGTAATTGCAATGCTGGGATACATAACATTTACATCAAAACTGTCAAAATATCCGCTGATATTGACCTGAAGTTCGTCATCCGGTAAATCCTGTGCCAAAACTGATCCGGATAAGAAAAGTAAAATTAACAGCCCCAGGGCTAATTTTTTATCCACAGCCGCATCCTCCGCTTTGAGCACCCGTTGCACCTTCAGAACCTTCACGATAATCAATAAAATGCTCCTTCATACCGGCATCAATGGGATTTTCATCAATAATCATGATTGGATCAGCAAGGCTTTCCCGCTCCCATGGTTTAACGGTTGCGCAGCCCGAAAGAATAAGCAGCAGGAAAAGAAGCAAAACGTATATCCAGCGCATATCAGCCTCCTTATTTTTCACGCAAAAGTGTGGTTAATTCTTCCGTAAATTGTTTTTTATCGGAATCTTTAAATCCGGTATGGGTAAAGCGGATCATACCTTTCTTGTCAATAAAAAAGGATGTAGGCATCGCCTGTAAATCATAGAGTGGTGGTATGGCTTTTTCTGAATCGAAAATGACAGGAAAAACACGGGTAGCGTACTTCTTTTTAAGAAAACGCATCATATTTTCTTTCTCGTTGTCAATATTTACAGCAAGAACAACGAAATCATCGTTTTGATGATCACTGTACAGATCTACAAGAAAGGGCAGTTCCTGCTGACAGGGACCACACCAGCTGGCCCAGAAATCGAGCAAAACAATCTTGCCGCGGTAGTCTGTAAGATTAATTTCTTTGCCATCGAGATCGGTACCTTTAAACAACGGCGCTTGTTTTCCGGTCAGATCAGATGCATGGGAAAAACTGAAAAGTAAGAGTAAAAATAAAGAAAGACGTGCAATCATAAAGGAGCCCTTCCGTGATATATGATGAGTTGTGATTCATGAAGTAAACCATCACGAAAATTCAGCGGTTCCTTTATTAGAATAAATTAATGATCATGCCGGGAACAGTGGTGTTTACAAGGAAATATTAAGTGAAAAGCAAGCTAAAGTTTATCCTGCAGATATTTATAAACTGCTGCAAAATCTTCGCGTGACAATCCGCTTTGCGAAGCTTTCTTGTAGATTTTTTTTGTCTGTTCAGCCAAAGGCAGATCACATTCATGTTCTTTTGCTGTAAGGGTTGCCAGCTTCAGGTCTTTGTGCATTAATTCCAGCGGAAATTGTGTGTCATAGTCTTTGTTGCGGATTTTTTCTGCCTTTGCTTTTATAAAAGGTGCAGTAACCGGAAGAGCAGGGAGAATATTCAGCAACAAATCTTTATCAAAGCCGATCTTTTCCCCAAAAATTAAAGTCTCTGAAAACGCAGCCATTGATTGTGCCAGCATGCTATTAACCAGCATCTTAAAAGCTGTTCCGCGTCCATGTTCGCCCATATACAAAATTTTAGTGCCCATGTGTTGCAGCAGATTTTTAACTTCTTCCAGATCATTTTGATTGCCGCCTACAAAAAAAGTAAGCTCTCCTGCTTCTGCAGTTGGTTTTGTTCCGGCAACCGGCGCATCGAGAAAACGAATCTCTCTTTTGGCTGCTTTCCGGGCCATTTCCAATGAAAATGAAGGATTCACAGTTGAGCAGTCAACCCACAGCGTATTTTTTTTCATGCTTTTTAAAAATCCTTTTTCACCTGTCGCTATTTTTTCAACAACGTCTGGTGCTGACAACATTGTAAAAACAACATCAGCATTTTGTACCGCACTCTTCAGATCGGAAGCGACAGCTGCACCTTTTGTTTTTAACTCTTCCGCAGGACTTTTTGAACGATTGTAAACCGTGATTTTAATCTTATTCTTTAACAGATTTGCAGCCATTCGGCTGCCCATGATACCCAGACCAATAAATGTAATATTCATAAAATTCCTTCATTTTTTTAAGCGTGATACTTTTCAATTCCCGGCTGCTTCAGAGCCAATGTTCCCAAAAAAGGTCCGATCGCCAGCAAAAGCATAATGTATTGCGGTGTTATGTAGTCCAGCAAAAAAGTAATAATTTCAATACTGATGATTGTTATTGCAAACCCGATACAATTTACAATCGTCATCGCAGTGCCCCTTATTTCATCGGGTGCATTTTGTGCAACCAATGTTGAAAATTGTGGTGAGTCAGCAACGACCATCATACCCCAGAACAGCAGGTATAATTGAAACATTGTTTCGGGTAATCCAAAGATAAACGGGAAAAAAAGGCAGCAAATCCCGGAGAGCGAAAGTGCAGATCGTGCAGTTTTAAGGCTTCCGATTTTTCGTGATATATATCCGCCACCGATGCAGGCAAGACCACCTATTCCGATAATAAAAAAGGTCCATTGCGATGTGTTTATTGCAACTCCCGGATGTTCTTTTAAATAAGTCATGATTATTAAAGGTATAAATGCGTAAAAAGTATAAAGCTCCCACATGTGTCCAAAATAACCGAAGGCGGCTGAGCGGAAAGTTTTATATTGGAAAACATTTAAAAATGCAGTCAGATTAAGACTACTGTTTTTTTTGCGGTAAGGTCCGTCTTTAATAAAAAGGATCATTAAAAGTCCGCCTGTTGCCGAAAAGCCGGATGTAACCGTAAGAACATCTTTCCAGGGCATCCCGCCCGAGAAACTTTTTACCAGGTGGGGGAATGCTGATCCGATTACTAATGCTCCAACAAGATATCCCAGGGCATGACCCAATCCCTTTTTGTAATAATCACTGGCTATTTTCATTCCAACGGGGTAGATACCGGCAAGAAAGAATCCGGTCAGAAAACGAAAGATCAAAATTGTAAAAAATGATTGATGCCCGAAAATAACTGATCCGTTGAAAACAGCGGCAGAAAAGGCACTTGCAAAAAACACTTTTGAAGGTGCGTATCGATCTGCAATAGTCAGCGCTGCAAAAAAGAGTGTTCCTGAAATAAAACCGAACTGAACAGCGGAAGTGATATGTCCCATAACAGAAATGTCCAGATCATAAGCAAGCATCAGGTCGTGAACGACTGCGTTACCGGCCAGCCAGGTTGAAGTGCATAAAAACTGGGCAATAACAATTATGGGAAGAATATGTCCTGAAGGTTGGTCAAAATTTTTCATAAAAGAGATACAATGCATTAAATGTATTTTTTAACGAGTATTTTGCAAGGTACTATTCCGGGTATTGTAAAATCAGGAGATTGCCGGGAGTAAACTTTCCCGTTGCAGTAGAAAATCGAGTGCATTTAGAAGGTTAGTTAGTAGTTCCGGCAACTGCCTGTATTCACTGCCTGCTTTTATCAGGATCTGGCTGATTGTCTTTTCAGAATTATCAGGAAGCAGCCGGCATTCATCAAGGGCAAATTGTAAGACGCGCTTTTCCCCGGGATTTAATACTTCATTGACCGCAAAAAGTATATCAAAATAACTGGCAAATAAGGCAGCCAGGCGGTGACTAATACTTAAAAGGTCATCACGGGCTATCGCTTTTTTGATCTGTTCAAAATAGGAAGGAATAACAGTTCTCAAAACCGGATGATTCTTCTTTATTATGGCTTTTTTCAATTTGGACGGGTATGGAGCGTGACTTTTTTTCTGTAGTTCTGTAAACCAACCGCTACGATCAAATAAAATATGTGAGTTCTTGACAGTTCTCCAAAAGCAGGTTGTATAACCCAGATTTGCTTCACAACGGATTAAAACTTTATCAATCTGATCTTCGATCCATTTTGGAGCCCAATACATTACATCAATTTCTATACCGGTTTGGCTGTCGAACCATTCATCACCGGTATCCCAGAATGTAAGATTAAAATTTGCCTTACTATAGCCCAATTTTTCGATCAGTTTCTTGCGTTTTTCCAATGGGACAATTGATTCAGAATAGATATATAAATCTATATCTGAAAGCGGATCCAGGGTATGATTTGCACTGGACCCACCCAAGGTTATTGCCATCACATCGGGGATTTCCTTGAAACAATCAGCTATTCGGTCTGCCAATTCTGTATGTGTACCGGAAGTCATTATTTACATCATTTTTCTGATGATGAATGCTGCCAGGAAGGCTTCAAACAAACTTAACGGAATTGCAAATACAAGGATTCCAAAAGGCAGAACATTCATGTTGCCGATCACCACCCACATAAGTACAAATCCAACAAACCAGGCTAGCATTGTGGTTTCTATCAGCGAATATTTTTTTGAAAAGATGTAGATAGCGATTGCAAAAAGCAACGACCACAATCCCCAGACAGCTCCATTAACCGGGTCTGAAGGAAATACCATGCCCAGGCCGCTGTAATGTTCAATCCAGTATGATTTTAGCAAAAGCTCATTTCGTACAAACTCAGAAATGCTGATCCAAATAGTGGCAGCAATTACCGGCAGAATGGTTTTCTTAAACATCTCAGGTTCCTTTTCTTTGTAAATTTTCAGGGCTAATGTTACTATTTTTTTGTTCAGACTAATCCGTCTTTGAGATAGATATCAAATGCAGTACCAATCATATTCGCGATTTCTTTTTGCATTGGTTCAGATAGTTTTTTGAAATGAAAACAGCTTTTACCTTTAAGACATTTTTTTAATTCAGGACTTAGACTAAATTGATCCGGATGTGTGTATATCGGGAAAAAATAGAGACGGATATCTTTTGGCTTGGTTACCACACTGCCAAAATAATATCCATCCACTTTTTGTTTTCCCTGCATCGCTTCTTTTGTTCCGTATAAAGCAAAATTTTCAGGTGTGTCGGCTCTTGCCTTTAAAGGGGGCACATATTTACTCATCAGGTTTCTTAAGAAAATCCGGATTTCATTTAAGTCAGTCAGCATTTATCCTCCATTCTGGTCATAATAACAGGTCAGGATAGAATCCATATGTTCCTTTCCGGTAGCAATATTTTCGATTTTTTGCCACAGTTCATTGCTGATTAGCGCTTTTAAAGGTTGCTCGACGGATGTAATTTTCTTAAAACAAGGCATTAATTTTTTATCCCAGATCCGCGCGTATTTAACGAGATCATCCGGATAAACTATTTTTCTTTTGGTGCCTTCGGGTAACGGGCGGAAAGGGGCTGTTAAATTCAGGTAACCGTAGTCATCAGTTAATTGCTCGCCCGGGTAAATATCTCGGATAGCAATTTCAAAATCATAAGCAGTCGTTAAGCAGTTGGAATTAAAGCTGTGATTCACATATCTGCCATTGTCCCAGCAGAGCACATGATTGCCTTTATTGTTACGGAAAGTGTAAGTATCAAGAATTTCTTTGTAGATGTCCTCCATCTCAAGAATTTCGAGTGGGCTGAACTCCCGGTCCAGTTTATCCAAAACCCAGGTGATGGTTCCTTTTGGGATATATTTGCTGGCAACAACACCATAGCCAATTTCATTGTTTATATAATGTAGTTCTGTTGAAGGATGAATCATAAGAATCCTTTTACCCTGGAATAATTAAATCAATGAGTTTGATTATTAAAATAATGTATAACCGGATTTTTGGCTAACTATTCATTGAAAAAATGATTCTGATTTTAAAAATATTCCCAGGTTTTTCCTGAGTTTTTATTGATACAAAACTCAATCAAAGAAGAGTAATAAGTAGTTACTCAATACCAAACTTGCGGATTTTTTTAAATAAAGCACTCCGGTTTATATTAAGTATTTCAGCTGCTTTGCTTTTTCGGCCGTTTGCAATTTTTAAAGTCATTTCAATGTATTCTTTTTCGTGTTTTAAAAGTTCATCTTTCAGCGATTCAAATGAAAAGGGTTCATAGCCTGAGACAGGTTCCGATTCAAAGGCTTTTTTAACATCTCCGAGTTCAATAATTGATGATTCGCAGAATATTATTACTTTTTCGATCAGGTGTTTTAATTCACGAATATTTCCTTTAAAGCTTTGTTTTGAAAGATACAGCAAAGCCTGTTCGCTGAAATGGGTAATTTTTTTATTGTATGTTTTTGTATAGATACTCAGAAAATAATTGGCAAGATCCGGTATGTCATCCTTCCTTTTATCCAACGCCGGGATAAAAATCTCCACAACATTTAAGCGGTGATACAAATCAGAACGGAAACGCTTTTCATCAATCATATTTTCCAGGTTTTGATTGGTTGCCGCGATAATCCGCACATCAACTTGTATTTCTTTGGTGGAACCAACCGGACTGAAACTGCCATCCTGAAGCACCTGTAATAATTTTGCCTGAAAGCGCTGATCCAGTTCGCCGATTTCATCCAAAAACAGGGTTCCCCCATTGGCTGCTTCAAAAACACCCGTTTTATCTTCAAAGGCCCCGGTAAATGCACCCTTTACATGCCCGAATAATTCGCTTTCCAGAAGATTTTCCGGAATGGCTGCACAATTTATTTTTAAATATGGACGGCCTGATCGGTCGCTCAGATTATGCAAAGCCCTGGCAACAAGTTCCTTCCCGGTACCGGTCGCTCCCCTGATTAAAACCTTGGCAGAAGTTGGTGCAATTTTTTGAATCTGCTGAAGAATGCTTTTAATGGCTTTACTCTCTCCAACAATCTGATACTGTTCCTGGATTTGTGAAATCAATGCGCTTTGGGAAGTTTGCAGTGTATATTTCTCCAGAGCATTTTTAAGTGTTACAAGCAGACGGTCCGCATTAACCGGTTTCTCAATAAAGTCATACGCATCCTTTTGCAGTGCTTCTACTGCAATTGAAATGGTGCTCTGCCCGGAAACCATTATAACAGGTATTTGTGGATCATGTTTTTTTATCTGATCCAATACATCTAGCCCGTCTTTTCCCGGCATTCTTACGTCCAGCATTACACATTGAAAAGAATTTTCTTTAAGCAGTTTTAAAACATTTAAAGGATTTTCGCAGGTGGTCACTTTAAAATTTTTATATTCCAGTAAGTTTTGAATAGATTTCAGGTAGATTTCATCATCATCAATTACAAGTATGTTATACATTTCTTCTCCAACAATGATGTTTTATGTGACGGGCCTTTTTGATCAGCGAACCGGTAGCATAATCCTGAATACCGATGCGAAATTATCCCTGGAAAACAACTCAATTTTTCCATCATGATCTTCTATGATTTTTTTTGCAATAGCCAGGCCCATTCCCGTTCCGTCTTTCTTCGTTGTAAAGTAGGGCTCAAAGATTTTTTCCTTCTCATTATCAGGAATTCCTGTACCGGTATCGCAGAAGGAGATTTCGACAAAGTCGTTAAAATCAGCAATGACGTTATTAAGCTGATGAACAATAACTTTAATATATCCGTCACCTTTGGTTGCATCCAGCGCATTTTCCAGCAGAATATTAAAAACCATCAACAACTGAGATTCATCCGCATTTATGATGTCCGGGGAAAAATTAAATTCCAGTTCCAGTTTTAAATTATCAGACGTATAAACATTAAATTTTTCTAAGGCTTTGTTTATAAGGGGACGCAATGCAACCTGAGCAAGGTTTGGATGCTCAAGATTAGTAAATTTCAGGAAATTCCGGGTCATTTCCCTAACCCTTTCCATTTCGGAGAGCATAATCTCAAGATCCTGTTCCACCATACCTGCTGCTTTTGGTGCCCAATCCTTAAGTTTCATCTTAACCATCGATAGATTCAGCGCAATGGATGACAATGGTGTTTTGATATCATGTGCCATTTTTTGAACGGTCTGGCTCCATAGTTTTTTACGTTCATCTTTTATTGTGTCGGAATAATCCACTATCTCGGCCATAAAGCCGGACGGAAAACCTAACAATCCCTGCACACAGGTACCGTTTATTTCCCCGTGAAAGGTTCCATCTGCCCTTTGAAAAGTAATCCGGGTCTGATTTTTTGTTTGAGTTTCAGCCAGCTTATCCATAAATGTCAGGAATTCTAAAGGCACCTTTTGGAGCTCATCCAGATTTTTACCTTTAATATTCAGATTTTTAAGTTCCAGGAATTCCAGGAAAATGCGGTTGAATTGTTTTATGCGTTTTTTATTATCCAGAACCAGGATGCCATGCCGCGGATTATGCACCAGGTTTTGAATAGTGTTGGTATAAGAGATCAGAATGTTAAAAATATGAAAATTTCCCATTAAAAAGAGAAACACTAAAATTAGTGCGAAAAACAAGATTAATAATCTGAACGTGTAAAGAATATTTGGCTGGTATGAAAATAGATAGTGATTATTGGGAAACTGAAAAGAAACAAAGGGTACGGCGTTTAAAACTTTTTTTATTGAGATATTTGGATTCTCAATGTGACCGCCCAATTTAAAAGAAGCGCTTGTGGTGAAGTCGCTATTATAAATTAAATAATCATCATACAGTCTGAAAAGGTGCTCATCAAGATGGTCGCCATTAAAATCATAGGAATAGACATAGACAAAATTTTTCTCAATTTTACCGTATGGAATGGCTTCCAGGGTATTTGCAGCAAGTGTATAAATAATTCCTTCTGTTTGATTAATCAGGAAAATACGACTTCCGGGATGTTTTGACTCCTTGACTATTTTCCATGTCCCCATTGTAAGATCTTTTCGGGCAGTTATTTCACCTTTGCCAGTGATAATAGAAATAGACGGCAGGATATCATTACTACGGATATGGTTCGTGAGAACATAGAAATTGTTGTCAGAAAAAAGTGCCATAATAGTGCTGGAGTATTTTTCAAATCCTATCGGATTAAACTTAAAATTCAGCTGTTTGTCAAATACCATTAACCAGGCCTGGTCATCCTTAAAAGATACATTTCTATCTTTGATATTACCGACAGAACTTGATAAACGTGTAATGATTTCAGGCTGCTTATCGCCATCAATATCTTCTATAGACCAACTTGTAATATGGGCGCCGCTTTCAGGCGAAGTATACACTATTTTTTTCAGTCGCGGACTGTAAACGTAGAATTTGCGCGGCTGGCGACGCATTCCTGTCATTACTGAAAAGACCAGGTCCTGGTAGCCATCATCATCCGTATCCATAAATCCGCCCTGCAGAAAGTTAATTTCCCAGGGTCTTTTTTCGGGAGAAGGCGGTTCTTCAGGAGCTGCTAAAAGGAAAACACGTGTTTGCAAGAATTCACCATGGAAACGCGGATCGAGAATATAGAGAAAAAGTGAGTCGGCTTTTTGTGTAAAACAGTAGGCTTCATCATAATTGTCACCATTATAATCTCCAAAGGTGATACAAGCGGGATTCCATTTTTCAGAGAAGTTCCATTGGGCGATAAGTTTTTCGTGGTGTGTATAAACTTTTAAAGCCGGTTCGAACATGTTATCCGGATTCTTAAGAACCAGTCGTTCACTTTCGCCATCATGGTCAAAATCGTGATACCAGGTTTCCGGATTGGGATCATCGGTGGGGCCTTTGGAGATACTTACGGCATACGCGCTAAAGTTTAACGGCAGGATAAAATACAACACAGTGGTGATAACCACAGCAAGCATCGCCAGGAAGAAATAGAGCTGTCCGCGGGATTTGATCTGCATTGTTTTTTCATCTTGTGGCACGTTAAACCAACCCAAAGTTCGTTAGAAAGTGTTTAAATATCCACTAAAAGCGGATGTGTAAAGATTTAATTTGACAATTTCCATGCCACGCAAGATTTAGCTGAAATAAAAAGGGTTATACTTCCAACGATGCCAAATACATACAAAAAGCGACTCCAAATGGAAACATTTTTAAGCAAAATGATTCCTGATGGAAACACATTCCAAAGGATCAAATGGTGGAAGTTTAGAATTTACGGTGGGAAATTTTGACCCAGCTTTAATTGGGCTGGAGCTAAATGTATTAATTTTAATCGGATCAACGAGTTGAAACTCGTTGCAAGTCATAATCATTTTGGTTTTGTTTGGATAGTTTGTATTCTTACTTTCCTTGATGATAAGATTGAAATAATTGCCACGAGATTTATCTCGTGGACACAGCTAATTCAACCACCCTTGTTAATTATCCCAATTTTGTTTGGCTAAAGCCCATTTGTGGCGGGCTTACAGGGTCAACGAGTTGAAACTCGTTGCAAGTAATTACTATTTAGTCGATTTTGAATTGAAATAGATAACAACTAAATTGCCATAGTTATAGATGTATTGCCACGAGATTCATCTCGTGGATAAGAGTCCAAAACCACCACTCCGGGCTTCAGCCCAATAAATGGAAACACCATGCCCTATATCCGAATCTGGATTCATCTTATTTTCTCCACAAAAAATCGTGACAAAACCATTACAAAATCCCTTAAACCACAATTAATAAAACACATCCTTGAGAATGCCCGGGAAAAAGAGATATTCATAGATTTTATCAATTGTGTGGAAGACCATTGTCATATTCTGATTTCCCTGGGTTCCGGACAGTCTGTCAGCGAAATTGCCCGCTTGATAAAAGGTGAATCATCCCGTTGGGTTAATAAAAATAAATTGTCAAAATTTAAATTTTCGTGGCAGGAAGAATATATTGCTGTTTCAGTAAGTGAATCTCAGGTGAACAAGGTTAGGGAGTATATCAAAAACCAGGAAGAACACCACCGGGTTAAATCTTTTTCGGAAGAGTATAGTTTGTTTCTGAAAAAGCATGGTTTTACGGAATTGGGCTGAAGCCCAATATGGGGGATCTATTGTATCAACGAGCTGAAGCTCGTTGCAAGTCTTCAATTGTTGGGAGATTCACCTCGTGGAAGGGATTGCTGTTTGATATAGATTTTTAAATTCCAAGGTAAAATCAAATAAACCCTTTTTAAAATACAAGGTATTTTTAATAACTTCGTGTCGAAATATTCATCCGTAATGCAGATATTAAATTCATGAGGTGCTGTATCAACGAGCTGAAGCTCGTTGCAAGTCATAGTGATTTTGTAGTGGCTGGATAGTTTGTATTGCAAGCTCTGCTTGCCACGGGATTCTTCTCGTGGATATAAAAAGCAAACCCTGTTTTCTCTTCTTTTTTGCTGTTGCATATCTTTATTTTAATTTCTATTTTTTTAGCATAAAAGATCAATTTCACAAGACCTTATTACTTCAAAATATATATATATACAGAAATGAAACAGCGGAGATACTGATGTCCGATAAAAAAATTACAAAGTCCCGCTTCTGGTTTGAAGAACATGAAGTGGAAACCATCAGCGAAGTTCCAAACAAAAAAATTAAACCCTGGGCCAGTGACGCAAAACTTGATGTTGTGGGTAAACCAATCTCCCGTATCGATGGACCTGATAAAGTCAGCGGCAGGGCAAAATATACATTTGACCGTCTGCTGCCGGATACTGCGATAGCTAAAACCCTACGCTGTCCTTTCCCCCATGCCCGTATTAAAAAGATTGATTTCAGCAAAGCTTTAAAATTACCGGGAGTTCTGGCCGTTATCACCAATGAAGATGCTCCGTCAATCCCGTGGTTTCATGAAAGCACTCTTTTTGACAGCCATGCCCGCTACCAGGGTGATGAGATTGCCTGCGTTGCTGCTGAAAACGAAGCTATCGCCGAAGCTGCTCTGAAACTGATAGATGTGGAATATGAAAAATTGGCCTTTGTTTCTTCTGCTGCCCAAGGCATGAAAAACAATACACCAAAACTGTATGATTCCGGCAATATTCATCATGGGAAACCAACAATTTACCAGCGTGGCGATGCGGTGTCGGGGTTTAAAGAAGCTGATGTTATTGTTGAAGATACTTTTACAACCCAGTGCGCCGTTCATAATCCGCTGGAACCGCATGGCAGTCTGGTGAAATGGGACAGCGATCATCTCACAGTATGGGATTCCACGCAAAGTGTGTTTGGGGTGCGTGGGAAAGTCGCTGAAAGTTTAGGTATTCCGGAGAACAATGTACGTATTATTAAACAGTACATGGGTGGCGGATTCGGCAGTAAGCTGGAAGCAGGTAAGTACACTGTCATGGCGGCATTGTTAGCTAAAAAACTGAAACGTCCTGTTAAAATTGTAATGGACAGGCAGGAAATGAATCTTGCTATGGGCAATCGACCGGATTCTACGCAGACAATTAAAGCAGGCGTTAAAAAGGATGGAACAATAAGTGCGCTTTCACAAAAATCGTTTGGTGCTGCCGGAGCTTATCCAAGCGGAACAGGAACGAGCTGGCCTTTGCGCAGCATGTATCAATGCCCTAATATTTACACAGAAGAATATACCGTGTTCATCAATGCCGGACCGGGCAGACCGTTTCGCGCTCCGGGCCATGTCCAGGGAACGTTTGCTTTTGAATCCTTACTGGAGCAGGCAGCCGCAAAAATTAAAATGGACCCGCTGGAATTTCGTATTAAAAATTATGCTGAAATCGATCAGGTTGGCAATGTGCCCTACACCAGTAAACGGTTACGTGAATGTTACGAATTGGGTGCTAAAGCAATCGGCTGGAACAAACGTAATAAAATCGCCGGAAGCGGCAAAGGATCCATTCGCCATGGCATCGGTATGGCATCGCAGATCTGGTGGGGTGGAGGTGGTCCGCCGGCTAAAGCAACGATGAAATTAACAGCAGACGGACAACTTCAGGTTTTTTCCGGAACACAGGATTTAGGAACCGGTAGTTATACTTTTATCGCCATGGTCGCTGCTGAAGTACTGGAAATTCCCATGGATAAAATCAAGGTTGTTCTCGGTGATACCGAAATTTGTCCCTATGCTCCGGGAAGCGGAGGTAGTGTCACAGCGCCTTCTGTATCTCCGGCAATACGCGATGCTGCTGAGCAAATGAAATACAAACTACTTTCCTTTGCTGCCGTTCTGAGTCATGAGCCGATTGAAAATATGCGTTATAAAAATGGCGTCATAACGTCTGTTAATATGAGTTCAACGAAATACAAGATTGAAGACCTGGTCGGAAAATTAAGCGAAAAAGAAATCGTAACTCATGGAGACCGGGAGGCCAATCCGGAAGGTATGGCGATCCAGACATTTGGGGCACAATTTGCTGATGTGGATGTAGATATGGACACCGGAAAAATAAAGGTTAACCGGATGGTGGCAGCGCATGATATCGGACGTATGCTGAACCGTAAGCTCCTGGAAAATCAATTTCATGGCGGCATCATCCAGGGGATGAGTTTTGCTTTGCTGGAAGAACGCGTCATTGATAACAATACAGGCAAAGTACTGTCAACAAACCTGCATGATTACAAAATTCCGACCATTGCCGACATCCCTGAAATCGAAGTTATTATTGCCAGTGATTCGGATCCGAAGATTAGTAACACGGGTGTTAAGGGGATAGGTGAGCCGGCTATTATTCCAACCGCCGGAGCGATTGCCAACGCAGTTTACAACGCCATTGGTGTGCAGGTAAAAGATTTACCCATGACACCGGATAAAGTGCTGAAAGCGTTGGGAAATGCTTAGATCAAACTGTCATCCTGAGAAGTCCTTAAGGACGACGAAAGGATCTTTTGTTCGGTTCTAAGAATCAGAATGACAAGGAAACAAAACGAGGATAACATGAACACATTTGAATACTTGCAACCTAAAAGCATAGATGAAGCTCAAAATAATTTCAATGAAAAAAGCCGTCTTTTTGCCGGCGGTACGGATGTGCTGGGATTATTAAAAGACCATATTGAAAGTCCTGAAAAACTGATCAACCTTAAAAACATCCCCGGTCTGGATAAAATTGAATATGTGCAAGGTTCAGGATTAAAAATAGGCAGTATGGTAAAAATCAGTGCTATTGCACAACACCCGTTAATCCGGGAAAAATATACTGTTCTTGCTGAAGCAGCGGAATCGGTTGCATCGCCACAGCTTCGTAATGTGGGCACTTTGGGAGGCAACCTGTGCCAGCGTCCGCGCTGCTGGTATTTTCGCGGGGATTTTCCCTGTCTGCGCAAAGATGGCGGGGAATGTTTTGCAGTAGATGGCGAAAACAAATATCACTGTATCATAGGCGGCGAAGCCTGTTATATTGTGCATCCATCGGATACAGCTGTTGCCCTGCTTGCCCTTGATGCAAAAATAAAAATTAGCAGCAACGGAAAAATAAAAGAAGTACCGGTCAATGACTTCTTCATCCTTCCCGGGGATGATATCCTGCGTGAAAACATTTTACAACCCGGTGAAGTTGTTACCGAAGTTTTTATTCCTGAGCCGAAAGCCAACATGGTAAGTCGTTATTTAAAATTCACAGAGCGTGGTTCCTGGGATTTTGCCATTGTAAGTGTTGCAGCCGTTATCGAAAAATCCGTTAACACGATTCAGAATGCGCGAATCGTATGGGGCGGTGTGGCACCAAAACCATGGCAGGATTTGGAATTTAATAAAAACCTGCAAGGCTTAAAAATCAGCGAAGATATTCTGAAAAAGGTAACGTCCACATTATTTGAAAAAGCGGAACCACTGGAGCACAATGGCTATAAGGTCCCGCTGGTAAAAAATCTGACTAAAAAAATTCTGCTTCAAATTGCCTGATACTATGATTAAAAACGGAAGCAATTTAAATTATCTAATCATTAGGACATGCTTTTGACGGGCTTGAGAATGAGCTGAAAAAAGCAATATCGTCATCTTTTTGAGCCAGATAAACATCCAATGATGTTATTTTCAACTCACCGGGTTGTTTCACACCATCAACATAACCACCGGCCGATTCTTCAAAAGCCACCTGCAGGGTGGCTCTTTTGCCAATGCCTTGTAAATATATTCTTTTTTTGGAAGACCGGCCTTCATCAATGGTTGGATTATTACAAAACTGTTGGCTGTATTTTGATCTTCCATTAAAAGCCTTGGCAACAATATCATTTATCAGCTGTGCCCCGCGGCCTGTCAGCTGAACATCACTGCCATTAACAAAATGCATTTTATGCAGTGTTTTAATTAGAAAGGCTTCTACGCTTTCCGGGGAACCATTTCTTAATTCTTTGTTGAGTGCCAATGCCATCTCTTTGCCGTTTTTAAATTTTAAAGCCGGTGTTGAGCCATAAGTTGCAGAAGCTTTTTTCTCACCATCAATAAAAGCTAGTGTCTTCATGGATTGAATTTCTTCCCTGGAATATTCTTTTTTGTTTGCTGTTTCCTGTTTTCCACGGCTGGATATAAAATTGTGCCAGGGCTTGTCTTCGGCATCTCTGTAAAGCCTTACATTATATGTTTGAACAATATCTTCAATATGAATATCGCTGGTTTTTGCCCGATACTCAGCGATCACGTCAAATGATAAAGAATTAGGTGTGTGCCATGTAATTTTTGGATCATCAGCTATATACAAAGCTTTAACATCACCTATTATTCGGTTATACCAATATGTTGAAAGAAATTTGGGTAAATCGGATTGCACTATTTTCATTAAATCTTCACTGGAAGGCACATCCATTCCAATGTATTCATTGGAAAGAACTCTAAACTTCCAGTATTTATAATCAGTGGCGCCATACATCTGGTAAACAGCATCGCCGACAATTTTAATTGTTACGCCTTTTTTTTGTTTATATTCACGGATAGCTTCAACGCCGCGAACATATTCCCAAATCCCATAATCACCATTCCATTGTTTATGGCCATTTTTAGGTGTTAACTTAACAGAAATAGTTCCCGGTCCTGTCATGTCTTTTATAACCTGTGCATCACTGGGCTGCGCATAGGCAGTTGCTGAAACTCCAATAATCAATAATGTGAAGAGAAAAGGTTTGAAAAAGCGATTAAGGTTATGAATAGTCATAAAATACCCTCCTTGTGTTAGTAAATATTTATAAGAAATGAATAACAAAATGATGATGTCAATCTGACCTTTTTTAAAGTAATTTTTAAACAATATTTTTTTCTTAAAAATTTCTATTGATAATATTCATTGTTATATTTCTTAAAATTCCGAATTATCATTACTGAGAAGGAGATGGAATGTACAACTGGAAGTGGGAAATCGAAAACGATGATTTCCTTGAACGAACCCTGAAACGCTGTAGTGAAAAAAGCATAATTCTGCCAACCTTTGAACAATTGAAAAAACCACAAACAATTCCGGAAGATATTAAAAAGCAACTGGCTTTTGTTGATCTGGATGAAGTACATCCGGCTAATCTTTTCCGTATTAACTGGTGCAATGATCCTGTTACCAAACAGATCGGTGACATTAATTATTTTGAAATCCCTAAAGAAATAACCGGAGTAAAGGCACGCATAATCGGGCTGGTCGGCAAACATTTTCCAACAGGGGCGCACAAAGTGGGAGCAACCTACGGCTGCCTGGCGCCTTACCTGGTTACCGGCCGCTTTGATCCGGAATATCATAAAGCAGTCTGGCCATCAACAGGAAATTATTGCCGCGGTGGTACATTTAACTCGGCACTGCTCTCAGTCCATCCCGTTGCCATTCTGCCGGAAGAGATGAGTCGCGAACGTTTCGACTGGCTAAGGAAATATGGCGCTGAGATTTATGCCACTCCCGGCTGTGAAAGCAACGTCAAGGAAATTTATGATAAGTGCCATGAACTGGAAGCGGAGAGTGATGCTTACCTGATCATGAATCAGTTTGACCAGTTTGGCAATGCCATCTGGCATTATGAAATTACCGGCTATACCATCGAGCAGGTTTTTAACATGATCTCTAAAAAAGATCAGCGTCTGAGCGGCTACGTCAGTGCAACCGGTTCTGCAGGCACTATTGGAGCAGGTGACTATCTGCGCGAAAAATTTCCTATGATCCGCGTTCTGGCATCAGAAGCGCTGCAATGTCCGACTTTGTTGATGAATGGTTTCGGCGGACATCGTATTGAAGGAATCGGCGACAAACATATCCCCTGGATTCACAATGTTAAAAACACGGATGTCGTTGCCGCGATTGATGATGAAGATCCATTGCGCATCCTGAGATTATTTAATGAAAAAAGCGGGCAGCAATGGCTGGCACAACAAGGCGTCTCTAAGACAGACCTTGAAAAACTGCCCTTGCTGGGAATCTCGGGAATTTCAAATATGATCAGCGCGATCAAGATGGCTAAGTTTTACGAAATGAATGAAAATGATGTCATCTTCACTATTTTTACGGATTCGGTTGACCTTTACCATTCACGTCTGCAGGAAATGAATGAACATTGGGGAAGTTATAATTTGCAGCAAGCTGAACTTGACTGGACAAGTGTGATCAAAAAACAATCCATTGATTATGTTAAAGATTTGACCTACTACGATAAAAAAGCCATTCATAACCTGAAATATTTTACCTGGGTTGAACAGCAAGGCAAGGATGTGTCTGAACTGAATGCCCAATGGTACGATGATAATTATTGGCCGGAACGCTTTTCAATCGCGCCCAAATGGAATCAATTGATTGAAGAGTTTAATAAAAAGGTAGCTAATTTATAAATATTTTTTTCAACGTTTTTAAAGATGGAAACTGGATTTAATTTTGACAACCCACCCCTAACACCTCCCGGGAGGGGCATTGCATTAATCTCCCCTCAATCGGAGGGGCTGGGGATGGGTTCTTTTGTTGAATGCTTGAAAGTTATAATTGTTAGAAGAATTCTATGAAAATTACAAACGCCTGGATTTGCCAGATAAAAGAAAAAAAAATAATCCCTGTTTTTGGTGATCTGTCCATTACAGATGGGAAAATCACTGGAATTAATCCCACAGATTTTGAATCTTTTATACATAATCCTGCACCAAAAAAAGATTCCACCTTTGACGCCGGTGGTAGAGTCTTAACCACTCCCCTTGTTAATTTTCATGAGCATTTTTACTCCCGCCTTGCCAAGGGATTTAACATCAGCGGCCCAATGGACTCATTTTTGAATATCCTTAAAAGTCTGTGGTGGAAGCTGGATTTAACCTTGACTCAGGAAATGATTTGTGCCAGTGTGTTAATGGGTGCGATGGAATCTATCCGCAATGGAGTGACTTACGTTTTTGATCATCATGCATCTCCTGCATTTACAAAAGGCAGCCTTTCACTGATTGCTGATACTCTGCAGGAGTTTGGCCTGCGTGGTGTTTTATGTTTCGAAATATCCGATCGTAATGGTCCGCAAATGGCCGGCGCCGGAGTTGAAGAAAATCGTGATTTTCTAAAGCATTGCAATGATGATATAAAAGCTCTGTTGGGCCTTCATGCATCTTTTACATTATCTGATGAGAGCTTGCAAAAAGCAGCGACCTTAAGAGATGAATTTGATCTGGGTATTCATGTTCATATCTGCGAAGGTTTTGAAGACCGCCAGATCAGTGAATCTGATTTCAATGAAGCGCCCCTTAAAAGATTGTTAAAGCACGGACTTGTCAATCCCAAAAGTATTTTATCACACGGTATTCATCTACAAAAAGAAGAGTTAGAGCAGATGGCTGAAATAGGTTGCGCCATGGCTTTGAATCCTGACTCAAACATGAATAATGCCGTTGGTCTGCCTGATTTTACAAAATTACCGCTAAACCTGCCTTTACTCTGCGGAACGGATGGGATGCATGCCAATCCCGCAAAAACGCTCAAACAACTTTTCCTGCTATTTCGGCATCAGGGCGGCAGTTTTGATGATGCATTTAACTGGATACAGAAGGTCTATTTTGATCAGCTTAGTTTTGTAAGTCAGTATTTTCATGATTTCCCAGCATTAAACATTGGTGATCGCGCCGATATGATTCTATGGGATTATGTTCCGCCAACCCCTTTTTCAATAGAGAACTTTTGGGGTCACTATATTTATGGCATAGTGGAACGACAGGTTCATTCTGTTGTGCAAAACGGCAAATGGTTGATGCGGGATTTTCAGTTACAGAATATAGATGAGAGTATTTTTATTAAGGATATTTTTACAGAAGGAAAAAAACTGTTTGATAAGATGTCTAAACTATGATTTAGATGATTATTGGATTCCATGATGAAAATTATTTGAATCATGTCCATCCTTTAATCAAAATAATCATTGTTCAGACAAGAAGAAAATTATGAATAATTTTAATATCGTAGGGAAAAATGTTATCCGTCAGGATGGGCTGGAAAAAGTAACAGGTGAAGCAAAATTTGCTGACGATTACTCATTTCCCAATCAATTATACTCCATGATGGTCCGCTTATCTGTTGCCCATGCTAACATAAAATCGATTGATTACTCATCTATTGAGAATGATCCGGAAATAATCATTATCGATTCCCGGGACATACCGGGAGCCAATTATATTGGTGCCATCCGCCAGGATCAGCCCATTTTTGCTGATCAAAAAATCCGAACATATGGTGATGTGGTTTGTATGCTGGTGGGATCTGATCCTGAAAAGCTGGAATTAGCAGGTAAGCAGGTTAAAATAAATTTTGAGACTCTGCCGACCTTAACCGATCCCCTAAAATCGCTGAAAAAAGATGCCCCGTTGATCCATGAGCAGTACAAGGATAACCTGATCGTGCATTATCCTTTGCGAAAGGGAGATATTGAAAAAGGCTTTTCTGAGTGCGACCATATCCTGGAACAGACTTACACGACGCCTTTTATCGAACATGGTTATATCGAGCCGGAAGCAGTCATTGCCCTGCTTCGGGAAGGGAACAAAGGCGTTCACATCATCGGCAGCATACAGAATCCGCATACTACACAGAAAGTAGTAGCTACTGTCCTGGGCTGGCCGCTGGCGAAAGTGCGTATCCAGCAAGCTGAACTGGGCGGTTCATTTGGCGGCAAGGATGATACCATGAACATTCTCTCTGCCAGGGCAGCGGTTGCGGCACTAAAGACAAAACGACCTGTAAAAATTCGTTATTCGCGGGAAGAATCAATCCTGGAATCGTATAAACGGCATCCGTATACCATGCATTATAAGGTTGGTTACAACAACGATGGTAAACTGATTGCCATGAAAATCGATATTCTGGCAGATGGCGGTGCCTATGCGTCGATGAGTCCGTTTGTTACCTGGCGAACTGTTGTCCAAGCCACCGGTCCTTATGAAATTGAGAATGTCTGGACAGATGTTCGCGCTGTATATACTAATAATCCATACACGGGTGCTATGCGTGGATTCGGTTCACCGCAGCCGATTTTTGCCCAGGAATCGATTATGGATGAAATAGCCATCCGGCTCGATATATCCCCGGATACTGTTCGTCGAATCAACGGATTTAAAACAGGATCGGTTACTGCCAGCGGGCAAAAACTGCACGATCACGATGTTAACCTGATAACAGTCATGGACCGGGCAATCCAGGAATCAGGTTTTCAGGAGAAGTGGAAATTATTTAAATCGCAAAAACCCGAGTTTGGAATAGCTCCTGACCGGGATGATTTAATTCTGAAAAAAGATGAATTCATTGATCCGGATAAAACAGTTTATAAAGGTATTGGCCTGGCAGTAAGTTTTCGCGGAAGTTCACTCGGCGCAGAAGGTATTGACACGGCTGCCGCATATCTTTCAGTACAAGCAGATGGATCGGCCTACCTGTTATGTGGATTAGCTGAGAACGGCCAGGGTCTGCGAACAACATTTTCAATTATCGCTGCTGAAGTCCTGGGAATTTCAGTAGATGATATTTTTTACCTGGACCATGATACATCGGTTATCCCGGACAGCGGGCCGACCGTGGCGTCGCGCTCCACTGTTATGGGCGGTGGTGCTGTAAAGAATGCCGCCGAAAAGGTGCGAACAGCTCTGCAGAAATTTCTAACAGAAAAATGGGAATTGTCTGAAAATGATGAGCTGCTTTTTGCCGGCAATAAAGTCAGTTGTAAAAGAAAAAATAAACAAATCGGCTTTTCAGAATTATGTGGATTGGCCCGGAATAAAGGAGTAAACCTGGCGGCTTTGGGCTGGTATGCCGGTCCGCAGGTTGACTGGGAAGAAGAAACCGGGCAGGGCGATGCTTATTTCACGTATGTCTATGGCTGCCAGGTAGCCGAAGTCAGCGTTAATATTTCAACAGGCCAGGTCGCCATTGACCGAATCGTTGCAGTGCATGATCCGGGAACCGTTATCAATAAAGTGGGTGCTGAAGGACAGGTATTCGGTGGGGTGACACAAGGTGCCGGTTATGGTTTATGGGAAGAAATCAGTACACACCAGGGAATGCCGCGTGAACTGAATTTTGATGAATACCTTGTGCCGACCAGCAAAGATATCGGTAAGATTGTTCCCATTTTTGTTCAAGGAAAAGAAAAATACGGACCCTGGGGCGCCAAATCGCTTGGGGAGCCGACCCTGGAATTAACGGCCGCTGCCCTGGCTAATGCCATCCGTAACGCCATCGGAAAACGTTTTTATAATCTGCCCTTAAACCTTGAAGAAATAATACTGCAGAGAAAACTACGAAAGGAAGATCTGCAAAGGGGTAGCATGTAATGAGGACAAAAGTAGAATTTATTCGGGCTGAAACTATAAACCAGGCGCTGCAGCTTTTAGCAGATAATAATAAAAATACTCGCATACTTGCCGGGGGGACAGATATTATAACCGGTATGCGCATGAAATCAAAGCGTTTTGCCAATATTGACCTTTTACTGGATATTAATTCTATAAACGATTTAAAAGGCATTCGGCTCCTGGAAGACAGCGTAACCATTGGCAGTAATGTTACTTTTTCTGAAATTCTGGAAAACAAAATTATTCAGGATAAATTACCACTACTGATTCAATCAGCATCAGGTATCGGGAATTTGCAGATCCGCAACCGGGCAACCGTTGTGGGCAATTTTGTAAACAATGCGCCTTGTGCAGACTCTGTGCCGGCATTGTTAGTTTATAACGCCAAACTCAGGATTGAATCACTTAAAGGTGCAAGGGAAATAGCTCTTCAGGATTTTTTAGTTAAAGCTTACAAAACACAGATTGCGCCTGATGAGTTGGTTACTGATATTCAAATCCCGTTGGCGAATGACTTTTGCGGAACTTTTTATAAGTTAGGCCGCCGGCAAAGTGTGGCTATCAGCAGGATATCATTAGCGGTACTGGCAAAATTAAGCAATCATAAAATTGATGAAATACGTATTGCGAGTGGAGCAGTCACTCCAATCGGCAAGCGATTTGATGATCTGGAAGAATTTGCCATTGGGAAAAATGCCGGAAAAGAATTGTTTATAGAGCTGGCACAGAAAATGGCTCAACAGATCCTGGATGTCACCGGTCTGCGTTGGTCAGGCTTTCATAAAATCCCTGTTTTACAGCAGGCGCTCTATCAATTGCTGCTAACAACGATTGAACTTTAAAAAATTTCGTGCAATCTGAGTGAGTGAAACCTTCCTTTCAAGATGGTTGAAAATTGTAGATAAAGACAAAGATTAAGATCAGGATAAAGAGTTTGTATGAAAAATATTGAATTTACACTCAATGGTTTTCCGATGCTGGTTTATGTAGATCCATCATTACGCCTGCTGGATGTTCTCCGTAATACGCTGGGATTAACCGGCACCAAAGAAGGTTGTGATATTGGTGAATGTGGTGCCTGTACTGTTTTGCTGAACGGCAAAGCTGTAAATTCCTGCCTTGTGCTGATCGGGCAGGTTGAAAATCAAAATGTATTAACGGTAGAAGGATTGAGTTCTCACGGCAGCCTGCATCCCCTGCAGCAAAAATTTCTGGAATACGGCGCTGTACAGTGCGGATTTTGTACGCCGGGAATGCTGCTATCCGCTTATGCCCTGCTTCAGGAAAATCCACATCCAAGTGAAGATGAAATAAAAGACGCCATTGCCGGCAACCTGTGCCGCTGCACCGGCTATAAACCGATTATTGATGCGATCACAGCTTATTCCAGATAATAGAATCTTTAATATTTCTTTAATCATTCCCTAACCGCTTTATTGTTCGATAACTAGCCATAATTAATTCTAATACTAAAAAACAGCTGTTTTCAATGCGATAATTAATCTACTAATTTTTACTAACAGGAGTTGGAATGGAACGGTTATCGATTAAGCTGAAAATTATACTTGCCATGATTTTAGTTATTGTTGTCACTATTTCTGTCCTTGGCTATAATGCCTATTCTGTGGGTGGTGAAGTGATGAAAGAAACATCCTTTAATAATCTGACAGCTATCCGTGAAACCAAAAAGCAGGCTATCGAGAGTTATTTCCTGCAAATAGAGAACCAGGTTGTAACGCTTTCTAACAGCACAATGATTATTGATGCGATGAAAGAATTTAAATATGCTTTCCACCAGATGGGGAGCTACCTTAAAAATTATCCGCAGCAGCGTGAAGCATACAAGAAAAGTCTGGTAAATTATTATAAAAATGAATTTTATACCCGTCTTGAAAACAATATCCATGTAAACAGTTCGTATGAAAAATACCTTCCGCAGACGGATGAAGTGCTTTATTTTCAGTACCACTATATCGCTAATAATCCGAATCCAACAGGATCAAAAGATAATCTGATCGCATCAAATGACGGATCATTGTACAGCCAGATTCACAAAAAATATCACCCTATAATTCAAAATTTTCTGAAACGTTTTGGTTATTATGACATTTTTCTGGTGGATCCGGCAACAGGAAATATTGTCTACTCCGTTTTTAAAGAGATTGATTATTCAACGAGTCTGATCGATGGGCCTTATGCAAATACAAATTTCGGCCGGGTTTTTAATTCAGCCTGTGAAGCATCAGGCAATAGTTTTGTTAAACTCGAAGACTTTGAACCTTATGACCCTTCCTACGGTGCCCCGGCTTCATTTATTTCTTCCCCTATTTATGATGGAAATGTACTTATTGGTGTTTTAATTTTTCAGATGCCGGTGGATCGTATTAACGACGTAATGACAAATCAGCATAACTGGGAAGCAGCCGGGCTGGGCGAGACCGGGGAAACATACCTTGTAGGCAGCGATTTCAAAATGCGCAGTATTTCCAGATTTCTTGTTGAAGACCCGGATGGATATTATAAAGCATTAGAAAATAGTAATGTAGATAAAACTACTATTGAAAAAATCAAAAAAATCGGAACATCTATCTTGCTGCAGGACGTCAAAACAGTCGCAACAACCGAGGGATTAAAAAATATTTCCGACACGCGTATTATTAAAGATTATCGTGGGGAGCCGGTTCTGAGTAGTTTCACAAAACTGAATATCCGTGATGTGGACTGGGTACTTGTTTCAGAAGAAGATGAAGCAGAAGCATTTGCAGGCGCAAGTAAGCTTTCCGGGCGCATTCTGCTTTTTGGTTTTGTCATATTGTTAGTATCAATTGCTATAGCCGTTGTTTTGAGTAATCTACTTGTTAAACCTATAAAATCACTTCTTAATATTATGCGTGATATATCCGAAGGAGACGGTGATTTAACAAACCGGATACACGTCGAAAGTGAAGATGAGATAGGGCAGCTGGCAGAAGCATTTAATATTTTTGTAGATAAGCTCGATAAGTTGTTGGGAAGTGTTTCAATTAAAAGTACAATTCTTCAGGAAGCCGCATTAAAACTTTCCAGCGTTTCTGTGCAGATGAATGGTGGGGTTAGAAATATGAATGAAAGAGCCAATTCTGTTGCCAGTGCATCTGAAGAGATGAGTGTGAGTATGAAGGATGTTTCATCTAAAGTTAATGACACATCAGCTAATTTTAATATGGTTGCTTCAGCATCAGAACAGATGAGTGCAACAATTAATGAGATATCCGAAACAACATCCAAAACTCAACACGTCACATCCACAGCGGTTAAAAATGTGGAAGATGCTATGCAGAAAGTAAACGAACTTGGACGTGCCGCAAATGAAATTAATGATGTCATAGTTCAGATTATTGAGATTGCTGAACAAACAAAGCTTCTTGCGCTGAACGCAACGATTGAATCTGCCCGGGCGGGAGAAGCCGGTAAAGGTTTTGCAGTTGTGGCAAATGAAGTAAAAGAACTGGCAAAACAAACCGCTGATGCAACAGAAAATATTAAAACCAAGATCGGTTCAATCCAGCACTCTACAAGTGATACCATTGAAAGAATAAGTGGAATAACAAGTGTTATTAAAGAAGTCAACGAAATGGTTGCAACGATTGCCACTGCGGTTGAAGAACAGTCGGCAACCACAAAAGATATTTCCAGTAATATAAATTCTGCCGCTTATTCGGTTAATGAAATCACTGTAAATGTTACACAATCTGCAGAAGCTTCAAACCAAATTTCCCGTGAAATAAATGAAGTCAACCACGTCTCGGGTGAAATGAATACTGCTGCATCTGAAGTTAACTCCAATGCCGATTCACTTAACCAGATCAGTTCTGAATTGTTTGAAATATTGTCCCGTTTTAAACTCAGTAATAAAAATTAATCATTCAACCGGTTGTTTTTGACAAGCAGCCGGTTTTTTTATTCCCCGATATTTGTAATTAATCGCGCACCACGTTTTCGGGTAAAAAAGTTCCAGGCCCATTCCAGCATAACTTTCATCTTGTTGTCGTATTCAATCAAATAAGCAATATGAATAAATATCCAGATAAACCAGGCCGGCCATCCGGAAAGCCGCAGCTTTCGTATATCTGCAACAGCTGATTTACGCCCGATTACGGCCAGATTACCTTTGTTCAGGTAGTGAAATGGTTTTGCCGGATTATTTTTACCAAGTATTTCATGAGCAACAAAGCGTCCCTGCTGCATCGCCACTTGTGCCACTCCCGGTAATACAGAACCATCCTTGAGTTTAAAATGAGCCAGATCTCCTATCACGAAAATGTCTTTATAGCCGGGTATTGTTAAATCATGGTTTACGATAATCTTACCCGCTTTATCTGTTTCAGCAGATGTTTTTTCAACTACCATTTTGCTTATATCCGAAGCCTGAACACCAGCTGCCCAAAGCACAGTTCTTGCATTTATTGTTTCTGTCGTCTCATTCGTTTTGATTTTTATATTTGATCCGTCAATACTTGTAACCATGCTTCCTGTTTTTACAGTAACCCCAAGCTTTTTCAGAGATTTTTCCGCCTTTGAAGCAAGACTTTCGGGGAAAGTTGTCAAAATACGACTGAGTCCTTCAACTAGGAAAATTTCTGTTTCTTTGGGATCGATTTTTCTGAAATCGCCGAGAAGTGTCTGGTTTGCCAGCTCAGCCAGGGCGCCTGCTAATTCAACTCCGGTCGGGCCGCCGCCAACTATTACAAAGCGCTGCCATTCGCAGCGTTTCTGCTGATCGGTTTCATACTCTGCTTCTTCGAAGGCGCGCATTATTTTCTGACGTATTTTTAAAGCATCTTCAACGGACTTTAAGCCGGGTGCGATTTCACTCCAGCTGTCATTCCCGAAATAGTGATGATGTGCTCCGGTGGCCAGAACCAGGATGTCATAAGAAATTTGTTTTCCGGAAACTATAACATATTTTTCCTTATTGTTTAAAGATTCCATTTTTCCCCAAATAACACGAATATTGTCCTTTTTGTTAAATATTGACCGGATTGGAGAAGAAATATCTGCTGGAGAAAGTCCTCCCGTTGCAACCTGGTATAATAATGGCTGAAAAAGATGAAAATTACGTTTATCAACAAGTGTTACATCAACATTTTTGTCCGCAAGTTCTTTGGCAGCATACAATCCACCGAAACCTGCGCCAATAATTACAACATGTTTTCTGGACATTTATAACCTCAATTCTGTTTAGAATAATTATAACGCAAGTATTGTTAGTAATAATTCAGGAAAGTGTGGTCTGCATTTATTAGATTTATCTAAAATATTTAGAAGTAAAAATAAGTGGAGTATATTATGACAGTTTTAATTCTTGGAGCAGGCCGCATGGCTTATGGTCTTGTTTTTGATTTCCTTAAGAATGATTCAATCTCAAAAATTATTATAATTGATCAATCACAGGAAGCACTTAAAGAGATATCGGGATTTTTTAAATCAGGCAAGATAGAAATTAAACAACTAAAAGCAGATGATTTGTATGGATTAAAACCATTATTTAAAGAAGCAAAGGGTGTCATCTCTGCAGTTCCATATGATTACAATGTTGATCTTACTGAACTTGCCATCAGTGAAGGCTGCCATTTTGTTGATCTTGGCGGTAACAACGCTGTTGTTGAAAAGCAATTCCGGCTCGCTGAAAAAGCAAAAGCTGCAGCAGTAGGTATTATTCCGGATTGCGGTCTTGCTCCGGGGATGACATCGGTTATTGCAGCCCATGCAATGGATCAGCTTGCCCGTATCGATGATGTA
Source organism: Calditrichia bacterium (assembly GCA_020635035.1). Taxonomy (GTDB): domain Bacteria; phylum Calditrichota; class Calditrichia; order Calditrichales; family J004; genus JACKAO01. The sequence continues at coordinate 227,303 of JACKAO010000003.1, forward strand.
AAAATTCGTGTAGGTGGATTGCCGTTATCTCCACAAACGCCGTTAAACTATAAACTTGTATTCTCCGTTCATGGCTTGATTAATGAATATATTGAGCCCGCAATTATTCTTGAAGACGGTCATATCAAAACGGTTGAATCTATGACCGGACTTGAAACCCTGGAATTCCCAAGTCCCTTTGGAACACTCGAAGCTTTTTATACATCAGGGGGTACATCGACATTACCGCTTACTTTCGAAAATAAAGTGATAAATCTGGATTATAAAACGATCCGTTACCCGGGGCATGCGCATCTGATGAAAGCCATGATCGATATAGGCTTTACAGATAAAAAAGCCGAATTTGATTACAATGGTAATAAATACAATACCCGTGATGTATTCGAAGCCATGCTGAACAGTACGCTGCAGTATGAAAGTGAAGATGTTGTGCTGATCCGGGTAACGGCAACCGGCCAAAAAGAAGGCAAAGAGAAAACAATCACGCTGCAGGCGATTGAATATGCAGATAAGAAAAATAATCTCACTGCCATGATGCGCACAACTGCCTTTCCGGCAGCGATAATTCTGCAAATGCTCATGGAAAACAAAATCAAGGATCGCGGTGTTCTGCGCCAGGAACAGGCTGTACCAGGTTTTGATTTTATTGTTGAACTTGAGAAAAGAAGAATATTCTTTAACGAAGTTTAATTGATTGATGGTGTTTTTGGCGCACGCATTTTTTTTGAAGCCATCATGATGCGTGCAATATTTGTGGCATGGCTGCTGATTCGTTTTAACAAGTCAATAAGTGCTACATGAATTTCGCTGCTGGCAACAGTCTCTGGTATATCTTTTTGTAAACGCCTGTAATGGATGTGCCGTAAGTCCATTTCCATGATGCGGTATTCTTTGTATTTTGCTTCAATCTCCCGTGCTTTTGCCAGGTTAACTTCCTTAAACAAATCAAGGGCACGGTTTATCTGTTTCATGGTTTTCTGGTGGAAAACAGCTATTTCATCTTTTCCCTGGCTGGAAAAAGCAGAATCCTGTTCACATTTCTTCTGTAACAAACGTTTCATTTCTCCGGAAACGATATCGGCAATCTGTTCAAGTTCGGCTGCCACATTTATCATCTGGAAAACTTCTGCAACACGTTGTTCGTCAAGATTCTGCCGGCTGATCCGGGTTAAATAAACGCGTATTTTTTTCTCAATAAAATCAATTTCATTTTCACCTTCATCAAGATTTACATTTGGATTATTATGATTAGAGAGAAAAGGATCAATAGATTTCTTAACCATGATAATTACTTTTTTACCCAGACGTAAAATCTCAACTTTGGCAAGATTTAAAGCCAGGGTTGGGGTGTCCAGCAAACTGTCATCCAGGAAGCGTGTCTGGTAAGGGCTGACAGTTTCAATCGCTTTATCAGGAAAAAGTCTGGTTATCCACTTAGCGGCTAATCTTGTAAAAGGCAGCATTACAAGTGTAAGAAAAACATTAAAAACAGTATGTGCATTTGCAATTTGATGGGGGACAACATCGGCAAGTAATTCAGCTCCTTTAAGAGCAGAACTGTTGCCCGGAGAAAGGCTGCGTATGATGTCTGCAAAAGTCGGAATCCACCAGATAAACAACAAAACACCGGCAACTTTAAATAAAATATGGGCAATTGCTACGCGTTTAGCTTCGCGTGATGTGTTTATGCTTGCCAGGAATGCTGTAATGCATGTCCCCATGTTTGCCCCTAACAGCAAAGGAATCCCCGCTTCGAGTGTTAAAATACCCTGTGTGGCAAGTACGATAATAATTCCGGCAAAGGCACCGCTGCTCTGGATAAGTGCGGTAAAAATGGTGCCGATCAAAATACCGAACAATGGATTCTCGAGTTTAAGCAGGATATCAATGAATGGCTCGAAAGTACGCAGGGGGTACATTGCATCCGACATGATCTTCATCCCGAAAAACAGAATGCCGAAGCCGAGAATTGTTTCTCCGATGTTTTTGTAACGTAATGGTTTTGCTATAAAAAAAATCAGAAACCCGATCGCAATCATTAAAAGAGCGTAATCAGTCAATTTCAGGGCAATTAACTGGGCTGTAAATGTAGTCCCGATATCTGCACCTAAAATGATTCCGAGCGATTGTGCAAATGTAATCAACCGGGCCTGAACAAAACTGACCAGCATAACCGTTGTTGCACTGCTGCTCTGCATAATCATAGTGACAAAGGTTCCCATGCCTACCGCAACCAACCTGTTGTTTGTAATAGAACTTAGGATTGAGCGCAATCTGCTGCCGGCAACTTTTTTCATACCTTCGCTCATCATTTCCATTCCAAACAAAAAAAGAGCCAGACCGCCTGCTAATCCTATAATCAGAAAAAACACCCAGTTTGAATCTCGCCCGTAAAGCCGGTAATAAACGATGTCATTATCCGGATTGCCCTGGTAAATTCTTGCTGCAAATTCGTAAACCCCATCATGTGATGCTAAACGGACATAGGTTTCAGCGATGCCATTTACGTTTGTAACAACAAGTTCATTCTCAACTGTGGCAGGATTTTTCCCTGGTCCTTTTATAAAAGTAAAATGTACTTTGACTCCTTCAACAGGATGGTTGTTTTTATCAAGAACGCAGGCCCGGATTGGCCTTTCGCTAAGCCTGCCTATTGTATGATAGGTCTCATCGCCTGAAAAAAATAGAATTGTGTTGGATGCAGGTTTAATAATTTTATAATCTGCTGCATCTTGTGCGCGGAGTGTGATGGATAGAAAAGTCAGGACTAAAATAACCTGAAAAAGAGAATTTCTCATGCTGAAGTTTTCGGCATTTTTACCATTTGCTAAAGGGATTTTGTACAAGACTGGCATTATAATAACGTGGGTCCCCGGTTACTTCGTTACCTATCCATGGCGGTTTGCTAAAAATCTGTTCTTCAGATTCAAGTTCAAGTTCTGCTAAAATCAGTCCCTGGTTTTCACCAAAAAATTCGTCTATTTCCCAAGTGTGTTCATCATATTTTATCTTATATCGAATTTTATTAATAATTGGCTGGACACACATTGTGAGCATTTGTTCCGCATCAGCAGCAGGAATTTCATATTCAAATTCATGACGTGTAAAGCCGGTTGTTTTACCCTTGACGGTTAAAAATCCTTTATTTGATTTTATGCGTATTCTTACAGATCGTTCGGCCACTGTTGAGAGATAACCCTGTTTATAAGATTCTCCTTCAGCGTTTTTACGCCATTCATCATTTGTAAGCAGGAATTTTCGTTCTATTTCTTTTGGCATGACCTATCCTTTTAGTTAAAAATAGAATTTAAAAAATATTAATAAAAATCTCTTGACTGAACTGGTGTACTTTAGTACTATTGGTGTACAAAAGTATAGATAAAAGGAGCAAACATGATTCTCGAAGAATACTCAAATTACATCAAACTTACCCTTAATGATCAGGATGTGAAAAGGGGAATAGTAGATTTACTGGAAGAAAATATTCCTACATTCGGAGTGATGCGTTCGAATGATGATCGCGAATGGTACGTTTCCGAAAGCTACCGTTCGAGGCTTACAAACCTGATTCATAAGCTTAACAGCAGCCGGCAATTAAATTTGTTTACGGTGTGAAGGGATAGTATGTACGAATGAATAGAAGAGTCATTTCTCCGGTTTTATATGATTCATTTAATTAATGACATCTTTTTTGTCAATACTATGTTACCGGCTTGTAATCTGTATATATAAATTCCACTTGAAATAACTGATGGAAAATTTGTGCTAGTGAAAGCCAGAGTATAGTGTCCGGGCATCATGCTTTGATTTATAAGCTCGGTAATTTTTTGTCCTTTAAGGTTGTACACATTAAGAGACACATATTCTGCTGACGCAAGGTAAAAAGAGATAGTCGTAGATGGATTAAATGGATTAGGATAATTTTGTTCCAGGGATACTTTTGCCGGTAAGTATGCCGGGTTATTCTCAGCAATATCAGTTGCCGGTATACTTAATGCATAAACACCTGTATTAAGCGAATCATTTGTTGTATAGTTATAATAAAAAAGATGAGTGGAATTTGCAGTAATTAAATAAGGATATCCTGAAAGACTGGCACTGTTTTTTGCAGGTAATCCTGTCAAATCCATAGCCGTCCAGTTATAACCTTGATCAGCTGATTTGCAGAGATGGCTGGTGCCCGCAAAAAGGTCGTAATACAGAAGATACAAAACATTATTTTTTCGGATTATTTGTTTTGCAATTTTATATAATCCATTATCCGGTAAACCACTGCTGCTTATAACCCATTCATCAGACCCGCTGTTCATGCGGTATACACCGCTATAGGTTAATCCGAGTAGATTGCCGTTATCTGCATCTACACCTGTGATCGCGATGGGATTGTTGTTTTCTTCCCAGGTAAGACCGGCATCGTCTGAGATTAAAACTCCAACTCCGGCAAAAACGGCTGCGTAGCGGTCACCAACTGCAGCAAAATCAACCATAAGAATTTCCCGGTCATCATTCACTATTATTTCATCCCAGTTTTCGCCATGATCAGCGGATTTATAAATAGCTTTTCGATTGGACCAGGCATACAAAGAACTACCGTCAGAAGTCAATCCAAGCAAAGCACCACCACCATCGAAGGTTACCGTAGCTTTCATGTGCCAGGATTTGCCATTATCTGATGAGATAAAAATGCCATCCAGCCACACAGCATACAGGGAATCATTAAAACTATAGACATCGGAAAAATTATCCGGAATGCTTTCCGAATAATCGTTCCAGCTTGATCCATTGTTATCCGATTCGAAAAGAATAGCACCGTTGTTATAGCCATGATATATTAATGCGTTGCCATTACAGGTAACCCTGCCTGAAATTCCGGCATCGATACTGCTAATTTTTTGCCATTGACTAAATGCAGGATTTATAAATAACAGGATAAATAAAAAACTGAGAAGACTTAAGACAGAAAAAGAATAGTGCCTGTGTTGCCCGGATTGATTGAAATATCTGAAAGAATGAAATCCATTCATAAAAATTACCTCCATATAAAATATATTATCAAGGAAATTAACATAAAATCAGGGTATTGATATACCAACCGGATGGTATTTTCTGATACCGTAAAATACGGATAGTGATTTGTCAGAAAATAGGATTATATTGGAGCACACCTGTTTTAAAAATTGTACCGATACTCTCTATTTTGTACATTCCCGCTTCTAAAAAATAACCAAAATTATTGCTACTTTTTGAGAATATATAAGAAAGGTTTTTAATGTCCAGGGAAGTTGTATTAACCGGAATTACTACAAGCGGCACCCCGCATCTGGGGAATTATGTAGGAGCAGTCCGGCCAGCTATTGAAGCAAGTAAGAATGAAAATGTGGATTCATTTTATTTTCTGGCGGATTATCATGCATTAATTAAGAATCAGGATCCGGCCTTATTGAAACAATCCACTTTTGAAATTGCTGCAACCTGGCTGGCATGCGGACTGAATCCGGATAAAGTTATTTTTTACCGTCAGTCAGACATTCCTGAAATTATGGAATTAACCTGGATGCTGACATGTATGTGTGCAAAAGGACTTATGAATCGTGCCCATGCTTATAAAGCTATCGTTCAGGATAATGAACAAAAGGGTCGCACTGATCTTGAAGAAGGTGTGACAATGGGTCTTTATTCTTACCCGATCCTTATGGCGGCAGATATTTTAATGTTCAAAGCTAAAAAAGTACCGGTTGGTAAAGATCAGATTCAGCATATTGAAATGGCGCGGGATATGGCACAGCGCTTTAATCATTACTATGGTGATCTGTTAATATTACCGGAAGCAGTTGTTGATGATAAAACATCTGTACTAACCGGGCTGGACGGCCGGAAGATGAGTAAAAGTTATAACAATACTATACCCTTATTCCTGCCGGAAAAACAACTTCGTAAACATATTATGAAAATTGTAACCAATTCTTTGGAACCGGGTGAACCTAAAGATCCTGAGACTTCAACCGTTTTTCAGATTTACAGAGCTTTTGCAACCAAAGAAGAAACTGAAGAAATGCGTAAAAAGTTTGCCGAAGGTATCGCCTGGGGGGCAGCTAAGCAGGAGCTTTTTGAGTATGTGAATAATCATTTGAATGATTACCGCGAAAAATATAACGATTTAATGGAAAATCCGGATTATGTTGAAAAAGTTCTGCAGGAAGGTGCACAAAAAGCCCGTCAGATAACGGTTCCGTACATTCAGCAATTAAGAAAAGCCATTGGTTTCGGGAAGATTGAGAAAAAAAAGTTATAAGTGCCTTAATTCTTAAAGTATAAAATTTTATTCCGGTAAAAAGTTCATGCTAAATAAGGAATTTGCAAAAACTCTTGAACAAAGAACTTTGGATTTTTCTATAGATGTTATAAAGTTATCTGCAACCATAAGCAATTCAACTGAAACCAAAATAGTTAGAAACCAGATAACAAAATGTGCGACATCAATTGGTGCAAACTATCGCGAAGCAAATCGATCCCGAAGCCGGGCAGATTTTAGGAATAAAATAAAAATTTGTGAAAGTGAAGCTAGTGAAACTCAATATTGGCTTTTAATAATCTCAAGAATGGAATGGGCGAAACCTGAATATCTTAATCGAATATATAATGAATGCTCAGAATTATTAGCGTTATTTACAAAAATAGCCAAGAGTACTAATGCAGGTTAATAAATATAGTATTGTAACTTTAGACACTTGAAATTTTTTTATATTAGGCAATTTGATGCTTTATCGTGTAAAAATAGATGTATTTGAAGGACCGTTTGATTTATTACTTTTCCTAATCAGGAAAAATGAAGTGGATATTTATGACATCCCGATTTTCAAGATAACCAGACAGTTCCTTGATTATATAGAAGCTATGCAGATGCTCGATCTTGATGTGGCAGGTGACTTTATAGAAATGTGTGCTATCCTGATGAGTATTAAAGCACGGTATCTGCTGCCGCGTCCGGAAACAGAAGATGATGAAGATCCGGAAGATCCCAGGCTGGAACTGGTTGAACGGCTGATTGAATATAAAAAATTCAAGGAAGCTTCCATGGAAATGGAAGATCTTGAAGAAAAGCGCAGCCGACTTTATAATCGTGAATATTATGAATTTATTCCAAAGTCAGAAGAAATTACCGATGATGAGTATCTTGACAAAGTAACAATGTTCGACTTGGTTTTGGCATTTCGAACGGTAATGGAAAACATGCCAAAAGTCCATCATCATGAAGTAAGCCTGATTAAAGTAACGGTGGAAGAGCAATCTGATTATATAATGGTGAAACTGCAGAATAAAAAGATGATTCTGTTCCAGGATCTGATGCGTGAGCTTAAAGAAAAAATTACAATTATTGTTACTTTTATTGCCCTGCTGGATTTAGTTAGGACGGGGCGGATTGAAGTGACACAATCAGATGTTTATGATGATATTCGAATCAAACCTAAAGTGAAAGAACAGGAAATAGCCAGCGATGGTAATTAATAATGAACAAATAATTGAAGCCCTTATTTTCGCTTCGGACAGCCCCTTATCCGGTAAAAAAATTCGTGAGATTGTTCCTGAAATATCTTCGGATAAGCAGGTTAAAAAAATTATTGAAGAGATTGATGAAAAATATGAAAAGCAGAATTCACCGTTTAAGATCATAGAGTTGGCGGGCGGATTTCAGATTGTAACCCGGGATATCTATGCCACATGGATTTCACAGCTTTACAAGACACGCAGCCGTGCAAAGCTCACCCGCAAAGGATTGGAAACCCTTGCAATCATTGCTTATAAACAGCCGGTGACCAAGCAGGAAGTTGAGCATATCCGTGGGGTTAATGCAGATGGAGTTATACGCACGCTGATAGAGCGTAATCTTATCACGGTAAAGGGACGTGAAAAAGCTCCGGGAAACCCGCTTTTGTATGGAACAACGGATTATTTCCTGGAATATTTCGGGCTGGCGGATATCAGCCATCTGCCAAAGCTGAAAGAAATCGATGAGTTGTTAAAAGGTGATTCAAAATTCCTGGAAAGTCTCGATCAGGTTGCACTTGAACAGATGATGCCGGAAGCGCTGGGTTTAAGCTCGATGGATGATGAAGAAGAAGCAACGGTTACTGCAGAAATTGTTGAAGCGGAAGAAGCTGATCCCGAAGATCAGGAACCACCCGAAGACATTCCCGGTGTAGATTCTGAAAATGAAAATCAGGATGATGAAGAAGAAAATGGAGATGAACAAAAATGATTCGTCTCAATCGATTTATGGCCCAATGCGGGATTGCTGCCCGTCGAAAATGTGATGATCTGATCAGTCAGGGTAAAGTAAAGGTAAACGGAAAAGTAGTAACAGAACTCGGCACTGTTATCGATGAAACAAAAGACAGTGTGGAATATAGTGGCAAAACTATCAATAAAATCAGCGAATATACCTACATTGTTCTGAACAAACCCCGTGAAGTAATCAGTGCGGTTGATGACAAATATCGCCGTGAAACAGTTGTTGAACTGGTTTCAACCCCGCAGCGCATTTACCCGGTTGGCCGACTTGATTATGAAACAACCGGTGTTTTATTGTTAACGGATGATGGTGACCTTACAAATTTATTGCTGCACCCGCGATATAAAGCTGTAAAGGTCTATCATGTTTTGCTTGATAAACGTATTAAACCTATTGATATGCATTACTTTAAAAATGGTATTGAACTGGAAGGTAAAAAAACACTGCCCTGTTCTATTCGGGAATTACGGGTTGTCGACAATTGCAGTTTTATGGAAGTTGAACTTAAAGAAGGCCGCAAAAGGCAGATCCGCCTGATGTTTGATGCATTAGGTTATAAAGTGGAAGAATTGGATCGTGTTTCTTTTGCCGGTATTAGCTACAAAGGTTTAAAGCACGGACAATGGCGATACCTTACGGAAGAAGAAATTGAACACCTTAAAAAATCTGTAGAATCCATACAAGAATGAACATCCCAAAAAAATTATCTATTGCTATCGATGGGCCCGCTGCATCTGGTAAAAGCACAACAGCGCGCTTACTTGCGAAAAAACTTGGATATATCTATATAGATACAGGAGCCATGTACAGGGCAGCGACTCTTGCTGTTCTTAAAAAGGGCATTAATCCTGAAGACAGCAAAAATGCAGGCAAAGCTGTTGCCGAAAGTGAAATTTCAATAAAAATTATCCTGCAGGAGCAGCACACATTTCTTGACGGAGAAGACGTCAGCAAAAAAATCCGGACTCCAGAGATAGATCGCAATATAAGTGTTATTGCAACCAATACGGACATTCGAAAGATCATGGTGGCACAGCAGCAGCGTCTTGCAGAGCAGGGTGGTGTAGTAATGGATGGTCGTGATATCGGAACAGTAGTTTTGCCAGATGCCGATCTTAAAGTATTTATGATTGCATCGATTGAAGCACGCGCTCAACGCCGCTTACAGGATCAGGCTGAACACAATCTGACTCTTCAGGAAATAAAAGATGATATTGAGCGCCGCGATTTTGCTGATATGAACCGATCAGACGGCCCGCTTAAAAAAGCTGAAGATGCCCGCGAACTGGATAACTCGAACCTGAGTATTGATGATCAGGTGGATCAGATCTACAAGTGGGTAAATGAACTTATAGCATAAAATTAAGCAGATCATCCATTTTTTTAGCAGCTAATTATTCTGTTTTTACTGCTTATTCATTTTCAATTGAAATAGCATTTTAAATAAGCTAAAATTCTGACAGGCATTATCCCTCCTGAAAAAAATCTTTTTATATAGCAAGTTGGAACCATATATTCACTAAAAAGCCTTATTCAATTGAATAAATGAGCACTTTAGCCTGGATAATTTATGAGACGTTTTTTACTTATTTTCCTTATTTTTACTACTTTTCTCCGGGCAGCGGATATTACCATTAAAGGAAAAGTTCGGCATATCAATACACTGCAGGAAATCAGTGATGTTAATGTCTATATCAAGTCCAGGCCAATTGGTACTACAACCAACGACAAGGGTGAATTTACATTATTGATCCCTAAAGCAAGCGGTGAGATGATTGTTGTTTTTGATCATGTTGCTTATGATACCTTGCAGTTAAGCCTTTCTAAAGCGAAATATATGGACGAATTTCTACTGAAGCCGAACCTTCTGCAAACAAATAAAATTACGGTTGAAGCAAAAAAAGCTGAATCAGAATTTTCCAAAGATTTACCACAATCACTTACGATAATAGATGCAAAAGAATTTGAAGGCCGCGGGTACATTGATGTCGGTGATCTTTTAAGAACAGATCAGAGTGTGCAGATTGAAGAAGACCTTTCCGGCAAAAAAGTTATTTCGATGCGTGCAGGTAATCCCGAAGATGTTGTTGTGTTTTACAACGGCGTAAAAATGAATAACAATTATGATAATGTGTTCGACCTGTCGCTTTTAAATGTTGAAGATATTCAGCAGGTGGAGATTATTAAAGGCAGTAATACAGCTCTTTTTGGTTCGGATGCCTTTTCAGGTGTTGTGAATATTATTCCAAAAACAAAACAAAATTATACCGCGCGTTTTATTCAAAAATTTGGATCGTATGATTCGGGTGACTGGAATTTGCAGCTCAATCACAGCATAACTGACAATCTGTATATCTCTTATAATCAAAAAAGTGCAGGAAGCAAAAGACCTTATTCTGATGGCCAGGATTTTCTTAAAAATGAAACGACGCATCACGCAGCAAATGCTATATATTCTTTTCCATCGGATGAAGACGGCCCGCAGAATAACCTGAGCCTGATGTATATGCGTGCAGAACTCGGGTATAAAAATAACCGGATGTATGAAGAAATCAGTGACCTTAACCAGATTGCATCATTACGTTACAGCGGGCGTATCGGAAATGTACATAATTTAAGTTTGGTAGCTGCATATCAGGAGCTGGATAATTCCCAATATATCCCGGTAAACATTACAGCCGCCAATGGTCAAAGCCTGGTCAGCGGTTATTATGACCGGCATTTCTTCAATGATAATTACTATCTCAACCTTGAAAAAACGTTTGTTCATGAAAAATTTACAATGCTTACTGCTTACCAGTTTGAGAATGGTTCATTGGATTTTAAAGAAAAGCGAACCTACCTGGATCAGCAGCCGCAAGGTCTGGAATCTGCAACTCTGACTAGACAAAAGCATGGCGGGGTGGCCATTCTTAAAATGCAGACGCCAACAGGTTCGCAATTCCTGGAATCAGCAGATATTAATTTCAGCTACCGTTATGATTATATTTTAAATCAGCAGAAAAACGTTGTTGAAAGAAATGAGTTTGATGAGCTTAGTTATTTACCGGGCGTTTTTGCGGAAAACAGCTGGAATGAGAATACCATGAAATTTTCCACTCAGCTTAAAGGATCAAATAAAGACATTTCTTATAACGTGTTTTTGAGTACCGGGAATAATGTAAAATTCCCGACTATGTTTCACCAGCTTAGTTCCCCATCAGCCTTTGATCCGACACAACCGGCAGTAATTGCAAATCTTAATCCTGAAAAAAACCGCAGCACAGAGATTGGTTTTGAAGTAATTCGTGAAACATCAAAAATCAAGCTGATTGATGGCTGGCAGACCAAAGTGAATTATTTTAAAAATTTATATGAAAACAAATTCCGGACATATTATCAGATTGGTGTGCCGGTAGCTTTTTATGACAATGTAGCAAATGCAAATCTTTCTGGGATCGAAGGCCAGGTGAGAGCATTTATGTTTACCAATAAGTTAACAATTGAGTTTGGTGCATCCCGCTATTTTATCTCGGAAAAAGCTGCTTTCCCATTTAAAAGTGATGTTAAATATACGGCCCAGGCGCAATTTGACTATCAGGGGTATTCAGCACGGATTAACTGGTTCAGCGAGAGTGACCAGGTCGGCTGGTTCCGCTTTTCAAACGGAAGATTTGCTGCTCAAAATTTATCCGGATACAGTAATATCGATTTTCACCTGAGTAAAGAGTTTGACCTGGATTATTTTAAGCTGAATACAACCTTCAGTGCCCGAAATATCCTTAATGATGATACTGTTCTGGAAGGAATTGCAATACGTGACAGAAGGTTTTATATCGGATTTGGACTGGAGTACTGATGATGTATCCCGCAGTAAAACTGAAAATTGTACTGATAATTTTATTTCTCATTTTAAGTGGATGCACAAATAACCCATTCTTTGGGGGAGATGATTACCCTGCTAACAGATTGGCGATTAAAGGCAATGTTCAGCTGCAAAATGCCAGCGATAATTCCGGGATTTATATCTGGCTGGAAGGTGTTAATGCTTTTACATATACCGATTCATCAGGAAATTTTAAACTGCAGTTGCCTTCTCCTGAAAGTTTACCTGGCGGGGCAAATGCATATAGCGGTATTTTTCGGTTATATTATTTTATGTCCAATTACCGGTTTGACAGCCTGTCTGTTATTCTGCGCAGCGGGGAAGTTGAATTCGGCGAAAAGGCAATTGATGCCAATGGCAATGTGATTGATAAAGTAGTTTTACCGAAGTTATTATCAATCACTACATCCATATCTCCAAATATTGTAAATGTTGATGAATATCCGCCGGATTTCGATGTTACAATCAATATCGAGCCTACGGCTTATGGTGCAGATGTTGAAGCGTATTTTACAAATGATAATACAATCGGTGCTTTTATATTTGCCAGAAGAGACTCCATCCGCTTATCATACCCGTTTATACTGCCAACAAGTACCCCTAAAGAACAATTCCTTAATTTTCCCGTTTCAGCTACAAATACAATTTCCGTTCATTTGCCGCCGGGTGAATATGAAATCGTGCCTTTTCTGCGTATAAAGCAGCAGGGAATCCCGGATGATCTGGTAACATCGATCAGTGAATTTGCATATACAATGACACATCAATACCTGTATGTACCAATTAAAATTAATGCGCAAAAATTATTTGTAATAAAATAATATTTTTTCTCGTTTAAACGATTAGTTAGTAAAAATTTGATGCTGATATGAAAATACTCCGATTTACATTTGTCGTTTTATTTTTGTTATCTGCCTGCACTTATAATCCGTTTTTTGCAGATGACGAGATAAAAGATAATTCAAAATTCAAAATCAGCGGACAGGTACGCCTGGACGAAACAGATGATTTCTCGGGCGTCTCAATATACCTTGAACAGCTCGATCTGTATACAGAAACTGATAAGCGTGGTAATTTTGAATTGAACCTTCAGCTAAGTCCGAAATTACAGGTTGGCAGTAAATTTACTGGTTTTCTGCATTTGTACTATTACGTGAATAATTACGAACTTAAAACGTCTACTATTTTTATGAAAGACGGAGAATTTGGGTATGGAATGGCTGATCTGGATCAGCAAGGTATTGTGAAAGATGATGTATTACTTGGTAAGCTGCTCGATGTTAAAACAACTATCACACCAAATAAAATAAAAAGTGACTATACCGGCCAGGTGCAAATCCAGGTCCGCCTGGAAAATAGAGCAGATTCAGTGGTTGTTTTTACTCATTTCGCAAAAGAAAAGAAATTAGGTAGTGCTTTTCTTAAAGGGAAAGAAGCGCAATTTGATTACATACACCTGATCAGTCAGCCATCGAACCTGGTAGCTACCGTTATTGATTCTGTAAAATACTGGACAATGGATATTAATTGGGAAGTGGAATCCAATGAAGTGGATATCGGAAAATATGAAGCGATTCCATACTTGTTTGTTTACCAGGAAAATATCCCGGACAGGCTACTTTTTAAATATGGTAAAAGCGCATCGGTATTTTCCAAAGATTTTATAAACATGCCTTTTCGCCGTAAAACCGCCGATTTTGAAATCGCGCCAAAATCAGATTAACAATATTAAATGACAAATAAAAAACGCAGGCTTAAAAACCTGCGTTTTTAGTTTTTACTACTATTTTATCAGCAGCATCTTACGTTTAAAGAGCATTCCGTTTGTCTCAAGAACATAGAAATAAAGACCGCTTGAATAATGGTCCGCCTGAAATTTCACTGAATGATAGCCTGCCTGCTGATTTCCATTAACCAGCTCTGCAACAACCTGTCCAAGTGTATTGTAAATGGTTAGTTTAATATGCGACGCAGACGGAAGTCCATAACGAATTGTCGTTTCCGGGTTAAAAGGATTGGGATAATTCTGAGACAGGTCAAATTTTTGCGGCAGATTTTCCAGTCCGTTACCCAATCCGGTGGTACCAATCACTTTTACATGGATCACTTTTGTATTTAATTCCAATTCTGTAGCGATATCATTTGTTACAACACAGCTGTATTGGCCGCTCTGTCCTGGTGTGGCGTTACTCACTTCATAAATATAATCGGTAGCCTGGTCGATTGGTGTACCATCATGATACCACTGGTAATGATTCGCTGTACCATCGGTGACAATCTGCAGACTAAAGCTTTCGCCTTCGTCCAGTTCAAAGGCAGCTGCAGAACCAATACTATCCTGCGGTGCGTACATAAACTGGCTGGCAGAACCGATATTTTTCTCAAGGTCGCCAAAAGTCAGCGCATTGTTGCTGACAAATAAATTAGTGATGGGTTCTGGCATTTTGTTGAAATTTGGTAATGTTGTTAAACTGTTATTGGCCAGGTTTAAATTGGTAAGATTGTTAACAAGCAGCAGGTCTTCCGGTACGCTCCCGGTTAAAGAATTGCCTGATAAGTTTAATTCAGTTATCTGGTGCAGCCATCCTATTTCTGCAGGGATGGTTCCGGACAGATTGTTTTCGCTGAGATCAAGTTTGCTGGTGTTGATCAGGTTGCAGATACCTGCCGGCAGTTCGCCGTTAAGGTTGTTATTAACCAGACTGACCTGGTAGTTGTCATCGGTTTTCGTAATGCCAAACCAGGTTTCCAGGGAAGCTGCAGTGAGCCAATTGCTGTTATTTGTCCACGAGGTGCCACCGGTCGCATTATATAAATCAACCAGGGCCAGGGAATCCGCAACCGCAGGCCCGATTTGCAGATCGATGGGGTGGGTCAGGATAGTCAAATCGGTAACCACTTCATTGCTTACTTCAGCATGATACACACCGGCATCCGCTTCCTGCATGGCGTTGATTGTTAGCAAGCCGCTTGTCTCATCTTCCACGATTACCTGCCCGTCTTTGAACCATTTGTAGTGATTGGCTGAACCGCCGATTTTAAGATTGAGTGTGATCGTTGAGTTCAATGGTGTGGTGTAAGCTTTAGGTGCGATTGCTGAGTCCTGCGGGTTGTAATACAACTGGGAGACAGTCAATTCCAAAAAGGGCTCGATATCTTCAAAGGTGAACTTATTCTGACGCAGGTCTACCCGGTTAAAATTTTGTGTGAATGTTGGCAGGGAAAACAGATTGTTCTCGGAAATTTCTAAATCTGTCAGGTTGGGCAGGGCAGTAAAATTTTCCGGTACGACCCCTTCCAGGTTATTTTGCTTGATGTTAATTGTACGCAGTTTTTCCGCGTGGGCCAGTTCTTCCGGGATGTTGCCTGTCAGGTTGTTGTTATATAAACGCAGGTACTGGAGATTTTCCATGTCACCAATCTCCGGCGGGATGGTACCACTGAAATTGTTTGAATAAAGTTCTAAAAAGGAGACCTTGTCCAGTTGGCCGACTTCTTTGGGTATACTGCCGGAAAAATTATTTCCGCCAAAATAAAAGTGCGACAGATTTTGCCAGTTCGCGATGTCCGGCTTCAGCTCACCATCAAAGTTATTACTGGTGATGTTAAACGTACCGAGCTGAGTCATAGAATAAAAAAAGTCGGGCAGGGGACCTGAAAATTCATTGCCTGGAATCCAGATGTCATAAAGATTAGTCAGTGGTGATAAATCCGGCAGGCTGGTAAAATCATTGTTCCCTGCGCGGATCGATACCAGTCTTTTGCAATTTGTAATCTCCGCCGGAATCGCGCCGGAAAGGTTGTTCTGATCAAGATACAGGTACAATAAACTGTCCAGATTGCCTATACTCGCAGGAATTTCACCATCCAGATCATTGTTGGCCAGGCGCAGGTTTTCCAACACAGGCAGGTTGCCAATCTCAGCAGGGATGGTTCCGGTCAGTTTGTTAAAGTAAAGATTCAGTACCCGCAGCTTTGGCAGGCTGCAGATTTCTACCGGGATAGTGCCTTCAAAGTTGTTGCGGCTTAAGTCAAGCTGCTCGAGCTCCGTTAAACTGCCCAGGGCTGCGGGTATTGTTCCGCTGAACTGATTGTTATTTAAACCCAGGTAATACACCTGGCTCAGGTTGGCAATATCTGAAGAAATTTCGCCGGAGAGTTTATTCAGGCCCAGGCTGACTTGTTTTAACCGGGTCAAAGTGTAAAAGCCGGCAGGAATGGTTCCTTCAAGATTGTTGTAGGTAAGATCGAGAACTTCCAGCTTGGTCAGGTTGCCAATATTTTGCGGGAACTGACCATCCAGCCGGGTGTAATAAAATTTTAATTCCTTTAAACTATCGATGTCTGTGATCTGCTGTGGGAGTGTTCCGGTAAGGGTTCCGGTTACCGTCAGCCGTGTAACTCGATTATTTTGTACGGTAACACCCTGCCAGGATGAAACGGGGGCATTCAAATCCCAGGGTATGTTCCAGTTTGCTCCATTGGTGCTGTCATAAACTGCTACAAGGGCAAGTGAATCTTTCTCTAAAACACTTCCAAACATATTGCTTATTAAAAGGCTAAAAGTTAATAGTATAACTTTGCGCATATTTATCTCCTCCGGTTTGTGGGCAAAAAGTTTTAAAAATATGTTTGTAGGTGTAATTGAATCGTGATGCAGCGCAAAAAAAAAGCCTTCCGGTAATAAACCGGAAGGCTTGAAATGATTTGAACTTATTTCTATTGCTGAATGAATTCAGCGCTTATGTTAATCTGTACTTCATCACTAACAACAAGACCACCGCCATCCATAGATTTACTCCATTTTACACCAAAATCCTGGCGGTTAATTTCGGCTCCTGCATCAACACCGATGCGTGTATTACCCCATGGATCTTTGACGGGACCTTTGATGCTGAAAGGTAAATTAACTTCTTTAGTCACACCACGAATAGTCAATGTACCTTTGGCAATATAGCTGTCTCCATTCTTAACTAATTGATTGCTCTTGAAAACCATTTCAGGGAAACTTGCCGCGTCAAAAAAGTCAGCGCTGCGCAGGTGCTCATCTCGTTTCTCATTTTCTGTATTAACGCTGCTTATTTTCACAACAGCTTCAACAGAGAATGTTGAAAGATCGTTTGGATCGAATGTAAGTTTAACATCATAATCACCAAAATTTCCATCCACAGTTGTAATGATCATATGATCCACTTCGAAGCCAACCTTGCTGTGTGACTTATCGATAGTCCAGTTCGACGCAAAAGCTGAACCCGCAGCCAAAATGAAAACGGTAAAAATAAATAATAATTTAGACATATATGCCTCCTTCGTTTGGTTTATTTAGGTTTTTGTTAATAAACATTATTTTTTACGCATAAACGTGTTGTAACACATAAATGTTCAAAAAATTTTCAGGTTTTCTTTAAAATATTATCGCAAAATTCTGAAATTTGTTTACAGTTAGCTGTTCCCATTTGTGATTCAAAATTATCTGTAAACTGGTCGATCCGCTCATTTATTGCCGCAAGAAGATTAATTCCATTTTTGGTAATTTTTGCAATAGACTGGCGCATATCAGCTGAAGATTTTTCTCTGCGTACATAACCGCTTTTTACTAAACGATCAATGAGACGTGTTGTATCTGGTGCCCGTTCGACCATCCGCTCCGAAATCTCACATCGCGGAAAACCTTCAGGATGAATACCCTTCAAAATTCTCAGAATATTGAATTGCTGCAGCGAAATACTATGCTCTAAACAAATGGAATTAAGCCGTTCACGGATATGTGAAGATGTAAGCATAATATTAAGAATGGCTTCGTGACCAGCATTACCAAATTGATATTGTTTTATTCTTTCGCTTAGAACAGACATTCTCTTTTCCCTTGATTATTGCCTGATCAATATACAGTTGATTTTTATGTGTTGCAACACATAAAATATATTTTGTTTAAACTTTTATTAATGAACAGGTTAATTTGGGGAAAAACAGGGGCTTTTAGCTGAAAACCCCTGTTAAGATTTTAAAGGAAAGAATAGGATAGACCAACAGCCAGCGTTTGCTTTAACTGACGCTTATAGAAAATATCTTTGTCATACAGGACGCGGAAATTAAAGCTGACTTTGATTAATTCGGATACTTTTGCAGAAAAAGTATTATCCCAGTTTACATCAATTTCATCTGTTGCTTTTAAATTTGAAAAGATTTCCAGTTTGCTTTCATAAAGAATGCGCTCACTTACTTTAAGATTTAGATCTGTAACGGATTCAGCACCAATTTCATTCTTGAAATCTTCTACTTTAGCAGTTTCCGGATCATCGGCGTATCCTGGGAAATCGGATGTAATAGTTTGTTTTGCGGCAAGACCGGCACGTGTTTTTATCGTTTCGTTTGGCTTGTATTCCGCCCCGATACTTTCGGTTATGTACCCGGGATCTAACAGGTTCGAAACGGCAACTTTGCCTGCATCAGTATATTTATAACCTTTGGAGAACTGGGTCATAAATCCTGCAGCAGCATAAGGATTAATTGTTGGGCCGAATTTCATAGTGTAAACGGATTCCAGTTTAATTTCATCAGCGGCTTTGCGTGATCCCTGATCACCAACTTTTGACTCACCATATGCAAATTTCCCGGAATTTGCCCAATTATAATCAGGCTGATCATTTTCAAATTTTGCATTCAGATTCAAAGCCCAGCTCCAGGAATCTTCACCACCCTGCTGCCAGTCTGTAAAAGCATTTTGTGTGAAATTAAGATCACCGACCACTTGTTTTTTCCAACCATATTCAGGTTCTTTTTTTTCATCCTGCGCGTACAAAGAAACAGAAAGAATGAGCAACAGAATAAAAATAGATATCAGGCGTTTCATTTTATCTCCTTAATAATATCGGTTTAATAGTTTTAACGACCTTGTTTTAACAGATCGCGGATTTCTGTAAGAAGAACTTCCTGAGCGGAAGGAGCAGGCGGCGCTGCAGGTTTTTCTTCTTCCTTTTTCTTCATCGAGTTCATCCCTTTAATCATCATAAAAATTGCAAAAGCAATGATTAAAAAATCAACAACAGTTTGAATAAATATTCCATAATTAAGTGTTATAGCTGCTGTCTCACCTACAGCTTCTTTCAATGTTATTGAAAGGGCGGTAAAATTCACATTGCCTAACAACAATCCCAGGGGCGGCATCAATATATCTTTCACAAATGATGCTACAATTTTACCAAAAGCGCCTCCAATAATAATACCAACTGCCATATCCATAACATTGCCGCGCATGGCGAATGTTTTGAATTCCTTCATCATACTCATAAGACCTCCGTTTATAATTTTAGTTAATTAGTTTGTTTTATATTGATGAATATCCATTTGCGGGAACGGAATAGAGATACCATTTGCATCGAATGCTTCTTTTACTGCTTCCGTTGTGTCAAAATAAAAACCCCAATAGTTTGCTGATTCCACCCAGACACGCACAGTTATATCAACGGAACTGTCGCCAAGATTACCAATGGCAATGAAAGGTGCAGGATCATGTAATGTCCGGTCATCTTTCTCAACAATGCCTTTAATAATATTCTTTGCTTTTTTCATATCATCGCTGTATCCAATGCCAAATGTAAAATCAACTCTGCGGCGTGCTTCGGTAGAAAAATTGGTTACAGAACTTCCGGATAATTGTCCGTTAGGAATGATGATAGTTTTGTTATCAGGTGTTTTTAGGGTTGTATTTAAAACTTCAATGGAATGAACAGTTCCGGCATGACCGGCTCCATCAATAAAATCACCAACTTTAAAAGGTTTAAAAATCAGGATCAAAACTCCGCCGGCGAAGTTTGAAAGACTGCCCTGCAATGCAAAACCAACGGCAAGACCGGCTGCACCAATTACTGCAACAAACGAAGTGGTTTCTACCCCAAGCATCGAGATAACGCTTATGATCAGTAAAGCCTTGAGCGAGATAGAAAACAGGCTGCGTAAAAACTTCTGCAGCGAAACATCCATTTTTGAATGAGCAGATGCTTTGTTAAATCCTTTTACGATCATTTTAATAACCCAGAGACCTACAAAAAAGATCACAATTGCAGCTGCAATTTTTGGCAGATATAAAATGACCATTTGCACTAATGCATCGATATATTCCTGAATATTCTCCATTAGATTCTCCTTTGTTTTATGATTAGTTATTATCTATTGGGAAAGCTATATCGTTAGGCAGGCGTAATTTATTCGTCCTTTCCAAAAAAGCAAAATTGATTAACAGGAAAACGTAATATAAAGATTTATATAAAGAAAATATTCCATATTTGTGTTACAAGAAATGTAATCATAAATCCCAGGAAAATGGGCATAAGTGTTGAAAACCAAGTCCATTTGGCACTTCCTGTTTCTTTATATATAGTATAGATTGTTGTGGAACAGGGATTGTGTAAAAGGCTGAAAAGCATAAGGTTTATAGCAGTAAGCAGGGACCAGTTTGCCTGACTGAAAAGTGTAGTGTAAGCATTGGCATCACTGAATTCAAACATCACACCTGCACCGGAACCAACACCTGAAATATTCAGGTTAAGCACCGTAAGCATTAATATAGTAGGAATTACAATTTCATTTGCAGGAATGGCTATAACATAAGCCAGCAGTATTACACCATTTAATCCGATCAGGATGGCAAACGGATCAAAAAAAGAAATGATATATTCAGCAAGACTGATATTCGAAATCGTTATGTTTGCCAGTAACCAGATGACAGCGCCTGCCGGCATGGCAAAAACCACAGCACGCCATAATACGATTATAGTTCTGTCAATCATGGATGTGTATAAAGTTTGCAGAATACGCGGGGGCCTGTATGGTGGCAATTCCAGGCTGAAAGTTGATGCCTGTCCTTTGAGTAAGGTTCGTGATAACAGCCAGGAAACCAGGAAAGTAAAAAATATTCCCAGAAGAGCGACAGCGACGACGGCTGCTGCGGATAATACACCGGCAAGTGCAGGCGGCGCAGCTGCGCCAATAAATAAACTGGCGATCAGAATTTGCGTAGGCCAGCGGCCGTTGCACAGAGAGAAATTATTTGTAATAATCGCTATTAAACGCTCCCGGGGACTGTCAATAATCCGTGTAGCTACAATTCCGGCTGCGTTACATCCGTAACCCATGCTCATTGTCAGGGCCTGTTTACCATGTGCCCCGGCACGGCGAAAAAGATTATCCATGTTAAAAGCAATCCTGGGCAAATAACCAAAATCTTCCAGCAGTGTGAATAGCGGGAAGAAGATTGCCATGGGGGGCAGCATCACTGAAACTACCCATGCAGCAGCCAGATAAACACCATCCACAAAAAGTCCGCTGATCCAGGAAGGAGTCCCAATTGTTGACAAAATACTTTTTAGTATCGGGTGAATATCGTCGATCAGCAGGGTTGAGAGCAGGCTGCTTGGATAATTTGCTCCCTGAATTGTTAACCAGAAAACAATAGACAGTAATAAGAGCATAACCGGAATACCGGTTAGTCTGCCTGTTAAAATTCTGTCCAGCGTTCCTTCCCAGCTGAATCGTTGTTTTTTCCCGCTGGTTGAGATTACTTTTTCGCTGATTCGATTTGCATCAGTATAGATATCAGTCATCAATGTATCGTGCAGATCGTCACCGATGTCCCAGCGTAATGACCTTACAGTTTTTAAGAGATTCTCTTTTTCGGTTACCGGCATTTATTTTACTCTTCTGATATTTCTGCTGTTTCAATGGCCAGATTTTCCTTAATAAGGAAATCAAGCTCATCATTAATAAAGGCATTCTCGATATGTTGATCACCTTCCAGTAAACGAAGCGCCAGCCAGCGTGGATTCCTTATTCCGGGATACTTCTTCACAATTAAATCAGAAACTCTTTCAATTGATTTTTCCAGTTTTGTTGACCTGCTTTTTATTCTGTATGGTTTGCATAAATAGTTACCACTGGCTACTTCATCAATTTTTTCAAGTAACTGTGGAATACCTTCACGCTGACGGGCAGATGCAGGAATAACAGGTATTCCAAGCTCCTTCGATAGCAATCTGTCATCGATTTTAATATCATGTCTGCGGGCTTCATCGATCAGATTAAGGCATAAAACAGCTCTGTCTGTTATCTCAAGAACCTGCAGCACAAGATTTAAATTTCTTTCAAGACGGGTTGCATCTGCCACGACAACAGTAACATCAGGTTGGCCAAACAGAATAAAATTTCTGGCAACTTCTTCGTCGGTACTTGTTGAAAGCAGGGAATATGTTCCGGGAAGATCGACGATTTTGTAACGCCTGTCATTATATTCAAAGCCACCTTCAGCACGGGTTACAGTTTTGCCGGGCCAGTTACCCGTGTGTTGCCTGAGACCTGTGAGACTATTGAAAACCGTACTTTTTCCTGTGTTTGGATTTCCCGCAAGGGCAATTACATAATCCCAGTTATCCATATTCACACCAAGTCTTTTTAACTGCGATTTATTATGTACAGGACAATTTTCACAATTTTGCATATTCATTCTGAACCTGTTCTTCTAATTTTTACCATTTTTGCCTGATCATGTCTTAAAGCAATCATAGCTCCCCGGATATTATAGGCAGTGGGATTGCCACTGGCAGTTGTCAGCTCAGCTGAAATTTTTGTTCCGGGGATTATTCCAAGATCCATCAACCGTCGTCTTTGAATTCCGCGGCATGCTTTTGATATGCTCGTTACTTCAGCCGATTCTCCCAAATTGAGATTTATTAACGATTCGCTGACGTCATCTTCGGCAAGTTCTTCAGGTATTAATTGCACATTAATATGATTTGCAAGCACTGGTGCTAAAACAATTTCTTCTCCTTCAGCAACAAATCGCACACGATCATTGCCTTTTTCTGTAATGTAAATATGCATACCAGGGTATAATCCGGATGCTACCAGCTGTGAATACAAAACAGCAGGTTCATCTTCAATATGTGTTATCCTTGCAGCATTGCCGGGTTTCAAAGAATTGAGAGTCAGGCTGTCATGCTTTATTATTTCTCCTGCTATTGTTGGGATAGGATCACCGTGCGGATCAAAAAGCGGGTTTCCCATGGATTGGGCTAATTCTGCAGCTTGAGATGGAGTGGTGCTGTGTTCAAGTTTTTCCGCTTGTTTATGCCAGTCTTTTTCCGGAAAACCTGTCTCATCGGCATAGTATCTTTCCCATAATCTGTGAAGCCTTATAACGCGTAATGCATATGACCGTCCCTGGGCAGTTAACGTATAATGTGCATCGCTGAAACTAACCAGTCCAAGCCGCATAAGTTTATCAAGAATATCGGATGTTTTATCCATGCTAAAGCCAAGTGCACCAGCAACACTTCTTAATGTTGCAGATTTATTCCTGTATTCGTGGTCATAAATCTGCTTCAAAGCATCTTCCTGTATTACCCGCTGACTGTTTTTATGGTTGGATTGTAATTGCCACACAATGCCTTTATCCGGCCAAAACAAGATCAGAATAATTATCAGAACTATTACAGTAGTGGATAGAGCACTTAAAGGATCGATAATCATTTTTTAATTTCTCATTAAATTTTGCAATTTAAACATTTTTTTTTCTCAAAACGTTCCCGTTTTACAAATAACTTAAACTGAATTTATATGTCGTAATTAGGTATGTCAAATATATAATTAGACAGGGCTAACTTTTTGCAATCGATTAATTTTATGTAGAAATTTAATATTTCAGTGAAGCAGTCGAATTTTATTAGAATTGAAATTTCCGAATTTTACCATTAGTCAGTTGTTTTTTTGATTGGTAAATTGTAAGATTATTGATAGTTAATTTATAGACGATATTTTTCAATCTTCCTTAAATAAAGACATTCCTTAAATACCGGGTGGTAAACAATGATGCATTTCGTTGAAAACAAGTTTGATAAAATTATGGTTTTAACCGTCAAGGGCAATCTGGTGCAGAAAGAAGAAACCGATAAACTTCAGGCACGGATTCTGGGAATTCTTGAGAAAAAACTTAATAATGTAGTGATAGATCTAAAGAATGTCAGTATGATCACAAGTCTTGGGATCGGAGGCATTATAAGGGCGTTGCGCACTATTAGAGATGAAAAGGGAGAAATGAAACTTTCCGGTGTTAATGAGAGTGTTAAAAAGGTTTTGGAGATTACAAAATTAAGTGAGATTATTGAAATTTTTGATACAGTAGATGAAGCTGTTAAAAGTTTCAGCTGATATTAACAGAGTCAGCTTTTTATTTCATCTATAAAATTACGAACCTTTTCCAGTATTGATTTTGGTTGCAGTTCTGCTGCAAAATCTTCCGGATGAAGAGTTTGTAAAACATTAGCCCACCCAGGAAATCCCCCCAAATTACGATCATCAATAAATAATTCAGCATCAATTTTATGGTTATGGTTCGATGGATCACATTGTTCTTCAGGGAAGCTTTTATTCACGGCATAAAATTCAACGCCATTTTCTTTACAGAAATCAACAGCATCCTGTAATTCCTTACCGGTCCTGTAGGTCCATAAAACTAATTTATGTCCGCGTTTTTGCAGTTCTTTCAGGGCGTCAAAAGCAAAGAGAACCGGTTTTCCGATTTCAGGGTAGCGGTGTTCAACGATTGTTCCATCAAAATCAACAGCAATTTTCATTAGATAACAACAGAGCCTTTTTTTATTAGCGCTTCTTCGACAAATGCAAATGTGGATAAGACATCTGCTTTTCCATTCATCACCGCCACATTATGCTCAAAATGAGCGGATGGTTTTTTATCGACTGTAACAATCGTCCAGCCATCTTTAAGCTGAATTATATTTTGTGTTCCCATATTAATCATGGGTTCGATAGCCAATACCATACCTTCACGAAGACGCAAACCTTTTCCTTTTTTTCCATAGTTTGGTACTTGCGGTTCTTCATGCAGATTGCGTCCGACACCATGTCCAACTAATTCTCTTACTACACCATATCCATGGCTCTCTGCATGCTGCTGAATGTTAAAAGCAATGTCACCCATGGCATTTCCATGAACAGCGTTATTTATGCCGATATCAAGACACTCTTTTGTCACCCGTAATAATTTTAAAATCTGGAAATTAACTTCTCCCACAACAAAAGTATAAGCATGATCTCCGTAATAACCATTGAGCTTTACACCACAGTCAACAGAGACCACATCGCCGTTTTCCAGTGGTTTGTCAGATGGAATACCATGGACAACTTCTTCATTACGAGACATACAAAGTGTATTGGGAAAGCCCTGGAAACCTTTAAATGCCGGTTTTGCACCATGATCTCTGATAAACTCTTCGGCTACACGATCCAGCTCCAGTGTACTGATACCCGGTTCAATCAGTGATGCTATTAGTCCAAGTGTTTTAGAAACAAGCTGCGCACTTGTCCGGATCTCATTTATTTCAGCAGGGGAATAATATTTAATCATTTTCTTTAATTTTTTTAGCGCCGATTGTAACAAATGTACGGCATAAGTTCAACAGTTTATTAGCCAGATTCAGCTTCTGGTTCAAATAAGTGAATTAATTTCCTGGTAAAGCGGTATATGATCCCAGAATTTGCAAGTTTTGTTGACCGGATTTACTTCACAGAAATAATGATCCAATCCATTACTTAAAATAAGAAACGGAACATTAAGTGAGCTGTTATAAAAGGCAATTTGTTTAAATGTTTTTTCATTTATTTCTATATCCGGTGCTTTAAATTCTATGATTACCAAAGGAGATACTTCACGCGTATATATTATCGCGTCACAGCGCCGGGCTTTATTAAAAGCGTTGATGGATGCTTCGATTTTTATCAGGCTTTTAGGATATTTCCTGGAATCGATCAAATATGCAATAAAGTTCTGTCTTACCCATTCTTCCGGCGTTAGTGTAACCCACTTTTTTCTGACCGGGTCAAAAATCATATTCTCATCAACTTTTAACTCAGCAGCAGGAAGATTCAGTACAGGTGTTCTGTTTGCCATTTTATATAAACAGTTTAATCGCCATCATCAGGATTGCCACCGATAATGCATATTTGATAATCCTGTCACCTTTTTTAACAGAGAGATGTGCAGCAATCCAGGCCCCCGTCATATTACCTGCAGCAAGGCTTAAGCCAAGTGTCCAGTTAATTTTATCATGTACAACAAAAATCAAAAGAGCAGGAATGGTGTAAACCATAACAACGACAAGCTTATAAAAATTCACCCGGATGAGACTCGTTTGTAAAAAATGAAACAGCGCTGCCATCAATATAAATCCGACACCTACCTGTATAAATCCGCCATAAAAGCCGATGCCAAAAAGTGTTATGTAAAACCAGATCCCTGGTTTTAAGACTTCATCCTGCAGCGGGTTGTTTTTACGCTTCTGAAAAAGAGAAATAATAACCCCGATCATTACGACGGCAAGAATCCGCTCAAACCAATCCTGTGTAATTTTTATTGAAAAAAAAGCTCCGGCAATAGCTCCTGGAATTGTAAACAGGGCATAAAAAAAGGCTTTTCTTAATCCCACTACTTTTTGCTGACGAAAGCTGCTGATTCCAGAAACGTTTTGCAACAGAATAGCTATACGGTTTGTACCATTAGCAGTTGCTGCATCCAGTCCGGAAAATATCAGTAAAGGCAGTGTTATCGTTGATCCGCCGCCAGCCATAACATTAACAAAGCCTGCAATGGCTCCTACTGCAAAAAGTAATAGTTCGTTGGGAAAATTCATTTGCAAAGGTAGGTATTTACCTAAGCATTCTCAAGCTGGATTTGCTGTTTTAAATGGGTGATCTGCCGTTCAAGTTCTGAGATTCGCCGATCAATATTTTTTTCAATCTCCTCAATCTCAAGAAAATCCTCGATGTAAGTGCGGGTCTTTTTCAATTCAGTATTGATATTGCTGTACTCGTAAATAATATTAACCAATGGTAATAATCTCTCATCCACTGCGTGTTCGATCTGCATTGTTTCTGCTTCTTTTTGAATTGTCTCAAATTCATCAATATAGGTTTGAAGACCTTCCGGCGGATTTAAATTGATCAGATCTTTATACTTTCGTTCCAAATGGGGCATGTCAAATTTAAACTTATCCGAATCAAGCTGAGTCTTGAAATCATTTAACTCATTATTCAGAAGATCCAATTGTTTTTTCACACTTTTATATTTCCGGAATCGTTCAATATGAGAATCGATATAATCCTGGTCATCAAGCAGATACGATTCTTCTCTTAAAGCATAAATGGATTTTTCTATGTTTTTCAACTTTGTTTTTAAATCAGTTCTTTTTTGCTGACTTTCTTCCAGGTCATTGATTATGCTTTTTTTAAGAAAGCGCATAGAAAAATAAATTATAAATGAAACGGCAATTGTTAAACCTGTAATTAAAGGCCATTTGTCAGAAAATAAAATTAAACCGAAGAGAAGCAGTATACTAACAGATAACGATTGTAACAGGAACTCCGTTTTCTTTTTTGAACTCAAATCTGTTTGAAGATTATCATCCCGAATTTCTAACCGATCAAAGTCATTTTTTAATTGTGCCTGATCCATTGTAAGTTCCTGGTACTTGATAAAATCATCTTCAAAGCTGTCAGGTAAATTTGAATAGATCAGTAATTTTTTATTAATAATATTTTCAATATCGGTTTTCTTTGTATTTACTTCGTTTAAACGTTGTTTAATTCTGTGGAAACTGGTCTGTAAGGCATGCAACCTTGTAATATCGCGCTTAACCATAGTTGCATCAAGCTGGTAAATAAGCGGAAATCTTTGCTTCAAGCGTGCAAGAGCATCATCTTGTGGATTAGTTGTCGGGAAAGAATCAACGCAGTTTTGCAGTTTAGTGATATCGGAATCAAGACTTGCCGAGCTTTGAGCCAGCTTCTTTGCATTTTTTAAAAGGTGCAATTGATTAATTGCATCCTGCAGATTTGCACTTATGGAAGAATTATTTTCCGTTCTTGATGTAAACTCAATCACTTTTTTTGATGATGATATAAGTTTTTTTATTGCTGACATTTTAAATTTAGGACGTATCAACAAGTAAAGAAGATCCAGCAATTCTCCGAGCGTGGATTGGTCATTCCTGAATGAGTCATTACAGATTTCCATAATGAGCTGTTTATCTGTTATTGAAAAAAAGCTCTCTAAGATTTTTAAATACGGACGACTGTCGCTTCCTACAATATCTTTATCCTGAAAAACCGGCTTATAAGTGTTTTTACCTGAAGAGAGAATCGCAACGATATCGGTTTCAAAATCACGTTCAATATGCATAATATAATCATCAAAACGGATATCAATTCTGCCTGTTAAAACATTTTGTCTTTTGTCTTTATATTTACGTTTTTCATCTTTGCTCAAACCGTAAATCACACCAATAAGGCCAAAAAATAAAAATCGTTTATTTTCGGCCCGGGCTGATAAAATCTTTTTGTTCTCTATAAGAGAAAGATCCAGACCTGTTTCCGGGTCAAGGTTAATAAAACCTGAAAGATGTATATCCTGAATAATCATAGCATAAATTTCGTTATCTGGTTTCAAAACAGCAATCCGGAATTGAAAACCATTAAATTAAAGTAATAAGCCATAAATTATGGCTATCGGATTAAATGAAAAGAGATTTAGAACACAAATTTATTTTAAATATATAATAAAAATAAACAATTAAATTTGTAAACAGTGGCTCTCGAGATTAAATTCACCAGCTAATTTTTTATCATCAACATATAACCATGGAGTAAGTGATGTATCCAAAGCGGTTAGCTATTCTGGTAGCCGGTGGTCCTGCACCGGGAATTAACAGTGTTATAGGTGCAGCTACAATAAGAGCAATCCTTTCAGGAGCTGAAGTTATTGGGATTAAAGATGGATTCAAATGGCTAATGGAAGGGAATATTTCAAATATTATTCCTTTGTCAATAGATAGTGTAAGCCGGATACATTTCCGTGGCGGATCTTACCTTGGTATTGCCCGCGAAAATCCAACGAAAAATAAAAAACACCTGGAAAATACAATTTCATCACTTTTAAGATTGAATGTCGATAAGTTGATCACTATCGGTGGTGATGACACCTGTTACTCTGCATATAAGGTTGAACAAGTTGCGAATGGACGTATCCAGGTGGCTCATGTTCCAAAAACGATTGATAATGACCTTGATTTACCGCACGGTATTCCAACTTTTGGATACCAGACTGCCCGTCATATCGGGGTGGAAATTGTAAAAAATATAATGACAGACGCGCGTACAACTTCCCGCTGGTATTTTGTTGTAACTATGGGAAGAAAAGCCGGACATCTTGCACTTGGAACCGGAAAATCCGCAGGTGCTACACTTACTCTTATCCCGGAAGAATTTCCTGAAGAAAAAGTAAGTTTGGGACATATGGTTGATACTTTAGTAGGCGCGATAATTAAAAGAATCAGCTATGGACGCCAGGATGGTGTTGCTATTATTGCCGAAGGTCTTATAGATAAGCTTGATCCACATGCGTTTGATACCCTGGTAAATATTGAAAAAGATGCACATGATAATCTTCGTTTTGCTGAAATTAATTTTGGTGAAATTCTTAAATACCATGTTCAGCAGCGTCTTAAACAATTTGGCATTAAGACCACAATTGTAGCAAAAAATATTGGTTACGAACTCCGTTGTGCTGATCCGATACCTTTTGATATGGAGTATACACGTGATCTGGGTTATATGGCCGCAAAATTTTTATTTGACGGTGGAAATGGCGCCTTAATCTCGATGCAGGATAATCGATTTGTCCCTATGTATTTTAAAGACATCCTTGATCCTGAAACAAATAAAATGAAAGTCAGAATGGTTGATACGGAGTCAGAAGCATATAAAATTGCCCATCGCTATATGATCCGCTTAAATAAAGATGATTTTGATGATCCGCATGAATTGGCAAAATACGCCGCAACAGCCGGACTCACATTAGAAGAGTTTGAAAAGCAATTTAAATATCTTGTAAACGGAAAAAGTATCTCTCACAAACAAGCAAAAAAAAAGGAAGATGAAAAAAAGGAAAATAAGACTGTAGATGCAAAATAAAATAAAATCATACTTTGCTTTAACCAAGCCCACCATCATGTTGCTGGTTGTGGTAACAGGCAGCACGGCGCTTGTGTTAGAAGGAAGCCTGCTCAGTCATCCTTTTAAATTCCTATTGGTTGTCTTTGCAATATATCTTACCGGTGGATCGGCAAATGCTTTAAACCAGTGTTTTGAGCGTAACATTGATGCAAAAATGAAACGTACTGCAGGCAGGCGACCATTGCCATTGCAACAGCTCGGAGCAACTCAGGCGTTTGTATTTTCTATAACAATCGGGGTTATTGGTCTGCTGATTTTCGGACTGGTATTTAACTGGTATAGTGCATTATTGTCATTAAGTACTATACTCTTTTACAGTCTTTTTTACACGCTCTATCTTAAGCCCAATACTGCCCAGAATATTGTTATTGGCGGGGCTGCCGGTTCAATGGCTCCCGTCGGTGCATGGGTTGCTGCTTCAGGTCAAATGGCTGTTGACCCATGGATTTTATTCCTGATTATCTTTTTATGGACACCACCACATTTTTGGGCACTGGCTCTGGTTTATAAAGATGATTACCGTGTTGCTAATCTGCCAATGATGCCTGTTGTTAAAGGTGATAATTCAACATTCAAGCAAATAATTTTATATTCATGGCTTTTGGTGGCATCCAGTCTTCTAATGCTGCATAATAGTGATATGGGGATTTTTTACCTGATAGCGGCTGTTGTTTTTGGTGCATTATTTTTATTAAAAACATTTAAAGCAAACAAGACACGCAAAGAAAAAGAGATCAAAGGTCTCTTTGGTTATTCTATTATTTATTTGTTTATGCTTTTTGCAGTAATTGTTGTTGATGGAATTTTTTAAGCCTGTAAATTTAAAATCATAACAAAAGTGTTTGAAAGTAATTCAATCAAAATTTATATTGAAAACTTTATAATGCTTTTTCGGGGCAATTTTTTTCATCGTAATATATTTTTACAATCAGAAAATTTATTTCATGCTTATAGGAGTTACCATTGGCTCAAATTTTTAAGAAAAGCGCCAACCTTTGGCCATTGTATGCTGTTATTGCAGTAACGCTGCTCGGTATTGGTGTTGTTGGCTTTTTCTGGTATTTTGGCTCACCTCAATACTTAGATGTCGGTTATCGTCCGCAGCAACCGGTTGACTACAGTCATAAGCTGCACGCCGGTGATTTGGGGATAGATTGCCGTTATTGCCATACAACGGTAGAAGTTTCAGCAAAAGCAAATGTGCCGCCTACAGAAACATGTATGAATTGTCATACACTTATCGGAACAGATAGACCTACACTGGAATTGGTTCGTGAAAGCTGGGCAACCGGCAATTCCATCGAATGGGTGAGAATACATGATCTGCCCGATTATTCATTTTTTAATCATAGTGCCCATATAACTGCCGGTATTGGCTGTGAAAGTTGTCATGGTAATGTGGCAGCTATGGTTAAAGTTGAACAAAAAGAGCCGCTGAGCATGGGATGGTGCCTTACATGTCACCGCGCTCCCGAACAATTCATTCGCAGAAGAGACCAGATAACAACAATGAACTGGACACCTCCGGCTGATCAGGCTGAATTTGCGAAAAAAGTAATTATAGAAAAAAATATCAACCCTCCAACAGATTGCTCAGGATGTCATCGATGAAAGAAATGCAAAAAAATAATGGAAAAGAATACTGGCGTAGCCTTGATCAAATTGCCGATACGCCCGAATTTCGAAGTTTCCTGGAAAGAGAATTTCCTGAAAATGCTTCGGAAATGACAAATCCGGTGACCCGTCGAAATTTTCTTGGTCTGATGGGTGCATCGATTGCATTTGCCGGGTTGGTCAGTTGCCGTAAACCGGTTCAGAAAATTGTACCTTATGTTAAAGCTCCGGAAGATATGATCCCAGGAATTCCTAAATATTATGCTTCTACTGCTACTTTAGGCAGTCATGCTTATGGTGTTCTGGTTGAAAGCCATGGTGGCCGTCCCACTAAAATTGAAGGTAATGAAAAGCATCCATCTTCTCTGGGTAAAACAAATGCTTTTCTACAGGCAGAAGTACTTAATGTTTATGATCCTGATCGTGCTAAGTCGGTTTCGAATGAAGGCACAGATGCGCAATGGAGTGATTTTGTTGCATTCTGGAAAGAAAAACATAGTCAGTTTACAGAGAGTCGGGGTGAAGGACTAGCAGTTATATCTGGAGAGTTTTCATCTCCAACACTGCATCGTCTTTATGAAACATTCAAAAGTGTATTTCCAAAAGCATCATGGGTTATAGACGAGCCTGTAAGCTATAAAAATGTGTACCAAGGTCTGGAGACAGCTACCGGAAAAAGGGTTCGTGCAAAACATCATTTTGATAAAGCAAAAGTGGTACTTTCTATTGATAATGATTTTCTTGGATTAGAACAAGAGTCGATCACCGGAAATAAGGGTTTTGCTAAAGGCCGAAAGGTTGAGACTGAAAAAGATGAAATGAATCGCTTATATATAGTTGAATCTTCTTTTTCCGTCACCGGCAGTATGTCGGATCATCGTAAACGGCTATCGCAAAATCAAATTGAACGGTTTGTCAGACAAATCGCATCAGCATTAGGTGTTTTAACAAATGCATCTGAAAATGTTGTTGATCCGGCATGGGTAAATGCACTTGTAAAGGATCTGAAGAAAAACCCCGGTAAAAGTATTGTTGTAGCAGGGCACAGACAAACCGCTGCAACTCATTCAATCGTATTTGCCATAAATGAATCTTTGAGCAACAATGGAAATACTGTTACTTACCATTCTGATCCTTACCTGGTGCATGATGGTGATTCGATTGCTGATGTTATAAAGAATGCTTCAAAACTGGACACGGTAATTGTCCTGGGGAGTAACCCTGTTTATAATTCAACTGCAGGTCAAAATTTCGGTGAAGCTTATAAGAAAATTAAAAACAGAATTACGCTCTCATTGTATAAAGATGAGACAGCTGCGTTGTCGACCTGGCATATTCATCAGGCACATTTCCTTGAGTCATGGGGTGATGCTGTGGCCGTTGATGGTACCATTTCCACTATACAGCCATTGATTCAGCCTTTATACAATGGAAAAACAAATACTGAAGTATTAAATCTGATCACTTCTGCCGAAGATAAAGATTGCCATGATATATTAAATGAAACATGGCAGGATATTTTGAAAACCAAAACTCTTGCCAAAAACTGGAGAAGGATTCTCCATGATGGCGTCCATGCGGAAAACAAAAGTCTTATAACTGTAAAGGCAGATGGTCAGGCTATAAATAATCTAGTTAAATCGTCTGATATTTCAGCCACATCTTTATCAAAAGATAATCTAGAAATCGTTTTTTATCCATCCGCAAAAACATACGATGGCCGTTATGTCAATAATGGCTGGCTCCAGGAAGCACCCGATCCTGTAACAAAAATTTCCTGGGATAACGCAGCATTAATCAGTCCGAAAACAGCTGAAGAACTTGGTGTTAAAACAAGAGACCTGGTTTTTATTAATGTTGGCGGAAAGGAATTGGAAATTGTTGCTCATGTACTACCCGGTCAGGCTGATTATGTAATCTCTCTGGAAGTTGGTATGGGGCGAAAGGATTATGGAAGAATTGCCGACGGCGCCGGTTTTAACGTTAATACACTAAAACCATCCGATTCATTTTCGGTTACCGGAGCAAGGATTACTCCTACGGGAAGAACCTATGTTCTTGCTAACACGCAGGATCACAGCTCGATGGAAAACAGACCATTGATTCGTGAAGCCACTTTGGAAGAATACAAAAAAGATCCTGAATTTGCTCCAAATATGGTTAAACATCCACCATTGAAATCACTTTGGGAAGAATATCCTTATACAGAAGGTTACCAATGGGGAATGGCAATTGATCTGAATACCTGTTCAGGTTGTAATGCTTGTGTTATTGCCTGTCAGAGTGAGAACAATGTTCCGATTGTTGGCAAAGAACAGGTTGAAAAAGGCCGTGAAATGCACTGGATGCGCATGGACCGCTATTTTTCCGGCGATCTTGATAATCCTGAAATGGTTTATCAGCCGGTTGCATGTCAGCATTGTGAGAATGCCCCATGTGAGCAGGTTTGTCCGGTTCAAGCCACTTTGCATGACAAAGAAGGTCTTAATGTTATGACCTATAACCGTTGTGTAGGTACGCGTTACTGTTCAAATAACTGCCCGTATAAAGTCCGCCGCTTTAATTTCTTTAACTATACAAAAGACTATCCTGAAACGATAAAAATGGTACAGAATCCGGATGTAACTGTACGTTTTCGTGGGGTTATGGAAAAATGTACTTATTGTACTCAGCGTATACAGGCAGCAAAGATAGGTGCTAAAAATGAAGGGCGCACTTTGGTTGATGGCGAAGTTGTAACCGCCTGCCAGCAGGCTTGTCCGGCGGATGCTATTGTATTTGGTAATATAAATGATCCTGAAAGCAAAGTAACAAAAGTAAAACAACAGAATCGAAACTATGCTATGCTTGGTGAACTTAATGTTAAGCCACGCACCACCTATCTTGCCAAGCTGCGAAATCCTAATCCTGAAATAGTTAAACAAACTGAAACAGTAAGTTAATAAAAGCGAGAAAAAAGTGAGTTCCATGAACAAAGAGACGGAAGCGGTTTATGATTATCAGGTTCCTTTAATAACAGGTAATCAGACTTTTTCATCTATTACTGATAGAATATCTTCCATAACCGAGTCAAAAACTACAAAAGAGTGGTTGCTTTTATTTGGCCTGGCGTCGTCATTGATGCTGCTCCTTTTCGGATCAATCGGTTATCTGGTTTGGGAAGGAACCGGTATTTGGGGATTAAATAATCCTGTAGGCTGGGGCTGGGCAATTGTAAATTTTGTATTTTGGGTTGGTATAGGGCACGCTGGAACACTTATTTCCGCTGTGTTGTTTTTATTCAGGCAGAAGTGGCGTACTTCAATTAACCGTTTTGCTGAAGCTATGACGTTGTTTGCTGTTATTTGTGCCCTTGTATTCCCCGGTATTCATGTCGGTCGTATCTGGGTCGTCTATTATTTTTTCCCGATTCCAAATCAGATGGATATGTGGCCGAACTTTCGCAGTCCACTATTGTGGGACTTCTTTGCAGTTGGAACATATTTTACAGTATCTCTGCTTTTTTGGTATACAGGATTGATACCAGATTTAGCAACACTTCGTGATCGTGCAAAGACAAAAATCCGTAAAGTTTTATTTGGAATATTTTCGCTGGGCTGGCGTGGTGGTAATAAACAATGGAAACATTATGAATTGGCTTATTTACTATTAGCTGGTTTATCCACACCGCTTGTTTTATCTGTGCATAGTGTTGTTAGTACAGACTTTGCAACAAGTGTAATTCCCGGCTGGCATACCACAATATTCCCGCCATACTTCGTAGCCGGTGCTATATTCTCAGGTTTTGCAATGGTAATGACGCTGGCATTGATTGCCCGCAGGGTTTATCATCTTGAACACATTATAACCATGACACACCTTGAAAACATGAATAAAATTATCATGGTTACAGGTATGATGGTTGGTTATTCTTACAGCATGGAATTTTTTATAGCCTGGTACAGCGGTAACCCCTATGAAGCATATGCTTTTATAAACAGGGCATTTGGAGAATATGCCTGGGCATATTGGATAATGATATCATGTAATGTTATAATACCGCAGATTTTCTGGTCAAGAAGGTTAAGAAGAAGTATTCCGGTTATGTTTATTGCTTCAATAACTGTTAATATTGGTATGTGGTTTGAACGTTTTGTTATTATTGTTACTTCTTTATCCCGTGACTTTTTACCATCATCATGGGATTATTATTCTCCAACTTTCTGGGATGTTTCCTTGTTAATAGGTTCTTTCGGTTTGTTCTTCACGCTGTTTTTATTATTTATTCGTCATTTGCCCATGGTTGCAATGTCGGAAGTAAAAGGAGTTTTACCGCAGGCCAATCCACATCACGGTCATAATGGGCATGAAGGAGAAAGCAAATAATGAGTGAAAAAGTATTAGCTGTTTTAGCAGAATTTAAAGATCCTGCTGATCTTTTACATGCAGCTGAAAAAGTAAAAGACCAGGGGTTTAAAAAATTTGATTGTCATTCTCCTTTTCCAATTCATGGAATGGATGATGCGATGGGTGAAAAAAGATCTCCGCTGGGATATGTTGTTGGAGTCGTTGCCGTAATTTCTGTCATCGGTATGTTTGCTTTTCAGGGATGGACATCTGCAATCGACTATCCTTTAGTGTTATCAGGTAAGCCATTATTCAGCTATCAGGCTTATGGGGTTGCATCCTGGGCAGTTATGGTTTTGTTATCTGCAATCGTTACAGTGATTGGTATGATGGTTCTTATAGGCCTGCCGCGTTTTCATCATCCTTTATTTTACTCAGAAAACTTTTCAAAAAAAGTAAATGATGATGGATTTTTTGTAAGTATTGAAGCAGACGATCCGCAGTTTGAAGCAGAAAAAACAAAAAAGTTTCTGGAGTCAATAGGCGGTAAAAATATTGAATTAGTAGTCCCCAATGAAGAAGACTAATTACATGGGAAGGTTAACATTGAAGTCTACCTGGAAAACATATTTAAAATCGGCTTTTGCCCTGGCAACTGTAATGCTTGTAAGCATAAGTTGTCTTCGCGGGCAGCCTTCTGATAAGCCGGCGATTCACCTAAATCCTAATATGGATGATCAGAATCGTTATGATCCCCTTGAGAAAAGTAAATTTTTTGCTGATAAGCGTGTGATGCGCACTCCTGAAGAAGGAACAGTTGCGCGTGGAGAACTCCGCGAAGATGATGCGTATTACAGGGGAAAAGATGAAGCAGGTGAATTTATTTCAAAAATTCCATTCACCGTGGATATTGATTTAATGCAACGCGGACAAGAACGGTATAATATTTATTGTTCACCTTGCCACAGCCGGGCAGGAGATGGAAAGGGTATTGTTCCAAAGCGTGGTTTCCTTCCACCACCGGATTTCCATCAGGAAAAAATCAGGGATTTTGCCGATGGTTATATTTATGATGTGATTTCAAATGGTGTAAGAAATATGCCTGCTTACAGAAAACAGATCCCTGTGCATGATCGTTGGGCCATTGTTGCATATGTGCGGGCATTGCAGCGTACTCAAAATGCGACTGCCAGTGATGTTCCTGAACAAAAACTAAACGAGCTTAATTAGAGAAAAAAAATGAATATAGACAGCAGTACATACACATTTACTCAAAAAGGAACTACAGGCAGAAATGCTCTGATTGTTGGTGTAATATTTTTGATAGTCAGTGCAGCAGGTTATTTTATGAATTCTGCCGAATTCTTCCAGTCATATCTTATTGCGTACATATTTTGGCTGACATTTGCATTAGGCGGTTTATTCTATACACTTGTCAATAACCTTTTTGGCTCGGAATGGAATATAGTAATGCGGCGATTAAACGAAGCAGCAATGTACAGCTTCCCCTTGCTCGCGATTCTGTTTATACCAATACTTTTTGGAATGCATGACCTTTACCACTGGACACATCATGAAGTTGTTGCTGAAGATCCGGTACTTTCTGCAAAAGCAGGATACTTAAACATAACTTTTTTTATTATTCGTGCTGTCATCTATTTCAGTATTTGGTTTTTGCTAAGCCGGATTTTATATAAAATGTCTTTAAAGCAAGATAAAGAACCGCATGATGATATCATCTTAAATATGCGCCGTTTTAGTGCACCAGGTATGATTTTATTTGCATTATCAATGACATTTGCATCATTTGACTGGTTGATGTCGCTTGATCCGCACTGGTTTTCAACAATTTACGGTTTATATATTTTTGCAGGAAGTTTTCTTGCCATTTTATCGTTTATTGTTTTGGTAAGTATAAATTTAAGGGATAAAGGAATTCTCACTTCTGAAATTACAGTCGAACATTATCATGATCTTGGTAAACTGCTTTTTGCTTTTCTGATTTTTTGGGGATACATGGGCTTTTCACAATACTTCCTGATATGGTATGCAAATATCCCTGAAGAAACTGTTTATTATCTGGAGCGCTGGGAACATGGATGGAACGTTATAACAATGCTTTTGGTTGTTGGACATTTTACACTACCATTTTTATTGTTGTTGATTCGTGCATCCAAACGTCGCTTATCCTTAATGAAAAGTATAGCGATCTGGATAATTTTAATGCATGCTTTTGATATATTTTGGTTAGTAAAACCTAATTTTTCTGAAGGTTTAACTTTTAGTTGGATGGAAGCAACACTTATTTTAGGTATCGGCGGACTTTTTGTTTGGAATTTCTGGAATAATATAACCAGCCATCCCGTTCTTCCGGTTGGTGAGCGAAGACTTAAAGCATCATTAAATTTTAAGAATAATTAGAAAAGCAGGTTGAGTATGTCATCTGGATATGAAAAGAAAGATGTTAGTGTTAAGGGAATTGTAGGAGGCACACTTACAATTGTTGTTATAATAGTTGTTTTTGTGGTCTTGTTGCGTGATTACTTCCTTTATAATGTTGAAAATGCAGTATACAACGAAGCAGCTGCTCCTTCACAGGAATTGGTTGAAATACGCCAATCAGCAGAAAAGCTTATTTCTCAATATGGTGTTATCGATAAGCAAAATGGAATCTATCAGATTCCGATTGACAGGGCTATGGAACTGGTCGTCGAAGATTACAATCGTTAACCCCGGATTTATGAGGTTATTCTTAATATTTTTATTTTTCATCAACGGAGCATATGCACAAAGAGTCCGTGATGATCTCTCCGAGTTAAAAAGAATAAATGTAACAGAGAAACTGGGTAAGAATATACCCCTGGATGTTGACTTAATAAACGAGCAGGGGCAGGAAATAAAATTATCTGATTTTTTTAACAAAGATGTACCGGTCATTTTTACTTTTGCTTATTATGAATGTCCGATGTTGTGTACCCAGGTATTAAATTCACTTTCATCAAGTATAAACAGGCTTGATTGGGAGTCAAAAGATAAGTACCAGGTTGTAACGGTTAGCATAGATTCAGGGGAGACAGCAGAGTCAGCTGTTCTTAAAAAAAAGATTTACGTCTCAACTCTTGATGACTCAACTCTGCAATATAACTGGTCATTCTTAACAGCCAGACAAAGTTCAATCGATACTTTAACAAAGGCTTTAGGGTTTGAGTATTATTATATTGAAGACAGAGACGAATTTGCACATCCTGCAGTCATTTTTGTGCTTTCTCCTGAAGGAAAAATAACACGCTATCTGTACGGTTTATATTATGAACCAAAGGATTTAAAATTAGCTCTTTTAGAAGCATCAAAAGGCCAGATAGGAAACACAATAGATAAATTGATTCTATATTGTTTTCATTATGATGAGACATCAAATACATATGTTTTATTTGCTCAAAATTTAATGCGTCTTGGTGGAATATTCACCATGATCATACTGGGATTATTTTTGGGCGGATTCTGGATGAGAGAAAAAAGAAAGAAAAAAAAGTCATTTCAAAATAATCTGCAAACCAACTAGCATACAGAGGTAAAGACATACATGGATCCAAACGGAACTTTATTTTTCCCGGAACAAGGTTCAACAATTGCTTCAGAAGTAGATCTTCT
Source organism: Calditrichia bacterium (assembly GCA_020635035.1). GTDB lineage: Bacteria > Calditrichota > Calditrichia > Calditrichales > J004 > JACKAO01. The sequence continues at coordinate 267,127 of JACKAO010000003.1, forward strand.
GTTTCATTTTGTTTTATATCTTTCCATTTTCTTCTTTATCCTGGTTACAGGCGGAAGTTTTTATTTCGCCTGGCGCTTCAGGAAAAAAGGGGAAGACCAGTTTACACCAAATATTTCACATAATACCAGTCTGGAGATATTTTGGACTGTAATACCCACTATCTTAGTTTTTATCATTTTCATATGGGGTTTTAAAACGTATCTGAAAATGAATGTTACTCCGGCAAACTCGATGGAAGTTAACGTCACCGCTCAAAAATGGTTTTGGACTTTCGGATACAAAGAAGGAGCCACAACTACAAATGAGTTAGTTGTTCCTGTAAATAAGTCTGTTAAATTATTAATGTCATCACAGGATGTTATTCACAGTTTTTTTGTGCCGGCTTTCAGGGTTAAGATGGATGTTTTACCAAACCGATACACCAGCCTGTGGTTTGAAGCAACTAAAACAGGTGAATTTGATTTATTTTGTACTGAGTATTGCGGAAAAGGCCATTCTGAAATGATTGGCAAAGTAAAGGTTTTGAGTGATGCAGAGTTTGCATCATGGCTCGCTTCGAGCAGCGGTCCTAGCGATCTTCCACCGGCAGAATATGGTAAGGAATTATACAAGAGCAAGGCATGTTTTACCTGCCATTCGATAGATGGAACACCCAGTGTTGGGCCTACATTTAAAGGTGTCTTTGGCAGAACTGAAGAACTTACAGATGGCAGTTCAATTACTGTTGACGAAAATTATATTCGTCATTCCATACTCGAACCGCAATCGCAGGTTGTTAAAGGTTTTCAGCCGGTTATGCCAACATATCAGGGTGTTTTAAACAGCCAGCAGATTGATGCTTTAATCGCATTTTTAAAAACAGTTAAGTAGAGAGAGAATTTTATGAGTGTTGCACAGGGAGTTAATTATTTAAACGAAGATAAAAGCTTAAAATCGTGGTTATTTACCTTAGATCATAAGCGTATTGGAGTTATGTATCTGTTTGGTGTAATGACCATGTTTTTATTAGGCGGTATTTTTGCAATCTTAATCCGGCTGGAATTGCTTGCCCCGGGACCTGATTTAATGACAGCAGATACCTACAACCAGATGTTTACATTACACGGCGCAATAATGATCTTTCTTTTTATTATTCCTGCGATTCCTGCCGCGCTGGGTAATTTTGTTCTGCCTTTAATGATTGGTGCAAAAGACGTTGCCTTTCCGAGATTAAATCTTGCAAGCTGGTATGTTTACTTGTTGGGTGCAGGTTTTGCATTGTTTTCAATGCTTGCCGGAGCTGCGGATACCGGTTGGACATTCTATACACCATACAGTACAACAACTTCAACTTCAGTAATTTCGATGACAATGGCAGCATTTATTCTTGGGTTTTCTTCGATATTCACCGGTGTAAATTTTATAGCAACAATCCATAAGCTGCGCGCACCAGGAATGACCTGGTTTAAAATGCCGCTTATGATTTGGGCGCTTTATGCTACTGCAGTAATCCAGATACTTGCAACCCCTGTTCTTGGAATTACTCTGGTTTTACTGGTGCTTGAAAAAGCGTTTGGTATAGGTATTTTTGATCCTGCTATGGGTGGTGATCCGGTATTATTTCAGCATTTTTTCTGGTTTTATTCTCACCCAGCTGTATATATCATGGTACTTCCGGGAATGGGTATTATCAGCGAACTGATAGCTACTTTTTCCAAGAAAAAAATATTTGGTTATAAATTAATTGCTTATTCAAGTGTCGCTATAGCACTCATCAGCTTTTTAGTATGGGGTCACCATATGTTCACAAGCGGTCAGTCCGAACTTGCTGCCATGGTGTTTTCATTCCTTACATTTTTTGTTGGGATTCCATCCGGTGTAAAAATGTTTAATTGGCTGGCTACCATGTATAAGGGTAGAATTTCATTTGAAGCGCCGATGCTTTGGGCGCTATCTTTCATGTTCCTTTTTGCCATTGGTGGTTTTACAGGGATAATGCTGGGTGCGATATCACTTGACATTCATTTTCATGATACATATTTCGTAGTGGCCCATTTCCATTATGTAATGATGGGTGGAACAGTTGTTGCCTTTTTTGGCGGATTGCACTACTGGTGGCCTAAAATCTGGGGTCGTATGTATAATGAAACCCTGGCGAAGATTTCTGTTATATTAGTTTTCATAGGTTTTAATATGACATTTTTTACTCAGTTTATACTGGGTTCACAGGGGATGCCTCGTAGATATTTTAATTATCTTGACCAATATCAGCCATTACATGCGTTTTCATCTTATGGATCCTGGGTTTTGGGTCTTGGATTTATCATCATGGCTTTTTACCTGATTCACTCATTGTTCAGGGGCAAGAAAGCACCGGATAATCCCTGGGGAGCGCTGACCCTTGAATGGCAGACATCATCACCGCCATCACATCATAATTTTGATGAAATACCTGATCTCGATCACGATCCTTATGATTATGATAAGCTTATGGTAGTTGATGATAAATTAATTAGAAAGAATGGTCAATCTGAAAAAAAGGAAACAACGGTTAATTAAACCGGAATAACCAACGAGAGGTATATGGAACACGCAGAACATCCAAAATTTTTACAGCATCATTTTACAGATGCTGAACAACAAGCTGAATCAGCAAAACTTGGTATGTGGATTTTCCTGCTTACTGAAATATTGTTATTTGGTGGACTATTTGTTTTTTATGCAATATTTCGCAGCTGGCATCCGGATATGTTTTATGAAGCACATAAAGTTCTCAGCGTACCGCTGGGTACTTTAAATACTTTTGTGCTTATTACCAGTTCGCTTACAATGGCTTTGTCAATCCGCGCAATGCAGCTCAATAACAGAAAACAGACAATCTGGTATCTTGTTGCTACTTTGCTATTAGCTGCAACATTTTTAGTGGTTAAGTATTTTGAATATCACCATAAATTTGAACTTGGACAATTGCCAGGAAGATTTTACACCTATGAAGGTATCAATGCAGTTAACCCACACATTTTCTTTAGTGTATATTTTACCATGACAGGATTGCACGGAATCCATGTATTGATTGGAATGATTGTAATAACCTGGGTGCTGGTTCGTACAATTAAGAATGATTTTTCATCCGAGTATTATACGCCGATTGAAATGACAGGTTTGTATTGGCACCTTGTTGACCTTATCTGGATTTTCTTATTCCCACTTTTATATTTGATAGGATAGATTATGTCTGAACATACACAATCAAATCACCATATTTTACCCTTAAAAGTATACTTAGGTATTGCCGGGGCACTGTTTGTTTTAACTATTATTACAGTTGCAGTTTCTTTTTTTCATTTTGGTGAACTGAATATTATTGTTGCATTGCTGATTGCAGCTACTAAAGGGACTTTAGTTGCCTTATATTTTATGCATCTTAAGTATGATAATAAATTGTATATGACTATCTTTGTATTATCATTAATATTTCTGGCAATTTTCCTTGGCTTTACCATGCTGGATACAAATTTCCGTGGTGAAATAGATGTATCGGAAGGTCCGCCCATTGATCAGAATGCCATAATTTATGAGCAGCAAAAGTAAGTGTTTTAAGCCGATGAAATCATCGGCTTTTTTATTATATTTGTAAAACAACATTTAAATGAGGCATATAATGAAAAAACTAATTCCGGCACTTATTCTTTTGGTATTAATGATTAGTGCAGTATTTATTGCGCAATCGTATTTAAATAGAAAAGAAATTCCAAAGCTCTATTCTGTTCCGGATTTTTCCTTTGAAACATATAAAGGTGAAGCTTTCAATAATAGTAATTTTAGTAATAAAATTTCTGTTGTTGATTTTATATTTACTAATTGTCCCGGACTATGCCCGGCAATGAGCCGAAAATTAGCATCCTTATATGATGACTATTCAGGTGAAGATAAAATTCAGTTTGTAAGCTTTAGTGTTGATCCGGCACGTGATTCGGTTCAGGCTCTTCAGGATTACGCAGATCGTTGGGGAGTAAATGACCAGCGCTGGCAGTTCATTCGGACAGATAAACAGGGTATAGATTCACTATATGAAAATGGATTTAAACTTGGTGGCGAACTGCCACATGGACATAGCGCTTCTTTGGTACTTGTAGATAATAACGGAGTCATTCGCGGGTATTACAATTATGATGATGATGCAGCTATTGAACAAATGAAGAAAGATCTGGAAACATTAGCGGGAAATATCTAAATGACATATCAGGACCTTCCAACATTAAATGCATTTTTAAATGGGATAAGCGCAATTTTCCTGTTAGCAGGTTATGTAAATATTAAAAAAGGAAGACGTGAAACTCATAAGCATTTTATGATAGCTGCCCTTAGTACATCAGCATTATTTTTAATCTCCTATGTTATTTACCATTACCAGGTAGGATCGGTACCTTATCCCTATCATGATTGGACACGTCCGGTATATTTTATCATTTTGATTCCACATGTAATTCTAGCTGCACTTAATGTACCGTTCATAATCTTGCTAGTGACATTTGCATTTAAACAGAATTTTCAAAAGCATAAAAAACTGGCACGGTGGGTATGGCCGGTCTGGATGTTCGTTTCAGTTACGGGAGTTATAATTTACCTTATGCTCTATATCTTCTAATATGTTTTATAAAAAATTGATCCGCCCGCTTTTATTTAGTGTTGATCCTGAAGTAATTCACGAAACTGCACTAGCTGGATTAAATAATTTTTTATTTCAGACTCTCTTTAAAATCGTTTGCCAACAGAAAACAACAATTAAAAAAACTGTTTTTGGAATTGATTTTCCAAATCCTGTGGGCCTTGCAGCCGGATTTGATAAAGATGCTGCTGCAATTGATGGATTTGCTTCAATGGGATTTGGTTTTATTGAAATAGGTACTGTTACGCCAAATGGCCAACCGGGAAATCCTAAACACCGTTTGTTTAGATTACCACAGGACCAGGCTCTTATAAATCGTATGGGATTTAATAACAGGGGTGTCGAACAGGTTGTTGAGAATATTAAAAAAAGGCGATCAGAAGTGATAATAGGCGGTAACATTGGAAAAAATAAAATCACTTCTAATGAAAAGGCTGTTGATGATTATCTTAAATGCTTTAACGCTCTTTATAACCATGTCGATTATTTTGTAGTAAATGTAAGTTCGCCAAATACCCCGGGTCTGCGGGAATTGCAGGAAAAGAAGCCGCTTATGGAAATCCTTAACAGGCTTCAGGAACAGAATCATAAAAAGCAGAGAACAAAACCAATTCTCTTAAAAATTGCACCTGATATCACTGATTCTCAGCTGGATGACATTGTAGCAATAATAGAAGAAACAAAATCGGATGGGATTGTCGCAACAAACACGACAATCTCTCGAAGCAACTTGAGTACGAGTACTGAAAAAGTTGAAACGATGGGGGCTGGAGGCTTAAGCGGTGCCCCGTTAAAAAAACGTTCTACAGAAATTATCCAAAAGATTAAATCAAGAAGCAAAATGCCTGTTATTGGTGTCGGCGGGATTATGTCCCCTGAAGATGCGCTGGAAAAAATAAAAGCCGGTGCAGACCTTATCCAGATCTATACCGGCTTTATATACGAAGGGCCGCTTCTCGTTAAGCGGATAAATCGTTACTTATGTGATAATTAAACTAATAAATAATTTCAACCCAGCGTTTACCAGCCATAAGTTCCGCTTTGCGGTTTTCCCATTTTTCCTTTGATCCGAGCATATTGATAAAAGCTTTATCCAGCAGATCGCGGATCTTTTCATGACCAGCTACAAATACATGCGTGTTTGATTTTTCGAGCATGTTTAAAATCTCTTCTGAGCGCTGTTCAAGTGCATAATCAAGAGCAATAGGATCAGACCAGTGCGGACGCGGACTTAACGCCTGGAAGGCTTTAAAAGTATCTTCATCGTAATAATTAGTAAGATCGTTGTTTTTATCATTCATATATATAAGTTCAAGACCGCTGCGTGCACCGTAGAACAAGCGAACTTTACCTTTCCAATCTTTAAGATCGGTGTAAATATGTTTTACCAAAGCTCTGAAAGGTGCAATACCGGTTCCTAAACCAATAAGCAGTAAATCAGAGCTTTTATCTTCAGGAATCGTAAACGGTAACCCAAACGGGCCAGTAATCGTGATTTCATCGCCTTCTTTACGATCGCATAAAAAGTTCGATGCAATACCGTTGTATATTTCACCGCTATAATCATCAATATATGAACAGCGTTTTACAAGAATTTTTACCTGTGGATTTTTCTTGCCATTCTTCTTAGGTAAATCTGCAACACTGTATAATCTGTGATGAAAGGAATTGCCAAATTCCTGTTGTCCTTTAACCAAAACACCTATGCTTTGTCCAACCTTGAATTCAAAATCAGGACGGTCGATTTCAAGAACCAGTTCCCTAACTTCTTCCGTACCTTCGGGACTGAGTCTATCTGATTTTTTTACCCAGGCTTTGTATTGGTGTTCAACATCGTAATCTGCCAATCGAGCCATTATTACCTCCAATTATTTCTATAAAATTTAAATAATAAACGTATCTTTTAAAATGTTTTTAAAATAAATAAACCATTCAATAGTATAATTAATCAACCGCCTAATCCAGCAAATCCCATAAAGGTTAGCGAAAGAATACCTGCAATTAGCAGCGTAATAGCTGTGCCCTTTGCAACATTCGGAACATCAGCCAAATCCAGTTGTTCTCTCAACCCGGCCATCAAGACCAGTGCGAGAGTAAAACCAAGTCCGGCACCTAAAGCATAGACAAAACTTTGAACAAAACCATAACCTTTGCTTGTCTGGAAAAGTGCCAGTCCTAAGATAGCACAATTCGTTGTAATCAACGGCAGAAAAATACCAAGGGCTCTGAACAAAGCCGGGCTGATTTTTTTTATAAACATTTCTACCAGTTGCACAGTGGATGCAATTACAACAATGTAAGATATCAACTGCAGGAAAGGTGCATCGATAGCAACAAGAAGTGCGTGAATGCCATACGCGCTCATTGAGCTGATCAGCATAACAAAAGTGACTGCACCACCCATGCGGGATGCGGTTTCAAGTTTTCCTGATACACCTAAAAAAGGACAAATGCCTAAAAAGTAAGCCAGGACAAAATTGTTTATTAAACTGGCATTAATAAATATATACCATAAAGAATCTGCGTTCATGCTGCTATTTCCTTATTATCTAGTTGCACAACCTTTTTCTTGCGCTGTTTTGCCCAGTTAAAAATTAGCAGCCATGCTGCCAGTGTAAAAAAGCCACCACCGGGAAGAATCATTATGACCCATTCCTGGAAATTAGCTGGAAAAAACGGAATCCCAAAAAGAGTACCGCTGCCAAGAATTTCTCTTACTACCCCGAGACAGAGTAGTGCAAACGTAAAACCCAGGCCCATTCCAAGTCCATCAAGAAAAGATTTGCCAATTGTATTTTTTGATGCAAAAGCTTCGGCACGTCCTAAGATTAAACAGTTTACCACAATTAATGCAATAAAAGCGCCAAGGCTTTTATGCACATCAAGGCTTATTGCCTGAATGACATAATCGGCAACTGTTACAAAGGTTGCTATGATTAAAATGTATGTTGCTATACGAACCTGTTTGGGTATAAAATTACGCAAACTGGAAACCAGCATATTAGACATTAGCAAAACAAAAGTAGTAGCTAATCCCATTGCAATGGCATTTGTTGCTGAGTTTGTGACCGCAAGTGTAGGGCACATGCCAAGAACCTGGACGAATACAGCATTCTCCCGCCATAGTCCTTTTATAAATTCATCTGTAGACGGACTTTGTTGCAGCGTAGCAAAAAAGCCTGTTTTTTTGTCTGATTTACGTTCCATAATTATCTTTCAATCTTAAACATTATTCCAGAGAACTGACCTGGTTACCTGTGAAGGTACTGATGTTTTTATACAACAAAGGTGCCCAGTAACTAATACTGTTATTTATAATATTACCGACTGCTTTTGAAGAGATTGTGGCACCGGTAATACTGTCAATTTCCCAGGGATTTTCTTTTGTTCCGTGTTTTACCGATTTAACCGGATTTTTTAAAGCATTTGCATCATCGGATAATAAAACGTCCAGACCGGAAAAATTGGCAAGGAAGTCATTATCTTTTTCAATCTTGTCACCAAGACCCGGGGTTTCTTTACTCTCCAGAACGTAAAATCCAATGATTTTTTGGTCAGTTGGAGAATAGCCGTAAAGCAGTTTTAATACATCCTGGAATCCCTGTCCGCTTGCTTCAACAGCAATACCCGCCAGTTGATTATTTGCATCATAGCCAGCATAAACAACCTGTTCTTTTTGTGGTTCACCCTGCATTTCTTCAAAAGTATTTTGATCAGTAAGTTTATAGGTTACACGCTTTACTGCACCGGGAATAACCTGGAATACAGCTTTTTCTAAAGCAACTGCCTTATTATGCTTTATTACCGGAAGGGTATATTCGTAGGATACCACAATCAATAATGCACATAATAAGCCGATACCTACCATCGCACGAAACATATGAATGCTGTTGCTGGGTTTTTGTCCCTGAAGTAAATCTGTCTGGTTCATGTGCGACTCCAGCGTGAAGATGTTCCATAAACCCGCGGACGAATAAGGTTGTCAATTTGTGGAGAGAATGCATTGGCAAAAAGGATAGCGTACATCACACCTTCCGGCAGACCACCCCAAACACGAATGACAACAATCATAGTTCCAATTAGAGCCCCATATATCCAAACGCCGATAGGAGTAATAGGAGATGCAACCATATCTGTAGCCATAAACACTGCACCAAGCATCAACCCACCTGAAAGCAACATAAAATCCGGAGCAGGGTACTGACTATTGATTGTATGCAAAATACCACTAAGGATTGCCACACTTAAGAAAATTGAAGCAGGTATTCTCCAGTTCATCATCTTCCGGTAAACAAGGTAGGCACCACCAAGAAGGATAAGCAAAGCGCTGGTTTCACCGCTTGAACCGGTTGTTAAGCCCATGAACAGATCGGATGTTTTTGCAGCAATATGTTCAAATTTCATTACAGATAAAGGTGTTGCACCGCTAACAGTATCATAAACCGGTTCCATAAATGGAAATGTTAATGTAGATGAAGCGATAGTTGAAAAACGGTCAGTGCTGAATGCCGGGTGCCAGGTAGTAATTGCGACAGGAAATGAAGCCTGCAGAACAGCGCGGCCTACCAATGCCGGGTTAAATGTATTGTAGCCAAGTCCGCCGAAAATAAATTTTCCAAGCGCAACAGCTATAACACCGCCGAAAAAGACCATCCACAAAGGAAAGTTTGGCGGAAGTGTTAAACCAAAAAGTAAACCGGTGATTGTAATGGACCAATCACCAACTGTACTCTGTTTATGTGTAAGAACACATAGAAGGTGCTCAGTAAGCACACACGACACAACAGCTGTAATTAATACCAGCAGAGCACTTAGTCCAAAAGCATAAACTGCAAATATGCTGACCGGTATAAGAGCATAAACAACATTCCGCATAATCATATCCGTACTGACACCACGGGCAATATGCGGAGAAGTTTTTATTTCTAATGTTTTATTTAGTGAACTCATTTCTACCTAAAATTTTTTATCTTAATTTTTGCCACCAAGGTGCTATGGCTCCAGGTTTTTATTTGATTTCTTCAAGACTATGAGAGCCTTTTGAAAATGAACTGATTCCCCCTTAGTAAAGTAGGGTTGTAAAAAACGAGTTTGCCCTGCTCAAAGGACTTCTCAATCTTACAGAGTTTAATTCTTTACACTCCTTTTACGTACAATCCCCTTTGACATACGGAAATACTGTACCAATGGAATGTTTGACGGACAAACATAAGTACATGAGCCACATTCAAAACAATCCATCAAATGATATTGACCGACCATTGTGTCATATTCTTCTGCTTTTGCAAGGATGCCGAGTTTGGATGGATTAAGAAAAATCGGACAAGCATCCACGCAGGCACCGCATTTGATACAGGGATAAATCTTCTCTTTTCGTTTTTTTGCTTCATTGTCAGTAAAAACAACAACCCCTGATGTTCCTTTAACAATAGGAATATCAAGGTTTGAAATGGATGGTCCCATCATTGGGCCACCAAGAAAAACTTCACTGATATTATCTTCAACACCAACCGTTTCAAGAACAAAACGCATAGGTGTGCCAATAGGAATCAGATAGTTTCCTTTTTTCTTAACACCGGGACCGGTAATTGTAATAACACGTTCCTGGATACCCCGTCCATGTGGTAAAAGCCGCCCGATTTCTGCAGTGGTGGCAACATTAACAACAACAGCATGCGCATCGATTGGTAAGCCGCCGGAAGGAACTTCACGTCCAAGCAGAGCTGTGATGAGCATTTTTTCGGCGCCCTGCGGGTATTTTACAGGAATTAGCTTAACACTTACAGGCATACCTGCAGGTATAATGCTGTTTAAATATTCAGCAGCATCCGGTTTGTTAGCTTCAATACCTATAATTGTTTTTTCGGCACCTGTAGCACGCATCAGGTATTTAATACCCATCATGATGTCAGGGCCCTGTTCCAGCATTACACGGTGGTCGGTGGTTAGATAAGGTTCACATTCAACACCATTAATTATCAGGGTGTCAATTGTTTTTCCTTCAGGTACTTTAAGCTTAACATGCGTCGGGAAAGCAGCGCCGCCCAGCCCAACGATTCCTGCATTCTGTATTCCGGCTATAATTTCGTCGGGGGTTGCTGTCTCAGGATTAACGGGTGTTCCTTCGTTGACTTCCTGGCCGGAAGAAGGAAAAGGCTCAAGGTAAAAACCGGGAACCATTTTACCGCTCATATGCGGAACATTGCCGATTTTACGAATTATGCCTGAAGCAGGAGCATGCATCGGAACGGAAACAAAGCCGGTTGCTTTTGCAATTAACTGTCCGCGTGTTACTTCCTGGCCTTCTTTTACAACTGGAACAGATGGTGCACCAATATGCTGCGCCAGCGGAATAATCATCACTGGTGCAAATGGAAAGCGCCGGATCGGCATTTTACTGGTAGCATCTTTAGTTTCCGGCGGATGCACACCATGTTTAAAAGTCTTGTTCGAAAATAATGATAGTGCCATATATATTCTTATTAAAACCTTCCGGACTTATTGCCCGGAAGGTTAGTGTTTATCGAATTAGTTGTATTTTTCGCCGCGTTTAATCCATTTATCAATGTCCTTTGCAGAACGGTCAGCCGGTAATCCCGGATGAATCACTTGCGCAGTACATTTTTCAGCAGCTTTCACCAGATCCTGGTAAGGGCCGGCATTCGGATCTTTTATAAACGCTTTTTTGCTTGAATTATACTGGAATATTTTCGGATTAAGATTTATACATTCATCACAAGCCGTACATTCTTCAGTGTCAAGCCATGGTGCCATGTAGTCTCCTGATTGCGCAGGCGCTGTATTTTCTGCCGGAGCGGAACTTTCAGCAGCGGGTTCTGCAACAAGTGCTTCAATACCGCCACCATTACCACCGGCAAGCTGCATAAGACCCTGGGCAATTTTACCGACAACTTCTTTACGGATTTTGCTTTCCAGATCAACAGCTTCCGGTTCTTTAATGTCAAGACCGGCAATCGAGCGCAGCATTATCCAGAAATCACGGCGTTCTTCGCAGGATTCTACGATAGGTTTGGCAACCAGCAAACGGCCAAGGTTTTGTTTTTTATCGACTGTCCACAGATAGGGGAATTTTCCTTCACGTTCATCTGCGTCCATGTCGAGAAACTCATGCAATGGTACCATGCTGTCGTTCCATGTATCAACCGGTGCTTTGCGGAAATGCTTACGGAACCTTGCTTCGGTTACTGCAAAGTCTGCAAATGTCATCGGAAGTTCCATGGTTTTGTCGCGACCGTCTTCTTTGTATTTTAAGCTGTATGTTGGCCAGTCTTTATCCATCGCCGGGTTACCGTCCAGATCAAAACATTCGCGAGCTGTTTTACCATTATCCGGATTATAACGAAAGATCGGGTAAGCACGTGATTCCATTGCCAGTTTCGCCTGGTGTGCACCCATATCATCGCCGATACCATGTTCCGGCTGACAGGATGTATACAGGTTGAAAAGAGCAGGGCGTTTTGCCATTAATCCGTCAATAAAGCCTTCGATCATATGTGTTGTATTAGCCATGGTTGCTTGCATTACATACGTTGTACGATGCGACATCGCAATCAAACCGATTTCTTTACGTGGTTCCTGTTTTCCCTGGATAGCTTTGCCATATTGGGCCATATCGGAAACCTGGCCGATAAAGCCGGAAGTACAAGCCTGGCCACCGGTGTTAGAGTATACCTGTGTGTCAACAATGATTGCTTTAATTGGTTTACCTGATGCCATCAAACGTGACAGGTTCTGGAAACCGATATCATACATGGCACCGTCACCACCTAAAGCAACAACTGGCGGGCAGAGTAGCCATTCTTCTTCAGTAAATTGATGCCAGTTGAAATATGTGAAGAATTCATGGTGTTTTGCCGGTTCGTATTTACCATTCAGTTCAAGTTCGGTCATACGAATTGCTTTAAAACCATCGGCCATTTTAGCCATGTGGCCTTCAAAAACACCCATAGCCATTGAAGGACTATCCTGGAACAGGTGGTTAGCCCATGGGAATGGATATGGATTGAAAGGATAAGTACTGCCCCAAACGGATGTACAGCCTGTGGCATTGATCATACCCATTCTGGAACGTCCTTTACCGGTTGTTCCTTCTTCATATTTCCACTTCAGTTTTTTCAGTTTTGCTAACAGTTGTGTTACATTACGCAGCCATTCCTGATCAATTGGTTCACTGCCTTTTGCAGATTCCAGGCGACTGGTGATGCCGGCCATGGTTAAATCGCTGTTTTGCATTTCGTTAACGATTTTTTCCATCGTGTCGGAATCACTGATGTCGATGGTTTGCATTAATTTCAACTGGATGTGTTTTTCCAGGCGTTTAATCAGGTCATCAACATACGCAAGATGTTTCTTGATACGTGGTTGCATAAGGGCTTCAACAGTTGATACAAAAAGATGAATCACTGTTTTTTCGGAACAGCCTAAACAAGCGCCATCGCCGCTGGCAAAGTTCAGATATGTATCTTTATTAAGAAGAATGGTATCCAGTGCTCCGATTTTTTCTTCAAGATCATCAATCCGGCTGTACTTGGCAGGTGTGGTTGGTAAGTCTAACCACAAATCCCATTCTTTCTGCAGACGGTTAATGGTTCCTTCGGTCTGTGTTATGGAAACAAGCGCATCGTCATCACAAACTGCAATACATTCCATACAGCCTTTACACGTATAAGGATTAACCGTGATGCTAAATAAACCGCCGCTGTTGGCTTGTTTTTTCTCAGGAACTGTAAAATAAGGACGGGTCAGTGAGAAACGGAAATCACCCAGCTCTTCTTTAAACCATTTGAACTCATTTGTCAGAGCTGTTTTTTCACTGCCTTCCAGTTTACTTTCTTTTAAAAGAAGGTCAATTGCTTTGTGGACCTGTGTATTCACAGAAACCTTTTCACTGCCATCTCCCAGATAGCTGCGAAGTTTACCTTCAAGCTGGCGGACTGCTTTGGGCAGATGCTGTACATCATGATTTTTTCTAACACGTTTAACGACAGTATCGAAAACATCAGAAACATCACTTACCAAACCGGGTATAGCTGTATCCGGACAGATGGTGTAACAATTACCGCATGCTGTACAGTTTTCTGCAATCCATTCCGGATGATCAAAACGGATACCGGTCATATCACGGAAAACAGAACTTACAGCCGGCATAAGGCTTAATCCTATAAATGGATCAGTGATGTTGTCATTACCCATACCGCGTGCATAAAAGTTACCGGTTTGTTCCCAGAATCGATGAATATCCGTTGTCGGAGCTTTACTTTGCGGCATATTTTTCATCAGGATTGGAAGTGCCGGCTCGCTGCTTACTGCTTTTGCTGACTTATCACCTGCACCAACGACTTTTTCTTTTATTTCATATAATTCGTCAAATCCGCGTTTTACTACACGCATATTGTCTTCAACAACACGTGCACCTTTAGAACCGAATTTATGCTGCAGCTGATCACGGATTGCCTGTAATAATTTTTCTTCGGATAAACCTGTTTGTTTCATTACCGGGGAAGCAGCAAAGAAAGCGCCCTGGAAGGCAATACCCTGCATACGTAACTGCAGTTCAACGTCGCTGGCTTCTTCACGGGCAATTTTAAAACCATCGATATAAAAAACTTTAATATTCTTTTCGATGATAGTTTTCTGGTAACGCTCAGGAATCGAAGCCCAGACTTTATCCGGTGTTTCCTTGTCACTTTGAATAATAAATACACCACCGTCTTTTAAACCGGCGAGTGCGTTTGTGTGTTTAAATACGTTCGGATCGGGAGACAGAACTACGTCAACATAAAAATATTCACAGTTAATGCGAATCGGTTCAGGAGCGGCAGACAAATAATATGTTGTCGGCTGGCCTTTTTTCTCAGAACCGTATTTCGGGTTAGCCTTGATGTTAAAACCGAGCAGATCAAACAATGTCATTGCCAGGTTTTTACCGGTTGTGATAGCACCCCATCCACCCACAGAATGGAAACGGACGGTGATAGAGTCTTTTGGCATCAGGTTGGGGTTTTCTGTACCGTGGACCGAGAGTTTTTTTATTTCAGGATAGCCTTCAAGAATGGATTCCTGGTAAATTTCCTGTTTAGGTGTAATTGGATTTTCGCGAATAAAATCAATTGATAGGTAGAACAGTTTCTTCTGGTCACCGTCGGGCAGCATATTTTCGATCGCTCCAATAATACCTTCAGGTTGAAGGTCACGGCTACCCATACCAAATGAACCGGAATATAATGCAGGTACATCTGCTTGCTTATAGCTATCAAGATCAGCATAAGGTTTATCTTTCTTAGCCATTCCGTTTTCAACACACTTGGTTACTGTAGCGCGAAGTTCACGCATCAACGGCAAGTCTGCTGCTAAAGGCTGGTCAAGACGTTCAAGAACAACCACACCTTTTTTGCCTTTAATAATCTTACCTAATAAATCACCAGGGAACGGACGGAACATAACAAGATCAACCACACCGACTTTAATACCGCGGGTTTCACGAATATAATCAACAACAGCTTCAGCACTTGGAACGATACTTCCCTGACCAAGGATAAGATAATCAGCATCTTCAACTTTGTAGGTCATAACACGGCTGTATTGTCTGCCGGTCAGTTTATAGAATTCATTGAAAGCCTGTTCAGATAATTCTTTAATATGATCAAAAAAGAAAGGACGCTGTGCTGCAACACTCTGCATGTATGCATCCTGGTTCTGAACAATTCCTGCCATTACAGGATTATCAACATCCCATAATTCAGGGATTCGGCGGCGTGTTTCGCCATAGATAATTTTTTGTGATGGAGTAGGTGTCATGATAAGATCATCAGGACGTCCAAGGTATTCAGCAATTAATTCACGTTCAGGAATCATCAGACTTTCAATAAGATGTGTCGTTAAAAAACCGTCCTGTGCAATAATACCGGGAGTTAATGCTAACTCAGCAATGCGGTGTGCTATGATGTTTAAATCGGCTACATGCTGGGCATTTTTGGCAAACAACTGAAAGAAACCTGTATCATCAACAGCATGGTAATCATCATGGCCGGCGTGTACGTTTAGTGTCGATTTGGTCATAGCGCGGGCGCCGATATTTAAAACATAAGTCAATCTTTTACCTACAGCGGCATAAAGTGATTCATGCATGTAAGCTATCCCCTGACCTGAAGAGAAGTTTGCTGCACGCAAGCCCGTCATTGAAAGACCGGCAGTTACTGCTGCTGCTGCGTGTTCACCTTCGGGTTCAATAAAGATTAGTGGTCTTCCTGAAATATTTATATGTCCTTTTGCTGCTTCTTCTGCCCAATATTCACCCATCTGCGTAGACGGTGTAATAGGATAGGCACCGGCAGCATCCGTAGATTCACGTTCGCACATGATGGCAGCTGTGTTGCCATCCATCGCGGCCCGGGAACCGGTATACTTAAATTTTTGATCTTTAGCCATGATGGCTCCTTTTGTTTAACAATGTATTACTTTAATAATTCAATTTATATCTTTTTATCAGGACGATGCTATAGGACGTTCGCCCTTTCGGATGATTTTTTTACTCTGTTCTCCTTTTATGACACCTTTCTTTTCGTCAATCCATACAATTGCTCCGGTTGGGCAGCGTTGAATCGGAACCTGCGTTGCATGGTTTTGACTATAGTCAACAACGGGTAAGTTATTTTTCATGGTAATTAAATTGCCGGGTGCATCCATTGCGCAGCGTGCACATGCAGTGCAAGCAACCTGGCATTCTTCAAGGATTTCATCTCCCGCATCAAGGTTTTTACAAGCAACCCATAATCTGTGACTGGCAGCCTGCAGTGAGAACAAGTCTTTAGGACATGCTTCCACACAGTCGCCGCAAGCAGTACATTTATCTTCATTTACAACGGGAAGGGAAAATGGGTTCATGGTGATTGCATCAAAATCACAGGATACTTCACAATCACCAAGGCCTAGGCAGCCCCAGAAACAACCTTTACCGCCTCCGGAAACAAGAGAGGCTGCCTGGCAGGTTTGAAGGCCTTGATAGCGGGCGCGGTTTCGTGCTACATTTGTACCGCCGGCACAAGCCAGCCTTGCTACTATTTTTTCTTCTGCACCAACATCTACCCCAAGGAATTGGGCTATTTGTACACGTCCGTCTTCAGAGCTGACTGTACATTTACCTGGTAAAGCATTCCCCGAAACCAGTGCTTCTGCAAAGGGACGACACCCGGGAAATCCACAGGCACCACAATTGGCGTGCGGGAGCATATCTTCAACAATATCTATACGCGGATCTTCTTCCACATGAAGTTTCTTGTTGGCAAGAATCAGCATTGCGGCAAGAATAAGCGTTAAGCCGCCTAATGCTGCTAAAGAAGTCAAAATTAACATTTCAATACCTTATATTGTTACAATTTCAGTAAGGTATCGGAGGAAGGATTTTATTATAAAATCAATTAGATGCGGGTTTTCTCATTTGATTTTACAATATCAAATATAAAAAGAAAGAACACAGTATCAAATAATAATTTAAGGTATTTTTTATATTCGGTCTTTACTAATAAAGCATTAGCAGGGTTTTATAATTATTAACGAAAGATCATCATGTCTGCGGGCTGTCCCGCAAAAGGTATTTACTTCATTAACCAGCATCGAACCTGCCTTCCGGGCAGAAAGTCCATTTAGCCGGGGTATAAAATCAAAAAGTTTTTTCTCGTAAAAATCACCTTTTTCGTTAACAGATTCATCAAGGCCATCACTATAGATTAATAAAAGCTCATCGCTGGACATCTTAAATGTAATTTCTTCATAATCTGCATCACCTGACAATCCCAAAGCCCTGGAACCCTTATCAAAGCATTGAATTTTATCTTTCTTTATTAAAACCGGTGGCAGATGGCCGGCATTTACAAGTTTAATAGCCTGTTCTCCGGGAACTATTTCCAGGTAAATAAGGGATGCAAAACTTTGTTTTAAGCTATCCCTGTAAAAAATGGAATTCAGTTTTTTTACAAATGCTGATAAAGATGTAAAATCCGGGGCAAAAGCTTTAATCAGTGATTGCAGCTTTGCCATTAGTATTGCCGCTCCAAGACCTTTACCGGAAACATCAGCAAGTGCCAGGGCATAGCGCTGATCAGAAAGTTTAATAAAATCAACAAGATCACCACCAACATCGTTTGCCGGCATATTGTAAATCCAGATGTCCCAGCCAGGCACCTGGGGATCTTCATCCGGCATCAGGGCTTTTTGAACAGCAAAACCTTCATGCAATTCACTTTTTGCTAATAGTTTATCCTTAAGTTCAAGCAGTAATATGAGTAATAATAGTAGTCCTCCTAGCGTTGGATTATCGCCAATACCTGTTCCATTGGAAGAAAACCCGATCCTGACAAAAATTAAAAAAACGGCAACAATAAAAAGGATTTGCCGGAACGGCGTCAGCTTGTTGAACATACTTTTAAAAATTGACCAGAAAGTAAAAACAAAACGTTTGAGTGAATTCATGCTTTCCAGTTTTTTGCGCTGCTGGTCGTCGATGTAAAAATCCTTTAACTCACGGTATTCTCTTTTGAATGTTTTGTATAGGTCATGAGAGCCAATATTGTTAATGATTGTCTGAAAAGTTGAGTGAATTGTACGAAACATATTTTAATCTTTATTTTATTTTTTTAAAAAGACGAGAAAAAGGATAAGATGTTTTATTTATTCAGGCATTTAATTTGGTAACAATTTTAAAGGTAACAGCTTCATATATCCAAATGTTAATTATTTATTA
This sequence comes from Calditrichia bacterium, assembly GCA_020635035.1. GTDB lineage: Bacteria > Calditrichota > Calditrichia > Calditrichales > J004 > JACKAO01. The sequence goes on from JACKAO010000003.1 coordinate 285,535, forward strand.
ATCATTAAAAAAAATCCCCGAGAATACGATCAAATTATTAAATATACATATATCTTTAGGTTTCTTATGAATAAAGTAGAAAAAATAAAATGGGATGAATCCTTATTATCAGGAGATCCAAGGATTGATGTTCAGCATAAATTTCTGGTAGAAATTATAAATGAACTTGCTGATGCAATTTTGCTGGAAAAAGGCAGGAAAGCATTAGGCAAAATCCTGAATATGTTAAAATACTATGCCGCCTGGCATTTTGAGAGAGAAGAGAAGTGCATGGATGAAGTTAAATGCCCGGCAGCAATGATTAATAAGGAAGCTCATGTTCGTTTTGTAAAAGTATTCGAGGGATACCAGAAGCAATTTCTTGCAAATACGGATGTTGAAGAACTTTCCAAAGCCATGTATCGGACATTAGTCGACTGGCTTGTAAATCACATAAAAAAAGTAGATGGTCAAATAAGAACCTGTCTTCATCAAAGATAATTTAAAATAATGTATGGAGAAATCTAATGAGTCAAACATTATCTGAAAATTTACAATTTATCCTTAAGGATCTGGAAACGAGCACACCGGATATAGAAGCAACAGCACTTGTAAGCAGTGATGGACTAGTGATAGCTTCTCGCCTTCCTTCTGATGTGGAAGAAGATCGTATTGGTGCGATGAGTGCTGCAATGCTCTCTCTGGGAGAAAGAAGTTCTGAAGAATTATCACGCGGAAAGTTAAACCAGGTTTTAATAAAAGGCGAAAATGGTTATATTGTTATGATGAATATTGGTGACGAATCTGTTCTTGTTGTAATGACTAATGAAAAAATTAAACTTGGTCTTTTGTTCCTTGAGCTGAAAAGGACGGCTGAGCATTTATTAAAGCTGCTGGATTAAAATAAGAACCGGAATATTTTTTGAATCCAAAAGATAAAACATCTTCCGAAGAGAAATTATCCTTCGATGCTAAACTTGCCAAAGAATTAAATCAACTAATGGATGAAGGCGGCTTTATTGCGGCAACAATATCTGATGATAAAGGTCTTGTTCTGGCAACTAAAGGCAACAGGATTCTAACAGATACCATAAGTGCTTTATCATCTGCCAGCTTACAATACAAAAATGCCGTACAAAAGGAAGCCGGATTAGTTGAAATTGATGAAGTTACCTGTGTAAGCGGCAATAAAGCGCGCTATATTAATCGTTTTTTTGAGATTAACTCTCATTTGTTTGTTCTTTCCGCAATAAGTCCTCCGCATGCTTCATACAGAAAAATAACCAATCAGGCTGTTATTAGTATTCAGCGTATCATTAAAGAACGACTTTCTGACAGTATACTTTAAGATTACTTTGATTTGGTCTGCTGCCGATTAGCTTTTAACACATAACACACGAAGTCGCCGCCGAATTTATCAGGGATTTTTGCGGAATATTTCTGATCCGGTGAAATAAACATTTTGGTCCAAATGCGGGCAAAAGCTGAATTTTTATATTGTTCAGGTGAAGGGATAAAACTGCAGTAATTTTCGCGGTGCATTATACTAAACTCATTTTTAAAATCTTTTTCATTATAGTAGTGCAGTTTGATGCCATTTTGTAATTCAAATTGTTTTTGAGACATTCGCTGCCGGAGATTATTTATTCTCAGTTTTACTAAATCAGTTAAAAATGAAAATAAATGGAATGATGGTCTGCTAATAATTATTGCATATCCATCTGGCTTTAGAATTGTTCTGATTTTTTTTAACGATTCTGTTAAATTTTCCATTTCATTTATAACACCAAAGTTCAGTATTATGGTATCATAAAGGGCATCCGGTACGAAATCCTGCAAAGAAGAACGTGCTATACGCGCCCTTAAACCCAAACGTTGAGCCTGTCGACGGGCAGCTAATATCATCTCGCGGGATATATCGATGGCATCAATTTCCAGACTTAAGGACTTGTAAAAATCAAAATCGGCCCCCGGTCCGCAGCCAACATCCAGGATCTTTTTATTGCGATTAAGAAACGATCGTAATAATTCGTGTATCATACTGCGTTGATATTCAACCAAGGGATTTTTTAGAAAGTCCTGGTATTCTCTAACATCGGAATCAGATATTTCTGCTGGTACCATACAATTTAATAAGATCAAATTTAGTGTTGGTATAAAAGATTATGTAAATATAGCTAAATAACCCATTTTATACACGAAATTGTTCCGGGGAGTTATTTAACACACTATTGAATGATTTTTGATTTTAATGACACAATAAAATTAGTTAATTTTATATCAGTGAATTTTCAGATATAAAATAAATTAAGGCCCCAAATGGATATAGAATTGTTTAAGAAAGAAGCTCACGCCCTTGTAGAATGGATCGCAGATTATTACCGGGAAATCGAAAAATACCCGGTCAAATCCCAGGTGAAGCCTAAAGAAATCTTTAACCAGCTGCCTGTTTCTCCTCCGCAAAAAAGTGAAGCAATACCTGCCATCATGGAAGATTTTCAAAAAATCATCATGCCCGGAATTACTCACTGGCAAAGTCCCAATTTTTTTGCCTACTTCCCGGCAAACTCAAGTTACCCGTCTGTTTTAGCTGAAATGCTGACAGCCGCACTGGGAGCTCAGTGTATGATTTGGGAAACGTCTCCGGCAGCGGCCGAGCTGGAAGAAAAAGTAATGAATTGGTTGAAACAAATGATGGGACTTCCAGAAAGCTGGTATGGTGTTATCCAGGATACAGCGTCGTCTGCAACTTTGTGTGCCATATTAAGTGCCCGCGAAAAAGCAACAAATTATGAAACTAACAACAACGGATTCAGTCAGAATAATTTCAGGGTATACGGCTCCACACAAACACATTCGTCTATTGACAAAGCGGTAAAGATTGCTGGGATAGGTAAAAATAATCTTATTAAAGTAGCCGTAGATGAAAATCTTGCCCTTGATCCGGATGCCCTTGAAAAAGCCATTAAAACCGATTTGCTTAATGGGAAAAAACCGTTGTGTGTGATTGCAACCATTGGAACAACCGGCACTACAGCTATCGATCCGATAAAGGAAATAGCTGCCGTATGTAAAAAATACGATATCTGGCTGCATGTGGATGCGGCTTTTGCCGGAACGGCTTTAATTCTCCCTGAAATGCACTATATGGCAGATGGTCTGGACATGGTCGACAGTTATGTATTTAATCCCCACAAATGGATGTTTACAAATTTTGATTGTTCAGCCTATTATGTAAAGGACAAGGAAACGCTGATCCGCACCTTTGAAATTATGCCGGAATACTTAAAAACAGCCGTGGACAGCCAGGTTAATAATTACCGCGATTGGGGGATTGCATTGGGTCGGCGATTCCGGGCGCTTAAGTTATGGTTTGTAATCCGCAGTTTTGGTGTGGATGGTATCCGGGAACGGATACGCAATCATATAAAAATGGCACAGGAACTGGTTAAAAAAATGAAAGAACATGGTTCATTTGAAATTCTGGCACCGGTGCCACTAAATGTGATTTGTTTCCGTTTTAAGCCTAAAAATATGTCTGATGAAAATGAGTTGAATAAACTGAATGAGACTTTGCTGAAACAGTTAAATGCCAGCGGTAAGATTTATATGACACATACAAAAATTGACGATAAATACACGATTCGTATGGTGATTGGTCAGACTTATGTCCTGCAAAAGCATGTGGATACTGCGTGGGAATTGATACAGGAGACAGCAAAAAATCTGAAAAAATAATGAAGTAATTTTAAGTGTTTTAAAATTCGTTTTTCCGAATTTATTTCGGAATCTTTATCTGCATAAAAACATATTATGGATCCTGAAACAAGTTCAGGATGACAAACTCTGAATCAATACTGGAGTTTTCAAATATTAGAAATTAAAGTAACGCAAGACGATGTCTTGCGTTACAAATCTAAATCATAAAAATATTGTTAAAAAAATCTTTCCCTGGAACCGCGTTTTTTCTTTTTTGCAAATCCACGATCACGCGAAGGCTTTTCATCTTTGTGAGATTTACTCTGGGCGGGTTCAACCTGTAGTTTCTTTCCGTTAAAAGTCGCCCCTTTAAATGCCCGTACAATATGCTCACTATGGTAATCATCGATTTCAAAAAAGGAAAAAGATTTCATTATTTCAATCTTGCCTATTTCAATATCACGATTACGGGTTTGGCGGTTTATTAGGCTGATAAGTTGTCCCGGATTTAAATCATCTTTGCTGCCGGCATCGATGAAAAAGCGGTCAAAACCAGTCTGACGGCGTTCTTTCCTGGCTCTCTTTGATCCGCGTTCCCCACGTTCACCTCGTTCACGCCTGTCACCACGATCCCTGGACGGTGAATCCACATAATTAATATCCTGTGCATCTTTGTAGTATTCCAGGAAGCGATTAAACTCCAAAGCCACAAAGTTTTTAATCAGGTCTTCTTTGCTCAAAGATTCCAGTTTCTCATACACAGCGGGTAGATAGGGATCAATCTGCTCGTGATTAACTTGTACGTTTTGCATTTTATCGATCAGGTGAAACAGCTGTTTTTCACAGATTTCCTGTCCGGTTGGGATTAAACGATGTTCAAATGTTTTCCCGATAATTTTTTCAATCTGGCGCAGTTTACCTTTTTCACGGCTGTGCATTATTGTTATCGAAACACCATCTTTACCGGCACGTCCCGTACGTCCGCTGCGGTGTGTGTAAATTTCCAGGTCATCGGGTAAATCAACATTAATAACGTGTGTCAGATCATTAACATCCAAACCACGGGCAGCCACATCTGTGGCAATAAGCATCTGCAGATTTCTCTGGCGGAATTTACGCATCACGGAATCGCGCTGCTGCTGGGTTAAATCGCCATGCAGAGAATCGGCGTCATAACCATCCTGGATCAGTTTATCAGCAAAGTCTTTTGTTTCTTTTCGTGTCCGGCAGAAAATAATTCCATAGATATCCGGGTGCAGATCAGCGATGCGTTTTAAAGCCAGGTAACGATCTTTGGCATGAACCATATAATAAATATGTTCCACATTCTCAGCTCCGGAATTACGTTTGCCGATTGTAATTTTAACCGGATCCGTCATATAGTCTGAAGCAATTTTTTCAGCTTCGCGCGGCATGGTTGCCGAAAACAATAGTGTATTTTTAGTTTTGGGTGTTTCAAACAGGATCGCATTCAAATCTTCCTGGAAACCCATGTTAAGCATTTCATCTGCTTCATCCAGCACCAGGGTGTCGATGGTTGTTACATCAGCAATGCCACGATTGATTAAATCCAGCATGCGCCCCGGTGTGGCAACAATTATTTGCACACCTTTTTGCAGCGCTTTGATCTGGCGATTCATATCTGCACCACCATAAACGGCTGTAATAGAGATGCCTTCGATGTATTTTGCGTATTGTGTTAAATCTTTGGTGATCTGTATGCACAGTTCACGTGTCGGGCTTAAAATAAGCGCCTGGGTATAGTTAGAGTTTACGTCAATCCGTTCAATGATCGGTAAACCATATGCAGCTGTCTTCCCGGTTCCTGTTTGAGCCAGGGCCACTAAATCTGTTTTGTTTTGTAAAAGCAGCGGTATCACCTGTTCCTGAACAGGAGTCGGGTTCTCAAAACCCAATTCTTTTACACCATTTAAAACCGCTTCCGATAGACCGAGCCGGTCCATTGTGATATTGTCCAAAATAAAAACCTTCTAAAAATTGTAACTCAGTAAATTGTATAAAGCCGGTTAATATACGGGTTAAAACAGGATTTACCTAATCGTTTTCTAATCCGTCAGACACGGGATTTCAAAATGAGAAAGAGCTGACCTGCAACCCGCGAATTATTATGATGGAGAATTATGATCTTTCAAGACTTTTTAATTGGTGTTTTCTTTTTTTAATTCATTATTTTTATGTAGTTATTGTTTTCACCTTTCTATCACAACTGGTATAATAATTTTAAAGTCTATAAAATAAAATATATGTTAAAATTAAATATTCTTATGAGCCTGATACTATTTGTATGGCCACTATTTTCTCAGGAAATAAACAAGCAACCAGACTCCAAACCCGTTTATTTTTTTGGCCCAACTGTAGGTATTGCCCTAAATGCGAATAATGGTAATTTTGTTTTAAATACAGGTTTTTCTTTTGAATTGCAGCATAATAGCAATCTTTATAATGTCTATTATCAATCATTTTTTGATTATGGTCCGGAAAGCTTAAACGGGAGCGATAAGGAATTTAGCTTTACATATTCACGTATATTTGGTTTGAAAAAAGTATTCTTTGGGATCGGCTCCGGTGTTTCAATTATAAAAATAACAAATAAATTAGAATGGATATCTGAAGACACACAAAAAAGAGTACAGACAATTAAAATGGGTATTCCGGTTGAATTTCGCATTGGAACCATGAATCCGGATAAAAGTATTCGACTTATTGATTTAAACTTTTTTGGAAACATTAATTCAGAGACAAGCTATTATGGCTGTAAAATCCATTTCAATATCAAATTGTAAAAAGTTATACTAAAAACCGAAATTTATGCGCAACCATACGGGACTTTAAATTCGGGGTATGAAATTTTTCAGGCTTACACCACGTTGACGCAAGTCTTTAAGCGAATTGACCATAATATCGGGAGATAATAAATGACAATATTAATTGCAGGAGCAAGTGGCGCCACAGGCCGTTTACTATTGGACCAATTGCTAAATCTTGGTCACAAGGTTAAAATAATTGTTCGTTCTACTCAAAATATTTCAAAAACAATCCTGGAAAATGAAAACCTGACTGTTGTCGAAGGAAGTATTCTTGAGCTTACTGACGAAAAATTGGTCAAGACTGTTAATGGATGTGATGCAATTGCTTCCTGTCTTGGACATACGCCGAACATGAGTGGACTTTTTGGTCAACCTAGAAAACTTGTAACCGAAACTACTCGTCGATTATGCCATGCAGTCAAAGCAAACAAGCCATCAAACAAGATCAAATACGTGCTTATGAATACGGCTGGAAACAGTAACCGCGATTTATCAGAAAAAATATCTTTCGGTCAAAAGATTGTAATAGCATTACTTTGTTTGTTATTACCGCCACATGTTGATAATGAAAATGCAGCAGATTATCTGCGAGTCGAGATTAACCAAAATGATAATTTTATACAATGGGTTGTAATCCGTCCGGATAAACTGATAAATGAATCAGTGGTTTCAGAATATAATTTATATCCCTCACCGATCAGAAGTGCACTATTTGATGCCGGAAAAACGAGCCGAATAAATGTAGCCAATTTTATGGTGCGTTTAATTGCTGACAATGAACTGTGGGACAAATGGCAGGGTCAAATGCCGGTCATTTATAATGAAGAAACATAATCTTAAATTAGATTATTTTCGGTTGTTAAGGTAATGTGGTTTTGTCCGGTAATCCCTTCCATTTAACTCAGCAAAATACCTTTAATGCCTGCTTAAAAGATTTTAGATGATCGACTTTTCTTTTATTAAACCAAAGGGACTATCCCAAGAGTAAAATATGATGTAATCCAAATTATTTCGAATCCTGAGTTAATTAAAAACCGCACTCACAGATCCTTTAAAAAAAAACAAGATGACGAAAACCACTCTTTTGGGACAGTCCCTTTAAAACCTGCTTAAATTTACTCCCTACTTTATCAATATCATCTTGCGCGACTGAACAAATTTATCCGCTTCGATTCGGTAAATGTATACACCGGAAGGTACCTTTATTCCAGACTGATTGGTACCATCCCAATTTGTTGTTTTATATCCGCCGGCCTGATTTTCATTAACCAGTGTTTTTACAACCTGGCCCAGCAAATTATAAACCTGCAGTTTTACAAATGTGTTTTCTTTGAGTGCATAATTTATCGTTGTTGTCGGATTGAATGGATTCGGATAATTTTCGGATAAAGCATACTTTACAGGATTTTGCACAAGATTTTCAATACTCACCACAAACGAACTGCGTTTTAAACAGGATGTCAGATCATTGATGCCTTTAAATCCCATCGAACCTTTTGTGGTGGATTTGCCGGTCACTTTGTCTATCGAAATATAGCGAGACGTGAGTATCGTTCGATACACACCAAACAAATTACCAACCTGATCAAACATAATCCCGCTGACTTTACCTGAACTGATGCCTGTCGGACCGACAAAATCGGTCGCTGCATTTTTGGGGTTTAAGGTATAAACGCCATTGGCTGAATCGGCATTAACCGCCCACAGTAAACCGTCTGTCGGATCAAAAGCCAGGCAGGTAAAAGCATTCCAGGTGTCACCCACTTTTTCAGCACTCCCGTTCTCGATATCAATTCGGTATAACGGATATGCCGGGCCTTCTGTGCTGATGGCAAACAGACTATCCTGACTGTCAAAAGCCAATGCACTAAAACCGGGAAGATCTGTCAGTACCACCGGCTCTGATTGTCCGTTCAGATGGTTTATACGGTATATTACACCACTGTCCGATTCTGCTGCATACAAATATCCGGATGAAGTTACTGCTAAACTGGAAACACTGTCGAGTTGGCTGCTGCCAAGTGCCGTGGCTGCGCCTGATGCAGGATTGATGCTTACAAGGGTTCCGGCGCTGATATCAGTAATTTCGCCAACCATCCCGAAGGCTTCATTTAGTTCAACCAGGGCCCCTTTACCGCTCAGATTAATTGTAGTTGACGGATTATTTGAATCATTGCTTGCCAGCATAATGCTTGCTGTAAAGATGCCGGTATCAGGTGCCGCAAAAGTTACATGAAATTTTTCGTAACCGTAGGATGGAATCGTGATAGGTAAAGAACCCGAAAGACTGTCTGTTAAAAGTCCAAACGGACCATCCGGTTCAGAAATATCCGAGATGGTCAGATCATCTGTTCCAAGGTTGTAAATTTTAATTTCCTGCAGGTCACCCTGCACCCATTTTACAACAGACTTACCAAAATCAACATCATTTGAAACCGTGAATAGATTCGCTCCTTCTGAAGTACTTTTAATACTCCAAAAGCCCTGGTTGGAATTCATTCCCGGGATTAATTCTAAATTATAAAGAATGGTGGGTTCTATAGTCGTCTGGTCTATTAAAAACAGCGGAAAATAGTCATTATCAACCCTGATTGTACCAAAAAGATTTCCGAAAGGATCGAATCCAAAACCGTAAAATGATGTCCAGTAAGGGCCTGTAGGTTCAATACCGATCTGGCCCAGCTCGGTTGCCAACCCTGTTTCCAGATCAATTTTGTATACAAAATCCCATACATCGCGGCCTTCGCCAACCGTGCGGCTATCACCGCCACCGGCCCACAAGGAACCGTCAATCGGATTAAAAGATATGTGTTCCAGGGCTTTGCCTGGCCAACCAAGTTCAGTAACTTCGCCCGTTTCGGTATTCAGTGTGTAAATTATGTCGAGCAAAGTATTAAAATCTCTTTCAACGATATAGAGTATATCGTCCGGGCTGAACGCCAGCTGTACAAGTCCCTGGAAGCCTGTCTCAAAAATGGTGCTGGTTTCCCCGGTATAGGGATCAAATTTTCTTAATCCGGGAAAGCCCGGGGTGTAAACTTCACCTTTGGAATTGATAGCCGCAAGGAATGGCGCATCCGTCGATGACAGGGGAGTCGCAGTTTCAACTTTCCCGGTCATCAGATCGAATGCGATACTATATCTGGTATTAAGATCTGTGGGCAGGGCATAGGAAAGACCGCGTTTTGCCGGATGATAATCTGTTGATCTACCCTGCATTAAAAGTGTTTTAACAGGATTGACAGAATCATTGCTATGAATCTGAACAGAATCAATAAAAGTACCGGCAGTTAGTGGTTTGAATTTATAAACAAGTTCAGTTTTTGTCAGCGCAGGAATTGAAACCGGTAATTGTCCTTCAGAAGGTAATAAGGCTGCATCTATTGAAAATGGCTCACCCGGAAGTGTTATATCATTGATCACAAGATCAACACCACCCAGATTCTCAATGCTGATTTTGAACATACTGCTGTCGCCGACAAACACGTGAGTGAAGTCATACGCATCCGGTCCGGCAATAATTTGCGGATTCTCGCTTAATTGTGCATAAGAGACATTTGCCCAGACTGTTTCCCATCTTCCATCATCAAAGCCGGTGGTATCTGTTCGGTCCCCGGCATAGGCATTAAATAACCAGAAGTTGTTATCATTTTCAGGATCAACTGCGATACTGGACTGCGGCCCCCAGGCATTGGATATACCAGCCAGGCGCATGTAGAAATCCAGACCGGGTGCTACTGCTTCTGCAGGACGCGTGCCACCGGCAGGATCATCCGCGGATCGTCCCGATGTGTATGTGCCCACATACATGGTTGGCGATGATGCGGAAAAATTAAACTGGACATCACCATTGCCGTTAACGGCAATCGAAGGATAATAAGTAAATGTGCCCGGAGATAAATCTTCTCCGCCAATGTTACCCTGGTCTGTAAGAGTTAATCCGGACTCAGATAGCCCGTCTGTAGCGAATTTTAACCAATGAACGGTTGTCTGATCTTTATCGACCCCTGAAGTTGGGGTTACTGCTGTAACTGCCCAAAGCGAGCCATCACGCCATAAACAATCAAATATATCACGCGAACCAGTGTCAACGTTTTCCAAAAAGGTGTTAACAGCTCCGGGTTGCGGGGCAGAAGGCAATGAACTATATGGAACATCTACAGATCCAATGCTAATCTGCTCGACTGTGAAAAGCGGACCGTTTTCTTTGCCAAGCGGGTCATCCACTCGAATAGCCTGGATATAATTATCATTACCTTTGAAAAGTCCGCCATAGCTCAATATATAGTTACCAATGTTGCCATCACCGCCTGTTATACCTGCTTCACCATAAACTTTTAACGGTGTAAAATTGCCAATCAGGTGTGTTGCGCCTTCAAGCTGCATTGGATAATGTGTCGAATAGCTGATCGGGCCGCCGTTGTATAATCCACTATCCACGTCTTTATTTATAATCCATAAGGAATAATCAATATCCCATGGAAATCCGCCCAGAAATGCAGTTACATAAATTGCTTCTTCATCAAATCCAAGTGCGGCAGAAATCAGCCAGGCATTGGCATCATTGCTCATTTTAATGGTATCAATAGCAGAGTAAAACCAATCAGCTGAAGTAGCGCTGGCAGGAGAATCATCTTTAGAAACTGCCATCAACAGACGTGACGATTCCTGTAACTCGTTTGTTTCCAGGGCGATGGTTACAAATCGATTCTCATGCGGGTCATAAACAATTTTAGGGTCGTAAATATAGCTTCCCTCCGCCGGTTCTGTAAGATCTGCAAAAAATGTGTAAAGGTCTTCCTGCCACTGAAAAGTACCATCCTTGGCACGCGATTCGATTAATGCGTTTACCACACTTAGCACCTGTCCAACCCCGACTGCACCCATTGGATTAGGCCCGGATGCATAATAACTTAATTGTTCTGCGTTGTCTTCAAAAACAGGTCCGGAAAACATTGTATTAACATTGGCCACTGAGTTATAATCTTTTTTTGATGATTTTTTTTGTGGAAGTGATATGCTTCCAGGGGCAGGCTTAAAGTAATCCTGCGCTTTGATTATTGTTGGTCGTGGCTCAGCTTTAAAGCCTGTCGCTTCATCTATTTGAATTTGCTCCTGCTTTTGCGAGAATAACTGAGCAGGAATTAACAAGCTAATCAAAAACAGAAATAAAAATACAATCGTTTTTTGTGAAAATAGTTTGAGCGCGTGTTTATTTTGCAGGTTCATTATTTCTCCTTGTATGTAACTTTCTTTGAGATAGCAAAAACCAAAAGGTCGGGTAATTATTTCAGCAGTGTTAATTTTTTTGTTTTAACAAAACCTTCAGTTTCTAAGCGATAAAAGTATACCCCGCTTACAAGTAAACCTGCATTAAACTGAATAGTATGAACTCCCTGGGTCATTGAGCCATTAATTAGCTCTGCAACTTCTCTTCCTGTCAGATCAAACACTTTTAATGATACGGCACTTTGGTTAGACAGAGAGAATTCAATTGTTGTAGAAGGATTAAAGGGATTCGGGTAGTTTTGTTTAAGTTCAAACTGCGCAGGTTTCAGATCTTTTTCATCTATGTTCGTTGCTATTGATACAAAAGTTCTTTCAATACGGTTCATTGGGCTTAAACCCTGTCCAAAATCCCGTTTAAGTTCATACAATGTGTTATTCTGAAATTCATCATACACAAATTCAATTATAACCGTATGATACCAATCCGAGCCGTTCCAGTTGTACCCTGTAGCTCCTGTCTGATTATTAAATTCATTATAAGTTAAATCCGCGCGATAGTCATTAATCCAGTTAGAATTCTCCCAATATTGCGATAAAAATTCAACCATATTACCATTCTCATCCGGGACCTGGATTTCTTTCATACTATTTACCCATGTGTTGCCTTCCATAAATTCAAACAGATGTTCTGTTAAAAATCCGGTTTCATCATAAGTATAGGAATCTTTCCAGGCATCGTTAAAAAAATTACCATCCGCAAATGCAAATATTACAGATGTAAGGAGATTCATATCATTAAACGCAGATGTAACACGAAAATAATTATTAAATTTAGATCCGTCCCATGATTTATTTAATTCTTCAATAAGATTACCGTTTACATCATACGTAAAGAACACGGCATTGCCTTTTACCCAGGAACCATTCCAATTATAAAACTGCTGCTCAAGTATTCTATTATCTGTGTTATATGTAAAAACAGTTTTACTGAAATTTACCCACTGGGAATCTTTCCAGCTCTCATCAAGTATTTCCAGCATATTGCCGTCTTCATTAATGCTGAAAGTTGTTCGTGCATTACTAATCCAGTTTGGATCATCCCAGACTTCATAATTGATTAAAATATTATTTCCCATTCCATCATAAGAAAAATTGGTTTTTTCTTTGCTGTAATCACCAAAAAACCAGAATTCTGATATTTCTTCTGTTTTAACATAAGGTGAAGCTGCTGTTTTTTGAAGACCGTATTTTTCTTTTAAATCATTATATAGCAGCATCTTTTTTTCTGCTGGATGCATTTTCGACTGAAAAAAATTTACTATATCATTAAGAAATGCATCATTCTGGATCTTTATATTTGGGTTATCGATGCCATAAGTTTTGCTGAATTTTAAAAATTCCTGTTGTTTTTTATTCTGTCCTGTTACAGCATCGTACTCCCGGGAATTTATAAAATCCGCACCGGCGAATAGTTGACTTATGAATAAAAACAACAGTAAAGAAGTAATAAATTTAAAAAGTATGTGTTTAGACATTGTAACCTCCTGATAATTAGTTTGATTTCATTTAATAATTACAGGAGAATAATAACTATAGTGTTGCACCGATTGCTTGCACATTTAAGACAAAAACTTGTCAATTTTGGACAAATCTTAAGTTAATGTAATAAATGCAGTTTTGGAGATGAGATTGTTCAGGGTTGTTTTGAATGTTGGGTTTATAAGTCTTTATTCGCCCTGATATATTCGGATGGGGATTGGTTAAATTCTTTTTTAAAAGTTCGTGTAAAATGTGCCTGGTCGCTGAAACCAACCTGATAGGCAATTTCTGATATGGTACCGGCCTGAACCTTTAATAATTCGGCGGCACTGTTTAATCGAACAGAGCGGATAAAATGAGCCGGAGATTGGTCTATTAATGAATTCAGTTTACGGGTTAAGGTACGGACACTCATCGCCATATTGTCAGCTAATTGTTGAGCTGAAAATTCGACATTGCTTATATTCAACTGAATCTCTGAAATAACCTGTTCCATAAACTTTTGATCAGCCGGGATTATACTGACTTCTTCGGGTTTTATTACCAGGGCGCTTTTAAATTTTTTACGCAACCGGGCACGCATCTCAAGCAGATTCTTAACCCTGACAACGAGTTCTTTTGTACTGAACGGTTTAATCAGGTAGTCATCAACACCGGTCTGCAGGCCTTCAATTTTGTCTGCTTCATCTGCACGGGCGGTAAGCATTATTATTGGAATGTGACTGCTCCTGGTATCTTCACGTATAGCTTTGCTGAAGGTATAGCCATCCATGCGCGGCATCATTACATCGGTGATGATCAGATCAGGTAAAACATCCCGGGCTATGTGCAAACCGCTTTCACCTTCCCGTGCTTCCAGAATCGCATATTCGTTCTCCAATTGTTCACTGATATAGCTTCGGATGTCTGCATTGTCATCAACCACTAAAATTGTTTGTTTTTTTTCGGATTCAGCTTCGTTTGCTGAAATCATTTTGCTATCATCATTATCCAGTAATTCAAATTCAAGTTTTGATAGCTCAGAATTCACATCCGAATAGCTGCTTTGATCATCCTTTTCAGTGACGTTAAAAAGAGCAGGGTCTGTTGGTAATATAACTGTAAATGTGGATCCTTTTCCTTCGGCACTGTGAACTGAAATTTTCCCAAAATGCAGCTCAACTAATTCTTTAGCCAGGGCAAGGCCAATACCGGTTCCTTCATAAGCACGTGTCTGAGAGCTATCAACCTGATAGAAGCGATCAAAAATATGGTTCAGCCTGTCATGGGCGATACCGATACCTGTATCTTCAATAGAAATTACCGCTAGTGTCTTTTTTGATGATTCATCTTTGCTAAGCTTTACATCAATACTGATTTTTCCACCTTTTTCAGTAAATTTTACTGCATTGGAAATCAGGTTCAAAAACACTTTTTCAAGTTTTTCCGGATCAAAATAAAGATCGATGGAAGGTTTATTGCTTGAAAAAATAAGTTCTATCCCTTTCTTCTCAGTCAGAGACTCAAATGAAAAAACAAGATTTTTTAGAAAGGGGATAAAATCTTTCCGGGTGACATTAAGCGTTATTCCGGCGGCTTCAATTTTTGATAAATCGAGCAATTGGTTAATTAGCCGCAAAAGGCGTTTACCATTTCTTGATGCCATTTGAAGTTTAGTGAAAGTTTTTTCAGTAGTCTCGCTGGTCATCAGATTGTCAATTTGCCCTAAAATAAGCGTAAGCGGTGTACGGAATTCGTGGGAAATATTCGCAAAAAACCGTGATTTAAGTGTGTCCAACTCCTTTAGTTTTGCAGCTTCTACTTTTTCAAGTTGCAGATTATACTTATAGCTTTGCCGATTTAATTCATAGCGTCTTAATGCAATCAATCCGCTAATAAAAAACACAATATAAATAAGATAAGCCCAAGCAGACTGCCACCAGGGCGGATCAATATATATTTTAAGACTTACAGGTTTGTCATTCCAAACATCATCTTTGTTTGCTGCTTTCATATAAAGCGTGTATTCACCGGGATTCAGGTTGGAAAAGGTAACATCCCTTTTGGTACCATTATTGATCCAGTTTTCATTAAGCCCGTCGAGTTTATAGGAATACTTATTTCTCAATGGTTGATTAAAATTCAATGCTGCAAACTCAATTGTAAAAATATTATGCTTATATGAAAACCCGATACTTTTTTGTGCAGAGATACCCGGAACTTTGATTGATTTATTCCCTGAATCTGAATGGAAATAAGCCATTTCTGTAAAAACAACATCAGGACTAAATGGGTCATTCAGTATATCATTAGGATGGAAATAATTTACACCATCTGTTCCGCCAAAAAACAGCTGCCCGGATTCTGATTTATAGCCTGCCTTGCCTACCAACTGGTCTGATCGCAAACCATCATCGGTGGTGAATAGTTTTGCAGATAAAGTTTTGGGATCAAAACGGACTAATCCACCGGGAATTACAAGCCAGAGATTGTAATTTTGATCTTCTGTGATTCCAAGAATTTCTTTGTTTAACAATTCATCATCAAAGTGTTCAAATGTTTCATCTGGAGCATTAAACCTGTTAAGACCGCCCATAGTACCTACCCATAATGTGCCTGCATGATCAACCAGAAGATCCAGGACATTGTGGTGAATTAAACTTTTGGGATCATCATCTTCAGGTTTGAATAATCTTACTTTTTTTGTGTTTTTGTCAAACAACTCGAGGCCTGCAAATGTAGCCAGCCATAATTTGTTTGGATCATCGGGATTGTAAAAGATGTCACGAACATCATTGTTAGCCAGGCTTTGCCTGTCATCCGGATCATGTTTATAATGCTCAAACGTATATGATGCTTTATCAAATCGATTTAAGCCACCACCCCATGTTCCGATCCATATTTCCCCGGAATTATCAGTATAAACTTTGTAAATAAAGTTATTGCTTAAGCTTCCGGGAACCGTTTTGTCTTTATGAAATTGTGTAAAACGGTCATTTTCAGGATCATATAGGCATAGTCCATTTTGGGTTCCAATCCAAAGCATTTTATCCTTATCGAAAGTCATAGATGTTATACTCTGACTGACTAAGCTGTTGGGATTATTTGCTTCAGAATAATATGTTTTGATGTTACCGGTGTTTTTATTCAGAACATTTAAACCGGCAAATGAGCCAATCCACAAACCTGCTCCAGCAGGAGACTCACAAATAGAGGTAATGTAATTTGCAACTGCACTCTCAGTTTGTTTCTTAGAAATTTTAAAATGATTAAATACACTTTTTGACGGACTATATTTGTTGAGCCCGTTAGATGTGCCGATCCAGATCAAATGTGTTTTATCTTGAAAAATTTTATTAATGTAATGGCTGCTGAGACTGTACGAATCATCTTTCTCACTGTAATATGAATTAAATGATTTCAGATCCGGATCATAAATACTCAGACCATTGGCTGTCCCAATCCATATCAATCCATTATTATCTTCATGAAGTGTAAAGACTTTATCTGAGCAAATGCTGCCAAGGTTTTCCTGATCATGAATAAAGTTTACAAGCGCACCTGTTTGTGGGTTGTAATGAAACAAACCCTTACCCCATGAACCAAACCAAAACATTTTCCCGCGGTCTTCTGCAATTGTTAAGATTGAACCTGTGCCTGTTTCGGGCAACCTCGTGAAATGTGAATCCGGGATTGCAGTTTTATCCTGAAAATATACACCGGAGCTTGTAGCCAGCCATAATTTCCCTGCCGAGTCCTTTTTGATATCTGTTATAATATGATACTTTAATTCAGGGTTTTGGTGTTCTGTGGCTTTAAAAAGGGGAAAGATTTTATTTTGCCTGTAGTCAAAATAGTTTAAACCATCTTTGGTGCCTAATAGTAAAGAATTAGAATCTTTTTCAGCAATCTTAAAAATAATATTATGTCCCAAATCATTGGAATCTTCGGCTACATATTGAAAAAGTGTGAATGTTTCATTGTGCCGGTTATACAGGCTTAGTCCTTTATCTGTGCCAAACCAAAGATTGTTTCTTGAATCTTCAAAAATAGTATGAACGGAACCCTTACCTAAACCCGGATTTTTTTGGGGATGATGTTTGTATTCTTTAAATGTATACCCATCATAACGGTTAATTCCAAGGGGTGTACCAATCCAAATAAACCCCTGATGGTCCTGAAGTAATGAAATAATTACAGTCGATGAGAGTCCGTCTTTAAGTCCAAGGTTTTCAAAAAGAATGTTATTTTGTTTCTGTAAAATTTGTCCGGTCTGACTATAGTTTATAGTTGGGATAAATACATTAATGAAGGTGAGAATTAAAAATAATTTCAGATTTTCTCGAAAGACAAGCATGGTTGATGATCACCTATAACGCAACAGCTTTGTCTTCAGGCCAATCCAGGCAAGTAACAGTTGAGTCATTTTCTAATTGATATTTCCAGCCGCTTTTAGGGCAGAGCATTATCCCGTCAGCATCCGGTTCGGGTAATTTAGAACCATGCCGACTCATCCAGCCGATGCGTTTTGCCGGTACACCGGCCATTAAGGCATAATCCGGAACATTGGTTGTAACAACGGCCCCGGCTGCAATAAAAGCAAACCTGCCAATATCATGTCCACAGACGATGGTGGCGTTTGCACCGATGGAAGCACCATAGCCGACAACAGTTTTCAGGTAGTACGCCGCGCCGACCTGGGGGAATTCACACCGCGGATTGGAAATATTTGTAAAAACCATAGAAGGGCCGCAGAAAACATAATCTTCCAGTTCAACACCTTCATAAATGGAAACATTGTTCTGGACTTTGCAGAAATTCCCAACTTTTACATTATTGGCAACGTTTACGTTTTGGCCAAATACACATTTTTTACCTATACGGGCACCCGTCTGGATATGGCTGAAATGCCAGATTTTTGTGCCTTCACCGATTTCAACATTGTCATCAACATAAGCTGATTCATGTACAAAATATTTTTTATCGTTCATAATTGATTATCCAATTGGTAATATTTATTTGATTAATTAAAATGAGCTTGACTTATGGAAAAAAACCAAGATGTCCTTTCCAAGAAAGTGGAAATCTGCTACTGAATGACCGATTTCCCGGGGGTGACATAATGAATTTTATTTGTGATATTCTTTTACTGACTCTGTTAAATTAAAAGCCTGTAATTTCCACGAAAAAGTGGAAATCCAGTTAATGCCAATAAATTATAAATGATTTTGCTGCAATAAAATCGGATGGGCTTCATCTGAACCGGGCTGTTTAATTTTTGCATGTCGTATATCATGAGCCAGCTCAATCGATGTTCGTGCATCAGCGATACGGAATCCGCCACCCTTCAGAATATCCTTATAAATCTCCGTATGCAGATCGGTGAATCCGTCGGAAAATTCAATCTCTTCATCATCCATTGTAATAGACCGGAACGTTGGTTTTTCTTGTTTAACAGCCTGTTCCGGCAAATCATTTTTATCGATGGATAAATACCATGAAACTTCGGCTTTTTCAAGTTCAATAAAACCGCTTGCTTTTCGGGGTTCGCTCAGGAATACATGGTTGCCTTTCACATTTCCAAAAACCCAGGCCAGCATATCAAAAAAATGGATGCCAATATTTGTCGCCACGCCGCCGGATTTTGAGATTTCACCCTTCCATGAATAGTCGTACCATTTGCCACGGGATGTTATGTAGGTCAAAACAATACGATGCCTTTTTCCCGCTTGCTCTTTATCAATCTTCTGCTTCAGCTCACGAATATTTTTATGCAAACGTAATTGCAGCACGTTATAAATATTTTTTTCCGATGCATTTTCAAGTGCTTCCAATGCATCCAGATTCCAGGGATTAAGCACCAAAGGTTTTTCGCAAATGGCATGGGCGCCAATACGCAAGGCAAAACGGATATGAGCATCATGCAGGTAGTTTGGTGAACAGATACTTACATAATCCAGGGCTTTTTGCGGATTTTTGATGCGCAGCATTTCGGCGTGACGGTCAAATCGTTCAAACTCGGTAAAGAAATCCACATCATTAAAATAGCGATCCAGTATTCCAACAGAATCACTCTTGTCCAGCGCACAAACAAGGTTGTTGTCCGTTTCTTTGATAGCCTGCAGATGACGCGGAGCGATGTATCCTGCGGTTCCGATCAATGCAAAGTTTTTAGGCATAGGATCCTTTGAAATGTGATTAATTAATGTATTAAAAAAAGAAAAAGCATTCCAAGATAATTAAATCCGGTTATTTTCAGAAATTTTGGTCTTCAGGCAGCTTGTTTTGTAAATTCCGCTCTTAATAATTTTTAAAGGCAGATTTGGCTAATAATCCAAATAACATTCACCCAGTGCTGGACCGCATAGTGCAGCGTGAAGCAAAAGAACAGCTTCTTAATCAAAATGCCAGGGTTTTCTGGATGACCGGCTTATCCGGTTCAGGTAAATCAACAATTGCTATTGCTGTTGAGAAAAAACTGCATGAACTCGGATTCCTGACGCAGATACTTGATGGTGATAATATCCGCAGCGGGATAAATAACAATCTTGGCTTTTCGGATGGTGACAGAAAAGAAAACATCCGTCGTATTGCCGAAGTATCAAAGCTGTTTGTTAATTGTGGTATAATTACAATTAACAGTTTTGTCAGCCCGACCATTGAAATCCGTAATCTGGCCAGATCAATTATCGGGGATGATTTTTTTGAGATTTACATTAATGCGCCGCTCGAAGTTTGCGAAAAAAGGGATGTAAAAGGACTTTACAAAAAAGCCCGAAAAGGTGAAATTAAAGACTTTACAGGAATTGATGCACCTTTTGAAGCACCTGAAAATCCAGATTTAGAAATAAACACCGCCAATTTATCGGTTGAGCAATCTGTTGAAAAAGTTTTAAATACGATTTTACCACTTATAAAAAAGATGTAAGGACTATGTACAATTATAATATTACCCATTTACGCGAATTAGAAGCTGAAAGCATATACGTTATAAGGGAAGTTGCCGCCCAGTTTGAAAAACCGGCGATGCTGTTTTCCGGGGGCAAAGATTCGATTGTCATGTTTCATCTTGCCCGCAAAGCATTCTATCCGTCCAAGCTGCCGTTTCCTTTACTGCATATCGACACAGGTCATAATTTCCAGGAAACACTGGAATTTCGTGATAACCTGATGAAAGAAACCGGGACACGCCTGGAAGTGCGTTATGTGGAAGATTCAATCAAGGCCGGGAAAGTAGCGGAAGAAACCGGACCGAATGCCAGCCGAAACAAAGCGCAGACTGTGACCTTGCTTGATGCCATTGAAGAATTAAAAATTGATGCAGCCATGGGCGGCGGCCGCCGTGATGAAGAAAAGGCGCGTGCCAAGGAAAGATTCTTTTCACATCGTGACGACTTTGGCCAATGGGACCCCAAAAATCAGCGCCCGGAATTGTGGAATCTTTTTAACGGGAGAAAAAATATAGGTGAACATTTTCGGGTTTTCCCGATCAGTAACTGGACTGAACTTGATGTGTGGCAATATATCAAGCTGGAAAATATTGCTATTCCGGAATTGTATTTTACGCATGAACGTGAAGTAGTCGATCGTGAAGGAACCCTGTTGGCAAAATCGCCATTTGTACAATTGAAGAAGAATGAAAAGTGGGAAAAACTGACCATTCGTTTCAGGACAATAGGTGATATGACCTGTACAGGTGCAGTTAAGTCTCCGGCGAATTCACTTGAAGATATTATCAATGAGATAGCCGCATCCCGCGTCACCGAAAGGGGCGGACGTTTTGATGATAAAAGATCGGAAGCCGCAATGGAAGACCGCAAAAAGGAAGGGTATTTTTAGGAATGAACGCGATTTTACAAAACTATGAAAAAAGTGATCTGCTGCGATTTACAACAGCAGGCAGTGTTGATGACGGTAAAAGCACGCTTATCGGAAGGCTGCTCTATGATAGTAAGGCAATTTTTGAAGACCAGCTTGAAGCCATCGAACAAGCCAGTTTAAAATCGGGCGATGGTAATATAAATCTTGCACTTTTAACCGATGGCCTGCGTGCTGAAAGAGAGCAGGGCATAACTATTGATGTCGCTTACCGCTATTTTGCAACTCCAAAACGTAAATTCATCATTGCCGATACACCCGGTCATGTACAGTACACGCGAAATATGGTTACCGGTGCTTCTACGGCGAATGCAGCAATTATCTTGATTGATGCCCGTCATGGTGTTATCGAACAGACTTTACGTCATGCCTTTATCGCGTCGCTGCTTCAGATTCCCCATGTGATTATCTGTATCAATAAAATGGATCTGGTGGATTACAGTGAAGAAAGATTTGAACAGATTCATGATGATTTTATGAGTTTCTCCGCTAAACTGGATATCCAGGATATACGCTTTGTTCCGATCAGTGCTTTAAAAGGGGACAACGTTGTTGACAGATCGACCAATATGACCTGGTATAACGGACCGACTCTGATGTATTTACTGGAAACAATTTATATTGCCAGTGATAATAACCATATCGACACCCGTTTTCCTGTACAGTATGTTGTTCGTCCGCAAACGGCAGAATTTCCTGATTACCGCGGTTATGCAGGCAGGATTGCCGGCGGGAGTTTTAAAAAAGGCGACAGGGTTTTAGTACTGCCTTCCGGGTTTACATCAAAGATTAAATCGATTGATTTATTTGGTCAGCAGTTTGATATGGCCCACACCCCGCAATCAGTAACGATTACACTTGAAGATGAGATTGATATCAGCCGCGGTGATATGATCGTTCGGGAAAATAACGTTCCGCAGGTGGAGCAGGATATCGACATGATGATTTGCTGGCTTAATGAAAAACCAATGGTTCCCGGCGGGAAATATGCTTTGAAGCATACAACAAACGACGTCCGCTGCATGATAAAGGAAGTTAAATACAAAATTAATATTAACACCCTTGACCGTGACCTTGAGAATAAGCAAATAGGTATGAATGATATCGGAAGAATAACAATACGGACCACTAAGCCGTTGTATTTTGACGCATACCGCAAAAACCGTATTACCGGCAGCGTTATTCTTGTTGATGAAGCAACCAACGAAACGGTTTGCGCCGGAATGATTATGTAACAGATGCCCAGGCATCATTACCTTAAAATAGACTTAGAATAAAAAATGCCCTTTGAGCTCTGGTATACTGCTGTTATCCTGGTTGTAATGTCTGTTGCCCTGTTTCGTGAATGGATAGAAACAGAACTTATATTATTTGCTGCATTGCTGGCACTTCTGGCCGGCGGAATTATTGATCTTAAAAGTGCTGTCGCAGGATTTTCCAATCAGGGTATGCTCACTGTTGCCCTGTTGTTTATTGTTGCCGGCGCTTTGCAGTATACGGGCGCTATTCGTCAGATCTCTCCCTTTTTTTTCGGTAAAAATCCACGTCCCGGATCCACCCGGTCGATTTTGCGTGTTCTGCTGCCTGTTACAGCTTTATCCGCATTTATAAATAACACACCGCTGGTAGCCATTCTGATTCCTGCTATACGCAGCTGGTCCGAAAAAACAGGTGTCGCGGCTTCCAAATATCTGATTCCAATATCCTTTGCAGCCATTCTCGGCGGCATGTGCACTTTGATCGGAACAAGTACAAATCTGATTATTTACGGTTTAATGCTCGATTTCGGGATGCCCGGAATGACCATGTTTGAACTCAGTTATATTGGCGTGCCTATCGCTGTTGCCGGGCTGATTTATCTTGTATTTATTGGTCATCGTTTACTCCCTGAGCATAAAGAATTTATGCAGAGTTTTGACGAAAACACCCGTGAGTTTGTGATCGTTCTAAAGGTGACGGACAATTATAACGGGGCAGGGCAGACAGTTGAAAAAGCAGGACTACGGCATCTTAACGGTTTATTCCTTTTCCAGATCGAAAGAAAGGGGCGCATGATCGCACCGGTTCGTCCTGACGGACTTATACTTGCCGGTGATCGTCTTTATTTTACAGGTTTGCCACGGACGATTCTTGAGTTACAAAAAACGCCCGGCCTGGAACTGCTGAAAGATGCACAATTCGATCTGAAACAGTACGATTCTTCGATGATCCATCCTTACGAAGCGGTAATCTCGGCAAGTTCGCCACTTTTAGGCAAGAATGTCCGCAACAGCCGTTTCCGTGAAAAATTTGATGCAGTGATTGTTGCTATCCATCGAAACGGTGAGCGTCTGCGAAATAAAATCGGGGACGTCATTCTGCAGGAAGGGGATACGCTGCTTTTACTATCGCGCCAGGGATTCTACGAGCGCTGGTATAATTCCAATGATTTTTACCTGATTTCTGAAGCAGATGGTGTTGAATCAAAACCGCGCTGGCAAAGCCTGCTTTCAATATTAATACTTGTCCCGATGATCATCCTGGTTGTAACACGGGCTGTTCCCATTATATTCGCCGCTGCTTTTTCGGTACTGGTTCTGATGGTTACAAAAACCATTTCCCGCGAGCAGGCCCGCCGCTCTGTGGATATTCGTGTGCTGGTGATTATTGCTTCTGCATTTGGCATAGCCGAAGCAATGAAAACAAGCGGACTGGCCGATTTTATTGCCCAGGGCATCATCAATACGATGGGTGTGATGGGAATTGTAGGTATTATGGCCGGAATTTTTATTGTGGCCAGCCTTTATACAAATATTATGACAAACAATGCTGCTGCAGCCATTGTATTTCCGATTGCCTTTGCTGTCGCACATGAATTACAGATGGATCCGCGTCCTTTTATTATTACCCTGGCCATAGCGGCGTCCACAAGTTTTATGACGCCTATCAGCTATCAGACCAACCTTATGGTTTACGGACCGGGACGATATAAGGCGACTGATTTCCTTAAGGTTGGATTACCGCTGCAGGTGATTGTCAGTATTGTGGCGATAGCACTTATCTATCTGATCTATTTTTAAGCACTAATTCTTGTTGAAAAAATCTTTATCACCCTGCTTATTTTTTCCCTTACCTGACAAATCAATTACTTTCAGAAGCAAGAGATAGAACGGTTTTACCAAAACCGGAGTCCAAAGACTTCCTGTAAGAAAATACATGGTGAGCAAAAACAAAAAAGGTGTCACAGGCCATTTGCTGATTAGTGCAACATTCGAAAAAATGAGCAGCAGGGCTGAAATAACATAGCCAAAACGTTTAATATTAAGTTCTTCATTTTTATTCATAAATCAGTATACCGCTTCGCTTTCCCTGATTTCAAGATAGGATTTATCCATTTCAACGGAGAGTGTCTGCATAATACCTTCAATAGTCACGATCAGCCGCGATTCACCTTTGATGTTGGCTACGGTTCCTTTTAAACCCCTGAACGGTCCCGACATCACTTCAACCAGGTCTCCCTGGCGAAAATAGTTCTCCATGCGCAGACTTTCCGGGTTGGCCAGCATGGTGCGTAAAGCTTCAATCTGCCATTCCGGTACTACAGCAGGGATCCCTTTAAAGTTGATAATTTTAATAATTCCATGTGTCTGCAGGACATCAAAGCGGTCTTTGTAATCGAAGTTACAAAAGAGATAGCTGTTAAATAAGGGAAGCTCGACTTCTTTCTTCCTGTTTTTCCATTGCCTTTTCTGTTTTAATAATGGCAGATATGCTTCTTCACCTTTTTCGATAAGAATGTCATATGCTTTTTTTTCGTGTCTTGGCCGTGTGTAAAGCGCATACCAATTTTTCATTTTATCAAAACCACCTTTTGTTAAGTTGTGTTGAATGAACGTACTATTATCTCGGTCAAATTCCCAAAATTTTAAAAATATACTTTTTTAAATCTGATATTTTAATTTTTTCTTCGGCAAAATGTTCGCCTGTCATTATAACAAAAGCATTCTCGAGCGTATGCATCCCATTAAAAACTGTCTTTGCGGTGAGATGCCTGTTCCAGAGCTGGCCTTTCAGATCGTATCCATCATGTGCCAGGGCAACCAGGTCGGCAAATTGCAGTGACCGGTTTGCAGGTGCGTCCGGATAAATCTGATCTTTTGATAATACTTCTTTGATGATGGGCTGGTTGTCCTGCGGGTCTTTTAAAGCCCTTAATTCCAGGCGCAGATTCTCCTTTAATCGTTCATATTCCAGCCCCGGTTCAACACTGCCCGATCTTTCGCGTCCTTTCAGGTTTATAAAAATACGCCCGGGGTATAAAGCAAAAGCCCGGCTTTGGGGATGTATATCGTGTAAAGTTTCCGGGATGGGTCTGGTGAATTTCAGATACCCTTTTTGCCATAACCAGTTATTAAGATAAACTTCTTTTTTTAGTGTTGTAAATCCGTGATCGGACAGCAGCATGAATTCAGTATCATCATCAAGCCGTTCTTTTATCTGCCCGATAAGTGTATCCAGCCGGCCGTAAAAACGATCGTATAAATCAATGGCTTCAACCAGACCCTGCTCCATAAAGCCCCAGGTGAAATGATGCAGCCGATCGGTCTCCATGATGTGAGTCATAAAAAAATCCCACTTTTCCCGGTTAAAATAATGCCACATCATTTCAATGCGTTTTTCCAGGACGCTCTTCAAATCCTGAAGAAAAGCGGCAAGATTCGTTTTTGCAATTGCAGTATCGGCATCAATCCTGTAGCCCTGCTGCTGAAGAAAAAATCCTTCGTGTGCGGGATAGGTACCGCCGGTTATATCATTTCCTAAGAATCCGCAGATACTGATACCGTTTACAGGGACAGGCGGGTAAGTTACCGGTACATTCATGCTGAAAACGCGTTTCCCTTTTTGCGAAAGTTCCTGCAGAAGAGTATGTGCTTTTAGATGACGGGCATCCGGTGTATACCAATCCATCGTAACCGGATCATATTCAGTGAAGCTGAGAATACCGTGCTTTTCAGGAAGCGCGCCCGTTAGAAAGGATGCCCAGGCTGTTGATGAGACTGGTGGTATAACTGAATCCATTGGCTTGAAGTCAGCATTTTTGACAAGCTCAGCAAGCTGCGGCATTTTACCTTGACCAATCATCTTTTTTAGAAAGGTATAGGGTGTGCCATCCAGAGCCAGGGTAAATATTTTACGCGTCATTAGAGTCTGATTTTTCTGATAAAATTTATATTTCGAATTAAACGCTGTGAAATTAAAAAATGTGTGATTTTATTAAAAATAATTTAATCCGAAATAGATTCCATCGCTTCAAGCGAAGGCATCTTTAAACCTTGACCAGCTGCCTTTATTTTGTAAATTGAACGCAGGCATTTTCCCTCCTTTTACAGTAAGTTACCTTTCAACACAAAGGAGACTCTCATGAATTACCCCAATCCTTCTTTAGCCAAAATTTTAGTATTTTATTTCTTTTGTCTTTTTTCATTTGTCTTAATCTCTTGCTCCGACTCCGGCACCGAACCACAGCCCAAACCACCCGGCTACCAGGAAGATATTCCCTGGCCCAGTTTAGCGGATTCTCCCTGGCCAATGTATCATGGCAACCCGCAATCAACAGGACGAAGCCGTTTTGCGGGCCCGACAGAGGGGATTATATCGAAAATTATTGATGCCGAAGATTCGCAAGCCGGTGTTATTGTAGGCTTTGATTCTACTTTTTACTACACTACTAGGTCGGAACTTATAGCATCAGATTATACAGGAAATAAAAAATGGAGCCTTTTATTAGGAGCAGAATTAACAACAACCCCATTATTATCTAAAGACTCAGTCCTATATATAGCTAATGGAAGCTTAAAAACCATATTTGCAATTACTCATGATGGTGAAATAAAATGGGAGTATAAATCACAGTCAGACATTTGGAATTTAACATTAGGAATTGACTTAGAAGGCAATTTGTATTTTATCGATAATGATAACAACCTGACAGTTTTATCTGCTGATGGAACTCTACTTTGGCAATTAAATGATATACGAATCTTAAAAGGTTCTGGTGTAACCTTTTCATTTTCCCCGGATGGTAAAACTCTCTATTTACAAGGTAAAGAAACAACTCTTCTTGCCATTGATATTAATGAACATATCATTAAGTGGACCTTTGGGGATACTATTTTACGTACAGGTCCAATTGTTGATAATCAGGGAAATATATATGTTTTGCCAGATGTAGATTCTTTTTCAACAAAAAACAACTTTTTCTATTCACTTAATCCATCAGGGGAAATACGTTGGCAATTTAAACATAATGAAAAAAATATTTTAAATAACATTGAACCAACTATGGACAGTAACGGAAATATTTATTTTGGCAGTGACACTCTTTACAGTCTTGATTATAATGGCAATTTAAACTGGAAGGTTAATCTAGGGAAACCAATAACTACATCTTTGTGATCAAGTTGGAAATATTTATGTATCAATAACGGATGATTTATGGTCACAAAAAATTTATGTATAAACTAAAGGAACAAAATATGGAGATTAACAATTGTAAATGAAAGAGGACTTAATAGCTCTTCTGCAATTACCGAAGAAGGGTCATTAATATTTTCTTCTTTTCGTTCTAAGAGTGTTTATATTATCAAATGAAAGGATTAATGAAAAAAGCTAATTTTCATAATTTTAAATCCAATTTTCTTTATGAAGATATTCAAGCCCAGGAAATATTTATCACAATGTTTCCGTTAAAACATAGTATTTTTATCTCTTGCAATCTTTGGACACCAGAAGAATGCTACCAAGAAAATTATTTTGACAAATTTATTGATTATCACGGAACCTCAATAATGCCAATTAACCGGGAAGGTAATTTCACATTATGAAATTGGGCGATTGATGGTTTAAAAATATCTCAGATGAAAATTATTCTTATTTTATATTGTTTCGATGATAGGTTAATCAGGTCCTCTTTGGGCATAATATTGATATCTGGATTAAATATAATGATGCGACAAATAAATTTTATACTTCACAACCCACATGGATGGAGTTTCCTATAACTGACGGTACCTTGCTTGCAATTTGGAATAAAGCGAAAGGTACCAATACTGATCAATTTCCATATGGCAAAAGATCTTTGTTTAATTGAAATAACATCATCCCTGGTCTGGGGTTCTCATCCAACAATGAATAATTTAGACGGTTATATAGTATACAGGGCTGTAACAGTTTCCAGCCAGACCTGTTTTTGCCAATGTACGACAGGAATCCCTTTAACTGACACCTATTTTTTCGAGGTAGTTATAACTACAGGTATCATTGTTCTGCCTAATTGACGGTTCTGTAGTCTGCACATTCAATATTGTTTATACAAGCCGAACATATAAAAATGGTACTAATCCAGAAAATATATGAATGATGGAATTTAAGAATGTTTGGAATATCCGAATCCATTACCTGGTACAAATTTCTTATTGCTGAAGGGCTTTTCACTAAGAATCTACGATATTCACGGAAAGAAATCGCCACTTTAAGGGCAATTTGAAAAATATTCCGTTCATTTGATGGTCAATTTATTTCAGGATTGGGTAGATAATAAAAATGGAAAAAGCCATTCTGCAACAGGACGTATGCTGTTGCTGAAATAACCCCATTACGGGAAAATATTTTTAATCGTTTTACCGCGAAAAGACTAAAAGACTTGCACACGGCCTGCGTGCCTTCTACTACAACCGCCAATAGGTTCCATCGCTTCAAGCGATTGAATCTTTAAACCTTGACCGGCTGCCTTTATTTTGTAAATTGAACGCAGGCATTTTCCCTCCTTTTACAGTAAGTTACCTTTCAACACAAAGGAGACTCTCATGCGTTACATCCATCCTTCTTTAGTAAAAATTTTAATATTTTTTTTCTTTTGTCCATTTTCTTTTGTCTTAATCTCCTGTTCCGACACCGGCACCGAACCACAGCCCAAACCAGCCGGCTACCAGGAAGATATTCCCTGGCCCAGTTTAGCGGACAGCCCCTGGCCAATGTACAGGGGAAATCCCCAATGTACAGGACGAAGCACAGGAACAGGACCTTTTAACGGTGCAGTTGCCTGGACAATAGATTCCATATTTATAAATAGTGGCGTCGCCCTGGCAGAAGATGGAACAATATACCTTTCCGAAATTGAAGACTGGGAAAAGTCTGATCCTAAATCTGGTTTGGTAGCATTAAATCCTGATGGTTCCCTTAAATGGCGATACAACTTCCCGGCGCCAAATTACTGGCCGCCATCCAGTCCGGTTGTTGCCAAAGATGGTACGGTTTATGTCAGTTCTCCTGATGAGAAGAAATTCTATGCCGTAAATCCGGACGGCACATTAAAATGGCAGGTTGCAACAGAGAATCACATAATCCAGACAGGTATTAATATAGGTCGCGATGGAACAGTATATGCCATTGGGTATTACCCATCTTCAATACTCTATGCGATTAGCAAAGAAGGTAAAATCTTATGGACGTATGAAAATTCTGTATTCAGTGGTAACGAACTGGACGGTATGAGTTTTTCACCGGATGGAGAAACGCTTTATATACCGGGTCTTGGCAGCCATAGTGTAACTGTTTTTGCCTTTGATGTTATAAGCCGTACCATTAAGTGGCAATTCGGTGAACGCAGAGTATCTCTATCCGGAACACCTTTAGTTGATTCCCAGGGAAATATTTATGTTATTGGGGGAGAAGATACAACTACATTTATGTATTCTTTAAACCAGGATGGTACTATCCGCTGGAAACAAAATCTTGGTCACATTGCTTTGCTGTCTGGCTTTAACTTGTTTGCAGTGGATGAATATGGAAAAATCTATACGGGGCTAGATAAGCTGATTTGTATAGATTATTCGGGTGAAATTAAATGGAGATCGACCCTTGGTGGTGTTACGCTTCCAATAAGCAGCCCTATATCGATTGATAGAAATAATTCTATTTATTTTACTTCTAATCTGCCACAGGAAAGATATAATAAACAGCTATTGACTTTACAGGATACTTCGGTTTTTTTTAATATTTTAAGTCCGGAACCCGGTATCGCTTATCCTAATTTATCTATAGCTGTTGGATATAGCAGTGTATTTATTCCCGGCCGATATTCCCGATTTTTGTGGACTGTAAAATAGGAGGTGTTATGAAATATTATCTGACCTGCCGTTTTTATTTTGTAAATTGAACGCAGGCATTTTCCCTCCTTTACAGTAAGTTACATTTCAATACAAAGGAGACTTTCATGCGTTACCACAATCCTTCTTTAGCAAATATTTTAATATTTTTTTTCTTTTGTTTTTTTTCATTTGTCTTAATCTCTTGTTCCGACTCCGCTACCGAACCGCAGCCCAAACCAGCCGGCTACCAGGAAGACATTCCCTGGCCCAGTTTGGCAGATTCTCCCTGGCCGATGTACCGTCATGACCCGCAGAATACCGGACGTACAAATTATCCAGGGCCAGTATATGGGGAAATTGATTTTATAACAGACAGTATAGGTGTCAGAAGTGGTGTAGCTGTTAGTGAAGATTCGACTATTTATTTTGTAGCTAATTTTGTTGTAGCAGATACAGGGATAACAAGCGGTCTAGTGGCATTAAAACCGGACGGGCGGTTAAAGTGGATTTTCAGTATGGATGTAAAAGATGAATCTGCTCATCCTGTAATTGCGAACGATGGAACAATATATACAACAAATACTTACGGCCAGAATTATCTTTATGCGATTAACTCTGATGGTTCTTTAAAATGGAAAATAGGTGACTTAAATCTAAGGCAAACGACTTTAAATATAGGAAAAGGAGGCACTATATATGTAATCGAAGATCTTGTTAATCTTTTAGCGGTAACTCCTGTTGGTGAGATAAAATGGAAAATGTCGGGATTAGACATATATGGCTCTGAAGTAAGAAATACAGCAATTTCGCCTGATGGAAATACTATTTATATTCCAGGAAAATGGGGCGGTAAATCTGTTGTTGCGGTTGATCTGACATCTCAAACTGAAAAATGGTCATTTGGGGGACCACACTGGGGTGACGCGCCAATAGTAGTTGATTCTCAAGGGCATATTTATATCATTAATTTTGATGAGCAAAATAATGTGGATCTGTATTCATTGGAAGAAGATGGATCTATCAGATGGAAGTTTAATTTGGAAAAAAATTACAATGGTATCCTCGGATATCAAAGTATTGCAATGGATATTAATGGAAATATTTATACAGGACATGATACTTTATTTGCTATCAACTATTTGGGTAATTTAGAATGGAAAAAAGGATTTGATGGTGGAGGTTATTTGAGCTCCCCGATGGCGATTGATATTGATAATTATATTTATTTTGATCGTATAACTTCAACCCAGGAAATATTATTGTCTTCAATAGGAACAACGGGAAACGAGATTTGGCAACTATCTTTTCCTTATTTCACAAGAACAAGTTTTTCGCTTGGAATTAGTTATTCTCAAAGATTATTATTTCCTACATGGAGGTCACAATATTTTTCAATTATAAAATAAAATGGAGTTTAATATGAAAATATTAATAGTTATTTTTATTCACATTTCGATTTCATTTTCACAATAAGTAGAAGCTAACAAACCTGAATTTTATGCAAGGACAAAAAATGTAAGTCCATTAAAAACAATAAAATTTGAATTAATACCTTTAGCAACAACCTATTGTTATGATGATAACTACCCAAATGAAGAATTTAGCGGTTGCACAGGTTGTGCATCTATTCCATTATTTGAAATAATAGGTTCAAATGATCCTAGTCAAACTGGTTTTGAAGGTTGTTGGGATACTGGAAATGTGTTTGACAAATTTGGTTTTGGAATATATAAAGTATTAGTTACTGGTGATATTCGGCATCATTTTTACCTTGATTTAAGAGATTGTGATTTTAGAAGAATTTATCCGGTAATTTCTAGCCCGGATCAGTTTATGCGATATGATGGGACTTTAGAAAATTCTAAACTTGAGTATGATCATACTAATCCAAGTGATTATGAGGTAATTCAAAACGGGTCTACTATTCGAATTTGGGATGAATGGGGTGAAGGTCTCCCAAATACAGAACTTATGCCTTCAAATTTTTGGGTAAATAGTATTGGTTTGGCTGAATACGGAATTGAAAATGGATTTAGTATACCTATCTTTTGGGGAAAAGAGAAAAATGCACAGAACATTACAAAATATAGAGTATACAGGGCAATTACTACATCAATCAATCCTCCTGCAGATCAATACTTTTCCTGGATTGCGGATGTTGACGAAGATGTATTTCATTTCAATGATAATTCTTTAAAACAAATAAACAATAATAATGACTATTTTTTTCATTATTACATAGAATCTTTTAGTGGTTCAACATCTAAAAATAAAACAATAAAGAAAACCTTATTCGGTGCAGCGGCTAATTGGTCAGGCACCTTACTTCTCTCTTCAAGTGGCAATAATCCAAAAATTGTCTGGGGACCACATCCTACTATGTCTGTTTCAAACTATAAGATATACAGGGCTGTTACTTCATATGGCTCTCCTCCCCCGACAAGATTTCAATACTCTGAAATTTGCAGTGTAAGTGCGAATACATTTCAGTTTGTAGATTATGATTTCAATATTGGTGGCGCCAGTAATACAGCATATTGGTATGTAAAAGCATATAATGGCAGTCTGTCACCCGAAACAAATATTGTGAATTCTGCTGTTTTGTATTACGATAGGAAACAGTCTGATAGATCGGTATATTCTGCCAAACCAATTTCGGAATTTAAAATATATTCAAATTACCCGAATCCCTTTAATCCTGTAACTACCATTTCATTCGAATTACCAGAAGACGCATTTACACAATTAAATATCTATGATATTCATGGAAAAGAAATCTCGACTTTAGTTAAGGACAATTTTGAAAAAGGAAGTCATTCTATTCAGTTTGATGCCGGCAGCCTGCCCAGCGGTATTTATTTTTACAGGTTATTGGCTGTAGAAAATAAAAATGGAAAAAGCAATTCTGCTACAGGACGTATGCTGTTGCTAAAATAACCCCATCAAGGGGTAAAAGTTTTTTTCAATCGTTTTACCGGGAAAAGATCATAGGCATTCTGGTATAACAGCCGTTGCAGAAGACCTTCCACATCATACGCCGCCAGCCAGCCTTCCGTAAGCAGTTCAGCAATGGCCTGGACAATCCCTTTTTTTGCCAGCTCCAGATGTCCCGGTAGCAGTTCAATAAGCGAGACATCCCCGCCAAATAAAAATATTTTGTTAGCAGGCACAGCCGTCAGGAACTCCTTTAAAAAACGCACGGCTGCCAGCGGGCTGATCATCCATGACCAGCACATATCCACATAAGCATTAGGATAATGTTTGGCCAGGGCAATCAACTCATCCTGGTGCGGGTAGTTGATGTGCATAAAAACAAAACTGCTTTCGGGATGCAGCCTGCACAGGTTACTCATATCCCCGGCATTATGGCGCAGGTTATGCAGCGGCATCGTCCCATGCCCGGAATGGTAACCGGTATGCATCTTATACGGCAGTCCGGATTCGGTTGCCTTTTTTATGGTGTGATATACTAAAAAATCTTCAAGTGCCTTGCGTTCCAGGCGGTTTACCTGCCAGTCTTTCTCCCTGCAATGATTAAAACATTGCTTAACGTCATTCAGCTCCCGGACGTTGTAATCGATTTTACGGCGGTATGCCGACGGGTTTTTTACGGCAACACTTTTGGGCCCGAAATCCATAAAACTGCGGTCGATTGCTTCGATGCAGTCATCCAGTTTTTCAGGCGGTCTTTGCAGAATATTCTGAACAAGCATAACATCAAAATCAGAACAAAGGCGGGACACGCATAAATCCATCAGAAAATCTGCTCGTTCACTCTTACGGTAAAGGGGAGCATCCAGAGCGTTCACCTGGCAGTGATCAATATTGCAGATATCTTTAAGTATATGGTCATAAAAACCGGGTTTTACCTGCGCTGCGATCTTATCGTTAATTTTCTTCCAGTTGCTGTCGCTGATATCATTTTCATCGTATAAAACACGGATGGTTTCCCTGACCATCATGCCGTAACCGGTGTGACGTATCAAGGGCCAGAATTGCCGGATAATTTTCCATTTGGAATCTGCCGGGATTGTTTCATCTTTAATCAGGTCGGCCTGTCGTTCACTCATGCCCGATACAATCAGGTCCGATTCAACATATTGCCGGAACAGCAACCCGATATCGTTGTAGCCTTTATAGGCCGGATTTTTTAAACGATCCTTTTCTTCCAGCAGGTGTTCGTGTGTATCGGCCAGGGGAATGGAGTTAAAAATATTGATAATTTCACTTTTATTCACATTAAAACCTGATTAAATTCTTTGGCTAAACATAAAAGCCTTACCGCTCATTGTCAACGGTAAAGCAGCGATGCAAACTAAGCAAAAGGTAAAAATGCACAAAGAGATTACACTCTTCCTGAAACAGAATCGCAATGAAATTATTAATCTGGCTATCGATAATCTGAGCCGTAATAAGTTTGATCATTATGGCAGGAGTGAGCAGGTCCAGACCGGCAATAAATTCAATAATCTGATGGATACAATAATTATTTCTGTGCAGAATAATGATGTTAATCCAATGATTCGTTACATGGATAAAATTGCCCGGGAACGCTACCAGGATTCTTATATGCTTTTTGAAGTTCAGGCAGCTATTAATGCTGTTGAAGAGAATATCTGGACGATTTTAAAGAAAAAGTCATTTGCTTACCGCCTGGATGCATTCAGACTGATTTCGCGAATTACGGGAATTGCCAAATTAACCCTTTCCACGCATTTTGATGAATTCTCCCATGATGAATCGCTGCTTGCTGATCCTAATTCTATTATGCTGAATAACTAATTCTGATTTTTCTTATCCTGTTTTAATCTGCAAAATCATTTCTTAAATTCATCACGAAATAGCACAATAAAATAGCATAGCATTTTTTGATATAAAAAGTAAGATTGACAAAAAATCTAAAAATGGCTATTATCAAAAAGACTACACGATCAACTTCTATAACCGGGGCAAAAAAATGGAGATGGATTCTTTTGATTTAATTATGTTGCGTAACTTTATTTATGCAATTCTGGGTGTACTTGTTGGGATTTTATCATCATTGGGAACGTATAAATTATTTAATAAAACGACCCGTTTTGATATTCCTAATGAATTGGAAAAAGGTAACCTGGCAGTTGGCATTGTTGTTGGCGGCATTTTTATCATGATTGGTTTAATAGTAGGATTAATAATAGGGATGAGTCTCAATTAGGATGAGAGAAATAACAGGGATTTTCTTGTTTTGTATTATTCTGCTTTTTGCAGCATGTGTAAAACAAAAAGAAATAGATGAGTTGGCACGAACCCAGCAATCGGACTCACTGATGGCTGTGGTTGAATCACGACTGGCTGAGAAGAAAAAATTACAGCAGCTTAAGGACGAGCTTTTTAACAGCAAAGTGGGCCAATCCATTGATAAGTATAAACCGATCATTAAAAAATATTCAAAACGCTATGGTTTTGACTGGCGTCTGATAACCGCGCAAATCATCCAGGAATCCGGTTTCAGGGAAAAGGCGCACAGCCGGGCAGGAGCCCGCGGTCTGATGCAGCTTATGCCGCTGACTGCAAAAGAAATAAGCCGTGAACTCGATATTGAATATATTATGAAAAATCCGCGAGAAAATATTACCGCCGGAATTTATCACCTAAAAAAGCAGATGCGTTATTTTCCGGATTCTCCGGAATCCGACCGGACACAATTAGCACTAGCCAGTTATAATGCAGGGGCAGGCCGCGTTTTTGACGCCCAGGATATTGCAAAGTTTTACCATCAGCCGCAAAACCGCTGGCCAAATGTTAGGCCGTACCTTTCGATGTTAAAACACAGTGACTGGGAATTGCATCTGCAGATTTGGCCAAAAGGACAACCGCAATACGGTTATTTTTACGGCTATAATGAAACAATTAACTATGTTGACCGCATTTGGGATACTTATAATATTTATAAAAAAATCCTTTGATTTTAACAGCCCGCTTTTCCAAATCTAAAAAAAAGACAAAATTTTGTACTCCTTTTTTATCTAATGTGATTATTGTCATTGAGCAATTAACACTTTTTTTTGAATTTTTTCTGTCATTTTCCCAACCAAGAGGTGTAGTATGCTCGGTTCATTCAGGCATAAAAAACTAAATTTTATTACCATTGCCGCTGTTTTTGCAGTCTTCTCAGGAGCTGTAAGTACGTATGCAGAAACAATATGGGTGAGCACATCCGGGAACGATCTGCTTGGTACCGGCAGTAAAAATGAACCCTATAAAACCATCTCATTTGCATCAACTCAAATCGCTCAAAATGACACCGTTCTGATAATGGGCGGAACCTATTCTGAAAATGTTCTGATCGAAACCTTTGCCGATTTTGTAATAAGTGCAGAATCTGAAACCGATACAGTTTTTATCAAATCAGCGGGGCAGGGGGCAGCCTTTTCACTTGTTGCCATGGAAAATAATCCATCCCGTTCTATGGTTATTGAAAATCTCTATATAAGTCATGCAAATGGTGTAAACGGCACAGGATTGTATATTGAAGGTGGTTCTGCTACAATCAGGAATTGTACAATCACAAAAAACAACAATCCTTCTGCAAATGGCGGTGGTGTTTATATTATTAGTTCAGATATCAACAGCCGTCCCCTTCTTGAAAACAATCACATCTTTGCAAATACTGCCGCTACCGGAGCAGGCATTTACTGCGAAAGTACAACTTTGGATTTGAATAATAATTTTATTTTTTCAAATGACGCCACAGCTGATGGCGGCGGAGTAGCTGTTATCAATAGTCTTGAAATAGATTTTACCGGTAATGAGATTTATAAAAATAAATCCAATAATGGTGCAGGTATTTTTATTGATGCGAATACAGCAGGACAAATAATAAACAACCGCATAATTGAAAACTTTATTTACGAAAACGCTGCGCAGAACAATGGTGGTGCCATTTATACAGAAGGTAATGCACAAAACAGCTTCCTAAAAAACACAATGGCAGAAAATTCAGCAGGTAATGATGGCGGGGCTGTTTATTTCTTTACTACATCAAATGTTATTTTCAGTAATAATGTTGTAGTAAACAACCGCTCTGATCATTTTGGTGGTGGTTTTGCATTTATAGATCTGGGTATTGCAGTAATCAATCTCTGGAGTAATACGATCACCGGGAATGTTGCAGCTTTGGATGGTGGGGCCATTTATGCTCAGAATGCCACACAGCTTACAGTGGGCGGAGCAGCAAATCTGACTAATAATATTTTCCATAACCGGGCTGCAAAAAAACTTAATAACATCACCTCCAGTGCTGCCGTAAGCAATCTGAACCTGAGTTATAATTACTGGGGATCTTCCAATCAGTTACTTGTAAGTCAGCAAATTACGATACCTAACATCAATGCAACATGGTCAATTTTTTCACCGGGACCGGCAAATGTGCAGGTCAAACTTAACCGTCCTGTAAAAAATATTTGGTTTGCAGATGGAAAAATTTCATTTGAAAACGGTGGTTTTGATCCTGTGGGTGACAGTACAATTGTTATCCGTACCCATCCTGATACATCTTTTACTATCAATGGACAGGCATCATTTATTCCTAAGATTTACAGTTTTGACTGGAGTAATATTCAACTGTCAAATCCGGCGATGTTAAATTTTTATTTGGATAGTACCGAACTGGATTTAATGGGGAATCCATTTTTCCTGAATCTCCGTATTCTTGAAAAGCAGGATACTTCGTGGCTACAGGTAGATACAGAGCCTTTTAAAAATGGTGCGATTCTGCAAACACCATTAACAGCTTTGAATGTCAACAATTACACATTGGGACTGGATCAGAATGCCAACAGCCCCATTCTTACTGTAAATCCTGCTCCAAACAGAGCGGATGTAACTTCATCAGAGCCATTGCTAATTAATTTTATAAATCCTATGAATGCAGGGACAGTGGTTAAAGGTAATGTATCGGTTCGAGGCAACCTTTCCGGTCTGCGTGACTTTTTATTTGACTACGATGAAACCGCAAATGTCGCCTATATTTTACCCCAGGATAAACTCCAATCCGGAGAGAAAGTTACTGTTACTCTGAATAATGCTTTTACAACAGCAGAAGGCGATGGTCTTGTAAACGGGTTTACCTGGCAGTTCCGGACGAGCGCCTTTCGTGGGAGTGGCATTTTAAATACCAATGCTGTTCTGCAGCAACGCGCGGGAACCAATAGTTACGGATTCTCAGATTTTGATAATGATGGAATTCCTGAAATGGTAGAATTATCAACCACAACCCTGACCGTTTATAATTTATCAGGGGGCGTCTCTTATGCACCTTTACATAACCAGACACTTGGCAAAGAATACAAATTCCTGAGACTGGCTGATCTGGATGGTGACTTTCTGAATGAAATTATTCTGTTTGATGACACTGAAATCATTGCTTATAAATATTCAGCATCAGCGGGTTTCAGCAGTACACCAGTTTTTACTGCAAATTTTAATAACAGCAGTGTGTTAAAAGATGTAAAAATAGCCGATCTGAATAATGATGGACTTCTCGATATGGCATTGCTTCGAGATTTTTCTGAATTCAGGCAGCTCGATATCTACCCCGGATATAATGATGGCGGGTTTGGATTAGGATCATCTTCGCCCGTGTTTTTAAGTGGTCTCTCTGACCAGATTGATTTGCTGGACTGGAATACAGATGGTTTATATGATTTGATTGCATCCAATGGATCTGCCGCAAACAACCTGGCACTGATCACCAATCAGCGTAACTCATATGCCAGCCTTATTAACACATTGTTTGAAATAAGCAGTCAGGCAAAGATCGCTGCGGCAAACGTATTGGATAGCGATTTATTTAAAGATAAAAATGAATTGATTATCGCCGGAACAGCAGCCAGTACCAACCTGCTTAAAATTTTTAATGTAGATGAAAAAGGTAATTTTATGCAGTCGGATCGTGTTGAGTTTTCGGCTGCAGTTACAGCATTTGAAACGGCAGATTTTAATTCCGACGGTTATAATGATATCGCAGTCAGCCTGTCTGATGGATCTTTACAAATGCTGTTTTCGGATGGCTCAGGAAATTTGAATGATCCTTTCCCGATCACACCCGGATTACTTGCATCAAATATGCAGGCGATCGATTACGATGCTGATGGTGATCTGGATCTGTTTGTCTATAATTCGCAGGATAATATTACATCCTGGAAAATTCTGGAAAATGTTTCCCGCAGTCCGCGAAGCTGGTTTGTTGAGCAGGGATTTGAAGGTGGAAATGGTACATTCATTCAACCTTTTGGAGATATAAACCAGGCAGTGGCAGTAAGTTTTGAAGGGGATTCTATCTTTGTTAAACCTGGGAATTATACTGAAAATCTTGCAATCCGCCACAGCCTTCTGATTAGTGCTACCGATACAGCGGCAGTATTTTTAATGCCGGACAATAACGATCCATTTGCATCAAGTCTGCTTGATGTGAAAAATGTGCATGTATTCCGGTTGAATGGATTAATTCTTCATGATAATGCAATAAATTCCGGATCGCTCGGCTTAACCATTGAAAATAGCGATAGTCTGCTTCTGGCTAATATGCAGATCCGTAATTTTGATAATGCCATTGATATAAAAACATCGACAGGTACATTAAACGGAGTTTTTGTTGAAGACAATAATAAAGGTGTTAATATCGAAGATGCCGATTTAAATGTTAAATATTCGAATTTTGAAAGAAATTCGCAATTTGCCTTTTATGCCAGTAATTCAGTGCTGGATTTTCGGGATTCCGATTTTCATAACAATGCACAAAACGGTGTAACAGCTTTTGCCTTGACTAATAGTTCTCAGGTAAATCTGTTTAAGACATCTTTTAGCCAAAACTATGGTACAAATATTCAGGTTATTAATTCTCAGTTTTCAGGTCAGTTTGCTTTTATAGGTGAAGCCCTGCCTTTGTCCACCAATATAGACGGGATTGGAATCAGTGGATCCGGAAATTCACGATTACAAATTCATAATTCAGTGATCGCCGATAATTTTAAAACCGGTTTACGGCTTGATAACAGTAATGCCATCATTCTGAATAGTATATTTGCGTTTAATGATTCAACAGGATCACAAAATGGAAATGCTATTGTTGCCATAAACAATAGTGTTGCAGATGTTACAAATTCGATATTTCTCGGTAATAACAAGACATTTGAGATAGTTGGTTCCACGCTCACATCTAACTATAACGACTTTTATCAAAACAAAAACACGACAGATGTTACAACTCTTGGCACCGGGAATATGTATGTTAACCCGCTTTTTGTTTTTATGTACAACCCGATAGGTCCTGAACCGGAAGTAGATAATTTCCAAAATATAAAACTTGCTGCAGGATCACCATTGATTGATAAGGGTGATCCGGATTTAACAAATGGTAATTCAGAGTCGCGCTCGGATATCGGTTTATACGGGAACCTTGGTTTGCCTTTTGCCATCGAATCGATACCGCAGGGAACAGTTGAAAGCCAGGATTCATCAGTAACAATCAGTTGGGCACAGGTATCTGCTGCAGAGCAGCAACTTTGGGCTGCAACAGCTGTTTATCGTGATACGGTTTCAATCTTCCAGGCAGATACCAGCAAGATGTTATCAATTCTCCCAAAATCGTTAACAGCTTACACAGATAATAACATAGAATTTGGTAAAGAGTATTTTTACAAGCTGGCTTACGTTGATACAAATGGCGGAGCGTATTCTTACACAGATGCTTTGAACGGCAGAATTGATTTTAGCCGCTTGGATATTTCGTCAGAAAAACTGACCGTACAGCTTGGTCAGGGAGATACCCTTATCAGCAGTGTTACACTGACAAACAGCGGGACACTTCCTGCTATGATCAATGCATCTGATCCCGGAGTTAACTGGCTGCAGATATTCCCGGCTCAAAGACTTTTACAAAGATCTGAAAGTGGTTTTTTCAGGTTACGTTTTAACACAAACGGATTAACAAAAGACTCAACTTATACAGCTGCTATTTTGTTCACCGATGCCAACAACCCGTTGGTTTCGAAGAAGCTTGATATAGAAATGCTGGTTTCTTACAGGGATTTAATCGCACCGCTAACTTTTATAAATGGCGTTTACCCGGATACAATTTCACAAGCCGGTTTCACAGTGAACTTCACGGCAAATGACAGTATAAACAGTACAATCGGGACCCCGACAAATCTTTTAAAATTTGCCTATCGTTTTGGCAGAATTGAAAATACTACGCCTGTTGTCACACATTCCGGCACAACCCAGGAGCGTACATTAAATTTTTATCCTTTGCCTGACGGCAAATACTTTTTTGAAGTTGCCGCTATAGATACAGCCGGGAATGGCGGTTTTGATGTAAACAGCAAAAAATTATCTTTCAGTGTGGATGCAAGCAACCTGAGTGTAATACCTAAATTCTGGCAGATGATTACAGTTCCAAGGAATATAATCGCCAGTGATAAAAAAATTAATCCTGAAAAAATAGCTGCCCTTCGTC
Organism: Calditrichia bacterium; assembly: GCA_020635035.1. Classification (GTDB taxonomy): domain Bacteria; phylum Calditrichota; class Calditrichia; order Calditrichales; family J004; genus JACKAO01. Next base: position 327,291 of record JACKAO010000003.1, read on the forward strand.
ATTGGCAGGACGGGATGTATGCATTCTCTTCACCTGATTCTGTGCTGCCCGGAAAAAGCTATTGGATTTTTACAACAGAGAGAGTTCAGTTGGATTTAAATGAATTTGATCTTGTAAACGCGGATAATTCTTTTTCAGTCAATCTTGATGAAGGCTGGAACATGATCGGCAACCCATGGTCATGGAATATCTCCATGGATAAGCTGACATTTACTGAAAATGGCGGCAGATCGTATTCTTTTGACGCAGCGCAGGAAGACAGTATAATTGATCCGGGTATTTATCTCTGGCAAGTCTCCCTGAATGAAAGGGGATATAAGCTACAAACCGACAGTAAGCTGCATATGAATACCGGTTACTGGATCAAAACAGATCGGCCTTTAACCTTAAGTTATGATCCAACCCCGCAGACAAATGTTGATTTAAGCCTGCCCAAAATATCAGATCTTGGAGATATTGCTGCAACCGATGCATTGATACAGCTGAAGGTTAAAAAGGGTAATGAGCAGGATAATGATAATTATTTTGGTTTATGTGCTGATAAATCAATCTATCCATATTACCTGCAAAATGCACAGGAACCGCCTGCTATTTATGATAATATACGATTGTTTTCTGAAATAAACGGTCAGGCAGTTACCACAAATCTGGCTGCCCTGATTGATGCTGATTCCGTATTTGTCTGGGATCTGTTGGTTGAAGGAGACATTTCACAGGTACCTGCGCGTATCAGTTGGGAAAAGCTAAATCCCCAAAATGCCACTAATTTTTATCTTTATCATCTTGAAACCGGTGAATGGCTTAATATAGATGAACAGGAAGCCATAGAAATCCAAAACAAAAAACAACAGAATCATTTCAGGTTGTTTGCAACCACGAACAAGAATTTTGAACCGGAAGTGCTGCCCACTAAATTTGAATTGTCACAGAACTATCCTAATCCGTTTAATCCAAGCACAACGATTGATTTTGCGATTCCTTATTTTGCGGATGGCAAAAATGTCCGGATCGATGTTTATGATGTACTGGGACGCAAGATTAAAAATCTTTTAAACCGGAAAGTTAAAAGTGGTACGCTGAAGATAGAATGGATGGGCGACACAGCAACAGGCAGTTCAGCGGCCAGCGGAATATATTTTTATCATGTCGAAGCAGCCGGATTTAATGCTTCGAAAAAAATGATACTAATCAGGTAGGGGAATGAAATGAAGAGATTTATGACTAAGCTGTTAATTCTGGTATCTTTTTTTTCCTATGTTAATGCACAGGATCAGAGTTCAGCGACAATAAAATTTGTTATCGGTGAAGTCCAGCGTTTACCGGCAAACCAAACATCTTGGATGAATGTTTCCCTGAACAGCCAGGTTTTTAAAGGTGATCGCATTAAAACTGCACTCGATTCCCGGGTGGAAATTGAAATGCCCGATGGTTCTCAGCTTCGCATAGATCAAAATACTATTTTTGATATCAAGGAAATTAAGACAACCGAAAAAGAAGGTGAAGATGAAATGTCATTTTCCCTGTGGGTTGGAAATATCTGGGCAAAGTTTAAAAAAATAGTAAATAATCGTCAAAGCCGCCGTATTGAAAGCCCCAGCGCTGTTGTGGCAATTCGTGGTACAACTTTGGAGGTAAATGTCGATCAGCAGCAGATTACGCGTGTAAGTGTTGAAGAAGGCCAGGTTGCTGTTACTTCAAAAGATGTGGATGGGGAAGTATTAGTAGGCAGTAATCAGCAAACAACTGTCAAACCCGGTGAAGCTCCGGAAGATCCGGGACAATCGGGAAAAACTCAAAACAATGAGAGTAACAGCGGATTTGTATTTCAATTGGATAAAGTTCAGATCCAGCAAACGGATCCCATGGTACTGACAGGTGGCATAAGGTTAAGTGGCAGAACATCGCCCGGTGCACGCGTTGCAGCTGAAGGGCTTCCGCTTGTAGTGGATGCTTCCGGAAATTTTAACGGCAGGGTAAATGTTCAGGAAGGATTTAACAATATCAGGGTTGTTGCCGAGCTCAACGGTCAAACCGCCACTGAAAATCTTCGACTTTTTGTAAATACAAAAAAACCGCAAATCAGGCTTTCGTCACCATTAGTGGCTGGTTTCCTGAACAAACGGGACTACAGTTTAAGCGGTGCCGTTTTTGATGACACACCATTGGATAAAATCACCGTTTATTTAAATGGTGAAGAACTGGCCGAAGTTCGTGGTCGTGGCAGTTTTAATCGCACAATCATTCTGCAGGAAGGTAAAAATGATATAAGCGTCAGTGCTTCGGATCTTGCAAAAAATACGATCGAAAAATCGGAACAGATTTTCCTTGATACCGTCAAACCAATCATAACAATAACTGAACCGGCACAAACCACATATACGAGACTAGAACCGCCGGCACCACCCGGGGGAGGTGTCAGTTCTCTGCGCAACGAACGATTTGTACAGGTTATTCGTGGTGTAATAATAGATCCGGAGCCATCATCAAAACTGAAAAGAATGAGTATTAACGGAAAAGAAATCCAGCCTAACTCGGATGGCAGCTTTCAAACAGAAATACCTTTAAACCGCGGTGAGAACCGCTTGCAGATTTATGCAGAAGATGTTGCCGGGAATATCAGCCGTGATAATACACGTCGGATTATTGTGCGCTAAAAAGATGTTTTGGAATTTTATAGCGCTTTAGTATACTTTCTGTAAACAGATTCGTAAATAGAATTTCGGTAATGAGAACTAATTGAATGATTAAACAACTTCTGTTATTTACATTTCTGCCATTGATATTATTGGCCCAGCAAAGTATAGATGTTACCGGGCGTATTTCTGTAAATACAATAAATGTTGATTATGACCGGAAATCGGATATAAAACCTGATTCTGTGGCAAGTTCCGAGTATGGCAAGACAACTTTAATCCCCGGTCTTCAGCAGACACTTAACATATCACTTTTTGCCCGCACACAAAATCTTGATATGAGCCTGTTGGGTGATATTCGTAACAATGACTGGAACAAGCTCGATTTTAATAACCAGAATTCCATCGACCGGCTCTCTCTGAATCTGCGTTTTGCAAATCATGAAATCGTTTTGGGTGATTTCTATGAATCCGGATCAGAGTTTTTTCTGCAAAGCAGAGAAATTCGTGGCGGAAAGCTGGCCTTACAATTCGATAACGTATGGAATCGATTTTCGTTTATTGAGTTCAACGCAGTTGCAGGACTTTCTCAAAAAGCTATTGCTCAGGGTGATCGTTTAAACAGCCTTTATAAACAATTTGAAACAAGCGGTCAATTCAGAAGACTTCTTGCAGCGGCAAATATCAGAACAGGTGAGCGTAGTCTTTATGAAGTAGGATTGCATTATCTTTATGCCAAAGACGATAAGGGTTCAATTAAAGAATCCCTGAATGACCCGCTGGGGAATCAAAATTTCGGACTTGATGGTTCTGTTTACTTCTGGAAAAACCGGATAAAGCTGTTTGCCGAAGGATATTACTCCAAAAAGGATACCATTGAACTTGGATCTGTGGATGACTATTCATATAAATCCGGGTTTGACTTTCGTTATGAGCAATTCAAACTTGTAACATACTGGCAAAGACTTGGTTTTAATTATTATACGGCCGGTTATCCTTTTTTATTGAATGATCGTCAGGGATTGCGTCTGCAGGCTGCTTATAATATTCCGGATATAATGATTTTAAGCACTGATGCAGAACAGTATGATAATAATCTGGAAAATGATAAAGCAACACCGGTTACTACAACACGAATCACAGAAATTTCTGCAACAACTGCTTTTAAAAATCTACCCGAGATTACTCTTCTTTATGGATTTCGTGATGACCTTAGTAATGCTGTTTTTAATGAGCAGGAAGAAGAAACCCGCACAGATAAAATATCACGCAAATATGAGACGCGTATTGCATACGATTTCAATTTTAATCGCGTATCACTTACAACCATTTATCTGGATCTGGATGACAGGAGTAAAATTGCCGGAGGTGCACCATTAGGGACAGAGCAGCTTATAGGTAGCTTTAATTTTTACACGCGTCCTGCAAATACTTTTTTTATTTCCGGGGGTGCTGTTTACAGCCGGTTATTATTGACAGATTCAAAAGAATCCCGAAATTATTTCCTTTATCAGAGCAGTCGATGGGATATAATTCCACGGAAATTAGTTTTTGAATCAACCATTAATGTCAGTAAGAATGATGCAAAAAATGGCGGAACCGATGATATGCTGAGTAATTACTGGCAGGCAGATGGACGTTTATCGGTTGAGTTTTTCTTTACTGATAATCTGTCATTAAAAGTTATTGGCGGAACGAACACCCGCCAGATGGACTTTTCTACAAGTGATGCATTGGCAGCACTGCAATCCCCTGATATTGAGCCAACCTTTTTTAATGGAAACGAATCATTTAATGCCATAATTTATGGCGCTGAAATAAATTGGATTTTCTGACAGTTTTGTAATCTTAATCAATTTTTTCAATCAGTCTATTATATATTTTTTCTGCCGGGGGAGCAAAATTTCAAATGTTTCAGGGTGTGGACTATTTTAAAATTTCTGATTTGTTTTCTGATGACGAACGAATGATTCAGCAAACCGTCCGTGAATTTGTTGAAGAACGATTTATGCCCGTCATACAGAAGCATCACCGCAATGGAACCTTTCCCCTTGATATAATTCCCGAAATGGGACAAATGGGTTTATTGGGTGTTACAGTTCCGGAAGAATATGGCGGTCCCGGTCTTTCGAACTTTATCTATGGAATTGCCATGCAGGAGCTGGAACGCGGCGATAGCGGCCTGCGTTCGTTCGCTTCCGTGCAGGGAAGCCTGGTAATGTTTCCAATAAAAACCTATGGATCTGAAGAGCAAAAAAAGAAGTGGTTACCGTTATTGGCATCCGGCACGAAGATAGGTTGTTTTGGGCTTACAGAACCCGATTTCGGATCAAATCCCGGTGGAATGCTTACCCGTGCAAAAAAAACAAATGATGGCTGGCTGATAAATGGATCTAAAATGTGGATAACCAATGGTTCACTTGCGGATATTGCAGTCGTCTGGGCTAAAACCGACGATGGAATCAATGGTTTTTTACTCGAAAAAGGCACACCCGGATTTACTGCAAAAGGCCTTGAAGGAAAATTATCATTAAGAGCATCCGATACAGCAGAATTGAGTTTTCAGGATTGTTTTGTTCCTGATGAAAACAAATTACCAGGAGCGCTTGGACTTAAAGGACCGTTGTCATGCCTGAATGAAGCAAGATATGGTATTTCCTGGGGTGTTACAGGCGCAGCGATGGCTTGTTATGATGAAGCTTTAAATTACTCAAAAAACAGAATTCAGTTTGATAAACCCATTGCTTCTTTTCAATTAACGCAGGAAAAACTTGTTGCAATGGTTACTGAAATTACAAAGTCTCAACTGTTAAACTATCAATTAGGCCGACTTAAAGACAAAGGTCTGGCCACGTTTAATCATGTTTCGCTTGCCAAAAGAAATAATGTTGCGCAGGCGTTAAATATTGCAAGAACGGCAAGAACTATTCTTGGTGCAAACGGTATATCAGATGAATATCAATCGATGCGCCATGCCATGAATTTAGAATCTGTTCTTACATATGAAGGAACTCACGAGGTACATACTCTGATAGTTGGTCAACATATCACCGGAGAAAGCGCTTTTTAATGAACGATTACAATTCCAGACGGATTTTGCTTGTTGAAGATGAAGTGGTTACACATCGGGCAATATGCCGGATTTTTGAACGTAACAAATATGACTATGTTGGTGTTAAGAATCTGACTGATGCAATAAATAAAGTTAAAACTGAACATTTTGATATCATTTTTTCTGATGTCGTTCTTCCGGATGGTTCAGGATTGGATTTGCTGGATAAAGTAAACAGTTATCTTCTGCAGGTCCCGTTTGTTGTTATTACAGCATCTGAAGATAAATCACTTGTTCAAAACGCCATGAAAAAAGGCGCTACTGACTTTTTATCAAAACCTTTTAATCTGAAAAACATTCCCACGATTATTGATCGTAATATCGAGCGTCAACGCATCGCTAATGAGCGTCAGAGCCCCCGAAACGCATCCGCACTCCTGAAAGCAATTAAAGCACTCATTAGTGCTTTGGAAGCGAAAGATAGCTATACATCAGGACATTCCATGCGTGTGGCGCATTATGCAAAACTAATGGGTGAAGGTTTGAATCTTAATGATGATGACCAGTTTTGTTTACAACTTTCAGCTGTTTTACACGACATAGGCAAGATTGGCTTACCGGATAATATCCTGAAAAAAAGCACAACACTTCTACAGAGCGAGTATAATGCAGCCAAAGAGCATCCATTAATCGGTAGTAAAATTGTCGGTAATATTGACGAACTTCATGAAGTTGCTGCCATCATCAGGCATCATCATGAACGATTTGATGGCAACGGCTATCCTGATGGATTAGAAGGCGAAGCAATTCCGATGCTGGCAAGGATCTTAGCTATTGTGGATGCATATGAAGCGATTGTTTCACAGCGTCATTATGGTTCTATTCTTACACCACGTGAAGCTTTTAGTGAATTGCGGAAAAATGCGGGTACTCAGTTCGATCCGGTTTTAGTTGAAATTTTTATCAGCCTTGCAGAGCACCCCGAATTTCATGAAACTAACGGAAATATTTTCTAATCTGTTTTATATCAAAACAAATTTTGTTATGGAAAATATTTTATAACATGTTCTGATGGGCTGATATTATAAATTATTGCCTCTATTTTTACGTCCGGATCTATATCAAAAATGAGTTGACCATCAATTCTTTTTCGCGGTTCAATTATCTGACCATCTTGCAAAGCAACCTTTAGTTCGGCGGTTTTCGCTGGGTTTACTTTATAGATGTTACCTTTTAATGATTTTAATTCCAAATTGTCAAAGCTGAATGTAAATTTTTCATTTGAAAAATTCTGACCTGTCAAATCAACAAAAAGTGTATTTTTTGTTTGTTTAAAATCTGGAATACAAAAAGAGAAGGGGAAATTGCTTTTTAGGATGCCAAGGGTTTGTTTACGAGTTTTACTAAGATAATCTTCAGCTTCTTTGTTTCCCGGATTAAATTTTACTGCTTTTGTAAGATACTTTTCAGCACTTAGGAATAAGTCCGGATTGTTTTTTTCTTTTTGAGCACGCTTATAGAATTCCATACCGTTGTCAAACATTTTTTGAAAATTTTCCTGATAAATTTGGCTTAATAAAGAATCTGCTTTATAATTGTCAGCATCATTATCAAGGGCGAGATTCAGATAATCTAAAGTATTATTGAAATACTGTTCTTTCTGTATTTCATTTTGTGGTTTTGCCTGTTTGTATGCAGATGCCAGGGCAAATAACAACTCACTGTAAGCTTTTTGATGTTCAGGCAGGGTAAAACCGTTATCAAGAAACTTCTCTGCTTTTTCAAAATTACCGGAGAAAGTGTCAATATTTTTGGTTTTAGCAAAAAGTTCTTTACCATGGTTCATATAGGCAAGTGCAATTTTGGGATTAACACTTCTATCATCTGGGTTAGCTTTTTTATAGGCAAGATAATTATTTAGAGCCTGGGTATATTCACCCTTATTAAAATTAGCATCGCCTTCTTCCAGCTTTGAACCACCGCATTGAATTAAGAAAAAAGATGTAACAAGTAATAATGATAAAAGGTGTTTCATTTAGACCCCCCTTTTGAATTCTAAAGAAACATTAAGTATTAAAAAAGATAAGTTAAATTAAAAACAAAAAAATAAATAAAAAAATATTTTAATGAAAGTAACTATTCTTGGTTCCGGTACTATCCTTTCTGATATAAAAAGAAATCCTTCCGGGTATGTATTGGAGCATGATAATAAATCGGCTTTACTTGATTGTGGTCCTGGAATTTTGCATCAGCTTGATAAGCTAAAAATGAACGTCTGTGATTTAGACTGTTTATTTATTTCACATTTTCACCTTGATCATTGCTCTGATGTTTTTGCCTTGTTGATGCGCCGTTATCTGTCAGACCCAGTATCCAATGAAACTTTTAAGATTTTTGGCCCGACTGGATTGAATGAATGGTATATGAAAATTGCAGGAACGCAAGGTGCCTGGCTGAATGACCGGCAGCCCAAAATGATAGAATTTTCAAGCCAGGTTATCTACTGGCATGAACTTGAAATTTCAGTATGTAGAAATGGTCATACTGAAAACTCAATATCATATCTTTTAAAAGATGGAAATAAAAAGTTCTTTTACAGCAGTGACACGGATTTTAATACTGATATAATTGCTTTTGCAGCATATTCAGATATTGCTGTACTTGAATGTTCGTATCCCGATGAAAATCCTAAACCAGGACATCTGACGCCTTCAAAACTTGCAAAAATTGTCGATCTTGCTGCAATAAAAAAAACAATTGTCACCCATATTTATCCTGAGAATGATACAAAAGATCTTATACAAAGAATAAAAACACTTAGTATGTCGGATATCGAAATCGGATTTGATTTTATGCAGATTGATTTGGAAGGATAGCAGAATTGATTAAACATTTTCATACAATTCCGGTACTTTTTTTCTTTGTTTTGTTCTCCGCTGGAATAACTGCCTCCTGGTATTTGGGACAGTACATTGATGAAAAGATATTATTGCTATCGATAGCTGTTCTCTTTTTGTCCCTGATATTTCTCTATAAAACACAGCTCAGCTTTTTTTATGTTTCTCTGGCTCTTGTTTTTGTAACAGGATTTTTAAGGATGTGGGTTGCCTTGTTTATGTTTACGCCTGCAGAAAGCAGTCTTTTTGAAAAGAACATTACCCAGGTTCAGGGAACGATTATCGATACGCGTTACCGTGAAGACAAAGCTGATTTGTATCTGTTAAAGGTTGACACTGTTTTTACAAACGATTCTGTTTTTGCTGCTGATGGTTTAATGGCCGTACACCAGGGCAAGTACAACGGCAAATTTGAATTTGGAGATTATATCCGGATTCCCCAGAAGCCAGAAGTAACAGCGCTACCGGGCAATCCTGGTGAATTTAATTATCGTTTTTATTTTCAATTGAAAGACCAGTTCTTTACAATCAAAATTGAAAAAAACACAAAGATTGAATTTATCGCTGAAGAAAAAGGTAATTACTTTCAATATCATATTTTTAATCCTGTAAGGACAAAAATCAGGAAGATAATAGATACGTATCTACCTGCTGAGTCTGCCGGGATTGTTAGTGCACTTATCTTAGGTGACCGAAGCAGTCTAAATCAATCTATTGTAAATGACTTTCAAAAGACCGGAGTTGTTCATGTTCTTGCAATTTCGGGATTGCATGTGGGTTTTATTGCCCTTTTTGTTCAGTTCCTGCTTTCATTTGTCCGTATTCCTGGCAAAATCACAATTATTCTGACAATTGCTTTTCTTTTGTTTTTTGTAGCCCTTGTTGATTTTAAAGCACCTGTTGTCCGAGCTTCTGCAATGATGATAATATATTATTTAACCAAATTTATCAGGCGGCCACAGGATCCATTAAACGTTCTGGCGATAGCAGGAGTTCTAATACTTGCAGTGCAACCAGAACAACTCCTGCTCCCGGGATTTCAATATTCGTTTAGTGCGGTATTTGGTCTGCTTTACGGGGGTAAGAGGCTAAACAGGCTTATACCATCGTTTCATGCGAATAACAGATTTAAAAAATTTTTTAACATTTACCTTCGAACGGCATTTATTGCATCCTTTTGTGCTGTGTTAGCTACGCTTCCTTTAACATGGTACTATTATGGTGTTATCCAGATTGGAGCCCTGATCGCCAATGTTATAGTAATTCCCGCAATTGGAGTAATATTGTTTTTAAGTGTGTTTTTTATTCTGATTTCCTTTTTTAAAATACTTCCCGTTTTGGGTGTGGCGATGGTGCTGGATTTTATAATTCAAAAGCTGACCCTGTTTATTGGGCTCTTTGCCAGGGTTCCGTTTATTCAACTTTCAGCCGGGATGCCAAACTTTTTTGAATTATTACTCGTTTCAATTATTATTTTCTTCCTTTTTACGATTAACAAAGCTAAATCACGGCAAATAATACTAATTACTGTTTTATTCTTAACAACCTATACGTTTATAATACATCCTGATCAGAACAGGTTACGCTTAACATTCATAAATGTTGGCCAGGGAGATGCCTGCCTGATCGAATTTCCCAATGGTAAATCTGCCCTTGTAGATGGTGGAGACAAGAATTTTTCATTTGATGCCGGTGAACGATATCTGCAACCTGTTTTAAAAAATCTTGGAATTACAAAAATAAACTACCTGATAGGAACTCATCCACACAGCGATCATATTGGTGGTTTTGAATATATCCTGCAAAACTTGGCAGTCGATACACTTGCTTTAAATGGTTTAGAAGCCAGTTCAGGGTTGTTCAAAAGGATTATCAATCTTGCTCAAAATAAAGATGTTTTTAAAAAGATCGTCAGAAAAGGGCAGGTTCTTATTCCTGATCCTACCATCCGATTATATGTATTACACCCGGATGGTCCGGATACTGAAGAAGAAACAGATTCCGGAAAGGAAATAAACAACAGCTCCATCATGCTTAAATTGGTTTATGGAAATACAAGTGTTTTATTAAATGGTGATGCCGAGACGGAAGCAGAAAACCAGATATTAAAATATGGTAGTTTTTTAGATTGTGATATTATGAAAGTTGGTCATCATGGCAGTGTTACATCATCAAGTGAAATGTTTTTGGATCTTGCCAGACCGGAAATAGCAATAGTATCAGTGGGGCATAAGAATAAATTTAAACATCCCGGATTAAAAACATTACAAAAGTTCGCATCCAGAAATATAAAATTACTCAGGACAGATTTAAGCGGGGCACTTGTTTTTGAGAGTGATGGTGAAAAAATTAAAAGAGTGGACTGGCGCTGATTTGTCCACTCTTTTCAGTATTAGAGCATTATTTTTTTTCTGAGATCTGAATATAATCTGCCAGAATATTTCCGCTTTCCCTAAGCATAACATCTTCTTCCTTCTGATCAAACTCATCGCGGTCTTTCTTCTTGTTATTTTCCTTGTCTTCCAGTCTTTTTGCTTCATTAAGTGAGTATCGCTTTTCCTGCTTTTTATCTCTGAATTCATTTATCTCATTCACCACATAAGCAAAATTTTCATCCTTAGTCATACGTACCTGATGATTTTCCTTCAACCGTTTAATATAATTATCCAGATTATTTACATAGTGGTTGTGTTTAACTTCTGAGATCTGATCCCACAAAAGTGCATTAGGCTGAGAGCTTTCACCAAACTCATCATGGTCAAAACGTGAAGGCAGTTCAACATCGGGAATCACACCTTTGTGCTGAGTACTGCCACCGTTTACACGATAAAATTTTGCATTGGTTAGTTTCACCTGGCCGTATTTTTTAGAGCTTCTCGGAAAGAAGTGATTAAGATCGTAAATCGCCTGAACTGTTCCTTTGCCATATGTTTGGCTGCCAACTATGATTCCCCGGTCGTAATCCTGGATAGCAGCGGCAAAAATTTCAGATGCAGATGCGCTGAACTGATCAACCAAAACCACCAATGGGCCGTCATATAAAACAGAAGGATCAAAGTCGGCTTCTGTCTTTATTTCTCCACGGACATCTTTTACCTGAACAACCGGGCCATTCTTTATAAAAAGTCCGGTAAGATTAACTGCTTCAGATAAAAATCCTCCACCATTTTTTCGAAGGTCTATGACAACTCCATCCAAATTTTGTTTTTTGAAATCATTAAGAATTTTTGTTACATCACGGGTTGTACTCTTGTAGTTCGCGTCACCGGATCTTTGTCCATCGAAATCAAAATAAAAGGCAGGTATTTCAATTACACCTATGTTCAGATCCCTTTCTTTTCTTTTAATTATCAATGTATCACTCTTTGCAGCGCTGTCTTCAAGTTTTACTTTATCCCGCTTGATTGTTATGGTTTCTGCATCAGTTAACAGGTCTGTTTCATCATGCAGAATTTGCAGGTTTACTTTCGAATCTTTTGGTCCGCGGATTAACTGAACAACATCATCTATACGCCAGCCAATTACATCTGTCAGTTCATCTTCATTTTCCTGTCCAACACCAACTATCAGGTCATTTGCTTTAAGCAAACCGCTTTTGTCTGCGGGGCCGCCGGGGATAATTTCTACTACTTTGGTGTATTCATTATCTGTTTGCAATCGTGCACCGATACCTTCCAAGGATTGCCGCATCCGGATATTAAAATCGTCAGTCGCCTTGGGTGAGAAGTAATCTGTGTGCGGATCAAATACCTTAGCTAAAGCATTCAGATAAATCTGGATTACATCTTCGGACTGGTTCTGGCTTAACCGGCGTTGAAGATTGCTGTAGCGCGTATGAAGTGTTTCTTTTATTTTACTCTCTTCTTTTCCGGATATCTTTAAACTGAGATATTCGCTTTTGATACGTTTTCTCCAGAAATCATCCAATTCAGTCATGTCGGCTGCCCAGTCTGTACTATCCCTGAAAGGCTCATAATATTCATCGATTGTAAAATCGAAAGGTTTATCGATGCGCTCATCCACAAATTTTAAGCGATCATTCATACGTTTTTGAAAGGTATTGAAAATCATAAAGACCGGATCAAGATTTCCTGTTTGCAGAAACGTGTCAAACTCATAGCGGTATTTTTTAAACTTGTTAATATCGATGGCTGTAAAATAGCTTCTGTTGTAATCCAGAAATTCAATGTAGTTATTATAAAGCTGCGATGAGAGCGAATCATCAATTGAAACATCCTTATAATGCAACTGCGTCAAAATCTGGGTTACCTTTTGAACAACACGTTGATGCTGCGGTTCTGGTTGCAGTTCCGGAATCTGTAACGATTTATCCGGTGCGGCTTTTAAAAGTAAAAATGTTGATAATACGAGCAGTGAAATAATCTTAGATCTGGACATAAGTATAGTTTCCTTTTTGTTTGAAGCTAATTACTACGGCAGCAGCAAGAAGGTTTCAAATTTGTATTGTTTTTGATAAAAATGTACTTTTAATACTGATCTAATCGACCTTTTTTTCCCGGGGCTTTATTTATAAATTTTTACCTACTTAAATCAAGTTTGAATTTTTTTGAAGCAGTGTAACTTTTTTGAATGACTGACGTAAAAAAATATGGAATTTTATATGCGGAGGAAAACATGCTTTATAAGCGTGTACTTACAACTGTTTTTATGACTATTCTGCTTTCTTCAACGTTATTTGCACAAAATTTTGATGTATCAAAAGTTGAGAAAAAAGCAAAAGAAAAATATTTAAAAGATAGCAGCAAAAAAGAATACCGCTACCAGGATAATACTTTTATTGGTGATGAAGAGTATATTGATGGTAATGTCGTTGTTGTTAAGGGTAACCTTACACTTCGCGGTCAGATAAACGGTGATATACTTGTTGTAAACGGTGATATCCGCTTAAAAAATGATGCAAGGGTAGATGGCAATGTAACAGCTGTTGACGGGCGTATCTACCAGGATCGAAATACAAAAATTAATGGCAATCAGATTGAAACACATGCCCGCAATCTTTTCCCTAAAGATGACTGGGATTATGATTACGACAGTGATTATGACTATGATTACGATTATAATGATGATGAATGGGACTGGAGCTGGTCAAAACGTTTCTACGGAAGTTACAGCACGCTTCCTATCAAAGATGTTGACGATGCGTTTGTGCTTCGCTATAACCGCGTTCAGGGATTGTTTATCGGGCCTGGGATTCCTAAATGGATTGGCGGAAAATACAATTACTTTACTTTGCATGGTTTTGCCGGGTATGGTTTTATGGAAAAAAAATGGCGATACCAGCTGGGATTGGATCGCTGGCTTTTTGATCAGCGGACATACCGTTTTGAAATTGGAGCCAAAATTTATGATTTAACAGATTCTCGCGACGATTGGCTTCTCTCCATGACGGAAAACAGCCTGGCTTCGTTCTTTCTTAAAGACGATTATCATGATTTTTATCGCAGAACAGGCTATGAAGTTCATGCCAGCCAGAATTTTACAATATTCCTTAAAGGAACAATCGCCTACAGGAATGATGAATATCAGTCAGTTGCGCGTCATGCACAATGGTCGCTATTCAACGGAGATGACAGATTTCGGGAAAATCCGGCAATTGAAGAAGGCAAAATGCGCAGTCTGTATGGAGAAATCTACTTTGATACCCGCGATAATATTCAGTTACCCCGAAAAGGCTGGTACGGTTTACTGGCGATTGAAAGTTCAAACAAAAAGCATCTGAAGAGTGATTTTTCATTTAATCAGTACTCACTCGAAATCAGGCGATATCAGACTTTTGGTTTCAGGGAAAGGCTGGATATACGTTTAAAAGCCGGTTCTGCGGAAGGCACATTGCCGGTGCAAAAAATTTATCAAATGGGCGGACCAAGCACTTTACGCGGTTTTAATTATAAATCTTTGGCGGGTGATCGTATGCTCCTGGCAAATTTTGAATATAACCTGAATCCGCGAATCTTCTCAACAGACTTGTTATTTCTTGATGAATTAAATTACATTCTTTTTTATGACATCGGAAATGCCTGGTTTTCAAACCCATTACAGGATAACAAATGGTATGAAGGTTTTGACAATGTAAAATTTAATACTCTTAAGTCAGATATCGGTATGGCAATCACCTTTGATGATGGAAAATACAGGATCAGTATGGCTAAGCGATTGGACAGCGGGCTGCATCCACTTTCTTTTTCATTGAGAATTGTTAAGCCTTTTTAGGAAAATATATGACAAGAAGGATTTGTGTTTTAATGTTTCTTTTTCCGGTTGTACTTTTGGCGCAATCGGAAACAATCAAAATTGACCGGATTGGATTCAACCAAATTCATATGGCAGGCTTTACTCTTACGAGTAATGCAGAAGTTAATGTTAAAGGAGTTGGAGCCGGCGGCGAAAAAGAACAGAATAAAATCCATAATTACCAGGAAGATCCGTTCAATTTGTATGCTTATGCCTGGATACTTGATGCCCACACCCGTGAAATGGTTTGGAGAATGACTATTGGTAATTCGAGTACAGACTGGTGGAATAAAACAAATCGTGAATTTGATGAAAACGTAAAGCTTCCTGCCGGTGAATATGAATTATATTTCTCATCTGTTGAACCTGCCTTCTCAACCGGATTTATGACTTTGGGGCGCTGGTTGGAAAAAATGCTGGGCAGTAACGACTGGGAAGACTATGCAAGAAAATGGAATGTTACTGTCAGCCCGGTAAATTCTTCCGTATCTGATGCAGCAGTGTTAAAATATCAGAGGGCAATGAAAGATGGTGCAATTGTAAATCTTAATGCTGTCGGCGACCGAAGTTATTTAAGTCGCGGTTTTACTTTAAGCAAATCAATACCTGTGGAAATTTATGCTGTTGGAGAAGGCTGGAAAGGTGAAATGTTTGATTACGGCTGGCTGATAGACGCAAATACCCGGCAAAAAGTCTGGCAGATGCGTTATGATAAAACTGACCATGCCGGCGGTGCAATCAAAAATCGGGTAGAGCGGGAAACGATTAACTTAGCTGCTGGTGATTATCTCCTTTACTTCAAAACAGATGATAATCATTCACATGAAAAATGGAATGCAAATCCCCCGTATGACCCGGAATTTTGGGGTGTGGCAATTTTCCCTAAAGATAAAAACTTTGATGAATCCATCCTGAGTGATTACAGGGATGAAAAAGAAAAAGCTCTGCTTAGCCTTATTCGTGTCGGGGATAATGAATACAAAGAATCGGGTCTGAGTGTTGAAAAAAGTGGAAAGTTCAGAATATATGCTTTGGGTGAAGGCCGTGATGGGGAGATGTATGATTACGGCTGGATTACAGATGTTGAAACCGGAAAGACTGTCTGGAAAATGGATTATCGTAAAACCGAGCATGCCGGTGGAGCAAATAAGAATCGTTTGTTCAATGATTTAGTCTATCTCGATAAAGGGAAATATATTGTTCATTACAAAACAGATGGATCACATTCCTATAATGATTGGAATTCCAGCGCCCCATATGAGCCGGATAAATGGGGAATTTCCATTTATCAGGCAGGTAAGGATGTAGTTGCAAAAGAAATTAACAGCAGCAATCTGAAAGCTGAAAATGTAATTGCTCAACTTACACGAGTTGGAAATGATGAGCATTTGCGTCGCCGTTTTACTCTGGACAAAACAACACAAATACGTGTTTACGCAATTGGAGAAGGCGACTGGGATGAAATGTATGATTATGGCTGGATTGAGAATGAAGAAACCGGCCGAAAAGTCTGGCAGATGCGCTATCGCAGCACGGAGCATGCCGGCGGTGCAAAAAAGAATCGTCTTGTTGACACCATTATTACCCTGGATCGTGGCACATATACAGTCCATTATGTTTCAGATGACAGTCATTCGTATAATGACTGGAACCAAAGCGCACCCTATAAAGAAATTGACTGGGGCATAACATTGTACAGAATAAATTGATAATCGGAGGTTTTTATGCGGTCTGTTAAATATGCATTGTTATTCGCTTTTACTACACTTCTGTTGTCTCCATTATTTGCTCGTGAGATCGAAGAAACTTTCAAAAAAAATATTCCTGTTAATGATGCAACCCGTCTGACTGTCGAAAATCGTAATGGATCGATCGATGTAAAAAGCTGGGATAAAGATGAAGTTGAAGTAATCGCATATAAAAAGGTAAACGCTGATAATCGGGAAGCAGCCGTGCGGCTTATGGAAGATCTGAAGGTAGTCATTCACGAGCGGGGCGATGAAATTGAAGTGATTACAGAATATCCAAATACCCGAAATAAAAATGACGGTGGATTCTGGAGCTGGGTTATGGGTAAATCAGGGAATGTAGGTTATTCTGTATCTTATGAAATACATGTGCCAGAAAAGTTTGACCTGAATCTGGAATCTACAAATGGCCGTATTGAAGTGGCAAATTGCAACGGAAGAATGCGCCTTCAGACGACTAATGGAAAAATTATTGCAGATCGGGTATCCGGTTCTATTCGCTGCAATACAACCAATGGCTCTATAAACGCTTCCCTTGTTGAAGTTCTGGAAGATGAAGAAATGAATTTCCTTTCAACAAACGGTTCGATTAAAGTTTATTTACCGGGAAGCATAAATGCCGATGTTCGTGCACAAACGACAAACGGCAGTATAAATTGCGATCTTCCAATTTCTCAGCGTTACAGCAGTTCACGCAAAAAACTGGATGGTGTTATTAATGATGGCGGAATGCTTATATACCTTAAAACAACAAATGGAAGTATCCATCTGCGTGAAAGTTAAATTTTTCCGTAATTCTTAAAAATAATTTCTCTATCCAGGAATGGATAGGTCCTACCTGCAGAACTATTCTTTTATCTGACTGAATTAATCAGATCTGCTATTTTTACATTTTCTTTTAAGATCAAAATGCATATTTTTTATGCATACAATAAACCATGGGGTAAACATGATTAAAGGCACGGCAACCGCAACAATGATGGATGAATGGATTCTTGAAATTGGTGCCGGAAGCGGCTCGAAAACTGAAGCTGAAATTGACCAACTTGGTGAGAATTTTAATACTTTTTTAAGAGAATCTATAGAAAACTCAGAGAAAGCCTTTCTCCAAAAATGGAATAGAATCTCTGATTCCGCCCAGGGAAGCGATATGCTTCATTCTCTTGCGCTTCGCCTTGAACCCGAACTGTTTTTCAGGTTTGGGCAGCTTTTAATAAAAAAAATTCAAAAGTCCCAGGATGACAATATTATTTCTGCGATTCACTATTATTTAAACTTTTTGAGACAATCTTCCTTTTTAAAACAAATTTACGGGCAGGAACGCTGGGAACAGCTTACCCATCTTTTGATTCTGGAAAGCAATTTTACCTTGTTACATTTATTTCGGCAGCGTCTTTCCGAACACCCCCGGAAATCACTCTTTAAAGTTATTACAGCAAACAGTGTTACGGATTATAACTGGCAGACTATTGCACAAAAAGTTCAATCTTTTAAAAAAGGACTGCTTGCTTTAACCTGCAATGAAGATGAAAAGCCAGCAAAAGTTGCTTTTCTTATGGAAAACAGTCTTGAGATGGCCTTGCTGGATCTGGCTTGTTTAACAGGCGGTATTGTTGATATAATGATTGCGGCTAATTCCGTTCCGCAGCATATCGATTTTATTTTAAACCAAACACGGGCAAAAATACTTTTGGTTTCCAATGATAAACAACTTGCAAAAGTAAAATCGATCCGGAAAAACCTTAAACATCTGGAAAAAGTCGTACTGTTGCGTGGCAGCAGTATTGAAGAGTGGGTAATATCTCTTAAAGAAATGCTTAAAGCCGGAGACGATATTGAAGACGACTTTGTTGAGCGTATAGAGCAGAAAATAAACATTAATAGTCTTGCCACAATTATGTATACAAGTGGCACGACCGGTGACCCCAAAGGTATAATGTTCTCACAAATGAATCTTGTTTATAAAAGATTCTGCCGGGCAATGGCGTTGCCGGAAATAGGCTCGCATGACCGATTTCTGTCTTTTCTCCCATTGTTTCATACATTCGGCCGTTACCTGGAGATGCTTGGTGCTATATTCTGGGGTGCGGAATATTGTTTCATGGAGAATCCTGCAATGGAAACCATGCTGGATAATATGAAACGGGTAAAGCCTACCGTATTTATCAGTATTCCCAAAAAGTGGTATGAATTATATAATGCTGTAACAAGCCGGGTGGATATTGAGTTTGATGATCCGGATGATATCCGTCAGGCGGTGAAATCTGTTAGTGGCGGAAAACTTAAATGGGGGCTTTCTGCCGCAGGATTCCTGGAGCCGGATATTTTCAGATTTTTCCAGGCAAACGGTGTTGAATTACTAAGCGGTTTTGGTATGACCGAAGCAACAGGCGGTATAACCATGACCCCCCCGGGACAATATATTGAGAACTCTTTGGGCAAACCTTTGCCGGGAATAGAAGTTAAGCTTGGTGATGACGGTGAAATGCTTATTCGCGGTCCGTATGTAATGATTTCTTACTATGATGGCAATGATGACGTAGAAAAGGATCCGGAATACTGGATGCCGACCGGGGACATAATGAAAACCGATAGTAACGGTTTTTATGAAATCATTGATCGTAAGAAAGAAATATACAAAAATATAAAAGGTGAGACGATTGCTCCGCAAAAGATTGAAAATTATTTCCGCGATTTTGAATATGTAAAACAGGTCTTTCTGGTCGGTGACCATAAACAGTACAATACTGTGCTTATTTACCCAGATCCCGAAAAAGAAATTGTGCAGCAAATGAATCCCCAGGAAAAACAGGATTACTTTTCAACCTTTGTTGTAACAGTCAATAAATTTCTGGCACCTTTCGAACGTATAATTGATTTTCGTTTGATCGATCGGCCGTTCACCGAAAAAGATGGTGAGTTAACGCCAAAAGGCACTTACAAGCGTCGAATTATCGAACGTAATTTTGATACAATCATCCAGACCATGTACAGTACCAATTATATCAGCCTGAGCTGGATAAATCGGGAAATCCGTATTCCAAACTGGTTCTTGCGTGAAAAAGGATGCCTTACTCATGATATTTCTGTTGAAAAAGACGGGCTTTATATTGAGAAGTATAAGCAACATCTGAATATTAAAAGTGATTCTAAAAATAATACAAAAATAATAATCGGGAATTACGTCTATTATAATCCACTGGAATTTGTTGATTTTCAGATCATTTTAAATAATCCGTTATACTGGCTTGGAAATTTTGATATAGTAACATTTACAGGCAGTTCAATCTATCAGTGGTACCGGTTGGATACGACCGACAACCGAATGCATTTTCACTCAATTGTTTCTTATCAAAAAGTACCGGATGACCTTATCCATAGATTCTATTCAATCTCGGAAGGTGAAGAGTATTCACTGGAAGGTTTACATCTTGCGGTATTAATGTTTCAGAGTGGCGAATATGAACTGCAGGAAAAAGCCGTTGCCTATATCAAGTTTATCCTTGCTGATGACAGTCTGCCGCTATTTAATTTAGCGCGAGATGTTGTATCCCGGCCGGGTCTTGCTGATGATACTGCGGCCAGGCGTTTATTGTTTACTGCCGGCCTGGGCTATTTTAACGGACAGGATTTTGAAAAATATCTGCTTTCTTACCTTCAAAGCGATATTAATATATTGGGTGAAAAAACAATTCCGCAGATCGTAAAACTTGCCAAAGGTGATGAAAACCTGATGGCTATTTACCGCGTTCTTAAGCAGGAGATCAATAAACTGAACGGGCAGAAAATGCCGGAGCACAGTGTTATCCCTGCTTTGTTTGATTTAATGGCGGAATATGGTATCCATCACCCGATACGTTATAAAAAAATTCGCCAGCTGATTGTGCGTTATCAGCTTTTTGAACATATGCCCGATCTTGTTGTAACAGCCCGTATTGCCCGGATAAAGCTGCTGAATGGATTCAGAGATTGGCTGGGAAGTAATCAACCGGTTGCTGTGGACGTTGAAACAGGACAGGAATATGAATGGGTGGATGTTATTGCTTTTGAGAAAGAAATAAGCAATTCAGATAAGAATAAAATTTTAGCGGCAATTTCTGAAACTTCACTTGTACGCGAAGCCATCTTTCTTTTATCCAATGGCAGCATGGTTCGATTGTACGATATACCGCCCGGTGGTATGTGGGTCAGCCTGGTGGATGAATCGGACACGACATCTTTCTTCCGTGTTTCTGTACAGACCCGCTTTCAGGGCGCTTATGATTTTGTATTATGTCTGAACAGAAGACAGGAGCATGATCAGCTGAGAGACGAGATTAACTGGCTGATTCACATCAGCACAGAGAAGAGCGGGGAAAATCTTGTTGATAACTTTGGCGGTTACTGGCAGGAATACCAGATGTGGACGAAAGAGTATTTCCCAAGTTTAGCTTTGAGCAAGTTTATTGAACGTGATTTTCGTAAACAGCGTGAAGAATCAGAAAAAAGATTATTTTTCCTTTGGCCGTTCTTTATCTGGTCTGCAACCTGGGCACATGTCCGTTTCTGGAAACGTACCGGTTACAAAACAGAGCTTAAGGATAAATCGACCAGGAACATTATTATACCAAGTCATGATTATCAAACGGGTATCAAGCTGATTTCCATCGAAGAAAGAATTAAATCCAAAGGAATTAAGCATCTCTTGCTGGATTTGTACGATCAGTTCATTCTTGCAACCCAAAACGAACATAAGGTTTTAACTCAGGATTCAATCTGGTTTTACATCTTTTCAGCTGTTTTGCATAGTGAAGGAGAAGAAAAAGGCGTGGAGCTGGTCAACAGTATAATCAGTGAAAACGGAAAAGATGAAATAGGCCGTGAAGCGGCGAAATACCTGGAAAATTATAACCGTTACGGATACCTGCCCAAGAGATTATATTTTGCCATCCGCCGTTTTGAGCGCTGGAAAATTATTAATGATGATGCAGCCTTAAGCGCGCAGGCAAGATCACTTAACGAATTTTACGAAACATATCATCTGGCAGACCTTGAGAAAGTCTATCCGGAAACCCGTACAAATTTCTTCCTGCACACAGTATTTGCCGATTCGGCTCCTGAAATTCGCAATGCGCTTCTGAATATTGTGCAGAAACAGCATGATGCAAACTACTCCCAGGAAGGTACGCTTGCATTGCTTTCAGTTTTACAAAAAGAGTTTGAATTAAATGAAAAAGAAGCATTCTTCCTGGCACGACTGAGCTATCCGCATCTTAAACCGACTGATACGGTTGAGTTTATCAGTACCCAGGCGGCAGGTGAGCAGGTGGCAGATGTGGTGATCAGATTGGAAGATTATGATGGTGAATACTATATGGTTCGGCGCCCGGTATCACCAAAAGAAATCTCCCGCCTACACCAGCTTTTTATGGAAGCACAATTACCTGTTAATTTCAGGCAGGAACACCGCTTTATGGTTGTGGTTTCAGAGCGTGGTCATATTATTGGCGGGCTGTTCTACAGTAATATTGATCCGCGAACGGTTTACATGGAGAAAATTGTTGTATCGAACCGCTACCGCCGTAAAGGCATCAGCGAAGGATTAATGCATGAATTCTTTAATCGTATGCGTGGTGAACATGTTGAAACAGTCACTACAGCTTTCTTAAGGCCGGAATATTTTTACAGGTTTGGATTTAAGGTGGAACGCAAATACAGCGGGTTGGTTAAGGATTTAAGGGTGCAGGATTCGAAGGCTTAGTTTTACCATTTCAGGATTCCGTGTTTAATCTGATATTTTATACTTTCCCGCACTTTTTCTATTGGAAATAAATCGGGATGCATTGCCCACTCGTTCAGTAAACAACGCAATCCGCCATGTACAAAAAACAAAAATACACGTCCGTCGATATGTGGATTTATAAAATCTTTTTGTAAACCATGTTCAAAGACCAGGGCAAAAGCTTTCAGATAATTTACATAATGCGCGTTCAGTGAATCATTATCACCGCGGATAACAGGGTTGTGCTCATTGAAAAAGACCAGTGCCAGATGCGGATTATCTGTAAATATATCAATTGTCTGATCAACCATAACATCGATTTTTTCCAATGGGTCAAGTTCCGAATTCTTTGATAATTCATACATTTCATCTGCCAGTCTTTGCCATATATTTTCAAGCAGGCTTACCAGTATCTGCTTTTTATTACTGAAGTGGTGGTAAATACTTTGTCTTGAGACATGCGCTTTTTCGGCAATATCCACTACAGTTGAAGCATTAAAACCTTTTTTAGCAAAAAGTTCAATGGCGGCATTCTGTATAGTCAGCTCTTCCTGATCTGCAATAGGACTGGACATGTTATACCTTTAGTTTTTATAACACAGGTTTATCGGGTTATTTAGTGCAAGATTTAGAAAAACGAGTTTAAAATAGGGCGTAGCCAGAATAAAAAACTTGTTTCAGAACACAAACTACTAAAAATGAAATCCTGTTTTTGAATAGAAAAATGTCTGTATTTCTATGGATTCTGATATTCTATCTATTTGAAAAACATCTTTTCTGTTTACAAACCATTTGCTTTTTCATAGAATTATTGACTGGATTTAACACCAGTCAAATCAATCAGGATATATTAAAAGGGATTCTTAAATGAAGAAAATAACGCACTTTTCATTCTATCTAATCGTATTACTTTTTAGTTCCTGGGTTTACAGCCAGAACTGTGCCGACTCAATAAATATTTATACATTTACTTATAAAGGGAAAAAGTATGAAGTTGTAAAAGAAAACAAAACATGGGCAGATGCAGCAGCATGCGCCGATGCACGAGGCGGCATACTCGCGCATATCAATTCGCAGGAAGAGATGGACAGCATTTTTTATTATGTGAATTTAGCAGGTATATCGACTTCGCAGACAAAAGCTCCTGATGGCGGGAATGCTTCATATATATGGCTCGGTGGAAACGATCTTATTGAAGAAGGCAAATGGGTCTGGGATGGAAGCAATTATGGTATGGGTGTTCAATTCTGGCAGGGGACCAATCTTGGAAGTCCTGTGGACAGCCTTTATAGTAATTGGGGTAATGAACCTGATAATTTCAGCGATCAGGATGGGCTGGGACTGGCATTAACAAACTGGCCGCGTGGAACGGCAGGTCAGTGGAATGATGTGAATGCAGCTAATCAGCTTTATTATCTTATAGAATATGATCATTCAACAGTACACCTTGAAAAAGTTGAGTATTCTTATCATGAAAAAGTACTAAAAATACATCTCAATTTGAAGATGAATTACGATTCGCTGCAGGTCACATTAAATAGTATATATCAGCAGACTTTTTTCAATCTGTCAATACAGGATTCCGTTTTATCTTTCCCGATTACGTTTGATATATCCCGGAATATTGATGTCAGAATTTTCGCATATAAGGATAGTATTAAAGCCCTTTCAAAAAGTATCAGTCACGAAGTTTATTCTTTTCAAAACCCGCAAAACAGTTATATGACCGATTTCGAAAACAGCCCGCAAACAGACTTTATAGGTGACGGATTTAACATTGAAAAATTTTTTGGATTCCGAAATATTGCAATTCATTCGCAGCATACCTATCCGGAAGGGACGGATTATACTTTTACTCTTATTAAGCCAATTATTGTAAGTCACTCTGATTCCAGAATGATATATTCTGATGTTGCACTGGTGGA
Source organism: Calditrichia bacterium (assembly GCA_020635035.1). GTDB lineage: Bacteria > Calditrichota > Calditrichia > Calditrichales > J004 > JACKAO01. The sequence goes on from JACKAO010000003.1 coordinate 351,559, forward strand.
ACCGGGAGAAGAAGGCTCTGTTTTTGGAGATGAAAATTTTAAAGATTATGTAATTGTTGAAGCAACAAAAACCGGCGATTCCTGGCTGCCATTGGCAGATGGTTATGATGCACGCTATTCCTCTGTGTGGGAAAATGCATTCAGTAACGGAGGCACGTACAGAAATATGTTTGTTTCGCATACCATTGATCTGGGGTCGGTTTTTAATGCAGGGGATACAATCCTGATTCGTTTTCGTTTTTATTCAGATCAGGAAATTACTGGTTGGGGATGGGTGATTGACAGTCTGCAGATTCAGGATCTTACGCTTGCAATAGATAAACCTGAAATGGGAATAAAAGGTTTTGATTTAAAGCAAAACTACCCTAATCCTTTTAATCCTGTTACAATAGTAACTATGCATCTGGCTGAGCCTGGTATGGTTAAGCTTTCTGTTTTTGATATTCAGGGCAGACTTGTCAGCAGGCTTGTTGAAAAAAGATATAATCCCGGTATATATACAGTTGAGTGGAATGCAACAGAATTAGCCAGTGGTGTTTATTACCTGCTGATGGAAGCGGGCGGAAAAACATTTATCAAAAAAAGTATTTTGCTGAAGTGATTGAAGAATAAAAAAGGACAGGCTGTTTTAAAGCAGTCCTGTCCTAATAATTTTTCAAAAGTTTATAGAATTACAATCCTTTTTTCTTCATAATTTTTTCAAGTTCATCCATTGCCCAGTTCATGCGGCTCATTGTTTTATCAAAAGGCACGGGACCGGTCATATCCACTCCGGCGTCTTTCAGCAATTCGATCGGGTATTTTGAACCGCCGGCTGACAAAAATGCCAGATATTTTTCACGGGCACCCGGTTCATTCTTAAGGATGCCTTCAGCAAGAGCTGTTGAAGCTGTAAAAGATGTAGAATACTGATAAACATAATAATTGTAATAAAAGTGCGGTATGTATGCCCATTCTACATTTATATATTCCGGTACAACGCAAACACCTTTATCATGTCCATAATACGTGTGTACAATATCTTTATATAATTCAGTCATGGAATCCCCGGTGATCTGCCCGCCATTTTCTGCCATTTCATGCATGCGCAACTCAAACTCGGCAAATTGTGTCTGGCGGAAGAATGTACCTTTTACACCGTCCAGATAATTCATCAAAAGGTTTATCTTTAAATCATCATCCGTTGTGTTTTTGTACATCTGATCAAACAGCAGCGCTTCATTCAGTGTGGACGCCACTTCTGCCACAAAGATCGGGTAAAGTGCGTTTTGGAAGGGCTGGTTTTTGTTGGACAGGTAACTCTGCATGGTATGGCCAAGTTCATGTACCAAAGTCGAAACATCGCTGTACAAACCATTGTAATTAAGCAGAATATAGGGATGAACATCATAAGCACTACCGGATGAATAGGCTCCGGAACGCTTGCCGGGTGTCGGGTAAACGTCTATCCAGCGGTTATCAAATGCTTCCTTAACAGTACCCACATATTCTTTACCCAGCGGTTTTAGGGAAGCCAAAACGACTTCCTGCGCCTGATCGTAATCGTATTCCAGGTTTATACCTTTTACTGCCGGAGCATAAAGATCATAATAATACAGGGTATCCAATCCCATTAGTCGTCTTTTCAGATCGAGATAACGATGGAAATAGGATAGATTCTTGTTAACATTTTCTACAAGTGAATGATAAACAGCGACTGGAATGTTGTTTGCATCCAGGGCTCGTTCAAGAGTGCTGTTGTAATTTCTAACCTTGCTGTAGAACATGTGCGACTGTACGTTGCCGTTCATTTGTGTACCAAAAGTGCGCTGAAATTCACTGAATTTATTAAAGAAAGCTTCAAATACAATCTTGCGGTCTTCACGGTTTTCTACAGCTCTGTAACGTCCAAAACCTGCCTGGTCAACAAGAACATTTTCACCGTTTGTTAAGGTTACAGATGGGTAAGGCATATCGGCATTTTTAAATATACTGTAAATGGAACCGGCCGTACCGCTTATTAAACCTGCCTGAGCAATAATTTTTTCTTCTTTATCGGAAAGGCTGTGCTCCTTACTCCGCAAAAGATCATAAAGATAAAAACGATATACTTCCAGCTTTGGTTCGCTTGCCAGGAAAGCATCAATTTTTGCTTTATCCATGGTCAGTATTTCCGGATCGACAAATGATGATTTTGATGCGAAATCAGTAAATAACTGGTTCATATCCTGCGACATTGCCAAATATTTGGAATCTCGGGTATCAAGATCGGATTTTTTACCGGCGTAGGATGAAAGCCGCAGCATTTCTTTGTAAATATCGGTTTGGTAATCCAGGCAGCTTAATAAATCCTGGGCAGAGTTTGTGAGTTTTCCCTTAAATTGTTCAATACCGTCAAACTTATCTTTGGTTTGCTGTTTTGCTTTGGCATAGGCTTCTTCCGATGGATAAAGAGCCGTCAGATCCCATTTGTAATCATCCTTAATTTCGGTGCGGTCGCGGGTCTGTGCTGTTAGCGATGAGCCAAATAGCATCATCAGGGAGATTAGAGCAAAAAACGAAGTAATTTTCTTCATAATAACCTCTATTGGTGAGTGATTGTTTTATTTGATTTAACAATTAAAATTATAAATATTTTTCTGCCGATGGTATGGTAAAAAATTAAAATATTGATTTAATTGGGAAATATTTTTTTAGACGTAATTCTTTTTAAAATGATGCAGAATTGTTTAAATAAATCTGCAATTTCTTTTTAATTATTAAAAAAGCTAACCGCGATCTATTATTAATTCTTAATCAAAGTATTTTATGATAAGTAAAAGCTGGTTGTGCAAAGAGTCGAATATCATGATAGGCAGATTGCTAAGTTTGCTTCTATCTCGTATGTTCGGTCTGCATCAATTTTTTGGTTATGTTCAATAAAACAATGAAGAATTGAAAAATGAAATAGATGATTATGACTTTAATTAGCATATAAGGAAAAAAATCATGGATTTAGGTATAAAAAACAAAGTAGCAGTTGTCTTTGCAGCCAGTAAAGGATTGGGTAAGGCAGCAGCTTTGGCTCTGGCTAATGAAGGGTGCAGGGTGGCCATCTGCTCACGTGATTCAGAAAATTTAAAAAAGGCGGAAAGTGCAATTACACAGGCGACGGCTGCACAAACTTTTACGCAGGTTGTTGACGTGTCTGATAAAGATCAGATTACGGAGTTTATCAATAATGTTGCCGCAAAATGGGGCAGCGTTGATATCCTTGTAAATAATGCGGGTGGTCCGCCGGTCGCATCGTTCGAGCAATCCAAAGATGATGAATGGCTTAAATGGTACGAAATTACATTCATGAGTGTGGTTCGTGCGGTAAAAGCATCCATTCCTTACATGAAGAAAAATAAATGGGGACGCATCATTAATATTACATCCAGCTCGGTTAAGTCGCCTGTTGAAAATCTGATTTATTCAAATTCAATCCGTATGGCGGTGGTTGGACTGGCAAAATCACTTTCTATTGAACTGGGGCCTTATGGCATTAATGTGCATAATGTTGCACCCGGCTATCACATGACTGACGGCCTGGAAAGAATTATTATCAAAAAAGTGGAAGCAGGCCAGAAACGCGAAGATGTACTGAAAGCATGGACAGATAATATCCCGGTCAGACGTATTGGAGAACCGCAGGATTTAGCTGCGATGATTACTTTCCTGGCTTCGGATTTAGCCGGTTATTTAACAGGTACCACAATTCCTGTTGAAGGGGGGAACTACCGCGGTGTTATTTAGTAATCCCCTTGGTCATTAAGAATCAATCTGCCGACAGACACCAGTATAAATTGTGTCGGGTAAATAATAAATAAAAGGGAAAGAATATGTGCCGTAATATAAAAAAGCTGCGATTTGAAGACAGAACACCCAGTGATGAAGAGCTCCATGATGCTGCCCTGCAATTTGTTCGAAAAATCAGTGGATTCCGAAAACCATCAAAAATAAATCAAGACATATTTGACCAGACGGTGCAAAAAATAGCATCTGTTTCAAGAAAAATGTTTGATGGGCTGGAAGTGCGCCGGGCGTAGCAGGCTGTATATCAGGTTATTTGGGAAGCGTTGTATCATTATTGCTGCGAAACAAAAAGTCACCAAAATCTCTTACAAAAGCCGGGAGCAGAATTGACCAGGGCTGCACGTCAATCTTCGCGTTATTATAATCGCCCCTTAACTCATAGGAAGTACCAAGAATACGAACATTGTCGGTGATAGATCCGATCAATGGAATACGTGAAAGCAGGCTGTTAACCTGCGTAAAAGGATACATTACTCCATTTAAGGAAATATTTTCATTTGTCAGATTAATGTTTCCCCGCGCAGAAATAATTAATGCTGCTCCGGCCATTTTTGAATCCCGGATATAAACAGTATTGTTTTGCTTTTGCATATTTATAACCATATCTGTAAACGGGATGCCATCATTTTTTAAAAGGCCTGCTTCACCCAACAAAGCAGCAAGGGACAAAAGCTTGGTCATGGTTGGGGCATCTTTAAGGTGAAAATCCTTCATTGTCAGGAGACCTTCAATTGGCCCGGCAGGCAGGGTTGTATTTACATCTGCATTAAACTCTAAAGTACCACCAGTTATATGTTCATAAATACCCATACCTTTAAATAAGGCTCCGCCATCTCCCGATGTTAAGCTTAAATTATCTTTTTCCAGCTCGGGATTGAAACGAATTGTTAAAGGTTTATTGCTCAGCAATGCGCTGCATTGCATCCCGGTGATTTCACCGGATGACATTGATATGGGGCCCTGTAGATTGTTTACAAAAACATTATCCAACAGGTATACTTTTTTCCCGTCAATAAAAATATTCGTTTGCGGTGGTTGTGCACCCAATATTTGTGAGACTTCCGTAATTGTTTTTAAAGTGTCTTTATGATAGATCTCATTTTCTATAATCTCACGAATATCAAAAGATTGGCCATAAAGATTGATTTCCAGGTTGTCCGGCGGGGAACCGGCAATCTGGCCGTTAAATTTATTTCTCTGGAAAATAACAGTGTCAAGCTGCACGGTATAGCTATTTTCATTTTCCAGGTTTATTTCGGCGCTGCCGCGTGTGTAGAAGGAATTATTAGTAAGCTGGAAATTATCAATATTCAAAACATCCAGGTTGGTAGTTTTGGTCATTTGAAAATTTACAGTAGCGCGTTCATATAAATCTTTTTTCCATCCAAGATAACGCACCTTAAAATAATTATTAGTAAGATCTGCCTGACCATTAAACTCCAGAAGGGAATCCACAACCTGCAAATTTAGCTGGATATCTGTTTTACCGAAGAGCCCGTTTATTTTGGGCACACCAAAACGGGTTAATCCATCCGCGTCCAATTGTGTTGCAAAACTGAATAATTTGGGATTATCCGGATTGTAAATATTCTGTTGCCATGAGATATTGACAGGGAATCCGTTAATTTGCGAAGTGCCGTTACTTTGCAGCTGTCCGTCTTCTAAAGAAAATCCAAGCCGGGCTTCACTAAGGTTGTAACCATACAGATCATTCGCGCCCGCATTTCGAATAGTTGAGCGGGCTTTAATGTTGTATTCGGGCAAACTGAGTTGTCTGCCAAGCGGGAAATGCATTGCAAGGTGGGTTGCTGCCTGGCCGGATGTAATATCGGGTTTAAAAGTGCTGTCGGTAAATACACCAACTCCTGTCAAAGCATCAGTAATATTTTTTAACGGTCCGCCAAGATGTGTATCCACGGTGATGGTCTGAGTATCTTCACCGATACCGCCAAGCATAAACTTTCCTGCAGAGATTTTAGAGTCAAGAAAATCGGCGCTTTCTACCGAAACATCGAGATCTTTTCCGGTTAATTCAGCCATTCCTGAAGCATTAATAATATCTGGTAGATCATCATAATAATTAACATTCAAATCATCATAAGAGAAAGTGATGTTAAAACTTTCCTTTTTCAGAGATCCGCTTTTCAGCACGTCCGGCGTAAGATAAATATAACCCTGTACATTGCTGAATTGACCTTTGCTAAGGTTCTCTGTGATCCAGTTTCGTGTGTTTTGCTCCAGGTTCTGCGGCCAGTATTTATTGATTTTTTCACAGGTTAGTTTATCCAGAGTAAGGTTTGCTTCAATTAAAGGATAGTCGTTGCTTTTTAAAATTGAAGCGGTTGCCTGCAGATCCAGATCATCAAAAATGATCCGGCAGTTTATGTCACGAACTTCATTGAAGTTGTCTTTAGCAAAAGCTGAAACGCGGAACGATTTAAAAATCAGTGTATCTGCGGTTATGCCCGGGTAATAAAATGTACCGGGAGCACATTGCAGGTTACCTTTTAAAATGGATACTCTGCTCGTGTCTAATTCCATCGAATACGAAAAATCTACTTTTGTATCCAGGCTATTTACAAAAGGAGACTCAAGAAATGTGGACAAGCTCATGGGTGATATGTTATTTACAACACCTTCTACTTGCGCAGGATACTCAAATCCCCGGAATGCGATTCTGTTTCTTATAGTAAAATTTTTTGCAGATATTTCTAATGCAGCATCACTGTCAACCATTAAAATGTTTTGTTCACGATCAATTTTAAGTTTAAGTAGTTTGATTGCAACACTGTCTTCCCCTATGAAAAGCCTTCCATTTTCAATTTCAAATGAGTTAAGCTCAAAACTGTTTTGAAGCTCATTCAAAATTTGTATAAAAGTATAGTTGGCAGATTCGGGATTTTTAAGCACACTGTCCTGTCTTGAAGTATCCGTTACGGAAAAATGACTTAGGTAAACTTTGGGAGTATTAATATTGATTGAAACAGGATTTATTTCACCCTGAATTAAAGCACTGAAAGCCAGTACAGTTTCAATATTTCCCGTTTCGACAATAAGACTGTCCTGATTGAAAATTTTTAGTCTGCCGATTTCGATCAGCGGTGATTGCTGCCACCCGGACCATGTAATCTGAAGATCATCGAGCTGAGAATGGTAGGGGGCTAACATTTTATCTAAAGCTTTTTCAACATTTGGTTTAAATTGTTCCAGAGAACGCGGCTGATCAATAAACCAGTTATAGGCAATAATTGCAGCCAGCAACACAAACAATAATATTATAAAAAGCTTTGAAGCGAATTTAAATGATTTTCTTATCAACTAACTACCGTATTATGCTTTTTGTCAACAGGCAGGCCTTCAAGTTCCATAATTTTTAAAGCGTTTGTAGTGGGGGAAGGACCAACATTAATGGTGTAATCGAAATGCATCTTACCGTTAACTATATCTTCTTTAAAATGAAAATTCTGTAAGTTTGAAATTTCCCGATCCAAATGTGCCAGCTCCAGGTCATGTGTGGATATTATTCCAATGGCAGATTTCTTTGAAAGTTCCTTTATATATGCCCGGCTTCCAATTAATCGCTCACGGTTATTGGTGCCTTTAAATATCTCATCCACAAGGAACAAAACAGGTAAAGAATTATTCTCGTCAATGGCATTTAGGATCTGTTTTAGTCTTCTGACTTCAGCGTAAAAATAAGATAACCCTTCGGATAGTGAATCACTTATACGAATGCAGCTCTGAATACGGAAAATTTTTGTGTTAAGTTTCTCTGCACAAACCGGCGCGCCAGCATAAGCAAGCACAAGATTTAAGCCTATTGTCCGCAAAAATGTACTTTTGCCGGACATGTTTGACCCGGTTATAAGTGTCAAATGGTTGTTTTTGTCAATTTTGAAAGTATTTGATTTTCGGTTCTGCGAATGCAGCAAAGGGTGCCCAATCGAAGCAGCTTCAAAATCAGGCTGAGTTTCTAAATCCGGATTTATTTGCGGGAATGTATAATTATCATGCAGCCAGGCAAACTGAGCCAGGGATGAAAATGCATCCAGGGTAACAAATTCATCAAGCCACTCATTCAAAGCTGTATTAAGGTGGGGAATTCTTTTCTGCAACATACCGGCTATAAAATAATCCCACGGAACAGCAACATTCAGAATGACTGCCATTACAGGATTCATTCTTAATCCGATAGCCGAAATCAGCATGTTGAGCTTTTTAAGTTGTTTTGATGGACGACTGTCTTTGTCCTGAATTTTTTTAACCAGGTTTGACAGAGAACTGGTTGCCTGGAAATGAAAATGCTCGATATAATGTAAAATCCGTTCATAACGCCGTATATCATCAGCCAGATTAAAAATCCCTGAAAACAAAGCATTTATCTTAAGCTGCCCAACCAAATGAAGCACAATATAAAACAGGAATGTATAAATCCAGTAAGCTTTTAGCCACTGAAACTGGTGCAATAAAAAAAGTGCAATATTAAATATAGCAGTTACTGATACTAATGCATTATACCAACCCGATATTTTTATCTTATTGTTTTTAAACCAGTTTTGTAATATTGTGGTATCTGTTTTTTGCAGAGTGCTTTTTACGCTTAGCCCAAACAGTAAAATGCGGTTACGTAATGTTGTCTTCTTTTTTAATGCTTTCACAAAATGCTGGCGTTCAAGGATTTCTTCAGGTACCAGGCCCGGCTGAAGCAGCCAATCAGAGAGCCTTTTTGATGCTGATAATGTGGTTGTCTGGTCTATAAGACGTAAAAGTGATGCAGTTCCGTAGATGTCTAAGTCAAATCCATATGGATGTTTTCCATCTGCATTAAAGTTGTTTTCGGGGATTTCATTCCAGTTTAAACCAAGCCGGTTTTTATTCAGCGTGTAAATAAAAAATAATTTTTCAAATCGTGAAATTGCATTTTTAATGCGCCCGTGAAAAAAAGACAGTGTTCCAAAAATAAAAAGCACAATTCCTATTGCGATACCGGCAAGCAGATTACTTGAATAAATAAGGGCAAGAACACCAAAAAGCAGGGCGATGATTATTGAAGCAAGTCTGTACCAGGAAAATTTATTACTCTGCTTTTCAAGCAGCTTTGTTTTATTTGAAATTCTATTAAGCTGCCGTTCAATTATAGTGAGTTTTTGCATAAAATTTTACGTTTTTGTTATCTCAAATTGCAACGGTGCTTAATTTAGTGATTTTCAGGTTAAAAATCGGATAAAGATTTTTATAAAGTTTTAACTTGATTCCGGCCCGTTATAGAATTATTTTCGCCGCACAATAAACAACAATTGAAGGAAACAAAATGACAAATATTATTGGCGAGATGTCAGGTCAGGTTTGGCAAACCTTAAACTCTAAAGGAGCGATGAGTGTTGCAAAACTAAAAACAGCACTTAAAGCAGACGCTTTTGTTTTAAATGCCGCAATAGGCTGGCTTGCCCGTGAAGAAAAAGTAACGGTTACAAAAAAAGGCAATACGGTAACTGTCAGTCTTAAGTAATATACTTTGGGATTTCACTTATGCTGTGAAATCCCTTCTCCTTTGTACTGCTAAATTCTTGACTTTATCCTACCCTAATCTCTACATTATTTCTATCCCATAAACTCACGGTTAAAAAAATGAAACGTTTATTATATGTGTTGCTTTGCAGCTTTGCTATAGCTACGGTTATGCATGCAGAACCCATCGTGCACCGGATAATAATTAATGGTGTAATAAACCCCATCGCTACAGAATATATCCAAAAATCGATTAGTCAGGCAGAAGACAGTGGTGCAGAACTGCTTATAATTCAGATGGATACACCTGGTGGGCTGATGGAATCAATGCACCAGATTATGAAAGATATAATGAATGCAAGTGTTCCTGTTGCTGTTTATGTGGCTCCAACCGGCTCACGGGCAGGATCTGCGGGTGTTTTTATAACTTATTCTGCGCATATTGCAGCTATGGCTCCAAGTACAAATATCGGCTCGGCTCATCCTGTTTTTGGAGGTGGAATACCCGGCGGGGAAATGGATTCCAGTATGTCTGATGTGTTGATGGAAAAAGTCACCAATGATGCTGTCGCTAAAATCCGCACTGCCGCCGAACGTTTCGGTCGGAATGCTGACTGGGCTGAAAAAGCTATCCGGGAGAGTGCCAATATCACAGAACACCAGGCACTTGAGATGCATGTTGTTGATTATGTTGTTCCATCAACGGATTCATTATTATCGGTTGTTGATGGCAAGACAATCCGGATGTATGATGATTCTGAAAGAACCCTGAAAACCCGAAATGCACAGGTTATTACCTATGAAATGACCTGGCGGCAAAAATTGTTCGATACAATTGTAAATCCAAATGTTGCTGCCATCCTGATGATGCTGGGTGTTCTGGGATTAATTATGGAGCTCTATAATCCGGGAGGTATCGTCCCTGGAGTAGTAGGGGGTATATGCCTGATCCTGGCGTTTTATTCAATGCATACCTTGCCACTCAATTATGCAGGACTCTTTTTGATCATTTTTTCAATCATTTTGTTTTTACTCGAAATCAAAGTACCAAGCTATGGTTTGCTGACAATAGGAGGTATTGTGTCACTTACTTTAGGTTTTGTTATGTTGATAGATTCTCCAATCCCCGAGATGCAGGTATCATGGCAGGTTATCACCAGTATTGTCGTGCTAACGGCGTTATTTTTTATCTTCGCTGTGGGATTTGCTGTTAAAGCACAAAGATCAAAGCCAACAACAGGTTCTGAAGGTTTAACGGGAGAAAGTGGTGTTGTTTTTAAAGCTCTGAATCCTGAAGGCACTGTTCAAATACATGGTGAATTCTGGCGTGCTGTGAGTGATGAACCCGTTAAGAAGGGAGAAACAGTGCGTGTGGTTGCCTATGATGGTGAGCATCTTAAACTGAAAGTTAAAAAAATCTGACAACTGATTGCATTGTGTGGTTCAGCTGACGGATAACTGTTTATATAGTTATTTCATGGAATATTTTAAGGAGGTATCATGCCATACACCTATGGTCTTCTCATATTTTTAATAATCATTATTGCAAGTGCTGTCCGTATTCTGAATGAGTACGAGCGCGGTGTTATTTTCCGTTTAGGACGTGTTATTGGATCAAAAGGACCGGGAATCATATTCCTGATTCCATTTATTGATAAAATGCAGAAAGTCAGTTTACGAACAGTGGTAATGGACGTTCCCCCGCAGGATGTAATCACTAAGGATAACGTCTCCGTTCAGATTAATGCTGTGCTTTATTTCCGCGTTGTAAACCCTAATAAATCTGTTATTGAAGTGGAAAACTATTTGTTTGCAACATCGCAGCTTGCGCAAACAACTCTAAGAAGTATAGCAGGACAGGTTGAACTGGATGAACTGTTAATGGACCGTGACCGCATCAATCATCAGCTTCAGGAGATTATTGATACACATTCCGATCCCTGGGGAATAAAAGTATCTCTTGTCGAAATTAAGCATATCGATTTGCCGGAAGAAATGAAGCGGGCAATGGCTAAACAAGCTGAAGCGGAACGTGAGCGTCGTGCAAAAGTTATTGCAGCCGAAGGTGAATTCCAGGCAGCTGAAAAACTTACGATGGCAGCAAAAGTTATCGATGAATCACCTTCAGCGTTGCAGCTGCGCTTTTTGCAAACACTTGTTGAAGTTGGCGCAGAGAAAAACTCAACCACTATTTTCCCTGTACCCATTGAACTCTTTACTCCTTTTGTAGATAAAATTTCTGAGTTTGCTAAAAAAAGTAAAGGTTGATTTCTAAACAAAAGGGCTGTTTCAAAAAGCATTATTTTACGACATCCAGAAATTTTTTCAGGATATTTGAGTCTTGTTTTTATTAACTCATGATTCCGTATAAATTCTGAAGGAAGTATTTTTTTGCTTTTGGGACAGCCTTTTTGTTTGTTTGCATTATTTGAATAATTAGCAGTTATTACATAGCTTCGATAAAAAATTCAGACAGAGATTATGACAAAGAATATAATATTAGTTTTGATTGCGGCCCTGTTTACAGTTTCGTGCAGCCTAAATAAACTGGTTGTTGGTCAGATGACGCCTGTGCTCGAAAAAAGCGCCGATGCTTTATATGAAGAAAGTGATCTGCAATTGGCAGAACAAGCACTGGCAGCTAATTTAAAACTGCTGGAAGGATTGTTGAAAAACGATCCTGAAAACGAAGAACTGCATCTGCTTCTTGCCCAGGGATATGCGGGTTATGCTCTTGGATTTGTTGAAGATGAAGATCCTAAACGGGCAGCAGGATTTTATCAGCGTGCCTTTAATTTTGGCGTCAATGTTCTCACAGAACAATTTTATTCTGACTGGCAGTGGTCAAAAGAAAATATCCGTAAATTGGACAGCATTATTGACGACTCCGAAGAAGATGATCTGCCGGAGCTGTTCTGGACAACATTTGCTCTTGCAGGCCAGATAAACGTTTCACTTAGTGATCCGGCGGCACTAAGCCGTGTTCCCATGATTGAAAAAATGATAACCAAAATTGAGCAATTGGATGATTCATTTTTTTATGGTACAGTTTATCTAATGAAGGGTGCCATCGCCGGGTTAAAACCAAAAATGCTTGGCGGGAATCCGGAAGTAGCCCTGGCAAGTTTTAATAAAAACATTGAGATGACCGGTGGAAACTTTTTGCTGAGTTATGTTTATAAAGCAAGGTTTTACGCTGCAAAAACGCTTGATGACCAATTATTCGATCAGTTGATCAGCGAAATTGAACAGGCGGAAAACGGACCCAAAGAATTGACGCTTTTTAATCAGATCGCACGAAAAAAAGCTGCCCTGTTAAAAAGTAAAAAAGAAGATTTATTTTAGCATTAGAATCAGCGAAAAAATTAATCAAACAATGTTGATTTGATGAAGGAGTATGAATGAAGTTTAGCAGTATTTTTATCCTGTTTTTATCAGTTACTTTAACAATGGCACAATCTAAAATAAAATTTGCAACTTTAGCTCCGGACGGCTCTACCTGGATGAATGTAATGAATGATTTCAGTGAGAGTCTTAAGAAAAGAACAAATGGCGAAGTTGAGTTTAAAATATATGCCGGTGGAATTCAGGGTGATGAAAAAGATGTTATAAGAAAAATACGTATCGGTCAGTTACACAGTGGTGGTTTTACCGGGGTTGGACTTGGAACAATTCTGCCTGAATCACGCATTTTAGATACACCTTTTCTTTTCCGCAGCAAGGATGAAGTTGATTATATTGCCAAAAAATTCTTTGATCGATTCTCCAAAGGCTTTGAAGATAAGGGTTATATTCTTTTAGGATGGGCAGAAGTTGGATGGGTGTATATCTATACAAATAAAGCCATCAGCGGTGTGGATGATATGAAAGGTGTAAAAATGTGGATGTGGGAAGGTGACCCAATCGCTAAAGCAACATTCGAAGCTTTTAACGTAAGCGCAATCCCGCTCTCAATCACGGATGTATTAACTTCTCTTCAAACCGGGCTTATCGATGGAGTGTATACTTCCCCGCTGGCAAATGTTGCCTTACAATGGTTCACGAAAGTTAAATATGTACTTGATCTGCCATTGGCAAATTCTAATGGTGCGGTTTTAGTTTCCAAAAAAATGTTCAATAAACTTACACCGGAACAACAGAAAATTCTGCGGGAAGAAGGTACAAAATATTTCAGCCAGTTAACCAGTCTAAGCAGACAGGATAATGTGACATCACAGAAAACGATGTCTGACTACGGCATGGTAAAAACGGAATTAAAAGATCCGGCTGTGATTAAGCAATTTGAAGAAATGGGTAAGAAGGCGCGTCAATTGCTTGTTGGAGAATTATATGATCAGGCTCTTTTAAATGATGTTGAAAGCGCACTCTCAGAATATCGTAAAACCAAATCAAACTAAGGATATTCATGCAAAGAGATGAATTAACGCGGTACCTGGATAATTTTCTTGAGATTGACAAATTCAAAGATCTTTGCCCGAATGGTCTGCAGGTAGAAGGGAGTGCATCCATTGAAAAAGTTGTTTGCGGTGTAAGTGCTTGTGTTGAGCTTTTTGAAGCTGCCATCCATGAAAAGGCGCAGGCAGTTCTTGTCCATCATGGTCTGATCTGGAATTTTGAACGCCCCTTATACAAAGGTGGATATAAAAAAAGGGTGGAGCTGCTTCTGAAAAATAATCTTAACCTTTATGGCTATCACTTACCGCTTGATGCCCACCCGCATTATGGAAATAACGCCCTGATTGCTTCTTTACTTAAGCTTGAAAATACAAATCCTTTTGGCGAATACAACGGCATCAATATTGGTTTCAAAGGTGATTTTCAAAATCAGAATGCTGATACTTTGTTTGATCTGGTTAAAGAAAATATCAATCCCGATGCACTTATTTTTCCTTTTGGTCCAAAGAAAATAGATTCAGTGGGAATTATAAGCGGTGGTGCACAAAAAGAAGTAAAACAGGCGGTTCTGCAGGGGCTTGACGCCTATATAACTGGCGAAGTCAGCGAGCATATCTACCATTACGCCCGCGAAGAAGGGATTCATTTTATCGCTGCGGGACACCACGCAACAGAAGTTTTCGGTGTGCAGGCACTTGGAAAACATATTTCAGAAAGATTTAATCTGCAGGTAAAATTTATTAATATTCATAATCCGGTATAGCATGGAAGTTAAGCAGTATCTTCTTAACACATTAAGAAAAATCCATCTGTTGAATTTCTCAAACCGTCTTGGTTTTAAATTTAATAATCATAAAGACAATAAAAAGAATCTTGAATTTGCAGGGCGTTACCCCAATGAATCTTTCCCGCCGACTGAAATGGTTTACGAAGTTTTTGGACGTACCAGCTATGAACGTTATTATTTAAGTGGACAACGTGCAGCCCGTAATCTTGTAAAACTTTTCCAGCAATATTCAGATATCGAAGAAAAAAAGATCCTGGAATGGGGGTGTGGTGTCTCACGGATTTTGCGACATTTATCAAAGATGGTAATTAACAGTAAATGCCAGGTTTTTGGAACGGATCTTGATGCGGAAATGATTGATTGGAACCGGGACAATCTGAGCGGAATAACATTTAAAACAAATAAACTGTTACCACCCATCGATTTTGAAAATAATACATTTGATATTGTTTATTGTACATCTGTTTTTACACATTTAAAGGAAGACGCCCAGCAACTTTGGATGGCTGAAATTCATCGCATTCTTAAAAAAGATGGTTTGTTTTTGTTCACAACACATGGCGACTATTATGCAAATGAAAAGCTGAATGCAATGGAATTAAATCGTTATCTTGAAGGTGAATTTGTGTTAAGAGCTAAAGTTGCTGATGGAAGTAAACTTATGACAACTTTTCAAAGCCCGGATTATGTAAAACAAAAGATGCTGAACGGATTTGAGCTTCTGGAACATAATACCGATACAAGTTTACAGATTGCCGGAAGCCAGGATATCTGGATTGTTAAAAAAACCTGATACAAAGATTTCTTTTAGTAGCCAATTTCAACTACTTCAGATCTCGGCCCTATGCCGTTTTCATTAAAAGCTTCTATAGCAAAATAATACTTTTTATCCTTGTCCATTGCTGCAAAATAATATTCATTTTTGCCATATACCATAATACAGGTATATAATTTATCCGGTTCAATACCACAGTATATATTATAACCTGTTGCATTGTCCAATTGCTGCCATTTTATCCAGGCGTTGCGTAATTCACTTTCACCCCTTAAAACCTGGAAATTTGCGACTCTGCCGGGTTGTATTCCGGATCCAATTCCAAATACCCTGAAACCGCTTATCGCAAAGGTTCCGGTTGGAACATGAATGTTTTCAATTTTCAGGAAGCGTGTTTTAACTGGATCTTCAAACTCTATATAGTCATGCGGTACATCTTTTTTGTTATCACTTTTATCAACAAGAATGGACCAGTTCTCACCGTCTGCTGATTGCAGAATTTTATACTGATGGAAAATGTCGTTCTGTTTGCCGATAAGATCCGCATTCTGATCGGCATAGTTAATCTGGATTGCATAAATGGTGTGGAGTCCGCCAAGGTCGCTTTGCAGAAATTCACCCGGATCAGAACTGTTGGCGCTCCAGTATGTTTGTATATCTTCATCCACTGCAAAATTAGCATGGTAGCCGCCAAGGGTTGATGATACGGTGACCGGTTTGTTGTAATTAAGAAGCATCCACCCTGTGAATAGCCCATTGTCAGATTCGTTAGAAGCATTGTAAAAATAATGGGGATAGTCGCCAAAAGCTGTGTTGCAGTAAAGTATATCATCCTTATCAAATCCTGCCGGCCATAAACCGATACGACGTTCAAAATTATTTTTTACGGCAATTGTAATTGTCGAAACATGCCACCATTTTCCGGTTTTACCCTGGAAAGTTGCTCCGTGCCCGGCTCCGCGGGCAAATCCACCGGGTTTATAAGAGAATGGATTGTGGCTCTGATATTTAAATGGACCCAGCGGATTTTCAGAAATGTAAACGCCATCCCCGTATCCGCTGAATTCTGTTCCGGGGGCGGCATATTGCAGATAGTATTTCCCATTGTGTTTGTTCATCCAGGCGCCTTCGATAAACGGTGATAAAAATGTATTATCTGCACGTTCACCAAAACGTTCCCAGCCATGTATATCGTCGTGAAGACGAATCAGTTCCCGGTGTTCACCGACCGGTTGGAAAGTTTTGCGGTTTATTTCCTGGCCATAGACAGGGTATGTATTACTGGAACCCCAATAGATGTATAAACGCCTGTCATCATCTTCAAAAAAAGCAGGATCCCATGCACCAACCTGAAAGGAATCAACTGCTTCGCTCCAGCTATCCGTGGTGGGATCAGTACTCATCCACAACGGAAATGTTTTAGTATGAGTTGAACCGATAACAAACAAAGTGTCCTGCAAGCTGAAAACTGCCGGGGCACATAATTCATCATAGACTTTATGCCATGGTTTCAGGAAAAGCCGCGGCACAAAATTCCAGTCACTAAGGTCTTCACTCCACCAGTAGCCATATTGATTTGTTGAAAAAAGATAATATTTGTCTTTAAAAAGAGTAATCACAGGATCAGCCGTCGTCCTGTGTTTACCCCATGTTACAAAGTTTGGTATTGCATTATAGGCATAGTCAATGTTAATCGGATTGCAGTAGGTACGGTTTTGTGCAAAACTTTTTTCACCCAAAAGAATAAGTATCAGAAAAAATATCATAATTATTTTCATCTGCACCTCCATCTTTGTTTTGCACGGTAATTAAACTACATATTTAACCAGTTTAGTTCTGTCTTAAAAATTTGTACTTAATGATAAGATAAAATTCCTGCCGGCTGCTGCTATACCGGAGCTGTATGGACGGTAGCGCTGATCAGTAATGTTTTCTATACCCGCGCTGAGTGAAAGATTTTCTGCAAATGGATACACGGCTTTAAAATTGAGTGTATACCACCCGGGTGAATAGGGATTTCCATTGCTGTCAGTTGCATAAATCTCGGTTTTACCTTTTTCTTCTTCCGGCATATCTTTATAGTCTTTTTTGCCGCTATACTGGGCATAAAGTTGCATATCCAGACGGTTTACGATCCAGTTTAAACGGGATACGCCAAACCAGGGCGGTGCGTGCCGGGAAGGACTCTTTGAACCATCATCAAGCTCTTCTTCACCTTTCTGATAGTTTAAATCTGTGGAAAAAGTCAGACCTTGTGTCAGTTTTATTTCAACTCCGGCCTGCACTCCATACACAGTTGTACGCGCGGCATTCTGGATAGCCTGGACCTGGCTTAAAGTCCCGTCATATACAATGGAATCAAGACCGTCTAATTTAAAATCTCTGCGTACAAGTGCATTTTCAAGAATTGTATAATAGGCAGTTAGATCCACTTTGATCAGGTCACCCCAAATATGAGCAATTCCAAAATCAGCATTATAGGCGTATTCTGATTCCAGCTCCGGGTTAGGTACAACGACCGAACCCGGTTCTGAATCAAACACTTTTCCCATATCATCCACATTGGGTGAGCGGAATGCTGTCGCCAAATTGCTGCTGATAATCCATTCTTTTGCAGGACGATAAACAAATCCCAGGCTGCCGGTTAGAGCACCATTATTTATTTCTGCATCGCTAAACGGGAACGGATAGAAGGTCGTGTCAAATTCAGCACTCAATGTAAATTGATTGTAGCGTAAGCCGCTTTGCATAGTTAACCGGTCTGAAAAAATATGTTCGTCCGTTATGTAAACAGCGTATGAAGCCCAGTCGGATTGCGGATAGCGTGACGGTCCGGGAGATTTTAAGTCGTTGGCAATATTCTCATTTGTACCCGTTGATGTAATCTTATTCCAAACCGTTTCCACACCGTAATAAAGGGTGTTATCGCTGTTAACCGACTTGGTAAAATCCAGGTTTGCAGACCAGGCATCAACTTCTTCTGTCCGGATTTCACGAGCATTTTTATTTATATCCCTGCTGATTCTGCTTTCTTCAAAATTTTGCACAGCTAGTCGAACTGCAGCCTGATCAAAAAAGTGTGATTTCCCTGAATAAACTGCACTCAGATTATTCATCATCCATTTTTGCGGACCATAACTCCATTCACCATAACGGGGAAGACCGTTTCGGTAACGGATGTGCCTGTCGTAGCGTGCATAGGCAGACGTTTCCGAATAATGGAATCCATATTGCAAATCCCATATATCTGATGGTTTATAGCGAACTTTTTGCATCAGATTTATTTGAGAATAAGCGGAAGGCTTTTGCACCTGCGGATCATCATTGTGAATAATTACATCGGTACTATCCTGCCGTTGAACATAGAATGGGCGCAGATATTCAGGCGGTCCGTCACTGCCCATGCGTAAATCACCAAAATTATTGTTTGAAATACTTGTAACCATTGCCCAACTACGGCTGCCAACACGAATGTCAAAATGAGCTGTCTGCTCCTGGTTTGCAGATGAATAGCGCGTTAATCCGCGTCCCTTTATAAGGAGATTATCCGCCAGTGAAAACTGCGGTGTTAATGTTTGAAAACTCATTACCCCGCCAATCGCATCACTCCCGTAAATAACAGATCCCGGACCGAATAAAATCTCAGTGTTTTCCATGCAAAAAGGATCCAATGAAATAACATTTTGGATATTACCACCACGAAAAATGGCTGTATTCATACGGACGCCATCCACGGTGTAAAGAAGCCTGTTTGTCGCAAATCCCCGGATCATCGGACTTCCGCCGCCTTGCTGACTTTTTTGTATATATACATTTCCGGATATGTTCAGCAGATCGGCAGCAGTTTGCGGATTTTGAAGCTGAATATCAATCGGCGCAATGGTTAATATTTTTGCTGGTATGTTATCTGAAACCTGGTTCCAGCGTGTCGCTGAAACGACTACATTATCACTGCTGAACGGATCAGCAGTCATATAAAAAAGAAAATCTATATCTTTTAGTTTTTTATAACTGACAAGTTCTGTTTTATAGCCCAGACGGTGTATTTCAATATCACCGGCGTTGTTAAAACTGCTTATATCTGCCTGCCCCGAAATATTAGTAGTTGCATAGACATTAGTACTGATGCTTACTAAGGTTACTAATTCGAGCGGTTCATTTGTTTCTTTGTCTTTAACGGTTATCGTCTGAGAAAAGGAAAAACACACGAATCCTGTTAAAAACAAAAGCCCGATAAATCTTTTCATAATGCCATACTCAGGTTAATGTTTATAGATATTCGTTGAATTAATAATACGTGGAATAGACTCTGTTTAAACTGTGCGCGGAGGGGGAAAAGGGGGGACAAGAAAGTAGTTTGCTTTCTTATCTGCAAATTTATTCAAAATTATATCAGGTGATTCCTGCGTATTTTCCCAGTCATGCGTCTGCAGGATATAAAGTAATGAATAATAAGCAAGAAGCTTTTTTTGGTTATCTTTACGGATCGGATCCCGACCGAAATATTCAGCAGTCATTTCTTCAAGCCGGTTATTGAGTTCTGTCTCCTTTTGATCTAACCAGCACCAGTAATAAACACTGTCCGGTGTAACTTTGGATTTTACCAGGTCGTACATCTGACCTTTGTATTCAAATTCTTCATCATGTTCCCAATCCAGCTGCAGGGCTGCTTCAGTATGACTGAGCTTTATTTGGACGAGCAGCTCTTCATCAATTCCGGAAATTATGCAGGCCTTAACTTCTTTTTTTAAAGAATACATCCTGTATTGCATTAAACCGAAAGTGGAAATTGCCGGAGCTGCCAGGCAGACCATCAGCAAAAATGCCGATATTTTATGACGGATTAGATTCATGGATTTTGATATGGAATCATTGAAAAAAAATAATATTACTTAATGAATTAAAATGCTCAAAAAAAAAACTGGCTTAATCTGTTTTTTTATTATAGCCGTTTTTACCATAAGGATTCAGTTCTTCGAGATACATCTCTTCCAGGGCTTTCAATTCCCTGGTGTGATCCAATTTTTTCTCGTCATCTTTTTCCAATTCGGCGACGATTTCATAGGTAAAAGTATCTTCACCGAATTTGCGCCAATCCGCCTGGAGTTCCTTGTTGGGATGGGCGCCAGTTTTTAGCTGCATGCGTTGACGATTCCATATGGCATTCAGATCGTTACTGCTGCCGATAAATATTTTGTTGTTAGCATTGTTTTTAATCCGGAAAACTCCCATCGGAGCAGAATGCTGTTTATAATCTTCTTTTAATTCTTTTCGTGTCTTCATGATTTCTTCCTAAATAGTCAGATTTTATTTACAGGTTTCATATTAAGATGTTTCATAATTATTTCGTATAATTAAAATAATAATCCAAGACACCCAATTGCAGGGTAAAGATTTTACCGGGAGATTCTTCAAAGAGTTTTTGCAGATCCGCTTTCTTCATCCAGTGAATGTCACGGCATTCACTGTTTTGTGCTACAGGTTCTTTGTTTTCAACTTCACAGATAAAAACAAAACCAATCCATGGTTTGCCACCTTTAAATTGCTGCTGACAACAAAAAGGAACAAAAGCAAAAGAACCGTCATCGTTAGGGGAATGTTCTCTTGTTTTTATATCCGGTTTAATTTTTAAAACCTGTAACCCTGTTTCTTCTTTTACTTCACGCCTTAGTGCTTCGTACACATTTTCATAGCGATCAATCCACCCGGCCGGAATTTCCAATGTACCGGAGTAGATAGGATCCCACTGTGGTTTCCAGCGGGTTTGTACCAGGATTTCTGTTTCTCCGCCATGCTGTCTTTCGATGATGGCGGATACAACAGGGATTGAAATGTTAAGTTTATCAAGATCTATTTTTTGAGCCATTCTAACATTTGTCCTTTTGATATTGTTACTCCAATAATATTGTTTTTTCGTGTTTGATCAAAAAGTAAAACTTTAAAATGAAAACTTTTTAATCATTAAAAAAGAATTTTTATTACTGAAGACTAGTTATAAACGAATTGTAACGACAGTCAATCAGGGATAATATGGAAACTTTTGTCAACTTCTTTGAAAACATACCCACTGTTTACAGAACCGCCATATTAGTAAGTGGTTTATTCATTTTCTGGATGATGGAAGGTATCATTCCATTATCGAAAATATCTTACAAACGCTACAAACATGCTGCATTAAATATTTTTTTCATGCTAACAACAGTAATTGTGAACCTTGGATTTGCCTTTTTTCTTGTCAGGACAAGTGAGTATGTAGCTGAAAATCAGGTTGGGTTTCTATATGTTGTCGTACTTCCGCTTTGGCTCAAAATTATTATTGGCTTGCTTTTGATGGATCTGATCAGTGCATATTTAATCCATTGGATTCTGCATAAAGTTAAATGGATGTGGAAATTTCATATTATTCATCATACCGATACAAAAGTGGATGTAACCACATCACTGCGTGCTCATCCTGGCGAAAGTGTGTTCCGCTTTGTATTTACAATAATTGCTGTGATGGTTTCGGGTGCACCCATTGGAATTGTGATGATTTATCAGTCTATGTCGGCGATGTTATCGCAGTTCAATCATGCCAATATCAGTTTACCTGCAAAGTTAGATCTGCTGCTTTCTTATATTCTAGTCTCGCCTAATATGCACAAAGTGCATCATCACTTTAAGCAACCACTAACCGATACAAATTATGGAAATATTTTTTCTGTTTGGGACAGGCTTTTTAATACGTTTGCCAGTGTGGATAGTCCGGAACAAGAACTTGTTTATGGACTTGACACACACATGGAAAGTAGGGAGCATGAGAATATTGCCAACCTGCTGGCTATACCATTCCAAAAATACCGCCCGCCTTTAAACGCCAAATTCGGATCAGAAAAAAACAGTGCCGGCAAGAATCTGTCTTAGATAGTCTTTGCTGCCTGGGGCCAGTCTTCCGGTGTTAGAAAAAGTTTTTGAGTCGGGTAAGCAAATTCAATTTTGTTCTCCTGGAATTTCTGAAATATTTCCAGGTTAATTGCCTGCTGAATATCCATGTAAATATTGTAATCCGGCGTGTGAATCCAGTAGACAATTTCAAAATTTAAGGAGAAATTGCCAAATTCTTTGAAGTGTGCACGATCAAAGCGGGTTTGTTCTTTACTTTCAATAATTTCTTTTATCATGCCCGGGATAATTTCCAGTTTATCCTTGGGCGTCTGGTAGATAACCCCGACTCCAAATACAACCCGGCGCTCCTGCATACGCTTGTAATTCCGGATGCGGCTGCTCAAAAGATCACTGTTCGAAAAAATAAGTTGCTCTCCGGAGAGACTACGAATTCGTGTCGTTTTCAATCCTATGTGTTCAATGGTTCCCAAATAGTTATCAATAATAATAAAATCACCCATAACAAATGGCTTATCAAGGACGATTGATAACGATGCGAATAAGTCACTGAGTATATTCTGTACTGCAAGGGCTACTGCTACACCACCGACACCCAGCCCGGCTACGAGCGCTGTAATGTTGACACCCATATTATCAAGGGCAACCAGCACCAGTACTGTCCACAAAATTAATTTCAGAATAAATCCGAGCGCGGTAAATGTAGTAACACCTGCTGCATCTTCATCAATTTTATGTTTTCTGTATCGATTGATAAAGAACGAAATTATGCCGCTTCCCCATAGGGCAGCCTGGAATAACATTGCAATGATGAATATGATGTCGCTTATTCTGGTGATTTTATCCGAAACTTCAAGGACACGCATACCTGTATATAAAGCAATTATAAGAATTACGAGAGCATGAATTTTTTTAATAAGTTCGGCTACAAGATCATCAATATCTGTTTTAGTTGTAGAAGCAAAACGCTGGATCTTTTTATAGACTATTTTTCTTGCTGAAATTAATACCACATAACCGACAAAAAAGATTGATACTGCAATCAGCCATAATTTTACAGGATTGTTGTAGAATATTTTTTCTAAAAACATAAGTCACTCTATTTTTTAAAGGGATTCAAAAGAAATAATATTGCGTTAAGATAACGACATTTGTGTTAAAGATTTGAAAGGTGAAATAAACAACCAACACCTTTTTTTAAGCTGAAGTAATTAACTTAGTAAACTAAGCAAACGCTCAAAATAATCCTGAATCTCATCAATGGAAAAAGAACGGCTGAGCCGTTTATATTCGCGTCCTTCGGCAAATATTATCACCGTTGGTACACTAAAAACCGTAAATTGACCCGCTATTTCTGGTTTTTCCACAGTATTAAGATAAACAAAACCAATGTTTTCGTATTGCTCAACCAGTTCTTCCACTTTTGGACGCAAAACTTTACACACATTACATTGCGGGGTAGAAAAGTAAGCAACGTACACGGGCTTTTGGCTCACTGTTTCTTTAAAATCGGATAAGGTTTGATTGTCATTCATTTCAGGCGTGTCCAGTAGTTTTTTAACCATTCGTTGTAATTATTGTCTTTAAAAGACAGCTCAAAAGTTTCGATGAATTCATCTCTATTTTTTATTTCCAGTGTCAGACGGGCTTTTAGGGTTGGCGGAGCATTTTCACTTTTTTCGGATACAAAAACAAATTTTTGAGAATCACTCATGGTTGAATCCAGTGCATAATAATTAACATATCCTTCACTGTTGAACTCGCGTAAAATAAAAGTTTGCCGTCCCTGGTCATAACTAAAATAAGCGTGATCGCTGTGTGTTTCTCCTTTTGGATTTTTCTCCTGTGGTTCAAATCGTGATGTGTTTTCCTGGTAAAGATAAGTTCTGTTCATAATAAATCGGTATTCACGACTTCCTTTGCCAATGCCTGCTTTACCCGTTTCATGACCCTGCCATTTTCCTGCAAAATAATCGTAGCGCTGCCACAGATCTTCCATTTCATTTTGTTGAGCAAGCAGTAATACTGGAAAAAGAAAAAGTAAGATCAGATATTTATTCATCATTAACTCATTGTGTTTTTATTGTTTCCAAAAGCTCTTCCAGCAGTAACTGGTTTTTCTCCCATTGCTGTTCCTGAAGAGTAGTTTCGCTTTCATTTTCTTTATATTCTTTGTTAAGCAGTGTCACACGTTCCGGGTCATTATAGGTTTCCGGTTCGGCCAGAAGTTGTTCCAGCTCGGCTTTGCGTTTTGCAAGCTTCTCTAAATTTGATTCGGAATCATCAATCAGTTTTTTTAGGCGGTTTCTTTTCTTGCTTATTTCCTGTCGGGCTTCTGCTTCCAGGCGTTTCTGATCTTTGCTTTTAAATCCGGCGTTCTGCGAATTTTCTTTTGGCTTTTTGTCTGTGGTCTCTTCATGAACCGAGATGTTTGTATTGTAATACTGTTGTCTTTTGGATAGATAATAACTGTAATTTCCGGGATAATCAAAAAACTTACCATTACGAATTTCAATCACTCTTTTTACCAGTCGATCTAAAAAATAGCGATCGTGAGAAATAACCAGCAAAGTTCCTTCGTAATCACGTAATGCCTGTTCAAGAGCATTTTTTGATGAGATATCAAGGTGATTTGTTGGTTCATCCATGATCAGGAAATTACAAGGAGAAAGCAGAATCTTAGCCAGGGAGACCCGTGCTTTTTCACCACCGGACAGGACGGCTATTTTTTTATTTACATCATCTCCGTGAAAGCCAAACAATCCGAGAATATCGCGCATACGGGTCCGGAAGGAAGGAGCGGCAGTATCGTTTACTTCATCAAAAATGGTGCTGTTGATCTTTAGGGCATCGATCTGGTGCTGTGCATAATAACCTATATTTACGCGTTCACCGATTTTTATTGTGCCCTGTTGCGGTTTAAGATCGCCATAAATCAGTTTGGTTAAGGTTGTTTTTCCCTGGCCGTTTTCCCCAACAAGGGCAATTTTTTCACCGCGTTCGATATTTAAATCCAACTGGCTGATCACCGGGGTTTCAGAATAGCCAAATTCCAGGTTGTTTATGTTTAAAACTTCTTTAAAACTTTTAACATCAGCCTGTATTTTAAACCGGAAATTAACTGCTTCCGGGGGTAGCTCGATCAGTTCCATCTTTTCGAGCATTTTTACACGGCTTTGTACCTGAGCGGCTTTTGTATTTTTGTATCTGAATCGATCGATAAATTTCTGGATATGTGCACGTTCTTCTTTTTGAGCTTCATATGCTTTAATAAGCTGCTCTTTTTCCAGTTCTTTTTTCTCTTCATAAAAATGGAAATTGCCGGTATATGTTTTGAGCTTGCGATTTTCTAATTCGGCTATCTCAAGGATTGTTCTATCGAGAAAAAAGCGGTCGTGTGATATGATTACAATACTGCCTTTAAATGATTGCAGATATTCCTCCAGCCATTCCAGCGAATATAAATCAAGGTGATTGGTTGGCTCATCCATCAGCAGAAGATCTGGTTGTTGTAAAAGCAAACGAGCCAAATGACCACGCATGCGCCAACCACCGCTGAATTCAAGGATAGAACGATCGAAATCCTTTTCTTTGAAGCCCAGGCCGGTTAAAACTTTTTTAGCAGAAGATTCTATTGTGTACCCGCCCAGCAGATTGAACCTGTCTTCGAGCTGCCCAAGTTTTTTTATAAGTGTTTCCTGGCCCGGTTGCTTATCCAGCTGTTCATGGATACTGCTAATTTCTTTCTCGATATCCAGCAGTTCCTGGTGACCTTCAAGTACCAGGTCTAAAAGGGATTTTGCATCAAAAACGATTTCTTCCTGCGGTAAATAACCAATCCGGTAATCTTTAGGTGTCTGGATATTACCGGAATCCGGCTGATATTCGCCTGTGATAATTCGAAACAGTGTTGTTTTACCGGCACCGTTTGGACCAATCAGGCCAATTCTTCTGCCTGGCTTAATTGTCCAGCTGATGTCATCAATTATGGTAAAATTGCCGATAGTATAAGTAAGGTTTTGGATTTGCAGCATCTTTAAACTCAAAATAATACAGATAAAATTTAGCTAAAGTTATAAATCACAGCAACTCAGATAGTTAATAAAAAACCAGTATTTGAACTTATCGGTTGATTGTAAAGTATATGCATTCTAATTTCTTTATTATAACCTAAATTATAGCAGATATGAATCCTGATTTTCTGTCTTTTGAAGATTTAAGCTATCCTGAACTTGAAAAAATGGACCGCAATAAAACTGTGTTTGTTTTATCGGTAGGTCCTTTGGAAGAACACGGTCCCCATCTCCCATTTGGTGTTGATGTTTTTGTTGCTGAATTTATGGCAGAAAAGCTTATGACAGCAATAAAGAAAAATTATCCGGATTTCACTATTATTAAATTTCCACCTCTGTATATTGGCAGTGGAGGTATTCGCTGGTTAGGTACGATTAACAGCAAACAGCGCACAATGCGTAAAGTTGTTGAAGATTATTGCCGTCATCTGGGGCGCCATGGATTTAAGTATGTTTTGATCAGTAATGGGCATGGTGGCTTAGGGCATGTTGTCGCGCTCGAAGAAGCATCAAGACGCTGTTCGCGTAAATATGATATGTCCATTATTTCACCCAGCGGACGAGTTGCATTTGATCTCTTGACCGGTAAATACATTTCCGAAGTTGAAGAGCAGATGAATCATAAATTCAGCGCTGAAGAGATTGAAATGCTTAAAACAGATCATCATGCCGGTTGGTGGGAGACAGCAGTCATGTTGCTGATGAAGCCGCACCTTGTAAAAGAAGTTTTCAAGGAATTAAAACCCTACCATCTTACCCAGGTTCAGCGGGCAATGAATAAAAAGTATCCCGGTGATCAGGGTTATCGTGGATATCCGGCGATGGCAACTAAAGAATATGCCCAGGCTGTTGTCGAAGTTATGGTTAAACACACAATGGACCTTGTAGCTGAGTGGTTAAAAGGCAGCGATATAACAAAAAAAGCATCTTCTCCGCTTTACAAGATGCTTTTTTTTAGAACAAATTTTGACAGGACGATAATTCTTAGTCTGCTTTCTTTGCTGATTATTTCGATCTATCTAATCTTTTCATAGAAAATTAATCTTCAAAACCAACCATGGGCGAAATATCTGCATCATAGTCAACGCCTGCAAGACCGAAACCGAAAAGCTTTAAAAATTCAGCCCGGTATCCTTCAAAATCCGATAATTCATGAATGTTTTCTGTTTTAATCCTTGGCCAGATTTCATTCACTTTTGCTTGTATATCTTTGGCCATTTCCAAATCATCAAGTCTTAGGCGGCCGTCATCATCTGTTTGTGGCTCGTCTGTATAAAGCCGATCCCTATACATGCGGTAAATTTGCTCAATACAGCCTTCATGCGTTCCTTTTTCTTTCATGATTTTATACAAAATAGAAATATAAAGAGGAACGACCGGAATGGCGCTGCTGGCCTGGGTAACCAGCGCTTTCATAACAGCAACAAATGATTTTCCGTTTTTTGTCTCCAGGAGTTTATTCAATCGTGCAGATGTTTTATCCAGGTCTTCTTTTGCCTGACCTATGGTACCTTCCCAATAGATTGGCCAGGTGAGTTCAGTCCCAATATAAGTATATGCCACAGTCTGGCATCCTTCTGCTAACAAACCGGCATCATTTAAATGATTTATCCACATTTCCCAGTCTTCACCGCCCATAACAGTGATTGTATCCTGAATTTCTTTCTCAGAAGCAGGTTCAAGATGTACATCATGGATTTCAATTTTATCAGTGTTCAGAGTTTTTCCATCATAAGTCTGATCAATAGGCTTTAAAACCGAGGATGCTACTTCGCCTGTTTTGGGATGAACCCTTCGTGGTGCTGCCACGCTGTAAATAACCAGATCAAAAGGTTTAAACTCTTTTTTAGCCAGATCAATTACCTGGTCTTTAATTTCATCCGAGAAAGCGTCTCCATTAATACTTCTGGCTTTCAGGCCTTCTTTTTTTGCAAATTTCTCAAAGGCGACAGAATTATACCAACCCGCAGTGGCTGTTTTACTTTCAGTGGGTTCTTTTTCAAAAAAAACAGCGAGTGTTGCAGCTCCTGAACCAAAAGCAGCTGAAATACGTGATGCCAATCCATATCCCGTGGACCCGCCGATTACAAGAACACTTTTGGGGCCATCATTAATCTTTCCATTTTTACGTACATAATTAATTTGCTCTTCAACATGTTTTGCACACCCTTCAGGATGAGCTGTAAGGCAAACAAAACCGCGAATTCTGGGCTTTATAACCATTTTTCTCCTTACTATAAAATAAATTCTTTTTTTCGGGATGATGCTTCTTCAATTTCTTTTTTCTTTTTGTCATAACCTTCACGGCCCATTAGGGCATACGTCGCAATTTTGCCTTCTTCCACGCCTGGCTGATCGAATGCATTGATATTTAAGAGTTCACCGGCAAAGGCAGTGGCTGCCTGGAAAAAGAACAAAGTTGCACCAATATTTTCCGGAGACACTTCAGACATTTTGATTGTCAGGTTGGGACGTTCATTGTTGGTAAGTGCGATCTCGGTGGCTTTTTTCTCGGAATTAAGCAAACCGCCAAGTGTTTTCCCTTCGAGGTAATTAAAATCTTTAATGTAGGGGAAATGGTTTTTGAGAATGACATTTTCTTTAAAATTTTCCACTTCCATAAAAGTGATCACTTTATCATTTGGCCCCTCAACATATAACTGCACCTGGGAATGCTGATCTGTTGCACCCAAAGCTTTAACCGGAGTCTGGCCGACTTCGATAACATTTTTCTGGTTATCAAATCGTTTACCAAGGCTTTCCGCCCAAAGCTGCCCATACCAATCAGAAATGTCTTTTAATTTGTTGCTGTAAGGCATCATCACGCTTATGTTTTTGCCACGACTCATATATATAGTATGGATAGCCGCATAAATAAAGGCCGGATTTTTCATAACATCCTGTCTTCGGCATAGAACAGCCATTTCTTCTGCACCTTTTAGCAAAGCTTTGATGTCCGCGCCGGCAAGAGCTGCAGGTACCAGGCCAAGAGGCGTTAACACAGAAAATCTTCCTCCAACATTATTGGGGATTCTGAAGCATTTTATTGCATTTTCAAGTGCTATCTGGTTTAACAGGCCTTTATGCGGATCAGTCGTAAATAAAAGATTTTTATAAAAGCTTTCACCCAGTTGTTCTTTTAAAAAATTCATAAAATAGAGCAAGGTTGCCGCTGTTTCTGCAGTCCCGCCTGATTTTGACACAATATGAAATAACGTCTTTTTTATATCAACCTGTTCGATCAGTTCAGCCAGCCAATCCGGATCAACATTATCCGGAAAGTACATTTTAGGCTTTTGAAAATTATTGTAATATGTGTGTCTCAGGGATGATTGCAGGGCAATAGGGCCTAAAGCCGATCCGCCAATCCCGACATGAACATAGCTTGTAAAACGGTCCTTTATTGATGCAGTATAATTTAATACTTCATCGGCTATATCGTGCATGGATGGAAGGTTGTAAAACCCAAGAGTTCCGTTCTCAATTTTTTGTTCCAGGCTTTGGGCTGCTTGCCGGCCTTTTTCAGCGAGTAGTTCTATTTCATTAATATCAATCCCGTGCTTAGCACCAATATTACTGCTAACCACATTTGAGTAATCAAGATTTACCTTCATGGAAATACCTGTTTTTGTTTGTAAGGGTTAATAATAAAAAAGGCTGCTTCAAAAGTCGAGTTTTTTATATTAAAAAATTCTGTGATTCAACTTTTGAAACAGCCTGTCATTAATTGGGGCTGGTTTTAGTTTTGCGTGACGTCGCTTTCTGTTTTTTCATTTGTTTCTTTACGTTCAATCTCTGTAAAAGCAAGTTCGGTCTTACTTTTCATTTTTACCTGAATGATGCTTCCTTCTTTGAAAGTACCTTTTAATAATTCATCGGCAATAGGATCTTCCAGGTATTTTTGAATAGCACGCTTTAGCGGCCTTGCACCGTACATTGGATCAAAACCTTGTTCAGCCAGGAATTTTTTTGCTCCATCCGAAAGATGGAACTCCATATTTCTTTCCTGAAGTTTAACGGTAACTTCATCAAGGGTCAGATCAATAATGCGTAAAGATTCGTCTTCTCTCAATTGTTTGAAAACAACAATATCATCAACACGATTAAGGAATTCCGGATTAAAAGCAGATTTTACTTCTTCAGAAATTTTAGTTTTCATGTTTTCAAATTTGTTTTCGTCGCTGCTGGTAAATCCATAGCCACTGGTGTTTTTAAGGTGGCGCACACCAATGTTGGATGTCATGATAAGAATCGTATTTTTAAAATCGACTTTGTGTCCCAAGGAGTCTGTTAGATGACCTTCATCCATTACCTGAAGTAAAAGGTTGAATACGTCCGGATGTGCCTTTTCGATTTCATCAAGCAGAATAACCGAATATGGATGACGGCGAACTTTTTCAGTTAGAATGCCGCCTTCTTCATAACCGACATATCCCGGGGGTGAACCCACCAGGCGCGATACATTGAATTTTTCCATGTATTCACTCATGTCAATCCGGATAAGGGCATTTACATTTTCAAATAAATATTCTGCTAATTTTTTTGCAAGATAAGTTTTACCAACACCTGTCGGACCCAAAAAGATAAATGACCCGATTGGACGGTTTGGATCTTTTAGTCCGGCCCGGGCACGTCGGATTGCTTTTGTGATAGTAAAAATAGCATCATCCTGACCAATAATGGCAGACTTCAGAACTTCATTCATATCAAGAAGTTTCTCAGATTCAGAAATGGCTATTCTCTGAGTTGGCACACCGGTCATCATGGCAACAACAGCGGCAACATCATCTTCAGTAACTGTTGCAACGCGACTTTCTTCTTCAATTTCCCAACGAGAGCGCGCAGCATCAAGCTGCTCAGTGAGATTGCGTTCCTGATCACGTAATTTTGCTGCCCGTTCAAAATCCTGAAGTTTTGCTAATGATTCCTTTTCACCGCGAATTCTTTCAATCTCAGCTTCGTATTCCAGAATCTCTTTAGGAACGATAATATTTTCCATGTGAACTCTTGAACCGGCTTCATCAAGTACGTCAATAGCTTTATCAGGAAAATGTTTATCGCTGATGTAGCGGTCAGCAAGTTTTACAATCGCTTCGGTTGCGGCATCGTCATAAATAACGTTGTGGTGTTTTTCATAACGATCTTTTACAGTGCGCAAAATTTCGAGTGTTTCACCTGTGGTTGTTGGTTCTACCATAACCTTTTGAAAACGGCGTTCTAAAGCACCGTCTTTTTCAATATACATGCGATATTCGTCAAGCGTTGTTGCACCGATACATTGCAGCTCTCCTCGGGCAAGTGCAGGTTTGAACATATTTGAAGCATCCAATGAGCCCGATGCACCACCGGCGCCGACAATCGTATGAAGTTCATCTATAAAAAGTATAACATCTGATGCTTTTTCAAGTTCTGTCATCAGGGCTTTCATACGTTCTTCAAATTGACCACGATATTTGGTTCCCGCGACAATAGAACCCATATCTAAAGCTACAACCCGTTTATTATGCAAAACTCGGGAGACTTTCTTTTCCACAATGCGGATAGCCAATC
Organism: Calditrichia bacterium; assembly: GCA_020635035.1. Lineage (GTDB taxonomy): Bacteria > Calditrichota > Calditrichia > Calditrichales > J004 > JACKAO01. Next base: position 383,345 of record JACKAO010000003.1, read on the forward strand.
CTTCAGCGATAGCCGTTTTACCAACGCCAGGTTCACCAATTAAAACCGGATTATTCTTTTTCCGGCGGCTCAGAACCTGGGCAACACGTTCAATTTCCTTTTGACGCCCAATAATTGGATCCAGTTTTCCTTCGATTGCCATTTGGGTGAGATCACGGCCAAAATGATCAAGCGCAGGGGTTTTTGTCTTTTTGGGGGCCTGCTTGGGAGCTGGTGGATTTGAAGGTTTGCCGGCTAAAATGTTTTCGAGTTCGTTGTAGCAGCTGGCGTAGTCAATATTAAAGGTTTGCAAAATCTGGGCAGCCAAACAGTCTTTTTCTTTAAGAATCGATAAAATAAGGTGTTCTGTCCCGATAACATCGTTGTTGAAATTTTTAGCTTCGATATAGGTCATCTTTAAAGCTTTTTCAGCGCGTTTAGACAATGGCAGATTGCCGATAGTCATTGTTCCGCCTGATGGTGCGGTAGCATCTTCTATTGCTTTCTTGAGCTTTTCCAGATCGCAGCCGAGATTCTTGAGTATTTTTACTGCGATACCTTCACCTTCTTTAATAATTCCAAGCGTAAGATGTTCTGTACCGATATAATCGTGTCCTAAACGCATCGCTTCTTCTTTGGAGTAGCGGATCACTTTTTGAACACGACTCGTAAAATTATTTCCCATTATTCTTCCCTATGATTTTTAATTAAATGGCTAAAATCACAATTTAAATTTAGTGCAGAGATGTACAACAGTCAAGAGCGCTAATGTTACAGCTTTCGTTCTCAGTCTATTATAAATACATACTTTTTATTTGTTCCTTACACATTAAGATAATAGGATGATTATGATTAAACTTTTCCAATTCCGGGCATTTGGACAACAATAAATCGTTTGGAAATAAACTTGTCTATCAATTTGCCATTTCTTGAAACATTGCCTAAAATACCCGCCTGTATTTATAAAATGAGTAGTAAATGTCACAATTTGAAGAAAATATCGATAAAGCAAGGTCCTTATACGAAGAAGAAAAATTCAAAGAAGCATCGCAAATCTATCTGCAAAGCATAAACAGCGCGGCAAATGATCAGGATAAGGCATTGGTCTGGGCAGAGTTGAGCTGGACTTTCTACAAACTGAAATCTTATAAGCAAACGATTGAAGCATCGCAAAATGTTTTAAACCTGGATGCCCATTATAATGCAAAAGAAGATTTATACCGATTAATCGGGTACAGCTATATCGCCCTTGGTGATAACCCTGAAGCTGAAAAATATCTGCTGGAATCGTTAAAAGTTGAAAACAAATCCCAGAAACAACAATACATTTATTATGAACTTGCTAAAATTTATTTCCGGCAGGAAATGTATGAGCAGGCATTGGAGTATATCAATAAAGTGGAATCTTTTTTCGAGAAGAACTCCAAAGATTTTTGGCTTTCCGCCTTATTCTTTAAAGGTTTTATACACTATTACCAAAAACAGCTTGATGAAAGTGATAAAATTTTTAATACGATTGTCACCCTGGCGGATCAGGCGGGAGTGCAGGCAAACGGATTTTATGGACAGGCTTACATTGCATTTGAAAAGAAAAAATATCTTGATACGATAAATCTTTGCGAAAAAGTAATAAAATTAAATCCTGGATTTTATGATATGGAATCACTGGGATTTTTAATGGCCGCTTCATTTTTTCATCTGGAAAGATATGATATTTTTGAAATGTATTATCTTGAGCTTCAGAAAAAATTTCCTAGTGGAAGATATAACAGGGAACTGCATGCTTTACGGAAACAGATTCCTTTAAATCCGGAAAATAAAACGAATTAATTTTCCAATTTGTCCTTTTATTGAAGCAGTCCCGGAATGGAACAACTAAAATCAAAACTCACACAACTTAAATCATTTGATAGTCTTGCTCAGTCAATCAGATCTCATTCTATAAATCTGAAAAATGTACATGGCTCTCTCCCGGCATTTATCATAAGTCATCTTAATATTGAGATGACATTTCCTGTCCTTTATATAGCAAATTCACTTGAATCAGCAGAAAAAATGCATGATGATCTGGAGTTTATAAAAACATCTGAGAAGTTAGCCTTTTTACCGGGTCTTTTTATAGAACCCTATGAAAACAGCCAACCCCGCCCTGAGCTTGTGAGTGTAAGGCTTGAAGCAATGCAGACTTTCCTTGAGTCAGACAAGTGGATCGCTGTCTGTACTTACGAATCGCTTCTTGAAAAATTACCATTACCGGAAACTTTTGTAGATCATCAGATTTATGTAAAAGTTGGTTCGGGGATATCCTATGAAGTGTTGATCGACCAGCTTGCGACAGCAGGATTCAGCCGGGTGGATATTGTTGAACAGGTGGGTGAATTTAGCGTACGTGGTGGTATTATAGATGTTTTTGCATGGAATAAAGAAGAACCGTTGCGTCTGGAATTTTTTGGAAATACAGTCGAATCGATCCGGACATTCGATGTTATAAGCCAAAGAACAACCGGTCAGGTTCAGGAAATTGTAATCTTACCACTTTTAACTGAACATAATACCGAAGTATTTTTACATGATTTGTTGCCCAAAGATACAATCCTGTTTTTTGAAGATTCAGATCAGTTTTATAATAATGTCAGCAATTTTTATGAAACGGCAGAAAAACGTTATCAGGATGATGAATCACTGCATCTGTCTTTTGGGCCGCCGGAAAAATTATTTATTAATTCGCAACATCTGGAAAAGAATCTGACTAAATTCCGGCAAATGAACACCAATCTTGTAAGCACTGAAAAGTTCAAGACTATCGATTTTAAAAGCAGGCATCATCCGGAGTTCAACGGATCTGTAAAATTATTTTTGGAGTATCTGAATAAAACAATTTTAAAAAGTCCCGGCAAACAGTTCTTAATCCAATCGCATAGTAAAGAGCAGTCCGACAGGCTTCGTGAAATAATTGAAGAAGAAGACATTGCTCTTAATGCAAAATATATGATTGGAACATTGCATAGTGGTTTTGGGATTGATGAGCTCAATCTGGAAATCCTGACAGATCATGAAATTTTTAAAAGATTCAAACGCCATAAAGCATATCGCAGCTTTAAAAGTGGTGCTTATCTGCGGCAGCTTGGCGGACTGAATTTATACGATTATGTAGTTCATATCGATTATGGTATCGGGCAGTATATGGGTCTGGATATCGTTAATTATGGTTCTGTTAAAAAAGAATGTCTAAAAATCACATACCGCGATGGTGATAATCTTTTTGTTACCGTTGACCGGCTTAACCGGGTACAAAAATTCAGCTCGGAAGATGGAAGTGTTCCCAAACTAAGTAAACTGGGCACCACCGAATGGGAACGCACTAAAGAGAAAACCAAGGAATCGCTAAAGAAAGTTGCCGCCGAATTGATTCAGATTTATGCAGGCAGAAAAGCGCAGGGCGGGTTTCAGTTTTTGGAAGATAATCACTGGCAGAAAGAGCTGGAAGCGTCTTTTGAATTTGATGAAACAGAAGATCAGCTTAGTGCAATTAAAGCGGTTAAAAAAGATATGGAAGATCCTGAACCTATGGACCGGCTGTTATGCGGGGACGTGGGTTTTGGAAAAACGGAAGTTGCCCTAAGGGCTGCTTTTAAAGCAGTAATGACAGGCAAGCAGGTTGCTGTTCTGGTACCAACCACAATTCTGGCCTTTCAGCATTTCGAAACATTTAAAAAGCGGGTTGAACCTTTCCCGGTAAAAGTTGAAATGCTTAATCGTTTTCGCAGTGGAAAAGAACAAAAACAGATTCTGGAAAGCCTGGCAAACGGAAGAATTGATATTATTATTGCTACTCACCGGTTACTTTCAGATGATGTTGTTTTTAAAGACCTTGGGTTGCTTATCATCGATGAAGAACAGCGTTTTGGGGTTCGCCACAAAGAGAAACTTAAAAAATACCGTTTATCGGTAGATATACTTTCCATGACGGCTACACCTATCCCGCGAACATTGCATATGGCATTGATGGGTGCCAGGGATTTTTCGCAGATTGAAACAGCCCCGCGTAACAGGTTACCGGTGCATACAGAAATTATTCAATGGAATGATGCTAAAATACATCATGTAATTAAGCGCGAAATTGAACGCGGTGGTCAGATTTATTTTGTTCATAACCGGGTCGAAACCATTCAGGCGGTTAAAGAAGCCATTGCCGAAATTGTACCTGATGCACGCATTGCCATTGGCCATGGCCAGTTACAGGAAAAACAGCTTGAAAAAGTAATGCTCGATTTTATGCATCATAAATTTGACATCCTGATAGCAACGATGATTATTGAAAATGGTCTTGATATACCAAATGTTAACACAATTTTAATCAATCGTGCGGATAAATTCGGCCTGGCACAGCTTTATCAGCTCCGCGGCAGGGTAGGCCGTTCGGATAAACAGGCCTTCGCCTATCTGATCGTTCCTTCCATGGATAAAATTACTGAACTTTCACGTAAACGGTTGCGTACAATCCAGGATTTTACGGAATTGGGTTCGGGCTATAAAATTGCGTTACGTGATCTTGAAATTCGCGGTGCAGGCAATCTTTTAGGTAAGCAGCAGAGCGGATTTGTACAAACTGTCGGATTTGAGCTTTATTGCAAAATACTCGATGAAGCAGTCAGCGAGCTAAAAAAAGGTGTTCTGGATGTAGATGAAGATCAAATAGATTTATCGGATAAAGTTTACACTGATCCAAAGTTGGATTTTGATTTTGATCTGCTGATCCCTGAATCATACATACATAATGAATTAGAGCGAGTGGCCATATACCATCGCCTGGTTAACTTCCGTTCTACTGAAGCTGTAGATGAGATGCGCCTGGAACTGCGTGATCGTTTCGGGACGATTCCTGTGGAAGTGAAGCTTTTTCTGGAATCGATAATTCTAAAAGTTCTGTCCGGAAGAATGTATGCGAATCGCCTGATTTTGAACAAGTCTGTTCTGAAAATATTTTTTGACGGACAGGCACAGGATGATGATCACTTTTTCAAGGAAATAATTCCCAAGTTAATGGAACAGAAATCGGCTAATGTAAAGTTTCTGAATCAAAAAGAATTAGGTGTTCAGTTAACTCTAAGTGGAGAATCAGAGCACCAAAGGCTTGAGTTTGCTAAAAAAGTATTGCAAAGCATAATCAATTAAAGCTAACTTTATTATCTTTTTATAAATCTGGAGGAAAACTTAAAAATGCGTCTCATTGTTGTTTTTACTTTAGCGATTTTAATTATAAACAGCTGCAGCACAGGTCCTGATAGCGTTGCAACAGTAGGTAATTTACAAGTTACGGCCGATGAATTAAAAAGCCAGCTATCACGACGATTCCCTGACAAAGAAAATTACCAGGATGTTGCCATTACTGAAAAGAACCAAATGCTTGATCAGCTGATACTGCGTAAACTGCGTCTTAATGAAGCATATGAACAGGGTATAGATAAAGATAATACAATAGTAAATGATTATGAAAAACGTAAAGGTCAGATGCTCAGCAATCGCTATTTTGAAAAGGTAGTGATTGACAATCTGTTTCCTGAAACTCTTATCCGCTCTGAATTTGAAAAAACAAAAACAGAAGTTAAAGCAAGGCACGTGCTTATAAGTTTTAAATCAGCGCCACGCAGTCTGAATAGCAGAAGCGAAGAAGAAGCTAAAAAACTGGCAGAAAAAATAGTCACACAGGCACGTTCCGGTGAAAAGAAATTATATCAGCTTGCATTGTTATATTCTGATGATAGCACGGTAAAACAAAATCAGGGTGATTTAGGATATATCACCTGGGGACAAATGGTTGATGCTTTCCAGGAAAAAGCATTTTCATTGCCTGTTGGCGAGATTTCTGACCCGGTTCTTTCTGAATTTGGTTACCATATCATAAAAGTGGAAGACACCCGGCCAAATGCTAAATTTAATGAAGAAGATTATCCTAACCAGGTGGAAAATATCAAGCGACGTTTATATCGCTCCAAGGCAGATACTGCACGCACTTTGTGGGATAACCATATGGAAAAGCTTAAAGAAGAAAAGAATTACACATTTAAGGACGAAAATATTAAGAAATTCCTGGAAGATAATAAAAAGCTTAAAGATGCAGGCCAGTTGAATGGAGATAATATCACACCCGAAGACAGAAAACTGGAATTACTGACCTGGAAAAATGGTGCATTAACTGTTGATGAGTTATTAACCGGATATGGCGATAAGATAGCGCGTTTTCACTCGCACCTTACAGATAGTTCCAGCCTTTATACAGATGCAGGCAGATTGGGCAGTCATCATATGGTTGTGCAAGCTGCAGAAGAAGAAGGAATAATGGCAGAAAAAGATATCAAAGAACAGCTTGATAATTTTATGGAGTATTCACTTCTGCGGGTGATTGAAAAGCAGGAAGTTCGTGATAAAGTTTCCTATACGGAGGATGAATTAAAAGATTATTACACACAGCACAAAGAGGAATTTGTAATACCTGAACAAATTGAGATTTGGGAAATTTACACGACTGATAAAAATATGGCTGATAAAGCATACCGCCTGGCAAAAATGGGCAAAGATTTCCAGGGCTTAGCAAGCAGCTTTTCCGAAGACAGCTATTTTGCAAAAAAAGGTGGTTATATCGGGTACAAATCTAAAACAGCACGGGCAGCTGTTTCTAAAGCAGCTTTCGAAGCGGGAGAAAACAAACTTATTGAACCGGTCAAGTACCGCAAAGGATGGGCTGTTGTTAAAACCGGCAAAAAAAGTCCACAGACCTATAAAAGCCTTGAGAAATCCAGAAGTGTAATCGTCACAAAAATTAAACAGCAGAAGTCACGTGACCGTGAGAAAGAATGGGAACTTGAACTTCGAGATAAATACAAAATAGATATAAATGAAGACTTGCTGAAGTCTTTATAAAGGATGTAAACATATTTGTTGAAGATATCATGAAAAATTTAATCAAGGTAGCTTTTTTTAGCACAATTCTGTTTGCCTGTAACCAGAGTAACGATTTACCAACCGACCTGGTGGCGCAGGTAAATGATACTTACCTGGTAAGAGATCAGCTCAATTACGGAGTGCCTGCAGAACTGGCAGATGATACAAAATTATCCATGAAAAAAATGCTTATAAAGCAATGGGTTGAAAATGAAATCATTTACCAGACAGCACTGAATGAAGGTGTGAATCTGTCGGAAAGCGAAGAATTTCAGATTGAAAATTACAAAAAATCTCTTCTGGTGCAGCATTACCTTGATGCAAAGTTGAATAAAAATTATCTGGTTTCTCAAAAAGAGATTGAAGATTACTACAAGGATAATAGTAAAGAGTTTGTCCGATCTCAGGATGAAGTGCATATTATCCATCTTCTCATTGAAAACAGGGACAATGCTATTTTTAATGAAATAAGAGAATCGAATGATTTAAATGAAATCATAAAGAAGTATTATTTTGATACCCGTTCAACATTTGAAAGTCCCAACGGTGATATTGGCTATGTTGCTCTCGAGTCTCTGCCTGCGCTGATACAAAATGCCTTGAAGCGATTGAAAACAGGAGCTATTTCGGCACCTTTGCAATCAGATCAGGGATTTCATTTTGTACAATTACTGGATAGCCAGAAAGCAGGTTCTCAGATAGATCTGGAGATTGTAAAAGATGAAATAGAACGCCGATTAAAATGGAAGAAAAGAGAGCAGGAAAGACAACGCATCGTTGATGAACTAAAAGAAAAATTCCAGGTACAAACGTATCTGAGTAAAGTTCAATAATAAGGAAAAATAATGATCCGTATTTTTAAAAGTGTCTTTGTGCTATTGTTATTCATAAATGTATTACCGGCCCAGAATCTTATAGATGGCATTGCTGCAGTTGTTGGAAAAGAGATAGTACTTCGTTCCGAAATTGAGCAGTATGTAAACAGTTATGTTGTGCAAAACAGGATTAATACTCAGGCAAATCCGACAGTAGTAGACGAGATACGTAAAAAAACCCTTGAATCTTTAATCGAGCAGAAATTAATGCTTGCGCAGGCAGAAAAGGACACTATCACAGTAGATCCCGAACTTGTCGAGCAGAGAGTCGATCAGCGAATTCAGTACCTTATAGAACGGGTTGGCTCCGAAAGCGAGTTGGAAAAAACATTTCAAAGCCCGATGAAAAAAATTCGCAAGGATACATATAAAATTCTTCATGAACAGTTGTTAGTGGAAAAAGTGCGCCAGGAAAAATTTCAGCAGGTACAGATTTCACGTCGTGAAGTTGAAGATTTCTATAATACCTACCAGGACAGTATACCCAAATTAAAAGAGACTGTTGATATTAGTCATATCCTTAAACTTGTAACACCGTCAAATGAAGCACAGGTTGAAGCCTTTCAAAAGATTAGTGACATTAAAAAACAATTGGATAATGGTGCTGATTTTGCCGAGCTGGCCAAAAAATATTCAGATGATCCGGCATCTGCAAAAAGAGGCGGTGACCTGGGGTTGATAAGTCGTGGTGATTTCGTGAATGAATATGAAACCGCAGCTTTTGCTTTGAACGATGGCGAAATGTCTGGTATAGTGCAAACACAGTTTGGTTATCATATAATAAAAATGATTGAACGGCGTGGTGAAAAGATTCGTACACAGCACATTCTTATCCGAGTTGTACCAACAGAAAAAGACGCTGAAAGAGTGGTTGAAGAACTCAAGGATATACGGCAACAAGCCTTGGATGGCGCGGATTTTTCAGAACTGGCAATAAAATATTCCGATGATGAAAATGTTACAAAAGATAAAGGACATCTTGGTACTTTTGAGATTGATCAGATGGTTATCCCGCAATTCAAAGATGTTATCAGCGGACTTAAGGAAGGTGAAATAAGCCAGCCCTTTAAAACAGACTTTGGATATCATATTGTAAAGCTTGAAAAACGAAGTCAGGCGCGTACGATTTCGCTGGATGATGACTGGCAGAAGATAAAAGATATGGCTCAGAATTTTAAAACTGAAAAGGAATACCGGCAATGGATTGCAGATTTGAAGAAGGAAGTTCCTATAGAAATTAAAAGTTAAACCGCTGAAATCAGCGGTTTTTTTTTGTTCGTTTAAGCTGCATAAGTTCCTTAAAAACCAACTTTTTAGAATAAAATTAAATTTTTCTTTATTATATAACGAAAATAATCAACGAAATTGCATATATTTTTTTGTTATGCGACTATCGTCATAGCAAAGAAGCTTAAGGAGAAATATAATATAGCCTTATGGAATCAACGACAGATTCTTCTTTTCTTTGATTTTGCAGCTGAATTATATTCATTCTTAATTTGCAGGAATAACAGGGAGTAAGCTGTAAATATTTTCTGAAACAGACTTATTATAATAGTCTTCTTTTTAATCATATGCACTTGGGAAATCCGGGATGAATGATTTTGTCCAAAAACTGATGTACAAATACAACTATTTTGGAAATAACAAAAATCTTCGTGTGCTGCAGGAGTCACAACAGCTATTGACAGATGTACGCCAGGATTTTAAGAACAATGGTAACCTGATAGATTTTCATCAAAAATTTTTACTTTTTATTGAAAGCTTCAGCCATACATCAGGTTCAATTTCTGAAATCTATTCACATCTGAGAAGTTATGGAGATGTCTGGGTTCGATTATCCGATAATATTAAGATCACATTTGAGAAGAGTTCTCAATTAAGTCAATTTGCGGATTTGAATGATTTTTTTGTTGTTGATGAAAATTTTACAGGACTGGATATTCTCAAACACCGGAGTTTTCGGACTCAAAAAAATATTGCACTTCTTTTTCAAATGTTTGGTTATTCTGATTACCTGATTGTTTTTAATCAGGGCAACAAAAAAGCACAGGCCGCAGTAGCCTTACTGCAGAGCATTGTATCTCAGCTCAAGAACAGCAACCAGGAATATCTTTCAACGAAACAAAACACCCAGAAAATCAACAAGCTGGAGATGGAATTACTTTCCATGCAGCGTGATTTAATTTCCACAGAACGAAACCTGAAAAGACGAGTGTATGAAATTCATAATGTACTGGAGATAAGTAACGAGCTGTATTCTATTCTTAATCTCAGGCAACTTATTAATTCTGCTCTTTTAATAATTGTCGGACAAGTGGGTTGCCAGAAAGCATTTGCTTTTCTTTATGATACGAATCAACGAAAGTATTCAAAACGTTTTACCAAAGGTCTGGACCAAATTGAGCTGGCGGATATGGAGATACAGGTTGATCACCCGCTGGTCAGTTATTTTCAGAATGTAAATAAGCCTGTTCTTATATCAGAATTAAAAAAGCAGACAGAACTGCAACCCGTTTGTGAAACATTTCTAACGCATCAGATCGAACTGATCGCCCCCATCATATATGGTGACAGGGTGCAGGGATTCATTGGTTGTGGTGCTTTGCTTAGTGAGCAGGGATTTACAAAAGATGAGATGGATCTTTTTAATATTCTTGTAAACATAATATCTATTTCGGTTTCAAATGCCCAGACATATGAAGAAGTTAAAAATCTGTCGTTGACAGATGCCATGACAAATCTGAATAATTACCGCTATTTTGAAGATCGTCTCAAAGAAGAAATCAACAGGGCGCGGCGTAATGACAGCCCGGTATCTTTGATTATGCTCGATATTGATCATTTTAAAAACTATAACGATACCTTAGGACACCAGGCTGGTGATGAAGCCCTGCGAAACCTTGGATGGATTCTTAAGAATACAGTACGTGAAGAAGATATTGTAAATCGTTATGGCGGTGAAGAATTTTGTATTATTCTGCCGGGTATCGAAAAGAATGTTATTTCGGTTTTAGGTGAGCGTATTCGTGCCAAAGTGGAAGAATACCCTTTTTATAAGGAAAACGTTCAGCCAGGTGGACGGATAACAATCAGCCTGGGTGGATCATGTTTTTCATGTGACGCTGATAATTTTGAAGATCTGGTGTATAAGGCAGACCAGGCATTGTACAAATCAAAAAACTCCGGGAGAAATTGTTTAACGGTTTATAGTCCCGACATGTAATTGATATTCTGGGTGATGACAGTTATATTCAAATGATTATTATGAAAGAGAAGCAATAATGTCCGAAATCGGCTTTAATGATAATGTTCAGGTTTATGGTCGAAAATTTCATGTTCAAACGGCCACTCATACATCAAAAGGGATGGCCAGTTGCGAAGTTTTTGAAGAAGGCAGGTTAATCAACAAGAACTACGTGACTTTTGAACGTCGTAAATCCACAGATAGTGAAGCCCTGGAAAAACGCATCCGTGAGATTGTTGAGACGATTCACCAGGAAACCATGAATGAAATAGAGCTGATGTTCACCATCTCTGAAAAAATAAAAAAGATGGAGCATGCTCCTTCCCATGTAAAAATGGGTTTGCTTTTTGTAAAAAATAATTTGCTTCAGGATGCGGTTGATGAATTTAAAACCGCTATAAAAATTAATCCGGATGGGGTTGATGCGTACAACAACCTGGGCTTGACGTATATCCGGATGCAAAACTTTCCTGAAGCTGTACGAATACTTGAGAGAGCACTTAGAATAAAATCGGACTATGCTGATATACATTTGAATCTGGCAATGGCTTACTACTATGAAAAGCAGCACTATAAAGGCTTAGACCATATCCAGCGTTCCTTGCGGATTAATCCCGATTACCAGGTTGCGCGGTATAACCAGGCTATTTTGTACCTGGACAGTATTCTGAGTGATAAAAAAGACAAACAGTTGCCGCCGGCTAATATTCGTGTCGAACGATCTATTCAGCAATTGCAGTATTTAGCAAAAGGCAATCTTGAAGGTATAACTTCGATCATAAATAAAGTTGAAAAAGCACTCGCAATAAAGGATATTGAAGGAGCGGTAAAAACGCTGAATGGTGCGCGTGAAAAATTATTTCCGGATGCAATCCATAGTATTATCGGAATTAACTTCTATCTGCGCTTTATGTACGGCGGCCGCAGCCTTAATACTCACACTCTCAAAAGCTTTGAACAGGAATTGCTTGATTCTATTGAGCAGCAGGGTGACTATGCCGATTTATGGAATAACCTGGGTATTGTTCATCTTATACAATGCAGAAATTTGTTTCTGCAGGCTTTAAATGAGTTTAACAGGGCACTCGATATTAATCCTAAGTTTGAAAAAGCACTTAAGAATAAAAAACTAGTTGAGAATGACGGAAAAGAATTTCTTATTTTACTAAGGGCGATTCTCAAATAAGATATGTTAACCATCTACAATTTTATTAAAGATAACCGCAGCAGAAGTGTTTCCATTTTTAAATTGGGAATGACTGCTTTTATTGGTATTTCAGCTTTACTTGTTTATTTCTTTGCGAGAAAGCCGCAGACTCTTTTGCTTTTTGTCACTTTTTTGCTTTCTTTTTTCTCTTTTGCAGTATGGCACCTGTTGTTTAGCCGCGAAGTGTATAACAGAAAAGTAGTCACTGCTTTTTTAGGTGTGGATAGTCTGCTGCTTATTGCGGTTTTTCTGCCGATTTCTTATACAAGCGCTATATTCCCTCTAATTGTCACGGTAAATGTTCTTGGTATTCGCTTTCTTTTGAGCAGACGATTCGGTTTCAGAATAAGTATGCTTTTCTTTGCCGGGTTTGCCATTTCATTGTTCTTTTATGCATTGAATGGAGTGATACTAAATCCGCTATATCATTTTTCGCTTAATGTGTTTCCTGCACTGATCATTAACGGATTATCATCTTTTGCTTTGGCTGTAATTGCCAGCCAGCAGAACAAATACCGTCAACTGGAATCGGAAAAAGCTCAGCTGAATGATTCTTACCGGTCTTTAAAGCGTGAATTGTTTCTTAATTCACAGCTGGTGACTTCACTGAATAAGGATGTTAAAAGAAAAAATATCGAGATTAAAAATATTCTGACACTAAGCGGTCAGCTAAACATCAATTCAGATTCGAAAAAAGCGATTGAATCATTTTTGTATACTGTAATCGGCCAGCTTGGTTGCCGCCATGCCCTGATTCTGACACAACAGAAAAAAGAGAATAATTATTACAGTATTTTCTCTAAAAAAGGCCTGCATGGTATTGATGAATCAACAATCCGTATCTACAAAAACAGCAATCTTTTAAACACGCTTAACTCGGCACGTGAACCGATGCTTGAGCGAAATATCCCTATAGATGATTTGTATGCGGATGAAATTAAACTGTTAAGATATTTTTCTGGCGATCTCTTTTGCCCGATATTGATTAAAGGCGAGCTGGCCGGTATTCTGATCGTTGGCGAAAAAATTTCAGGAGCACCATTCTCAAAAGAAGATATAAACCTGATCGCCATTGTTGCTAACCAGGCATCTTTTATTATGGAACAGACCCAGGTAACATCGGAGTTCCAGGATATTTATTTCAAGACAATCAAAGCGATGATGAAATCGCTTGAAGCAAAATATGTTTTTGCCCGCGGCCATAATACCAGGACTGCAAATTATGTTAATATAATCTCTGCAAAAATGGGCCTTCCGCATTCTGAAGTAAAAGAACTGACTTATGGCACATTATTACATGATGTTGGAAAGATAGCAATTCGTGATAAATATCTGTTGGATCCCAATGTATTTAATGAAGATCAGACAATTGTAAAAAATAAAATATTGGAGCATACGTTAAAGGGAGCAACTATTTTAAAATCAGCCGGTTTTGATGACATGGTAATTGATCTTGCCCTGCATCATCATGAAGACTATGATGGAAAAGGATTTCCGCATGGTTTGGGGGAAAAGGATATCTCGCATGGTGTAAGAATATTGTCGGTTTGTAATACGTATGATGCAATGACTTCTGACCGTCCACATCGCAAAGCTTTGCCAGATGTTACAGCACGTGAATATCTAGAATATAATTCAGGCAAGAAATTTGATCCGGATATTGTAAAAGCATTTCTCAGCGAGCTGTCTGTTAATAAAGAAATGCAAAAATTCCATTAATAATAGTTGATATTTCTTTAACACAATCCTATTGTGCTATATATCACCATCCATACAGATGTTTTCAGTGATATTTGACAACATATTTTTGTGAAAATCATCTTTTAACGAGGTCCGTCGTGAAAATACTTCAATTTTCAATCTTATTACTTTGGGCAGGTATTTCAGCACTTCTCGCCCAGTCTTCTGAAATTTTAAAAGCAGATATCCGCTCAAATCCCGATAACAGACAGGATTATGAAATGGATATGGAAGTTCAGTTAGATAACAGTCTGTCCGATGGGTTTTTTATAGAATTACCGGAAGGAATGAAGACTGTTGTAAAATCAATCCGGAAAGACGGTGAAAACCTGTGGCTTGTAAACAGCCGGAAAGCGGTTGATCAGAAAAATGTAATTGCCTGGTATGCGGCAGAAAACGGTGTTTATTTCAGTTATACACTGGATGAGCTTTCGGGTTCGTTAGTGATTGAACTTGTTCCTGATAATAAAAAGCTTAAACGTTTTGATAATTTTGAAGCAAAATTATTCCCGGCAACCCGGGAAGCAGAAAACATTGTCGCGCAGTCACAAGAAACTGCACGCAGCACTGTCTCTGTAAAACAAACCATTCAAGGGAATGAATAATGTTTAAAAGAAGCCTTTTTTCAATACTTGCGTTTGCACTGATTTCATTTACCCACGTATTTGCTGACCAGGGTTCTGCTTCCGGTACAGATTATATGTGGACAAGCAATGGTGCACCGGGTCCGCAGACAAATTTTGACTGGATCGAAATTGGTGATAACACACCAAATTTCAGCTGGGCAGCAACCGGTAGTATTGATTCAGTTGATTTACCCGCGGGTTTTGATTTCAGTTATTTTGGATCAGCAAGAAATCAGTTCTGGATATCAACAAACGGTTGGTTGAGTTTTACGAGTCCGGGTACAAATACTTTTAATACACCTGGTTCATTGCCTGCTGCCGCAGCACCTGCTGAAATTGTTGCTCCCTATTGGAGTGATTTAGAAAGTACAACCAGCGGCTCTATTTATGTTGATACAGTTGGAACGGCACCTTTTAGAAAAATAATTGTTCAGTGGGAAGTATTTCTGGACCCCATAGGAGAACCACTGATATTTGAAACAATTTTATATGAAACTACAAATCTTGTAAAATTTCAGTACAAGACCGTTGACCCAATATTTAATGGGCCTACGGCGACTGCAACAATTGGTCTTCAGGAGAACAGCTCGAGTGCTGAAACGTTCCATGATCAAAGTGACATTAATCCAATTCCAATTTCTTCAGGTTTTGCTCTGCTATGGCATGGAGAAGCTTTGACCAGTGCAGATGCAACCATTATCCCGACTACAATGGATGTTAACACTCTCGAAATCTTCACCTATACGATAGACAACATTGTACCTTCAGCGACAGATGTCCTGGGGAAAATTGACCGGGTAGCTATTTATGTTCCGGTTGATTTTAGTTCAACCACAGTCACTGGTATTTCCGTAAATGATAGTTCTGTGTTTATACAAAACTCTGCTATTAAACCAACGCAGCGTGGATTTGCCACCTGGCAGAAAGTTGGTGATAGCCTGATTGTGCGTACAGCCGACTTTGAAGTTATTAATTCGCTTATTGTAAACTTTGTAGCATTTTCTTTACCTGCATCAGCTGGGAATAGTTACGGCTTTGCATCAACATCCAATGCACGTCTAGACACAACCTCCATAATAACAAATAATGGTCCGGCTTCATCCGTTTTAGTAAATCCGGAAACCCCACAGCTTGATTATCTGACAATTACAGGTACTACAAGTATTACAGCAGGAGCTCCATTAACGCTTAATGTTAATGCGTTTGATCAGAATAATAATCCATTTAGTTTTACGGGAGATGTTGTCTTCACTGCTTCCGGAACGGGAACATCCATTTTCAGCCCCGACACTCTTTCATTCAGCAACAGCAATTCTGAGCAGTTTACAGTCTCAAATCAGACAAAAGGGACGTTTAATATCCGGGCTGAAGTTGATGGTAATCCAAGTGTTTATGGAGTAAGTAATTCAATAACAGTGAATGCTGCTAGTGCATCATCAATTACAGTCCTTTCCAGTCAGGATTCTATTAAAGCAGGTGCGGACCGTTTACTGCAGGTTGCAGTTAATGATGTCTTTGGTAATAGATTGGGCGCTGATTCCACAGTTAATTTCAGTGTTTTATCAAACGGAGGTACCGGTAGTATTTCTTTACCTTCTTCAGTTGCAACCGATGCTAATGGAATTGCTCAAGTGAGTTTTACAGCCAGTACTGTTGTGACGGCCACATCAGGCGTGAATGATGTTATAAATGTTTCTTCCGGAGCAGCGTCGGGCCAGATTAACATGGTTGTAAAAGCAAATAATGTGAGTTATTACAGTTTTAGTCCGACTGGTGCAAATTTGACGGCAGGCGATGCCGGAAGAACATTCACAATAACTGCGCGAGATCAATTTGGTAATACTACGACAAGTGCATCTATTAATTTATCCACTCCCGGATCTACAACTGCATCTATTCCGGGAAGCGCAACTTTCAGTGGAAGCCAGGCATCTGTGCTGGTAACTGATACAAAAGCGGAAACTTTTATTGTTAAAGCTACAAATTCAATCTTGCCAAATGTTACAGGAACCAGTGGCAATATAGTTGTTGACCATGCAACAATTACAAATTTGAATGTTTTATCAAGTTCATCAGATATAAAAGCCGGGTCAGAAAGACTTATCCAGGTAGCCCTGGAAGATGATTATAATAACCCTGCTGCAGCAGGAGAAGCTGTCATCTTTAATGTTACGGGTGGCGGTGGTACATTTGAAGGAGAAACTAATTCGGTCACTGTTTATACAAACAGCTTTGGGATTGCTGATACCGTGTTTATTTCAGGCACTACAGCGGGCATAAATAATGTGATTCAGGTTAGCTATAATCTTTTAAATCAAAATATAATAATTCCCATAATAGCTAATAATGTAAGTTATTACAGCTTTAATCCTTCTAGTGATACTTCATTTACAGCCGGTGATCCAACGGGTGTGGACTTTACAATCACTGCTCTGGATCAATATGATAATTTAGCTACAAGTACTCCGATTTCAATCACAACACAGGGTACAGCAACAGCATCATTTAATCCAACTTCGCCTGTAAGTTTTACAGGTAGCACAGCAAATGTAACAGTAACGGGTACAGAAGCAGGAGTATTTACACTAAAAGCCACTAAAGACGCAACCAATATTGCAGGAACCAGTGGATTGGTGACAGTTAATGCCGGTGCTGCTGATCAGTTTGCAATACTGTCAAGTTCGGCGAATATCACTGCTGCAACCAGTAGGATACTACGGGTACAATTGCAGGATCAATTCAATAACGCGCTTGGTTCCGGTATAAATGTTACTTTTACAAGATCAAGTGGTACAGGTCTGTTTAGTAATGAATCAAACATTATCACAGGGCTTACAGATGCAGATGGTATTGCTGAAGCAACATATACCGCAAGCGCAACCTCCGGCGGTACAGATGTAATTGATGTAACATATGCTCCGGCAACACCCGGCCAGATAAGCTTAACTGTAGTTGCAGGTACTCTTGCCCGCCTGAAAATACAGAAAACTGCTATTGCAAATGGATTTGAACTGGCTGATACGACTTTGACCGCAGATGGTGGTTTTACCGTTTATGCAGCCGGTTATGATGCAGCCGGTAATTTTATCGGATTGCAAAATGCAAGCTGGACCGGTTATGGAGTTGTCTCCGGCAATCTGACACCAGGTGTTCCTGCAAACAATGCAACATTTGATGCTGTTGGAACAGGCGCAGGATCGATAAGGGCCACAGTAAGCGGTATAACAGATAATACCGGCGGTATAACCGTTACAGCCGGTGTTACAGCATCTATTGACATTATGAATGCCCCTAATAATGAAGGAAGTTCTGTTGCACCTTTCGTGATAAATGCAGGACAAGCAATTACATTGTTTGCAAACGGTTTTGATAGTGATGGCAATTTCAGTGGAAATGTTGCTGCCGACTGGAGCGCCGCACCTGTCAGCTTTAATGCTTATCTGAATGACAACGATAGACTGGCTAAAACCAATATTTTATTTTTACCAGAAACAGCGGGAAATGTTACTATAACTGCTGATTTTAGTGCATTACAAGATCAGGTAACAAACATTACTGTTAATAATAGTAGCGATTTGGCAAAAATTGTCATCCAAAAAAATGCGACAGATGGCGGACCAGTTTTGGGTGATACGACAATCAGTGCTGTTGAAACCTTAACTGCTTATGCGGTTGGCTATGATCGTTACAATAATTTCTTGGGAACGCAGGATACAGCCGTCTGGACCGGTTCAGGGATTCTTTCTGGGAATATAGCGCCTACAACGAATAGTACTTTTGTTATATATACTCCGGCTAATTCAAGCATAGGTTCAGGCAAGTTTAATGCAACAGTTGGTAGTATTAGCGGATCAAGTGGTTTGGTTACCGTTGTTCCGGGTCCGATAGACACATTGAAAGCACTTGGAACTACAACGTTAAATGGTGCTGCCGGCAGTACGCTTAGCAATCTATTGGAAGTTCAGGCTTTGGATGCAAAGAATAATCCGGTTGCTGATAGCACAATTAATTGGGCAATATCGGTAGCTTCAAGCAATGATGGTGGCGCTATTGCTCCGCAAAACGGTGGTCTGACGGACGCGCAAGGCATATCTAGAGCATCTTGGACACTAAGGAATACAACATCAGAATCACCGGACAACGCAACGGCCTCATACGGGTTGTTAACACCTGTTACGTATACTGCAAATTTAACTGCATCTTCTGGAAATTCTTTATCAATTATAAGTCCTGCAGCTCCGGGTGTGTCAGGTACAGTGGGTTCTCAATTAACAGGCAGTCCTTTCCGGGTGCGTGTTCTTGACACAAACAATAACCCTGTTCAGGGAGTTCCGATAGCTTTTTCTATAATATATAATCCACCGCAGGCAGATGGTGATACCCTGACCATCTCCAACACGACTACTGATGTTAATGGTGAAGCGGCAACAGTTATTACACTGGGTACCAAGGTTGGCAGTTATATTGTCGCTGCATACAATGCCGGTTTATCACCAACGGAACAGAAGTATACATATACTGCAGGACCTGGAATAGCTGACAGTCTTGTATTGGTTTCAAGTCCGTTTGAACCAACGGTTAATACCACGGTTCCAATACAGGTTAAAGCTGTTGATCAATATGGTAATGCCAGATCAGGAGTAAATATTAATTGGAACCCGGCTGTAGCGAATAATGGACCATCAGGAACAGACGGAATTGTTTCTGTAAACTGGACATTAGGGGATAGTAGTGGAACACAGACGCTGACAGCTTCACTCAGTTCACCTGAATTTACTCTGCCTATTTCAGTCAATGCTCTTCCCGGGGCTGCGACTGATGTTCAGATAGTTTCCGGAAATAACAGCACAACAGTTGCCGGAAGCACTCAAAGACTAAAAGCCCGGGTAGTTGATGCTTTTGGTAATGGAGTAGCAAATCAGCGGGTAGACTTCACGCCACTTACGAGCATGTCTGCCTTAAACTCTGTTTCAAATGACACAGGGTATGTTACTGCTGTTTATCGTACACCATCTAATCTTGACTCTTCAAACGCCCAGGTTGCATTGAGCGGAATTGCAACACGAACGTTTAAAGTTTATGGAATACGCTATTTTGCCAATAGTCTTGCCCCCAAGGGTGTAAACACGGGTGATGCAAATGTGCCTTTTTCTGTTGTTGTAAATAATCCGGGCCCTTCGGCGATAAATTTAAGTACTGCTAACACAATTTTCAGTATTCCTGATCTTACACCACCGGACGAAAATAGTTTATTGTCACCTGTCTTATTGTCTCCCAGAGATACAACCCGTTTGTATTTTAACCCGATAACTATTTCCGGCGATTACCCCAGTGGCAGCTATACACCGGAAATAACCCTTGTTAATAGTACTGAAACAATGAATGGAACAATCCATACAAATCCGGGTGAATTATCAATTTCACCTTTACAGATTACATCTATTAACATTCCGAGTGCTGATGATACTTTAGTCACTATTGGAAGTACTATTCGTATTGAAATGCAGGTGATGAATAATAGTTCTCAAACAATCGATACGTTTAACCCAACTTTAAACTTTGCGCCTTCACTTGTTAATGCCACAATTACTCCGGATCCTGATAATCCGACTTCAATTGCAGGTAATACACCAGATGTTTTTAGATTTGATGTTAACATCGGAACTGCGGTAAATACTTATACAGTTGATGGCAGGATATTTGCCGAAATTCAGGGGACTTCTGATGAAGTTTTCGATCTTGAATCAGCCCAAACTGCAACATTCAGAGTTGTTCAGTTAGCTCAGGTTCAGTGGTTAAGCTACAGCCCTGACACAGTTTCAGTAAATCAGCAGGTTGGTTTTTCTGCACAGGTATTTAATAACAGTAACTTTGATGTTTTCTTAACACGAGCTACAGCTTCAAATGATACGTCTACCAGGTTAGTGGTCGGTTCTGATGTTTATTTTCTTGCTGCCAATCAATCATTATTGGCAATGGATACAACTACCTTAACTTTTGCAGGTGGAACAGCCCCGACGACAACTTCATTGCAATTGTTCTTAAGAGGAACACAGGAGGGCAATCCCTTCTATAAAGCATTTTCATCTGACACCATTGCTACAACTCCGGATCTGACCATCCAGACGCCTGCTAATTTAGCTTTTAATCCAGTGAATCTATCATCCAGCCAGGTTAGCCAGGGACAGGAGAATGAGAATTTTACTGTAACAGTAGCCAACACAGGTCAGGCAGATGTTGTTATTAACTCGATAAATGATATAAAAGTGCTGGTTAATGCTAATTATATCAGTATGCTGACCAATGATTATACAAGTACACTTACATCGCATACAGCAAACGATTTCCCGATTGAAGTTAAAAACGGTACGCCTATACCTTTTATTTTTAATATTAATATTCTGGATACAGCAACACCTTCTGTTGGCAGCGCCTTCAGTTCTGAAATCACTTTTTCTGATAAAAACAGTGGTACTCAGCAAACATTTACTTCGGGCACGGATTCATGGGATGTGCTGAGCAAAGCGGCATTATCAGTAACTAACATATCGCTCACAAAAACAAATGTTAACCCAACGGATACTCTATCTGCCTATGTTACTGTTCAAAACAGCGGACAGGCAGAAGCAAATCTGACCGGATTGGAATTGTATGTCAAGTTGAATAACCTTGTTATCTCTCCGGCTCAGCCATTATTACCTGTCCTTATTCCCGGAAATAATGGTACAACAGTTATAAGGTTTGATATTACGGTTCCGCAGGCAGCAGTTACAGGAACTGAATCAGTGGGTGCTTCGGGTTCAGGAACCAATGTATTGAGCGGCAAAACAATATCCATTCCTCTTAATTATAACTGGACGTTTGATATTGCGAAAAGTCCTACTATTTCTGTCGTTTCAGTTAATGCGAATCGTGATACAGTAAGTATAGGTCAGCAGGAACCTGTTTTAGTAAGGATTAAGAATACGAGCACCAATCCATTCCTTGTAGATACTGTGCAGGTTAAGACAAGTTTTGGCAATTATACAAATCTGATACGGGTTCTAAGTCCTGCGCAAACAATAGCAGCAGGTGATTCCGTAGATATAGAAGTGCTTGTTGGTATTACAGGCACTGGCTCTGGTGTTGCAACCTTGGACGCCCGTGTAAGCGGAACTGTATTGGGGACTCGAATAACAGGTGAAAATGCCATTATAACTGACAGCTGGCTGGTGCAGCGCGCTGTAAATACAGCCATCACCGGATTTACGCCTTCCGTGGTTTCGACAGGACAAAGTTTTAACTATGCCGTTACAGTGTCTAACAGTGGTCAGGCTGATTTGCTTATTGATACCGGCCGAACAATTCTTTACCCGATAAACTCTTTAACCGATTCAGTGAAATTATCCGGTCCGGTTACCATCCCGGGCGGTCAATCAAAAGTTCTGACCTTTAATGCGAAAACATTTAATACTGCGTTGGCTGCCCAAATGATGCAGCTGCAGCTTTTTGGTACCGATAATGGGCTGCCTTATAGCCAAACCGTTAACAGCTCTGCAAACTTCACTGTGCAAACAGAGGCAGATATGAATATTCTGTCGACCACTGCAGCTGAAGACAGTGTCAGCCAGGGACAGATTGCACAGGTGACGATCAGAGTTGAGAATACCGGTGCTGCAACACTTGTTGTGGATTCTTTGTTTATAGACAGCAATCGCGCTGCCCGCGTTAAGGTAAATCCTGTTAATGCAACTCTTCCATATCCTATAACCGCTGAAACAGGTAGTTTTGACTTTGTTGTTAGCTATTCTGCGCTTATTGTGACAGAATTGGAAAGGTTAGATGCGAATGCATACGGCCATGATATAAACAGTAATATTTTTAAAAGTGACCTGGATGTTCCATTTTCATCAAGGCATGTTTGGACAGTTTTAACACCTCCGGATATTAATATAACCAGGGTGACATCTACCGATACTGTTGTTACCCAGGGACAATCCGCAATACTGGTTGAGCTGGATGTAACAAACAGCGGTGATACACCTGTTCAAGTTAATCCTGTTTCACTGGTAGCCGCCCGCGGCAGTTATACGCGCTCCTGGCAGGATGCTACTACATTTCGTTTGGATGGTAATAATACTACTTTAACGAGAAGAGTTCTTTTAACAGTTGGCAGTTCTTCTGCTACAGGATTAGATTCACTTTATGGAAAAGTTAAATACACAAATACTTTAACTTCTGAAACAACCGAATTTACAGATACTGATGTTTTCCATGAGTGGCGTATTGTACCCACAACATCATCAGCTATCAATATTGTTTCTGTTTCTACGCCTCTGAATTTTGTATCACAGGGACAAGGTCCTGATACAGTTAAGGTTGGTGTAAAAAATGGTTCAGCAGCACCTGCTGCTATAACCACCGTTGATCTCAATTTTGCATCCGGTAACAGCAATTATTCTTTTGGTACAGTAGGCGGTTTGCCATTAACTATTCCGGCCGGCGGCACACAGATTTTTAACATACCGGTAACTGTAAATGCGGACGCGCAAACAGGATTGGATGAAATTACAGCATCAATCAACTTTACATCATTGGGTATGCCAGGCTCTGTAAATAATCCGGATGCCAAAGATACCTGGACAGTGCAGCTAAGGCCGGCTGTTGTTATTGATAGTGTTGTTGTCAATCAGGATGTTGTTTCAACTTCGCAGGCAGGACTGCGCGCGTCTGTTTATCTGCATAATACAGCAAATGCTAACCGTGCAACTGCAAGAATTACAAGCTTAGTACTTACACCGGAAGCAGGTGATTTCAGCACGCCAATAAGAAGTGATGTACCCGGTATTCCTTTACTGTTACCACAAGGGACAAGCAGCCGGTTTGATTTTACATTTAATGCCGGAACAACTTCGGGAACTTTTAATTTTGATGCATCGGTAAATTATTTAGATATAAATGACTTGACCGGTTTCCAGGAACCGGGTGCCACACAAATTGATTCGGTTGTTGTGCAAAATGCAGCCCTTCTTGCAATTACAGATTTTTGGGTTTCTCCTTCAACAGTCAGCGTGGGACAATCCGGGAATATTTATGTAGAAGTTTCAAACCAGGGTGAAGCAGGTCTGGAAATACGTTCAAAGTCAGTTAATGATAACCAGGGTAATACAATTGTTCCGGTTTTTAACGGACCACAGACACCTTTTAGTATAAACGGTGGAGCTGTTGATACACTGGTTTACACTTTTACAGCATCAAGTGCCGGTAATTTTAACTTTGATGCCAGTGTACAGGGTATAGATCTTAATTCGGGATTATCCAAGTCTGACAGCCGTGAAAATGAAGCAGATTTAGTTGTCGAAACTGCAGCCAGTATCTCTGTTGTGTCCACAACACCACTAACAATTGCCGACATTAATGAACCTGTTCGTTTTGAAGTAATTTTGCGTAATGATGGTGTCGCAGACATACAACTTAATAATTCACTTTTTCCTGCAGATAGCCAGACAGTTTTAGTTTTTGGTACTTCTGTTCCGACAATAATTTCACTTGATCCTGCAAGCCAGACGGTTTTAAATGGTAATGATACAACCCGGTTGGTTTTTGTTTCTACACAAATTTCCGCATCCCCCAATGTTATCTATTCACTGGATTTACGTTTAAATGGTTTATCTAATAGTGCTTATTATTTTAATAATCTGCATGCAGGTGATGTATTGTATGGGTTGGATGGTGTAACAATTGAATCAATACAGGCGGATAGTTCCACCGCATTGCAAGGTTCCAAAGCTGTAATAAGTATGTATGTAAAAAATACACAGGGATTTCTTCCAGTTTATGAACCCGGAACAATTCTCTTCTTTAAACAAGGGGGTATTACTGTAACACCACAATATCAGCGGATTGATACAGTTACACAGGTTGGGGGCTTGACTGACCGTCTTATTTTTGATCTTGACCTAACAGGTCTTGATACTGGGTTGTTAACAATCTATGGTAAATTAAGTCTGGACAATGGGAATACAGAAATCAGCTCAGATGAAATAGGTGCTGGAATATTTGCTACCATCAATATTTTATCTGAGGCCCAAATAAATTATGTACAATCAAGCTACACACCAACCAATGTTATTTATAATCAAAAAGTGTTGTTTCAGATGGATTTTAGAAATCCCGGAACAGCAAGTGTTAATATTGAAAAAGATAAAAGTTACATAGAATTCAGAGGTGCGACAGGTTTACCCAAACGCTATCTATTAAATAATTCCACGATAGCAGGAGGTGAAACTGTTACGTTAACGTTCGCTGAGTTTGAGATTCCTACAAGTATTTCAAATTCAAATATTTTTTATCATCTTGAAGGTAAAATGCTAAACGGTCAGGATGTAATGAATGAGAATACTATCACCAATGCTTTCCAGATTGTTAATCCGGCTGCTTTAAGATTTCAAAAGATCGAAATTGTTAAGGATCAGGTCTATCAGGGTGAAAAGAATATTTCAATAAACTACACATTGGAAAACACAGGCCAGTCCGATGCTATTATCACATCGATTAATTCAAAATTTTTAATGGGTGGCAATGACAGCACAGAAAACTGGACCAACACAACTCAAAACCTAATTAGTTTTTTCCCGGATACGATTAGTGCTGATGGTGGGGTTAAAGTTTTTCCGTTTACTTATGATCTGGCTATTGACGCCGGGACCGGTATTGTAACACCGCAACCAACCGTTACATTCAGAGATTTGCGCATTCCAACAGTATCAAAAACCCCTGTTCCTGAAATTTTCCAAAATGATCTTGTTGAAATAATAAAACCGGCAGCGATCAGGATTGACAGCCTTATTTCAAAAGCACCGAACGCACCTTTCGTCAATAATACTCAGCCGTTTACCCTGGAAGTAAAACTTACCAATAATGGTCAGCTAAATGTCACTTCAGCCAGCATTGAGCTTAAAGCAGACGATGTTGTACAGGATACCAAAACAATAACGGATCTTGAGCCCGGTGATAGTAGAAAGATTCAATTTACTAACATTACAAAAGCAGCAAATACTTTATTCACTGCCCGTTTAGTTAATGTTCGGGATGCCGATGGTAATATTTTACCGGGCCAGCCACTTGATAATTCAGAGAACGTAGTTGTCCAGACGCCGCGCACACTTTCGGTAGCCAAGGTGGGGGTCACCGCTCCGCAAGCTTCTATTGAAAACAAAACAGTGGCTGTTGATCAGGAGTTTACTATCACTGCCAATATTGGACAAGCCGGGCAGTCTGCTTATGATGGTACCGGTAAAGTAACACTCACAAGACCTGCAAATTATAGTCTGTTGAGTGGAGAAACAGCAGACAAAAGCTTCAGCAGTGAAAATCTTGCCATATCCTGGAGACTAAAAGCAAATACAGCAACTGTAAACGACTCGGATAGTTTTGGTGTAAGAATCACTACTGCTCCGAAAGATCTTAATACTCTACTGGTTGTTCAGGATATTGGTACATCTGTTGGATTCAAAGTTAAAGCAGAGCCGATAGGGGACCTGAATGTTACAGATGTTGCACCTTCAGTGAGCGATACGGTTGCGACTGAACAGGTTTTCACAGTTCAGGCCGCAATTGATATAAATGAAGGCTTGATGAATACATCGGCAGTAATAACATTGCCGAGCGGATTCTCATTAACAGGAAATGATATTTTAACCAAAACATTCAATTCGGATACAGTCTTAAACTGGAATGTAGTTGCCCCTGCGGAAGTAACCCAGCAATCATTGGTTAAATTTTCCGTCAAAGCAACCGGACAGGATAAGAATACTCTTGAGCAGAAAGAATCACCGGTCAAGGAATCAGTCTCTATTCGGTTAGTAAAAAGAGCAACAGTTGCGCTGATAGCAGAAATCTTAAGCCCGGGAGCAGAAGACAGAATTGTTTCAACTGAACAGCTGGTGGATCTTAATGTTAGGTTAAACAATAGCGGAACAGCCGATTTTGATAATTCCGGTGAAATTCAATTATCTGCTAATAATGGTATTACATTCCTTCCGGATAATCAAACCAGCATAAAATTCAATACAACGAAGACAGGAAGAGATACTACAATTACGGTCAGAATTCCTGATACTCAGTTATTGTCAGGAAATATAGAAGGTACAATAGTAACAGATCCAAAAGACCTTATCAGTAATGTAAATGTGCGTGTGACAGATAGAACTGTTCAGCAAAAATTAATTTTCCAGAAACGCGCAAGTCTTGTTCTGTCAATGGACAAATCTAATCTTGATGATAATAATATTTATCAAAGTGCTACAAACCAGGATACATTGTTGATCCATGCAATTATCAGGAATCTTGGAATGGCAGGTGTTAATAGTGATGGAAGAGATTCGGTTTCAATTGATACAACCGGCACCGGTTTAACATTAATAAATGGCTCTAAACTTAAACAAGCTTATGTATTAGGAGATACAATCACCTGGTATACAAGTACATCATCTGTTGCAAAAGATGCATTTGTTAAAGTGTTTGTTGATACCCTGCCACCTTTGGATGAAAATTCTGAAACTTCAGCCTTTGTTAATGCTGGATCAAACCGCGATTCCATTCTTTACAGGTTTAATGAGATAAGTGAAATAGTCTTAACAGCAAAATTCCCTTCGAACCAATCTGATACTAAAATTGTCTCCATTAACCAGGATACAATTGCGATTCAGGCTGATATTCTTTTTGATCCGCAATTAACTCTCAACCGAAATGCTAAACTTGTTTTACCACAAGGATATTCTGTTGTGGAGGGAAGCATTGAGCAAAGACCGCAATCGGTGACACAAAATGATTTCCATCCTGTCTGGAAGATTAAAGCAAAATCTGTAAAAACGGATCCGCAATTAGAATATGATGAAATTAAGATCCAGGCATCTGCCCGGAGCTCAATTATACCTGAGCGCACCAAAACTGCAACTCTCAAAATAAAGACCATTCCAAAAGCAAGGTTGGCTATTTCGGTAAGTATTACTGAACCAGCCGGCGCAACAGATGGAACGGTATCGGTTGGAACGCCATTCAAAATGTCTGCTGTTGTGACAAACAGGGATCTGGAGTCGGCAATCGATCAGTCGGATACAAGCCAGGTAACCATTTCACTTGATCCGACTTTTGAGTTAATTGACAGCTTAGGCACATCATCTGCAGCAACGAAGGATTTTACATTAAATAACCCGGTTGAATGGTGGGTTAAACCGGGGGTTGTTACACCGTTGTCTTCCGATAACCCGGTTGATGCTCTTTTGGATTACCGGAATTCTCTTTCTAAATCCCGTACATCTTCGAGTGCTAAAAAAAGTACATCGGAAGAAGTACAAAGTCTGGATAAAAAGAAGCAGATATTCAGCGCGTTTACCCGGGCGGTAAAAGCATTCGAACTGCAGGCGGAAAGTGGTCTGCCGATTAAAGTAAGAATTTCCAATGTCCCGGATGATGATGTCCTTAAGGTTCCGGCTGATCTTGAAAATGCTGGTGGCGACTCGATTAAAGTAAAAGTTGAAGCTGCCGCTAAAATCGATCTCGCAAGCACTGCTGCGCTTAGAAGTGACAGCACTCTTACAAGTGTTTCAACCGGGCAGGTTTTCCAGGTTAAAGTAACTGCTGGAGATAAATCTTCTAATTTGACTGCTGCTCAGGCTGTTTTTACAATCCCGCCTGTGTTTTCTGAGAGCGGGGTAACAGAAGAAGTTGTTGTGCCATTGAATGAAAGCACAAATACTGCTTCTTTAAGCTTAAGTGTGCGCGATCAAAATATTGGTTCTGGTGCTGAAATTGTAACCTACCTGGTAGGAACTGATATAAACACAAATCAAATTTCAGCAACAAGCCTTAAAGACACTACGACACTTCTTGTTCAGCGCCGGCCGGATGTTGTTATAAAGTCAAAAATTGTTTCACCTGCATCTGCCGTATCAAATGGTGAGCTTTCTTATGGACAGAGTATAACATTTAAAGTCTGGCCGGAGTACGCCTTCCAGGATGCAAATTGGGCGGATATTACCGGTGGTAAGATAAAAATAGATCAGGGCATTATTAATACATCAAAATTTGAATACCCTGGTTTACTTGAAAAATCTTTTGCAAATATTGGTGATACATTAACATGGAAATTGAAGGCACCTGTTCTGGAAAACAATGCATCGATTACAGCAAATGCGATTTTCACTTTATCGCAGCGTCCAATTGATAAAAACAGTAAAACAACAGTTGCTTCAAGTGATCCGGCAAATTCATACGGTTTAACGGTCCGCGATAAAGAAATTATCCTTATTCCAAGAACTGTTACCAACAACAGCTTCCAGCAGGGTGATCAGGACAGAATTCTGCTGGCGTTTGATATTGATAACCGTGGAAATCTTGATTCACTCCGGGCATCTTCGATTACGGTTAAATTTATTTCCAGTGATGGTGTTACGGAGACCGTATTGAGTGCATCCGCTTTAGCTGAAATGTTCAGCCAGCTGAAAATCAAAAAGCTTGATTATGAAAAGCCGGTCAACTCGGATCTGGGAAAAACAAATAATGTTCTTGAAGCAATAGACCTGGCAAGCATTGCACCAAATGCAAATCCTATAACTTTGAATTTTGCAGACACCCTTGTTATGGATCCGGACACCCTGGTTACAATCCAGGTACTTGCTGATTTTAAAGAAAATGCAAAAATACGAAGTTTCCGTACAAAGCTGGAAGATCTTGTTGTCTTCGATGTTTCCGAAGCAATAAAACTTAACCTTGTAACCGGCAGCGGCGCAGATTTTCTTACAAGTGTGGAAGCCACATCCGAAAGCCAGAATGTGCTGTCACAGGATGAGAAGAAAAACTTCTTCATTTATCCCAATCCATTTGGACGTGGTGAAGATGCGGATCAGCGTTTAGGTCGTTTTAACTTTTCTATTCCACCAGAATCTGGCAATTGCAATGTTAAGCTATCTATTTACACAATACTGGGTGAATTAGTATCCACCAAAACCAGGGATAATCTTGGACCTGGTAATTATGATAATATTTTCAGCTGGGATGGCCGCAATGACAATAGCAAACGTGTGCTGAATGGCGCTTACATCGCAGTACTGGAAATAAAACCAACAGCTGGCGGGGCAACAAAACGTCACATCATTAAAATCGCTTATATTAAGTAGGTAAATTATGGAAAAATTTAAAAGAATCCGTTTAGCAGTAATAACCAGTCTTCTACTCAGCTACGGTGTTTTTGCCCAGGGAGGCGGCACTGAAAGTCCTTTCAGCCTGGGATTTGGTGCCCGGGCCATAGGTTTGGGGCAGGCGTTTACAGCGATGGCGGATGACCCGACAGCTGTATTCTGGAATCCTGCCGGTCTGGAGTTTATCAATCAGCAAAGTGCGACTTTTTTCCACAGCACTCTGTTTGATGGCATCCAATACGACTTCCTGGGTTTTGCCTACCCGACATTAAATCTCGGTACCTTTGGAGTCGGGATTGCCCGCATGGGGGTTGACGGATTTGTGGAATATGATCGTTTTAAAAATCTAGGCAATACCTTTTCCAGTGATGAATACCAGGTCTTTTTCTCGTATGCCAAAAAACTACCCTGGTTTGATCTGACACCCGGTATCACAGTTCGCTGGATTCGTCAGGGCTACACGGGAATGCAGTTTGAAGGCGATTTGATCGACTCCGGAGTCGGGGCGGATTTGGGTTTGATGTACCGGCCAAAATGGATCGGCAGTGCTTTTGTACAGGATTGGTCTTTTGGTTTGAGCATCCGTAATCTTTTTGCCCCACAGCTTAAACCCGGTGAGCAGATCGATGTATCACCGTTTACAGCCAAACTGGGCGTCATGAAAAAAATACGTTTTGGAAATGCCGGTGGATTTAATGTACTTTTTGATTTGGATCATTCACAGGATCGTGACCTTAAGTTCCATTTAGGTTCGGAATACCAGTTCCAGGATATGGCAAAGCTGCGTCTGGGTTTTAATGGCTCTTCGATTGCTTTTGGCGTAGGTGCTAAATATTCCATGTTCGAAGTGGACTACGGCTTTGGTCAGATGGAATATTCAGATGTATTTTCACCGACGCATCGCATATCGGTCACAGTAAATTTTGGTCCTACGCGTAATGATTTGTTTGTTATTGCCGAACAACAGCGTATAGCTGAAGAAGATCGTATTAAGCGTGAAATCCGAGAAGCAGACAAGCAGGACTTTATCGCCGAGCATCTGCAGGCTGCGGACAAGTTCTTTGAAGATCAGAAATACCTGGATGCTGTTGTTGAGTATCAGCAGGTTATCGGTGTGGAACCTTTCCATTTCAGGGCCGGCGTGATGCTTGATTCGGCTAACACGCTGCTGCAAAGCCAGTTTGATACCAGGCAAAGTGCCGCTGTCCAGGATGCTTTGGATAAAGAACGGGCATCAAACGACAGTATGTTTGTTCAGGAGCATTTTGAAAAGGGACGTTCCTACCTGGATAAAAAACAGTTTGTAGAAGCCATGATCGAATTTAATATGGCGCTGGAGCGCAACCCGGATAACCAGATTCTGCAAAACTCCATAGCCACAACCAAACGGCGGGTTCGGGAAGAAGTGGGACGACTGGTGCAGAAGAGCAGGGATGAGTTCCAGAATCAGAATTATTCTGAAGCATTGCGATTGTTAGCAGATGCACGATTGCTGGGTGGTGATAATGCGCAGCTCCAGAACGAGATCGAAACCCTGGCTACACGCATCCGTCTGCAGGAAAATATTCAGCAGGGTTTGATGTTGTATGATGTCGGAGAATATAACGAAGCCTTAAAGATTCTGGAAGAAGCATTGAAGCTTGATCCGGACAACAGTCTAGTAAAACAATATTACGAACGTACCAAGCTTGAAACAATGGAAGCATCTCAGGAAGAGATGGACCCTGAGACTGAAAAGAAATTTTTAAAGGGCGTTGATACGTTCCTAAATGGTAGGTACGCGGAAGCCATAAAAATTTGGGAAGAAATTCTTAAAGATAATCCGTATAATAAGCGCGTATTGGAAAGCATAAATAATGCACGGGAACGTCTTAAGAGTAAAAATAAATAATTATAAACGGATTTAGCGATGTTTAAAAATGTAAAAAAGGAAGAGATCACTATACCGGCTCAGATGAGTTATCTAACTCAGATCCGGGATTTTGTGGAGCACATTGGAAAACGCTTCAAGTACTCCGATAAAATGATCAATTCCTTTAAGCTGGTAATTGATGAAGCCTGTACAAATATTATCAGGCATGGTTACCGGGATATTAAAAATGGTGAGATTCAGCTAAAAGCGATCATGCGACGTTTGAGTCTTACAATTGTAATAATCGACCAGGGGATCAGTTACGATCCGCGACAGGCCAATACGCCGGATTTAGCGAAATATGTAGATATCGGAAAAAAAGGCGGGCTTGGCATCCTGATGATGCGCAAGCTGATGGATGATATCCAGTATGTTGTAACTGAGCATGGCAATGAATTTCGCCTTACAAAGTTTCGTGAATCAGTTGATGAGTCAAAGCCGATGCAGATGTGGCATGCGCTCAACATGCGTACACGTTATTCGTTAATATCTTCTTTGATAATTACAGTTATCGCAGCCGTTATCTTTGGCTTTTTCTTTGCAAATCTCCGCAGCGATGTAAACAAAGAAATTTTCAGTATTGCTTCGACAAGTGCACGCACCCTGGCAGACAATTCTTCCGGGGATATGCTGGTGGGTGAATTTTTACCGCTAATAATCAATGCTTCTTCTGTTGTAAAAGGTACTGAGATTGATATCTTTCAGGCATTTATTGTCGATAATGACTCCAAAGTTATTGCCGGATTTAATAAATCGGGCAACTCCTTTATGGGTGGCAATTATCAGCTCCCGCAGGATGCTGCTTTTATAGATAGTTCGCAGATGATCCAAATTTATAAATATGCATTCTCTGACAGCATGGATGTATATGATGTGAAATCAGATGTTAGAGAAGTTGTAGGTGGACAATCTACAAAGCTGGGTGAAGCTCATGTCCGTATTGCTTCTGATACTATCGAAGATATAATCAATAGTAAGCGTATTACTCTTATTACAGTTCTAATTATTGTTTTATCAATTGGATATGCCGGTTCATTCTATCTTGTTTCACAAATTCTGAAATCATTCCACAGCCTTGCCGATTGGGTACGCCAGGTTGTACGCGGCAAAGTGGATCAGGATGAAATTGACATTGATACATCAGATGAGATCGGAGAAATTGCGCAGGCCTTCAATGAAATGACCGATAAATTCCGTAAGGCCCAGGTAAATCTGATGGAGCAGCAAAAACTGCAGAAAGAGCTACAGGTTGCCCAGGAAATTCAGCAGATGCTCTTGCCCAGTGATTTCCCGAAAGTGGAAGGTTTTGATATTGGTTCATATTACGAGGCCGCAAAAGAAGTGGGTGGTGACCTTTTCGACTTTGTTGAAGTGGATGATGAAACAGTTGGTATCGTTGTTGCCGACGTTTCCGGAAAGGGTGTCCCGGGTTCCTTGATTATGACCATGATTCGTACTGCAATTCGCCTTGAATCGCGGGGTAATAAAAATCCGGCAGATGTACTTGCAAAAGTTAACCGTTTTGTTACTGATGACATGAAACGCGGTATGTTTGTAACCATGTTTTATATTATTCTTGATTCGCGTAACCGTGTAATCCGCTATGCCAGTGCAGGTCATAATCCTATGATTCTGTTCCGTTCATCGGCAAAACAGACATATTATCTGAATCCTTCCGGTTTTCCTGTAGGTATTCAGTTGCCAGATATTAAACTTTTTGAAAACAAAATTGAAACGGATTCAATCCGCTTGCGCGAAGATGATATTCTTGTCTTATACACCGATGGTATAACGGAAGCGATGAATCATAAGCGTGAACTTTACAGGGAAGAACGCTTCCTTCAATCCATTCGTGATAATGGTCATCTTGATGTTGCCGAATTTGTAAAAAGTATAAAAGATGATTTGAAAAACTACACAGGCGGGGCGCCACAAAATGATGACATCACCTTTGTAGCAATCAAAGAAAAGCTTATGACAGGTGAAATTATTTATAAGACTCATAAACACCTGATCGAACTGATTAATAATGGAATGCGCGTACAGGATGCCTGCGAAAAGCTGAATGTATCACAATACCAATACTACAAGTACAAAGACATCGTTGATGAAGGCGGCCTTGATGCCTTACGTGAGTATCTGGATGGCCAGGATTATATTGAGAAAAAACATTTATCAATAGAATTGAAATCAAAGATGTTCGATATCATTCGTGAAAATCCAAAATACGGTGCTAAAAAGATTTCTGACCTTCTTGCAACTGAAAAATATGGGAATACTCAGGTTGAAGAACGCCGTATTTATAATGAGCTTGTAAAGCTAAGACTTAATACATATCCCTTGCGTCAGCGCTTTGTGGATAAAGGTCAAAATAAACGGCTCAAGCAACCCGGAACACCTTTACTCACTTTGGATGGAAAAGTTATTCTTGATTTTGAATCAAGCACAAGTGAGATAAATAAAAGAACCGGAAACACACAATCTTTTTCAACAGGTGATAACAAAGAAGAAGAAAAAAAGCCGTTTGTACGTGAAATCAGGCCTTCGACTCAGGATAGTTCCCGTGTACGGATGATGCACCAGACCGGCAAAGCTTTTGATCCTTCCAGGCAGGTTACTAAAGACGAATCAGCTGCTAAAACACCGACAGAAAAACCAGCTCAACAAACAAAAGAAGAGATAAAAGAGCAGGAACCTGAAATAATTGAAAATAAGCAGATTCATGAGTCAGTTAAAGAAAAGCAAGTAACCGAAACACCGGCAGAAACAAAGCCATCTGAAACTGAACATGTAGAAGAAGTTAATGCAGATGAAAATATTGAGATAGTTGAAAAAGAACCGGAAACACCGGTTTTAGTTGAAAAAGTATCCACACCAACAACAGATGAACTAAAAAGCAAGGCAATCGAACAGCTGGATCCGGAAAAAGTGGAAAGATTCTTTTACGAGTGTAAAGATGACTTTGATGCTGTTGCAGAAAGCATAGAAAAATTGAAAGAAAATGCCGCTACCGGTGATGATCTTAAAAAAGTAAACTTAATTTTGAAAATTACTTTGAAGCATCCGATTCTTAAAGAACTTCCGGAAATCAATCAGTTGATATCACAAATTCAGCAGGTTTTTGCCATGATTCATGAAAATTTTGATGGGCTTGGAAGAACATCAATAATTAAGAATGCCGAGACCATGTTGAATTATATGAAAAAAGAAAATATATTAAACGATAGTCAAAGTATTTTGGAAAAAATTAATCGTGTGGGATTAATACACAAGCAATTCGAGAACCACGCTGCAAACGTTAATCCTAAGAATAATTTACAAAATATCAGAAATAAAATTGCCAAGAAGCATTTAGTAAAAGATTCTTCACTTTTACAAAGTTTGGGCGATAATCCTAAAAACTAAATTAATTAAGTCCCTTTAAGGAGGAGTTGATGGAAGGAATTCAGGTTTCGACTGAAGTTGCAGGAAGTCGTAATCATATCTCGATAATAAAAGTTGGCGGTTATATTGATACGACTACTTCATCCGAATTGGAAAGGGCACTCGATTCGCTTCTAAAGCAAGGACGTTTTTATATTGTTGTTGATCTGGGTAATGTGGATTATATCAGTAGTGCCGGCTGGGGTATTTTCATCAGTGAAATTAAATCCATACGGGAAAATGGTGGTGATTTAAAACTTGTTAGAATGGTTCCGGATGTTTATGAAATTTTTGAACTTCTGGAATTCCATCATATTCTTGATGTATATGACAAAGTTGAAGAAGCTGTTAATAAGTTTGAATCATCAGAAGCTGCCGGTCAGCCAGTTGCTAAAGAAATAACATTACCAAAAGCAGAATCTCAGGCAAAGCCTGCAGCGAAAAAAGCTCCGGTTTCGGAAGAAAAACAGCAGGGAGTTGTTGTCGAACAAACTCAGCAGGTTCAATTAGCTGATATGGGATTAGCAGATAAAATTAAACATATAGTAAAAGAAAATCCGGAATTCGGCAGTTTTAAGATTAAGCGTGAATTAAACACAGCTCGATACGGATATACCAAATTAGGATGGTTTAGCGTGCGTTCGGAACTTTCCAAGTTAAAACTGAACAGCCGCAGTAACCGCTATGACTTTGCTACTTCAGCATAAATATTTGAACTGATTTTGGTTTTAAATGTATTATCCCGAAATGAAAAAACGTTTCGGGATTTTTTTATGCCTAAAAAACTTATTGTTTTTATTTTTCTTTTCAACACCTTGTACGCGTCAGAAATTGCACCGGTAAGAATTCACTATAGTGGTGGTGGCGACTGGTATGGCAATAAAACTACCTGGACAAATATTCTTAACAAAGCTAAAATCGATTTAATGCTTCCTGTGGGTGACAGAGAATCTGCCCATAAAATTCTTGATCCGGAATTTAAGCAAAGTCCGATTGCATACATCGCCGGACATGGAAATATTACGTTTTCTGATGAAGAAGCCAGTGAATTACGAAACTACCTGATCAGTGGCGGATTTCTCTTTGCTGATGATGATTATGGAATGGATAATTCATTTCGTCGTCAGATGCAAAAGGTTTTTCCTGAACTTAAATTTGTTGAATTGCCTTTTGCACATCCAATCTATCACCAGGTTTATGCCTTCCCGAATGGATTACCCAAAATCCATGAGCATGATGGAGGACCTCCCAAAGGATTAGGCCTTATTTATGAAGGAAGGCTCGTTTGTTTTTACAGTCTTAATACAGATATTTCAGATGGCTGCGAAGACAAGGAGATACATAATGATCCCCCGGAAAAACATGAACAGGCATTGAGAATGGCTGTAAATATTCTTATTTATGCATTATTGAATTAATATGCAGCATATAAATTCTATTACAGAAGAAATCTTTGAATATGGCAAAAAGAAACATTGGTATGTCTTTGCGGGCAGCACCATACTATTCAGTCTTATATTTATTCTTTTATGGATAAGCATTGCATTAGCTGATGCAGTCTTTTATTTCTCAGAAATTACCCGTTGGGGATTGTTATTAATTAATTTGCCAATTCTTTTCTGGCTATGCTTCAGGTTAATAGTTAAACCCTTTAATAATTGGATTATTTTTAAGAAATCAAATGACTTAAGTGAAATTGCGCATGAGATTGGGATTTCGACGCCGGAAATAGAAGACCGCCTGGTTAATATTTATCAGTTGTCAAAACAAAAAAGTTCACCGCTTCAAAAAGCTGCAGTTGAGCAATTATCTAAAACATTCTGGCAAACTCGATTTTCTGCGCGTATAGAAAAGAAGAGATATTTTCCAGGCATAAAACTCTATCTACCGGTAATATTATCCGTTACAGTTGTTGTATTCTTTCAACCAGAGCAGATATTAAGGTCAACGCTTAGACTTTTAAATCCTTCAAATAATTATGTTGTAATTCCTCCGTATACATTTGATGTAATTCCCGGTAGCAAAAATCTTTTGTATGGCGAGCCATTTGAAATAGTCGCGAATTACAATGGGCCTGATATCTCTGAAATGCGTTTGTTGTATAAACAGGCTGATAAAGATGAAATCCGTTCGTTGAATATGGAAAAAAGAAAGGATACATATTATACACGTTTTAAGGAAGTTACGGGCTCTTTTTCTTATCAATTACTGGCAGATCTGCCTTACAGCAATGATCTTGATGGCAAAATAGTATCTGATACTTTTAATGTTAAAGTTTTCGTTCCACCATTTATTCAGGAGATAAATATTAAAATAACATCTCCGCAATACAGCGGTGGAGAATCGCAGAAGAATGAACTTAATAATGCAAATATCGCAGCTTTAAACGGATCCAATGTGTTCCTTGACCTGGTTAGCAACAAAGCGCTTAAAAATGCATCTGTCGTATTTTCCAATGGTGATACTCTGGTACTTGATACAAAAGGAAAAATTGCGAAGGGACAATTTGTTGTAAAAGATATCGGAAATTATAAGGTTAGATTAACCGATATTGAAAATCTAAGAAATCAGGATCCGATTGTTTATTCAATTTCAATACTACCCGATAACGCACCCTTCGTTGATATCACTGAACCGGGTACTGATATTGAAGCCCAGCTGGACGATAGGATGACTGTGAAAATCGATGCAGTTGATGATTATGGCCTGAGTAATATTTATTTAATGTATAGATATGTTAAAAAATCGCAGTCATCGGACAGCAGTTGGCATAAGATGAGTATTGATCAGTTTCAGCGCGGAACTAAAAAAGCTGAGCTTTATCAGAGAATTGATTTTTCTGACTTTTTTGTTGGTTATAATGACCAGATCGAGTATTACGCAGTTGCTTTGGATAATAACAGTGTTGGTGGGTATTCAAAATCTGAAAGCCCGATTTACAAAATCATTTTTCCTTCAATGGATGAACTGTTTAACGAATTCACCGGAAAAGAAAATGAGAAGATTGATGATTTGGAACGGTTGGCAGATGAGTCGCAGGAATTAAAACAAAAACTTGAAGAAATAAACCGTGATTTAAAAAGAACTGAAAAACTGGATTGGGAAACAAAAAAACAGCTGGAAAATACACTCAAAAAACAACAGGATGCTCAGGAGAAAATAGAAAAAATCCAGCAGGAATTGGAAGAGATGATCGACAAATTGGATCAGAATGATTTAATGAATCCTGAGATACTTGAAAAATACAACCAACTGCAGGAATTGTTTAAAGAAATAGCCACACCGGAGCTGCTTGATTCTATGAAAAAATTGCAGCAGGCAATGGAAAATGCTAATCCTAATGAAGTCCAGAAGGCATTGGAAAACTTTAAGTTAAACCAGGAATCCTTTCAGCAAAACCTGGAAAGAACGCTTGAACTTTTTAAGCAGGTTCAGTTAGAGCAGCAATTAGATCAGATGATTCAACAGGCAGAAAAGCTTAGCAAGAACCAGGAAAAAATAAGCGATGAGATTGAAAATAAACCATCAGATCAAAAGGCTGAAAATGCTTTGCAGAATGATCAAAAATTGCAGGAAGAACTCCTAAGTTCTTTAGAACGCAATTTGGAAAATCTTTTACAGCAGGAAAAACTTAATGACTTTTCGAATGCCCGAGAGCAGCTTAGCCAGACAAAAGAAGATATTGAGCAGCAAAAATTAAGTGAACAGTTACAGGAATTGAGTAAGCAATTGCAGCAGCAAAACTTTTCAGAAGCGTCGGCCAATTCACAGAAAATGGAACAATCATTTCAGGGTTTGCAGCAAAATCTGAATATGGCTATGAAAAATCTGCAGCAGCAACATAAACAAAATGTTCAAAAAAAGATGATGGCGGCGACTCAAAAAATGCTGCAGTTATCGCATCAGCAGGAAAAAATCGAGCAGAAAACCAGAGACGCTTCACAAATAAATGATGATATCCGGGAAATGGCCAGGCAGCAGTCAAGCCTGCAGAATAACCTTGGGAAGCTTTTATCAGATCTGATAAAGTTATCAAAGGAGACATTTTTTATTAATCCTGATATGAATAAAAATATGGCAAATGCCTATAGTTCAATGCAGAGAAGCCTTGATAATTTGAGTGAACGAAGAAGCAGCCAGGCTGCTGCCGACCAGCAACTGGCAATGGAAGCTTTGAATCGCGGTGTTAACAGTTTGCAGAATTCAATGTCCCAGTTATCGGCAGCACAATCCGGAACCGGATTTGAGCAATTTATGCAGCAACTGCAGCAAATGGCAGGCGCCCAGGGTGGGTTAAATGATGAAACTATGAATTTCTTGCAGGGGCAGGGTAATAATGGTCAAATGTCATCTCAGCAGCAGGCTCAGCGTCGTCGTATGGCAGCCGAACAAAAAGCAATTCAGCAGGCTTTGACTGATATGGCAGATAATATGGGTAATCGTGGCGATGTTCTTGGCAGGCTTAATGAAATGGGTGAACAGATGGATGAAATTATCCATGATATGTTGGCGGATAACATAAACCGTACAACAATTCAGCGCCAGCAACAGATTTTATCCCGAATGCTTGATGCCCAGAAATCTGTTCGGGAACGTGAATTTTCTAAAAAAAGAAAAGCAGAACAGGCAAAACAATATTCTGCAAAAGATCCTGGCGAATTAAAAGAGTATGAAGTTGCAAGACAGAAAGAACTGCAGGAAGCTCTTCAGAAAGCCTTAAGCGAAGGGTATTATGATGACTATCAGAAATTAATTAAAGCTTATTTTAAACAGCTCTCTTCAGAGAAACAAATCTTGCCTGAGAAAGAATAACTTTTCATTCCACCATTTTTGTAAAAAAAACCAAATATTTCTTAAATTGACACCGCCTGTAAAAATACCGGAACCATGAGAATGCCTGAACACGCAACAAGAAATATTATCATCTTTTTCACACTGTTTTTTTTGTTTAACAGTTCTTCTGTTGCCCAGGAATTCAGTAAATCATTTAACTTTGAAAACGGTAAAATAACAGAAGAGCAATCAGATAATCTTCCCCAAAAGTTAAAAATTGGTTTAGTACTTAGTGGCGGTGGATCACGTGGTATTTCTCATATTGGTGTTTTACAGGTTCTGGATAGCCTTGGTATTGTGCCGGATTTGATTGTTGGAACAAGTATTGGCGGTGTTGTTGGTGGTTTATATGCTGCAGGCTACAGTCCTGACGAAATAGAAGAAATAACTAAAAATATCAATTGGGGAGATATTTTTAACGACGATCCACAACGGACTACTTTGTTTCTTGGACAAAAAAGTGAACAAGACCGTTATCTTTTATCTCTGCGTCTCAAAAATTTCAGTCCTTATATTCCTAATGCCGTGACCCCGGGACAAAAAGTCCTGAATATTCTTTCTGACTTTTTTCTAATGGCTCCTTTTCAGGTTAAAAACAGTTTTGATGATTTAAGAATAAATTTCAGGTCAGTTGCTACTGATATTGTAAGCGGCAAAATGGTTGTTTTAGACGATGGAAATATTGCCGAAGCAATTAATGGCTCCCTGGCAGTGCCACTCCTTTTTTCACCTGTCAGCCGCGATAGTATGCTTCTTGTAGACGGCGGAATCAAGTCCAATTTACCTGTAAGTGTGGCACTCGAAGATAGTATGGATTTTATTATAGCGTCTGATGTCAGTGCCACTTTACGAACGCGTGAGCAGATTAATGCGCCCTGGGAAGTAGCAGACCAGGTAACTACAATTATGACCGATAACAATAATCTCAGGGAACATAAATATGCCGATATTCTTGTCTTACCTAAAATCCCACGTGTTACAAATACAGATTTTACAAAGATAGACTCGATGATAGCAGCCGGTAAAATGGCAGCGCTTGAACATATCAAAATGCTGCAACAGCTCAGGGATAATCCTCTTGATCTTAAAAATAGAGATGTTGTTGATACTCTTTTTATTGCAGACAGTAATCAAATAACAACAACAGAAACAATTTCGGATTCACTTTCGCACTGGCTTAGCAGTGGTTATTTCAGAAAAGTTAATGCACGTTTGGATAAAATTTCCGGTATGTTGGATTTTCAATTTGATCCTTTTGGAGATGTTGATTCAATCGCGATTCTTGGAAATAACCATATTAAACGCCAGGCACTGATGGACTCGGTAAGTCTGCAGCTGGCAACGCCATTAAATGTTACAATCCTAAAAAGTGATCTGGATAAAATAATCAGCCTTTACCGGTCACAGGGCTATTCCCTGATGGAGGTTTCCCGGGTTATTTTTAATGACGACACTGGAATTTTGTATGTATTTATTGATGAAGGTCTCGTAGAAGATATTTCGGTTGAAGGCAATGAGAAAACTGAAAAATTTGTTGTTTT
This sequence comes from Calditrichia bacterium, assembly GCA_020635035.1. Taxonomy (GTDB): domain Bacteria; phylum Calditrichota; class Calditrichia; order Calditrichales; family J004; genus JACKAO01. Next base: position 424,849 of record JACKAO010000003.1, read on the forward strand.
ACGTGAATTTAATCTTCAAAAAAATGATGTGTTCAATTGGTTGAACATCAAAAAAGGTATTGATAATGTTTATGCCAGTGCCTTATATAACAGGGTCAGTGTGGATGTTAATCGTGTCGGAAATAAAGCACATCTTGTGATTAAAGTGGATGAAAAGCCGTCTGTTCGTTTTCAGATTGGCGGAAAAGCTGATATTGAAAGGCGCTTCCAGGGCTATATGGAACTGGCAGATGAGAACTTTCTTGGGAAAGGTATTAAGGGGAAAATACAGACACGCCTCGGGGTAAGGGATGGTCTTGTTGGTTTAAATTTCCGGAATGATCGTATTTTTACAACATATCTAACCTTTATGGCGCAGGGATATTTTAGCTGGGAAATAAATCCTATAAATAAAGACACCCAGGCTGAAGGAAGATATCGTGAAGAGCGGCTCGGTGTTAAATTTCAGATTGGTCAGCAGCTGCGAAGAATCGGTCAGCTGGTTGGTGAAATCAGGGTTGAAAAGGTGAAAGACTTTCAGCAGGAAGGTATCTTTACACAAGGTCAGGCATTGGAATTACGGACTTTTGCTTTAAAATCAATCACAGATAAACGTGACCGTATTGATTTTCCTTCAAAAGGGATTTACAACTACTGGTCATGGGAAAGCGGCAGCAGTTTTCTGCTCAACAGCCAGGAATCTTATACAAAAGTCCTGATTAATCTTGAAGGATATTACACTCTTTTTAAAGATAATGTCGGGCGGATACGCTTTTTAGGTGGCCTTGGCGATGAAACATTGCCTTTCTCTGAAAATTTCAGGATAGGTGGGTTGCATAGTTTTTATGGTTTGCTGGATAATGAATTATACGGCAGGCAGGTGGTTCTTTTTAATTTTGAGTATCGATATAAACTACCTCTTCAGCTTCTTACCGACACGTATTTTTCTCTTCGCTATGATTTTGGAAATGTCTGGGCAAGATCAAAACTTATCCTGGAGCCGGAAGACTTTTTCTCCGGATTTGGCGGTTACCTTGGATTTGATACTTTTCTTGGGCCACTATATATGGGATGGGGAAGGACCAGTCTTGGCCGGTCAAATATTTACCTGTCACTAGGCTTTAATTATTAGGTTATCCGGACACCAGGGATTTCAGCCACTCTAATATTTTCTTGTGTGCGTTATGGATCGGGTAATCAAATAATTCCGCAAAATTCAGCCATTTATATTCGTAATAATCTGATAATTGTACCACGCTGTCTCTCAGATCGGTTATCACGGCCTGATAGGTAAGATCTATATGGCTATATTGATGACGATATTTTGGAGATTGGACGGTCGGGCCAGTGTTAATGATTCCAAAATTTTGATCAAGATTATTCTCACCAAAAGATTCAAATTGTTTTGCGTTTAATTCCTTAACAGGAAATTCCCACATTCCTGCTAAAAGTCCTGTGTCCGGTCTTTTTGCTAAACAGATTTTATTATTAAAGCGCAAAATAAATACCAGGTTGAATTTTTTCTTTTTGGCTTTGGCCGGTGACTTATAAGGAATTTCATTCACTAAATTTTTAGCCTGCGCCCTGCACTGAAGATTAACAGGACAGTTATTGCAATCTGGCTTTAGGGGAGTGCAAATCAATGCACCAAGCTCCATCATCGCTTCATTAAATAAACCGGGGTTTTCAGGGTCAAGCAGTAATTTGGCTTTTTCTGTAATCTGTTTTTGTGTTGAGCTTAAACGAATATCTTTAGAGATTGCAAAAATTCTGGATATAACTCTGCTAACATTACCATCCACAACGGCATGAGTTTTGTTAAAAGCAATAGATAAAATGGCCGCAGCTGTGTAAGGCCCAATACCCGGGATAGACAGTGCATCCTTGTAATCGCGGGGGAATTCAGCTGCAAATTCATCTCGGATTTTTTTTGCAGCTTTGTGCATATTGCGTGCCCGGGCATAATAACCAAGTCCTGACCACAAATATAAAATCCGTTGTTCTTCTGAATTAGCCAAATCTATGATTGTTGGAAAATTATCAATAAATTTTTTGAAATAAGGAAGTCCCTGCTCAACAGTTGTCTGCTGCAGCATTATCTCGGAAAGATATGTTTTATACCAGTTCGGTTTTTCACGCCAGGGAAGCTTGCGTTTATTTTTTTGAAACCAATCAACAAGCCTGGTTTGAAATTCAGAGATTTGACCTGGACTGAATTTATTCACGGACTAATGCTGCTCCGGACGTTTCATGGTTTCTTCAAACCATTTCGAAGTATGAGAACGAACCATCTGTACAAGACAGATGTGTGCAATAAAAGATGTCGGGTTTTTAAGCGAATTCTCATAAAGATTTATTAAAGCGTTGCTGTATTTATCGAGATAGATACTGTCAATCTGGGTCGGATCACCGAGTACAATCAGCTTTGTATCTTCACCAAGCCGTGTACCAAGTGTACGCATTTGGAAAGGATTGGCATTTTGAGCTTCATCAAAAATGACAAAAGAATTTGCAAGGTCTGCGCCACGAACATCCGCAAGGTTCATCATTTCAATTACACCGGAATCGAGTAATTTTTTCCAGCCTTCTTCTGTGTCATTGGTGTTTGTAAATTGCCTGAGTTTATCAATAAAGGGGCGCATTTTAGGAATCAGCTTACGCTTTACCGAACCTGGTAAAAAGCCAATATCTTCTCCAAGCCTGCTTTTGGTTACAATAGGCTTTATCAACTTTATTGAATCATATCTTCTTTCTTTAAAAACTTTTTCCAATGCCGCCGCCATAGCAATATGTGTTTTCCCTGTTCCGGCCCTCCCGATTATTATCTGAATCCGAATATCATCATCAAGAGCCTGAGCCATGCAAACAGCCTGTTCAAAATTGTGCTGAAATTGTTCCTGATTTAAAACTTTGGGATATGTATCCAGTACTTTAGTGGAAAAATAATCATGGTATCGCAGGCGGTCTGTTTTTCGAAGGCCTAATCCAAATAAATTATTTGAAGGATCAAAAAGAGCAACCCCTTCATTTTCGTTCAGTTGCCATTTTTTTCGGTATTGAACAGTCCATTCCCCTTCATTTTTAGATTTGAAAATTTTGTTAATTTCATCTTCTTCCAGCATAATCTGTTTTAATGGCTGGAAGAAGCTGGAAAGGTATTCTTCCGAAATTTTATCATGCAGATAATCTTCAGAATCTATTCCCAACGCTTGTGCTTTGATCCTAAGATTCCTGTCCTTGGTTACTAAAATAAAACTCCGATTCGAATATTTTTCTTTTAAACCGATAATCTGTGATAACATGGCATTGTCTTTATAGCTTAAACTAAGCTCAGCGGGAAAATTTTTTGATAAAAGACCACTAATGAAAAAGAGTGTTCCTTTTTTGCCATTTGGGATTAAAATACCCTGTTCAAGTATTTCTGTCCGGTCAATAAGTTGTTCCAGCTTGTTTGATATATCGCGGGCATTATAGCCAATTCCGGGATCATTTTTCTTTGCATCAATTTCTTCGATTGCCAGAAGTGAGATTAAAACAATGTGCTCATCAAACCTGAAAATGGCAGAAGGATCATGAAGCAGTACATTTGTATCAAGTACATAGATAATTCGCTGATCATCATTTTTTAAAAGTTCAACATTAGGATTATTAAGCATTTTATCTCCGGATAGCTTCCAAAACTAAAAGACTATGTTATAAATATTTATTTTCGATTGCATAAGCGTAAATTTTTAATTAATTATTTCTGACTATAACAGAATATTGCAACAAACCATATCTTGCAATCGTAATTTTATTTAATTTTAAATGTTGTTTTTTGATCCCGGGAAGCAGTAGTTATGAATAATCTTAAAATGACATGCAAAATTTAGATTTTCAGTCAAGGAGGTTCAATGAATTTAATTAAAATTAGTATAATAATCTTTGTATTTGCCTTGTATGGCTTTGTACTGGCAGATGATGGATTAAAAGAGAATTTTTCCAAAGTGCAGATGAATATTAACGAAGATAATTATATCATTTTTGAAGAAGAATGCCTTATTGTCTGCAACCGTGAAACAGATGAATATCTTGTTGAAATTACACCTGAAAATGAGTTATATATTAGAAGCCGCAAGATAAGTCTTAGCAATGAAGAACGCGAACTGGTCCGTGACTATTATCTTGCCCAGCGCACTCTGTTTTCAAATAGAAACAGTATCGGGGCCAAAGGAATACACATCGGTATTGAGAGTGCAAAACTTGCCGCAAAAGCAGTAGGAGGCGCAATCGGGTTGGTAGCATCCGGTTTTGATGAAAAAGTAGAAGCAGAATTTGAGCAGGAAATGGAAAATGAATCGCGTAAAATTGAATATCATGCAGAACGCATCGAAATGGATGCTGACGAAATGGAAGATAATATTGACGAATTAAACCGCATTGAGCATGATTTAAGCTTAAAGATTACTGATCTTGATAATATAAATTTAAGGATTGTTGAAGAAGAGCTTGGTAATATTACTTTAGACTGATACTTTATTAAACCGGTATAAAGTTTGTAGATTCCAGTTTATTTTGATTCCTGATAAACACAGAGTAAATTACGCCTTATTTTTTAAATCAACCTATTCATTGGAAAAATATTATGGATACAATTCTTAAGGAAGACATTGTCTATTGTGATGCAATGCTTCCAAAAGTATCTCGGACATTTGCTCCAACAATTCGCATGCTGCCTGCCGGTTTAAATACTATAGTAACCGTGGCTTACCTTTTATGCCGAATTGCTGATACGGTTGAAGACAGTGCCGGACTGTCGATTGATAATAAAAAAGATTTGCTGCAGGACTATATTTCAATTTTTAAATCCAAAAATAACACAAAAGCATTAAATCATTTTATGAGTGGTGTAAAGGTTTTGCCAACTGAGACAGATGATGACCTGCTTACTCACAATCTGCCCCGTGTAATAAATGTTTATAACAGTTTTTCACCCATTTTCAAAAAGCACATCGGACTTTGGGTTGTAGAAATGTCGCTGGGAATGCGTAAATATGCCCAGGCCGCTGTCCGGAAAAAGTTTTCTTTTCTTGGTACGATGAAAGAACTGGATGAATACATGTATTATGTAGCCGGTACAGTTGGTTACCTGCTTACTGAGCTTTTTTCATTCTATTCCAAACGCATAACTCCGCCAATAAAGAATAAACTAAATCTGTTAGCGGAATCTTTTGGAAAAGGTTTACAGATGGTTAACATTATCCGTGATATGACTTCAGATTTGCATCGCGGCCAGTCTTACATCCCCGAAGAATTACTTGTAAAATATAACCTTGACCGCAAAACCATTTTTGAAAAACAAAACGCCGACCGGGCACAACAACTCTTTTCTGAGCTTATTCAGAATGCCCTTGATCATCTTGATAAAGCTATAGATTATATCATGCTTTTACCAAAAGAAGAAAAGGGAATTCGTATGTTTTGCATGTTACCTGTATTTTGGGCTTTACGTACACTGCAAAAAATACAACAGAATACCCTGGCTTTATTGGATCAGGAAAAAATCAAAGTTTCCAAACGAATGATTAAGAATGAATACTATCTGGCATTGATTAATATTTACTCAAACCGGCTTACCCGCTGGCATTATCAGCGGATAAAAAGTTCATTCAATATTCCTGTTCTTGAAGCGGTTAATTATTGACTTATTCTTTTTATTTTTTCAGGCTCCTAAATTTTTCGTAAAAACATCCCATTGATATTTTGCAGAGTTTTTTCTATTTCAGTAACTTTTCATCTGCTTGATTTATTTTAAGGAAAAAGACACTGGAAATAATTGAAAAAAACACAGATTTGTATTTCTATCTCAAGTCACTGTTAGCTGAAAATATTGATGTTTTTCTTAATGCAGAAGAAGAACCACAAACCATACGAATAAATACACTTAAAAAAAGTTATCCTGATCTTCTTGATAAAATCAGAACTAATACAAATTTTGAATCCCTGCCTTTCTCAAATATTGGGTTTACAATTAATGATTCGACCAAACTTAGCCAAAGCATGGATTTCTTTAAAGGCGATTTTGCCTTTCAGGGAGCATCTTCCCAAATCCCGCCAATTGTACTTAATCCAGGGCCAGGTGATCGTGTACTGGATATCGCAGCTGCGCCCGGTTCAAAATCAACACAGATAGCTGCAATGATGCAAAATAAAGGCATCTTAATCGTAAACGATGCCAGCCTTAGCCGGATGCAGGCATTAAACAGCAATACCCAAAAAGCCGGTATGATAAATCATTGTATTTATTATCGGCCGGGAGAACGTTTAGGCAGATTATTCCCTGAATATTTTGACAAAGTTCTGGTAGACACACCTTGTACAGGATTAGGAACCTTAGCTAATCACCGGGAAATTTTAAGCTGGTGGAATACTGCAAAGCTGCAGAAGCTGAATTATATGCAACATCAACTTCTGGTTTCAGCAATAAAAAGCGCCAAAGTTGGTGCAGAAATTGTCTATTCAACCTGCTCAATAGCACCGGAAGAGAATGAGCTGGTTCTCGATAATGTCATTAAAAAATATCCCGTAGAAATGGAACCTTTTGACATTCCCGGACTTGGTAATCTGGATGAAGGCATGACATTGTATAAAAATCAAAAACTTCATCCGTCTTTGCGCAATACACGAAGAGTTTGGCCACATAAACACGGTATGGAAGGATTTTTTATTGCGCGTCTTAGAAAAACTTCAAAATATGTAAACAGTATTCCGTTAATAACAGAAAATATAGAAACAATAAATTCACAAGATGAAACGCTCAGAAATATTCTTGCAAGAATTTCGGATGATTGGGGAATAGAAAACGGATTCTGGGATAGTTATAATTATATAAAAACAAGTGATCGTGTCTGGCTTTTCAACAACCAGGTTAATACAATTGTAAAAGAAGGGTTTACCAACGGTGGCTTGTTGCTGGCAGATGAGAAGCTGCAGCTCTGGAAGTTGTCGCATCAGGCAATAAGGTTTTTAGGCAAGCTGATTAAGAAACGACGTATTAGTTTGCCGGAAGATGACCTATACAAAATTTTTGCAACAAACGAGTGTCCAAACAGAGATGGCCTTAATGGATATTATGCTCTCGAATTAAAAGGAGAACCATCAGCAGTGATTTATGCTCATGAAGATAAAATCCGAATTAAACTGGGTCAGGTATTTAATTATAATTACCGATTGTAACCTTGAATAAAAAAAGTTTTGAATTTGTTTGAAAACATATGTGATATTCTTATAAGCTTTTTAAGGATTTGCTAATTTTTTCCGAAATCAAAAGTGGTCAATTTAGGTTGTTTTATGAAAATTTTAATTGTAGATGATACTGCACTTAATGCCAGAATTATGTCAAATATTCTTTCAGAATATGCTGAATGTCATGTTGTACAATCAGGGTTTGCAGCTATCGATAAGGTCGAAGAATCATTTACAACACAGGAATTGTATGATATTATTTTCATGGATATCATGATGCCTGAGATGGATGGCATTCAATGCGTAGAAAAGATCCGGGAATTCGAAAAAAACAATGGAATAAAAGCAAGCATCATATACATGGTAACCGCTTTAAAAGAAGATGCATATGTTAAACGCAGTCTGAGAGCCGGCTGTAACGGCTACATTCTAAAACCCGTTGAAAAATACTCTTTGATTAGTCAGTTGAGAAAAGCGGGTTTCTCTGTTACCAAAAGATAAAACTAATTATGTGCATATATGAATTCGTTAATTAACCTTTAAGTCATTCCGGTTTCCTGCAATCACATTGTGATAATATTTTATTTAAATCCTTTAAAACTGTATATTTGCGAACTGTATTTCAAAATATTTGTTTGAAATTTTCAGATTAATTATATGAGCTTTAAATAATCCTTTTGTTTGTTGATTAACGGGAAGGGATTAAGAATTTGATGGAGTAATTGATGTCCAGAGAAATTGCTAAAATTTATGATCCAAAAGTAGTTGAAGATAAATGGTACCAGGAATGGGAGAATAAGCATTATTTTCATGCCGATCCTGATTCCGGAAAGCCTCCTTTTGTAATTGTTATTCCACCGCCAAATGTGACGTCTATTCTGCACATGGGACATGCTTTCAATAATACCATTCAGGATATTTTAACCCGATATAAAAGAAAGACAGGATTTGAAGCTTTGTGGTTGCCGGGAACAGACCATGCAGGCATTGCCACACAGGCCGTGGTTGAACGGGATTTGCGTAGTAAAGAAAATAAAACCAGGCATGACCTGGGACGCGAAAAATTTGTAGAACGTGTCTGGGAATGGAAAAAACTTCATGGCGATACAATTATCAATCAATTAAAAAATCTGGGCTGCTCGTGTGATTGGGAACGTGAACGTTTTACAATGGATGAAGGTCTTTCAACAGCGGTAATGCGTGTTTTTAAGGAATTATACGACAAAGGATTAATTTATCGCGGACAGCGAATTGTAAACTGGGATCCTGCTTCAGGAACAGCTTTATCTGATGATGAAGTTGATCACAAAGAAATTAATGGAAAGTTATATCATTTACGCTACAAATTTGAAAATTCTGAAGATTATATAGTTGTTGCAACAACCCGTCCGGAAACTCTGTTAGGGGATACAGCTGTAGCTGTTTCACCGGATGATGAAAATAAAAAATCACTGATCGGGAGAAAGGTTGTCATTCCATTTGTAAACCGTGCTGTCGAAATTATTGCAGATAGCCATGTAGATAAGGAATTTGGTTCAGGTTATGTAAAAGTAACCCCGGCTCATGATCCAAATGATTTTGAAATGGGTAAAAGGCACCGCCTGGCAGAAGTAATCGTACTGGATAAGGATGGAAAAATACTCCCGGTTTGTCGAAAAGTAACCGGCAATAGTGAACTTACAGATGAGCTTGAGATTCCTGATCTACTTGCAGGACTTGATCGTTTTGATGCACGTAAAAAAATAATTTCCGAATTGCAGGAGATGGGACAACTCGAAAAAATTGAAGATCATGTCCATGCAGTAGGGCATAGTTATCGTTCTCATGTGCCAATTGAGCCATACCTTTCCGAGCAATGGTTTGTAAAAATGAAGCCCTTTGCTGAAAAAGCACTTGATGTACTGGAAAATGGCACAGTTAAATTTTACCCGCCGGGCAGGTTTGAAAATACATACCGGCATTGGATGGTCAATATTCGTGACTGGTGTATTTCACGGCAGTTATGGTGGGGGCATCGAATTCCTGTCTGGTATAATGAAGAAGGTGAATACAAGGTTAGCCTTGAAGACCCTTCAACAGAGAATGAAAAGTGGACACAGGATCCGGATGTACTGGATACCTGGTTCTCATCACAATTATGGCCGTTTTCTACGATGGGATGGCCCGATCAAACAAGTGACTTAAACTATTTTTATCCAACGACAACGCTGGTAACCGCGCCAGATATTATCTTCTTCTGGGTGGCCAGAATGATTATGGCGGGTCTTGAGTTCATGGACGAAGTGCCCTTTAAAAATGTGTTTTTTAACGGGCTTGTTCGTGATGAACAGGGAAGAAAAATGAGTAAATCACTGGGCAATGGTATTGATCCGCAGCAAATGGTTAAAAAATTCAGCGCGGATGCTGTTCGCTTTACCATGATAATGATGAGTGCTGAAGGTCAGGATTTAAATATCAGCGAAAAAAGTTTCGAGATGGGACGTAATTTTTCCAATAAAATCTGGAATGCTTTCCGTTTTCTAAGCATGAATCTTGAAGATGATTACTCAACTAACTTTGAACCATACATGTCCCATTTTCAACTGGAAGACCATTGGATTCTCAGTCGTTTTAACTTCGCTCTACAGGAAGTTCAGCGTAATCTTGAACAGTTCCGTTTTCATGATGCCATGGATATAGTGTATCATTTCTTCTGGGGTGATTATTGTGACTGGTATCTGGAAATGATAAAACCACGTTTGTATAAACCACAAAAGCCAGAAGATAAAGTGACTGCTTTACGCCTGGCTTCATTTGTTATGAAACATAGTATGGAGCTGCTGCATCCGTTTATTCCGTTTATTACAGAAGAAATCTGGCAAAATTTTAAAAATGAAAATGAAGAAAGTATTGTGATATCCCAATGGTTAAAAGCCAATCCTGATTGGACAAATGCCCGGGCTGAGAAAGATATTTTGTTTATACAGGAATCGATCGGCGCACTGCGTAACATGCGCAGTGAAATGGATGTACCTCCGGGGAAAGTTATGGATCTTTTTGTTTCGGTTCAGGACAGCGTTTTTAAACTGCTGGATGAAAATAAAATACATTTTCAATCGCTGGCAAAAATTGAACACATTCAAAAAACAAGTCCGGATTTTGATAAAAAAGATGCGGCGGCAATTGTAGTTCAGGGATCGGAATTCTTTGTTCCGCTTTCTGATTTGATTGACCGCGAAAAAGAAAAGGCGCGTTTGGAAAAAGAACTGACTCGTCTGCAGAATCTGGAAGAAGGATTGGTTAAAAAGCTTGAAAATAAAAATTTTGTGGAACGTGCACCGCAGGTAGTGGTTGAAGGAGAACGTAATAAACTAAACAGTATCCGGGAAAATTTGGAGAAAGTGAAACTTAATTATGAAAAATATGCCTGATATTTTTAAAAGACATTCTTTTAAGCTGGTTTTTCTCCTCTTATTGGCGGTTTCTTTTGTGGCGGGACAGCAAAACACATCAATTACAGTTACCAACCAGAATATTGCTCTTGTTAAGGAAGAAAGGCAACTGGATTTGAATAAAGGATACCAGGAAATTATGCTGGAAGATATCCCTGTACAGATTATTCCCGCAAGTGTTTTGGTCGAAAGTGATTTTGACGTTCTGGAACAAAATTATGAATACGATCTTATCAGTGTTGACAAAATGCTTGAGAAATCGTTGGAAAAAGAGATTATCATTGAGCACGCCGAACAGGGAAAAATTACCGGAAAACTTTTATCAGCAACAGCATCCAGTCTAATTATACAGAATATTGACGGAATTACCCAGGTCATCCCGCGCAATGATGAACAAAAAATTTCGCTAAAAGGTATCGCAGAAGAAAAACAACCATTTATTATAAGACCGGCTCTGAAATGGGATGTTGAAGCAGCCCAGAATAAAAAATATGACGCAATGATTTCATATCTCAGCAGAGGGATGACATGGCAGGCTGATTATGTAGGTTTGTTAAATGAAAATGATTCACAGATTACCTTATCCGGTTGGGTTACAGTAAACAATAATTGTGGTAAAAGTTTTAAGCAGACAAAATTAAAATTAATGGCAGGAGAGATTAATCTTGAACAGCCTGGCCGTCCACAGCCAAGATATGAAACAATGATGGTTGCTAAGGCGACATCTGCTTTCCAGGAGAAAGCATTCTTCGAGTACCATATCTATGATATGGACCGTAAAACCGATCTGTTAAATAATCAAATGAAACAAATTCAGCTATTCGGAGAAACAACAGGAAAAACAACCAAAATTTATCGAGTCAACAGCGATGATGCCGAAAATGTACATGTCCTTATTTCATTTGAAAATTCTAAGCAAAACAATCTTGGAATGCCATTACCTGCCGGTACAATCCGTATTTATAAAAAAGATGGTGAAGAACGCGAATTTATAGGTGAAAATCATATAACCCATACACCAAAAGATGAAAAAATAGATATTGAAGTTGGCAATGCATTTGATATTGTCTCTGAGCGCACAGTGGTTGATGTTAAAAGACCATCAAATCGATCGGAAAGAAGACAAGTTGAATATAAAATAAGAAACCACAAAGACAGCAAAATTATCGTTGAAATTGTTGAAAGTGTTCCCCAGAATGCTGAAGTAACTGAACATAAATCTAATGGTAATCATGTTCGCCATACCGCGAATGCTCTAAAATATAATGTAGAAGTAGGTGCGAATGACGAATTTCTGTTTAATCTTACATACACACTATCCTGGTAATTTTACAGTTATTGAAATGGGAGTAATCGCCTGATCAGGCTTTAAAATAATGAATAATTCCGAGAAAAAATTTGACGAAGAAGCGCTAAGACGCAAAATACGCGAACAGCTTAAAAACGATTACAGCCGCCGGCAGGAAGCAAAAAAAACAGAAGCGGAGCCACCGGAGATAACTTCCCGCCGGGAAGAAGATGAATCGTACTATCTCGAAGTCTTTATCCGCCGCAAACTGCAGGAAGAAGTTTTTTCCAAATATCCGGAATTTGTAAAATGCGGAAATCATCTTGATCAGATCAAATGGCTTACGCCATTGGAAATGGAGAAGGAGTTTGAGTTTTTCCCGTTAGAGTATACGTTCTGGTTTAAACTTCGTAAAAAGTTATTTGGGGAATCAAAGGTAAAACTTCCCAAAACACCTGAAATACAAAAGATGGTTTCTGATTTCAGGGAAGAAATGCACGTTGAAGCAAAAGAGAGAATACAGGCGTATCGCAAGCATATAAAAGAAAATCAGAAAAACATTCACGACGATGTAGAAAAACGTATTTTTGAAGAGGAGCAAGAACGTTTCTACAACTCTCAGAAAGGCTACTACAAATATAAAAATCATCTAAATGAAACAACCTGGATGACGAAGGATGAATTTGAATCCCAGGATGAATACATTGAACGTGTTTATACCCGCCGGGAAAAATTTGTTCGTGGGGTTATCAGTATTTTTACTCTGGCTGTAATTTCATTTACACTCTATTATTTATCCGGTTTCCTGACTTCTGAACAGGAAAAAGGATACCTGATTGTAAATATAGGTGATCAAAAAGGTAATCTTTATATTAACCAGAATCTGGCAGTTGGCTTTACACCCGGGAAACCTTACCCGGTTGAAATCGGCGAAAAAAATATTACAGTATTATCTTCAGGCTACCAAACAGAACCGCGTGTTCAAAAAGTTGATATTGTTGCAAATGATACCATTTCACTCACTTACAAATTAACAGCTATAAGCGGTAACAAGGGTATTGTAAGGTTGGATGTGCCATTCAGGGATGCAGGAATTTATGTGGACGGTGAATTTACCGGAACAGTTCAGGAAAGCAATCAATTGGCTTTACCTGAAGGCGATCATACTATTGTTGTTGAAAAAGAAAATTATTTTTCAATGCCTCGTTTGCACACTTTTGCCTTAAAAGCCGGGGATACACTGGATTTGCGTTTTAGCATGACGCCCAAAAAAGAAAGAGATTCACGGGAGTCTTTAAATGCGTCTGTTAATCTAGGATTGATTTCTGTAAGTGCCAACGTACGTGGTGCCCAGATTATTTTAAATGGCCAGCAAACAGGATTCCAGACGGATTATATCTTGCAGAAAATTCCTTTAGGGCAGCATGTTGTCAGATTGGAAAAAGAAGGTTATACAGTTTATCCCAAGGAACAAACTGTTCGCTTGTCTAAAGAAAACAGGCAGGTTAAAATAGATTTTACACTGACAAATACAACCCGCAATGTGACTATAACTGTGCATCCTTCATCTGCAAAAATTTATGTAAATGGTAATGAAGCCGGAACCGGTGAGTTTGAAGGGGCTCTGGAGCTTGGAGAACACAAAATTACATTCAGTGATGTCAGCCACTATAATAATCCTGGTGAGCAATTAATTAATATCGTCGCCGATGGACCGTCACGCTTCGATTTTAAATTTGGTAGTGATATCTATTTTAATGCAACGACTAGCGGTATTACTCCGCAGGATGCCCAGGCAAGAATATCAGAAGGTTATATATTAAGTGGAACATTGTTCAAAGAAAGCGGATCAAATAAACCGGATGTGGTTGTTGATGAAAAATCCGGACATTCACTCTGGAATATCGGATACGCATTTCAATATAAAAACCCACCGGGCATGGATGCTGTTTTGATTCGTTTCCAGGCACCGGCAGACCTGTTTCTGCTGGATGATAAAAATCTAAAATTATGGTTATATGCAACAGATGAAAACTATCCGCTTGTCCTGAGTGGTAAAGCAGAGTATACCGTAATATTAAATAACACTGTGATCGCCGAAAGCAAAAAACCACACTTTAATATTGGCCAGATTGCTGAAAACAGATATGAAGAAATGAATATCTCTTCACAGTTGAAACCGGGATTTAATTCACTGATTATTTCTGCTGGAAAGAATAATACCCGTTTTATGCAGCTCTGGAAAATTGCCATTGAGTAAAAAGTCGGAAAACATGGCGCAACCAACACAGGACTTGTTTGAAACACAGTCCCGGAAATCCCTTTCCAGACCCCTTGCGGAACGCTGTCGACCATCCAGTTTAGACGAAATAGCCGGCCATCAAAAATATCTTGCATCTGATTCTGCCTTATACAGACAGTTAAAATCCGGGCAAATTCCATCTATGATCTTCTGGGGTCCACCGGGTGTTGGAAAAACAACTTTAGCCCGTGTTGTTGCACAGGAACTCAAAACAAAGCTTTATGAAATATCTGCGGTAAGTGCTGGTGTTAAAGAAGTAAAAGAGATAATTGAATCAGCCCGTAACAATTTTTCACTCTATAACAAGCCGACATTATTATTTATTGATGAAATTCATCGTTTTAATAAAACACAGCAGGATGCATTGCTTCATGCTACCGAACAGGGAGTTGTTACATTAATGGGAGCGACAACAGAAAATCCGTCGTTCGAAGTTAATGCGGCTCTGTTATCTCGCTGCACGGTTTTGAAACTTGACATGCTTGAGAAGAATGATTTGGTGCAAATTGTAAGCAGTGCAATTAAAAGCGATGAGCTTCTGAGCACCTATAATATTAAAATTCAGGATATGGATGCTTTACTTGCCTTTGGCAGCGGCGATGCCCGCAAAACACTTAATCTGCTTGAAACATCCTTCCTGCTGTCCGAAAAAACAGGCAAAGATGTAGTTATTTCAGGTACGACAGTAAAAAAGGCCAGTGCTGAAAAAACGCTATTGTACGATAAAAAAAGTGAGTATCATTATGATACTATTTCCGCATTTATTAAAAGTATCCGGGGCAGTGATCCCGATGCAGCGGTTTATTGGCTGGCGCGAATGATTGAAGGTGGTGAAGATCCCCTGTTTATTGCACGGCGCCTTGTAATACTTGCTGCTGAAGATATCGGCAATGCAGAACCTTATGCTTTGTCTTTAGCTAATGCCGGTTTTGATGCGGTAAACAAAATAGGTATGCCTGAAAGCCGGATTATTTTATCACAGGTTACAACTTACCTGGCAAGTGTTCCTAAGAGCAATGCTGCGTATCTGGCAATAAATAATGCACTGGATGAAGTAAAAAGAAGTGGACCGCAACCCGTTCCGCTTCATCTGCGTAATGCCCCTACAAAGCTGATGAAGGATCTGGATTATGGAGCTGAGTATAAATATGCGCATGATTTTCCTGAACATTTTGTTGACCAGCAATACCTGCCGGATAAATTACAGGGAAAAATATTTTATAAACCCGGTGATAATGGAAGAGAAAAAAAATTATCTGAATATCTTAAAATGCGTTGGCCATCGAAAAGGAGAGATACGTGATTAATTTGGTGAAAAATGCATTTTTAAGAAGATTCCTTAATTTTCGTCTGAAAATGATTGCTCGCCAGGAACGTGCCTATAATTTCTCAGAAGAATTAAAGAAAGTACGAAAAATTCTGGTAATTCTCCCATCTGATCAGGAATACTCGCAACCGATTCAGGAATTTGTACAAAAACTAGGAGCAAAATTTTCAAAAGCCCGGGTTTCCACCTTTGTAAACAGCACGTTGCGTAAATCGGATCTTAGCTGGATGGGATTGCCGAATGAACAATATTTAAAAATAATTCGTGATGAAAGTTTTGATCTTGTTGTGGATGCCAATACAGAGCAGGATCAGATTTGTACATATCTGTGTGCATTAAGTGGTGCGCCTATGAGATTAAATGTATCATCAGGAATGTATGATAGCATTTATAATCTGCATTTTCGCAGCAGCAGTGCTAAAAACATTAATGAAAAGCTGGATAATGTAATTGCTTATCTTACCTTTCTGGCAAAAAATAAACAGGAGTAAATGTGAAAAAGATTCTTTTTATGCTAACAGCATTAATAGGCTTTTCGGTTGCACAAAATATTGAGATCGGGACTTTTAATATAGAATGGTTTCCCTGCAAGGACGATGGTCAGCTGATGAAAAAATATGGTATTGATATGAAATATCCTCCCACCGGATCAGCTACTGATGTGAAAGCACTTTTTGAAATGCTTAAAGATCTGGATATCGAACTTCTTGCACTTGAAGAAATTGTTGATACCCAAATGATTGCGGATTCTGCAAAAAAATATCTCGGTGAAGATTATAAATATATTTTTTCACCATCGGGCGGAACACAAAAAGTTGGATTTTTGTACGACTCGTCTGTTTTGGAACTTGTGGGGCAACCGGAATCTTATGATAATATTTTGTTAAGGGCAGATTCCAGATTGCGGCCTGCGTTCAGGGCTTATTTCAAGACGAAACCGGAAGGCTTTGATTTCCACGCAATTGTTGTTCATTTAAAAGCTTCACCGCGCGGCTGGGATCAGCGTAAACAGCAATTGCAGCTTCTGGAAGGAATATTGGCAGAGCTTCCGGAAGAGACAAAAGATGCGGACATTATTGTAATGGGAGATATGAATAATGTTACTGAAGCCGGGGCAGACGAGTTTAAGCCAATGCTGGAGCGACTCGGGTTTTATTGGGCAACACAAGAATTAAACGGTTTACCATCAAGTTATTGGCAGCCAAACTATAAAATGGCGCGTATCCAATCGTCAAATATTGATCAAATCTTTGTCTCTGCCGATGCGAAAATTGAGTATATGGAAAACAGTGTAAAAGTTGGAGGAGTCTGCAGTGAAGGCGCTGCTGAGTATACAGGAACAATGCCGGAATATTATGAAAAAATCTCCGATCATTGCCCGGTATATGCCACATTCCGGGCAGACAAGGATGATGATTAATCTATGGATTCTGATTCTTTAAGAAATCGTTAACTTCTTCATACATTTTAGTAATAGTTTTGCCGCTGTCTTCTGCCAGACGGCGGCATTCTTCATATTCCGCTACAAGTTTTCTTTTACCGTTGTAAGTTATTTCTTTAACCGCAATGCTTCCCCAGGGCGAGTCGATCTTTTTAGTGCTGCGTTTTAATTTATCGCGGGTTACAAAAAACTGACGAACACCGATCGTAGTTGTATCACTAAATAATATGCTTTTGATAATTTCAGAATTCTCTGCTCTACAAAGTACACTTATTTGTGTCGCGGGGCGTCCTTTCTTCATGATTGTTGATGTGAGCCAGGCATCATTCGCACCACTTTGTAAAAGTTTATCAATTACATAAGGGTATATTTCAGGATTCATATTATCAATATTCGTTTCAATCTGAATAAGAGAATCTTTTTCATAATTTTCGGAAGTTAAACTAATCCAGATCCGTAACAAGTTTGGAATTTGTTTAAAGTCCTTACTTCCGGCACCATAGCCGGTTTTTTCAATTTTAACTTCCAGATTTTCCGGGAGAGTACCTGCGGAGATATGCTTAATAATTGCGGCTCCGGTTGGTGTAACAAGTTCTCCACTCATATCCAACGATCTTAACGGATAGTCTTCAAGGATAGCCATGGTTGCGGGCGCAGGAACAGGGAGAATGCCGTGAGCTGCTTTAACAGTTCCATGAGTAAGTGGAAGTGGAGACGAAAATACCACATCGGCTTTTATGTAGTCGAGACATATAAATGTACCAACAATATCAACAATTGAATCAATTGCACCAACTTCATGAAAATGAACACGCTCAATCGGAATGTTATGTATTTTTGCTTCGTGTTTCCCCAGAATACGAAAAACGGCAATACTGTTCTCCTTAACGTATTGTGGCAGTGTACTCTCGTTGATAAGTGTTTCAATATCCGAAAGATGACGTGATTTTTTTGTATCATTGCAGATAACATCGAGTTTTGTTGCTGCAATATGATGACGGTGAGTATCGTTGTGTTGAAGTTGATAATCACTTAAGTTGATTTTTAGTAATTGATCTTTTAAATAATCAAATGGTACAAGATTGTTTACAAATGCACCAAGAATCATATCGCCGCTTATACCGGCGAAACAATCAAAGTATAAAAGTTTCATTTTAGCCTTTCTGAATGACAGGCGGGCAAATTACATTTATTTTTTTTAACTTTCTATTTTTATTAATCATCTGTATGGAATTATAAGAAATGAGTCAGCTATTAAAAATCTTGCAAACTGAAAAGATCGGCGAAGCTACAGAATCTAAACTTAAAAAATTGAAAGCATTCTTTATTGACAAACTCCGGGAAGGAATGGTTATTACATTTTCCGGCGGGGTTGACAGTACTTTTTTATTATGGATTGCTCTCCAGACGCAGAAGCAGAGTGGGGGCAGATTTCTTGCCTTGAGCACTACAAGTGCGAGTATGCCGGATTATGACAAAACGGATGCGAACATCTTTACCAGCCAACATGGAATAGAACATATTTGGGTGAACAGTAACGAAATTGAGAATCCGGAGTATCAACAAAATGATAAAATGCGCTGTTATCACTGCAAAACAGAATTATTTTCAATTGCCCGGGAAACAGCAGATGAAAAAGGAATGCGCTGGATTGTTTATGGCTACAATGCTTCCGATGTTGGGGATATTCGGCCAGGTCACCAGGCGGCAATTGAAAATGATGTACTTTTTCCACTCTCTGAATTTGGCCTTGAAAAAAACGAGATAAGATTTGTTCTTGCAGAGAATGGTATTTCTGTTGCTGATAAACCTGCGAGTCCTTGTTTAAGCTCCAGAATCGCACATGGTATCCAGGTGACTGAAGGCCGTCTTGCGGATATAGCAGCCATTGAAGGAATAATCCGGAATGAAGGCCTGAAAGTTTTTCGGGTAAGAATTAATAAAAGTGAATCCCAGTATTTTCTGCGTATCGAGATTGCTGAGAATGAAATGGAAAAGGTATTAAGTATGCGTCAGCAGATTATTAATGAAGGTAAGAAACGTGGCTATAAATGGGTGACCCTTGACCTGGCAGGATATCGAACCGGAGGCGGAACAGAATGAAAGAGACAGATTTATTTGAACTATTACAAAAGATAAAAAGTAATGAAATTTCTGTGGATGAAGGTGTAAAAAAATTAAAACAGGGGCCGTTTGAACACAGTGAAAACGAATTTTTTATGCCAGACCATCATCGAACACTCAGGATGGGATTGGGAGAAGTAGTTTATGCTGAAACAAAGAAAATAGAGCACTTGCTGAAAATTGCAAAAAAATTTGATGAAAAAAATGAACCAATTCTGTTTACACGTCTCAAAAAAAAGCAGCTTAAAGCCTTAACTGATGCTTATCCTGATGCCCGTGAAAATGCTGATGGAAGAACATTAATATTGCATGCTCCTGAAGAGAAACATTCCGATTCCGCTGAGCCATTTATCGCAATAGTTGCTGCAGGGACAAGTGATTTGCCCGTTGTCGAAATGGCTTGTGAAGTATGTGTTGCAATGAACACCGCCTTCGAAAAAATTGTGGATGCCGGTGTCGCCGGCTTACACCGGATATTACATAAAGTTGAGCTTTTACAAAAAGCTTCAACTGTTGTTGTTATCGCAGGGATGGAAGGCGCCCTTCCCAGTGTTGTTGGGGGATTGGTTGATTGCCCGGTTTTTGCAGTTCCAACAAGTGTCGGATATGGTGCAAGTTTTAGTGGATTGTCCGCACTGCTTGCTATGCTTAATTCATGCGCTCCGGGAGTGATGGTTGCAAATATTGATAATGGATTTTCAGCTGCATTTGCTGCCTGCCAGGTGATAAGAATGATTAAAAAAGAAACCGGTACCGCTGTTTAAACGGCACCGGTAATTTGGAGTTATGGTAAGGGAACAGTTACAACAACAACTGAAGAAGCACCAACGTTGCCTGAAGAGTCGTATGCTTTTATGTAGATTGAGTGTGATCCGCCATTGGCATACGGGGTTGTATCCCAATTAAAAGACCAATTATCAGAACCATCTGTATCTGTTGCACTTAAATGACCATCAATATAAAACTCAACTGATTCAACAGCCCGGTCATCAGTTGCGTCTGCGACAATATTAATACTTCCGCTAACCGAAGAATTGTTTACAGGATAAAGAACCAATACCGTTGGTGGTGTCACATCACTTGAATTTTTGTTTGAAACTGTAACAGTGGTTATTGTACTTGTTGTGGTGTTACCTGCTAAGTCATACACTTTCGCGTAAATTGAATGTGATCCTCCATCGGCGTAAGAATCTGTATCCCAGGCATACTGGTAAGGCAGTGTATTATCTGTGCTTTTTAGAACACCGTCAATATAAAATTCTACAAAAGCCACACCTTTATTATCATCTGCTTCAATAGTAACCTGGACAATATCAAAAACAACCTGTCCAGCTAATGGATAAGTCATAACAGCAGTGGGTGGTGCCGTATCGGTACTAGGGTAGACTGTTACGGTTACCGTTGGTGAGACGGCTGAATTACCACCGCCATCAAATGCTTTTGCATAAATAGTATGATTGGTTGAATCTGCATATGGTGTGGTATCCCAATCAAAATTATAAGGGTAGGTAAAATCAGATGAGACGGAATCGCCATCAACAAAAAAGGATACTTTACGAATCGATCTTTCATCTTCTGCAACAGCAACAATCTTTACAGTACCTTCAACGGTTTGCCCGCCCTGTGGGTTTACAATTGATACTGTGGGATCAATAACATCCTGAGTTTTTGCAATTATAAATGATGTTAAGCCGGATGTACCGATATTGCCATCAGCATCTCTGGCTGTTGCTTCAAGATAATGAGTTAACCCGTCTTTAAGTGTGTCAACGTTGAATGGAACGGTGTAAGGTGCTTTGGTGGTTTCTCCTAAATATTCACCGTCAAAATACACAACAACTTTTTTAACTTTATCGTTATCGTAGGCATCAACCAAAATATTCATATTTCCGGATACGATATCACCTGCAAAAGGACTGATAATCCTAACAGTTGGCGCAGTTAAATCACTTGCGGATGGTAGATTGCAATAAATAAGAATAAAAGGTAAGAATAATAAGATTAACTTTTTTAACATCTATATTGTCTCCTGCTATGAATTTTAACCATATTTATCAATTTTATATTCGTATCAGTTAAAGAAATAATGAGTAATTTTGTTGAAGAAAAAATCTAAAAAACGGATTGTTTTTGCAGGTGATAAATATCAAAATATTAATGAAAACAAAATTATAAATCTATATCAATACCGACCGGACAATGATCCGAACCGTGTATCTCTTTCAAAATAAAAGCATCTTTCAAAAGATGCTGGTGTTCGTTATCAATAAAAAAATAATCAATACGCCAACCAATATTTCTTTCCCTTGCATTCAGACGATAGGTCCACCACGTGTAAAGCTCGCCTTCCTGTCTGAAAACACGTAAAGTATCGCTGTAACCTTTTGCAACAAACGTATCCATCCATTCGCGTTCTTCAGGTAAAAATCCGGCATTATTAATATTCGCTTTGGGATTCTTCAGATCAATCTCCTTATGTGCAATATTAAAATCCCCGCAGGCAAGAATGGCTTTACCCGATTTTCGGGATTCTTCAATGTGCTCGAGAAAACAGGTATTAAAATTTATTTTGTAATCTATCCGGGCACGCTCCCTTTGGCTGTTGGGAAAATAGATATTATAAAGAATAAAATTTTCAAATTCATGAATCAGAATTCTTCCTTCATTATCGAATTCTTCAACCCCAAATTCTTTTATGGTTTTTTCTGGCTTTTGGTGTGAAAAAGTTGCCACTCCCGAATAACCTGCACGTTTGCGTGCATCATTCCAGTATATGTGTTTATACTGTGAAGGAAAATAAGCAACTTCTGCCTGTTCCTGTGTAGCCTTCACTTCCTGCAGGCATATTACATCGGCTGATTCACTATTCAGCCATTCTGAAAAACCATTGCGTCCAGCAGCACGAATTCCATTTATATTCCATGAAAGAAGGCGCATTATTTAATTTCCCAGTCATCAGGAACTTCAACTTGCATACGTAAAATGTTAGCACTAACAACTTTTCCCTGGGCGTCGTGTTTCAGAGTTAAAGTGCCACCGCCACCCAGTGCATTATGAAGCAGGAAGTTTAAAGCTCCAATATTCGGCATCTCAAACCGTTCTACTTTACCTTTAACATTAGAACCGAAATGATCTTTTACTTTTTCTGCTGTCAACTGTTCTTTAAGAATTTCATAATACTCAGGTTTCAGGGCAATCACACCGACATTTGCAGTATCACCTTTATCGCCTGAACGGGCGTGGGCAATTTTTACAAGCTGTATTTTCTTCATATTACTTCCACGGTTAAAACTTTGGGTTCAACAGTATTTTTATTTAGAAGCGCCGGCCAATAGGCAATTACTTCTCTTACTTTGGGTCTGCCACCACCAAATCCTGTAACGGTGGGCGGACCGGTTAAGACTAATGGGATAACTTCCCGTGAAAATTTGTTCATGTCTCTGAAATTTTTGCCACGGACACCGATGTGCAACACCACTTCGTTGGGATCATTTATTGATGGGGCTGTATCACCGCCACAGGCATTATATCCTAAAAATTCTGTGTGAATATCTTCATACTTCAGGCCAAGATATTCAAGCCGTTTACGTATTATTTCATCAGCTTTTTGAGCTTTTTGAAGTGCATCCGGCCAGGTGTACGTAAGCATACCGATGCTGGTATAGCCGTCAAAATAGGAAATTGAAACTTTATAAAAGGGGGTATCAGGTTTACCTTTTATTCCAAAAACTTTCACCCGGTTTGGTGCTTCCTGTTGTAACTGAATTGTGGTAAAATCTGCGATACAATCGGGAGTGATATACTCGGCAGGATTGCCAAGTTCATAGACAAGTTGTTCTTTAATAGTCTGTTCACTCACCAAGCCGCCTAAAGACTCATGTTTGGTTACGACCAGGTGGCCGTCAGGATAAGCTTCTATGATTGGGAAGCCAATCCGCTCCATATTAGGAACAGCCTGCCATCCGGCAAAGAAATTCCCGCCGCTGCCTTGTGCACCGCATTCATTTATATGTCCGCCAATTACCCCGGTTGCCAACTTATCCCAGTCATCCCAGGACCAGCCAAATTCGTGAATCATTGGTGCAAGACTTATACCTGTATCTGTAACACGTCCTGTAACAATAACCTGAGCACCCTGTTTCAGCGCTTCAACAACGGGGCGGGCACCGAAATAAACATTAGCACTTGTTACCTGTTTCCGGACAGTGCTTAAATCTGCATCTGTTTCCATGTTTTTTAGCGAGTTCCCGGATGCAATCAAAGTATCCAGCTGATTAAGAATGTCATCACCGTAAACAGCCGCTATTTTCAATCCGGTATAGCCCATGCGTTCAGCAATCTCACGGACTGCCAGCATACATCCCACAGGATTAACACCACCGGCATTTGTGATAAGTGTGACTTTTTTTTCTACAAGCAAAGGCAGTAATGTTTCCATCAGGGGAATAAAGTCTTTTGCATATCCAAGATGCGGATCACGCGATTTTTGCTTCTGCATTATCGACATCGTTACTTCCGCCAGATAATCCATCACCAGGTAATCGATCGGGCCTTCTTTAACCTGATCAATTGGCGCATCAAAACGATCACCCCAATAGCCCTGTCCGCTTGCAATCCGTATAAACTTTTTCATTTTACTCCTTGTAATGGAATGAAATTAAAAATACTAAAAGTTGTACTTCGGATGAAAAGAAAATTAATTAAGACGGACTATGTTCAGATTGTATCATTTTTTATTAAACGAAATTTCTGAATTTAACATTTAGTTAAGTTTTAAAAGAATCATTAAAAGTATTTGGTATTTTAAAGTAAAAACTGAAAGGAGATCCCAAGATGAAAAAGAGTAAAACGCTAATTTTTTCCGTAACTCTCATGTCATTTCTTGCCCTGGTCATAATGAGCCAGAAAGCTTCCGAAATTAAAACAATTTCACCCTGGGCAGGCAGTGCCACAATAAGTAACAATCTATATCGTTTCGGTAATGTTGCTATTGGTACAAATAACCCGGGAGATTTCAAACTTGCTGTGGAAGGAAAAATTGGAGCAAGAGAAATAATCGTTCAGAATGAAGATTGGGCAGACTTTGTATTTGATGAACAGTACGAATTAATGCCACTGCTTAAAGTGGAGGAATTTTATAAGCTAAATAAGCATCTTCCGGGGATTCCGGATGCAGTTAATGTTAAAGAACATGGTGTAAATGTGGGAGAAATGCAAACCAAACTTCTGCAAAAAGTAGAAGAACTGACGCTATATATGGTGCAGTTACAAAAAGAAAACGAAGCTCTGCAAGAGCGTCTGTCTAAATTAGAAAATCAATAATCTGTTAAATAAAAATTCACTAATACAAAGTATATTATGAAAAAAATAATACATTTTCTGTCTGTATTGTTCTTGGTGACAAACTTATCTGCAAATGATAAACCGACAATTGAAGTTACAAATCAAAATAATCCGAATCCGATTACGCAAATGGAATCCATATTTTCAAAACTGGATAAAACAAAAATCAAAACAGGTATTTTATACAATAAAATTATCTGGTATGAAGATATTGACCAATATGATGGCACAAAGTCTTTCAAAACAGCAGGATACAAATCCTGGCGCCAGTTGTATTACCAGATTTACCGCGCACATATCGATAGATCTACAATGCCGAATCTTGATAATCTTGATAAACAGTTAAAAAACTATGACAAGCGCCATATACCGATTGCTATTTTATTTTATGAATATCAGAAATTCCGTGAAGATGCATTTGAATCCAATATGCTAAAACTGCAAAATGATAAAATTGTTGAGACCAGCCCGGATGTACTTCCTTATCAAGATAAACAGGTTTTTGCTGTATCGGCTCTAAGGAAGCAGAGTTGGACAAAAGAAATTAATTTTGTACTGGACAAAAATTTTTCTTTCAGTAATAAGAAAAATATCCCGCAGTTTTATGAAATAGATTTTGGAGATGGGAATGGTTATCGCCCGCTCAGATTGAATGAATCTGTAAAAATAAGATACGCTGACAGTGGTGAAAAAACAGTCAAAGTTAAAACATATTATCAAAACCAGCTTTTAACCGCTTACTTCAGTATTTCCGTAATGGAATTTGATGAATCCATTCAACCTGATATCTGGTGGGAGCATGAAGTTGCTGCTTATGATTATGACAGCATTCCGGCTGAATATGATGCTTATGTGTTCTTTGGAAAGCAGCATAATGAAATAGTAAAACCAATTATCTTTGCGGAAGGTTTTGATTTTGATGATGAGCTGCGCTGGCAGGAATTATATGAATTGCTTGATCGTGAGAACTTCATCAGCACTTTACGTGGAGAAGGGTATGATGTAATTATTCTGAACTGGAGAAATCCGACAGACTATATTCAGCGAAACAGCCTTGCATTAATTACCCTGATTGAGCGTGTACTTTCACTCAAACAGGGAAAGGAACCCATCCTTTTAGGGGGTGCAAGCATGGGCGGACTTGTTGGCAGGTATGCCCTGGCTCTGATGGAACAGCAAGGCAAAAATCATCAAAGCCGGCTGTTTATTTCTTTTGACAGCCCGCAGAATGGTGCCAATATCCCTTTGGGTGTGCAGCATTGGGTAAAGTTTTTTGCTGACTATGATGCAACCGCAAAAATGTTTCTCCGGGCATTAAACAGTCCGGGTGCTCAGCAAATGCTTGCGTACCATCACCTGTCTTTTCCTGAAAAAAATCAATTGCAAATAGAACTTGAACAGGATCTGCAAGCCCTTAACAATTACCCGTCGCGAAAGCGAATGACAAAACTGGCAGTCTCTAATGGAAGCGGTGCTGGTGCAAATGGATTGCAGCTTGGGTATAGTGAAGTGCCCATGCAGCCGGGAGATAAAATAATCAGCTGGAAGCGTCGCAATTTCCTGGTGGATGTGGATGGTGATGTCTGGGCTGTGCCCAATTTAAATCCCAGAACACGTATTTTTGAAGGCCGGGTTGATATTCTTGGCCCGGACTACGATGCCCATCAGTCGTATGTTGAAGGTACCCTGCCGTATGATAATGCACCGGGTGGCTGGCGGTCAACCCAGGAACAAATTGCCGCGGTTAATCCCAGAACTGAAATATTAGGCGCAACCGTCAGCCTGGGAAATATCAGTACAAATTTTCCACGCCATGCCTTCATTCCAACTATAAGTGCACTTGATTTGCGGGACGAAAACGGTTACCCACTTTCACTAATGACGGATATTTCAGCAGATAGTAATCTTGCCGATAAATCGCCTTTTGACGATATTTATTTTGCGCAATCAACCGTTAATGAAGAACATGTAGATATAACTCCGGGAAACAGTCAGTTTTTGCTTAAGTACATTGAACAACAGGATACAGTTCTCTTTTTAAATAGTTATACCATCAATTGGGATGAACCGGTATTCAGGGCGGTTGACTCGATCATTACAGGGAGCAACTTTTATATTGGAAATGAAGGATCAGTTGAGTTTGATGCCGGTGATAAGATTACATTGAAGCCGGGATTTCATTCAGCATTGGGATCCGATTTCCACGCCCATGTTAAAATCTCTGCAGTAGAATTAAGAAAAGATTTTCTTAGCCTGAACAAAGAAAACACAGAAGAAGAAAAGAACAGCATCAATTTTAATCAGGATCAAAAACCTGAAATTTTTGACTTGCTGCCAAATTATCCAAATCCATTTAATCCACTGACAACCGTCACTTTGAAGATTGCAAAAACCGGGCATGTCAGGCTCTCCGTTTATGACACAAATGGCAGATGTGTTGCTGTTCTGCGAGAAGAAAATTTTAATCCGGGGATATATAATATAAAGTGGGATGCATCTTCACTGGCAAGCGGAATATATTATATCCACATGCTGGCGGGTAATCAATCGTTTGTACAAAAGAGCATTGTCTTAAAATAGATAGATTTTTCCATTTTAAATACCGCGGATTCTAAGATTCAGGATCCGCGGTTTTGTTTGTATTTAATTAATCACAAACGTTCCAACTGCTCCCGGGGATAATGAGCTGTTAAAAATATTCCCGCCAATCTCTATGTTAAATGAACTTTGTGAGCTTCCGTTATTTAATACGATAACCACAATTTTTTGGTCCGGTGTTATAAAAGCAACATTGGGCAAAATATTTGTGGTAGTTGAATAAATCCGTTTTGATCCGGGACGAACAAATTTCGATGCATGTGCAACGATGTAATAGGCAGGATTTCGGGTAGCAAGATTTCCGGATATTGTTAAAGCGCCGAGACATTGTGTACAGCCGCCCGGTGTATGCGGTTCAAGATTTTCGTCTGCGGCTAAATTCCATTCCAAAACATTTCTGCTCCAGTTCCTGGTTGCTCCTATTATCAGCTCGCGCGTATGCCATTTTAAATCTTCAGCAAAATTTCCTGGTGCACCAATCCATTGCTCAGTAAAATAAAGATTTTTGTCAGGATGAGCATTATGGACAGTCGTCAGTGCACTTATATCCCCGCCGTAAAGATGAAATGCTGATCCGTCAATATATTGTTTGGCATCCGGATCGTTAAGAATTGAAATGGGGTAATCAGGGCGGTCGCAGTTATGATCATAGATTATTATTTTTGTTTGAATTCCGTGTTGTTGAAATGCAGGTCCAAGGCTGTTTTTAATAAATGCAGCCTGTTCATCTGCCGGCATCAGTAGGCTTGGATTATTTCCGGGATGCAATGGCTCATTCTGAACAGTAATGGCATCAATAGTAATGTCTTCAGCTTCCATCCCCTGAATATACTTAACAAAATACAAGGCATAGGCATCATAAAATTCAGGTTTAAGACTTCCCCCAATGCTGCTGCCGTTTGTTTTCATCCACACCGGCGGAGACCAGGGTGAACCAAGGATTTTGATATCCGGGTTAATCTTCAGGATTTCTTTTAAAACCGGGATAACATGTTTGCGGTCTTCATCAAGTGTAAAATATTCCATGTCCGTATCCGTTTGACCGGCAGGCAGATCATCATACGAAAAGACCGCTGCATCAAGATCGGACGCACCGATACTTACCCGCAGATAGCTTACACCAATATTTTTATCCCGCGCATCAAATAACTCCTTTAAAAGAAGCGAGCGAAACGATTCCGACATATTGTGGATATGCATAGCACTGCCGCCTGTTAAAGCAAAACCAAATCCGTCGATCTCCTGCATTACTGATTCTGTATTTACCTGAATGGTGGTGCCGATAACTTTTCCGCTATCCGCACCTTCAGTTTGCTGAACGAATTTTATATTTGCCGAAGGATCACTTAACCAGAAATCAATTGTGCTTTCATTATTAATATTATTGGAGGGTGCAGTACCGTTGTCATTTTCACTACAACCAATAGCTATCCCTGACAGCAAATAAAGAAAAATAATGGATCGAATGATACGTAAATTGTACATGCTTTTTCTCCGATTATAAATCCTGTAAAACTAAAGAATAAACATGCTAATCACAATTCAGAAAACGGATATTCAGTGCAACGGGTGTTAATTTCAAATGGTCTTGTTAAAGATGGAAGTTATAGTGCAGGGACTCTTTTAACTACATTTCCAGTATCGTCAACGATTACATCTATTTCCAAATAATTGAGTTCTAAAGCTTTCCATCCGGTATGATGCCTTTTTCAATGAGTGCAACTTGCTTTTTGCTGAAGGGGGCAGAAAATATTGATGTATCGTCAGCATAAGCTTTAAATAGATGAATGATATAATGCATTCTCTGGCGCAGATCTGTCCAGTTTTCTGCAGCGCAGTTTCCTTTTCCATCCGGACAAGGATCATATTTATCCAGAAATTCTCTTAGCTCAGGCAATGAAATTTCTTTAAAAGTATCGGGAAAAGTTTTATCCAGATTTTTCCCCAGTGCTAAAACTGATCCGGGCATTTCTAACACCATCATAGTTTCCGTGATTACTTCATGTGTTATTTTTTGAAGTGCAGTCTGTACCTTTTTAGCAAGCCAGTGCAAAGGAAAAACAACAGGCAAGTTGACAAATTTAGGCCATAGTTTTGAGCCTGGTACAATAATGTTCAGGACTCTTTTTCCCAAATCTGTAAAAGTTTCTGAAGGCGCATCAATTGCCTTTTTTATTTGGTCCTGCAAACGGCTCTGTTCATGCAATCCAATTTTTAAATTTGCCAGAAGTACCAGCGAAACCTTTATGACCGGGTCGGTTTCAGATTGAATTTTCTGATAATGCAGGAATGCCTGTTTCAGGTAATCCTGACCTGCAGGGGGCATGCCCTGTTCAAACCCATTAAGGAATAGTTCCATCCCGGGAGAATTAATCTTTGTTGCGTTTGGTACACTTTGCAGGAAAAGAGCAAATTGTTCAGCAATTTCTGCAAAAACTTTTAAATTACCATCAGCAACAGCTTCACTGGCTTTCTCAAATGCATCGAATGGAGTATGAATCTCTTTTACAATCCTGCCCAAAGTTGTCTGTGGTTCAAACAAGCCTTTTTTCAGTAACCAGCGATTAACTGATTGCAGCGGTTCCATGTAAAATGCTTTTTTACCGAGTTTACGTTCCAGGCTTTCAAGGAAGTCTTCGCCACGAATTGTTTTGCCAGCCTGGCGTGATGCCCAGGTAGCAAAGGTGCACCAGTTTGCATACTGATCAGTTCTGATCTGCATTGCCTGAGAAAGAAGATAATAGCAATAAGTTATCTGAAGATTACGGACAGCTTTATTTTCTATCTGACAGATATTCTTTATATCTGCAGCTTTTGGATATTTGCTTAAAGAAATCGTTTCCAATTAATATTTTTCCGCTGCTGATTAAAATCAGGCAATTTCACGCTTAAGGTAGTAGGAATAGTCTTTAATAATAGCATCATATTTTTGGTTTATCAATGGAGAAGAAATTATAAAATCCGCCGTAGATCTGTTGCAGGCAACGGGTATGTTATAGACTACGGCTATCCGTAGCAAAGCCTTTACATCAACATCATGGGGCTGGGGTTCCATTGGGTCCCAGAAAAAGATCATTACATCAATCTTTCCTTCGGTTATCATGGCACCCAATTGCTGATCTCCACCTAAAGGCCCGGATTTTAATTTTGTAATGGAATTTACTGCCCCGCTTGCTTTTTCAGTGTGCAGTTTTTCATTCAGAACATGTTCGATCATTTGCCCGGTTGTCCCGGTACATATCAGGTTATGATTCATAATTATCTGGTAGTTCCACTCAACCCATTCAACAAGATCTTTTTTCCGGTTATCGTGGGCAACCAGCGCTATGTTTTTTAATTCCTTCATTTACAAACTCCTTAAACGATTTAATGATAAACAAATTTATCTGCTTTGTATTAAGATACAGTTAGCTTATCATTCTAATATTCTTTTGGATTCAACATTGGATAAACGACTTTTATTTCTCTCCGGAGATTGACCTTTAATCATCATTATTAAATTGTAAATTTTATTCACAATAATTGATTCTTTTTGAAATCCAAAATAAGGACTTCAGCAAAAGACACAACGGTTTGATAAACAGTTCTAAATTGGCATTCGTCTTGCATAAGCGGTTGATATAAAATATTCATTTTAAAGGGAGTTTGTATGAAGAAAGTATTGTTGCTTTCACTTATAGTTTTGTTTTTGCCGGGTGCTGTTTTTTCTGGTAATTATCAGTTGGGTGCAGATTTGGGTTACAGGGGGGGACTAAATATTTCCGCGAGCGGATTGGTCACAAATCTAGCCAAAGGTTTTCCTTTTTTTGTGCGTGCAGGATTATCTTATACAAGCATTGATCCGGGAAAATCGGCAGCAGCGCGCAGGATTTTTATAAACAATGCAACCAATGGGACTCCGGAAAAAAACGGATCCATTTGGGATTTGCGATTTGATCTGTTGTACAAAGTAAACTGGTTTTCATTGAAAAATGCCTATTTTTTTGCAGGGCCACGTTATGCATGGTTTAACGGAAATTTTAATTATGTCGGCGGAAATGAAAATTTCGATGTAACAAGCAGCGAATGGGGTTTTGGTGCCGGCCTTGAAACACATTATCCTGTCAGCAACAACATGAATCTTATTCTTGGTGCCGGTCTTGATTACTACAGCACAAATGTACTGAAAGGCCACGACACATCTTATAGTTCAGATGGCGAAATTATTAACGGCAGGGAAGATTATAATTATGATGATGCCGATGGTGCAATCAACCAGCCCACTTTTGAACCGCGTCTGATTATCGGGTTAACCTACCTTTTAAAATAAAACGAAGGGCCGGTCCGGTAAGTAACTCTTACCCATGTTCCGGGTCGGCTGCTTCAACGATTAACAGGAGACCTTTGATTTGCAGTATTTTCAAACGGTCTCCTTTTTTTATTTTTCCTGAATGAGTCAACTGCGCTTTCCAGATTTCTCCATTGTATAGAACTTTACCGGTATGTTGAAAATTGTATGCTGCAGTACATGTTTTGCCCGCCATCAGACTGGCATCATTTGAATCAGGAACGATATAAGAACGCCAGGTAAAAAAATACAGGATTATATCTTTAATGATATCTAGTGCAATTATAGCAAAAGCCAACCAGTTTGGAAGGTTGATGAAATACCAGATGCTGTAAATGGCAAAGACAAGCACAGACAACTCTATCAGCTGAAATTTAATATAGCGAAGAATTGTGCCGCGCTCTTTCATCGAAGCCATAATAAATCTTTAAGCGGTTACTCAAATAATTCCAGGATATCGTTTTTGCTTAAGGACTTAAAGAATGTTTCTTCTGTGGAAATGAGTGATTCAACAAGTTCACGTTTGCTTTGTTGCAATTTAAGAATTTTTTCTTCCACACTGTCTTTTGATATCAGCTTGTAGGCAAAAACCTTACGGGTTTGGCCGATGCGATAGGCGCGGTCCGTAGCCTGCATTTCAACTGCCGGATTCCACCATGGATCATAATGAATCACATAATCGGCTGCTGTTAAATTAAGCCCGGTTCCCCCGGCTTTAAGGCTGATTAAAAATGTACGTACGCTGTCGTCTTCCTGGAAACTTTTTACGGCTCCCTGGCGATCTTTAGTTGAACCGTCCAGATAGGAGTAGGCAATCTTCTGCTCATCAAAATACCGCTTTATTATCTGCAGCATCTGGACAAACTGACTGAAGATAAGCACTTTGTGGTTTTCTGATATAATTTCTTCGACCATTTCTTTAAGTGCATCAAACTTACCTGAGTTATC
The DNA here is from genome assembly GCA_020635035.1 of Calditrichia bacterium. GTDB lineage: Bacteria > Calditrichota > Calditrichia > Calditrichales > J004 > JACKAO01. Next base: position 457,181 of record JACKAO010000003.1, read on the forward strand.
ACTGAATGATGAGCTTATCAATCCCGGGTGGCAGGCAATCTGGCGCAACTTGGTCAGGCCTTCGAGCACCTTGAATTTCGATTTGTTAAGGCCTTTTGATTCAATTTCTTCAAGGATATTATCACGATAGCTTAAGCGCCATTTGTCATACAATGCCTGCTGAGCATCGGACATTGGTGAAAAAGTGATACTCTCAACTTTGGGTGGAAGTTCTTTAGCCACATCTTCTTTTGTACGGCGCAGAATAAATGGGAATATCAGTCGCTTAAGGGTATCGGCAACCTGGACATTCTGTTCTTTTTCAATCGGACGCATAAAAGTGTCTTTAAAGAAATTCTGATCGCCAAGAAGGCCCGGGCTGACAAAAGCAAATTGAGCCCACAAATCCATTGTGTTGTTTTCAACAGGTGTTCCTGTTAATGCAAGGCGATTTTGCCCTTCCAGCAGTCTTACTGCTTTAGATGTTTCAGATGCCGGATTTTTAATGTTCTGTGACTCATCAAGAATGATATAATTGAAAGACATATCTTTTAGAAAAGTAACATCCCGGCGCAGATGGCCATAGGTAGTTAAGACAAGATTGTATTTTTTTAAACGCCGTGTATCTTTTGAGCGTCTTGTGCCATAATGAACCAGGTAAGTTAAATGTGGTGCAAAACGCCCGATCTCGCTGACCCAGTTAAAGATAACGGATGTCGGTGCAATAATAATGCTGGTAGATTTGGGATCGATATTAACAATATTGTTTAATAAGCATAATGTCTGAATAGTTTTTCCTAGCCCCATATCATCCGCAAGAATACCGCCGAATGAAAAATCTTTAAGGAAGTTAAGCCAGTCGTATCCCGCTTTTTGATAATCACGTAACTCGCCATTAAAATTATCAGGTAATTTATAAGCTTTTATTTTGTCAAATTTATCCAGTTTCTGCAGCTTTTCCTGGCTCATTAAGTCGAGCGTTTTTGAATCTGCTTCAGATAACAGCTTATCAACAAAAGTCATGTGGTGATTGGCAAAACGGATGCTGTTGTCATCTACTTTGCCGAAGTTGATCATATAGTTGAATTTTTCGATCAGCTTTTGCGGCAATCGGGCGATTGTTCCGTCACGAAGTTTAACATATTTTTTCTGTGCACGCAGAGCTTTTTTAAGTTCTTCAAGACTGACCGGAACTCCGTCAAATTCAAGATTTAATTCTATGTCGAACCAGTCTGTTTCTGAAGAAATATTTACACCAAAGTCCGCCCGGGCACGTTTTACACGAAAGCGCACCAGGCTTTCTTCTCCAAGAATTTCGAATCCCTGTTCAGCGAGCTTTGGCAGACCGTCAAACAACCACTCCAGCGAATCTTCAAATGTAGCGTAAAATAATCCGGGGGTGTCTTCAACTATGCCGCTGTCCAGAACTTTTTCACGCTGAATCTGCTCCATGTCCATATCGCGGTGAACGCGTATTATCTGCGATGTTTCATGGTCATATTGCAGGAACTGATCATTGCTCTGGCTGAAGGCGATCTCGATATTCTCGTACATAAATGCCAGAGATACCACAAGCTGATCGTCCATTTCTTCGATATAGAGACGACTTGCTGCTACATCATGTATTTCATGTACTTCAATTCCCGGCGGGAAATCCACATAAGGAAAGATTGGTAATTTTGCCAGGTAATCGGAAATAAAGGAATGGTACTCATCCTTTGTTAAACCGATCTGAAGTTTTTCATCGACAAACGATTTAATGTATGAGTAACTCAGCGGGAAATCGCAGGTGTAAAGTTTTCCTTCCCTGTAAAACCAGATCGGGTTTACTGTTAGAATATTGGCTTTCTGATCAATCGGCACTTCTTCTTCATCACGCTGAAAATAGGGCTGAAAGCGGTAACATGTTTCATCGCTGATCAGTTTAAAACGCAGTTTCCACGGCTTTCTTCCAAAACGTATACGCGTGCCTATAGAGCCGTCTTCATTTTTTATATGTAATTCGCTAAGACGCAAAAGGTTAAAAATTTGCCCGGCATCCAGGCCAAACTTGAGATAGCTTGTTTCAAGCCGGCCGCGGAAATAAACAGAAGACTGCTGTGACTGCAGCCGTTCGAGATAAGAAATGGCAATCAGGTCACCTGAAGTTCTGAAAACATTCTGCGCGGATAATTCATTGAAAGACGGTTCCTGGACACGGCCATAGGTTCCGTCTTTTTTCATATATACTTTAACAGGTTTGATATTCCAGTAATTTTCAGTGATGTGAATGATGTAAATCAATTTCCAGCGCACTTCCTGTGAGAAATCGCTGTCTACCTGTTGAATAGCAATAAGTTTTTCAAAATATTCGCGCCAGTTTGTACTTTCAACCTGTTCATTTTCTTCGACTGCGCTCTGATCTTCAATAACTTTAAGAGCAACGGCAACGGCGTGTTTACATACATATTTGTAAGGGCATGTGCAACTGCTCGAAAAAGAGTTGCCGTCAACTACAAGGCGTGTTACATAAGGGTATGTGCCATGAACAGTAGCCATTACAGACAGGTTGTCGGTCTGTTTTATTTTTACGCGTCCGTCTTTAAAATAGTCCAGGCCTTGCCGGAAAATAATGTCAGGTACTTTGTCTTTTAAATCTTTAATATCGATCTTCAAAATGATCTCCAAAAACTTTTTATAAGCAATAGGGCAAGATTAAACTTCAATATAATACATTAATTTTTTGAGTTCAAAATGATTTTTTTATTTTTACGATGTCTTTGTAAATTATTTAAAGTTTTCTAATGATAAATCAATAAAATCCCTGAAAATGTTAACCTTGAGCGGAGTTTGACATTAATTTATGAGTTTTACAAAGAACGATATATTTAAAAACTTTACCCTGGGTTTTATACCCATCCTTGTTTTTTTAGCTGCAGATTATATCTATGGTCCGATGACAGGTATCATTGTAGCGATAATCTTCGGATTGGCTGAAATGATTTATTTTTATATCAAGAACAAACAGATAGAAAAATTCATACTTTTTGATATCGGGCTGCTGGTGATTTTCGGGGGAGTTTCTCTTGTTCTTCGTAATGAGCTGTTTTTTAAAATTAAACCGGCTGTGCTGGAAGCTATCCTTGTTATTGTACTTGGTATCCATGGATTTACCAACACACCTTTATTGCTGTTGATCGGAAAACGCTATATGGGAAAGATGCAAATATTACCGGCTCAGCAGCAAATGATGAAAATGCTGGCCAAATTATTGTGTGTGATCATGCTGTTCCATGTTATTTTGATTGTATGGTCAGCATATTACTGGAGCCATGAAGCCTGGGCATTTGTATCCGGGGGATTGTTTTACATTTTGATAGCCTTTGTTTTTGGAATTCAGTTTTTTTATATCCGCTTTAAAAATAAAAAAAGACCAGTATCCACAGCTCTGCATGATGAAGAATGGTTTGATCTTGTTGATGAACAGGGCAGAGTAATTGGTAAAGCTCCAAGAAGTAAAGTTCATGGTGATCCATCCCTTTTGCATCCGACAATCCATATTCACATTTTTAACAAGCAGGGACGGCTTTTTCTGCAAAAACGGTCATCGGCAAAAGATCTTTTTCCAGGACGTTGGGATACTGCGGTGGGCGGACATGTAAGCAGTGGTGAAAATATACGCAGTGCAATGATACGCGAAGCAAAAGAAGAATTGGGTGTGGATGCTGCTAAAGCTGAGCCGCTATTCCGCTACGTGATGCGTAATAAATATGAAAGTGAACTTGTTAATACGTTCAGACTGGTAAGCAATGGTCCTTTTAAAATAAATAAAGAAGAGATTGATCAAGGACGTTTCTGGACTGTTTTTGAAATCAGAAAAAGTCTTGGACAAAATATTTTTACACCCAATTTCGAGCAGGAATTTGCCCTGCTTCAAAAGTCAGGATTAATATAATCTGATTAATTCAGTTAAAGAATTGGACAATATTATATCGGCGTATTCATTTCCTGCCGGATAAATTTTAATTATAACTTCGAATCAAACATTTCTAAAATTTCTGCAATAAACAGAACTCAATGATAGTTATAGATATATCGGTTGATAATGGTGACGCAATCAACCCTGTTTATTGTCCTTTCCGGCTGTTTTCTAAAGCCTTGAAAGTAAATAAATTGAAAGATAAACCTGACTCTAACAGTATGGTGACATAGGGTTGTCACCTGGAATTTTTATAATAAAAATAATTAATATTTAAAACCAGGGTATTACAATACGGACTAATTTTATGCGACAGATTCTATTTATTTATTTCGGATTATTTCTTTGTTATGGTTCTGTGTTTTCACAAAACTACAATACAAATCCTGATAGTGCTCTGCAGATTATTCTAAGCAAGATTGATGGGGCGAAACTCACACTCGCTCAGGCCCAGCAAATTGCCATGGAAAATTCTGCGGAAATAAAAGAGAACAAAGCCAGGCTTGATGCTGCGGAAGCGGTGGTGCAGAGAGAAAGGGGTATTTTTGATCCTGAACTTTTCGCGCGCCTGGAATATATAAAACAAAATCAGCCCAGTGCTTCATTTTTTGCAGGTGCTGATGTTCTTTCAACCCGGCAAACAAATGGCTTAGCGGGAATTCGGATGAATCTTCCGATAGGTACCTACCTGGAAGCATCATTAAATTCAACTCGTCTGAAAACGAATTCATCTTTTGCGGCACTAAATCCGCAATATGATTTGTTCGGACAGTTAACTTTGCGCCAACCCCTTCTTAACGGATTCATGGCTTCATCCCGAAAGCAGTTGTCCAGTGCCGAAAAAGCATTGGATGCCGCCAGGGAAACCTATCAACAGGCGGTTATTGATTTTACTGCTCAGATCGAAAGCAGCTACTGGGATCTTTATGCTGCAGAAAGAGATTATGCAGTTCAGTATCTGGTTCGCGACCGGGCACAAGCTATTCTTGATGAAACAAAAATCAGGGCTAAGACCGGCCTTGTCGGGCCCGGACAAGTCGCCAATGCGGAAGTCTTTTTAGCTGAGCAGGAATTGTTACTCATTGATAGGCAGGAACAACTGGACCAGCTTTCTGATAAATTTGCAGCATCAATCGGACAACGTCCCGCAGAAAATAAAACCCGTTTTATAATGACAAGCAAACCATCGTCTTCTTTCGAAACAGGAAATGTTGATGCCCTTGTGGCTCAGGCTGTTGAAAAAAACCGCCAGTTGCAGGCGATTCAAAATGAAAAAGAGAGTTTGAATCTGTTGGCAAATGCTGCGGATTGGGAAGCTTTACCAAGTATTGATCTTCTTGGATCGCTGGGCAGCAGCGGTTTATCAGGTTCGGCGCAGGATGTGTTATTTGGCGGTCAGGTCTTCCGTTCTTCAGTGGATGGTGATTTTAGTGATGCTCTTAGCCAGGTGACGAAGCGTGACTATCCATCATGGAGTGTGGGAATCGAAATAAGTTATCCGATTGGTTCACGCAGCGGCCGTGGAGAACGAAATCGCTTGCAGGCACAGGTTGTGCAAAGTGAACAACGTTATATTTCCGCAAAACGTACCCTGGAAGAACAGATCAGAAGCACCTGTCGTGAGTTACAGAACGGTTCTCGCAGACTCGATATTGCCAGGAATGCGGTCGGTGCAGCACAGGAGCAAGTCCGAATCGGTTTAATCGAATATCGAAATGGCCGCAGCACAGCTTTTGAACTTGTAAGGCTCGGAGCCGATTTTGCTGCCGCTCAGCAGCGCTACTCTCAGGAACTTGTAAGAAATGCAAAAGCAGCAGCCAAATTAAAACAATTAACTTCCGGTACTTTTGAGCCGGAAAAGACCAATTGATGGAGGAAACCCTGGATGTTTAAATCTGGAAAATTTAAAAAAATCAGTGTGATTACATCAGGACTGCTTTTAATTGCTGTCCTGTCAGGCAGTTGTTCAAAGGGGCCGGGCGGCGGTGGATTTTCCATGCCACCAACACCTGTTGAAACTGTTTCAGCCGAACCGCAGACAATTGTTGATCGCTTTGAAGCAGTTGGTACAATTGAAGCTGAAAACTCAGTTAGTATTGTTTCAGAAATTGACGCGGTTGTGGAAAGTCTTCCGTTTCATGAAGGCGATGCTATAAAAAAAGGTAATCTGATTGCACAGCTTGATGATTCCCAGCTTTCTGCAGAACTCAACCGTGCCACAGCGTTACGCGATCAAAGTAAAGCCAATTACGAGCGGATAAAATCTGTTGTTGATCAGGGTGCCGGGGCTCGGCAGGATTTAGATGATGCACATGCTGCATTAAAAGTTGCGGAAGCCAATCTTGGCTTAGCGAAAGCCCGGTTCGCTAAAACCCGTATTCTGGCGCCGTTCAGCGGTAAGATTGGTGCGCGTCAGGTTAGCCCCGGGGCATTCTTAAGAACGGGACAGGTTATTACCGATCTTGCACAAATTGATCATTTACGAATCAATTTTTCTGCACCGGAACGCTTCCTGAGCAAGCTGAAGCAGGGTGCACGTGTTAAAGTTTCCACAACGGCTTACCCGGGTTATGAGCTGCAAGGTGAAATCAATGTGATTGAACCGGTGCTTGACAGCGCCACACGCAGTGCACGTATCATTGCAGTACTGGATAATCCGGGAGAGCGTTTTAAACCGGGTATGTCTGCCAATATCAGTGCAGTACTCAATCAGCGTGATAATGCACTGACAATCCCCAATGAAGCTGTGTTTGTTAATGGCGATCAGTCCTTTGTGTTTATGGTTAAGAAGGACAGTACTGTTGCCAAATCTGCTGTTACTTTAGGAAGCCGGATGGCCGATGTTGTAGAAGTGCTCAGCGGTTTAAATGAAGGTTCGGTTGTGGTAAGAGCCGGTCATCAAAAATTATATGATGGTGCGCGTGTTCATCCGGTTAAATCAAATGCAGCCGCTGCGCAAACATCAACAATGGAGAAGTAATATGAAATTAAGTGATGTTTCAATACGCCGGCCGGTATTGGCAACGGTTATGAGTTTAACGATTGTCCTTTTCGGGATAATCGCTTTTGACCGGCTGCCTGTGCGTGAATATCCGGATATTGATCCCCCGATTATTTCTGTCACCACATTATATCGCGGTGCAAGTCCAAGTGTTGTTGAAACAGAAATAACCAACGTGCTGGAAGAGCAGTTTGCCACCCTGGAAGGTGTTAAAACCTTAACATCATCAAGCCGTGAACAAGGCTCTGTGATAACAATAGAATTTGAGTTAAACCGGGATGTGGATGAAGCCGCTAATGATGTTCGCGACCGTGTTTCGCGTATTCGCGGAAGGTTGCCGCGTGAAGTGGAAGATCCGATTGTATCAAAAGTGGATGCCAATGCACAACCGATTGTCTGGCTGGCATTATCCAGCGAAAATTACAGTGGTCTTGAATTAAGTGAAGTTGCGGATCGTGTCTTAAAAGAACGGATTCAACGTTTGCCGGGTGTGGGCAATGTATTTATCGGTGGCGAGCGTCGTTATGCCATGCGTGTTTGGCTGGATCCTTTAAGAATGGCTGCCCATAATCTTACATCACAGGATATTGAAAGTGCTATCAGCCGGGCAAATGCTGAAATTCCCGGTGGACGTGTGGAAGGAAATGAGAGAGAGTTTGCCGTACGTACGCGCGGAGAACTTGCGACTCCTGAAGAGTTTGCTGCTATTATAGTGTCACAAAAAGAAAATGATCTTGTGCGACTGGGTGATGTTGCCGATGTGAAGGTTGGTGCCGAAGATGAACGGACCGTGGCACGCTTTAATGGTAAGCCTGCGGTTGGTCTTGGAATTGTGAAGCAATCTAAAGCCAGTACCATAGACGTAGCCGATAATATCCGCGCTTCCATGGGTGAACTGCGTGATGCCCTGCCCGAAGGAATGCGGCTTGATGTTGCTTTTGATTCATCCATATTTATTAAAGACTCCATCAATGAAGTAGGTGAAACGTTGCTGATTGCCATGGCACTTGTGGTGATTGTAGTTCTTGCCTTCCTTAAAAGTTTCAGGGCGACAATTATCCCTACGATCGCTATTCCTGTCTCAATTATCGGTGCTTTTGCCTTTGCCTTTTTTGCCGGGTATTCTATAAATATTCTTACTTTGCTGGCACTGGTGCTGGCAATCGGGCTCGTTGTTGACGATGCTATTGTTGTACTGGAGAATATTTATCGTCACATGGAAATGGGCAAATCACGCATGCAGGCGGCGTTTGATGGTACAAGGGAAATTGGTTTTGCGGTTATTGCCACCACAATTACACTTGTTGCTGTTTTTATCCCGGTGGCATTTCTTACAGGATCGGTGGGCAGGCTGTTTAATGAATTCGGGTTGTCTCTGGCCGTCGCTGTACTAATCTCAGGGTTCGTTGCTTTGTCCTTTTCACCCATGCTGTCTTCGCGCATTCTTAAACCACTGCACGGAATAAGCAGCAGCTGGGCATCACGCTCATTCGATGCTTTTTTTGAAAAACTCGATAAAGTTTACAACACGATCTTAAACTGGTCACTCAGGCATCGTGTACTTTTAATGGGGACAGCAGTCATGCTGGTCATTGCCAGCGCCGCACTTTTTATGTTCCTGCCATCCGAGCTTGTGCCAACAGAAGATCGTGGTGTCGGCTTTGGGATTGTAATTGCTCCTGAAGGCGCCACATTGGAATATACTGACAGCTATATGCGGGAAATCGAAAGCAAATTGCTTAATCTTCCTGAGCATAAAGGCCTTTTTGCAGCGGTGGGACTTGGGTTTGGCGGACCGGGAAGAGTGACGAACGGTTTTCTTTTTCTTGGATTAAAACCGCGTTCAGAACGCGAAAGATCACAACAGGAAATTATCCAGGCACTTTTTCCGCAGATGATGTCTATCCCCGGTGTACTGGCGTTTGTTATTAATCCGCCAAGTCTGGGTGGCAGATTTTCTTCCAGCCCGGTGGAGTACGTGCTGCAGGCGGATAATTATGATCAGCTGAATCAGGCAATGGGTATTATGATGGGCAAGGCATCACAGTTGGGTTACTTGATTAATCTTGATACGGATCTGCGATTAAATAAACCACAGCTTGATATTTCTATTGATCGTGAACGCGCAGCCGGATTAGGTGTATCTGTAACTGAAATCGGAACCACCCTTGAGACCTTCCTTGGCGGACGCGTTGTTACCAATTTTAAACGCGGAACAAAACAATATGATGTTATTGTACAGATGAAACCTGCAAGCCGCGCAACACCCGATGCGATTGAAGGTATTTATGTAAGGGGAAATGGCGGATTGATTCAGCTTGCCAATGTGGTGAATGTAAAAGAGACAGTTGAACCTAAAGAATTAAACCACTATAACAGGATACGCTCGGTAACATTGTCTGCAAACCTGGTGCCCGGTGTTAGTCTGGCCCAGGCGCTTGATGACCTTGACAATATTTACCAGAATGATTTACCACCCGGAATTAAGCGAGATTATGCCGGACAGTCACTGGAGTTTAAATCATCAAGTGCCAGCTTGTACTTTATGTTTGTATTAGCGGTGATCTTTATTTTTCTTGTGCTTTCTGCGCAGTTTGAGAGTTTTATTCACCCTTTTACCATTTTGTTATCTGTTCCACTGGCGGTTTTCGGTGCTTTACTCTCACTGTTTCTTTTTGGGCAAAGTCTGAATATTTATTCGCAGATCGGCTTAATTATGCTTATTGGTCTGGTAACAAAAAATTCTATTCTTATAGTAGAGTATTCAAACCAGTTACGCGAGAAAGGCCGGTCAATTTTCGAAGCGGTTGTTGAAGCTGCAACCATCCGTCTGCGTCCGATTTTAATGACATCTTTTGCAACCATTTTTGGTGTGCTGCCTATTGCGATCGGTTTGGGTGCAGGGGCTGAAGCACGTCGTCCATTAGGTATTGCAGTTGTTGGGGGAATGTTCTTTTCCACTTTCCTGACTCTGGTAATTGTCCCCGTCATGTATACTCTTTTATCGCGTTTTACAAAAAGCGGAGACGGTAAAGATGAAAAAATTAATGATTCAAAACTTCATGAAGCAGAACCTGTAGCGCACTAAAAACTTCCATTATAGCTGCCCTGGATGTTTGTATTGGCTTCAGGGCAGCTATATTTTAACTTCATTTTAAAATATCTCGCTTATAATCCGTCTTAAAATTATATGCACTCTATTAAATTTTATTTGATAAGAAGAATTATTAAAAGATTTTCATTTGTGTTAAATTCAACGATTATTAAAATTGACGTTTCCGGTATTTATAAAACAATCACCTACAAAGCAGGATTTTTTGAATAACACAATCATACAAGGATTGAAAAACCTGGTACAGTTTTTACTTGGTATCAGCATTCTGGTTGCTGTTTCTTTTTCATGTTCCGAATCAGCAACAGGTTACAGGCAAGTTGAGATTATAGCCACTTATGACCTTTCGGTTCCGGAGCCGTCCGGTCTGAGTTTTGGCAAGAATTATGAAACCTTGTGGGTTGTTAGTGATTCTCCAGATAACAGTATTTATCAGATTTCATTAACAGGCACTCTAATACAAAAACTATCCATAAAAGGTGATGATTTTGAAGGCATTGCTTACGATCATCAGAATGATTTGCTGTGGGTTGCCGATGAGAAAAATTGTTCAATAACAAAAATGACAACACAGGGTGTTGTGCTAAGTGTGGCGGAATTTAATATTTCACAAATCCCAAATTATGGCCTGGAAGGTATAGGTCTTGCGGACTCAGGTTATTACTGGATGGCTCATGAAAAAGAACCTGGAGCAATTTTTAAGGTGAATAAAGAAAATTCAATTGTTGATCAGCTTACAATCAAAAATTTAAAAGATTATTCAGGTCTCTTTTTTGATAATGACTCCGGTAAATTGTGGATTGTCAGCGATGAAAGCCGTCTGTTAGTAAGCGTTGACACAAAAACAAAAGACATTGTAAAATATAGTATCCCGATTGAAAAAGCAGAAGGTGTTACATTAAATCCGCTTGATAATACCTTTTTTATTGTCAGTGATTCTCAGGCAAAGCTTTATCATTTAAAATTATAATTTCACTTGCAGAATTGTTTTAACCTTTTCAGGGATTAAAGATGAAATTTCGAGATTTTATTGAAGAACATAAATATTTTTTTTATTTCATGTCAGCGCTTACGCTGTTTCGTTTTGTATTTATCAATTTCACAATACTGACGCCACAGGAAGCTTATTATTGGTATTATTCGCTTAAACCGGCGCTTTCCTATTTTGATCATCCCCCCGTTGCTGCCTATTCAATCTGGTTTGGTACAACGCTGTTCGGGAAATCATTCTTCGGGGTAAAGTTTATGGCAGTAATTTGGTCGCTGCTTACAAATCTGCTGCTTTATATGACTGTGGTGCGGTACAAAGATGACCGAACTTTTCCGGAAAAAAAAGCTCTTGCTTTATCCGCGGTAATTCTGTTTAATCTCACCGTATTTGCACATTTATATGCAATGATTATCGTTCCCGACACACCGCTCATTTTTTTCTGGATGCTCTGCATTTTTCTTTTCCAGGAATATCTTAACTATGAGAAAAAGAAATATATCCTGCTTGCCGGGCTTAGCCTTGGTTTTGGATTAATGAGTAAATACACGGCTATTATGATAGCGCCGGGAATTTTTATCTTTCTTTTACTAAGTAAAGAACACCGCAAAAAACTTGCAGATCCTTACATATACATGGCATTCATACTGGCGTTTATAGTTTTCAGCGGGGTTATTTACTGGAATGCAAGCCACGACTGGGCTTCTTTCAGGTTTCAATTCGGTGATCGTACAAGCGGCTTAAAGTCGATCCGAACCAAGTATATTTTTCAGTTAATCGGCAGCCAGTTGTTTATGCTTACACCACTGGTTTTCGTCTTATTCAGCGGAATGACCGGGAAATTGTTTAAAAACTGGAATGATAGAAAAAATCTGCAATTTTTCTTTTTAAGCGGATTTTTTATTGTTGTGGCCTTTACCTTTATAAGTTTAAAATCTCTGGTAAAAATGAACTGGTTACTTCCGGGTTATCTTGGTTTTATCCTGACAACGATTTTTGTTTTTAATGCCAGGGAAATAACAAAAAAATTAATAACCAAAATAGGAATCGCTTTTTCACTGTTACTGATTGTGTTGCTTCACCTGATACCCCTTATCCCGAATCTGCCACTGGGAGAAGGTAATACATGGAGCGGCTGGTCCGATTCAGCACAAAAAATTGCCAAACTTCAGGATCAGTTTGGCGGGCAGGATTCCTGTTTTGTTTTTACAAATTCTTACAAAGCATCATCTCTGATAAAATTTTATTTACCAGCAGATAACGACCAGGAGATTTATGCTCAAAACATATATAATCAACCTGCACTTCAATTTGATATCTGGGGTAAACCTGAAACATTAAATGGTAAATCTGCCTTATATATTTTTGATGACCGCCGTGAATATAAAAATGACTTAAAGAAGGTTGAACCTTTTTTTGACTCACTTGAATTAATCGAAGAGTTCCAGTATTCCTTTGCCGGAAAACATACACGTACTATTTCCTGCTATCTTGGTAAAAACTATAATGACCATAAATAAAAAAGTACTGGTACGGTTTTTTAAATTCGGACTTGTCGGGATTTCCGGTATGGTTGTCAATAATGCTGTTTTATGGCTATTGCATGACTTTTTTGAAGCGGCACTCTTTATTGCATCGCCCGTGGCTATTGCTGTCGCTATCCTTAATAACTACACATTAAACGGTATCTTTACCTGGAACAAAAATATCCATATAAGAAAATTTTCCTATAAACAGGGACTTTGGCGCTATTATTTTACGGCTTCAATTTCAGGTGGATTAAATTACATTACACTTCTGCTGTTAACACATCTTACCGGAATGTATTATATTTATGCCAATATTATAGGTATTTTCATCGGGATGATTATAAACTTTACAGTCAGTGAAAAATGGGTATTCTCCCAAAAATCTAAAGATAATTAATTACATTTCTTATCTAATTCTCCCATATTTGTACCATTGCTGCACACACTATTTTTTAAATGTACCACATGCCCACACTGTCACTTGCTTCTTTTTTCTGAACCATAATTTGCTTGATTTTGAATCTTTTTAAGTTGTTGTTTTAAAACAGCTTAGATCTGTTGATCAGGTTTTCGGCACGGTTGTTGAAACATACTATAATAGCTGATTAGAAATCAATCGTGAAAGGAGTTAGCAATGAGATATTTTTTTATTTTATTAACATTGTTTGCTTTTTTGGGTTGCGAAACTCAAAAAAAAATCTCAGCAGATGAAATAGCTGCCTATGAACAACAAATGAAAGAAAAATTAAAAGCAGCAAAGATTGAATTAGGAAAAATGCGCTTCGATGTTGAGAATCTAAGCGATTCACTAAAGACAGATCTTAATCAGAAGATTGATAATTTTGACCAGAAGCTGGATGTGGCAGAAAAAAAATATAATGATTTTAAAGAAATTAATGACCGTGAAATGTGGAAATCGGGCAAGATGGAAGTTGACAGCATGCTTAGTTATTTAAAGGTGCAAATTGATACAACCCGTACAAATATCAGACAATTAATTGAAGATGTATAATCATAAATCGTAAGGAGTTTGTTATGCAAAGAAAAGAATATATTGATAAGATGTCTGACCAGTTAAAAAAATGGGATGATAAAATCATAGAGATGGAAAAAAATGCCGGTTCTGTAAAAAACGATTTAAAAGCGGAATACCGTAAACAAATGGATGAACTAATCAAAAAGAAAGATAAAGTTAAAAGTGAATTGAATGCTTTACAGGAAAACGGCAGCCAGGCTTTTGATGAGTTAAAGAATGGCATGAACCGGAGTTTTAAGGAACTGGGCGAGTCTATTGAAATGGCTACCCAAAAATTTAAATCATAAAAAAGAGAATATTATCATGATGTTCAAACAAATAAATGATGTACTCAATGAGATAAGATTGGTATATGATAATCTGTATAAATCTTATGAAAACCTGGAAGAAAATCTCACGGATGAGAAATCCCAGGAAGTTATGACGTACATTAAAAATAAAAAAGCGTCATTCAGAGAAATGCTTAATCACTATAAAAAGTCGGGTCAGGAAGAAGTGCTGCGAACGTGGTTACAGTTCAGTCCGGAATACACCCTTGGCAATCGGGTATCAGACCACGATATTGAAGACGATGCAGGTATGGATCGTTTAAACCAGGTCGTGGTTCAGGTGGAGAGTTGGCTGGCTGATTTTTATGAATATGTTATAACCACAACTTCTTCTAGCAATACGAAGGAAGTTTTCAGGAAACTCCTGGAACGCCAGGAAAAAGATAACAAAACTTTATCAGCTGTAATTAATACGTTCCAGGATATTTAAAAAATCAGAATTCTTCCCCGCCATTAAAATCATCATTACCGCCATTGTCACGGTTTTTGCCCCGGTCATTATTCTGACGGTTAATAAAGTATCGAATGTTGAGTGTAATTTGCGGAGCTTCGCGGGTATATTTTCGGTAGGTATAAAAGTCCGGACCACGAGAGACATTTTCATAATTTGAAGTACCGAATAAATCCCGCACCTGAAGTGTTGCTGTTAGCGCTTTGTTGAAAAAATCTTGCCGTAAAGCAAGATGGGTATAAAAAACACCTTCCTGTTCACTTTGCGAAGACACCGATGCGCTGTTGTAACTCAGGTTAAGCTGCAGTTGTGCAGAAGACCATAATTTAAAACGGTTATTAAACCGGACATTCCAGTTAAAACTTTCCCGGGAAAAGGCTTCATCGAATATAACACCCTTGATCCGGTAGTTGTACAGATTACCCATCAGATTTACATTCCAGTCTCTGAAAGGATCAAAGTTAAGCATAAGTTCGCTGCCCGATGCGTAATCAGTCCCGACATTATCAAGTGTATGAAGCGTAATATTTTCTGCGTATACTGAGCGCAGTCTTTCAATTTTGTTGTGATTAACACGATGATAAAATTCTGCAGAGAAGACTGTTTTTCCCAATACAGCCTGGTAGCCGGCTTCATAAGAATCGATATATTCAGGTTTTAAGGCAGGATTACCTGTACGCACATTATAAGCATCCATCCAAGTTTCAAAAGGTTCAAGATACCAGCCGCGTGGCCGGTCGATGCGCCTGGTATAGCTGGCCATGACCTGGTTTCCATTGCTGAATTCGTATGATGAATGCAGTGAAGGGAAATAGTCCCAGCGATCAATCACAAAATTATTTCCCTGTTCAACAAGCTCGATATTGCGGTCTGTATACTCTGCTCTTAATCCAAGCTGATAACCGAATGATCCGTTTTTGGATGCAAAAAGTGAGTAAAGAGCATGCTCATTACGCTTGTATTTTACATGGTTACTGAATGCATCAATAAAATCATATTGCTGAAGTTGTGTGTCATATTCATAATAACCGGTAAGTTCATCCGAGTAATCCAGTTCGTTCTGATAGCCCGCTTCAAATTTTGTATCGGCATCGAAGGGCAGTGTGTAATCCAGCTTAAGCTGCAATTCTTTATCCGGACCATCTTCCGTTGTTTTTGTTCCATTGCTAATCGAATTATCATTGTTCAGTAATTCAGTCCGGGTGAGTTCTTCACCATTACCTGCTTCATACTGGGCTTCAGCTTTTAAGATATGGCCGGAATTATTAAATTTGTGGTCATAATTCATATACAATTCATATTCGTTACCACCACGGCTGCGGAAAGTGTTGCTGCTTTGTTTTATCTGTTCGGGAAACAGATCGGTCCATTCCAGAAAAGAAACATCGGAATGATTATTGTTTTCACGATCCTGGAAGCTCCCGCCAAATGAAAAATAATCTGCGCTGCTCATTTCCACCCCAATTTCACCGCGTACCCGGAAGCGATTTCCTTCATGCTCGTTTGAACCATTGGAATTTCTAAATGAAGAAATTTCGTTCTGTGTGGTGATATTTCTTTCTATCTCATCACCATAATGTGCGCGTTGATTATAGCCAACATCCAGTGTGAACTGATATTTATCTGTTTTATAATCACCAATAACCTGCGCGCCATAGCGATTTCTGTAACCGCCGTTCCCTTCAACTATTCCATGCATTCCAATTTTGTCATTTTTTTTCATAACCAGGTTTATAATACCGGCAGTTCCTTCCGGATTGTATTTTGCTGAAGGATTCGTAATTATTTCTATGTTTTCCAGCGAAGCGGCAGAGATTTGCTGAAGAATATCATTTGGTTCAAGAATAGTAGGCCGTCCATCAACTAAAACAGTAAAATTACTGCTTCCGCGCAGACTGACATTGCCTTCAATATCAACTGTAACTGATGGTACATTCTCCAGGATATCCACAGCTGTGCCGGATGAAGCTGTTAATTGTTCACTTACATTTATTACTTTTTTGTCTATCTGGTAGGTTACAGGTGAGCGGGCTGCTTCAACTTCGATATTATCTGTACTCATAAGATCGGGTTCGATAATAATCTCACCCATGTTTACAGCATCCTTTTCAGAATTCAGTGTGATGTTGTTTACTGTTTTAGTCTGATATCCTATAAAATGTATTTCCAGAAAATAGCTTCCCGGTTTGTTGCCTTCCAGCCTGAAAAGCCCGTTATCATCCGTCGCTATACCGTTTACCTGTTTTTGGTCATCAGAAGAGAACAGCAATACATTGGCATAGGAAATCGGGTGATCGGTTTGAGCATCAAGAACAAATCCGCGTAATTCAATTCCGCTCTTGGGTTTTGTTTCATTTGCCCAAACGTTTATTAATGAAAAAGCCAGCAGAGTTATAAAAATCTTCATATTTAGATTGAACATAAAAGATAATCCATTTATTTAGTAAGTGATAAAGCAATATTATACAAACAGAATCTGTATAAAATCTAAGGAACTACAGAAGACATAAGATTTCCACGGATAGTAAAAATATGTTGTTTTTCGTGGTAGTTGTAGGCAAGATTTAAATTATTCAGATCGCATATCTTTTTAACAATTGCCAAACCTAATCCCAAAGACTTTTTGGAATTATTGTTGTGCTGAAAACGGATAAAAAGTTTTTCTTCAGGGAAGGGCAGGGGATCCCCGTAGTTTGAAATTGTAAAGGAATCAGCGGTTGTTGCAACGGTCAAAGGACCGTCCGAAGATGCATATTGGATGGCATTACGCAGTAAATTTTTTAACAGGATATCCAGCAGAGACGGATCAAGAAAAAGAGTGTGTGTTGCGGACAGCTCGGTTTCAACTTTAATATTTTTCATTTGAATTGTATCATTTACCGCGGAAAGGTGTTTGCGAATTACCGCTTCTGTCTTAATATCTTGTGGATTACTGAATTCGCGGTTTTCTATCTTGGTAAAAAGATTCAGTGCCTGTCCCAATCGGGAAAGATAGTTTGTTTCATCAAAGATTGTTTTTACATCGTGTCCGTGATGCGCCATTAAATCTTCATCAGCCAACAGATTTTCAGTTTTGTTACGAATAATTGAAAGCGGCGTCTGAATTTCATGTGCCATGTTTTCTGTATATTCTTTAAGGTTATTATAGTCTTCGTCTATCGTGTTGACCATTTTACTGAACAGGTTCTGCATGCGGATAAACTCTGTGGTGGATGTTTCCACGTGGTCTACCTTTTTTTGACCGACTTTAAAAGCCCGCATATGATTAAGGATTAAATTAAAAGGCTTAAAAAAGTACCCTGAAAGGAAATAATTGAAAACTACAATAACTATAACCAATACAAAAAAAGCCGGAAGCAGGGCTTCAAAAATATCATCGCGTAAACGATAAAAATCCCCGATCGATTTTAGAATACTTACTTTATAAAATGAACCGTCCTGTTCCATGTAAAATGTTTTCTTGCGGAAAAAATCCCTTTCAGTGATTTCCGAATCGGTTATCAGTGTATCACTGTATGTAATCAGAGAAAAGTCTGCCGGCTTTTGATTTAAAACAGTGATTTCGGCGTAACGTTTAGCCCGTTCTGTCTCCTTCTGCTGTATGGCTCTGCGAATTTTCTGTTCTGTATGATTAAATCTGCCCTCCAGCTCTTTGTTAATGTACTCATCTGCTTCGTTCGTCAGAAAAAAGGCACTTACAAGAAAGGCGGTTAGAGTAAAAAGCAGATAAATAAGTGTTGTTTTAGAAAGCAGTTTATATGATTGGAAATCCGGCATGTTTTAGTCCTGTTCTTTATCAGAAAATTTGTAGCCGATACCGTACATGGAATGGATATAATTTACCGGTGCCAGTTTCTGGATTTTTTTTCGCAGGTTTTTTATGTGATTATAAATAAAATTAAAACTGTCAGATTCATCAATCCGGTCTCCCCATAAATGTTCAACAATACTCTCCTTCGTGAGCATCCGGTTTTTATTGTACATAAAATAGAGCAGCAGATCATATTCAATTTTTGTCAGATTCAGCGGGGTATTATTAACAAGAACCTGCCGGGCAGAAGTATTTATTTTTATATGACCGTATTCCAATGCACTGTTACCGTCAAATTTACCACGACGCAATGTGGAATTGATACGCGCATTAAGTTCGGCTTTATGAAAAGGCTTTGTTATATAATCATCTGCACCCATTTCCAAACCTTTTACCTTTTCGGAAACTGTGTCTTTAGCGGTTAAAATAATAATTCCGGCAGAAGGATCATTTCTTTTTATTTCCGGAATCAGTTCCAGGCCATTACCATCAGGAAGACCTAAGTCCAGAATGATAAGATCGTATTTATAAAGATTTATTTTTTGACGTGCTTCTTCCAGAAATCCTGCTTTTTCAATTAAAAAGCCGTTTTCCTGCAGAAACTCCTGCATATCCTGCACCAGGTGCCTGTTGTCTTCAACAATAAGAATTTTCATGATTAGACAGGAATATATGTTTTAATTTTGTATAAAATCTAATTCTCTGAAAAAATCTTCATTTTTACTTCATCTTGTTCACTTATACTTCCAACCAAATTATAAAAGGGAGTATTACCATGGGACACTTAATTTTACTACATTTGTATATAACGTTCGTGTTTGGATTTGTTCTTTTTATTAATTTCCCGGGGATGCATAAAAATAGTAATCGTTAAACAAAGGATTATGCCATGCGCATTCTGATTGTTGAAGATGAAGAATCACTTGCGATACGGATTCAGAAAATCCTGCAAAGTGAGAAATATACTGCGGATATTGCACTGGATGGTGACGAAGGCCTTGAGCAGGCGCTGGTTGAACCTTACGATCTTGTGATTCTGGATGTAATGCTCCCCGGAGTAAGCGGATTTGATATTTTGAAAGCATTAAGGGATGAAGGCATAACTGTTCCTGTTCTAATGCTTACGGCAAAAACCCGTGTTGAAGACAAGGTAACCGGTCTGGATTTAGGCGCCGATGATTACTTAACTAAACCATTTGCTGTCCCGGAATTACTGGCCAGGGTACGGTCACTTTTGCGCAGAATGAGCGATGCACGCAGCACTGTTATTAATGTTTCTAATCTTCAGATAGATACTGCTACCAGGCAGGTTAAAAAAGAAGGTAAAGATATAAATCTTACATCTAAAGAGTTTGCTATCCTGGAATTTTTATTATATAACCAAAACCATGTGGTTTCACGCATGTCTATCGCCGAGCACATCTGGGGTGATAACCTGGATCTGTTTACTATGACAAATTTTGTAGATGTGCATATTAAAAATCTGCGTAAAAAAATAGGGGATGACCGGGAACTGATAAAAACCATTCGCGGAGTTGGTTATATGCTTAAGGACGATCAATGAAAATAAAAACCCGGTTGTCGATCTGGTATTTTGCCGTTTCTGTTTTTATTGTTCTGCTGCTTAGTTTAAGCATCTATTACGGGATGCAGCGTCTCTTATACAAAACCATCGACGACGACCTTGAAATTTTCGCTGATATGATCGAAAGCAGTTACAATCCTTTTTTAAACCAGTTCGAAGAAATAGTCTGGCGTTTGGAATCTGCTAAAAGATACCAGGAAGTATATCTGATTGTCTATAATGCACGTGGTTTGATAGAATTTGCATCTCCGATGACGCAGTTTATAAAATTTGATTTACCGGTTACCCGCGACGAAGCCGAGTCAGGTTTCACCCGATCTTCTAAACTGACCATGAAAATCCCTGTGCTTAAAACGGATGACCAGGGTAATGTTATTTTTCGGGGCATATCAAGAAGAATGTATTTTCGGGACAAACCAATTGGCTGGATTCAGGCAGGATTGCCGATTACAAGCATTGAACAGGATCTTGATAACTTGTTTAACGTGATCATGATTGTAAATGCCTTTGCCGTTTTGCTGGTAGGTTTGGGTGGTTATTTTATCATTGCACGTTTTCTTTTTCCCATTAAGCTGATTACAAATAAAGCAAAAGAAATAAGCTCTAAAAACCTGAATGAACGCATCGAAATCCAGAATGAGCAGGATGAGCTTGGCCAGCTTACGATTACTCTGAATAATCTGCTGGAGCGTCTGAATAAAGCCTTTGAGACCCAGCGTCGTTTTATGGCAGATGCGGCTCATGAGTTAAAGACACCCCTTACTTTGCTTCGCACACACTGGGAAAATGAACTAAATAATCCGGATCTGGAAGATGCTTTTAAAGAAAGATTAGTGCAGGATGTTGAGACAATCGGGCGCCTGAATCAGATGATTAACAAACTACTATTTCTTGCTCAAACCGAAGATGTAACAGATCAGCTTGAACTATCCCAGGTTAAACTGGATGATTTTTTACGCGATCTGATCAACGATACAAAAATCCTTGCTGAACTTAAACATCAGCAATTAACTGCGGTAGAGCTGGAACCGGTGTCCATTCAGGCAGATCGGAATCAGCTTTATCAGTTGTTTTTTAACCTGATTGATAATGCTATTAAATATACACCTGAAAAAGGCAAAATAATGATAAGCCTTAAAGGTGATGGTCAAAATGTTAAAATTAAAATACACGATACAGGCAGCGGTATTGACGGTGAAAAACAGGCGTTTATATTTGAGCGTTTTTATCGTGTGGATAAAGACCGGTCCCGTAAAACCGGTGGCAGCGGGTTGGGTTTATCCATTTGTAAATTGATAGCTGAATCGCATAAAGGATCCATTTCAGTTGAAAGCCAGGTACATCATGGTTCAACATTTACAGTTATCCTTCCGGTGGAACAAAGATAATCCCGCAGAACATTTTTTAACGTATTATTTTTAAAATATTACTTTCTTCATCTAAAATTCATTTTCACTTCTTATTCTTCTCCTGAGCAACAAAAAGCGAAAGGAGAAACCAATGTATAAAGCATTTTTTGACTTCAAAACAAACCGGAAAGGCTATGTTCGTGTAAGGCGTGCGTTTTGCGCCAGGCATAATGCCAATGTTCTGCAGTGTCTTCAAAAATAACTTTTAACATAAAGGAATAAAAAATGTCAACCGTTATGAGTTTAGAAGAGATGCAACCAGTAAAAGTTCGCTCCCTGTTAAAAAAGCTCAACAGCCGAACGGATGGCCTTACTGATCAGGAAATACAGTCAAGCCGTGAAAAGCACGGATTTAATGAAATAACCGAACACCACAAAAATCCATTCTTAAAGTTTTTGTCCTACTTCTGGGGACCGATTCCGGTCATGATTGAAGTCGCAGCAATATTATCGATACTTGTGCATCATTATACGGATTTCGGAATAATTATGACACTTCTGTTAATGAATACACTTGTCGGATTCTGGCATGATAATAAAGCGGATAATGCCATCGAAATGCTTAAAAAAAGGCTTGCCCCAAAAGCGCGTGTAAAACGTAACAATAAATGGCAGATTTTAGAAGCGCGAGAACTTGTTCCCGGCGATGTTATACGCTTAAGACTGGGTGATATTATTCCTGCTGATATAAAACTGATTTCCGGTGATTACCTTGAATGTGATGAATCCATGTTAACAGGGGAATCATTGCCGGTCGAAAAACATATTCTTGACACGGCTTACTCAGGCTCAGTTATAACCCGCGGCGAGATGGATGCAGTTGTAACAGAAACAGGTCTGGATACATATTTTGGTAAAACCGCAAAATTGGTTGATCAGGGTAAAAGCAAAAGTCACTTTGAACAGGCGGTTATAAGGATCGGTAATTATTTAATCATCCTGGCTGTTGTCCTGGTTGCACTTATTTTTATGGTTGCACTTTTTCGTCATGATAACCTGATGGAAACTCTGCGTTTTGCAATGGTGCTTACGGTGGCGTCTATACCGGTGGCATTACCGGCGATTCTTACAGTTACGATGGCTATAGGTGCAATGAACCTGGCACGTAAGAAAGTTATTGTCAGCCGGCTGGCAGCAATTGAAGAACTTGCCGGGATGGATATTTTATGCTCTGATAAAACAGGTACGCTTACGCAGAATAAATTAACCGTAGGCGAAACAGTTGCTGCAAAAAATTATTCTGATGAAGAAGTTTTGTTGTATGCAGCGTTGGCATCAAGGGCTGAAGATAATGACCCCATAGATACAACGATCCTTTCTAAAACAGATAAAAATGAACACTTTCATGAGCAGTTTGAGCAGTATAAAACATCTGAGTTTAAGCCTTTCGATCCTGTTGTAAAACGAACAGAAGTAACGATTAAGAACCGCACGACGAATCAAACCTATATAGTAAGCAAAGGCGCACCACAGGTTATTTTTAAACTGATCAATAACCGGAGTGAGACTGAAGAATTTGCTGAAAAAGTAAATGACTATGCCCAGATGGGTTACCGCATGATCGCTGTCGCACTTCAGGAAAAAGATAAATGGCAGCTGGTCGGACTCATCCCGCTGTTCGATCCACCCCGTGAAGACAGTCGTGATACTATCAGAAATGCAACTGAAATGGGCATTCTTGTAAAAATGGTAACAGGTGATAACCAGGCTATTGCCCGTCAGATTTCTGAAAGATTAGGGCTGGGTGATTTTATTGTCAGTGGCGATCAGCTTGATAAAGTGACCAATCATAAACTGGATGAACTTGTTGAAAAAAGTGACGGATTCTCACAGGTCTTTCCCGAACATAAATTTTCGATTGTTAAAGTATTGCAGCGTTTGGGACACTTTGTCGGAATGACCGGAGACGGTGTGAATGATGCTCCGGCGCTTAAAAATGCAGATTGTGGTATTGCGGTAGATGGTGCCACAGATGCAGCTAAATCAGCAGCAAGTATTGTGCTTACATCACCAGGCTTATCTGTAATTGTAGATGCTATAAAGGAAAGCCGCAAAATATTCCAGCGTATGAACAGTTACAGCATTTACAGGATTGCTGAAACGATAAGAGTATTGTTCTTTATAACGGTATCCATTCTTGTTTTTAATTTTTACCCGATCACTGCTCTGATGATTGTATTGCTGGCCCTGCTTAATGATGCACCGATTATGGCAATCGCTACTGATAATGTTCATTATTCACAAATGCCTGAGAAATGGAATATGCGCAAAGTGCTGGGACTGGGCACTGTTCTCGGTATTGTTGGAGTGGTATCCAGCTTTATGATTTTCTACATAGGCCGGGAAATCCTGAATTTGCACATGGATGTATTACAGTCCTTTATTTTTCTTAAACTGGCAGTTGCCGGACACCTGACAATCTTCCTTGCACGCACACGCAAGCCTTTCTGGTCCATTAAACCTTCCGGCGGCTTATTATGGTCTGCAATTCTGACCAAAGTGGTTGCAACCTTATTTGCTGTATATGGCTGGTTTATCTCACCGATTGGCTGGCGGATGGCCGGCTATATCTGGGCGTATTCAATTGGAGCATTTTTAATAACCGATGTAATTAAAGTCTATTACTATAAATGGTTTTTACCGGAAGAAACAGACAATATCAATTCATAAAAGGAGGAAAGAAATGGCACACGCTTTAAATTTTCATCATGATAGTGTTGCAAATACTATCAAAAACAACATTCATAAACTGGCTGACAAAGATGGCTTGGTTAGAGAAAAGGCACGCAAGCTGCTGGTATCGATGGGAACACCGGCAATAGATTATTTATCGGAATTTGAATCTCATCCCAAAGATATTGCACGCTGGGAAGCAGTTAAAGCTTTGGCTGATATCAATGAACCCATTGCTGCACCAATCCTTGTAAATGCGCTGGAGGATCAAAATGGCGATGTGCGCTGGCTGGCAGCCGAAGGGCTCTCTGAATTAGGGGAAGCCGGGTTAAAGTCTGTCCTTGAAGCTCTTTTAGAGTCACCGGACTCACTCCATTTACGCCGGGGTGCGCATCATGTTCTTGCAAATATGGCAAAACATTCGCCGAACAGCGAGATCCGGGAATTATTGCATATACTGGAATCTCCGGATGCGGAATTGAAAATTCTTGTTGAAGCTGAACCATATCTGGAAAAATTAACCAGTCATTCTGAAAAAATACACAGCTGACCGGTTTCTTGCATTTCATCTAACGTCAATTTCTTTCCGGGTAGCGGTTGGAATGTTATCTTCCCCAGCAAATTTTCCAACCGCTATTTCTGCTAATAATCTTTATTTATAATCATTGTCTTACTCATTTAATCTGATAACCTTATTCCTTCCTGAAATCTTTGATACTGTCATGTAATCCGGGGCTTTGTTTAAATTCTTGTCAAAGAATGTTTAAACGCTCTTTGATAAAAAAACAATATTTTAAATTTTCTACGATCTCTTCATTTTTTCTTCATTTTCCCCATTTATTATTTCTCTGAATTTGAAAACAAACAAAATGGAGGAAGTAAAATGTCAGCACAAAATTTTTGGGGATCTAAGTGGTCTTATATAGTTGGCGGGGTTATGATCGGAATTATCGTTTCAATCGGTTTTAATATGACGTCACCCGGGCATGCTTCACAGGATGGAAATGTTATTTACCAGCCTGCATCCATGCCGCCACCAGCTGACCCGCAGGATCTGAATGTTGCCAATCAGCTTAGTAACGCATTTGCCGCAGTTGCCAAAGATGTTAATCCGTCGGTTGTTACAATTTTTACAGAGAGCACTATAAAAATGTCCGGACAGTCCTTTAACGGCAGCCCATTTGAACAATTTTTTGGAGATGATTTTTTCAATCATTTCTTTCAGAGACGTTCACCGCAGGGAGATATGAAACAACACGGGCTGGGAAGTGGTGTGATTGTTGACAGCGATGGAATAATCCTGACCAATAATCACGTGGTAAAGGACGCGGATGATATTAAAGTAAGATTAATGGACGGACGTGAATTTAAAGCAGAAGTTAAAGGAACGGACAGTCAGACAGATCTAGCAGTTATATCTATTGATGCTTCTGACCTAAAACCTATAAAACTTGGTGATTCAGATAAAGCCAGGGTAGGCGACTGGGTATTGGCAATCGGCTCACCTTTGCAACCCGAGCTTGAGCATACGGTTACGGCTGGTATTATAAGCGCTAAAGGGCGCAGTGGTGTGGGATTAAGCCAGTATGAAGATTTTATCCAGACAGATGCAGCTATAAATCCCGGAAACTCCGGTGGCGGTATGGTTAATCTGCATGGTGAACTTGTAGGAATTAATGCTGCGATCGCAACACAAAATGGCGGTTTTATGGGTATTGGTTTTGCAATTCCTGTAAATCTTGCTAAGAAAGTAATGTCAGATATTCTTGAAAAGGGTAAAGTCGTTCGCGGCTGGCTGGGTGTTTATATTCAAACAATAACACCCGAGATTGCCAAAGCTCTTAATTTAAACAGGTCCAAAGGTGTAATAGTAAGCAAAGTTCAGAAAGACAGTCCGGCTGAAAAATACGGTTTAAAGGATGAAGACGTTGTCATTAAGTTCAATGGAAAAGATGTTGCAAATTCAACAGAATTAAGCACCTGGGTTGCAGGTTCATCACCGGATGCAGAAATAACATTAACGGTGCTCAGGGACGGAGATGAAAAAGATATTAATATAAAACTCGGTGAACTTACACCGGATAAACAAAATCTTGCAGATGGCACCAGCCAATTCGATAAGGTTGGGCTGACGGTTTCGAACATAACAAATGATGTTTCAGGGAAATACCATTTGCCGGACAATGTAAAAGGCGTTGTCATAACATCGGTTAATCCAAATGGTATAGCTGCGGCAAATGGACTAAGAGAAGGCGACATTGTTGTAAAGCTCAATAAATCAATGATTGAATCTGTGGATCAGTTCTCTGATGTTCTGAATAATGTAGACGATGGCGATATGGTCTTGTTCTTTATTCAGCGCGGACGGGCTAATTTGTATGTTGCTTTCCAGATGCCGGAAAAATAAATCTTAAAGAATTTGGTTCAGAAATTATAAAACCGGGATTTGTATATCCCGGTTTTTTTATTTATAACATTTAAACTTCGTCTTCAAAACCAACCGAAAACATACTACCAAGATCATGTTTTGAAAAAGTGCGGAAAGCCAGCATTGTTTCACTGCGGATGATGCCTTCTATTTTAAGCATACGCCCGGTAACAAGGTCAGCAAGTTTTTCATTATTAATGACTCTTGCAATAGCAATCAGATCGTACGAACCACTAACTGAGTATACTTCGGAGACACCTTTCATATCTGATAATTGCTGGGCAATTTCTTCAATTTTATTTCGTTCAACGGATAATAAAACAAATGCGGTTACCATTTTAAAACTCCTTTATTGCATTTTTTACATTGCTTTCAATATGTGTAAAATAATCTGGACTTAGGGCATATGCGGTGATGTTTACCCGCTGCTTATCTCCATTGTTGATGATCTGTAATTGTGGTTCGCGGTTTAGTGAACAGCCGGTACTTAATAAAATAGCCTGGCGTATTCTGGAATACAGAATTTCTGAAGAAATGCTGTTGCTGACTTCCAGCGGAAATTCCAGTCGGTTTATTTTATCGGATGAATCGGTTTTACTATAAATGCTGCCGTTTATCCGGCTCCAGGGAATTTTTACAACCGCCCCGTTTTCCTGTTGTACGCTCAGGCTAAGTAAACCAACCTGATTAATCTGACCACTTTGCTGGCCTATTTGTATGAACTGTCCTGCAATAAAATGATCACTAAAGCGTAAAACAATACCTGCAAATAAATCCCTGACAATGAACCAGCCTGCTGAAGCCGCAACAATAATTGCCAGACTGATTATTGCAATCATGTGATAAAAACTGTCTTTTAATACAACATTGATGCTCCAGAAAATAAATATAAACCATAAGGCTACTTCCAGCAGCGGGTAATACTCTTTGATAGCTTTGCGTTTTAGTTTTTTTATAACCACATGCTTTACAGTTTTTAGCAGGATTGCCAGAATAACTGCAAGGATGGTTACTCCAATCAATGAGAACTCAGAAAATTCAAATTCTAAATATTCAATCATAAAAGGCCTGTTTCCTTAAAGTGTCTGACAAGGATTGTATGGATATAGGGATTTATACAAAAGATATCCGGTTGAGATTCAATAATTAAATTATTACGACGCAGTGAATATAAAACATTTTCAATCTTATTTTGCATTGTGCCGCTTATTTTTTCAATTCGTGATAGAGAAAGGTGCTTATGCAAAATGAATTGCTGCAGGAGTACAATCCCGTCTGTTTTAAGTTTTGAAAAAATATCTTCGGCTGTTTTATCGATTGGTTTTATGTCTAGTGTATTTTGCAGAAATCCCCGGATACTGCTGATCCAAAAATACAAAGCCTGACCGATATTACCGCCCGACAAATCAAAAAAACTGTTAAATAAACGTGCCATCCTTAGCCTGGATAAATTTTCTTCCTGGATTTCTCCTAATTTAAATTTTAAACCGCTGGATTCATGACGAAGCATTATAGCATTTTGTATATCTTCTGCATCAAAAGGCTGGCATTCGATGATTTTGATAAAGGCGTCCTGCAAGGGCATGACCCGGTTTATAAAGTTAAAACCATGCACACCGCAGTTAATGATGAAAAAGCAATTCTTGCTGTGCTGATCAATAAGTCTTTTAATCTCTTCAAGTACCGCAAAACCGTTTTCATGCCGTTCCCACCACATTTCCAGATCATGTATAATTATAACACTGTTCGACGGGATATTCTCCAAAAGAAGAGACGCGTCACCGGAAAAAGGAACCAGCCGCTGTAACTGTGTTTTAAATGCTGCTATCTCGGCGCTGCCGCTTTCGGGCGGGAACAACTGATAAATTTTATTTTTATCGAAATGTTTACGTGCAATTGCAAAGGATAGTGTTGATTTTCCGGAGTGTCTTTCTCCCAACACCAGCAGAGCGCCATAATAACCCTGTTTATAACTGCTGACTGCCTGCGCGGCTTGCTGTTGTTCATACGCTCTTTCAAGGATAAATTCTTTGTTTAGCTGTCGTTTGCCTGTAAATAATTGTGTATAATAAAATGGTAAACGGCTGATAATATTCTGATCAGGAGTCAAAAGATGGATGCTTTCTGCAATCTGTCCCGCAGCACTTTGATATTCTGCATCATTGCTTAATTTTTTTGCAAAAAGCACGCTTTCACTTCGCTGGTAAACAATCTTAACAAGCATATTGCGGAAGAATGCACGGCTGTCTTCAACAATTAGCCGGGCTTTACCCATGTATTTACGACTTTCCTGGCTGCGAATTGTATGCTTTAGCTCTCCGGATGCACGGCTTACCAGCAAAGGATTCATTTTTTCGAATAGTGCCGAAATACTTTTCTGGAAATCGGTTTTAGTCTTTTCCTGGAGATTTTCAAGAAAAGAGATTCGTTCTTTAAGGCGCTCAATACCGCTTAAAACAGCGCTTTCAAATGATTCCTGCGACAGTTCATTCTGTTCATCCTGGAAGGAAAAATTGTAATTAATAAAGCGGATAACTTCCCGGGAAATTTCATTGGTTTTTTCCAGTTCGCTGCTCACATGGCTGATTGACTGTTGAAGCGGTTCGATCAATTCTGTTTCTGTAAGAAATTCCATATATCGACGCAGGTTAACAGAAACCGTTGTTACATCAGAGAACTGATCCTGCCCGATTTTTTGGAAAGATTCTTCAGACATTACATCAATCTCATCCGGCAAATCCTGAATCGCATTTTGAATGTCTTTGTGCAAATTACTCAGAAGTGCACGGTATTCCCGGTTAATATCAATGTTTTGTGGTAAAATCAACTTTCCGGGTTCGGCAGGTTTAATAGCCTGTAAATCCTTGAGTAACTCCTGCAGGCGGGTTTTAAAATTGCTGTCTATACCGATCATGACATCCGTCTGCATTCTTCCTGTAATCGTTCCAATCCTGTCAGCGATGCCTTTTAACAGAATATCTTCAACAAGGAAGTTGCTGATAAGCTGCTGATTTCTTTCCCAGTATTCGATACTTTCATTAACTTTTTCAAAAAGCGCCGGTTGTTTTTGGCCTATTTTAATTTTCCTGCGCAGTTTCCTGTCTTTGGGCGTACTCTCAAGATCGCGGGAAACAGATTGCAGGGCGTGGTGCAATGCCTCGTAAAGATCATTGAGCATAGTCTGTGATTTTGTTATACCTGCAGATTTTATTTCATCTATCCGCTGCAAAATTTTCACTTTTTCAGCTTCAAAAACTTTATCGCTAAAACTATCTTTCCTTATGGCACTGGCCCATGCCTGCATCGCATCATTTGTATTGTTGAAGAGTTTTTGTATTTCTGAATTTAACTGATAGCTGCTGATTCCAAATTCTTTCAGGTATTCGTAAATACCCTTCCGCTCCAGTACACGGCGGTTGTAATTGAAGATATCATGTAGTCGTATTTTTCGCTTTTGCGGTTTATTACGTTTAAAAAGCCGCATAAAAACAGGCTGTTTTGCAGTATCGTTTTTTCTTTCATAGAATACATTCAATTCTGCAGGAATTTCTTTTTGAATATCTTCAAGCTTGTTTAAAAGATCTTCCGTTCCGCTCTGTAAAATATCTTTCTGATCCGGAATCATTGTGGTTTTATAATTCTGGATTAATTTTTTCAGGTTAAATAAAAAAGTGCTTTGAATGTGGGCAATCGCTCTGATCCCGCGGTGAGTCTCTTTTATTTCAAGAATTTCTTCTGTTTCGCTTATACTTTTTATAATAAGCTTTTCAATATTTTCAAGAAGTTTCTCGTTGTAGTTTTGCAGGGACTGCAGGCAGTTGTTCTGATAGCCGGAGAACTCTTTTTCTATGGATTCGCTTATTTGTTTAAAACGTGCTGCTAATACATCATGGGCAGGTAATTCTAAAGGGGGCAGCTCTATAGCTTGCCTTGTGTTCAGCTTTTCCGATTTTATAGCAGGGGATGCACTTGTGCGTTCGATGCCGATAAAAATTGGTTTAAAAAAGGAAGATGCGCGAATTAAGAGAACAGTTCTTAAATCATTAATTATGGTATCGACGTTATTAATAAGTGCGGCGCTGCTTTCAGGATTAACTTCCGGGAGACCAAGTATCACCAGATCCGATTCCTTTGATTCCAGTTTAATTATATCGCGTATCGGTTTATGTTCAATGGCATTATTAATTATTTTTACGCTGGCATCAATACGCTGCTCTTCAAGTAAGCCAATCATGTTTTTATAAATCTTGTTATTTAAAGCACTCTCATCGCTGACAATAAAAATGCGTGCCCGGGCCTGGTGCCATTCAGGTGATGCCTGTAAAAATTTCAGTAATGTTAATGCCAGGGTCACACTGTTGCTGCCTCCACGCCACCAGACATCTATCGTTTTCATCTGGCCAAAACCAAATTCCTGCTCGTAATCCAGGACAAAAATATTGTAATCCAACTGGGAATAGTTATGGATAAGTCGTCCAAATTTTTCAGGTTCTCCTGAATTTCGGCCCCATCCCAGCATTACAGAATTGGGTTCGATCCCGGCAAAACCATAGACTTTTGTTATGGTCTCCATTCCTTCGTAAACATCATTAACTTCCACACTGCGCATAAAAATGCCCTGGAATTCTTCTTCATTTTCAACAGCTGACTGTGTTGTCTGTGGAATAAGATGTTTGGCATTTTTATTTTCGAGCAGGTTAAAATTCGAAAGAATTCCGCGTTTATGAACCAGCCAGCGCCCGAATTCCAGCAGATGCGGCCGTGCATTACTATCGCCGCTGAACAGGATGATGTTCGGACGCCAGTTACGCTGTTGTTTTTTAATTCGGGTCAGGCGGTTAAGGCCTGTTCTCAAAACAGATGACCAAACACCTTCCCAGGTGTCACCGGATTCCAGTGTCAGTTCTTTGCGTTTCAGGTATAAAAAGATAGCACCCATAATTAACGTGGCACCAATCAGGGCAACAAAATCCAGCTCCAGCATCAGGATAAAACAAATCAGGGAGCCTGTTATACTTATCCAGGCGGGAATTCTGAAAGACGGTCGGAAGTCGGTACTGGCCCAGCTTTCGAGAGCACTGCTCAGATTAAGAAATCCATAGGTGGTGATAAAAAACATGGAGACTACCCGGGCGATAAGATTTAATTCTCCGATAAGAATACCTGCTTCAGCAACTATAAATGTTAGAATAAGTGCATTACGCGGTTCATTGGTTTTGCCAAAACCCCGGGCAAAAATTTTGGGTGTAATCCTGTCCGATGAAGTCGCCTGCAGAATTCTTGGTGCTCCCAAAATGCTGCCAATCGCTGAAGACATAGTTGCGCCCCAGATACCTGCAACAACCAACGGCCCGTAAAATGAAATATCCAGAAGTATGTTAGGATTGTTAACGAGAGCGTCGGCATTTACCCGATATCCGAAAAATATAGTTAATCCGATGTATGTTAACAGTCCTACGACAATAGCACTTATTGTTCCGGCCGGAATGGATTTTTTAGGATCTTTTAAATCACCCGACATTGAAACCCCGGCTTCAAAACCGGTTACAGCAGGGAAGAATATTGCAAAAAGAAAAATGAGCGGTTCCATATTCTCAATCGAGTTAAATAAGGGCGCTTCGGGTGCAAAGTTAGTGTTGCCGAAAAGAATTGAAATCAGGGACAGGATTATTGCTGCCATGATAAAATACTGGGTTTTTATAGCAAGCGATGTGCTGATAAATGTTAATGTCCCGACAAATAAAATAGCGATAGTACCGGTTAGCCGGATCATATCTTTTGTAACCGGAAACCCCCAGAATCCTAAAAAACTT
The DNA here is from genome assembly GCA_020635035.1 of Calditrichia bacterium. Classification (GTDB taxonomy): domain Bacteria; phylum Calditrichota; class Calditrichia; order Calditrichales; family J004; genus JACKAO01. Next base: position 489,283 of record JACKAO010000003.1, read on the forward strand.
TCAGAAAAACCGATGATATAAAGGCTTACACTTAAAGAAAGTCCGAAAAATAGCGCGATACCAAGCGTTCCGCCGATAGGCAAACCAAGGCTGCGGGAAATAATAAAATAAGTACCACCTGCCTTTACTTTTTTGTCAGTGGCAATCGATGAAACGCTCAAACCGGTTGTTACAGATACAATGTGTGCTATCAAAACAATACCGATGGTTGTGAAGATACCTGCCTGACCAACAATCCAGGGCAGGCGCATGTACATGATAACGCCTAAGATTGTTAATATTGATGGTGTAAAAACCCCGCCAAAAGTACCGAATTTTTTTTCCTGTGCCATGTTTTCCCTGAGAGATTATCTAGAAATAATATTACCGGTTAGGATCAAAACAACTTTTAATTTGTGGTATTTTTAGGAATGCTGCCATAAAAATCAAATAATTCTTGCAATAAGACAACAATAATAGTTTCTTGAAATATGAATACTTTTAACAGTAGCTATGATAAATCATAATTGCTAAATTATGAAAGAACTCAGCTCCAACTTACTTATAAAGGGGGAATCATGAATGTATTAGAAAATGTCGAGATATTCTGCCCGTACTGCGGAGAAGTTTTTGAAATTGAAGTTGACAGCAGTATTGGACGGCAACATTATACTGAAGACTGCGAAATATGCTGCCGGCCTATCGAGATTTTTGTCCAGGTTGATGAGAATCATGAAGTTCATGTCGATGTTCGAAGTGAGCTGGAGTGACATCTGAAATTTCTTAGCATTTTGATTTGGTCGGTTGCCAAATTGTTTATTGCCTGTATATCCTGGAATTTATCAATCGATGGAAAATAACCATTTCATTGGTCTCAGTGCCGGTTTGCTTGCCGCTTTTTCCTGGGCGCTTGCATCGGTTATTTTCAGAAGACTTGGCCTGAAAATTCATCCCCTAACACTTAATCTTTATAAAGGACTGGTTGCCATGTCCGGTCTGATACTTATCCTTCTTATTTCAGACGGACTTCTGGCAGATGTTTCAGCCTTGAGTTACATTTTGCTCTTAACCAGCGGTATTATTGGTATCGGGGTGGGTGACAGTGCTTTTTTTGCAGCGCTTAACCGTCTTGGAGAAAGGCAAACAGTGCTTATCTCGGAAACGATGGCACCATTAATTACAATTGTTTTAGCGGGCTGGGTATTTGCGGAACACTTGTCTTTTGCAGCATTGTTAGGTTTAGCAGCTATTATTGGTGGCATTTTTATAGTTGTTTCAGAAAAACCACAAAACGGAAACAGAGCGGAACATGATGTACGCGGCCTGATATATGGTTTTACAGCGGCAGTTTGTCAGGCAATTGGCGGGATTCTCAGTAAAGCAGTATTCAATATGCACGATGTAAGTCCATTATGGAGCGCGATGGTAAGATTGGCAGGGGGGATATTGTTTCTGATTATTTTTATTCCCTTATCAGGCCAAAACTTTATTCCGAAAAATTCACGAACTTTAAATGTCTGGAAGTTTATACTTATTGCATCCGTAATTGGAACACTTGGTGGTCTGGCTTTTCAGCAAATGGCCTTTAAATATACTTATACAGGGATTGCACAAACTTTAATTGCTACCAGTGCAATATTTGTTCTGGTTATTGCCTGGTATAATAAGCAAAAAGTAAGCGCTAAATCATGGGTTGGTGCAATGTGTTCAATCGTTGGAGTGGGGATACTTTTCTGGTTCCAGTGAAAAATAGTGTTGCCTTAATTTACCCCAGGTAGGTCATCCCGATTATAGATATATCATCCTGGAATTTAAGGTGCCCGGTAAAAGTTGAAAGTTCACGTATTGTAGCATTTAACGTTTCATCCAAAGTTGATGGCAGGTTTTTCTTAAAAACTTCAGCCAGCCGTTTTTCCCCAAAAAGATCTCTCTTGCTGTTGGCCGCTTCGCAGATTCCATCCGAAAAAAGAAAAATACGGTCACCGGGATTCAATTTTAGTTTTATTACAGGATCGTGCCTTTTAAAATCCCAGCCAATTGGTAATCCGCCGTCCATTGGTTGCTCAATGCCACCGTCTGTACGCAGAATAAATGGCGGATTATGACCTGCCCGGCTGAATTGCACAGCTCCTGTCCGAATATTGATAATCATGTAGATCATGGTAAAATAGATTTCATAGCGGTCAAAGAATTTTTCTTCATTGAGTAAGGCAAGTACTTTATCCGGGCTGTTTATTTCGTAGTAAGGTGGTTCTGACAAAACCGTTTTGAGCAGGTTACGGTTAGTAATATTGGCATTCAGCATTTGGGACAGGCTAACACTGAACAAAGCCGCTGCAACACCATGTCCGGATATATCTATCTGGTAAATACCAATGTTGTCTTCATCCAACCGGAAAACGTTATATGTATCTCCCGAAACATATTGCGACGGAATAAAACGGGCACAGAAGTCCAGCTCGGATGCAAAGTTTATTCTTTTAGGTAAAAGATTGATTTGTGCGGCGCTGGCGTTGCTTAAATCCTGGTAAACATCATCCAGCTTTTTTTCAAGATTCTGCTTTTTCTCAGTTAATTCGCTGTAATGATATATGATTTTATCGAGCAGAGAATCTAATCCATAACGGTTGAAAATTTCTATTTCATAGCTTGAAAAAATAGAATCCCGGGTTAAGATATAATCTTCCTGATTCATGTTATTACCTGTATGTTTTGGGATGAATATTAAAATTATCGGGACAATTATAAATCACTTTACAGTAAAAATTATGCTGTTATATTTTTTCTTAATTTAACCCGTTATTATCTTTAAAATAAAAAGGATTGTGCATATGAGTTTCATTGAGATTATATACACAGACAGCCGCGCTGACATTTTTCTTGAACGACCAGACAAACATAATGCACTGAACAGTGAAATGCTATACGAGCTAAGCCGGGCATTTGATATCATTGAAAAGAAGGACACATGCCGTTTAATTGCTATCCGAAGCAGGCATAGTGCATTTTGTTCAGGTGTAGATCTTGAACAGCTCCTTTCATTTAAGTCCATAGAAGAAGCGCGCGCTTTTGCCCTTCATTTTGATGAAACGATGATACGCCTGTTAAAATTCTCCAAACCGGTAATTGCAGTTATGAATGGATTGGCTTATGGCGGCGGATTTGCGTTGGCGTCTGCAGCGGATTTAAGAATTATGACTGAGAATGGAAAAATTGCCTTTCCTGCCGGACGCCTGGGGGCAGTTCTGCCACCGGCACTTACCTTTATGTTGAATGCCCTTGTTGGTATCGGTGTAAGCCGCGACCTTTTAATGACCGGACGAACAGTCTATGCCGAAGAAGCGCTTAACCTGCGTTTGATAAACCGTCTTGTTAATTCGCAGGACATAGAAAAGGTACTTACATCAGAAGCACAACAAATCCTGCAAAGTTCTGATACATCTCTTCAAATGACACGACGCATTACAAACCAGCAATTACTGGTTGAGATTGAAAAATACAACCTTACCGGCGCTGAAAATTTTGCGTTTTTAGCATCGACATCAGAGTGGCAAAAGCGCATCTCTCAATTTTTCCGGAAAAAATAACACTTTTATATAACCCTATTTGTTATCACTATGTAAAATTCCTGTGATGAATTGGATTTTATCATTGGGTAAATAATACCCGTCAATTTTTATGGGGAAAAAATGAAAATCCGAACAATTAGCCTGATAATTGTCTGCACTTTTTTGATTTTTAATGCCTGCCAAATAGAAAGCGGCATTGATTCGATAGATGATTCAGAGCCAAAAACTATGCGAATGGCAGTATTCAGTTACATCAACAATGAGATAATTTCAAATAAATGTGCAGTCAGCGGGTGCCATCTTAATAATCAAATCCCGATAATGCGCAGTGATCTGGCATATAATAATCTGGTAAATAAACCATCCACACAAGGATTGGATTATATTGAACCGGGTGACCCTGATAACAGCTACCTGTATAAAAAAATTACGGGTGCAGCGAGCATTTCCGGTGCGCGTATGCCAAGGGGGCAAAGTCCCTTACCACAGGCGGTTACAGATTCAATTCGCGTATGGATACTCAACGGTGCTTTGAATAATTAGGATTATATGGCGCTATTTTTAGGTTTACCATTAAAACCGCTGGAGGTACAATGCAACGATTTTTTATCACAACGACTTTAATATTTCTATTTCATTGTAACCTGTTTGCAGGTGACTGGCAGGTAGATAAAGACGGAGATAACCAGGTGCTGTTTAAATCCACTACTACATTACTTGATTTTGAAGGTACCACAAAAAATATTGATGGATATCTTTATTGGGAAGGGGAGAATATGCTGCCCGCCGGCACGGAATTTTACCTGGAAGTACAACCTGCCACTTTTGAAACGGGCATTGGCAAAAGGGACAGTGATATGCGCAGTGATGTTCTTGAAACCTATGATTATCCAATCTCCAGCTTTAAAGGAACTTTGAATAAAAGTGATAGGGATGGGAATACTTACAATGTAATTGCATCGGGAATGTTCGACCTTCATGGTGTTGAAAAGAAAATGGAAATTCCTGTTACCATAACTCAGGATGGAAAAAAATTAAAAGTTAAAACTGAATTCAGCATCCTGCTTAAGGATTATAATATTGAAGCACCCAGTCTTATGGCCTTTGTAAAAGTTGCTCAGGAAATTACCCTTGAAGTTAAATTTGAGCTGCTTGAAACAGGGAACGGTAAGGAGTAAAAGTGAAAACTGTTATTTTAATTTTGTTTTTAGTACCAGCTTTTATTTTGGCCCAATCCAGCTGGCGAAGAGAGATTCCTATTGTAAAGCCCCGCGAGGAACTGTTCCATTCCGTTAAAACGGCAAATCTGCCAACTGCTGAAACATTGCAGAAAGGAAACTTCTTTTATGAAATCTCTCACCGCTTTGCGAGAATAACGGCGGGTTATGACGCACTGTACGGTTTGGACGGCCCTGTAAATATGCGGACCGCACTAAGCTACGGAGTAACAGATGATTGGATGGTAACCATTGGCCGCAGTAATGTTCAGGATAATCTGGAATTTAATGTTAAATATTTGTTTTGGGATATTGCAGATAAAACGACGCCTTCCAGGTTGACACTTAAAACGGGGATAGCTTTTAATACAGAAGCAATTGCAGGTACGAATAAAAGAGATGCTTTTAATAGTAATAGCACGCAATATTATATACAGGTCATATTTAACACGATGCTTCTGGAAAAGAGTCTTGGGCTGGGTGTTGTGCCGTCATACGTTTATAACAGCTATATTTTTGCCAATGATTTTAATGAAAATGCAAAATATACTTTTTCACTGCCGCTCTATGTACAATACTATTTTAACCGTACCTGGAGTCTATGGCTGGAATATATGCCGGTTATTGGCGGCTGGAAAGGCAATATTTACTCAGATCCGTCTTCAGAAAAACGTTCATATAATGCCCTTTCAGCGGGACTGGCACTGGAAACCGGCGGACACGTTTTTCACCTTTTTGTCACCAACTCGACACGACTGAATCCTACACAATACCTTGTTGGCGCCGACAATAATACAAATAAAGATGCCTGGCATTTTGCTTTTGGAATAACCAGGGAATTATAGATCTTTATAACTGATTCCCTGCCTGTGTATTGTTTACCGTATTTAGTGCCTAATTCCAGTGCTTTAATTCTGCTTCTTTCACAAGATCGCTAAATAAAGCCGGATGAATATTGTTTTCCTGGAAAATTTTCAGGATATAACGATCTTCAAGGAAATTTTTTAGTTGTTCTTCGTTCTCCTGATCCTGGGCATCAACTTCAGCTTTTTCGCGGGCTTTTAGAATATTTTCAAAAAGCGCTTTACGCTGCAATTCTGATTCGGGTAATTTAAATTGTACAAATACCTGTTCTTCAGGAATCACATCAGCCAGCTTTTTAGGAACATAACGGCATTCATTGGTGAAAAGCTGCACCATATACCAGTCTTCCAGTTCGCCCAACATCAGATACATTTCACCCATGTTTCCATCACCGATTATTTTTCCCTGGCGGTCCGGCTGGCAGCAAACCAGCGATCCTGAATCAAGCAGAACGATATAGTTCTTTGCCGGAAGTTCTGCTGCAAGAAATAAAACACAAATAATGATGCAATACTTGAGAGTTTTCATTTTATCCTCCAAATGGAAGTGAATGGTTTACAATTCCATATGAACTGATTCCAACTTTCCAGATACAGATCAAAGATGATACATCGGGACGGTGTAAGATTCAGATACAGAATATCTACGCATAAAGACAAAGATTGTTATGCTTTTTGGGTATAAAAAAATTTGAACAAAAAGAAAGGTCAAAATGTTATTACAAAAAGTTACGATATTTGGAGAAGGTTGATTTTTTCAATACATTGTCGCCATGATTTATCTGAATAAGAAAAAATATATCATCATTTTCAGCATAATGCTTTTATCCGTTTCGGCTTTTGCGCAAACGGTATCCTTCAGCAGCCTGCAATGTGAAGAAACACAATGCTGCTCGATGAAGGAAATGGCCTGTTGTAAAAAAGAAATGCCTGCTGAGAAAAAATGTGGCTGCCCTGAGATGGACCAGATGCAGAACCATAAAACACAATCGGATGAAGCCGTTCCGGCAGATAATCCAAATGTTAAGCTTGTTTACTTTATTTCACAGCCCATTTCAGATTTATCTGTTGAAACAGAGCAAATAAATCCTTCAGAATATTTTAATATAAAAAGATCTGATCTGACAGACACCAAAATATACAAAACGATTCACTCCTTCCTTATTTGATTTCCTGCAAGGGATAACTACGCCCTTTTTTATCATATTTTAAATTCTATTCATGCTGTAAGCTCTTTTTTTGAGAGCATTGTTTTAAAATTCACGTTATTAAAACGATATAAATTCTTTAAGAGAGTTAATCAAATAAGAAATACCATTTATCTTTTAAATAGGAACAACTCCTTAATCCCTTTTATTAAGGGAAATAGCGTGAGTCAAAATTCTTCAGACTCTTATATCAAACTCAATTATCAAATAATTCTCCTATGATGGAGTTGTAAGAATGAGAAGATTAGTCAGTATAACAGTCCTGCTTTTTATACAAATTGCTTTCGGGCAGGATGCTCGTCTGCAGCAATTTATTGACGACGCATTAACGGCAAACCGGCAGCTTGAAGCCGCCAAACAGAATGCCAGGGCTCAAACATTTCTCCCGGACAGGGAAAGCGCATTACCGGACCCGGTTTTAGGCTACACCCAATGGATTCAGCCGGTGGAAACACGCGTGGGGCCGCAATTTAATGTCATCAGCCTGTCGCAAAAAATACCTTTTCCCGGAAAGCTGGGTACAAAAGAAGAAATATTTAAAACAGCGGCCGAAGAAGCAGACCTGCAGTATCAAAGCAAGCGTCTTGACCTGGTTCTGAATATTAAAAACAGCTGGTATGATTTATACCTGGTCGATAAATCGCTGGAGATATATCATGAATATTATGATCTGCTAAAAGATTTTGTTGATGCAGCGGCCGTTAAATATGCCACGGGTGAAGGTATCCAGGCCGCGGTACTGAAAGCCCAGGTTGAGCACGCCTCCATCCAGGCGCGCATAAAAGAATTAAACCGTCGCCGTTCCAACCTGCAGTCGGCATTAAACCGACTGAGAAATGAGCAGGGTAATATTGCCCCGCTAACTGCCATAGATTCAAGTGGATTTGCTGTGAACCTTCAGGATGCACAAGCGCAGGCTTTGGCGGATCGTCCGGAAGTTGCTGCTATCCAATCGCGTAAACAAAGAATTGGCTTGGAAAATGAACTGGCCGGAAAAAATTACTGGCCGGATTTTACTTTGCAGGCCACCTACATCAGCGTTGAAGATAAAAATTCAATGGCTGCAGATGCCGGCAAGGATGCCTGGTCCTTAATGGTTGGATTAAATATTCCCTTATGGCAGGCGCCGCGTAATGCCGAACAAGAGCGAACTATTGCCGCGCAAAATGCAGAAGAAGCTCGTTTGCAGGATCTGAAGATTCAAATACAGGAAAACATCAATGATCTTATATTTCGCCAGAAGTCAACACACGAGACAATCGAGCTGTATAAAAACGAACTGCTGCCCCAGGCGGAAAACAGTTTAGCCTCTGCTTTAGCGGCCTACCGGGCAGGACGTATCGGGTTCCTGGAATTGCTCGATGCCGAACGCATGCTATTGCAGCTGCGCCTGAGTTTTATCAATGAGCAGGTGAATTATCAAAAAACAGTTGCCGCGCTTGAACGGGCGGTGGGTAAGAGATATGAGTAAGCGGAACTGAGATCGCCATGTCGTCCGTCAGCTGACGACTCCTCGCGATGACATATAGTACGTCATAGCGAGTCACGATTCTCCGGGACGTTGCAATCCCTTAAAAAATCGTAATATCAAATTCCCCTCCCAAGAGGGGAACTAAAGGAAAAGTCATGAAAAAGAACATAATTTTAATTTTAGCAGGCGTACTGATCGGTGCCGGTGCATTTTACATTTTCAGCCCCGACAACAGTTCCGGTACTGCTCAGACAAGTCAATCGGAGCAGCTTTATACCTGCGGTATGCATCCCAGCGTAATACAAAATGAGCCGGGTAATTGCCCTATCTGTGGTATGAAGTTGACTCCGCTGAAGGATAATAAAAAGCCAACATCCGGAGAGCGGAAAATACTGTACTGGCAGGCGCCTATGGATCCAACCGAGATTTATGATAAACCGGGGAAGTCAAAGATGGGCATGGACCTGGTTCCCGTTTATGAAGATGAAGCCGGCGGCGGTGCAGGGGGCATTCATATCGATGGCCGTGTTGAGCAAAACATGAACCTGCAACTGGCCGAAGTAACACGGCGCAATATTGAACGCAGTATCCGCGCCTATGGCCGGGTAACTGTTGCCGAAGACTACGAATATACGGTGACCACAAAAATAAAAGGCTGGATTGAAAAGCTCTATTTTAATACAACAGGTCAGTATGTCAAAAAAGGCCAGCCGTTGCTGGAAATTTACTCGCCGGAGCTGGTTGCTACCCAGGAAGAATTTTTACTGGCCTGGAAAAATCTGCAGAATATGAAAAAAACCAGCGGGGTGGCTTATGATAACGCCAATTCTCTGTACACATCGGCTAAACGCAGACTCGAGTTGTGGGATATCCCGGAATCGGAAATACAGCGCCTGCAGAAAACCGGGGAAGTGAAACGGACGACTTTGCTGCGTTCTCCCGTAAATGGTTACATGATCCATAAAGCTGTGGTTGAAGGGGATGAAGTGGGTACAAATCTGCCGCACCTGTTTTTGATCGCCGATCTTTCAAAAGTCTGGGTGGAGGCAACCGTCTATGAAAGCGAACTGCCTTTCCTGAAACTGGGCCAGAAAGCGCATCTTAAACTGGACTTTTTACAAAATCGTAATTTTGACGGCACAGTTGATTTTATTTATCCCTACCTGGATCCCAAAACGCGATCGGCCAATGTGCGCATCAAGTTTGATAATGTTAATCTTGTTCTCAAACCGGATATGCATGCTACGGTTAATATAACATCAGAAGTTGCCAATAATGTGCCGGCCATTCCGGCTTCGGCTGTTATCCGCACCGGCGTCCGCAATATTGTTTTTGTTGAAACATCACCCGGGTATTTTAACGGTCGCGATGTTAAGCTGGGTGCCGAATCGGATGATGGTTTTGTAGAAATCGTAGGCGGGTTGCTGCAAGGGGAGAAAGTCGTCACATCCGGACAATTCCTGCTGGATTCGGAAAGCCAGACCCGTGAAGCCATTGCCAAGTTGAGATCTGCAAAACAAAGCGAACAGCAGGCGGATTCCGCGAAAATGAAGATGAAAATGCCTGACCAGGAAAAGCATACATCCAATCTTGAACTGCATACGCATGATACATCTATCAAACTGGATTCGACAAAATTGTATACCTGTGTTATGCATCCTGATTTTGTGACCAGCGACCCGGATACGCGTTGTCCGTTCTGTGAAATGAAGCTGAGCAGTCTGGATTCGCTGGATACCGGCCAGACATTTTACACCTGTCCGATGCATCCGCAGTATCTCACAACGGAAAGTTTTGACCGCTGTCCCATTTGTGAAATGAAACTGGTGAAGAAGGAATAAAAGTTAAGAGATTTATCAGATGCTTAGAATTGGCAAAGAACCGTTTCCCCTTAATAAAGGGGAGTAAGGGGTTGTTCTTTGTGCGACTTGCATAGATTTTTGGAACAACCCCCTAACCCCCTTTTCCAAGGGGGAATCAGTCTAATGACTTAGTAGGAGATGAAGAATCTTATTGTAGAATTGATAACATCTTCATCCTGAGCGGAGACGAAGGATGTTTTTTGAAAAAATGATAAATAAACACGAGAAAAAAAATGCTAGAAAAAATAATTGAAGGATCCGTTAAAAACCGGCTTTTAGTCATGCTGGCAGCAATAGCACTGGTCATTGCCGGTATATACGCCATCAAAAATACAGCCGTCGATGCCATACCGGACCTGAGCGATGTACAGGTGATTGTTTACAGCGAGTATCCGGGGCAGGGACCCAATGTTGTGGAAGACCAGGTGACGTATCCGCTGACAACGGCCATGCTTTCGGTGCCGTATGCCAAAGATGTGCGCGGCTATTCCTTTTTTGGCTTTTCGCTGGTCTACATCATCTTTGAAGATGGCACAGATTTATACTGGGCACGCAGCCGGGTACTGGAATATCTGAATTATGCGGCTAATCGCCTGCCGCAGAATGTTACGCCGCAGCTTGGTCCCGACGCCACCGGTGTTGGCTGGGTGTATGAATATGTTTTAAACGGCGGCGATAAATATGATCTGCAGCAACTGCGTTCCATCCAGGACTGGTACCTGCGCTATGAACTGGCTTCGGTACCCGGGGTATCTGAAGTGGCGTCCGTTGGTGGATTTGTAAAGCAATACCAGGTGGAAGTAGATCCGCTGAAACTGCAGGCTTATAATCTGCCCATTGGCAAAATCCGTGAAGCCATCAAACGCAGTAACAATGACGTTGGCGGGCGATTGATTGAAATGGGCGAAACGGAGTTTATGGTACGCGGTCTGGGCTATATAAAATCGGTGAAAGACCTTGAAAATGTACCGGTAGGGATGGGCGCGAATAACGCTCCGATCATGTTAAGTGATATTGCCACGATTCACCTGGGACCAGAACTGCGCCGTGGCGTAGTGGACTGGAACGGCGAAGGAGAGACAGTGGGCGGAGTTGTTGTGATGCGTTTTGGTGAAAACGCGCTCGAGGTCATTGACCGGGTAAAACACAAACTTGCTGAACTTGAGACAGGGCTTCCCGAAGGTGTCACCATTCAACCGGCTTATGACCGCTCTAACCTGATTAAGAGGGCCATCGATAATTTGTCACAAAAACTTATCGAAGAAAGCCTCGTGGTGGCGCTGGTGATTATTGCATTTCTGCTGCATTTCCGCAGTTCATTGGTTGCGATTATCGTTTTACCGCTTGGTGTACTGGCCTCATTCGTGATTATGCGATTGCAAGGCTTGAACGCCAACATCATGTCATTAGGCGGTATTGCCATTGCTATCGGGGCCATGGTGGACGCGGTGATTGTGATGATCGAAAATGCTCATAAACACCTGGAAGGACAATCGGATGTCAAAGGGGAACAGCGCTGGAAAATAATCCTGCAGGCCTCCAAAGAAGTCGGTCCGTCGTTGTTCTATTCACTTTTGATAATAACTTTGTCATTTATCCCAGTTTTTACACTGGAGCAGCAGGAAGGGCGTCTGTTCAAACCGCTGGCTTTTACCAAGACCTATGCCATGGCGGCTTCGGCAATCCTGGCCATAACCATCGTCCCCGTATTGATGGGATATTTTATTCGCGGCAAAATTCATCCCGAAGAGAAGCATCCTTTAAGCCGTATCCTTATCCGAATGTATCGCCCGATAATCGACACGGTTTTGCGCTTTAAGAAAACAACCATCGGGATTGCTCTGGCTATTCTGGTTATTTCGATATACCCGTCGATGCGGCTTGGCTCCGAATTTATGCCGCCATTAAACGAAGGTGATTTGCTGTATATGCCGACAACTTTGCCGGGAATTTCGATAACCAAGGCCAAGGAATTACTGCAGCAGACGGA